>NZ_CP081862.1:0-1346775 GCF_019797765.1 Cellulomonas sp. C5510
TGAACCCGCGTGACCCACAGGTGTGGACAAGTCTGTGGACGCACGGACTGGGCGTGCGACACTCGACCACGCGACTCACGACGGCAGCGACGAGGTACAGGTGTCAGGACAGGACGATCAGCTGGGCCAGGTCTGGTCGGCCGCCATGGCGCAGCTCGAGGTGAGCCCGGACATCACCCCCCGCCAGCTGGCGTTCGTGCGGCTGGCCAAGCCGCTCGGCCTGCTGGACGGCACGATGCTGCTGGCCGTCGGCAACGACCTCACCAAGGACTACCTGGAGACGCGCGTCCGCCAGGAGGTCACGGAGGCGCTGGCCGGCGCGCTCGGCCGCGAGGCCCGGTTCGCGATCACCGTCGACCCGTCGCTGGACGGCGGCGGCGAGGCGCTCACCGCGGGTCCGCCCCCGGCCCGCACCGCGGACCAGGACGGCGACACGGGTCCCGTCGCCGCAGCCGGCCTCGCGTCGGCCGCCGAGGTGACCACCCCGGAGCCCGCACGGCCCGAGCCGTTCCGCCGGGAGCCCGCCGGCCCCACACCGAGCGTCGAGCCGGCCCGTCTCAACCCGAAGTACCTGTTCGAGACCTTCGTCATCGGCTCGTCCAACCGCTTCGCGCACGCGGCCGCGGTGGCGGTCGCCGAGGCGCCCGCCAAGGCCTACAACCCGCTGTTCATCTACGGCGACTCCGGCCTCGGCAAGACGCACCTGCTGCACGCGATCGGCCACTACGCGCGCAACCTCTACCCCTCGGTGCGCGTGCGCTACGTGAACTCCGAGGAGTTCACCAACGACTTCATCAACTCCATCGGCGAGGGCAAGGCCGGCGCGTTCCAGCGCCGCTACCGCGAGGTGGACGTCCTGCTCATCGACGACATCCAGTTCCTGCAGGGCAAAGAGCAGACGATGGAGGAGTTCTTCCACACGTTCAACACCCTGCACAACGCGAACAAGCAGGTCGTCATCACGTCCGACCTGCCGCCGAAGCAGCTCAACGGCTTCGAGGACCGCATGCGGTCGCGGTTCGAGTGGGGCCTCATCACGGACGTGCAGCCGCCGGACCTCGAGACCCGGATCGCGATCCTGCGGAAGAAGTCCGCGAACGACAAGCTGCAGGCCCCCGACGACGTGCTGGAGTACATCGCGTCGAAGATCTCCACGAACATCCGCGAGCTCGAGGGCGCGCTCATCCGGGTGACCGCGTTCGCGAACCTCAACCGCCAGCAGGTCGACCTGTCGCTGGCGGAGATCGTCCTGAAGGACCTCATCACCGACGAGGACCAGGCGGACATCACCGCGACGGCGGTCATCGGCCAGACCGCGGCGTACTTCGGCCTGACCATCGAGGACCTGTGCGGCTCGTCCCGGTCACGGGTGCTGGTGACCGCGCGGCAGATCGCCATGTACCTGTGCCGGGAGCTGACCGACCTGTCGCTGCCGAAGATCGGTCAGGCTTTCGGAGGTCGCGACCACACGACCGTCATGCACGCCAACCGGAAGATCCGCGAGCTCATGGCCGAGCGCCGTTCGATCTTCAACCAGGTCACCGAGCTGACCAACCGCATCAAGCAGGAGAGCCGCGGCTGAGCCGTCGCCCCCTCCTCCGCCAGGACCCCCGCCCGGACCTCCGCGCGGGGGTCCGGTGCGTCCTGGGACGGACGTCCCGTGTCTCAGCCTCAACCAGAGCACGAAGGAGCGGTGGGACGATTACTCACACCTGTGGACGAGTCTGTGGATACCGGTGGATGACCCCCCGGGTTCGTGTGGACGCATCCTCCGGTTTCTGGGGACGCGGGAGGACGACGACCGCTCCGTCCCCGTCCGCCTGCGCCGTCCCCAGCGGGTCCACAGCGCTCGTGCACATCCCGTTCCGGGGCCTGACCTGCGACGACGTCGACCGTCCCCAGGTTCCACAGAAGCGAAGACGACGACGACCGTTACCCAGGAAGAGGATCCACAACCCGTCAGTGCCCTGCCGGGCGGTCCGAGCGCCCTCCCGTCCCACCGGGACCACGGAGCTGCCACGGAGCACCGCGACGGGCCCTGGGGATGACGTCGACGTGCCCCGATCCGTCGTCAGGACGCCCCCTGACGACCCGGGCTCCGGCCGGAGCCGGTCGGTGCCCGTCACCACGGCTCTCCCGTGCCGTCCTGGCGAACGTCAGAGGCCCACGACGTTCGTCCACAGCCCCCGTTCGTCGGTACCGGAGGCCTGGTCCCTCGCGTAGTGTTCGGGGGACCCCTGAGCGCCCTCGACGCCCCCGGGGGCCGCCGAGCACCGACCAGCACAGCAGGGATCCTGTGATCCCCCGACCGAGAGGGTGGGGCATGAAGTTCCGCGTCGAACGCGACGTCCTCGCAGAAGCCGTCACGTGGATCGCCCGCAGCCTGCCCACCCGCCCCCCGGTCCCCGTCCTGGCCGGTGTCCGCATCGAGGCGGACGCCGACGGCACCCTCCGGCTCGCGAGCTTCGACTACGAGGTGTCCGCGCGCTCGGAGATCCCCGCGGACGTCAGCGAGCCGGGCACCGTCCTGGTCTCCGGGCGGCTCCTCGCCGAGATCTCCCGCGCCCTTCCCGCGAAGCCGGTCGACGTGTCCCTGGACGGCACCAAGGTGTCGGTCACCTGCGGCGCGAGCCGCTTCACCCTCCTGACGATGCCCGTCGAGGACTACCCGCAGCTGCCGACGATGCCGGCGCTCACCGGCACGGTCGACGGGGACGAGCTCACCCGCGCCGTCGCCCAGGTCACCGTCGCGGCCAGCCGGGACGACACCCTCCCCCTGCTCACGGGCGTCCGCGTGGAGATCGAGGGCGAGAAGGTCACCCTGCTCGCCACCGACCGCTACCGCCTCGCGCTGCGGGAGATGCGGTGGAAGCCCGCGTTCCCGGACGCCTCGGACGTCGCGCTCGTCCGCGCCCGCACCCTGTCCGACGCGGCGAAGTCGCTCGGCGCCTCGGGCTCGGTGAACGTCGGCCTCGCCACCGGCCAGGGGGTCGACCTCATCGGCTTCGAGGCCGGCGGACGCCACACGACCTCGCTGCTGGTCGACGGTGACTACCCGGCGGTGCGGCGGCTGTTCCCGGACGAGTCGCCCATCCACGCCGTGGTCAACACGCAGCTCCTGGCGGACGCGGCGAAGCGCGTCGCGCTCGTCGCCGAGCGCAACACCCCGATCCGCCTGACCTTCACCGAGGGCCAGGTCGTGCTCGACGCCGGCCAGGGCGACGACGCGCAGGCCTCCGAGGCGCTCGAGGCCACGCTGGTCGGCGAGGACATCGCCGTGGCCTTCAACCCGCAGTTCCTGCTGGACGGGCTCGGCGCGCTGACCACGTCGTTCGTGAGGCTGTCGTTCACGCACCCGAACAAGCCGGTGGAGTTCACCGGCCAGGAGTCGCTCGAGGGCGAGGACCTCAAGGACTACCGCTACCTGCTGGTCCCCATCCGCTTCGCCTCCTGAGGCCCTGCCCGTGTGACCGGCCACGCACCGGCATCGGTCGTCAACGCGGCGACGCCGCAGGACAATGGCGGACGAACACCACGTCCTGGACCTGCTCGCAGGGGCGGGGGACGTGCGGGCGACGAGAGGTGGAGCGATGCGGATCGGCCTGGTGGGTCTGGGCAGGATGGGCGCGAACATGCGCGACCGGATGCGGCGCGCGGGGATCGAGGTCACGGGGTACGACCGGAACCCGGAGGTCTCCGACGTCGCGTCGCTGGCCGACCTGGTCGCCGCCCTGCCCGAGGGCGACCGCATCGTCTGGGTCATGGTCCCGGCCGGTGAGGTCACGCACGGCGTGATCGAGGAGCTCGCGGGTCTGCTCGGTGCCGGCGACCTCGTCATCGACGGCGGCAACTCGTACTTCGGCGACGACAAGGGGCACGCCGCGCAGCTCGGCGAGCGCGGGATCCACTTCGTCGACGTCGGCGTCTCCGGCGGCGTGTGGGGGCTCGCCAACGGCTACGGACTCATGGTCGGCGGAGACGCCGAGCAGGTCGCCCGCGTGATGCCCGTGTTCGACGCCCTGCGACCCGAGGGCCCCCGCGAGGAGGGCTTCGTGCACGCGGGCGCGGTGGGCGCCGGGCACTACGCGAAGATGGTGCACAACGGCATCGAGTACGGCCTCATGCAGGCGTACGCCGAGGGCTACGAGCTGCTGGCGGCCAAGGACATCGTGACCGACGTCGCCGGCACCATGAAGGCCTGGCAGCGCGGCACCGTCGTGCGGTCCTGGCTGCTGGAGCTGCTGGTCAAGGCGCTCGAGGAGGACCAGGACTTCGAGGCGATCGACGACTGGGTCGCGGACTCCGGCGAGGGACGCTGGACGGTCGACGAGGCCATCGAGGCCGCGGTCCCGCTGCCCGTCATCACCGCCGCGCTGTTCGCCCGGTTCCAGTCCCGCCAGGAGGAGTCGCCGGCCATGAAGGCCGTCGCCGCACTGCGTCAGCAGTTCGGCGGGCACGCCGTCCGCGCCGCCGGCGCCCCGATCTCCGGCGACGCCCCGTCGGGCGTGCGCTCGGAGGGCTGACGCCGCGTCGATGTACGTCTCGCACCTGTCCCTGACGGACTTCCGGTCGTACCACCAGGTCGACCTGACCTTCGAGCCGGGGATCACCGCGCTCGTCGGTCCGAACGGGCAGGGCAAGACGAACCTCGTCGAGGCGATCGGCTACGTCTCGACGTTCTCGAGCCACCGCGTGCCGACCGACGCGCCGCTCGTCCGGGCGGGCGCACCGGCGGCCGTGGTGCGCTCGCGCATCGTCCGCGCGCAGGACGACGGGTCCGAGCGGGCTCTGGTGATCGACATCCAGCTCGGCTCGGGCCGGTCGAACCGCGTGAAGCTGAACGGCACGCCGTCGCGTGCCCGGGACGTGGTCGGTGCCCTGCGGTCGGTGCTGTTCGCGCCTGAGGACCTCGCGCTGGTGAAGGGGGACCCGGACGGCCGCCGGCGTTTCGTGGACGAGCTGGCGGTGCAGGTCACGCCGCGGCTCGCGGGCGTGTTCTCCGAGTACGACCGCGTGGTGCGGCAGCGCACGGCGCTCCTGAAGTCGGCGGCCGGCTTCCGCGGCTCCCGGTCGGGCCTCGACCTCAGCACCCTGGACGTCTGGGACGCGAAGCTCGCGGAGCTCGGTGCCCGGGTCGTCGTCGCCCGCCAGGCGGTGGTGACGGCCCTCGACCCGTACGTGGGTGACGCGTACGAGCGGGTGAGCGAGGGCCAGGGGGTGGCCCGCGTCACGTACAGGTCCTCGCTCGCGGCCGCTCTCGGTGCCGACGAGGACGGCGACGGCGCGGCGCGGCGTCCGGGCGGCGGACCGCACGCCGGTGCGGGGCACGCCGAGGTCGAGGCCCAGATGCTCGAGGCCCTGGCACGCGTCCGGCCCAAGGAGCTGGAGCGCGGCGTCTGCCTGGTCGGCCCGCACCGCGACGACCTGACGCTCGTGCTGGGTGACCTCCCCGCGAAGGGTTACGCCAGCCACGGCGAGTCCTGGTCGTTCGCGCTGGCGCTGCGGCTGGCCTCGTACGACCTGCTCACGCACGGGCCTCGACCCGGGACGGGCGACGACGCCGCGGCGTTGTGGGTGGCGGACAGCGGACCGGACGGCGAGCCGGTCCTCATGCTCGACGACGTGTTCGCGGAGCTCGACGCCCGGAGGCGGGCGCGCCTGGCGGAGATGGTCGCCGGGGCGCGGCAGGTGTTCGTGACGGCGGCCGTGCCGGGCGACGTCCCGGACCGCCTGGCGGGTGCGCGCTTCGACGTGCTGGCGTCGGAGGTCGCCCGTGCCGGCGCCTGACGCGGCAGGCGCTTCTGCCCCCCCGGGTCCCGCCGGACCGGCGGGCGCCGCCGACGCGGCGGGCTCCCCGGACGCTGCCGAAGGCGTCTCCCCCGTCCTGGACCCCGCCGTCCCGGTGTGCGAGCAGCTCGACGTCACCCCGGCGGCGCAGATGGCCCGGACGTCCCTCGCCCGGTTCCGTGCGGTGGCCCGGTCCAAGGGGTACCGCCCCGGCCAGCAGGCGCGCGGACGCTCGCCCCTCTCGCCGGCGGAGCGCGGTGGCCCGGGGATCCACCCGCGCGACCCGCAGACCGTGTCCAGCACGATGGCCTCGCTGTTCCGCGACCGCGGCTGGGTGCAGGAGGTGTCGGTCGGCGGGGTGATCGGCCGGTGGCGGGACGTCGTGGGTGACCAGATCGCCGACCACTGCACGCCCGAGACGTTCGCCGAGGGCGTCCTGGTGGTGCGCACCGACTCCTCGGCGTGGGCGCAGCAGCTCAAGCTGCTCGCCCCGCAGCTCGTCCGGCGGCTCTCGGAGGACGTCGGCGAGGGCGTGGTCCAGGAGGTCAGGGTGCTGGGACCGGCCGGGCCGGGCTTCGGGCGCGGCAAGCGCTCGGTGCGCGGCCGGGGGGCGCGGGACACCTGGGGCTGATGCCGCGGGACCGCACCGCGGGAACGCATCCACAGGCCCGCGGTTCGACGGGGGTTCCGGCGCGGGGCCGGGTACACTGTGGAGTGACATCCTGGCGCGTCTGCGCCGGTCCAGGACGCACGATCTCCGTCGTCGTGGAGTGATCCGCTCTCCCGCCGGGCAGAGGGGCCCCTCCGCCGCGTGTGAGAACTGAGGAGCACCACCGCCCGTGGCTGACCAGAGCCCCTCCACCGGACCTGCCGTCGACGACCCGAACGCACCGGGGAGGACGGTGGACGGGGCTCCCGCCTACGACGCCTCCGCGATCACGGTGCTCGAGGGCCTCGAGGCCGTCCGCAAGCGTCCCGGCATGTACATCGGCTCGACCGGTGAGCGCGGCCTGCACCACCTCGTGTACGAGGTCGTCGACAACTCCGTGGACGAGGCGCTCGCGGGGTACTGCGACCACATCGAGGTCACGCTGCTGGCCGACGGCGGGGTGCGCGTCGTCGACAACGGCCGCGGCATCCCCGTCGCGATCCACCCGACGGAGGGCCGCCCGACGGTCGAGGTCGTCATGACCATCCTGCACGCGGGCGGCAAGTTCGGCGGGGGCGGCTACGCGGTCTCCGGCGGCCTGCACGGCGTCGGCATCTCGGTCGTCAACGCCCTGTCGACGCGCGTGCAGACGGTCGTCAAGCGCGACGGGTACACCTGGGAGCAGGACTTCGAGGACGGCGGCAAGCCGGCGGGCGAGCTGCGCCGCGGCGAGGCCACGCAGGAGACCGGCACCTCCCAGACGTTCTGGGCCGACCCGGGCATCTTCGAGACCGTCGACTTCGACTTCGAGACACTGCGCTCGCGGTTCCAGCAGATGGCGTTCCTCAACAAGGGCCTCCAGATCACGCTCACGGACGAGCGCCCGCAGCACGGCGACACCGAGGACGAGGTCGCCGGCAGCGACGGCGCGGCGGACGAGGCTCCGGCTGCGGCCCGCAAGGTCGTGTACCGGTACGACGGCGGCCTGGTCGACTACGTCAAGCACCTCAACTCGGCGAAGAAGGTCGAGCTGGTGCACCCGGAGGTCGTCGACTTCGAGGCGGAGGACACCGAACGCAAGATCTCCGTCGAGATCGCCCTCCAGTGGACGAACGCCTACTCGGAGTCGGTGCACACCTACGCGAACACCATCTCGACCACCGAGGGCGGGACGCACGAGGAGGGCTTCCGCGCCGCGATGACCTCGCTGGTCAACCGGTACGCGCGGGACAAGGGCATCCTCAAGGAGAAGGACGACAACCTCACGGGCGACGACATCCGCGAGGGCCTCACGGCGGTCATCTCGGTCAAGCTCGGCGAGCCGCAGTTCGAGGGTCAGACCAAGACCAAGCTCGGCAACACCGAGGCCAAGACGTTCGTGCAGCGCGTGGTGAACGAGCAGCTCGGCGACTGGCTGGACTCGCACCCCAACGAGGCGCGGGACGTCATCCGCAAGGCCATCCAGGCCAGCCAGGCCCGCATCGCCGCCCGCAAGGCGCGCGAGGCCACCCGGCGCAAGGGCCTGCTCGAGTCGAACTCGATGCCGGGCAAGCTCAAGGACTGCCAGTCCAACAACCCGGCCGAGTGCGAGATCTTCATCGTCGAGGGCGACTCCGCCGGCGGCTCGGCGGTCCGTGGCCGGAACCCGCAGACGCAGGCGATCCTCCCGCTGCGCGGCAAGATCCTCAACGTCGAGCGGGCCCGCCTCGACCGGGCGCTCGGCAACGCCGAGGTCCAGGCGCTCATCACGGCGTTCGGCACCGGCATCGGCGAGGACTTCGACCTCTCCAAGCTGCGCTACCACAAGATCGTGCTCATGGCCGACGCCGACGTCGACGGCCAGCACATCCGGACGCTCCTGCTGACGCTGCTGTACCGGTACATGCCCGAGCTGATCCTCAAGGGCCACGTGTACATGGCGCAGCCGCCGCTGTTCCGCATCAAGTGGTCGAACGCCCCGCACGACTACGTGTACTCCGACCGGGAGCGGGACGCCGTGCTCGCCGACGGCCAGGCGAACGGCAAGCGGATCCCGAAGGACAACGGCATCCAGCGCTACAAGGGTCTGGGCGAGATGGACTACTCGGAGCTCTGGGAGACCACGATGTCCCCCGAGCACCGCACCCTGCTGCAGGTCACGCTCGACGAGGCGGCCGCGGCGGACGAGATCTTCTCCGTGCTCATGGGCGAGGACGTCGAGTCCCGCCGCTCGTTCATCCAGCGCAACGCGCGCGACGTGCGGTTCCTCGACATCTGACCTGCCCGACCCGCCCGGCCGGCTGCCTGCGCGCCGGGCCCCGTCCCACCGAAGGACACTGACCAGTGACAGAGCTGACCGGCGACAACATCGAGCACGGCCGCATCGACCAGGTGGACCTGCAGCTCGAGATGCAGCGGTCCTACCTGGACTACGCGATGGCCGTCATCGTGGGCCGCGCGCTCCCGGACGTCCGCGACGGCCTCAAGCCGGTGCACCGCCGCGTCCTGTACGCGATGTACGACGGCGGCTACCGCCCGGACCGCCAGTTCTCGAAGTGCTCGCGCGTCGTCGGCGACGTCATGGGCAAGTACCACCCGCACGGTGACACGGCGATCTACGACGCCCTGGTCCGCCTGGTGCAGGACTGGTCGCTGCGGTACCCGCTGGTCGCGGGCCAGGGGAACTTCGGGTCGCCCGGCGACGACCCGGCCGCGGCCCCGCGGTACACCGAGTGCAAGATGGCCCCGCTCGCCATGGAGATGGTGCGGGACATCGACGAGGACACCGTCGACTTCCAGGACAACTACGACGGCCGCACCCAGGAGCCGTCGATCCTGCCCTCGCGGTTCCCGAACCTGCTGGTCAACGGCTCCGCCGGCATCGCGGTCGGCATGGCGACCAACATCCCGCCGCACAACCTGCGCGAGGTCGCGGAGGGCGTCCGCTGGCACCTCGACAACCCCGGGGCGTCCAAGGAGGAGCTGCTCGCGGCCCTCCTCACGCGCATCAAGGGGCCGGACTTCCCCACCGGCGCGACGATCCTCGGGCACAAGGGCATCGACGAGGCGTACCGCACGGGGCGTGGCTCCATCACGATGCGCGCGGTCGTCGAGGTCGAGGAGATCCAGGGCCGCATCTGCCTGGTCGTCACCGAGCTGCCGTACCAGGTCAACCCCGACACCCTCGCGAAGAAGATCGCCGACCTGGTGCGCGAGAACCGGGTCCAGGGCATCGCGGACATCCGCGACGAGACCTCCGGCCGCACCGGCCAGCGCCTCGTCATCGTGCTCAAGCGCGACGCCGTCGCGAAGGTCGTGCTCAACAACCTGTACAAGCACACCCAGCTGCAGGACACGTTCGGCGCCAACATGCTCGCGCTGGTCGACGGCGTGCCGCGCACGCTCAGCCTCGACGCGTTCATCCGGCACTGGACGACCCACCAGATGGACGTCATCGTCCGGCGGACCAGCTTCCGGCTGCGCAAGGCCGAGGAGCAGATCCACATCTACCGCGGCTACCTCAAGGCGCTCGACGCGCTCGACGAGGTCATCGCGCTGATCCGTCGCTCCCCCGACGCGGACGAGGCCCGCACCGGGCTGATGGCCCTCCTGGACATCGACGAGCTCCAGGCGAACGCGATCCTCACCCTGCAGCTCCGCCGGCTCGCCGCGCTCGAGCGCCAGAGGATCCTCGACGACTACGCCAAGCTCGAGCGGGAGATCCAGGGCTACCGCGCGATCCTCGAGTCCCCGGAGCGGCAGCGCGGCATCGTCCGCGAGGAGCTCGACGAGATCGTCGACAAGTACGGCGACGAGCGCCGGACCACGATCCTGCCGTTCGACGGCGAGGTGTCGGTCGAGGACCTCATCGCCGAGGAGGAGATGGTCGTCACCATCACCCGCGGCGGCTACGCCAAGCGGACCCGGTCGGACAGCTACCGCGCGCAGCGCCGCGGCGGCAAGGGCGTCCGGGGCGCGCAGCTGCGCGAGGACGACATCGTCGACCACTTCTTCGTCACGACGACCCACCACTGGCTGCTCTTCTTCACCAACCTCGGCCGGGTCTACCGCGCCAAGGCGTACGAGCTGCCCGAGGGTGGCCGGGACGCGAAGGGCCAGCACGTCGCGAACCTGCTGGCGTTCCAGCCGGGCGAGAAGATCGCCCAGGTGCTGGACCTGCGGGACTACGAGCAGGCGGAGTACCTGGTGCTCGCCACCAAGCGCGGCCTGGTCAAGAAGACGCGCCTGACCGAGTACGACTCCAACCGGTCCGGCGGCGTCATCGCGATCAACCTCCGCGAGGACGAGAACGGCCTGCCGGACGAGCTGGTGTCGGCGCGCATCGTCGACTCCGTGAACGACCTGATCCTCGTGTCGCGCAAGGGCCAGTCGCTGCGCTTCACCGCCACCGACGAGGCGCTGCGGCCGATGGGTCGCGCCACCTCCGGCGTCACGGGCATGAAGTTCCGCGCCGACGACGAGCTGCTGGCCATGGACGTGGTCCGTGAGGAGGCGTTCCTGTTCACGGTGACCCAGGGCGGCATCGCCAAGCGCACGGCGCTCACCGTGGAGAACTACCGCGTGCAGGGGCGTGGCGGCCTCGGCATCAAGGTCGCCAACCTCCCGGAGGCGAACGGCGACCTGGTGGGCGCCCTCGTCACCGACGCGGACGACGAGGTGCTGGTCATCATGGAGCGCGGCAAGATCGTGCGCTCGGCCACGTCGGAGGTCAACGCCACGGGTCGCACGACGCAGGGCGTCATCTTCGCGAAGCCCGACAACGGCGACCGGATCATCGCCGTCGCGCGCAACATCGAACGTCACCTCGGCGACGAGGCGGGTACCGTGGGTGCGACGGGCGAGCCGGACGTGGCATCCGCCGCCCTCGAGGACACCAGCGCCACCACAGCTCCGGAAGCCCCGGTGGCTGACGAGACCTCCGAGGAGGATGCGTGAGCGACACGCCTCCGTCGATCCCGCCGCGCAAGGCCGCGGACGCGTCCGAGAAGCCGTCGGGCGGTCGCACGGCCACCGAGACCTCGCCGCGCGGCGCAGCGTCCACGCAGGCCACGCCCACCGCGCCCCGCGGCTCCGCGACCGCCCCGGCCCGGCCCGCCACCGGCGGCGCGTCGCCCGCGGGCAAGCCCGCGGGTTCCAGCAAGCCGGCCGGCGCGACCTCCGGGTCGGCGGCTCCGGCGTCCGCCGCTCCTGCCGGCGCCGCCGCGGCCGGCACGGCGACCGCCACCAAGCCGGCGCCGCGCCCCGCGCGTGACGCCGAGACCGCGACCGCGCCGCGCCCCTCGGTCACCGGGGCCGGCCCGCGGCGCGTCCGCCTCGCGATCTCGCGGGTCGACCCGTGGTCGGTCATGAAGCTGTCGTTCCTCATGTCCGTCGCGATCGGCATCATGATCGTCGTCGCGGCCGCCGTGGTGTGGCTGACGCTCGACGGGCTCGAGGTGTTCGCCAAGCTCAACGGCCTCATCACCGAGATCCTCGCGGACTCCGACTTCGACATCATGCAGTACGTCGAGTTCGACCGGGTCATCTCCGTGGCCACGCTCATCGGGGTCGTCGACGTCTTCCTCATCACCGCGCTGTCCACCATCGGGGCGTTCCTGTACAATATCACCGCCGCCCTGGTCGGTGGCGTGCACGTCACCATGACGGACGAGTGACCCGCGGTTTGGGCGGGCAGCCCCTGCTGGGGTAGTCTCGTCCGGCACGCCAGCCGTGCGACGGGCCTATAGCTCAGACGGTTAGAGCGCTTCCCTGATAAGGAAGAGGTCAGAGGTTCAAGTCCTCTTAGGCCCACTCCCGAGCCCTGGGGGGAACCCGTGAAGAAGCTCCTTCTCCTGACGGCCGTGGCCGTCGCGGGATACGTCGCCTGGACGCGGTACGCCGCCGAGCGCGACGACCGGGACCTGTGGGCCGAGGTCACCGACCCGGTCGAGTAGGGCTCGCCCACGCAGCACCTCCCGGTGCGGCCGCACCCGGTCGCACACGGGGCCATGGCGCAATTGGTAGCGCACCTGCTTTGCAAGCAGGGGGTTAGGGGTTCGAGTCCCCTTGGCTCCACCACCACAGGCCGCTGACCCGTGACGACGCCGGCGGGCGTGACCCACGGCGGACGGCTGTGCCGCAGGTCAGATGAACAGGGTCGTGCCGGACCGGTCGGCCGCACCGAGGAACGACGCCACACCGGCGAACGTCACGCCGTCCACGAGGTCGCTCGCCGCGATGCCCATGAGGTCCATGCTCATCGTGCACGCCGTGAGGTCGGCGCCGCCGCTCACCGCGGACTCCAGGAGCTCCGGCAGGGACGGCACGGCGTGGTCGCGCATCACCTTCTTGATCATCGCCGTGCCGGCCCCGGCCAGGTGCATCTGCGACAGGGTCAGTGCGTCCGGCCCGGAGGGCATCATCGCGGCGAACATCCGGTCGGTGACGCTCTTGGGGCGCGTGGGCGCATCGGCCCGCCGCAGGGCGTTGAGGCCCCAGAACGTGAAGAACATCGACACGGGCTTGCCCATCGCGAGCGCGCCGTTCGCGATGATGAACGCGGCGAGCACCTTGTCGAGGTCACCGCTGAACACCACGAACGAGACGCCGTCCCGTGGCGCGGCGACCTGTCCGGCCGGCGCGGCCTGAGCGGGCGCCCGGTGCCCTGCCCGGAACCGAGCCCGGAACCCGGGACCGTCGGGCTGCATGCTCAGCAGCTCGTGGCCCTGCGCCGCCGCCCACGCCGGGCCGTCGTGCGCGAACCCCGGGTCGGAGACGCGCACCTCCACGTCGTCCCCGGGGGCCAGGCCCCGCACGGTCTCCGCGAGGCGCATGATCGGTCCCGGGCAGGCGAGCCCGGTGCAGTCGAGCTCCACGAGCCGCCCGGCCGCGGCCTCCGCCGGCACGGGCGCGGTGCGTGACGTCGGAGGCGCGGCGTACGGGATCTCCGGCTCCTGCGGCGCGGGCTCCCCGGGGACGTGGTGCCAGGCCCGGAACGTCGTCGACCCGCCGGACAGTGTGCGCACGTCGGCGAACCCGCGCTGCACCAGCGCGCGGTGCGCGAGGTAGGACCGGAAGCCGACCGCGCAGTACAGCCGCACCGGCACGGAGCGGTCCCAGCCGGCGCTCGCCTCGCGGAGCGTCGCGAGGGGGACGTTCTCGGCGCCCGGCAGGTGCCAGAGGGCGAACTCCTCGGGGGTGCGCACGTCCACCAGACGTGCGCCGTCCACGGCCTGCGGGTACTCCTGGGCGTACCAGAGGTCGAGGTCGCCGCGGCGGGTGTTGGCGGCGACGAACGCCGCCATGTTCACCGGGTCCTTGGCCGAGCCGAACGGCGGGGCGTACGCCAGCTCGGCCTCCTCCAGGTCCTCGACGGTCAGCCCCGCGCGGAGCGCGACCGCGAGGACGTCGAGGCGCTTGTCGACGCCGTCGAAACCCGAGGCCTGCGCGCCGAGCAGCCGTCCGGAGGCCGGGTCGAACAGGACCTTGAGGTGCATCATCGCGGTGCCGGGGTAGTAGCCCGCGTGGCCGGACGGGTGCACGTGCACGGCCCGGTACGGAACGCCGAGGTCCCGCAGCTGGCGCTCGGTCGCGCCGGTGCCGCCCGCGACCATGTCGAAGACCTTCACCACGGACGTCCCCTGCGTCGACCGGTAGCGCGTGTCGCGGCCGCAGATGCTCTCCGCCGCCACCCGGCCCTGGCGGTTCGCCGGACCGGCCAGCGGCTGCAGCCACCGTCCCGGGAGCACCGGGTGCGCGGTCTCCACGACGTCCCCCGCGGCCCAGATGTGCGGGTCGCTCGTGCGCATCTGCTCGTCGACGACGACGCCGCCGTGCTCACCGATCTCGAGCCCGGCGTCCCGGGCGAGACCCGCCGCGGGACGCACGCCGACGGCCAGGACGACGAGGTCGGCGCGCAGCGTGCGCGCGGAGGTCAGCTCGGCGTCGACGCCGCCGTCGGACCGGGCGACGAACGCCGCTGCCGCCGTGGACAGGTGCAGCTCGACGCCGCGTGAGCGCAGATGCTGCTCGACGGGGACGGCGATCTCCCGGTCGACGGGCGGCAGGATCTGGTCTGCCGTCTCGACCACGGCGACGTGGACGCCGCGGTGGTGGAGGTTCTCCGCGGTCTCGAGGCCGATGTACCCGGCGCCGACGACGACGGCGCGCACAGGGCCGCGATCACCGCGGGCGTGCGCCGCCAGCGCCTCGTCCACCCGCGCCTTGATGCGGTCCATGTCGCCGACCCGCCGCAGCACCAGCACCTCGGGCAGGTCGGCGCCGGGCAGCGCCGGGCGGACGGGCTCCGCGCCCGGGCACAGCGCGAGCGCGTCGTAGTCCTCCGTGTACTCGCGTCCGGTGTCGCGGTCCAGCACGTGCACGCGACGGGCCTCGGGGTCGACGGCGACGACCTCCTGGGCGACCCGCACGTCGATGTCGAGGCTCTCCCGCAGGGACGCGGGGGTCTGCAGCAGCAGCCGCTCACGTTCCGCGATCACCTCGCCGATGTGGTACGGCAGCCCGCAGTTCGCGAACGACACGTGCCGACCTCGCTCGAGCACGACGATCTCCGCGTGCTCGTCGAGGCGGCGTGCCCGCGCGGCCACCGAGGCACCCGCGGCGACGCCCCCGACGACGACGATCTTCATGACCCACTCCTTCTGCCGGTGTGCGGCCACGACCGTACCGATACCCCCTGGGGTATGAGCGGGACCTGAGTCCCGCGTGGACCGCTCCGGACGCGGGACGGCCCGGCACCTGCGCGGTGCCGGGCCGTCCGGGTCGTGCTGGGGGGCTCAGGCCTCCGGCTTCTCGCCCTCCGCCGCGGTGTCGGGCTTCTTCGGGGCCGCACGGCGCTGCGTCGCCTTCTTGGTCGCCTCGCCGACCTTCTCGGTGGCGTCGGCGACGCGCTCCTCGACGTCCTCGCGGACCTCCGCGACCCTCTCCGCAGCCTTCTTGGTGGCCTCGCGGCCGCGGGCGACGGCCTCGCCGGCCGCCTCGCCGACGGCCTCGGCGGCGTCACCCGCGCGGGCGCGGAGCTGGTCGGCCGCCGGGGCCTCCGGCTCCCACGGCTCGGCCCACGGGTCCGTGGTCGTCCGGGACCGGGTCCAGGCGAACGCTGCGGCGCCGGCGCCGGCCAGGGCCGCCACGAGGAAGAACCGCTTGGCACCCGTGTGCTTCTTCTTGCCGGACTGCTTCGTCGCTGCTGCGACCGCCGCGGCCGCTGCGGCGGCCCGGGCCTTCGAGGCGTCCGCGCCCTTGTCGGCCACGTGCTCGACCGCGGAGCCGGCGCGCTCGGCGGCCTCGTTCACAGCCGCGACGAGCTTCGGCAGCAGCTCGTCGACGAGCTTGTCGTGAGCGGTGTCGATGACCGGGCCGGCCTTCACCGCCGCCTTCTCGACGCGCGGGGCGGCGGCCTTGACGCTCTCCTTGTACAGGTGGTCGATCCGCGGGATCAGCCACTCGACGGCGGCCTCGACGCGCGGCTGGGTCCACTCGACGGCGTGCCCGGCGGCGCCCTTCGCGGCGACGGCCGCCTCCGCCGCCTGCACCTTCGCGGTCGCCGCCAGCTTGCCGGCTCCGTCGGCGGCCTTGCTCCCGGCGTCGGCGAGGGCGGCGCCCACGTCGGCGGCCTGGTCCTTGAGGCGCTCGGAGGTCAGGTGGTCGGTGACGGTCTCGAGCTTGCTCCGTCGGGTCAGGAAGGCCATGTCCACACTCTCCCTCAGGGGTGGTCCGTTGACGTCCCACTCTGCCACCGTCGCGCTCTTCGCGCAGGTGGCGGCGCTGTGTTCGTCGCCCGTGAACACGGGACCCTCACGGGGTCGCCGCCGGGTCCGGCGTGACAGGATGACGGGCATGCACGCGACCCTGCACACCAACCGTGGTGACATCCGCCTGGAGCTCTTCCCGAACCACGCCCCGCGCACCGTGGAGAACTTCCGCGGCCTCGCCACCGGCGAGAAGGAGTGGACCGACCCCGCGACCGGCGAGCCGCGCACCGGGACCCCGCTGTACGACGGAGTCGTCTTCCACCGCGTCATCGACGGCTTCATGATCCAGGGCGGTGACCCGCTCGGGCGTGGCACCGGCGGCCCCGGGTACACGTTCGACGACGAGATCCACCCCGAGCTGCGGTTCTCCGAGCCGTACCTGCTGGCCATGGCGAACGCGGGCCTGCGCCGCGACCCGGTCACCGGCCAGGTCGGCGGCACGAACGGCTCGCAGTTCTTCATCACCGTGACCACGACGCCGCACCTCAACGGCAAGCACACGATCTTCGGCAAGGTGGCGGACGACGAGTCCCGCGCCGTCGTCGACGCGATCGCGACGACCCGCACCCGCCCGGGCGACCGGCCGGTCGAGGACGTCGTCATCCAGTCGGTGACCATCGAGCCCTGACGCCCCGATGACCCAGCCGCAGCCGGTCCCCGCTCCCGCTCCCCCGCCGGTCTGCCCGCGGCACCCCGACCGCATCGCCTACGTGCGGTGCCAGCGGTGCGGCCGGCCGACGTGCCCGGAGTGCCAGCGGCCGGCCGCGGTGGGCATCCAGTGCGTCGACTGCGTGCGGGACGCGGCGCGTCAGTCCCGTCCCGCACGCACCGCCTTCGGGGGCGCCGTCACCGGCCGCACCCCCGTGGTGACGTACACGCTCATCGCGCTGTGCGTCCTGTCGTACGTCCTCCAGCTGACCGTGCCGGGCTGGACGCAGCGTCTGGCGTTCGCGCCGGTGCTGGGCGAGTCGGAACCGTGGCGGTTCCTCACGGCGGCGTTCCTGCACTCCCAGAACCAGATCCTGCACATCGTGTTCAACATGGTGGCGCTGTGGTCGGTCGGACCGTTCCTCGAGGCGATGCTCGGGCGGTGGCGCTTCCTCGCGCTGTACCTGCTCAGCGCGGTCGGCGGGTCGGTGATGTTCCTGCTGCTCGCGTCGCCGGACTCGCTGAGCTGGTTCACCTGGCTCGTCGGCGCGTCCGGCGCGGTGTTCGGGCTGTTCGGCGCTGTGCTCGTCGTGCTGCGTCGCACGGGGCGCAGCGCCGGCGGCATCGTCGGTGTCCTGGTGATCAACGCCGTGCTCGGGTTCGTGCTGCCGGGCGTGGCCTGGCAGGCGCACCTCGGCGGCCTGGTGGTGGGCGCCGTGCTCGGCACGGCGTTCGCGTACGCGCCGCGCGAGCGCCGGCTGCCGGTGGCGGTCGGCGCCTGCGCGGGCGTCGCGGTGCTCCTGGCAGCGGCCGTCCTGGTGAGCTACGGGGCGGTGTGACGCCCGTCCCCAGCGTTGCTCACAGCTGGGGAATTACACCGCTGTAGTTATCCACAGGGTTGTGCACCCCTGGGGACATCGTGCGCCGGTGCCTGGGGACAACGGCGCGCGGGCTGGGGACGGTGCTGTGGTCGACGTCGTGGTGACCCGCCCGGTCACCGGGGCGGCGGGCCGCAGGAGACCCTGTCCCGGCACCCCGACGCCCTCGTCGCGCTACTTCCAGCGGGTGGCCATCCCGAGCCCGCCCAGCGCGAACGCGAAGCCGATCGCGAGGTTCCACGACCGGATGCCGGGGACCGGGTAGTCGAACCCCGTGAGGTACGTGACGACGATCCAGAGCAGGCCGAGCAGCAGCAGCCCGCCCAGCACCGGCACGAACCACGGCGGGTTGACGCCGGGGCCGGCGGACTTCTCGGGCGGCGCGGTGTAGTGCGACTTCTGCCGCGTCCTCGACTTGGGCACGGGGATGCTCCTGACCTCGACCGTCGGACGTGCGCCCGATCTGCGCACGACCCGCTGTGGACGCACACCTCCGCGGCGCCGTCGTGGCCTAGCGTAGTGGCGACACCGAGGGGGGGAAGCGTGCCTGACGAGCACCCCGAGCGCCGGCCCCACGGCGCCCACGCCGCGAGGACCGCGGCGTCGTCCTCCGGTGCCCGCAGCACGGCGGACGGCGGGGTTCCCGGTACGTCCGGTCCCGCGGGGGCGTCCGGTGCGGGCGCCCGTCCGACGGAGCGCCTGCGTGACCCGGCCCGGCACGGCGACGACCAGGTCTCCGCCCGCCTGCACGCCGCGCGCGAGCGGGCTCAGCACCGCCTCACCCGGCAGCGGCGCGGGCGCGCCCTGCGGGGCACCGCGTCGGTGGCCCTGGTCATGGCGCTCGCCGGCGCGCTGTTCACCGCCAACGCCCGGCTCTCGGCGGGGACCGACACCCGCCAGCCGCAGGACCTCCAGGGGCTGCAGGCCAACGAGGACGCGCGGCGCGAGCGGCTCGCCGACGAGGTGGCGGTGCTGCGCGCCGAGGTCGACGCGCTGACCCAGGAGCAGACCGACACCGTCGGCCTCGAGTGGCAGTCGGCCGGCTCGGCGTTCGACATCGCCTCCGGGCGCGTCGCCGTCACCGGCACCGGGATCACGGTGAGCCTCGACGACGCGCCGGCGGACGGTCCCCGTCCGGCCGGCACCGGGCCGGACGATCTCGTGGTGCACCAGCAGGACCTGCAGGCCGTCATCAACGCGCTGTGGGTGGGTGGCGCCGAGGCCATGGCGCTCATGGACCAGCGCGTGATCTCGACGAGCGCGTTCCAGTGCATCGGCAACGTGCTGTCGCTCCAGGGCCGCCGGTACTCGCCGCCGTACGTCGTCACCGCCGTGGGCGACCCCGAGGAGCTGCTCGCCGCGCTCGACGCCGACCCCGCCGTGCGGGCCTACCGGTCGTGGGTGGACGCCGTCGGCCTCGGCTGGGCCGTGACCGAGCCGGACGGCGGCGTCCAGGTGCCCGCCTACGATGGGTCGGTCGACATGAGGTACGCCAGCGTGCCGTCCGGCACCGAGGTCCTGCCCGGCCTCGTCGCGGGCAGCAGCACCGCGACCGGAGCGCAGAGCCGGCGGGAGGGCACCGGGGGATGAGCGGGACGGAGGCCACGTGGCCGCCCCTCGGCGAGCCCGGCGACGGGGGCGCCCGCGGCCCGGCCACGACGGGGACGACCGAGCCGCCGACACGGGCGGGCCGCCGGGCGTCGCGGGGGAGCGCCGGTGCCGCTCGTCCGCCGCGCCGGGGCGCCGGGATCCTGCTCGGAGCCGTGGGCGTGCTCGGCGAGCTGCTCATCACCGCCGGCGTGCTGCTGCTCGCGTTCCTCGCGTGGCAGCTGTGGTGGACCGACGTCGTGGCCGACCGGGAGCAGGCCCGCGTCGTCGCCGAGCAGGGCTGGGACGAGCCGCTCGCCGACCTCGACGACGGCCCGGCGATCGTCACGCCGCGGTACGACGAGCCTCCCGTCATGGAGCAGCCGCCGTACCTCACGACCTTCGCGTCCATGCGCGTGCCGCGGTGGGACGGCGAGCCGACCCGCACCATCACCCAGGGCACCGACCGGGAGAACGTGCTCAACCCGCTGGGCGTCGGGCACTACGACGGCACCGCCATGCCCGGCGGGGTCGGCAACTTCGCCCTGGCCGCGCACCGCACCACCTACGGCAAGCCGTTCAACCGGATCGAGGAGCTCCAGGAGGGCGACCCGATCGTCGTGTGGACCGAGGAGGCCTGGTACGTCTACCGGGTCACGGACTCGCAGATCGTCCTGCCGCACGAGACGCAGGTCATCGAGCCGGTCCCGAACCAGCCCGGCGTAGCGCCGACCGAGCGGTTCATCACCCTGACGACCTGCCACCCCATGTTCTCCGCGCGCGAGCGCTACATCGTGCACGGTGTGATGGACTACTGGGCACCCCTCGACGAGGGTGTGCCCGCCGAGCTCGTGGAGGGCACCTGATGTACGGCTGGTTGTGGCGGCACCTGCCCGGACCCGCGCTCGTGCGGGCGCTCGTGCTGCTGGTCCTCGCCGCGGGCGTGCTCGCGGCGTGCTTCGTGTGGGTGTTCCCGTGGCTCGCCCCGTCCATGCCGTTCAACGACACCACCGTGGGGGAGTGACCGATGAGCCGGATCCTCGTCGTCGACAACTACGACTCGTTCGTCTACACGATCGTCGGCTACCTCGACCAGCTCGGCGCGGAGACGGTGGTCGTGCGGAACGACGCGGTGCCGCCCGTCGAGGAGCGGGCCGGGTTCGACGGCGTGCTCATCTCGCCCGGCCCCGGCACGCCGTCGGAGGCCGGCGCCTCGATGCAGGTGATCCGCGACTGCGCGGCGTCGGGGACGCCCATGCTCGGCGTCTGCCTCGGCCACCAGGCGCTCGGCGAGGTGTTCGGCGGCACGGTCACGCACGCGCCCGAGCTCATGCACGGCAAGACCAGCCAGGTCGCGCACGACGGGCAGGGCGTGTTCGAGGGCCTGCCGACGCCGTTCACCGCGACGCGCTACCACTCGCTGGCCGTCGTCGACGGGACCGCGTCCGACGAGCTCGTCGTCACCGCCCGGGCGAACGGCATCATCATGGGCCTGCAGCACCGCGAGCTGCCGCTGCACGGCGTCCAGTTCCACCCGGAGTCCGTGCTGACCGAGGGCGGCCACCGGCTGCTCGCGAACTGGCTGGCGCTGACCGGCGCGGACGACGCCGTCGAGCGCTCCGCGGACCTGCACCCGCTCGTCCGCCCGTAGCGCGCGCGACGCCGGGGCGCCGCGAACGACGACGCCGCCGGCACCCGTGCGGGAGATCCCACGGGGTGCCGGCGGCCAGGCGCGGTCGCCGTCGGGCGGTCAGGGGTTGGCGGTCGGGTCTCCGGACGGCCCCGCGTAGACGTTCAGCGTCACCGTCGACCCGATCTGCACGGTGCTCCCGGGCGAGGGGGACGTCGAGACGACCTCGCCGGGCTGCGCGTTCTGGAACTGCCCGCTGGCCTCCTGCGACTGCACCTCGAGCCCCAGCCCGCGGAGCTGCGCGGTGGCGTCCTCCTCGGACTTCCCGACGACGTCCGACGGGATCTGCACGGTGGTCGGGGCGGCCGCGACGGTCAGCGTGATGACGGTCTGCTGCGGGATGATGCCCGACCGGTCCTGCGCGATGACGGTGCCCGGCTCGGCGTCCGCCGTCTCCTGCTGCTGGATGTTCGACCCGAGCTTCAGGCTGTTGAGCGCCGCGACGGCGTCCTCCTGCTTCTGGCCGCGCAGGTCGGGCAGCTCGACGTTGCCGGACGCGATGAACAGCGCGACGGACGAGCCGTCCGCGACGGACTGACCGGCGGCGGGGTCCGTGCGCAGCGCCCGGTCGCCCGGCTGGTCGGCGCTGTCCTCCTCCTGGACGCTGCCGACGACGAGGCCGCGCTCCTCGATCTGCTGGCGCGCCTGGTCCTGGGTGAGGCCGGCGACGTCCGGGACCTCGACGGAGCTCGGGCCGGTGGAGACGACGTACGTGACGTCGGAGCCCTCCTCGACCTCCTCGCCGGCGTCGGGGGTGCTGCTGATGACGGTGCCGGCCTCGACCTCGGTGCTGGCCTCGGCCTTCCGCACCGGGTTGAGACCGACCTCCTGGATCGCGGCGACCGCGGCGTCCTCGGTCAGGCCCGCGACCGGCGGGACGGGGACCGTCTCGGGCGGCGGAGTGCGGTCCTGCGCGAGCAGGTACACGAGGCCGGCGACGGCGAGCGCGGCGATCACGCTGAGCGTGATCCAGAGCCAGCGCTTCGACTTCTTCTCCGGCTCCTCGTCCTCCGGGTCCGACGGCGGCAGGACCGCCGTCCCGGGGCTCGTCGGCGCCCACGCCGGGGCGTCGCCGGGCATGAGCTGGGTCGTGGCGGCGTCCGCGCCCATCACCTGGGTCGCGGCGCCGGCGCCGAGGGCGGCGGGGACGACCGGGGGAGCGGCCACGGCGCCCCCGCGGGCGGCGGCCTCGAGGTCGGCGCGGAACTCCGCCGCCGAGGAGTAGCGGGCGTCCCGCTCCTTCGCGAGGGCCTTCGCGCAGATCCGGTCGAGGACCTCGGGCACGTCGGACGCGACGGACGACGGCGCCGGCGCGATCTCCCGGACGTGCTGGTACGCGACGGCGACGGGGGAGTCGCCGACGAACGGCGGGCGCCCGGTCAGCAGCTCGAACAGCAGGCAGCCGGCCGAGTACAGGTCCGAGCGCGCGTCGACGGTCTCGCCGCGGGCCTGCTCGGGGGACAGGTACTGCGCCGTGCCGATGACGGCCTGCGTCTGGGTCATGGTGGCCGCGGAGTCGGCGACGGCCCGGGCGATGCCGAAGTCCATCACCTTGACCGCACCCGTCGGCGTCAGCATGACGTTCGCGGGCTTGATGTCCCGGTGCACGATGCCGGCGTGGTGGGAGTACTCGAGCGCCGACAGCACGCCGGCGGTGATCTCGATGGCCTCCTCGATCGGCACGGCCTGCCCGTCGCGGAGGATGTCGCGGACCGTGTGCCCCTCGACGTACTCCATGACGATGAACGGCACGTGCGCGACGGCACCGGTGGGCTCGGTGTAGACGTCCTCGCCGGTGTCGTACACCGCGACGATGGACGGGTGGTTGAGGCCGGCCGCGGCCTGCGCCTCCCGGCGGAACCGCGCCTGGAAGGACGGGTCGCGCGCGAGGTCGGAGCGCAGGATCTTGATCGCGACGGTGCGACCGAGCCGCGCGTCGTGCCCGATGTGCACCTCGGCCATGCCGCCGCGGCCGATGAGCTCGCCGACCTCGTACCGTCCGGCGAGGATCCGGGATCCGTCGTCCACCACTAGGCGTCCTTCGCTGTCGTCGTTCGCGCGTCCGGTGCGGCTGCGCCGGGCACGTGCTCGGAGATCATCCCACCCTCGGCTGCCGCCCGGGCGTACCCGGGGACGTCCGCACGGCCGGTCGACCCGGTGTCGCCGCCCGTCAGGCTGTCGGCCAGCGCGGCGCCGAGCAGCGCCACCACCAGCACGGCCAGCACGAGCAGGGGCCACCGCACCTGCAGCCGCCTCCAGGCGGGCCGCTCGGCGACGCGCACGTGCGCGCGGGTGGTGGGCTGGGCGTGGGCACCGCCTCGTGCGGCACCCCCGACCTGGTAGGTCGGGCGGTCGACCGGCCGGCCGGTGCGGGGGTCGAACGCCGGCGGCGCTGCGGGGGTCGCGGCGGCCGTCGGGTTGACGGACCCCCGGACCCGGGTGGCGCCCGCGGCGGTCGGCCGGGAGCCGGTGGCCCGCCCGCGCCGGGTGTCGGCGGCCGCGGGTCGCACGGTGGCGTCACCGGCCGGACCGGATCCGCCGGGCGTCGCGACCGCCGCGGACCGTGCCCGGCCGGGCACGATCGACACGGGCGGGCTGCCGCCGGCCGGCGTGTGCGGGACGAGCGCGTCGAACATCCGCGCGAGCTCCTCGGCGCTCGCGGGACGCTGCGACGGGTCCTTGGAGAGCAGCCGCATGACGAGCGCCGCGATCTGCCGGTCCACGGACGCGGGCAGCGGCGGGACGGGCGTGTTCACGTGGGCGACCGCGATGTCCACGGCGGTCGGGCCGGTGAACGGCCGGTGGCCGACCAGGGCCTCGTACGCCACGATGCCGAGCGCGTACATGTCCGAGGCCGCGGTCGCCGGACCGCCGACGGCCTGCTCCGGGGACAGGTACTGCGCCGTGCCCATGACCATGCCGGTGGCGGTCATCGGCACCTGGTTGTGCGACAGCGAGACGCCGAAGTCGGTGATCTTCACCTTGCCGGTGGGCGTCAGCAGGATGTTGCCGGGCTTGACGTCCCGGTGCACGACGCCGGCCTGGTGCGCGGCGTGCAGGCCGCGGGCGGTCTGCGCCAGGATCGGCAGCAGGCGGCGCGGCGGCAGCACGGGCTCGCGCTCCAGCAGGTCGCTCATCGGTTCGCCGACGACGAGCTCCATCGCCAGGAACGCGGAGCCGTCCTGCTCGCCGTAGTCGAACAGCGCGGCGATGCCCTCGTGCGACAGGCTGCCGGCGTTCCGGGCCTCGGTGCGGAACCGCTCGAGGAACCCCGTGTCGCCCGCGAACTCCTCGCGCAGCACCTTGATGGCGACGTCGCGCTGCAGCGACTCGTCGTGCGCCGCCCACACCTCACCCATGCCGCCGACGGCGATCTGCCGGGTCAGCCGGTAGCGGCCGCCCAGGACGACGCCGGGTGCGGGCCTCACTGCCCGATCACCGCCTGCATGACGGCGCGCGCGATCGGGGCGGCGACGCGCCCGCCCGTGGCCTCGGAGCCGACGTCACCGCCGTGCTCGACGATGACGGCGACCGCGACCTGCGGGTCGTCCGCGGGCGCGAAGCCGGTGAACCAGGCGTGCGGCGCCTCGCCCTCGCGGCCGGTCTGCGCCGTGCCGGTCTTGCCGGCCACCCGCACGCCGGGGATCTGCGCCGCGGTGCCGGAACCGGAGTCCACGACGCCGACCATCATGTCGGTGAGCGCGCTCGCGGTGGCGCCGGAGACGGCGTCGGACAGCTCGGACGGCTCGGTCTCGCTGACGACGTCGAGGTCGGCGGTGCGGACGGTCTGCACCAGGTACGGCGTCATGAGGGCGCCGCCGTTCGCGATGGCCGCCGAGACCATCGCCATCTGCAGCGGCGTCGAGCGCACCGACTCCTGGCCGATCGCCGACAGCGCGGTCTGCGCCGCGTTCGGGTCGGCCGGGAACGTGGACGCCGAGACGGACATCGGCACGGTGAGGCCGTCCGAGTCGAACCCGAAGCGGTCCGCCTGCTCGCGCAGGGCGTCGTCGCCGAGGTCGACACCGAGCTGGGCGAACGCCGTGTTGCAGGAGATCCGCAGAGCGTTCGCGAGCGTGGTCTGCTCGTCGGCCCCGCAGGACGACCCGCCGAAGTTCGGGAGCTGGGTCCGCGTCCCGGGCAGCGTCAGCTCGTCGGGGGCGGCGAGCACCGACTCGGGGGAGTAGTCACCCGACTCCAGCGCGGCCGCGGCGGTGATGAGCTTGAACGTCGACCCGGGCGGGTAGTTCTCGCGGATCGTCGTGTTGAGCAGCGGGTCGCCCTCGGCGGCCGCGAGCTGCTGGTACGCGGCGTTCGCGGCCGTGGTGTCGTGGGTGGCCAGCGCGTTCGGGTCGAACCCGGGCGTGGACACCATCGCGAGGATGCGGCCGGTCGACGGCTCGACGGCGACGACCGCGCCCTGCTGGCCGCCGAGCGCGTCGAACGCCGCCTGCTGCGCGGCGGGGTCCAGCGTCAGCTCGATCGACGAGCCCTGCGGCTGCCGGCCGGTCACGAGGTCCTGGACGCGGGTCCAGAACAGCGAGTCGGCCTGCCCGGTCAGCACGTCGTTCATGGCGCGTTCGAGCTGCGTGCCGCCGTTGACCACCGAGTAGAAGCCGGTCACCGTCGAGTACAGCTCGGGCTGCAGGTAGGAACGCTGGTAGCCGAACGGGTCGTCGACCGGCTTCGACTCCGCGATGGTCTGCCCGGCCACGATGATCGGCCCGCGCGGCCGGCCGTACTCCCGGTACAGCGTGCGGACGTTGCGGGGGTCGTTGTTCAGCGCGGACGCCTGGCCGAACTGCACCCAGGACGTGCCGGCGAGCAGCGCGAGGAACATGACGAGGACCACCGTGGCGAGGCGGCGCAGCGGGGCGTTCACGCGGCACCGCCCCCGCTCGTCCGGCGCAGCCGCTCGGTCGGCTGGTCGTCGGTGGGGTTCGCGCCCGCCACCCGGACCGGTGCGGCGAGCTCCTCGTCCAGCGGGATACCGCCGGCGGGCGTCTCGATCAGGGGCCCGGCCACCTCCGGCGCGGGGCGGCGCGCGTCGTCGGAGATCCGCAGCAGCAGCGCGGCGATCAGCCAGTTCGCGAGCAGCGAAGACCCGCCGTACGCGAGGAACGGCGTGGTCAGACCGGTCAGCGGGATGATCCGCGTGATGCCGCCGACCACGACGAAGCACTGGAACGCGATGACGAACGCGAGGCCGGCGGCCAGCAGCTTGCCGAACCCGTCACGGACCCCGATGGCGGTGCGCAGGCCGCGCTGGCTCAGCACCAGGTACATGACGAGGATCGCCATGAGGCCGGTGAGGCCCAGCTCCTCGCCGAGCGACGCGACGATGAAGTCCGACTCGGCGAACGGCACCAGGTCCGGGCGGCCCTGCCCCCACCCGGTGCCGAACAGCCCGCCGCTGGCCAGGCCGAACAGCCCGCGCACGAGCTGGCCGGAGCCGCCGGGGGCGCGGTCGAAGACGTCCTGGTCCAGCGCGTGCAGCCAGATGTGGAACCGCGCGGCCACGTGCCCGAACGACGACGCGGCCAGGGCCACCCCGCCGCCGAACATGACGAGGCCGATGATGATCCACGACAGCCGCTCGGTCGCGACGTAGAGCATCGCGACGAACAGGCCGAACAGCAGCAGCGACGTGCCGAGGTCCCGCTGGAACACCAGCAGGGCGATCGACGCGGCCCACACCACGGCGATCGGGCCCAGGTCCCGCAGCCGGGGGAGCTGCAGGCCGAGCACCTTCGGCCCGGCGAGCGCCAGGGTGTCGCGGTGCGTGACGAGGTAGCCGGCGAAGAACACCGCCAGGGCGATCTTCGCGAGCTCGGCGGGCTGCAACGAGAACCCGAGCGCCCGGATCCAGATGCGCGCGCCGTTGATCTCGACGCCCAGCCCCGGGACGAGCGGCAGGACGAGCAGCACCAGGGCCGCCACCATCGCCGTGTACGTGTACCGGCGCAGCGTCCGGTGGTCGCGCAGCACGAGGAGCAGCACGCACGCCAGCACCACGGAGACCGCCGACAACGCGAGCTGCTTGCCGGCGAACATCTCCGTGCCGCCGCGCGCCTCCCGGGCGAGGTCGATCCGGTAGATCATCGCCAGGCCGATGCCGTTCAGCGCGATGACGACCGGCAGGATCACCGGGTCCGCGTAGGGGGCGCGCCAGCGCAGCACCGCGTGCACGAGCAGCGCCAGGCCGGCCATGCCCGCCCCGTACCCGAGCACGTCGGCGGGCAGCTCGTCCGTCGCCCCGAGACCGACCAGCGCGTACGCCGCGACCGCGATGACCAGCGCCACCACGATCAGGCCCAGCTCCGTCCCGCGACCGGCGCGCACGCGGTGCGCCTCCACGGTCGCCATCAGGGTGCCGCCGTGCCGGTCGGGCGGGCGGACGACGTCGGGCGCGGGCTGCGGGTCGGCTCCGGATCCGGCTGCTCGGCGGCAGCGTCCTCCGCGAGGGCGTCCACGCGGGTGCGGGCGTCCGCGAGCGAGGCGGTGTGGATGGTCTGCTCCACGCGGTCGCGCACGAAGCCGGGGAGGTCGTCGACCGCCAGCTCGGTCCGCTCCACCACGTCGGACAGTGTCAGGGGCCCGATGGACTGCGGGATGCCGCGGTAGATCGCGACGACCTCGCCGTCGACGCCGACGTAGAACTGCGTCTGCGTCCAGCGGTAGAACCCGGTGGCGCCGGCAGCGAGCAGCAGCACCGCCAGCAGGGTCACCACGGTCCCGCGGACGCGGCACCGCCGGCGGGCGCGGCGCTCGTCCGGGTCGTCCTCGTCGTCCTCGACCGCGGGGACGCCACCGCCGGGGGTGCTCGCCGCCGCCTGCCGGGACAGCTCCGCGGCACGGGCGGCCGGGCCGTCCTGCGCGGACGTCGGGCGGTTGCGGGTCACGGCGGCCGAGCCGACCACCACGGCGTTGGTGCGCGGCCCCGCGCCGTCGCGGACCTGGTCGAGCTCCAGCACGTCCGCGACCACGACGGTGACGTTGTCGCCGCCGCCCGCCCGCAGCGCGAGCTGCACGAGCCGCTCGGCGCAGGTGTCGACGTCCGCGATGTCGTGCAGCGTCTGGGCGATCGTGTCCCCGCTGACGAAGCCCGACAGCCCGTCGGAGCACAGCAGCCAGCGGTCGCCCGCACGCGCCTCCCGCACGGACAGGTCCGGCGCGATGTCGACGTCGAAGTCCCCGAGCACCCGCATCACGACCGACCGCTGCGGGTGGTGCTCGGCCTCCTCCGGCGTGATCTTGCCGGTGTTGACCAGGTGCTGGACGAACGTGTGGTCGGTGGTGACCTGCGTGAGGACCCCGTCGCGCAGCAGGTAGCCGCGGGAGTCGCCCAGGTGCACCATCGCGAGCTTGTTGCCGGCCCGCAGGATCGCGGTGACCGTGGTGCCCATGCCCGCGAGCTCGGGGTTCGTCTGCGAGCGGGTGATGATCTCCTCGCGCGCCTCCTCGAGAGCCCGCTCCAGCTCGTCCAGGGCGTCGTCCGGGCCGTGGGACTCGCCGTCCAGGGGCGCCAGCGCCGCGATCGCCACCGACGACGCCACGTCGCCGCCCGCGTGCCCGCCCATGCCGTCCGCGACGACCAGCAGGTGCGGCCCCGCGTAGGCGGAGTCCTGGTTGTTCGACCGGACCAGCCCCACGTCGGACCGGGCGGCGTAGCGCAGCGCGATGGTCACGACCCGCTACCCCTGCAGCTCGAGGACGCTCTGGCCGATGCGCAGCTGCGCGCCGGGGCGGAACGGCACGGCGTCCGCGACCCGCTGGTCGTCCAGGAACGTGCCGTTGGTGGACCCCATGTCCTCCACGAGCCACTGGTCGCCCTCGGGGAAGACGCGGGCGTGCCGGGAGGAGGAGTAGTCGTCGTCGAGCACGAGCGTGCAGGACGGGGCGCGGCCGATGAGCACCGCGGACGTGCCCAGCGGCAGCGTCGTCCCGCGCAGCGGACCCTCGGTCACGACGAGCCGCGTCGGACCGGCACGACGGCCGCGGCCGCGCTCGGGGGCCGGCGGCGCCGCGGCGGCCGGTGCTGCGGGCGTGGCGCCCGGAGCCGCGGGGGCCGGACGGCCGGGGCGACGGCGGTTGACGATCCGCGTGCCGTACAGGTCGCGGCGCAGCACCCCGATGGCGGACAGCACGAACGCCCACAGGAGGACGAGGTAGCCCAGCCGCAGCAGGGTGACCGTCAGCTCACTCATGCGTGCCGATCGTGGAGCCGCTCACTCGTCCAGGTCCTGTCCGTCGCCGTCGCCCGTCCAGAACATGATGCGGGTCCGGCCGATCGTCAGCGTGTTCCCATCCAGGAGTGTCGCGGCCGGGACCTGGTGGCCCTCGACGAACAGCCCGTTCGTCGACCCGAGGTCCGAGGCGACGACGCCCTGCGGCGACACCCGGATCTCGAGGTGCCGGCGGGAGACCCCCGGGTCGTCCACCACGATGTCCGCCTCGGAGCCGCGGCCGATCACCGTCACCGGCCCGGTCAGCAGGTACCGCTGGCCGTCGATGTCGATGAGCGGGTGCCGGGGGCTCGGCGCGGCGGTCGTCGCCGGGGCGGCCGCGCCGCGGACCGTCGCCGACTTCACGCGGAACCGGCCCGTCTCCAGGTCCTCGTACTCGTGGAACGCCACCGTCACCGGCCCGACGAACGCGTACCGCTGACCCGTCGCGTGCTCCGTGACGTTCGCCGCCAGCTCGTCCGCCAGGGCCTCCGCGCCCCACGCCTCGACCTGGTCGTAGTCGCCCGGCGACAGCTCGATGGTGAACTCGTTCGGCACCACCGTCCGGTCGCGGCCCACCACGGCGGCCCGGTCGTCGACCTCGCGGCGCAGCGCGCTCGCCAGCTCGACGGGCTTCACCTCGCTGCGGAAGGCCTTGGCGAACGCGGTGTTCACGACGCGCTCCACCCCGTGCTCGAAACGGTCGAGGATGCCCACGCCCACCACCTCCTCACCGCACGCGTGTGCCGCCGGTCACCGGACGGCGCCCGACATTCTGCCTGAATGGTAGCCGTGGGACCGATCCCCGGACCCTGCCTGGGGACGGCGGGGCGGCGCGGACCTGGTGAAAGGGTCGTGGTGGGCAGTGGCGGCGCGGTGTGCGGGGGCGCGCCGGGGCGCGAGGCGGGTCGTTCCGGCGATGCCGGGGGCGGCCGCGGCGTGGTCCGGAGCGGCCCGCGAGTCGTGCTAATCTTCTGCGGCGCGCGAGTGGCGGAACGGCAGACGCGCTGGCTTCAGGTGCCAGTGTCCGAAAGGGCGTGGGGGTTCAAATCCCCCCTCGCGCACGCAGGGTTGTTCGTCTAGGACAGCCGAAGTTGTCCAGGTAACCCCTGGTCGGAGTGATCCGGCTGGGGGTTACCTGTTTGTGGGGTCTGACCTGCGGTTTCGCTAGCACGCTGGTGTGCTGGAGCTGTGAGTCCGGGGTGCTCGAGGCACCCGTGGATGCATGCCACGGTGCCTGCTGACCGGGTGGGTCAGCGGGCTGTGCGGGTGGCGCTGTTCAGTTCGTGCGGGCGAGATCACCCGCCTGCGGGCCTCCCGGCCGCGGACGGCCTCGACACGGGTGCGCCGTCCGGCCGGACGCGCACCGATGTCTTCGGCTGGGATGCCGCGAACCGGCTCACCGTCGCCACCGTGGACGGCGTCGGCTACGCCTACAGCTACTTCGCCGACGGGCTGCGAGCCACCGCACTCACCGACGCCCGGCAGATCGCGTTCGCGTGGGGCACACCAACCACCGTGCCCCGGCTGCTCACCGACGAGGAGCACCGGTACCTTTACGGGCCGTCCAGTACCCCGGTCGCCCAGATCGAGACGAGCGGCACCGTGCAGTACGTACATACCGACCTGAAGAGCCGCGAGGTGCGCGAGCCGCTCGCGCTGCTTCGCCCCGATCCGGGTCGACGCGCTTGCTCCCGCACGCCGCGGTGCTCGTCGACCGCAGGGGGGAAGCGAGGCCGGTCGACCTCGGCCACCTGCACGGCACACCTCGGGGCGGTGCTCGAGGTGCCTCACGGGGCCGCGCCCTCGGTGCCGGACCGACCACCGGGCCGGGTGCCCCCGCCGCGCCGCCCCGCGAGGGTCGCGCGTTCGCGCCTCCGTGCCCGGTCGGCACGGTGTCGATCGGTGTTTCGTCCATGAACTCCGTCTGAACACCCCTGCTGCCGGTTGCGCGGGTGGCGTTAGGTTCCCCCCGTGCTCGACGGCGAGCGGGGCACGCGGGTACCGGGCAGGCGATCCGCGGCAGGGAACCACCGTCGTCCGAGCAGGCTCACCGGCCGCGCAGGCCGACAGGCACCACGACAGACAAGGCGATGACGATGAAGACATCCACTCAGAAGGCGCGGGCCAGGGCGGCGGCCGGCACCGTCGGCCTGGTGCTGGCCCTGGCCGCGTGCAGCTCCGGGCAGGCGCCCGAGGGCGGGTCCGCGCCGGCGGCCGGCGGCGGCTCGGACGGCGGGCCGATCGAGATCGTGTACCTGCAGAAGCAGGGCGACCAGCAGTACTTCGTCGACCAGGCGGACGGCGCCAAGGCGGCGGCGGCCGAGATCGGCGACGTGACCGTGACGGTCGTCAACCTGGGGACCGACTCCAACAAGGCGATCTCCGAGCTGGACGCGGCCATCGCGCGCGGCGTCGACGGCATCATCATGGTCGCGCCCGACCAGGCGATCGGCCCGCAGGTGATCGAGAAGGCGACCGCCGCCGGGATCCCGCTGCTCGCGTCCGACGACTCCCTCGAGGACGCCGACGGCAACCCCGCCCCGTTCGTGGGCTTCAACGGCACCGCGATGGGCAACTCGGTCGGCGAGAAGGCGGCCGAGCTGTACGCCGACGCCGGCTGGGACGCCGCGGACACCCGCATCATCGCCACCGGCAAGATGGACCTGTCGGTGTGCGTGCAGCGGTTGGACGGCGCGACGGACGCGTTCGGCGAGGCCGTCGACCCGGTGCCCGAGGTGATCGAGCTGGGCAACGACAACTCGGCGACCGACGCGATGAACCGCGCGGGTGCGGTCATCACCGCCCACCAGGACGTCGCCAACTGGGTCGTCGTGGGCTGCAACGACGAGACCGAGACGGGCGTCGTGACGGCGCTGCAGAACGCCGGGGTGTCCCCGGACCACATCATCGGCGTCGGCCTCGGCGCGTACCTCACGTGCAAGGACTGGTCGGCGGGGCAGGAGACCGGCAACAAGGCGGCGCTGTTCATCTCCGGCCGCGACGTCGGCGCCGCGGCGGTGGACGCGATGGTGGCGCAGGTGCGCGACGGCGTGGCGTTGCCGGCCGAGACGATCGCCGACACGCACATGGTCGACGCGGACAACTGGGAGTCCGAGGGCGTCGTCTGCACGTGACACGACCGGGTGCGGGGCCGTCGCCGACGGCCCCGCACCTCGCGGTCCCGGCGCAGCCGCGCACCACCCCCGACCGGATGGAACATCCATGACCACGACCACGACGACGGGCGCGAGCCTGGCGGCCCGCGGCATCTCGAAGGGCTTCGCCGGGGTGCAGGCGCTCCAGGGCGTCGACCTCGACCTGCGCGCGGGCCACGTCACCGCGCTGATGGGGGAGAACGGCGCGGGCAAGTCCACGCTGCTGAAGATCCTCACCGGCGACTACCAGCCCGACGCGGGGACGATCGAGATCGGCGGTGAGGCCGTCGCGTTCTCCGGGCCGCTGGCCTCGCGGGCCGCCGGCGTGCGCGTGATCGCGCAGGAGCCGGAGATCGTCCCGTTCGTCAGCGTCGCCGAGAACATCTACCTCGGTGCCCTGCCCGGGCGGGCGGGCTTCGTCGACCAGCGCACGCTCCAGGAGCGGGCGACCGCCGACCTCACCCGGTTCGGCCTGCTGCGCTACCTCGACCCGCGGCTGCGCGGCGACGCGCTGTCCCCCGCGCAGCGGCAGATGGTCGAGATCGTGCGGGCGCTCGTCGACGACCCGCAGGTGATCTGCTTCGACGAGCCGACGTCGTCGCTGTCGGACGCGGAGACCGAGGTGCTGTTCCGCCTCATCGGCGGGCTGCGCGACGCGGGCAAGGCGATCGCCTACGTCTCGCACCGGATGAACGAGATCTTCCAGGTGGCCGACTCGGTGACCGTCCTGCGCGACGGCCGGCTGGTGGGCTCCCGGGAGGTGGCCGACACCACCGTCGGCGAGATCGTCCGGATGATGGTGGGCCGCGACCTGTCGAGCCTGTTCCACCGCACCCCGGTGACACCCGGGGACGTCGCGCTCGAGCTGCGGGACGTCACGACCGACGACGTGACCGGGGTGTCGCTGACGCTGCGCCGCGGGGAGGTCGTCGCGCTCGCGGGCCTGGTCGGTGCGGGCCGCAGCGAGCTCGCCCTCGCGATCGCCGGCGACCGGCCGGTGCGCTCGGGGCAGGTGCTCGTGCACGGCAGGGCCCGGACGTTCCGCACGCCGGCCGACGCGATCGCCGCCGGCATCGGCCTCGCGCCGGAGGAGCGCAAGGCGGACGCCCTGGTGATGGTGCGGACGGTCCGGGACAACATCGCGCTCGCCGTGCTCGACCGGCTGAGCCGGTTCGGGTTCGTCCGGTCCCGCGAGGAGCGCTCGCTCGCCGCGCGGTACGTCGCCCAGCTGCGCGTCCGCACGCCGTCGCTGGAGCAGCGTGTCCAGAACCTGTCGGGCGGCAACCAGCAGAAGGTCGTCCTCGCCCGCTGGCTGGCACGGCGCACCGACATCCTCGTGCTCGACGAGCCGACCCGCGGGGTCGACGTCGGCGCGAAGTCCGAGATCTACACGATCATCGACCAGCTCGTGGCCGAGGGCGCCGCGGTGCTGGTCGTCTCGTCCGAGCTGCCCGAGGTCCTCGGGCTGGCCGACCGCGTCGTCGTCATGCGCGACGGGCGCGTCGCCGGCGAGCTCACCCGCGAGGACGCCACCGAGGAGCGGATCCTCACGCTCGCCATCGCCGACCACACCGCCTCCGAGGAGCAGACCCGATGAACGCCGCCCACGTGACCGCGCCCGCCGCGCCCCCGACCGCGCCGCCGGAGCCGGCGACGAACCCGCTGCGCCGGGTGGTGCTGGCGGTCGGCGTGCAGAACCTGTCGCTGATCCTCGCCATCGCGATCCTCGTCGCCGTCATCGGGTCGCAGAACTCGGCGTTCTTCCTGACGTCGAACCTCAAGACCATCGGCATGGCGGTCACGATCTCCGGCCTGCTGGCCCTGGTGCAGACGGTCGTCATCATCCTCGGCGGCATCGACCTCTCGGTGGGCTCGGTCGCGGGTCTCGCCTCGGTGACGTCAGCGATGCTGTTCACGACGACGAGCTCGGCGGCGGTGAGCATCGTGGGCGCGCTCGCGGTGGGGGCCGTGTGCGGGCTGGTCAACGCGTGCATCGTCGTGTTCGGTCGGGTCACGCCGATGATCGCGACGCTGGCCGGGCTCATCGCCTACAAGGGCGTGGCGCAGCTCGTCTCGGACGGGCGCGCGCAGGGGTACACGGGCGCCGACGCCGTCTACATCTTCCTGGCGCGCGGGGCGATCCTCGGCATCCCGACGCTCGTGTGGGTGCTGGCGCTCGTGGCCGTCGCCATCCACGTGATGCTGCGGTACGCGCGGTTCGGCCGGAACATCTACGCGGTCGGCGGCAACGACACCGCCGCCCGGCTGTCCGGCATCGACATCAACCGCTACATCCTGGGCGTGTTCGTGCTCGCGGGGACGGTCGCGGCGCTGGCGGGCGTCCTCATCACCGCCCGCACCGGGTCCGGGCAGCCGGTGTCCGGCTCCGAGGGCCTGGAGTTCCAGTCGATCACCGCCGCGGCGCTGGGCGGCGTGGCGCTGCGCGGAGGCAAGGGGTCCATCGGCGGCACGATCCTCGCGGTGATCCTGCTGGGGGTCCTGCTGAACGGCATGAGCCTGCTCGGGGTGAACGTGTTCTGGCAGAACGTCGCGCAGGGCACGCTGCTCGTCGCCGCGGTGGTCATCCAGCAGCTCCGCAACGGCGAGCGCCGGGTCGGCCTGCCGAAGTGACGCGCCGACGCCCGGCCCGGTCCCGCCCGCCGGGGCGGTGCCGGGCGTCGGTGCCGGTGTCAGGTCGCCCGGTGCCGGAACGCCCGCGGCGACTGGCCCTGCGTGCTCGTGAACTGCCGCGAGAAGTACAGGGGGTCGTCGTAGCCGCACGCGCCGGCCACGGCGGTGACCGACAGGCTGGTGGTGTCGAGCAGCTCGCGGGCGCGCGCCATGCGCAGGTCGGTCTGGTACCGCAGCGGCGACACCCCGACGTGCTCGCGGAACAGCGCGCCGAGCTGCGACGTGCCGAGGCCGACCATGGCTGCCAGCGCCGTGACGGAGGTCCGCCGCGGGGTGGTGGCGCGCAGGTGCTCGACCGCGCGCTCGACGGGTCCGAGTGTCGGCCCGGGCGAGCGGCGCCCGGTCGCGATGATCTCCGTCAGGGCGTTCCACGCGGTGCCGGTGGCCCGGGTGAGCCCGCCGGCGGTGCCGGTGTCGAGGTCGTCGAGCACCTGGGACACGAGGCTGGCGACGGGCGCGGCGTCCCGCAGGTGCGTGACCGGCCCCCCGGCGGCGGCGTGTGCGGCTCCGGCGAGCTCGGCGGCGTCGGACCCGGCGAAGTGGAACCACCACAGCGTCCAGGGGTCGTCGTCGGAGGCCGCGTACTCGTGCTCGACCCCGGCGGGCAGCACCACGGCGTCGCCGCGCTGCACCGGTTCCCGGCCCTCGGGGGTCCGGCACCACCCGCTGCCCTCGGTGCACACGAGCACGACGTGCTGCGGGGCGCCGGACGGTCGCGCGCGGCCGTGGCGGGCGGCGTGCGGGAAGCACCCGGCGTCGGTGACGACGAGCCGGCCGGTGACGGGGCGCGCGAGCGCCGCACGGACGACGGGCCGGGCGACGACGAACATGCGCTGCCCCGCGAACCCCTCGCGTCGGGACTCCGCGGTGACCAGCGCCGGTTCATCCATGAGCCGATCCAAGCCCGGACCCGGCATGTCGTCAAGGAGCGGCGAGGACGGGGCTTCTCGTCGGTGCGACGCGTGGCCTTCGAGCCGGTGATTCGTCCATGATCTCCGGCGCTCAGCCCATGTACCCGGCCGAGTCGCCGCCCCTACGGTCGAGGCAGCCGGCGCACAGGAGCGCCGCCGCACAACGAGGAGGTCGGCGATGTCCACCGACGCGCGCACCCAGCCCGCCCCGACGAGCGCCCCGCGGACCGCGGCGCCCGGAGGGCAGGCCACCGGGGTCGACGACGGGACCCGTCCCGCCGCGGCGATCGTGCTGCCCGGGGCGCCCGTCGGCGAGGCGGAGACCCTCGCCGCCGGCGGGGCGGTGGCGTGGGACGAGCCGCTGACCATCCGGACCTACGAGGCGGGGGAGCCCAGCCCGTACCCGATGTTCCTCGATCGCCGGGTCTACCAGGGCTCCAGCGGTGCGGTGTACCCGCTGCCGTTCGTCGACCAGGTGGCCGACGAGGGCCACGACCGGCCCTGGCAGGCGGTCCACCTGGAGAACGCCTACGTCCGCCTGGTCGTGCTGCCCGAGCTCGGGGGCCGCATCCACATCGGGTACGACAAGACGACGGGGTACGACTTCTTCTACCGCAACAACGTCATCAAGCCGGCGCTCGTCGGCCTGGGCGGCCCGTGGATCAGCGGCGGCGTGGAGCTCAACTGGCCGCAGCACCACCGCCCCGCCACCTACCTGCCGGTCGAGACCACGATCGAGCGCGGCGAGGACGGCTCCGTCACCGTCTGGTGCCACGACCACGACCCGTTCGCGCGCATGTCGGCCCAGCACGGGGTGCGGCTCCGGCCGGACAGCTCGGTGGTGGAGCTCGCCGTGCGGTTGCACAACCGCACCAGCGAGCGGCAGACGTTCCTGTGGTGGGCGAACGTCGCGGCGCGGGTGAACGACGACTACCAGTCGTTCTTCCCCGAGGACGTGCGGTACGTCGCTGACCACGCCCGGCGGGCGCTGACGTCGTTCCCGCACGCCGACCGCCCGTACTACGGCGTCGACTACGCCGCGCTGGCGGCGGAGACCCCCGGGGCCGACCGCATCGACTTCTACCGCAACATCCCCGTCCCGACGTCGTACATGATCGTCGACTCGCAGCAGGACTTCTTCGGCGGCTACGACCACGGCGCGGGTGCCGGGTTCGTGCACTGGGCGGAGCGGCGGGTCTCCCCGGGCAAGAAGCAGTGGACGTGGGGCGACGCGCCGTTCGGGCACGCCTGGGACGCACAGCTCACGGACGCGGACGGCCCCTACGTCGAGCTGATGGCCGGGGTGTACACCGACAACCAGCCGGACTTCACGTGGCTGCTGCCGGGGGAGACGAAGGTCTTCACGCAGTACTGGTACCCGATCCCGGCGATCGGCGCCGCCCACCAGGCCACGCCGGACGCCGCGGTGCACGTGGCGCGGGGCGGGCACGGCGAGGGCGTCACCGCCCGGTTCGCCGTCACGTCCCCCCGGGCCGGCGCCACGCTGCGTGTCCGCCGCGGCGCGGAGGTCGTCGCGGAGCACCGGGCGGACCTCGTGCCGGGGGCCGTGGCCGCGGTCGACGCGGACGTGCCCGGCGACGCGGCGGACCTCGTGGCGGAGCTGCTGGACGCCACCGGCCGTCTGCTGGTCCGGTGGACGCCCACCGAGGTGCCCGACGAGGAGCCGTGGGTGGCCGACGAACCCCCGCAGCCGCACGTGATCGACTCGGTCGAGGAGCTGTACCTGACCGGCCTGCACCTGAGCCAGTACCGGCACCCCACCCGCTCGCCGCTGCCGTACTGGACGGAGGCCCTGCGCCGCGACCCCGGCGAGGTGCGCACGAACCTCGCGCTCGCCGACCGGGCCTACCGCGCCGGGCGCTACGAGCGCGCGCTGGAGCTGGCGCGGACGGCCCTGCACCGCCTGACGCGCCGCAACGCCAACCCTGTGGACGCCGAGGCGTACTACCTGGCCGGCCTCGCGCTCGCGCGCCTCGGCCGGACCGTCGAGGCCGAGCAGGCGTTCGGCAAGGCGGGCTGGGACGCCACCTGGGCGGCGGCGGCCGGCCTGGAGCTCGCGCGGTCGCTGGCGCGGCGGGGGCAGAACCGGGCGACGCTGCGCGTGCTCGACACCCTGGACGGCGTGGTGGGTCACGACACGCGCCGCACCGCGCTGCGGGCCGTCGTCCTGCGGCGGGTCGGGGAGGCCGGGCGGGCCGACGCGCTGCTGGCCGGGGCGCTGCGGCTCGATCCGCTCGACGCGACGGTGCGGGTGCTGGCCGGGCGCGATGCGCCCACCGACGCCGGCACCCTGCTCGACGTGGCGACCGACCTGGTCCGGGCCGGCGAGCGGCACGCGGCGCTCGACCTGCTCGACCGGGCCGCGGCCGCCCCTGTGACGCCCGCGGGCAACGTCCGGCCGCTGGCGCTGTACACGGCGGCGGCGGTGCTCGACGACCTCGGTGAGACGGCGCGGGGCGCCGAGCACCGGGAGCGCGCGCGGGCGGCCGACCTGACGTGGGCGTTCCCGTCCGGCCTGGACGCGCACGACGTCCTGCGACGGGCCGTCGCGGCGGACGCGGCCGACGCCGTGGCCCGCTCGCTGCTCGGCACCCTGCTGTACGCGCTCGGGCGGCGGGCCGAGGCGCTGGCGTGCTGGGAGGACGCGATCGCGCTCGGCCGGGAGGACGCGGTGCTGCTGCGCAACGCCGGCCTCGCGGCGTACAACGTGGCGCACGACGACGACCGCGCGTGGCAGCGGTACGCACGGGCGGTCACGCTCGCGCCGGACGACGCCCGCCTGCGCTACGAGCAGGACCAGCTCGCGGTGCGGCTCGGCCACGGTCCGCAGGACCGGCTCGCGCGGCTCGCGCCCGTGGAGCCGCTCGTCCTCACCCGCGACGACCTGACCATCGAGTACGTCGGCCTGCTGGTCGCCGCGGGGCGGGCGGAGCGCGCGCACGAGATCCTCGTGACGCGGTCCTTCCACCCGTGGGAGGGGGGCGAGGGGCGCGCGGTCGCCGCGTGGGACGCGACCCTCGCCGCGCTGGGTCTGCCGCCGGCCGATCCGCCCGGCAACCTCGGCGAGGCGCGGGCGCAGTACGTCCCGCCGGCGGCCGTGCGGGACGACGGCGTGACCGACTACTTCGCCACGAGCCTGCCGGACCTGCTGCTGTTCGCCCGCGAGGACGCCGCGGAGTGACCAGGCCGCCGTCCGGCGACCAGCACGTCATCCGGGGTGGCGGCTACGAGGCGTGCGTCGCCGGCGTCGGGGCGACGCTGCGCTCCCTGCGTCACGAGCGCCGCGACCTCGTCGTGCCGTTCGACGAGGACGAGCCCCGCCCGGCGATGCGCGGCGCGCTGCTGGCGCCCTGGCCCAACCGGACCGGGGACGGCCGCTACGCGTACGCCGGGGTGTCCCACCAGCTCCCGCTGACGGAGCCCGGGCTGGGTCACGCCGCCCACGGCCTGGTGGCGTGGCTCGGCTTCCGGCTGGTCGGGGCGACCGGGTCGCGGGTGCTGCTCACCGGGACGATCGAGCCGCAGCCCGGCTACCCGTGGCGCGTCCGCCTGGATGTGGAGCACGCGGTCGGCGAGGACGGGTGCACCCAGCGGGTGACGGCGACCAACGAGAGCCCGCAGGTGGCGCCCTACGGCGTCGGCGGGCACCCGTACCTGGTCGCGGGAGCGGGCGGTCGCGGGGCCGTCGACGGCTGGATGCTGGAGCTGCCCGCGCGGAGGGTGCTGCTCACCGACGAGCGGCTGCTGCCCGTCCGCGAGGTCGACGTCGCGGAGCACGCCGCGCTGGACTTCCGCCGCGCGCGGCGGATCGGGCCGGCGGAGCTGAACCACGCGTGGACGGCCCTCGAGCCCGGCCCCGACGGACGCACGCGGGTGCGGGTCCTCGACGACACCGGGCGCGGCGCCGAGCTCGTCGCGGACGCGCGGTGCCGGTGGCTGCAGGTCTACACGGCCGACCACCAGGACGGCGACGCGTGGCGCGGCGGCCTCGCGGTCGAGCCGATGACGTGCCCGCCGGACGCGCTGCGGTCCGGGCGGGACCTGGTCGGGCTCGAGCCCGGGCGGCCGTGGACGACCGGGTGGACGATCCGCGCGGTCGGGACCGGGTAGCAGCCGGGGCTCAGCCGGAGCGGGTTCCCCAGAGGTCGAGTGCGTGCCGCCTCGCGGCGGCGGCGGCCTCGGCGACCGCGCCGGTGACCACGACGTCGGCCCCGAGCGGGGAGATCGCCAGCACGGGCGCAGGCAGGTGCCGGCCGGTGGGGAGTGCCGCACGCGCGGCCTCGACGACCTGCTGCACCCCGGCGGAGACGGCACCCGACACCACGATGCGCTCGGGGTCGAACATGCTGGCCAGCACGTTGACGACCCGGGCGAGCATCCCCCCGACCCGCTGCACCACGCGCAGGGCGTCGGGGTCGCCGGCCGCGGCGAGCCCGAGCACCCGCTGGCCGTCGATCTCGCCGGGGGCGAGCGCGGCGAGCGCGCCGCTCGGGTCGACCTCCCCGCGGGCGACCGCCTCCGCCGCCCACTCGGCCGCGCGGGCGCCGAGGCCGGACGCCGTGCCGACGCCCTCGACGAGGTCGAACGCGACCATCTCGCCGACGCCGCCGTGCGCGCCGTGCAGCACCCGGCCGTCCACCACGACGCCCGCGCCGAGCCGGCCGCCGGCGAGCAGGGAGACGTAGTTGCGGCTCCCTGTCGCGGCCCCGGCAGCGCCCTCGGCGACAGCGGCGAGCGAGGCGTCGTTCTCGATCCGGACGAGCGGCGCCCACACCGCGAAGGCGCCCTGCAGCCCGGGGTTCATGCGGTCCCAGAACCCGTCGGGGTGCCGGGGGGACTCCCCGCGGGTGTTGACCGGCGCGGGGACGCCGGCGCACAGCGAGAGCACGTCGGCGCGGGTGCGGCCGGCGGCGTCGAGGGCGGAGTCGACGGTCCCGAGCACGGCGGCCCGGCGGGTCACCGCGTCGTCCTCGGGGTCGAGCACGGCCCGCGCCGTCCCGAGGGGCCGGGAGAGCAGGTCGGTCACGGTGGCCGTCACGTGCACCTGCCCGCTGTCGACGCCGACGAGGACCGCGCCGTCCGCCCGCAGCTCGAAGCGCCGGGCGGGCCGGCCCTTGCGGTACGTGCCGGCCTCACGGGCGTTCGGCAGCTCGCGCAGCAGGCCCATGCCCGTGAGGGCGTCGAGCGCCTCGATCGTGGTCGAGCGGGTCAGCCCGGTCGCGGCGAGGGCGTCGCTCGCGGTGAGCTCGCCGGCGCCCCAGGCGTACGCGAGCACGGCGTCCAGGCTGGCCGGCCGCGCGGGCGTCCGGGGCGGGGCCGGCGGGCCGGGGTGCGTCGTCGTCACGGGTCTTGACCGTCCTTCTCCAGGGGTGCCAGACTGCCGGAACCGACTTGATTCGGCAAGTAGATCTACTCGGCGCACGATGACGTGCGCCGACCGGTGTCCGCGACGAGGGGGACGAGGGTGTCCGAGATCTCACGACGAGAACGACGTGCACCACGGCGGCGACGCGCGCTGGCGGCGGCCCTGGTGGCCGTGGCGGGCGGGACGCTGGCGCTGGCCGGCTGCGCGGGTGACGGCCGCGAGGAGGTGCGGTTCGCGTTCAGCAAGCGCGAGGCGATCGGCTTCATGACCGAGCTGGTCGACGACTACAACGCCTCGCAGGACGACGTGCGGATCGAGCTCGACACCTCGGGCGTCGACGTCGTCTCCGCCAGCTTCGTCCGGGGCAACCCCCCGGACATCGCGCTGTCGAACTACAACATGGAGACGTCCCGGTTCGTGCAGCGCGGGGCCCTGAGCGACCTGTCGGACACCGAGGCGGCCGGCCGCATCCGCGAGGACCTGCAGCCCCTCATGGACCAGTACGGCTCCTACCCCGGGCGGGTCAGCGCGCTGCCGTACTCCGTCATGGCCGCGTCCGTCATCTACAACAAGCAGCTCTTCGCCGAGCACGGCGTCGAGGTCCCGCAGACCTGGAGCGAGCTGCTCGAGGCCTGCGCGACGTTCCAGGACGCCGGGGTGACGCCGATCTACGGGACGTTCAAGGACGACTGGACCGTCGCACAGGGCTGGTTCGACTACGCGGTGGGCGGGCAGCTCGACGTGCTCGGGTTCTTCGAGGACCTCGCGGCGCAGGGCACCGACGTCGGCCCCGGCGCGCCGGCGTCGTTCTCGCAGGACTTCGCCCGCCCGCTGGAGCAGGTCTCCGAGCTGCTGCCGTACACGAACCCCGACGCCGCGAGCCGCGCCTACGGCGACGGCAACCTGGCCTTCGCCACCGGGGAGGCGGCGATGTACCTGCAGGGGCCGTGGGCGTTCAGCGAGATCGCGAAGACGGACCCGGACCTCGACCTCGGCACCTTCCCGCTGCCGATGACCGACGACCCGGACGACCTCAAGGTGCGCGTCAACATGGACCTCGCGGCCTGGATCCCCGTCGAGGCGCAGCACCCCGACGCCGCGCGCGACTTCCTGGAGTACCTGTTCCAGCCGGAGGTCGTCGAGGCGTACAACGCGTCCCAGCTCGGCTTCGCGCCGACCACGGACGCCGCGCCGGTCGACGACCCCCGCGTCGCCGGCATGGCCGAGTACTACGAGACGGGCCGGGTGTACCAGGGGCCGTCCGTGCTCATCCCCAAGACCATCCCGGTCAACAGCTACGCCCAGGCGATGATCCTCGGCCAGGACACCGCCGCCACGCTGCGCACGCTCGACGCGGACTGGGCGCGGCTCGCGTTCCGACAGCCCGCGCCGGCCGCCGAGACGAAGGAGTCCTCGCGATGAGCGCCACCGTCACCACCCCGGCCGGCACAGGGGGCGGCCCCGGGACCAGGCCCGCCCCGAGCGCGGCCCACCGGCCGCACCGCCGCCGCGTCGAGCCGATCTACTACCTGTTCCTGCTGCCCACGGTCGTGCTGTTCACGCTCGCGATCACGGTGCCGGGCGTCGTCGGGATCTTCTTCAGCTTCACCGACTCGATCGGCATCGGGGACTGGAGCTTCGTCGGGCTGACCAACTACATCGCGATGTTCAGCGACCCGGCCGTCGTGCAGAGCTACCTGTTCACGTTCGGGTTCTCGGTGGCCACCGTGGTCGTCGTCAACGTGGTGGCGTTCCTGCTCGCGGTGGGGCTCACGTCGCGCATCCGCATGAGGACGGCGCTGCGGACCGTCTTCGTGGTCCCGATGGTGATCTCCGGGATCATCATCGCCTACGTCTTCAACTTCCTGTTCTCCAACTCCCTGCCCGCGGCCGGCTCGGCGCTCGGCGTCCCGTGGCTGGAGACGAGCCTGCTCGCGAACCCCGACCTCGCGTGGGTCGCCATCGTCGCGGTCACGGCCTGGCAGGCGGTCCCCGGCACGATGCTCATCTACATCGCCGGCCTGCTGTCCGTGCCGTCCGACGTCTACGAGGCGGCGGACCTGGACGGCGCGAGCAAGGTCCAGCAGCTCCTGCGCATCACGGTGCCGCTCGTGGCCGGGTACGTGGTCATCAACGTCATCCTCGGCTTCAAGGGCTTCCTCAACGCCTACGACATCATCGTCGGCCTCACCAACGGCGGCCCCGGGACGGCCACGCGCAGCGTCGCGATGACGATCATCGCCGGCTTCAACGGCGGCGACTACGCCTACCAGATGGCCAACGCCACCATCTTCTTCGTCGTCGCGGTGCTCATCTCCCTCCTGCAGCTCTCGCTGATGCGGAACAACCGGAAGGCCTCGTGATGGCGACGCAGACCCTGGCGGCCGGCGGCCGCACGCCCACCACCGGCACCACCCCCGGCGGGCGGCCCGCCCGCGGCGACCGCGCCGCGCGCGTGAGCTGGTCCGGCACCGTCGTCCTCGCCCTGTGCGCGGTCACCGTGCTGCTGCCGCTGTACGTGACGGTGTCGATGGCGTTCAAGACGCAGAGCCAGGCGGTCGACGGCCAGGCGTTCTCGCTGCCCGCGCCGTTCAGTATCGACGGGTTCGTCCAGGCGTGGAACCTCACGGACTTCCCCGTCGGGGCCGGCATCTCGCTGTTCGTGACCGCCGGCACCGTCGCCGCGACCATCCTGCTCGCCGCGTTCGCGTCGTACGCGATCGTCCGGAACTGGGACCGCCGGCTGTTCCGGTACTCGTTCTACTACCTGCTCGCGGCGATGTTCATCCCGTTCCCGGTGGTGGCGCTGCCGCAGATCCAGCTCACCGGGCGCGTGGGGCTCGACAACCCCGTCGGCGTGGTGCTGCTGGCCACGATGTTCCAGCTGAGCTTCAGCGTGCTGCTGTTCACGGCGTTCCTGCGCTCCATCCCCGACGAGCTCGAGGAGAGCGCCCGCCTGGACGGCGCCACCACGTGGCAGACGTTCTGGCGGCTGATCTTCCCGCTGCTCGCCCCGATGAGTGCGACCGTCGGGATCTTCGCGTTCCTGTACGCCTGGAACGACTTCATGATGCCGTCGCTGATCATCGCCGACCCCGCCCTGCAGACGCTGCCCGTGCGGCAGAACCTGTTCCAGACGCAGTTCAGCAACAACTACCACGTGGCCTTCGCGTCCTACCTCATGGCCATGGCGCCCGCGATCCTCGCGTACCTGTTCACGCAGCGCTGGGTCATGGCGGGCGTCACGCAGGGCGCCGTCAAGGGCTGACCGACCCGACCCGACCCGATCGTCCAGGAGGAACCGCCAGCATGACCGCACCGCACCCCACCGCCCCGGCCACCGACACCGACCTCGTGCCCGACGGCCACGCCGTGGTGCCGCCGTGGTGGCGCCAGGCGGTCGTCTACCAGGTCTACCCGCGCAGCTTCGCGGACGCCGACGGGGACGGCCTGGGCGACATCGCCGGCATCGTCTCCCGCGCGGACTACCTCGCGGAGCTCGGCGTCGACGCGGTGTGGCTCAGCCCGTTCTACCCGTCCGCGCTCGCGGACGGCGGCTACGACGTGGCGGACTACCGCGACGTCGACCCGCGGCTCGGCACCCTCGAGGACCTCGACGCGCTCGTCACGGCCCTGCACACCCGGGGGATCAAGGTGGTCGTGGACATCGTCCCGAACCACACCTCCGACCAGCACCGCTGGTTCCAGGAGGCGCTCGCGGCCGGGCGCGGGTCGGCTGCGCGGGAGCGGTACATCTTCCGCGAGGGGACGGGGCCGGACGGGTCGCTGCCGCCCACGGACTGGGAGTCGACGTTCGGCGGCCCGGCGTGGACGCGTGTCGCCGACGGCCAGTGGTACCTGCACAACTTCGCCGCCGAGCAGCCGGACCTCAACTGGGACCACCGGGAGGTGCGGGACGACTTCCTCACCACGCTGCGGTTCTGGTCGGACCGCGGGGTCGACGGGTTCCGCATCGACGTCGCGCACATGCTCACGAAGGACCTCAGCGAGCCCCTGCCGTCGGCGGCCGAGCTGAAGGCGCTGCCCCGGGACGGGAACCACCCGCTGCACGACCGGGACGACGTGCACGAGGTCTACGCGGAGTGGCGCACGGTGCTCAACTCCTACGACCCGCCGCGTGCGGCCGTCGCGGAGGCCTGGGTGGACTCCGCCCGCGTCCCGCTGTACGCCCGGCCGGAGAGCCTCGGGCAGTCGTTCAACTTCGACCTGCTGCTCGCCGAGCCCGACGCCGCGCAGTTCCGGCGGCTCGTGACCGACAACCTCGAGCTCGCGTCCCGCTCCGGGTCGTCCAGCACGTGGGTGCTGTCGAACCACGACGTCGTCCGGCACGCCACCCGGTACGGGCTGCCCCGCGGCGACGGCAGCCGGGACCCGCGCGAGCGCGGCGCGGACTGGCTGCTGCGCGGGGGGCCGGAGGAGGAGCTCGACCGGGACCTCGGGCTGCGGCTCGCCCGCGCCGCGACGCTGTTCGTGCTGGGCCTGCCCGGGTCGACGTACCTCTACCAGGGCGAGGAGCTGGGCCTCCACGAGGTCGCGGACATCCCCGCGGACCGGCGGCAGGACCCCACGTTCGCCCGCACCGGCGGCGCGCACGTGGGTCGTGACGGGTGCCGCGTGCCGCTGCCGTGGACGGCGGAGGGCGGGTCGTTCGGGTTCGGAGCCGGTGGCGCCCACCTGCCGCAGCCGGCGTGGTTCGCCCGCCACGCCGCGGACGTGCAGGACGGGGACCCGGACTCGACGCTGACGCTCTACCGGCGGGCGCTCGCGCTGCGCCGCACGCTCCAGACCGCGGAGCGCCTGGAGTGGGTCGGGACGGGCCGTGAGGACGTCGTGCACTACGTGCGGCCCCACGGCTGGCACGTCGTGACGAACACCGGGACGGAGCCCTACCGGGTGGCCGGCGACCTCGAGCGGCTCCTGGCGAGCGTGCCCGGTGACGGGCCGGACGTCCCGGGCGGCTCGACGGCGTGGTTCCGGTCCCGCCGGAGCTCGGCAGGGCTGTGACGGGACACGCCCGCCGCCACGGGCGGTCGACCTCCTGACCAGGGGCGTCAGGCCACGCGGAACCGCGTCACCAGGTCGTCCATGACCGCGTCGAGACGGGCGTCCACCCGGCGGCGCGCCGGGTCGGCGTCGTGCCAGGCGACGATCTGGCGCGCGCCCTCCTCGAACGTGACGGTCGTCCGGAAGTCCGGGACGAGGGCGCGCAGCTTGCTGGTGTCGAACACCATCGAGTGGGCCTTGTCCCCCAGCAGGCCGGCGCCCCAGTCCGGGTCCGCCGCCGCGATGGCGTCCGACGGGACGTGCACGACGCGGGGCTCCACGCCGGCGGCGGCGGCGAGCGCGCGGACCACCTGGTTCCACGTGAGCACGTCGTCCGAGGTGATGTGGAACGCGTCGCCGAGCGCCCGCGGGTGCCCGAGCAGCGGGACGAACCCGCGGGCGAAGTCCTCGTGGTGCGTGAGGGTCCACAGCGAGGTCCCGTCGCCGTGCACGACGACCTCCTTGCCCTGGCGCATCCGCTCCACCGCGGTCCACCCGCCGTCCAGCGGCACGGACGTGCGGTCGTACGTGTGGGACGGGCGGACGACCGTGACGGGGAAGCCGGAGTCGCGGTACGCGCGCTGCAGCAGGTCCTCGCACGCGATCTTGTCGCGCGAGTACTGCCAGAACGGGTTGCGCAGCGGCGTGGACTCGGTGACGGGCAGGCGCTCCGGCGGCGTCTGGTAGGCGGACGCGGAGCTGATGAACACGTACTGCCCGGTGCGGCCGGTGAACAGCTCGATGTCCGTGGTGACGTGCTGCGGCGTGAACGCCACCCAGTCGACGACGGCGTCGAACTCCCGGTCGCCGAGCGCGTCGCGCACGGACGCGGGGTCGCGGATGTCGCCGTGGACCGCCTCGACGCCCTCGGGCAGGGGGCGGGCGGACGCGGAGCCGCGGTGCAGGACGGTGACGTCGAGACCGCGCTCGACGGCGAGGCGGGTGACGGCGGAGCTGATGACGCCGGTGCCGCCGATGACGAGGACGCGAAGGGCCATGCCGCACGGTAGCCCCCCGGACGGGCCGCGCGCAGGGCGGGGTCGGACCGGGGAGCGGACGAGGGCCCGCGGCAGTGGCGAGCGAGACGCCGAGATCGGGCCGTACGTCCCGCGCGGGCGTGGGCGGGGCGTGCCAGGGCCTCACCCACCCGGGGGGCCCGGGGCCGCGCGGGCGAGGTCGGAGTTCGACCCGGACCGCCGGCCGGAGCATGGTGGGGGTCGTGCTTCTGGACGAGCCGACCCCGCGCGCCGGGGTCCCGCGGGACGCGCTGCCGCCCGTCGGGGACGAGCAGGACGACGTCATCGGGCAGGCGCGCCGCCGGGCGGAGCTGGTGCGCGACCACGTCGAGCAGGCCCTCGCGCTGGCCGAGCAGCAGGGCGGTCCCTTCGACTTCCTGTCGCTCGCGAGCGCCGCGCACTGCTCGGTCGCGTACCTCCGGCAGCACCGCGAGTTCGCCACCCGGATCCGCGCGCTCCAGGCGACCGTGCCGCAGGATCCCGAGGACGAGCGGTGCCGCGCGCTGCGGGGCCGGCTCGTGCGCGCCGAGCGGCGGGCCGCGGCGCTCCAGGCAGCCGTCACCCGGTTGGAGGAGGAGAACGCCCGGCTCCGGGACCGGCTCGCGGCGCAGGTGCGGTCGGTGCCCGTCGCGCGCCTCGGCCCCGGGATCCGGCGCCCGGGGGCGCCGCTGCGCTGAGCGCACGGCGACACGCCGGGGCGCTACGCCCGCGCGGGTGGATCTGGCCGCTCGCGACCAGGGTCGTCGGCTGGTGGCGGGACCTTGGGCCCAAGCGCGCGACACCCCCAGATCTAGTGTGACAGCGGTGTGGTTCGCACAAGATGTAGTGCGGCGGAGGGGTCCGGAGGGGAGTGGCGACGATGACGACGATCGAGCTGGACGGGGCCGGGCGGCCGGTGGAGCTCACCCTCCAGGAAGCCGCTCTCACCGTCCGGAAGCGGGACGGCCGAGCCCTCCCGTTCGACCCCTCCCGCATCCGCGCCGCCGTCGCGAAGGCGTTCGTCGAGGTGCACGGCGAGCTCGGCGCGCTGCACGAGCTGGTGCTCGACGACATCACGGAGCAGGTCGTCGGGGAGCTCACCTCCCGGTTCGACGGCGAGGTGAAGATCTACGAGATCCAGAACGTCGTCGAGCACACCCTGCTGGAGTCCCACCAGTACGACGTCGCCCGGGTCTACATCGACTACCGGGTGCAGCGGGACCTGGCGCGCTCCCGGGCGCTCGACGTCAACCACTCCATCGGCCAGCTCGTCGGCAAGGACTCCACGGTCGTCCACGAGAACGCCAACAAGGACGCCGACGTCTTCAACACGCAGCGCGACCTCACCGCCGGTGCCGTCGGCAAGGCCATCGGCCTGCGGATGCTCCCGCCGCACGTCGCGAACGCGCACGCCAAGGGCGACATCCACTACCACGACCTCGACTACCACCCGTACGCCCCGATGACGAACTGCTGCCTCATCGACTTCCGGACGATGCTGTCCCAGGGCTTCCGGATCGGGAACGCGCAGGTCGACCCGCCGCGCTCCATCCAGACGGCGACCGCGCAGATCTCCCAGATCATCGCCAACGTGTCGTCCAGCCAGTACGGCGGCTGCTCCGTGAACCGCATCGACGAGCTGCTGGCCCCGTACGCCGAGCGGAACTTCGCGAAGCACATGGCCGACGCGGAGCAGTGGGTCTCCGAGCCCGAGCGGCGCCGCGCCTACGCGGAGGAGAAGACCCGCAAGGACATCTACGACGCGATGCAGAGCCTCGAGTACGAGATCAACACCCTCTTCACGTCCAACGGGCAGACGCCGTTCACGTCCGTCGGCTTCGGGCTCGGCACCGGCTGGTTCGAGCGGGAGATCCAGCGCGCCATCCTGCAGATCCGCATCCTCGGGCTCGGCAAGGAGCGGCGCACGGCGATCTTCCCCAAGCTCATCTTCACGCTGCGCCGCGGGACCAACCTCACCGCCGAGGACCCGAACTACGACATCAAGCAGCTCGCCGTGGAGTGCGCCACCAAGCGCATGTACCCCGACGTCCTCAGCTACGACAAGATCGTCGAGATCACCGGCTCGTTCAAGGTCCCGATGGGCTGCCGGTCGTTCCTGCAGGGCTGGAGCGACGAGGACGGGAACGACGTCGTCGAGGGCCGGATGAACCTCGGTGTCGTCACGCTCAACATCCCCCGCATCGCGCTCGAGACCCGCGGCGACCAGGACGCGTTCTGGGCACTGCTCGAGGAGCGGCTCGAGATCGTCCACGACGCGATGCTGTACCGCGTCGAGCGCTGCAAGGAGGCCGTGCCGGCCAACGCCCCGATCCTCTACGTGCACGGCGCGTTCGGGCAGCGGCTCGCGCCGGACGACGACGTGGACGCCCTGTTCCGCGGCGGCCGCGCCACCGTGTCGCTCGGGTACATCGGCCTGTACGAGGCCGCCGCCGCGTTCTACGGCGGCGCGTGGGAGTCCGACCCGGAGGCCAAGGAGTTCACGCTCCGGGTGCTGCGGACCCTCAGCACCCGCGCCAAGCAGTGGACCGCCCGCCACGGCTACCAGTTCTCGGTGTACTCCACCCCGTCCGAGTCGCTCACCGACCGGTTCTGCCGGCTCGACAAGAAGAAGTTCGGGTCCGTGCCGGACATCACCGACAAGGACTACTACACGAACTCGTTCCACTACGACGTCCGCAAGGCCCCGACGCCGTTCGAGAAGCTCGACTTCGAGCAGGACTACCCGCAGTACGCGTCCGGCGGGTTCATCCACTACTGCGAGTACCCGGTGCTGCAGCAGAACCCGAAGGCGCTCGAGGCCGTGTGGGACTACGCGTACGACCGGGTCGGGTACCTCGGCACCAACACCCCGATCGACCGGTGCCTGGAGTGCGGGTTCTCCGGCGACTTCACGCCCACCGAGCGCGGGTTCGCCTGCCCCGGCTGCGGCAACGCCGACCCCCGCACGTGCGACGTCGTGAAGCGGACCTGCGGCTACCTCGGCAACCCGCAGCAGCGGCCGATGGTGCACGGACGGCACGTGGAGATCTCCTCGCGGGTGAAGCACCTCGAGGGCAGCACGGGGTCGATGCCGCCCGCCGCCGACGCGGGCTGATGGCGCGGGACCCGCGCCCCGGGCAGTGGCGTGCGGGGGCGCTCAGCCAGGACCACGTCGCGGACTACAAGCCGTTCGTCATGGTCGACGGCGAGGGCGTGCGGTGCAGCCTGTACGTCTCCGGGTGCCCGTTCGCCTGCGCCGGCTGCTTCAACGAGGCCGCCTGGTCGTTCCGGTACGGCACGCCGTTCGACGACGCGCTCGCCGACCGCATCGCCGCCGACCTCGCGCACGAGGCCGTCCAGGGGCTGTCGCTGCTCGGCGGGGAGCCGTTCCTCAACACCCGCGTGTGCCTGGCCGTCGTGCGCCGCCTGCGCGCCGAGCACGGCCGGTCCAAGGACGTGTGGTGCTGGACGGGCTACACCTTCGAGGAGCTGCTGGCGGAGTCGGCAGCGGGCCAGGACGACAAGCGGGACCTGCTCGCCGAGCTCGACGTGCTGGTGGACGGCCGGTTCGAGCTCGCGCAGCGGGACCTCACCCTGGCGTTCCGCGGCTCGGCGAACCAGCGCGTGCTCGACGTGCCGGCGTCCCTCGCCGCCGGCCGCGCCGTCCTGTGGCGCGGCGCCCTCCCCCGCGCCGCCGGGTCCGAGCAGCTCGACCGCCGCCCCCTGATCTGACCACCCCCCGCCCCACCCCTCCCCGCCCCACCCCTCCCCGCCCCCTCGCGCGCGCCCCCGGCCCCGCGATCCCGTCGGAGGCTCCCACCGTGCTCGGAGGTGTCGGCGTGCTCTCGTGGGGGTCCGCGGACCCCTCCGATCGCGCGTGCGTACCTCCGATGCCCGTCGGAGTCTCCGAACGGATCGAGGTGGTGACCGGTGACCGGTGGCCGGTGGCCGGTGGCCGGTGACTGGTGCCCCGGGTGCGGTGCGTGCGGTGCGGGGTGGATGCGGTGCGGGTGCGGGGGTGGGGGTTCGGTGCGACGCTCGGCGGGTGACCGGGAACGTGCAGTCCGCCGTCTCGCGCGCCGGCGACCACCCTGCCCTCGAGGCGGGCGCCCGCCTCGGGTACGCCGCCGCCGGCGTGCTCCACCTGCTGCTCGCGTGGGTGACCGTGCAGCTCGCGTGGACGTCCGGCAGCGAGCAGGCCGACCAGCAGGGCGCCCTCGCGCAGCTCGCGGGGAACGGCGTCGGCACGGCGCTGCTCTGGGTGCTGCTCGTGGGGTTCGTGCTGCTGGCGCTGTGGCAGGCCACGGAGGCGATCGCGTGGGGCGAGGTCTCCGACCGGGCCAAGGCTGCCGCGAAGGCCGTGACGTACGGGGTGCTCGCGGCCTCGACCGTGTCGGTGCTCACCGGCGGTGGGTCGGGCGGCGGGTCGCAGGGCGCGACGGCCGGGCTGCTCGGCAGCGGTGCGGGCCGGGTGCTCGTCGGCGCCGTGGGCCTCGGGGTGGTCGGCGTCGCCGGCTACCACGTGGTCAAGGGCTGGCGCGAGAGGTTCCTCCGGGACCTGGCCGGGAGCCCGGCGCCGTGGGTCGTGCGGGCCGGTCGCGCCGGCTACGTCGGCAAGGGCGCCGCGCTCGCGGTCGTCGGGGTGCTGCTGGTGGTCGCCGCGGTGCAGGCCGACCCGGAGAAGGCGCAGGGCCTCGACGCCGCGCTGCACGCGCTCGCGAGCCTGCCGTTCGGTGCGGTGCTGCTGACGCTGGCCGCGATCGGGTTCGCCGCGTACGGGGTGTACGCGTTCGGACGCGCCCGGTACGCGCGCGTCTGACCCGGCGCCCGCGCGGGCCCGGGGCCGCCGGAGGACCGCGGCCCGCGTGGACCCGAGGTCGAGGTGGGCGGGGCTCCGGGCGATCGCCGGGGCCGCGTCAGCCGGCGGACGCCTTGCCTGCCCCGCCGCCCGAGCCCGTCGCCGGGCCGCCGTCCCGCACCCGGTGGTGCAGGTGCACGACCCCGCCCGCGAACCGCCGCACGTCCACCAGCTCGAGGTCCAGCCGGACGTCGTCCGGCAGCGCCCGGGTCCCGCCCCCGACGAGCACCGGCGTCACGAACAGGTGCAGCTCGCCCACGAGGCCCGCGCGCAGCGCCTGGCCGGTGAGGTCGGACCCGCCGATCAGCACGTCGTGCGGGGACGACCGCAGCAGCCGCCGGACGGCCTCGGCGTCGAAGTCCCGCTCGATCTGCGTGCGGGCGCTGCGCGGCTCGGTGAGGGTCCGGGAGTAGACGACCTTGTGCGCGGCGCGCCACAGCTCCGCGAACTCCTGCACGGCCGGGGGTTCGTCGGCGGTCGCCATGTCCTCCCAGGCGGTCATCACGTCGTAGACGCGCCGCCCGTACAGCAGCGTCCCGACGCCGTGGTGCAGGGCGTTGACCGCCAGGTGCACCTCCTCGTCGGGGGCGCTCCAGTCGAACCGGCCGTCCCGGTCGGCGACGTAGCCGTCCAGCGACGTGATCGCTGCGTGCACGAGCGTGGCCACGCCGACCTCCCCCGGGGTGGGTCCCGCGCCGTCGCGGGTCGGGGCACCAGGAGAGCACAGCCGGGTGCCGCCCGTCGCCCCCTAGAGTCGGGTCATGCGTCCCGACACCGGTGTCCTGCTGCCCCGTGACCTGCCCGTCGACCGGCTGCTGCCGTACGCACGCCGGGCGGACGAGCTGGGGTTCTCGGAGCTGTGGGTGGTGGAGGACCTGGGCTTCCGCGGGGGCATCGCCCAGGCCGCGGCGGTGCTCGCGTCGACGGAGCGGATCCGGGTGTGCGTCGGCATCCTGCCGGCCGGTGCGCGCAACGTGGCGTTCGCCGCGATGGAGGCTGCGACCGTCGCGGAGCTGTTCCCCGGCCGGCTGCAGCTGGGCGTCGGGCACGGGATGCCGGGGTGGATGCGTCAGGCGGGCGCGTGGCCGGCGAGCCCGCTGACCGCCTTCGAGGAGCACGTGACGGCGCTGCGGGCGCTGCTGCGCGGGGAGACGGTCACGACGGAGGGCAGGTTCGTGCGCCTGGACGGGGTGCGCCTGGAGTCCCCGCCGGCGGTGGTCCCGCCCGTCCTGGCGGGCGTCCGGGGGCCGCGGTCCCTCGCCGCCGCAGGGCGCTGCGCGGACGGGACGGTGCTCGCGGAGCCGGCGGGCCCCGAGTACGTGCGGGCGGCGCGGGCGCAGATCGGCGCGGGGCCGGGGCACCGGGTCGCGGTGTACGACGTCGCGGCCGTGGACGCCGACCCCGCGGCGGCCCGGGCGGCGGTGCGCCCGGCGCTCGCGTGGATCGGGGACCCCGACTGGGACGTGCACGTCGCACCCCTGCCGTTCGCGGACGAGCTGCGGGCCCTGCGCGCCGGCACGGACGACCGCGCCGCGTTCGCCGCCGCCCTGCCCGACGCGTGGGTCGACCGGCTGGCCGTGTGCGGGACGCCCGAGCAGGCGCGTGCCCGCATCGACGAGATCGGCGCGGCCGGGGCGGACGCGGTGGTCCTGGCCCCGGCCGGCGCCGACCCGCTCGCGGCCCTCGACGCGCTGGCGACGGTGCTCTGACGACACCGGCCTGACGACGCCGGCCTGACGACGCCGGCCTGACGACGCCGGCCCGACGGCGCCTGTCAGCCCTGCGCGACGGACGCGACGAACCGGGCGCTGCGCTCCTGCAGCCCGGCGACCCGGCGGGCCACCACGGCGGCGGCGTCGTCCCCGGCCTCGACGATCGTCGGGCGGCGGCGGGCGTTCTGCGAGCACGCGAAGTCCGCGCAGATCAGCGTGCCGAGGGTGTTGCCGTTGCGCCCGGCGGAGCCGGCACGCTTCGCGACGAACAGGCTGACGTCGTTGGTGGCGATGACGTCCTCGCACCAGGCGCACACCGCGTTGCGGGTGGTCGCGCCGTCCGCCGCCCGCAGCACGATGCCGACGGGCCGGTCGTCCAGCCAGGTCACGACGTAGGCGCGGCGGGGGTTCTTCGGGTCGTTCCACCCGAGGTAGTCCAGGCGCTCCCAGCCGAGGGCGGCGAGGCCGGCCGGCATCGTGGCCTGGGCGGCCTCGCGGCGGGAGCAGTTGACGAAGGACGCGTGGATCTGGGCATCGGTGACGGGACGCATGACGGACTCGCTCTCACGGGAGTGGGGCGCGCCGGCGCGCACGACGGCGGCGCGCGGGCGCAGGGGAGGGACTCCCGTCACGGGGCGACGACGAGCCGTCCCGACCGCGGCGCTCTGGCCGGGTCCGGGGACGGTGGTGCGGCGTGACGGGCTGTGCCCGGTCACGCAAGGTGGCCGTGTCGGCCGACCCCGCTCCCTGCGGACATCCGCTGCTCTCCCGTGGTGGTGACGGCCACCGGGTCCCCGGGCGGCTCTGGTCGCCCGCCATCTTGCACCTCCGGGCGGGGGCGCGTCACGTCGATTCCGCCGTGCGCCGCGTCACTGGGCGCGGCCCGGGTGCGTCCCCCGAGCCACCGCCCGGCGCCTCGGCCCCGGCAGCACGTCGCGTCGGGTGCGACCATCGACGCCGGGTGCGGCGCGGGTCGCACGGGGGACAGCGCGACAGGAGCGGGTGTGGAGCACGGGTGGGCGCCGGACGGTCACCGGGCGCGGGTGGCGCGCCGGGCGCAGGGGCCGCGCGGGGCGCGGGGGCTCCGCCGGGTGGCCGGGGCCGTCGCGGTCGTGCTCGCGCTGGCCGGCTGCGGCAGCGCCGGGGACGACGGCCCGGCTGCGGGAGGTGCCCCGGCACCGGGCGCGAGCAGCGCGGGCTCCCGGGCGGGCCTGCCTCCCGCGGGCGCCGTCGTCGACTACCAGCTGGGCGGCGGCTACCCGCCGGCGGCCGGCGTCGGCGGCGTGGTGCGGGACGTCACGGACGTGCCCGAGCCGGGTCTGTGGTCCGGCTGCTACGTCAACGGGTTCCAGACGCAGCCCGCGGAGCGGGACGCCTGGCTCGCCGACCACCCGGACCTCGTGCTGCGCGACGCCGCCGGGGACCCGGTCGCCGACCCGGGGTGGCCGGACGAGCTGCTGCTCGACACCCGCACCGCGCAGCAGCGCGCCGCGGTCACGGAGGTCGTCGGGGAGCAGGTGCGCCGGTGCGCGGAGCGCGGGTTCGTCGCCGTGGAGCTCGACAACCTCGACTCGTGGACGCGCTCGGGCGGCCTGCTGACCGAGGACGCGGCCGTGGACCTGGCGGCGCGGCTGGTCGTGGTGGCGCACGACGCGGGTCTCGCGGCGGGCCAGAAGAACACCCCGGACCTCGGGACGCGCGGGCGGGACGAGGCCGGGTTCGACTTCGCGGTCGCGGAGCAGTGCCTGCAGTACGACGAGTGCGCCGCGTACACGGACGTCTACGGCGATGCGGTGATCGACGTCGAGTACGCGGGCTCGGACCCGGCGGCGGACTGGGACGGGGCGTGCGCCGACCCGCGGCGCCCGGTGAGCACGGTCCTGCGCGACGTCGACCTGCGCACCCCGGACGACGACGGCTACGTGTTCGCGACCTGCTGACCCCCGGTCCTGCGGACGCAGGACGGCCCCCTGACCCGGTGCGGGTCGGGGGGCCGTCGTGGTGCGGTGTCAGCGCGCGGTGCGCACCCGCCGGGCGACGACCACCAGGGCGCCGCCGGCCAGCAGCAGCGTCCAGGCACCCGCCATGAGCAGGCCGGCCTGGGCACCGGTGGCGGCCAGGTCCCCGCTCGGGGTCGCCGCAGCCGCCGGGACGGCCAGCTCCACCGGGAGCGTGGCCCAGCGGCCCGAGGTGCCGCCGGTGGCGATCACGGTGTGCGCGCCGGCCGGGACGTCCGCGGGGATGTCGGCCAGCAGGCGGGCGACGCCGTTCTCGTCCGCGACGGCCGTGCCGAGGAACACCGGGTCGGAGTGCAGGTAGAACGCGACGGTCTCCCCGGGCTCGAAGCCCTCGGCGACCAGCTGCATCTGCTGCCCCGGCGCGGTGGCGGCCTCCGGCGTGTCGAGCACTGCCGTCGGGAGCGCCCCGACGCGGGCCGGCTCGCCGCCGACCGTCACGGTGAACGTGGCGCTGGCGGCGCGGGTGCTCGCGGTCTCCGGGAGCTCCAGGACCACGGTGTGCGTGCCCGGCGCGAGCACGCCCAGCGACGCCGGGATGACGCCGTCCGTCGCGAGCTGGCCCTGGCCGATCACGGTCGCGCCCTCGCGGAACACGAAGGTGCTCGGCAGCACCGCCCCGCCGACGCGGGCCTCGAGCGTCGCCTCGGTGGCGACCGGGACGGCGACCGTCGCCGGCACCGTCACGGTCGGGGTGACCTTCGTGACGGTGACCGTGCCGGAGCCGGTCGCGCCGGTGTAGGGGTTGGTCTCGACCGCGATCGCGGCGACCGCGAACACGGGCATCGAGCCCGGGGTCGGCACGTACGTCACGGAGACCGTGTAGCTGCCGACGGCGAGGCCGGTCAGCGGCACGGACGCGCGTCCCTCGCCGTCCAGGGCCACCGCGTCGAGCGGCCGGCCCGTGGCGGAGCCCTGCGGCGTCAGCGTGACCTCGACCGAGCCCTTCGGCGTCGGCCCGCCCTGCGGACCGGCGACGGTCACGGGGACGACCACGTCGCGGCCGACCGTGACGGACTGCGAGCCGACGGCGACGGTCGGCGTGGTGACGGCGGGCCAGGCGTACGCCCAGTCGCCGGTCGGCTGCTTGCCGGGGGCGGTGACGGTCATCCGCACCTGGATCAGCTTGCCCAGGTCGGCGGCGTCCGGCGTGTACGTCGGGGCGGTGACGGTGCGCTCGTGGTCCCCGATGACCCACTCGTAGGAGAACTGCGCGTCGGGGCCGTAGCCGACGGGGCGCGGCGTGAGCGTCTGCCCGAGGACCGCGTTGTTGCCGTCCCGCCCGTCGAGCTCGAGGTAGCCGTTCTCGATCGTGCCGAGCTCGACCGTCTTCGGGGCGCTGGTCTGCGGGACGGCGGTCAGCGGGGCGCGGGTGCCGGTGACGACGACGCGCAGCGCCTTGCCCTGGTCGGCGGCGGTCGGCGTGTAGGTGGGCTGGGTGCCGACCTGGTGGCCGTCGACGGTCCACGCGTACGACAGCGCGACGTCCTCGGGGGCCCAGGTGCCGACGGTCGCCGACTGCTCGACGCCCACGGCGGGGTTCGTGGCGATGGCGACGGTGCCGGGCGTGATCGCGGAGACCACCTCGACCGACGTCGGGGCGGAGGTCGACGTCGCGGCGGTCTCGGTGCCCTCGAACCGGGCGGTGAACGTCTGCTCCTCGTCGACCTGGTACGTCAGCGACGCGGTGCCGCCCAGGAGCGCCGCCGTGCCGATCGGCGAGCCGCCGGCGAGGAACGTGACGTCACCGGACTCGGCGCCGTCGACCGTGGCGGTCAACGTGACCGTGTCGCCGGTGACGACGGTGGTGGCGGACACGGCGAGCGACGTGGAGGTCTCCGCCTGGGTGGACCCGAGGGTGAAGTTCCGCGTCACGCCGTTGTCGGGGAGGCCGCCGCACTGCACCAGCAGGCTGTACGAGCCGGTCGCGTAGTCGTCGTACGCGATCGTGAAGAACCCGGAGGTCGTCGAGCCCTGCTCCACGTAGTCGTCGATGGCGACGTAGTGGTACAGGTTGTCCGGGCCCCAGAGCCGGTAGATCGGCGGCAGCGGATCGCCCTGGTTGTCGCAGTCGAAGTTGTAGACGACGGTCGTGTCGACCGCCTCCTCGACCCCGTCGACCGTGGAGATGCCGGATGCGGCGGCGACGGCCTGGCCGACGGGGACGAGCGTCCCCAGGACGGCGAGGACGGCAGCGGCCGCTGCGGAGCGCCGGACGCGGCCCCGCCTCTCTCGAGCTGTGTGCACGGGTCTCCCCCGGGTGTCGCCGGGGTGTCCCCGGTCCGATGTGTGAACGGGGGCCCCATCGACGCGGGCGCCGGATGTGTCAGGGAAACTGAGCCACGAGATCTGGGACGTAGGTCCTACCACCCCTGCGGGCGCATCCCTGGCAGCCTCCGGACCGCGGACGTACCGTGGTGAAGGTGTCGAGCCCTGACCCGACCCGGCCGGTCGACGACCGGGTCCTGCGCCGCGGGGACCTCGTGGTCGAGGTGCCCTCCCGGTGCGTGCGCGTCGGGGACCGTCCGGTCCCGCTGACCCGGAGCGAGTTCGAGATCCTCGTGGCCCTCGCCGAGCGCGCGGGCACGCCGGTGTCGAAGGACGAGCTGGTGCACGCGGTCGCCGTCCACGGCCCGCACGCCGTGCCCGTGCCGACGGACGCGGACCGGCGCAGCATCGAGGTCCACATGGCGAACCTGCGCCGCAAGCTGGCGGAGCGGACCGGCGACCGGTCGGTGATCGGGACGGTCCGGGGGCTCGGCTACCGGCTCGCGCCCGAGGTGCGGGTACCGGCCCAGCGAGGCGGCACCACCGGCTGACCCGGCGGTGCCGCCCCTGTCCGGCGTGGCGCGGGCCCTGCGACCCGGCGCCGGCGTCAGCGCTGCGCGGCCGCCAGTGCGGCGCGCAGGCCGTCCGCGTCCAGGTCGGGGCCGTAGGCGGGCATGTCGCGCTGGTACCGCCAGCCCTCGGCGAGCGGGCCCGTGTCCACGACGTCGAAGCCCCACCGGTCGACCAGGGACGTGACGAGCGCCTTGGCGTCCGCGTCGTCGCCGGCGATCGCCAGCGCGCGCCGTCCGGGCGTCCCGGCGGGCGTGCCGCGCGACCCGAGGTCGGCCGACGTGATGTGGTTGAACGCCTTGACGACGTGGGCGCCCTCGAGGTGCCCGGCGAGCAGCTCGGAGCTGGTGGTGGTGCCGTCGTCGAGCTCGGCGACGTGGCCGTCGCGCTCCCAGTAGTAGTTGTTCGTGTCGATGACGACCTTGCCGGCGAGCGCGGCTGCCGGCACGGAGCGGTAGGCGTGGAACGGCACCGACACGACGACGATCTCGCCGTCCGCGGCGGCCTCCTCGGCGGTGCCGGCGCGCGCGCCGTCCCCGAGGTCCGCCACCAGGTCGACGAGCGTGTGCGGTCCGCGCGAGTTGCTGACGACGGCCGCGTGGCCGTGCTCGACGGCGAGGCGCGCGAGGGTGCCCCCGATGTTGCCGGAGCCGATGAATCCGATCGTGGTCATGACCGCCGCAACCGGGCGGGCCCCGGCGATGTTCCGCGCCGCACGCCGTGGGCGAAAAACGCTGGCCGGCGCTCGGGGGCGGACGTACGGTCGAGGCACACGGGAAGGAGGTGGTCCGAGACATGAAGTCTTCCAGGACGCGTGAGGTGGCTGTCCGCTAGTCGCCCGAGCACATCGGACGGATTGCTCGATCCGTTCGCTGCTCCGCCGGCCCGGTCCGGCAGGGCGACGAGCGAATCTCCGGCAGTCACCGCAGCCCGTGGGAGCCGCGACCTCGTCCTTCGCGGCAGGGCCTCGCACCGAGGCCCGGCCCACGGGCTGTTCCCTGCCCGGGGTCGGCGGGCTCAGCGGTCCGCGCCACCCAGGCGGGCGAGCAGCCCGTCGCGCACCGCCGGCCACTCGTCGGCGAGCACCGAGAAGTACGCCGTGTCGCCGCGGCTGCCGTCGGGCGCGAGGCGGTGCGAGCGCAGGACGCCCTCCGGGACCGCGCCGAGGCGGGTGATCGCGCCGACCGACCGGGTGTTGCGGGTGTCGGCGCGCAGCGCGACACGGACGCACCCCCACTCCTCGAACGCGTGCCGCAGCATGAGGTGCTTGCACGCGGGGTTGGTCGCGCCGCCCCACCAGCGCGGCGCGTAGAACGTGTGCCCGACCTCGACCCGCCCGACACGCAGGTCGAGGTCGTAGAACGACGTGCTGCCGCGGACCTCGCCGGTGCCCGCGTCGAGCACGGCGAGGGCGATCCGGCCGGGCGAGCGGCGGGCCTGCTCGACCTCCGCCTCCCAGCCCGCGACGCCGACCGGCAGCGGCGAGGACATCCCCGCCCACACCCGGTCGTCGACGAACGCGGCCAAGCCGGGGGCGTGCTCCGGGGCCAGCGGGACGAGGCGGACGCCGTGGCCGGTGAGCGTGAGGTCGTGCTGCACGCGAGGAGCATCCCAGGTACGCCCTCGCGTCGTCGTGGCTAATGGCATTAGCCTCCAAGCTATGGACAGCACCCGGGAGACCCGGCCCCTCGAGCGACCCGCCGGCGACGGCCGGCTCTGCACCGTCGCGTACGACGACACGGGCACCGGCCCGCTCGTCGTCGCCGTGCCCGGCATGGGCGACCTGCGGTCCACCTACGACGAGCTCCGTGACGCCCTGCTCGCCGCCGGCTACCGCGTGGTGACCACCGACCTCCGCGGCCACGGCGACTCCTCGCCCGACGTGACCGAGCTCGGCGACGAGGCCACGGCCGCCGACCTCGCCGCGCTGGTCGAGCACCTCGGCGCCGGCCCCGCGGTCGTCGTCGGCAGCTCGATGGGCGCCTCCGCCGCCGCCGTGCTCGCCGCCGACCGGCCGGACCTCGTGCGGGCGCTCGTCCTGCTCGGGCCCTTCCTCCGCGACCCCGCGCCCGGCGGGGCGACCCGCGCGCTGCTCGGCGTCGTCTACCGGGTCCTGCTCGCCCGGCCGTGGGGCGCCGCGGCGTGGGCCTGGTACTACCGCACGCTGAACCGCGGACGGCGGTCGGACCGGCTCGCCACGCACAGCGCCGCCATCCGCGCGAGCCTGCGCCGGCCCGGGTACCTCGCGGCGTTCCGGCGCCTCACGCTCGCGCTCACGCACGCCGTCGTCGAGCCCCGCCTGCCACGCATCCAGGCCCCGGCGCTCGCGGTCGTCGGGGCGCTCGACCCCGACTGGCGGGACCCCGCCGCCGAGCTCGCGTGGATCGGCGCGACGCTGCCCGGTGCCCGGACCCTGCTGGTGCCCGACGCCGGCCACTACCCCCAGCACCAGACGCCCGACGTGGTCGCGGACGCCGTGCTCGACCTGCTGCGCGACGCCGCGCCCGTGCCCGGTGCGCCCGAGGTGCCCGGTGCCTAGGGCCGGGCTCTCCGCAGCCGCGGTCAGCCGGGTCGCCCTCGGGGCGGTCGACGCGGGCGGCCCGGCAGGGTTCGCCGACCTGACGCTCGCCCGGGTGGCCGCCGAGGCCGGCGTGGCGACCCCCAGCCTCTACAAGCACGTCGGCTCGCTGGCCGCGCTGCGGCGGGAGGTGGCCGTCCTCGCGGTCCGCGACCTCACCGAGCAGCTCGTGCGGGCCACGCTCGGCCGGTCCGGGCCCGACGCGGTGCGCGCGCTGTGCCACGCGATGCGGGACTACGCCCACGCGCACCCCGGGCGGTACGCGGCGGTGCAGGTGGCCGCCGACCCCGCCGACCCCGACGACGCGGAGCTCGCCGCGGCCGGGGCGGAGGTCGTCGGGGTCATCACCGCCGTGCTCCGCGGGTTCGACCTGCCCGAGGAGCGCGCCGTCGACGCCGTGCGCGCCGTGCGCGCCGCCGTGCACGGGTACGTCTCGCTCGAGCTCGGCGGGGGCTTCCGCCTCCCGCAGGACCGGGACCGCAGCTTCGCCGTGCTGGTGGACCTCGTGGTCGCCGGGATCGAGGCGCTCGCCGCCGCCTAGGGTGGGGGCGTGGTCCAGCTGAAGACACCCCGGGAGATCGAGGCCATGCGGCCCGCGGGCGCGTTCGTCGCGCGCGTGCTGAGCAGCCTGCAGGACGTGGCCCGCGTGGGCATGACGCTCCGGGAGCTCGACGCGCACGCGCACCGCCTGATCGACGAGGCCGGCGCGCACTCCGTGTACCTCGGGTACCACCCGTCGTTCGGCGCCATGCCCTACCCGGGCGTGCTGTGCACCAGCGTCAACGACGCAGCGCTGCACGGGCTGCCGTCCGACCAGGTGCTCGCCGACGGCGACGTGCTGAGCATCGACTTCGCCGCGCAGGTCCAGGGCTGGGTGGCGGACTCCGCGGTGACGTTCCAGCTCGGGACGCCCGACCCGGACGCGCAGCGGCTCATCGAGGTCACCGAGCAGGCGCTCGCCGCCGGCATCGCCCAGGCGCGGCCCGGCAACCGGATGGGGGACATCTCCGCGGCGATCGGCGAGATCGGGCGCGCCGCCGGGTTCGGCATCAACGCGGACTTCGGCGGGCACGGCGTCGGGCGCACCATGCACGAGGAACCGCACGTGCCGAACCTCGGCCGGCGGCGGTCCGGGCTCAAGCTCCGCGCCGGGCTCGTCATCGCCATCGAGCCCTGGTTCATGGCCGGCGGCGACGGGTACCTGATCGACGACGACGGCTGGACCATCCGCACGGCCGACGGCTCCCGGGCGGCGCACGCGGAGCACACCGTCGCCATCACGCCGGACGGGCCGCTGGTGCTGACGGCGCGGCGCCCGCGCTGACGCCCCGCGGACGGCCGGCGTTCACGCCCCGGTCGCCCTGCGGACACCGGCGACCCCGATGCTGGGAGCCGGCCCCGGCCGGACCGGTGGGGGCGGCGGGCGCTCGGGGGAGGTCGCACGCCGCCCTCGCCCCCGGTCTCGGCCGTGTCGACGGTTCGGATCCGCTCGTGCGGGCGCGCCGGGCGTGTCGGGTCATCCGGATCCGAACGGTCCGTGAGGTGCGGGTGTGTCGGGTCGTGCGGTGGCCCGCCGCAGCGGTCAGGCGCGCAGGTGCTCCCACGCTGCCGGGTTCAGCGTCAGCCACTCGGAGAACGACTGCGCCGGCCGGCCCGCGAGCCGCTTCACGGTGGAGGACGTCGACTCGAGCTCGCCGGCGGCGATCGCCTCGTAGGACGTCACCCAGCCCTCGACCTCCCACGGCTCCGCGCCGTACCCGGCGCGCGAGGCGTACGCCTGCTCGACGGTCTCGGCCTCGTACCGGATCGGTCGCCCGGTCGCGGCGCTCAAGGTCTGCGCAGCCTCCGCGAGCGGGTACGCCGTCGGCCCCGTGACGTCGTAGGCCTGCCCGTCGTGCGCGTGGTCGCGCTCGTCGAGCAGCACGGCCGTCGCGACGTCCGCCACGTCGTCGTGCGCCACCGCGGCGACCCGTCCCTGCCCGGCCGGCCCGCGGATCACGCCGTCCTCGCCGACGAACCGGACGATCGCGTCGTGGTACAGGCAGTCGCGCAGGAACGTGTACCGCAGGCCCGACGCCCGGATGTGCTCCTCGGTGGCCCAGTGGTCGCGGGCGAACGTGAACGTCGCGTCCGGCGCGGCGCCCATGAACGATAGGTAGACCACCCGCTCGACGCCGGCGTCGACCGCGGCGTCCACGGCCGCGCGGTGCTCGGTGACCCGGTCGGCGGACTCGCGGCCCGAGACGAGGAACACGGTGCGGGCGCCGGCGAACGCGGCCCGCATGGACCCGACGTCCAGGTAGCCGGGGCTCAGCGCGATCTCCGTCTCGGTCCCCGGCAGGTGCGGCGCGCGGTCGGGCGACCGGACCACCAGGCGCTGCTGCGCGCCCTCCGCCGCCAGCCGGACGGCGAGCCGCCGGCCGATCCTCCCGGAGGCGCCCGTCACCACGATCAGCCCGTCGTCCATGCCCCGCTCCCTGGTGCCGGCCGGTGCGCCGGCGTCCGCCGGCTGGCAGCGACGGTAGCCGTCGTCATCGACGTCGGCAGGGCGACCCGGCGGCACCGGGGAACCACGGCCGGCATCGGGGTCGTCAGCGACCGGGGGCGCCGGGTGCCCGCTCCCCGCCGACGAGCTCCGCGATCGGCGTCCCGCACGCGTCGCCGTGCCAGGCCTCGACCCCCTCCCGGGCCGCGAAGGCCGCGATGACCAGCGCCGCGACCGGGTCGGCCCACCACCAGCCGAGCGCTGTGTGCAGCAGCAGCCCGGCGAGCAGGGCGGCCGAGAGGTACGAGCAGATGAGCGTCTGGTGGGAGTCGGCGACCGCGGACGCCGAGCCGAGCTCCCGGCCCGTGCGGCGCTCGAACCAGGACAGGCCGGGCATCACGGCGAGGCTGACCGCGGCGAGCGCCAGGCCGACGGCGGAGCGCTCCGGCTCCGCGCCGCCGAGCAGCGTGCGCAGGGCGTCGACCGTCACGAACGCGGCCAGCCCGAGGAACGACAGGGCGATGAGCCGCATCGCGGTCCGCTCGCGCACCTCCGGGTCGGGTGCGGCGAACTGCCAGGCCACCGCGGCGGCCGACAGCACCTCGACGACGGAGTCGAGCCCGAAGGCCACGAGGGCGGACGACGACGCGACGCTGCCCGCGGTCAGCGCGACGACCGCCTCGACGACGTTGTAGGCGATGGTCACGGCGACGACGAGGCGGATCCGGCGGCGCAGCACGGCCGCGCGGGCGGGTCCGGGGGCGCGGCCGTGCGCGGCGGGTGCGGCGTTCGCGTCGAGCGCTTCAGGCGCGTCGAGCGCGCCGGGTGCGGCGGGTGCGTCGAGCCTGCCGGATGCATCGGATGCATCGGATGCATCGGATGCATCGGATGCGCCGGATGCGCCGGATGCGCGAGATGCGCCGGATGCGCGAGATGCGCCGGATGCGCGAGATGCGCCGGATGCGCGAGATGCGCCGGGTGCGGTCGGCCGGGCGGCGTCGTCGGGGAGGGGTGCGGTGCTCATGCGCACGCGCAGTCGGGGCCGCAGCAGGCCGGGTCCACGGCGAGCACCAGCGTGAGCAGGTCGCCGAGCGCGGGCCCCAGGCCGGCGTCCGCGAGCCGGTACCAGGTGCGGCGACCGTCGCGGACGGCGTCGACGAGGCCGCACCCCCGCAGGCAGGCGAGCTGGTTGGACATGACCTGCCGGGAGACGCCGAGGGCCTCCGCGAGGTCCGACGGGCAGGCGGGTGCCTCCCGCAGGGCGAGCAGGACCCGCGTCCGCGTCTCGTCCGACAGGGCGTGCCCCAGCCGGGCGAGCGCCGCGGTGTGCGTGAGGGTGACCGTCTCCACGAGGCCGACAGTACACGGATCGCTGTACCGTCGACGCCGGGGGTGCGACGATGGCGGCGTGCCCCTGTTCGCCGTCGCCGCGCCCGACGCCCACGGCCGCCCGGACCCGGCCGTCGCCGTGCGCGCCGGCCGGGCCGCCGACGCCGGGGGGATCGCCCTCGTGGCCGCCACCCGCGGGCCCCTGCCCGACGGCTTCGCGGCACGGGTCGCCGGCTGGTCCGCCGACCGGGCGCGGCACCTGCTCGTCGCCGAGCGGGAGGGAGCCGTCGTGGGCTGGGCGATGCTGGCACGCTGGGACGGGCACGACGACGTCCCGGACGGCCTCTACGTCTCGGCGCTCACCGTGCACCCGGACCGCCGGCGCACCGGCGCGGGCACCCGGCTGCTCGCGGCGCTGCTCGAGCGCGCCGACGGCGACGTCCGCAGCGTGGTGAACGCGCGCAACACCCCGTCGCTGGCGCTGCACGCCCGGCACGGGTTCACCGAGGCGGGCCGGGCCGCGACGTACGCGGGCATCGAGTTCGAGGGCGGCACGGGCGTGCTGCTGCACCGGCGACGACAGGAGGACGCGACGTGACGGACGGCGGGCGCTACCGCGCGATGACCGTGTGCACCGGCAACATCTGCCGGTCGCCGATGGCCGAGGTGGTGCTGCGCGACCGGCTGGAGGCCGCGGGGCTGGGCGACCGGGTGGTCGTCGACTCCACAGGGGTGAGCGACGAGGAGCACGGCAACCCGATCGACCGCCGGGCCCGTGCCGCGCTCGCGGCCCGGGGGTACCCGGTCCCGGCGCGGCAGGCGCGGCAGGTGCGCGGCTCCGACCTGGCCGAGCGCGACCTGGTGCTCGCCATGACGGCGTCGCACGCGCGGGCGCTGCGGCGGCTCGCCCCGGACGACGAGGCCGCGTCGCGCGTGGTGATGTTCCGGACGTTCGACCCGGCGGCCCCGGCGGTCCGGGACGTGCGCGACGAGCACGCCCTGGACGTCGACGACCCCTGGTACGGCGGGCCGCAGGAGTTCGAGCACTGCCTCGACGAGATCGAGGCGGCGGCCGACGGCGTGGTCGACGCGGTCCGGGCGGCGCTGGACGAGCGGGACGCCGCCCGGGCCTGAGCCCCCGGTCTCGCCGGCGTCGTACCGGGCGAGGCGACCGGGCGGTGCGACCGCGGCCGCCGGCGGGTCGAGCGCCCCGTCGAACGGTGCACCCGAGCACCTCGGGGGCAGGATGGCGGGGTGAAGGTCTCGTCCCGCTCCCACGTGCCCCCGTTCGCCGTGATGGACATCGTCGCGGCCGCGAACGCCCGCCGCGCCGCCGGTCAGTCCGTGCTGAACCTCTGCGTGGGCGAGCCGTCGGCCGGCGCGTCGGACGTCGTGCGGGAGCGGGCCGTGCAGCTGCTCGCCGGCGGGGACCTCGGCTACACGGAGGCCATGGGCTCGCCCGCGCTGCGCGCGGCGATCGCCGGCCACTACCGCTCCTGGTACGACGTCGAGGTCGACCCGGCGCGCGTCGCCGTCACGACGGGGTCGTCCGGCGGGTTCCTGCTGGCCTTCCTCGCCGCGTTCGACGTCGGCGACCGCGTGGCCCTCGCGCGCCCGGGCTACCCGGCGTACAGCAACATCCTCGCCTCGCTGGGCTGCGAGGTGGTCGAGCTGCCGTGCGGGCCGGAGACCCGGTACCAGCCGACGGTCGAGCAGCTCGAGGCGCTGCCGGAGCAGGTCGACGGCCTGGTTGTCGCGGGGCCGGCGAACCCCACCGGCACGCTCGTCGACCGGGCGGCGCTCGACGCGCTCGCCGGCTGGTGCGCGGACCACGGCGTGCGGCTGGTGTCCGACGAGATCTACCACGGCATCACCTACCCGGACGCGGCGGCCGCCGAGCCCGGTCCGGCCGGCGCCCCGACCGCGGCCACCGCCCTGGGGACCGGCGCGGTGGTGGTGAACTCGTTCTCGAAGTTCTGGGCCATGACGGGCTGGCGGCTCGGGTGGCTGCTGCTCCCGGACGACCTGGTGCAGCCGGTCGACGCGCTCGCGGGCAACGTCGCGCTGTGCCCGCCGGCGCTGGCGCAGCACGCGGGCGTCGCCGCGTTCACGCCCGAGGGGTACGCCGCGGCGACCGCGAACGTCGCGCAGTACGCCGCGTCCCGCCGCACCGTCCTGGACCGCCTGCCCGAGCTCGGCTGGGCCCGCGTCGCCCCGGCGGACGGCGCGTTCTACGTGTACGCCGACATCTCCCCGTCGGGGCTCGACTCCCGCGAGTGGTGCCGGCGGCTGCTGGACGAGGCGGGCGTGGCGCTCACGCCCGGCACCGACTTCGACCGCATCGACGGCCACGACTGGGTGCGGCTGTCGTTCGCGTCCGCGCCGGAGGTCGTCGCGGAGGCGGTGGACCGGGTCGTCGCCTGGCAGGCGCGGCTGTAGGGGAGCGCGTCGCCGGAACCGGGCGCGGGGACCGTTCGTTGCCCGGGCAGGACGTGCGCCGACAGGCGCGGGCGAGGAGGTCGACATGAGGTGTCCCACCGACGGGGCGGAGCTGGTGATGGCGGAGCGGCAGGGCGTCGAGATCGACTACTGCCCGTCGTGCCGCGGCATCTGGCTGGACCGCGGGGAGCTCGACAAGATCCTCGACCGCGCCGCCGGCGTGCCTGCGGGTGCTCCGCCGGCCCCCGCCGTCCCTCTGCCCCCCGAGGCCGGGTACGGCGGGTTCCCTCCCGCCCCCGCGCCCCCGGGCCACGGTGACGACCGGCGGTACGACGACCGCTACCGCGACGACCGTCGCGACCCCCGCTACCGCGACGACCGTCGCGACCCCCGCTACCCGTACGGTCGCAAGAAGCGCCGCGAGTCGTGGCTGGGCGACCTGCTCGACTTCGACTGAGCCGCTGGGCCGGCCCCGGGGGCCGCGGAGTGCGGCCGGACGGGCCGCGCAACGCGCCGGACACGTCGCTGACCTAGCCTCGGCCGCGTGGACGTGGCGGTGCTGGGAGCGACGGGGGACGTGGGGCGGCAGGTCTGCGCCCAGCTCATCGAGCGGCGGGTGCTGCCGACGACCTCGCGGCTGCAGCTCGTGGGCCGTCACGGCGGGGCCTCCGGGCGCGCGACGTACGGGCTGCGCGCCGACCTCGTGGACGCCTACGACGAGCACGCCCCGCTGATCGACGTGGCGCTCGACCCGGAGGACGTGGTGGCGGACGTCGTCGTGCTCACGGCGGGCCGCACCGCGCCGGCGCGCGCGGGGGCGAGCACCGACCGGGCGGCGCTCGCGGCCGGGAACCTCGCGGTCTTCGAGTCGTACGCGCGCGCCATCGCGCGGTACGGGTCCGGTCACGAGGTCGTCGTGGTGGTGTCGAACCCGGTCGAGCTCGCGGTCGCCGTCGTCGCGCGCGAGCTCGGGCGGCACCGCGTGATCGGGATGGGCGCGTGGTTGGACACCCTGCGGTTCCGGCGGGAGACGGCTGTGTCCCTGGGCGTGCGACGGCACCGCGTCGGAGGGTTCGTGGCCGGGCAGCACGGGGACGACCTGGTGCCGCTGTGGTCGACCGTGCGGATCAGCGGCCTCGACGTCGAGGAGCGCCGCCGGGCGGTGGCGCGGCTCCGGGGCGGGCGGACGCTCGACGGGTTCGGCGCGGAGATCGAGGCGGCGAAGCAGGAGCTCGCGGTGGTCGGCGCCCACGACGCGGGTCGGGCGTTCGCCCTCGTGGACACCTGGCCGGCGGACCTGCGTGCCGTCGCGCGGCCGTGGCTGACGCACCAGAGCGGGGCGAAGACGGCGTCGGCCACCGCCGCCGCGACCGTCGACCTGGTGGACACGATCCTCGACGGCCGCGAGACGGTGGTGGCCGGGCAGGTGGACCTGGCGGGCGAGGTGAGCGTGGCCGGCCGGCCGGTGCACGGCGTGCTGGGCGTGCCGGTGGTGCTCGGGCCGGAGGGCTGGACGCGGGTGCTGCTGGACGAGCTTCCGCCCGACGAGGAGCGGCGGCTCGCGGCCGTCGCCGGGCGGATCGGTGCGGCGGTGGCGGGCTGGCGGGCGGAGGCGGCGCGCGCCGCGACGTCGACGGGACCGGACGGCGCCGGGCCGGCGGAGACCGGGGCCGCTCCCGACGCGACCGCCCCGGCCGCTCCCGCCGGGACCGACCCGGATCCCGGCGCCGCGGCCGTCGCCCCCGGCACGATGCCCGCCGGGGTGGCAGCCGACGCCTCCGACCCCGACGAGACGCCGTGGACCGCCCACGTCGTGGCGGACCACCGCACCGGGACGATCGCCGCGCTGTCGGCCGTGTTCGCGACGCGCGGGGTGAACTTCGACGCCCTGACCACGGCGTACTCGGCCGGGGACGCCGGCACGGTCGTGATCCGGTTCCGGGCGGACGCCCGCCGGTGCCGGGCCCTGGAGCGTGCGATCGCCCGCCTCGCGGTGGTGCGGTCGGTCGGCGTGGCACCCGCCGGTGACGAGCCGTGCTGACGTCCCGCCGCCGGACGAGGGGGGCGACGCCGGCGCGCCGCGCGGTTACGCTGACCCCACAACTCAACACGCTGCTCGAACCGCGGCGGGAGAGCCCTCCCGCAGGCGCCCGGTGACCCGGGTGCCGCGCGAGGCGCCGAAGGAGCAACCCTCCCCGGGAATCTCTCAGGCCCCCGTACCGCCGTGGCGAGGCAACTCTGGAAAGCGACCGCCCCTGCGCGTCCCCCGACGCGCAGCCGGTCCACCGACGGTGCAAGTCGGCGCGCCCCGGCCCTCACGGGCACGGCGGACCGGCAAAACTCTCAGGTCGCCCGATCCCGCCGCGCGCGGGACGGCGGATGACAGAGCGGGGAGGCCGCGCCACCCGCACGTCCGTCCCCGCCCGCCGACCCGGAGCAGCCGCGTGACCCCTCTCGAGTCCCTCCCGACCGACGTCCGCACCGCCCCCCGGGACGCCGCGCCCGCCGTGCCCGCCGTCACGGACGCCGCGCGCGGCTTCGCGGACCGGCACGTCGGCCCGCGCCCCACCGACACCGACGCCATGCTCCGGCACGTCGGCGACGGGTGGCCGAGCCTGGACGCGCTGGTCGACGCCGCAGTCCCGGCGAGCATCCGCACCGGGCGGCCGCTCGCGCTGCCGGAGGCCCGCGGCGAGTCCGAGGTGCTGGCCGCCCTGCGGTCGATCGCGGACAAGAACACCGTCCTGACGCAGATGATCGGGCTCGGCTACCACGACACGGTGACGCCGCCCGTGATCCGCCGGAACGTGCTGGAGTCCCCCGCCTGGTACACCGCGTACACGCCGTACCAGCCGGAGATCTCCCAGGGCCGGCTGGAGGCGCTGCTGAACTTCCAGACGGTCGTCTCGGACCTCACCGCGCTTCCCGTCGCGAACGCGTCGCTGCTGGACGAGGCGACGGCGGTGGCCGAGGCCGTCGCGCTCATGCACCGCGCGGCGAAGGGCCGCGCGGGCGTCGTCCTCCTGGACGCCGACTGCCTGCCGCAGACGCTCGCCGTGACGCTGGGCCGGGCACAGGCCGCCGGGCTGGCGGTGCGGGTCGCCGACCTGACCGCGGGCCTGCCGGACCTGGGCGACGAGGCGCTGGTCGGCCTGGTGCTGCAGGCCCCGGGCGCGTCGGGCGCCGTGCGCGACCTCGCCCCGCTGGTCGCCGCCGCCAAGGACGCGGGCGCGCTCGTGACCGTCGCCGCGGACCTGCTGTCCCTGACCCTGCTGACGCCGCCCGGGGAGCTCGGCGCGGACATCGCGGTCGGGTCGGCGCAGCGGTTCGGCGTCCCGCTGTTCTACGGCGGGCCGCACGCGGCGTACATGGCCGTGCGCACCGGCCTGGAGCGGTCGCTGCCGGGCCGCCTGGTCGGGGTGTCGGTCGACGCGGACGGCGCACCGGCGTACCGGCTCGCGCTGCAGACCCGTGAGCAGCACATCCGCCGCGAGAAGGCGACGAGCAACATCTGCACCGCGCAGGCGCTGCTGGCGATCGTCGCGTCGATGTACGCCGTCCACCACGGCCCCGACGGGCTGCGGGAGATCGCGGAGCGGGTGCACGCACGCGCCGCGTCGCTGGCCGCGGGCCTGCGCGCCGGCGGGGTCGAGGTGGAGCACGCCGCGTTCTTCGACACGGTGCGCGCCGTCGTCCCGGGCCGCGCCCGCGCGGTCGTCGCGGCGGCCGCCGCCCGCGGCATCAACGTCTGGGCGGCCGACGACGACCATGTGCAGGTGGCCTGCGACGAGGTGACGACCGAGCGGCAAGTCGCGCAGGTGCTCGCGGCGTTCGCCGACGCGGGCCCGCTCGCCCCCGGCACCCCCGCGGCCCCCGACGCGGACCCCGCGATCCCCGGCGCGCTCCGCCGCACCTCCGCGTACCTGACGCACCCGGTGTTCCACCGGTACCGCTCGGAGACCGCGATGCTCCGGTACCTGCGCGCGCTGTCCGACAAGGACCTGGCCCTGGACCGGACGATGATCCCGCTGGGCTCCTGCACGATGAAGCTCAACGCGACGGTCGAGATGGAGGCCATCTCCTGGCCCGGGTTCGCGGGCCTGCACCCGTTCGTCCCGGCCGAGCAGGCCGCCGGCTACGCGGAGCTCATCGGGGACCTGGCCGGCTGGCTCGCGGAGATCACCGGGTACGCGGCGGTCTCGGTGCAGCCGAACGCCGGGTCGCAGGGGGAGTTCGCCGGGCTGCTGGCCATCCGCGGGTACCACGAGGGCCGGCGCGGCGAGGCGCTGGCCGCCGGGGCCGCGCCGGAGGACGTCCCGGTCCGCGACGTCTGCCTCATCCCGGCGTCGGCGCACGGCACGAACGCCGCCTCCGCCGCGCTGGCCGGCATGCGCGTGGTCGTGGTGGCGACCGCCGAGGACGGCTCGGTGCAGCTCGACGACCTGCGGGCGAAGCTCGAGCAGCACGGGCCGCGCGTCGCCGCGATCATGATCACGTACCCCTCGACGCACGGCGTGTACGAGGAGGACGTGCGCGAGGTCTGCGACCTGGTGCACGAGGCCGGCGGCCAGGTCTACATCGACGGGGCGAACCTCAACGCGCTCGTCGGGCTGGCCCGGCCGGGCGAGTTCGGCGGCGACGTCTCGCACCTCAACCTGCACAAGACGTTCTGCATCCCGCACGGCGGCGGCGGCCCGGGCGTCGGCCCGATCGGCGTCGCGGCGCACCTGGTGCCGTACCTCCCGGCCACCGACGTGGTGCTGGGGGAGGGCGCGGCGCTCGCGGGCGGGTCGGCGCCCGCGGTGTCGGCCGCCCCGTTCGGGTCGGCGGGCATCCTGCCGATCTCGTGGGCGTACGTCGCGCTGATGGGCGGCGACGGCCTGCGCCGGGCGACCGAGACCGCGGTGCTGTCCGCGAACTACCTCGCCTCGCGCCTCGCCCCGCACTTCCCCGTCCTGTACACGGGGCCGGCCGGGCTGGTCGCCCACGAGTGCATCCTCGACCTGCGCGGCATCACGAAGCAGACCGGTGTGACCGCCGAGGACGTCGCCAAGCGGCTGATGGACTACGGGTTCCACGCCCCCACGCTGTCGTTCCCGGTCGCGGGGACCCTCATGGTCGAGCCCACCGAGAGCGAGGACCTGGCCGAGCTCGACCGGTTCGTCGACGCCCTGGTCGCGATCCGCGGGGAGATCGACGCGGTGGCCGCGGGGCGCTGGCCGGTGGCGGACTCCCCGCTGCGGAACGCGCCGCACACCGCCGCGGCCGTCACCGCCGACGCGTGGGAGCACCCGTACGGCCGCGAGCTCGCCGCCTACCCGGTCGCGAGCCTGCGCGCCGGCAAGTACTGGCCGCCGGTCCGGCGGATCGACGGCGCCCACGGGGACCGCAACCTCGTGTGCTCCTGCCCGCCCGTCGAGGCCTACGCCGAGGGAGAGACCCTGTGACCGACCCGACCACCCCGCCCGTCGTGCCGGACCTGCCCGTGGTGGAGGCCCCGGCCACGGACGCCGCCGGCGACACGGTCCTGTCGCCGCTGCACGCGGAGCACGAGGCGCTCGGCGCGACCATGACGCCCTTCGCCGGCTGGATGATGCCGCTGCGGTACGCCGGTGACCTCGCCGAGCACCAGGCGGTGCGTACCGCGGCGGGGCTGTTCGACCTGTCGCACATGGGCGAGCTCCACGTCGACGGCCCGGGCGCGGGTGCCGGCCTGGACCGCGCACTCGTCGGGAACATCTCCGGGCTCGCGGTCGGCCGGGCGCGCTACACGATGATCACGGCGGAGGACGGCGGCATCCTCGACGACCTCATCGTCTACCGGCTCGCGGACGAGTCGTTCCTCGTCGTCGCGAACGCCGCCAACGTCGCCGTCGTGCGCGACGAGCTCGCCGGACGGCTCACCGGCGCGGACGCGTCGCTGACCGACCGCACCCTCGAGACCGCGCTGGTCGCGGTGCAGGGTCCGCGCGCGGCCGAGATCGTCACCGGGCTCGTCGCGGACCCGGACGAGGCTGCAGCCGTGCGCGACGTCCGGTACTACGCCGCCGTGCGGGCGACGGTCGACGGCGTGCCCGCGCTCGTCGCGCGCACCGGGTACACCGGCGAGGACGGCTTCGAGCTGTTCGTCCCGGCGGACGCGGCGCCCGGCCTGTGGCGGGACCTGCTCGAGGCGGGGCGCCCCGTCGGCCTGGTGCCCGCCGGCCTCTCGGCCCGCGACAGTCTGCGGCTCGAGGCCGGCATGCCCCTGTACGGCAACGAGCTGGACCGCACGACGACCCCGCACGACGCCGGGCTGGGGCGGGTCGTGCGCCTCGACAAGACGACCCCGGACGGCGAGCCGCTGCCGTTCGTCGGGCGCGAGGCGCTCGCCGCCCGCGCCCACGCGACGCCGTCCCGGGTGCTCGTCGGGCTGATTGGCCTCGGTCGCCGCGCCGCCCGCCACGGCCACGAGGTCCTCACCGGCACCGACCCGGGCGCCGCGACGGTCGGCCGGGTGACGTCCGGCGCACCGTCGCCGACCCTCGGCACGCCCATCGCGATGGCGTACGTCACCCCGGAGGTCTCGGCCCCCGGAACCGAGCTGGCGGTCGACGTCCGCGGGCGCCGCGAGCCCGTCCGGGTGGTCGAGCTGCCGTTCTACCGTCGCTCCTGACCACATCCGCCGGAGCACCTCCGGCCCCCGCACGTCCCGCACCGTCCCCGACACCCGACCCGGAGAGCACCCATGAGCGACGTCCCCGCGACCCTGCAGTACACCGCCGAGCACGAGTGGATCGACGGCGAGGCCCCGGCCACGGTCGGCATCACGAAGAACGCCGCGGACGCGCTCGGCGACATCGTGTACCTGGAGCTGCCGACGGTCGGCAGCGAGATCGCGGCCGGCGCCGTCGTGGGCGAGGTCGAGTCCACCAAGTCGGTGTCGGAGCTGTTCTCCCCCGTGTCCGGGACCGTGGTCGAGGTGAACCAGGCGGCGGTGGACGAGCCCTCGGTCGTCAACGCCGACCCGTACGGTGAGGGGTGGCTGTTCCGGGTGGACGTCACGGGCACCGGGGCGCTGCTGTCGGCCGAGGAGTACGCCGCCTCGATCACGGACTGAGACGGGGCCAGGAGGGGCGCTAGGCCGTTCGGGTGGTTCTGGTCCGACCGGGTGGGAATCGTTTCCCGGCCGAGTGACCTGGGACTTCGGTCCTATCACATGACCCGTTCGTACGTACATCGCCGACGCGCCGGGCCGTCGGGTGAGAACCGAACTGCGATCGCGACCGCCACACTTGCCGATCAACCGGGAGTCGGCAGCCGGGAACCCCCAGCAGCCGGTACTCGTCCCTCACCCGGAGGTCATCATGGCCACTCTCGAGCTCGCCCCCACCACGGCGATCAGCATCCTCGGCGAGCCGCTCACCACCCGTGAGCGCGTCGTCCTCGCGGAGCTCAGCGAGGACGTGACCCTCGAGGACATCGCGCGCCGCCTCTTCGTCACCCGGAACACCGTGAAGTCCCAGGTGCGGTCGGTCTACCGCAAGATCGGCGTCTCCACGCGCGCCGAGGCGGTGGCCTGGGCGCACGCCGCCGGCATCCGCTGACCTCCGCGCCGCGCCGGGCCGGGTCAGGCGCCCGCCCGGCGGCGGGCCTCCCGGAGCACGTGCTCGGCGAGGTCCCGCGCCGCGGTCGACGGCCGCCGGGAGCGTGCCCACACGACGCGCAGGGTCCGTCGTAGGTCGACCCCCTCGACGGGCACGACCCTCAGGTCGCCGCGCGCGATCTCGTCGGCGACGGTCAGCCGGGACAGCACCGCGGCGGGGCCGCCACCTCGGACGACGTTCTTCACCGCGGACGTCGACCCGAGCTGGGCGGGCGACCCGGCGAGCGCGTGCCCCGAGGCGGCCAGCGCCCGCTCCAGCACGGCGCGGGTCCCGGAGCCCGCCTCCCGCACCGCCAGCGGCGCGGACGCGAGCTCCTCCGCGGTGAGCGGCCGACGTCGGCGCGCCCAGGGGTGCCCGGGTGCCACGACGACGACCAGCTCGTCCTCGCCCAGCGCCCGCGCCTCCAGGCCGTCCTCGACGTCCGGCCCCTCCACGAACCCGAGGTCCGCGCGGCCGTGCAGCACCGCGTCCATGACGTCCCTCGAGTTGGCCACGACGAGGTCGACGACGGGCGATCCCGCGGGCCGGGACGCCAGCCAGCCGGGCACCAGGTACTCCGCGACGCTCAGGCTCGCCGCCACCCGCACGCGACCCTGCTGCGCGGTCCGCAGGGCCACCACCTCGCGCTCGAGGGCGTCCGAGGCGGCGAGCACGTCGCGGGCGCGCGCGAGCAGCGCGACCCCCGCGGGCGTCAGCCGGGTGCCGGACGCGGAGCGGGTGAGCAGCGTCAGGCCCGTCTGCCGCTCCAGGCGGCGCAGTCCCGTGCTGACGGACGGCTGGGCGAGGCCCAGGGCGCGGGCGGCGGCCGAGAGGGAGCCGTGCGCGTCGACCGCGTCGAGCAGCTCGAGCGCGCCCAGCGGCGCACGGCGACCCGCAGCCGGAGCATCATCCATAGCCTCAGGCTAGAGGGTGCGAGCGAGCTCGACGTTCCGCGGGACGGCCCGGGGTCGGATCGTGGAGGCGTGACCCGACCGCAGCCCACCGACCGCCCCGCGCTCGCCGATCCCCGGGCCGCCGCGTCCCCGGCGACGACCGGGGGCCCGCCCGCCTCGTCCCTCGCCGCCGCACGCCGCCTGGCGCCGGGGATCGCCGCGGCGGTGGCCGTCGCCGCGCTCTGCGTCGGCCTGACCACGGTCGTCCCCGTGCTGCCGGGCCTGCTCGTCGCGATCGCCCTCGGCGCCGTCGCCCGTTCGGCGGGTGCCGTCCCGGCATCCCTCGAGCCCGGGCTCGCCTGGACGAGCCGCCGCCTCCTGCGGGCCGGCGTGGTCCTGCTCGGCCTCCAGCTGTCCCTGGGCGATCTGCTGGGCCTCGGCGCCCGCGAGGTCGCGGTCCTGCTCGTCACCGTCGCGGCGACCTTCTCCGCGACGCTGTGGCTCGGCCCGCGCCTCGGCGTCGGCCGCGCCCTGACCCTGCTGGTGGCGACCGGCTTCTCGATCTGCGGTGCCGCTGCCGTCGCGGGCATGAGCCCCGTCGCCGATGCCGACGAGGAGGACGTCGCGACCGCCGTCGCCCTGGTCACCGTGTACGGGAGCCTCGCGATCGTCGCGCTGCCGCTGCTCGCGGGCGTGCTGGGGCTGACCGACCGCACCGCAGGGCTCTGGGCCGGGATGTCCGTGCACGAGGTCGCCCAGGTCGTCGCCGCCGCGGGCACCGTGTCCGCCGCCGCGCTCGCGGTCGCCGTGGTCGCGAAGCTCGCGCGCGTCCTGCTGCTCGCGCCGCTCGTCGCCGGTGTCGGCGTCGTCCGCCGCCGTGCCGGGGGTGCCGTCGCGGGACCCGGCCGTCGCGCGCCGCTCGTCCCGCTGTTCGTCGCGGGGTTCGTCGTGGCCGTGCTGGTGCGGTCCGCCGGCCTCGTCCCCGACGCGGTCCTGCCGGCGGTGAAGCCCGTGACGACCCTCGCGCTCGGCGCCGCGATGACCGCCCTCGGCACGCAGATCCACGTCGGGCGCCTGGTCCGCACCGGCGGACGGCCCCTCGCGCTCGGCGCGGCGTCGACCGTCGTCGCCGCTGCCGTCAGCCTCGGCGGCCTGCTGCTGGTGGGGTGATCGGGGGCACCTCCGGCTCGCGGAGGGCAGCCGCGGCTCCGACCACGTCCGTGCCACCGCGGGTCCGTCGACCCGGGCCTGGCAGGATCGGCGCATGACCCCGCCCGTGCTCGTCGTCGCCGCGGCGCTCGTCGACGACCTCGACGACCCGCGCGCGCTGCTGGCCGCCCGGCGCCGGTCGCCCGTGAGCCTGGCGGGGCGCTGGGAGTTCCCGGGCGGCAAGGTGGAGCCGGGCGAGGAGCCCGAGGCGGCGCTGCACCGGGAGCTGCGCGAGGAGCTCGGCGTGACGGTCGAGCTGGGGACGGAGCTGGCCGGGCCGGACGAGGGGTGCTGGCGGCTGACCGACCGGTACACGATGCGGCTGTGGCTGGCACGGGTCGACGCGGGCGAGCCGGAGCCGCTGGTGGAGCACGACGAGCTCCGGTGGCTGCGCCGCGGGGAGTGGCTGACGGTGCCGTGGCTGGACGCCGACGTGCGGATCGTGTCTGCGCTGGCGGCGGCCACCGAGGGGGCCGGTCGCCTCCCGACCGTGCCCTGACCTGGGAGTTCATCTGTTGGCGAACGAGCCGCGACAGGGTTAGCACTCCCGGTGCCCGAGTGCTAGAACAGGAGCTGTAGCCCCTTCCGGCGGGTGTGCCCGCCGGAGCAGCGCGATGGCCCCGGACCGGCCGGGGCCCGTCGGAGACGAGGAGGTGACGGGCTGTGGCTACGCGATTCGACCCGTTCCAGGAGATGGACCGGCTCATGGGCCAGGTGCTCGGCTCGCAGCGCGCGGCGGCGTCGATGCCGATGGACCTGTACCGCGCCGGTGACCACTACGTCCTGCACGTCGACCTGCCGGGCGCCGACCCGGGCTCGATCGACGTGAGCGTGGACGACCGCACCCTGACCATCCGCGCGCAGCGCACGGCACGCACGGAGGACGGCGTGCAGTGGCTCGCCAAGGAGCGCCCGGTCGGCACCTACGCCCGCCAGCTGACGGTCGGCCGCGGGCTCGACCTGGACGCCATCCACGCGTCGTACGCCGACGGCGTCCTGACGCTGACCATCCCGGTGGCCGAGGAGGCCAAGCCGCGGCGCATCGAGGTCCGGACCGGTGAGACACCGGCGACCATCGAGGCCACGGCCGACGCCCAGCACGCGGACGCCTGACGCCCGCACACCGGCGCCCCGGTCCCGTCACGGGACCGGGGCGCCGTGCTGCGGGGGCGCCCGCGGATCAGGCCGTCGTCGGCACGGACAGCGCGGCGCGCACAGCGCGGGTGGCCGCCAGCACGTGCTCGAGCGACGGCGTGACCTCGGCGTAGCCCCGGGTCTTGAGGCCGCAGTCGGGGTTCACCCAGAGCTGCGCGGGGTCGATCGCCCGGACCGCCTCGGTGAGCAGCTCGGTGACCTCGGCCTCGCTCGGCACCCGCGGGGAGTGGATGTCCCAGACGCCCGGGCCGATCCCGCGGGGGTAGCCCTCCGCGGCGATGTCCCCGAGGATCTCCATCTTCGAGCGCGCGGCCTCGATGGACGTGACGTCCGCGTCGAGCCCGTCGATCGCCCCGATGACCTCGCCGAACTCCGAGTAGCACAGGTGGGTGTGGATCTGGGTGTCCGGGCGGACGCCCGACGTGGCGAGGCGGAACGACCGCACCGACCAGTCGAGGTACGCCGCGTGGTCCGCCGCCCGCAGGGGGAGCAGCTCCCGCAGCGCCGGCTCGTCGACCTGCACGACCGCGGTGCCGGCGGCCTCCAGGTCGGCGATCTCGTCCCGCAGCGCCAGCGCCACCTGGTTCGCAGTGTCGGCCAGCGGCTGGTCGTCCCGCACGAACGACCACGCGAGGATCGTGACCGGCCCGGTGAGCATGCCCTTGACCGGCTTCGCGGTCAGGGACTGCGCGTACGTCGTCCACGGCACCGTGATGGGCGCCGGGCGGGCGACGTCGCCCCACAGGACGGACGGGCGCGTGCAGCGGGAGCCGTACGACTGCACCCAGCCGTTCTGCGTGACGGCGAACCCGTCGAGGTTCTCGGCGAAGTACTGCACCATGTCGTTCCGCTCGGCCTCGCCGTGCACGAGGACGTCCAGGCCGATCTGCTCCTGGAGCTCGACGACGTGGCGGATCTCCGCCCGCATGGCGTCCTCGTACTGCGCGGCCGTCAGCTCCCCGCGGGCGGACGCGGCGCGCGCCACCCGGATCTCCGGCGTCTGCGGGAACGAGCCGATGGTGGTCGTCGGCAGCACGGGCAGGCGCAGGCGCGCGGTCTGGGCGGCCTGCCGCTCCGCGAAGTCGCCGCGGCGGAACGCGTCCTCCGGCAGCGCCGCGAGCCGGTCCCGCACGTCGCGGCGCACCACGCCCGGCGCCTGGGCGCGGCTGCGGCGCGCGTCAGCGGCGGCGAGCAGCTCGGCGTGCACGGCCTCACGGCCCTCGCGCAGCCCGGTCGCGAGCGTGACGACCTCGCCGACCTTCTGGTCGGCGAACGCCAGCCAGGACCGCAGCGTCGGGTCGAGCGCCGGCTCGTCGTCGACGTCGTGCGGCACGTGGAACAGCGAGGTGGACGTCGCGACGGAGACCTGCGCGGCGCCCAGCGTCTCGAGTCCCTCCAGCGTCGCCAGCGCGGCGTCGAGGTCGGCGCGCCAGATGTTGTGCCCGTCGACCACGCCGCCGACCAGCAGCTTCGACCCGAGCCCGGGGACGTCGCCCGCCGGGGCCGCGCCGCGCACCAGGTCGAGCGCGAGGCCGTCGACGTCGGACGCGGCGAGCACGGGCAGCGCGTCGCCGAGGTCGCCGTAGGGCGCCGCCACGAGCAGGGCGGGGCGCTCGGACGCGGGGAGGTCCGTGGCGAGGGCGCGGTACGCGTCCGCCGCGGCGGCGAGCAGCCGGTCCGCGGGCACCCCCGTCGAGTCCGACACCAGCGCGGGCTCGTCCAGCTGCACCCACGTCGCCCCCGCCGCGGCGAGGTCCCGCAGCAGCGCCGCGTAGACGGGCAGCACGTCCGGCAGCCGGTCGATCGGCAGGAAGTCCTCCGGGGAGCCCTCCGCCGGCTTCGACAGCGCCAGGAACGTGACCGGGCCGACGAGGACCGGCCGGGTCAGGACGCCCTCCTCGAGGCCCTCCGCGAGCTCGCGGACCGGGCGGTCACCCGCGTAGCGGAACGCCGTCGTCGGGCCGATCTCCGGCACCAGGTAGTGGTAGTTCGAGTCGAACCACTTCGTCATCTCGAGCGGCAGGTCGGCGCCGCGGCCGCGCGCGACCGTCGAGTACCCCGCGAGGTCCAGGCCGCCGTCGGCGGTGAGCAGGTCCGCGAACCGCTCCGGCACGGCGCCGAGCACCGCGGCGGTGTCGAGCACGTGGTCGTAGAACGAGAACGCGCTCGGGATGGCCGGCAGCCGGGTGTCGAGCCCGAGGCCCGCGAGCCGCTCGCGGGTGCGGCGGCGCAGCCCGGCGGCGGTCGCCTCCAGCTCGTCGGCGGTCGTGCGGCCGGCCCAGAACGCCTCGATGGCCTTCTTGAGCTCGCGGCGCGGCCCGATCCGGGGGTAGCCCAGGACGGTGCCGGCGGGGAACGGGTGGGTCAGGTGGGTCATCTCTCGCCTCAGGTGGTCGGGACGGGGGTCGGGGTCGAGGGCGCGCCGGTCGCGACCCGGCTGTGCGCCCGGGGTGCGTCGCCGCCCAGGCCCGCGCCCTCGAGCAGGTCGAGCGCCGGGCCGTGCTGGTTGAACGTGTAGAGGTGGACGCCGGGCGCGCCGCCGTCGAGCACCCGGGCGACCAGGTCCACGCCGAGGCGCGTGCCCGCCCGGTGCCGCCGGGCGACCTCCGCGGGGTCGTCCGGGTCGAAGGCGTCGAGCACCTCGAGGACGGACGCGGGCACGGCCACGCCGGTGAGCTGCTGCACGCGCCGCAGCCGGGCGGGGTCGGTCGTGGGGATGATCCCCGGGACCACCGGGATCGTGACGCCGGCGTCCCGCGCCAGGGCGACCAGCTCCGCGTACGACTCGGCGTCGTAGAACACCTGGGTGATCGCGAAGTCCGCGCCGGCCTGCTGCTTGGCGAGCAGCGCCGCGACGTCCTGCTCGCGGGTGCTTCCGGACCCGGCGTTGCCGCGCGGGAACGCCGCGACCGCGACGGACAGCGGCCGGGTCGCGGCACGGACCGCCTGCGCCGGGCTGGACGCGCACCGCCGCGCCTCGACCTCCCGCAGCAGCGCCACCAGGGCGCTCGCGGTCGGCAGCCCGTCGGGGTGCGGCGCCCACGACCCGTCGGCGGGCGGGTCGCCGCGCAGGGCCAGGAACGCGCGCACGCCCTCGTCGAGGAACTCCTCGACCGTCCGCTCCAGCTCGTCGCGGGACGTCGCGACGCAGGTCAGGTGCGCGATCGGGGTCAGGGACGTCTCGCGGAGCAGGCGCCGCACCAGCGCGCGCGTGGTCTGCCGGGTGCTGCCCGACGCCCCGTAGGTCACCGACACGAAGTCGGGCCGCGCGCCGGCGAGGTGGCGGACGGTCTCCCACAGCCGCGGGGCGGCGTCGGGGTTCCGCGGCGGGAACAGCTCGAACGACACCGTGGGCCGGTCGACGGCACCCAGGCCGTCGGACACGACGTCGTCGCCGGCCGGCGGGACGGGTGCGGGTGCAGGGGTGCCGCTCATCGCTTCGCTCCATCGATCCTGGCGGAAGCACCCTCACCCTCTCGCGAGGGGGGTTGCTGCGACGTCGACGAGCCAGGTCTCTCGGTCGCTCTGGATGGTGCCGCCACGATAGGACGCGCCGGGCCCGCCGTCCACTGCCCCTGACGCGTCACCGACCGGGTCGGCGCCGGGCCGTTGACACCCTCTCCGGGACGGTCCTACGTTCGGCTGGTCGCGGCGCCCACCGGCACGAAGCCGCGGCTGCCCGGAACGGGCGCTCCGCCACCGCACCACCCGCACGCCTCCCGGCACCTCCCACGGACAGTCCGCACCGACTCGTCCTGGAGGTCCTCGCATGCGCACCACCCCCGACGACACCGTCGCTCCCGACCCGTCCGCCACCGACCCGGGCGCTACCGACCCGGGCGCCGACCCGGGCCCGGCGCCCGCGCCCGCCCGCGCGTCCCGCCGCGCGCTCCTGCGCACCGGAGGGGCCGGCCTCCTGGCGTCGGCCGTCGCGCTCGGCGCGGCCCGGACGGCGTCCGCCGCCTCCCCGGTCGCCGCGGGCCCGCGCCGGCCGGCGCGGGCGCCCGCACCACCGGCACCGTGGCCACGGTCGCCGACCTGAAGCGTCTCCAGCCCACCGCGGGCGCCGTCGTCCTCGTCGCGGGGTACGCCGCGCCGGGCGACGGCGGCGGGATGGTGACCCGGTGGGACGCCGCCGCCACCGCGGACGCGAACGGTGGCACGGTGATCGCCTCGGAGCGACGGTCGCGCGGCCGCTGGCTGCTCGTCCACGACGGCGTGCTCGACTTCCGGCAGCTCGGCGTCCTGGACGCGAGCACGCCGGCGGACGACGCGCTCGACGCGATGGTCGGCGACCCGGCGGTGCACCGCATCGAGGCGCACACGGACCTCACCTTCACCCGCCGGCACCGGTTCACCCGGTCCGACCTCGTGCTCGACTTCGGCGGGCACCTGGTGACGACCGAGGGAATCGAGCCCGCCGCGGCCAACGACCCGTTCGCGGCGGTGATGTTCTTCCGGGGGACCGTGACCGACCACGTCGTGACCTCGACGCTGCCGGATGCGCTGCCGGAGCTCGTCGACATCGTGCCGGTGCCCGACTCCGGGGCGTTCGCGGTGGGGGACTGGTACGCCGTGCAGACGGACACCCGGCCCGGGGGCGGCAGCGCCGAGCGCGAGCTGATGTACCTGGTGCAGGTGACGCAGGTGGTCGACGCCACGCACGTGCGGCTCGGCTACAAGACGGGCTGGCCGCTGGCGGCGGGCCGGGTGCTGACGTTCACGCGCGTCGAGCCGGTCCAGCGCGTGACGGTGCAGCGGATGCGGTTCCGCGGGACCGGGACGGACCAGGTGTCGGGCTCGCACCCGGTGGCCTTCGAGTACGCGACGCACTGCGACGTGCACCAGGTCGCCGCGGAGCGCACGTTCTGGCCCGTGGTGATGCGGCGGTGGAACACGTCGTACGTGACGTCGCAGTGCTCCCTGGCCAACCCGGTGAGCGTGACGCTCGGCGGCGCGGGCTACCTCACCCAGCAGATCTCCTGCCTGTACGCGCACGTGGTGGACTGCCGGACCTCGAACGCCCGGCACCTCAACGACTTCACCTGCGCGGCGTACTCGACCGTGGAGAACTGCCACGGCGACGGCGACGTGCAGGGTCCCTTCGTCACGCACGGGCAGTACGAGCACGACCTGACCTACATCGGGAACTCCGGGCTGATGACCTTCGCCAACTCGGGCGCGACCTGGGGCGGGCGCGCCAAGCGGGTGACGGTGCGGCAGCAGGTGGCCGCGCTGTTCTTCGCCCGGGTCGGCGTCGTCGACCTGACGCTGGAGGACTGCCAGGTGGTGCGCGACCCGAGCATGCCGGACTACCCGTCGTGGATGTGGGTGAACGCGGACGGCCTCCAGATGCGCGGGTGCCGGGTCGACGGGCGGTTCCAGCTCTCGCAGGCCACGGACCTGTCCGCACGCCCCACGGTGATCGAGGACTGCGTGATCGGCCTGGCGGACCAGCTGGCGTCGATGCCGTTCGTGGCCGCGAACGTCTCCACGCCGGTGCACCTGGTGCGGACGACGATCACGGGCCTGGACGGCGGCACGACCCTGTTCTCCGGGACCGGCCCGCTCATCCTGACGGGCTGCACGCTCCAGGGCTCCGAGGGTGGCGCGGCGCTCACCGTGGCGTCGTCCCGCCTGGTGCTGGACGGGACCGAGCTGGCCGGCACCGGGGTCCTGCTGGCCGGGACCGGGGATCAGGCGCTCGAGGTGACCGGCGGCACGCGGGCGACGGGGGCCCCGGCGTCGGGTGTGGTGTTCGGGCGGGCCGCGACCGGCGGGACCCTGTCGTGGTCGTTCGACGGGTACACCGGGGTCGCCGGCGGGGACGCGGTCGCGCACGTCGCGCTCACGGGCGGGAGCAACCACTACCGCGCGACCGGCTCGACGTTCGAGGGAGGTCGGCTGGAGCTCGCCGACGCGGCGTTCGGGCCCGGGTCGTCGCTGCTGCACACGGCCAACGTGGAGCGCGGCGTGACCCGGACGGCGCTCCCGGCGACGGGGGACCGCGTCCTGTCGGACGGCAACCTGGTGGCCTGATGCTCTACGTTCGGCAATGCCGAACAGCGGCAGGCTTTACAGAACCGTAACGCCCAGGCCTTGCCGCCGACCCGGTCGCGCGCTTCAATGAACTGTCCGTTCGGTTGTGCCGAATGGCGTTTGGAAAGTGCTCGTGGCGGAGCGCAAGGCAGCACGTGGGGCCGCGGCCGGGCTGGACCGCACCCCTGGAGGGCAGCACCCCGACCGGGTGCTGCCCTCCGCCGCGCCCGGGCCGGTCGGTCACGCGCACAGCGCGGCGAGGACGCGGACGGCGTCGACCAGTGCGGCACCCGACGGCGCCACGGTGCCGCTGCGCACGCCCGCGAGGAACCGGGACAGCACCGGCCGCAGGTAGTCGGCGCCCAGCTCGACCCGCACGTCCTCCCGCCCGTCGGCCCCGGTGACCGCCACCTGGTACGGCGTGCCGGCGCTATCGGCACCGCGACCGGGGGTCGCGACCGTCACCACCCCCACGTCCCGCCCGGCGGGGACCAGCGCCGTCCGGGTGCCGGCGCCGGCGACCACCGCGACCGGCCCGGACACCGGGTCGCGCAGCACCCCGAGGGCGGCCTCGACCACGTGCACGGCGGTGAACGCCAGGCCGCCGTGCGGGGACGCGGGGTCGGCCGGCCCGGAGGCCGTGACGGTCAGGCCGGACGGCGACGGGCGCCAGCGCGCGGCGAGGGCGCGCACGTCCGGGTGCAGGCGCAGGGCCGAGGCGCTGCTCAGCGGGAGCCCGTGCGCCGCGGCCAGCTCCACCAGCCGCGCCGCGTCCTCGGGGTCGGCGGTGAACGGCTTGTCGACGAGCAGCGGCAGGCCCGCCCGCAGCAGCGGCTCGGCCAGCGCGCGGTGCCCGCGGGCGTCCCGGGTGGCCAGCAGCACGGCCTGCACGCCGGAGCGCGCGAGCAGGGCCGCCGTGCGCTCCGGTGTGCCCGACCGCGTGGCCGCGGCGCCCGCGCGGCGGAGCGTGGCGAGACGGTCGTCCCCCGCCGGTTCGGCGTCCGGGACGGCGACGACGGCGACGTCGACACCCGGGCCGAGTGCGCCCGCCCGGGCGAGCCGCAGCACCTGGTCGACGTGCGTCGACTCGGCCCCGACGATCCCCAGTCGCATCCTGTCCTCCTGTGCGTTCGGCACGACCGAACAGCGGCGGAGCGCGGCGCGGGCGGGACCGGCTCGGCCTCGACGGGCGCGATCGGCCGTCCGCCTCGGACACTAGTCGGCGGTACCGAACAGCGGCTAGCCTGGCAGCACGGCGCCGGCGCGGCGCCCCGGCCTGCAGGGGAGACCACATGGAGCCGAGCCCGCCCGAGTCCGAGGACTCCCGGTACTGGGTGCGCTCGGTGGCCCGTGCCGTCGACGTGCTGGAGCTCCTGGCGGCTCGACCACCCGGTGACGGCATGTCCGTGACCGAGATCGGTCAGGCGCTCGGGCTGTCCAAGAGCGCGGCCTTCGCGACGCTGTACACGCTCACCCGTCGCGGGCTGGTGGCCGACGACGGCGCGGGCATGTCCCGGCGCTACCGGCTCGGCATGGCCCTCGCACGCCTGGGCTCGCAGGCGCTGGCGCAGACGTCGTTGCGCGACGTGGCGCGGCCGCACCTCGTCGCGCTGGCCCGCACCACCTCGGCGACGGCGCGGCTCGCGACGCTGGTCCAGGACCAGGCGGTCGTCATCGACCAGGTCGGCGGCAACGAGCGCATCCGGCTCGACCTGCGGATGGGCAGCCACGAGCTGCCGCACTCCACCGGCCTCGGCAAGGCGATCCTGTCGTGGCTGCCGCCCGACCAGGTGCGCGAGCTGGTGGGGCGCGTGGGGCTCATGCGCCGGACGTCGCGCACCATCACGGACGTCGACACGCTGGTCGCGCACCTGGCCGAGAGCCGCGCGCAGGGCTACGCCATCGACGACGAGGAGGACGCCGAGGGGGTGTTCTGCATCGGCTCGCCGCTGCTCGGGCACGACGGCGCGTGCGTCGGCGCGATCTCCATCACGGGCCTCAAGCTCGACCAGCCGGCGTGGCACTACCAGGAGCTCGGGCGCACCGTGCGCGACTCCGCCCGGCACATCTCCCGGGACCTCGGGTACGACCCGGACGCCCCCGCGGTGACGACGGTCGGCGGCCCCGAGGTGGTTGACGGGGCGGTCGCCCCGGACTAGCGTCCCGTCCCACTGCACGACCCGCCCCAGCCCGGGAGGGTCGTCGCGACGCAGGCCAGCCCCCTGCGCTCCGCCAGACGGTCGCCCTCGACGGGGAGGACGACCGCCAGCACGGCCCCGACGCCACGACGCGCACCGCGCGGACGAGTCCACGACGTGACGAGTCCCCAGGCGGTCGGCATGGCAACGAGCAGCGAGACGTCCCCGCGCACGACGGGCGCGCCCACCGGCGTCCCGGCGGCCGCGGCGACGCGGTCGCCGACGGCACCGGCCGCCCCCGCCCCGCGGTCGTGGGAGCACGCGCCGCGCCGCAGCACCGCCGACGCCGTCGCCGGACTGCCGCCGGTCACCGTCGCCCTGGTCGGCGCCGGCAACCGCGGCCAGACCTACCTGGCGTGGGCGCGGGCGAACCCGGGACGCGCCCGGCTGGTCGCCGTCGCCGACCCGCAGCCGCACCGGCGCGAGCTCGTCGCCGCGGGCGACCCGGGCGTCACGCACTACGACGACTGGCGGGACCTCGCCGCGCAGGGCCGGGTCGCGGACATGGTCGTGATCTCCACCCAGGACCGCGACCACGCCGAGCCGGCGGAGGCGTTCGCGGCGCTCGGCTACGCGGTGCTCCTGGAGAAGCCGATCGCCCCGACCGAGGCGGAGTGCCGCCGGATCGTCGCGGCGGTCGAGCGGGCGGGCGTGCTGTTCGGCGTCTGCCACGTCCTGCGGTACACGCCGTACACCGACCTGGTGAAGGAGGTCGTCGACTCCGGGGTCCTCGGCCGGGTGGTCGACGTGCAGCACCTCGAGCCGGTCGGCTGGTGGCACATGGCGCACTCCTACGTGCGCGGCCCGTGGCGGCGCGAGGACGAGTCGGCGCCGATGCTGCTGGCCAAGTCCTGCCACGACGTCGACTGGATCCGGTACGTGACCGGCCTGCGGGTCGAGAGGGTGTCGTCCTTCGGGTCGCTCACCGAGTTCCGCCCCGAGCACCGGCCCGCCGGCGCCGCGGACCGGTGCCTCGACTGCGCGCTCGAGCCCGGGTGCCCGTACTCCGCCCCGCGCCTGTACCTCGGCACGCTGCGCGCGGACGGCCCGGTCTGGCCGGTCACGGTCATCACGTCGCGCACGGACGAGCAGGGGGTCGTCGACGCGCTCCGCACCGGCCCGTACGGCCGCTGCGTGTGGGACTGCGACAACGACGTGGTCGACCACCAGGTCGTCGCGATGCGGCTCGAGGGCGGTGCCGCGGCGACGTTCACCATGACGGCGTTCTCCGAGCAGACCCACCGGCAGACGCGGGTGTTCGGCACGCACGGGTCGCTCGAGGGCGACGGCGAGCGGGTCCGCGTCGTCGACTTCCGGGACAACACCGTGCGCGTCCTCGACACCGGCGCGGCCGGCTCGAACGCCGCGGACGGCCACGGCGGCGGCGACGCCGGCCTCATGGACGCCTTCACCGCCGCGGTCGCCACCGGTGACCGCACCTGGGTCCGGTCCGGAGCGGCCGAGTCCCTCGACAGCCACCTCGTCGTGTTCGCCGCCGAGCAGGCGCGCCGGACCGGCGAGGTCCGGGAGGTGGGCGCCGCGTGACGGCCGCCGCCCGGGGCACCACGCACCACCCGCACGTCCCCCAGCAGTCCCTGCCTTCCCCCGACCCCAGGGTCCTGATCAAGGAGATGCGATGAGACTCGCGACGAAGTCGCTGGTGGCGGCCGGAGCCGCCTGCACGGTCCTGCTCGCCGGCTGTTCCTCCTCGTCCGACGGCGACGCCGCCGGCAGCGGCGAGGACGGAGCCCTGTCCGGCGAGGTCACGATGTGGATCTACCCGATCATCGCGGACGAGACCGCGCACCAGGACTTCTGGGACGCGCAGGTCGAGGCGTTCACCGCGGAGAACCCCGACGTCGACGTCACCGTCCAGGTGTACCCGTGGGCGGGCCGCGACGAGTCGCTGACCACCGCGATCGCGTCCGGCACCGGCCCGGACGTCGTGTACCTGATCCCCGACCAGCTCGCGACGTACCAGTCGTCGATCGAGCCGGTCGACGGCTACCTGTCCGAGGAGCACGTCGCCGACATCCTCCCGAACGTCGCCGAGTCGATCACCGTCGACGGCCAGATGCTCGGCGCGCCGCTGCTCACCAGCTCCAACCCGCTGGTGTGCGACAAGGCGGCGTTCGACGCGATCGGTGCCACCGAGTACCCGGAGACCTGGGACGACCTGCTGGACATCGCCCCGGACCTGGCCGAGCAGGGCATCTACGCCACGAACTACTGGGGCTCGCCCGAGGTCACGCTGAACATGACGTTCTACCCGCTGCTGTGGCAGGCGGGGGGCGACGTGTTCAGCGAGGACGGCACGTCGGTGGCGTTCAACTCGGACGCGGGCGTCGAGGCGCTCGAGTTCCTCGTCGAGCTGAACGAGGGCGGCTACCTCGAGCCCGACCTCATCACCACCACGCCGAGCATCGAGCAGACGGCGCTCGCGCAGAACAAGGTCGCCTGCACCTGGCAGTCCGGCCCGGCTGACGTCGAGGCGTACTGGGGCACCGAGAACATCGTCATCCAGCCGCCGCTGACCCACGAGGAGACGGTCGGCTACGGCACCGTCGGCTCGCTGTCGATGCTCAAGGGCTCGGAGAACAAGGACGCGGCCGGCGCGTGGATCGACTTCGTGACCTCGGCGGACCCGGTCACCGAGTTCGTCACCACCGCGAAGATGTTCTCCCCGCTGTCCTCGACCGGCGAGCTCTACGCGGACGACCCGGTGTACGGCGCGATCGAGAAGACGATCCCCGACACCACGGTCGGCCCGGTCAACGAGCACGCCCGCGAGGTGATGGGCGTCCTCGCCCCGGAGATCCAGGCCGCGCTGCTCGGGCAGAAGTCCGCGCAGCAGGCCCTCGACGACGCCGCGGCCTCGGCCGACGCCATGCTGGGCTGACCAGGCGATGACCTCTGCACTCCGCGAGCCCGCCGCGGCGCCCACGCGCCGCGGCGGGCCCGGCCGGGCCGGTGGCCGGTCGGTGATGGCGCGCTGGGACGCGCGGACCGGCCTGCTGTTCGCCCTGCCGACGTTCCTGCTGTTCCTGGCGTTCCGGTTCGGTCCGGCGATCGCCGGCGTCGGCCTGTCGTTCTTCGACTACGACATCTCCGGCAGCCTCGAGTGGGAGGGGCTGGCGAACTTCGAGCGCATGGTCGGCGACCCGGTGTTCTGGCAGGCCCTGCGCGTGACCGTGCTCTACACGCTGCTCGCCGTGCCGCTGTCCCTGGGGCTGTCCCTGGTGATGGCGCTCGCGGTGCGACGCCGGTTCCGCGGGGTGGGGTTCTTCCGGTCGGTGTTCTTCCTGCCGGTCATCACCTCGCTGGTGCTGGCGGGCACGGTGTTCGTCTGGGTGTTCTCGACCGACGGCCCGGTGTCGACGGTCTCGCAGTGGCTGGGCGGCAGCGGGCAGTCGTGGCTGTCCTCGTCGCTGCTGGTGGTCCCGGCGCTCGTGCTCGTGGGCGTCTGGTCGCGGTTCGGCTACGGGATGCTCATCCTGCTGGCCGGCCTCCAGGAGGTGCCGCGCGAGCTGGAGGAGGCCGCGCTGACCGACGGCGCCGGCCCCCTCGCTCGGTTCCGGTACATCGTGCTGCCGCACCTGAAGCCGTCGCTGTTCTTCCTCGCGGTCATCGAGACGACGGCGTCGTTCCAGGTCTTCGACCTGATCTTCGTCATGACCCAGGGCGGTCCCGCCCGCGGCAGCTACACCCTCGTCTACATGCTCTACGACCAGGGCTTCAAGTACGTCGACTACGGCTACGCCGCGGCGATCGGCGTCGCGCTGTTCGCCATGACGCTCGTCGTGGCCGTGGTCCAGCGACGCTTCCTCGGGAGGGAATCGTGAGCGCCCCCACCGCACAGGTCACGGCCCCGCCCGCCGTCCCGACGACCTCGGCCGGCCCGCACCGCCGCCCGTACCGCGCCCTCGAGCCCACGCGCCGGGGGAAGGTGCTGCGCGGGCTGCTGCTCGCGGCGGGCTCGCTGCTGACGATCTTCCCGTTCTACGCGATGGTCGTCATCGCGCTGCGGCCCGAGACGGCCATCGACTTCCCGTCGTCGCTGCTGCCGTGGAACCTCGACACCTCCGCGTTCCGCGACGTGCTCGCGGGGCAGGACATGCTGCGCTGGACGCTCAACAGCGTCATCTACTCCGTGGTGTCCGTGGTGGCGGTGCTCGTGATGGCGTCAATGGCCGGCTACGCGTTCGCCAAGAAGCGGTTCCCCGGGCGCGAGGCCATGTTCTGGTCGTTCCTCGCGATGGTGATGGTGCCGTACCACGTCACCCTCATCCCGACCTTCATCGTCATGGCGAAGCTCGGCGGCGTCGACACGTACTGGGGTCTGATCCTGCCGTCGCTGGCGAACGCCCAGGCGGTGTTCCTCATGCGGCAGTTCATCAAGGGGCTGCCGGACGAGCTGTTCGAGGCCGCGAAGATCGACGGCGCCGGGGAGTGGCGCACGTTCGCCACGATCGTGCTGCCGCTGTGCAAGCCGGTGCTCGCGACGCTCGGCACGTTCGTGTTCCTGTGGCACTGGAACGACTTCCTGTGGCCGCTCATCATCGGCAAGAGCGCGGACATGTGGACGCTCACCGTGGGCATCGCGTCGCTGCGCCAGCAGCAGGTGCCGCTGTCGGTGGTGCTGGCCGGGTCCGTCGTCGCCCTCGTCCCGATCTTCGCCGCGTACGCCGTCGCGCAGCGCTCGTTCCAGGAGGGCGTGGCGCAGACCGGCATCAAGGGCTGAGCCGCCGCGGCGACCGCCGCGCCCCCGGCCCCCCGTCCCGCAGACCCCACGGAAGGACCCGCATGTTCACCTCGGAGCAGGAGCTCGAGGACCTCCTCACCACCCCGTCGCCCGCGCTGGTCGCCGATCTGGCCCGTGGCGCCGGCGACCTGGTGATCCTCGGCGCCGGCGGCAAGATGGGCCCGACGCTCGCCGTGCTGGCGCGGCGTGCGCTGGACGCCGCGGGCCGCGACGGCGACGCGGTGCACGCCGTGTCCCGGTGGTCCGACGCCGCGCAGGCCGACCGGCTGCGCGCGGCGGGAGTCCGGGTGGTGACGGCCGACCTGCTCGGCGACGACGACCTGGCGGGGCTGCCCGACGGCGCGGACGTGCTGTTCATGGTGGGGGCGAAGTTCGGCTCCGCGTCGGCCCCGTCGTGGGCCTGGGCGGTGAACGCCGCGCTGCCGGACCGGGTCGCGCGGCGGTACCGGGACAGCCGGATCACGGCGTTCTCGACCGGGAACGTCTACCCGCTGGTGCCCGTCGGCAGCCAGGGCGCCGCGGAGGACCACCCCGTGGGCCCGGTCGGCGAGTACGCGATGTCGTGCCTCGGGCGGGAGCGGGTGTTCGCGCACGGCGCGCTGACCCGGGGGACGCCGGTGTCGCTGATCCGGCTCAACTACGCCGTCGACCTGCGGTACGGGGTGCTGTACGACATCGCCTCGACGATCCTCGCGGGCGAGCCGGTCGACCTCACCACCGGGCACGTCAACGTGGTGTGGCAGGGGTACGCGAACGAGGTCACGCTGCGCGCCACGGCGCACGCGTCGCCCGACGTCTTCACGCTCAACGTCACCGGGCCCGAGGTGCTGCCCGTCGAGCGGATCGCCCGGCGCCTGGCCACGGGGCTGGACCGCGACGTCGCGTTCACGGGCACGCCGTCGGGCACCGCGCTGCTCAACGACGCGACCCGGTGCCTCGACCTGTTCGGCTACCCCGACGTCACCGCGGGCACGCTCGTGGACTGGCAGGCGGCGTGGCTGGCGGCCGGGCTGCCGACCAGCGGGAAGCCCACCAAGTGGGCCGTCCGGGACGGGCGGTTCTGATGGCCGGCCCCACCGCCCCGGCCGCGCCCGCCACCCCCGCCCTGCCGCGCGAGGTCGGCGAGCTGCTGCGCGCCGGCACCGTCATCCCCGCGCACCCGCTCGCGCTCACGGAGGACCGCCGCCTCGACGAGCGGCACCAGCGCGCGCTGACCCGGTACTACGCCGCGGCCGGCGCCGGGGGCGTCGCGGTCGGGGTGCACACCACGCAGTTCGAGATCCGCGACGTCGGCCTGTACGAGCCGGTGCTGGCGCTCGCGGCCGACACCCTCGACGGCGCGCTGGGGGCCGGCCCGCGCCCGTTCGTCCGCGTCGCCGGGGTGGCCGGACCGACGGCGCAGGCCGTGGCGGAGGCCGAGGTCGCCGCGGGCCTCGGGTACCACGCGGTGCTGCTCAGCCCGCCGCGCCCCGCGCCCGGGGACCCGGTGCTCGCCGACCCCGCCCGGCTGGAGGACCACGCGATCGAGCGCGCGGCCGCCGTCGGGGAGGTGCTGCCGGTCATCGGGTTCTACCTGCAGGCCGCGATCCGCGGTCCGCGGCTGTCGCTCGACTTCTGGCGGCGGTTCGCGGAGCTGGAGGCGGTCGTCGCGGTCAAGGCCGCGCCGTTCGACCGGTACCGGACCCTCGACGTCGCGCGCGCGGTGGCCGGGTCGTCCCGGGGCGCCGACATCGCGCTGTACACCGGCAACGACGACGCGATCGTGGCGGACCTGCTGTCCGACCTGGTGTTCGACGGCCCGGACGGCGAGCCGGTCACGCGCCGCGTGGTGGGCGGGCTGCTCGGCCACTGGTCGGTCTGGACGCGGCGCGCGGTCGAGCTGCACGCGCAGGTCGGCCGGGCCCGTGCCGGCGACCGGGAGGCGCTGGCCGACCTGGTCGCACGGTCGGCTGCGGTGACCGACGCGAACGCCGCGCTGTTCGACCCGCAGCACGGGTTCGCCGGCTGCATCGCCGGGGTGCACGAGGTGCTGCGCAGGCAGGGGCTGCTCGCGGGCACGTGGTGCCTCGACCCGGACGAGACGCTGTCGCCGGGCCAGGCCGAGGAGATCGACCGCGTGCTCCGGCTGCACCCGTGGCTGTCCGACGACGACTTCGTCGCGGAGCACCTCGACGGGTGGCTGGCGTGACGGCCGTGCTGGTGGCGGTGCCCGCCGCGCTCCGGGCGGAGTTCTTCGACGTCGCGGCCGAGCGCGCCCTCGGCGAGGCCGCCGCGGCGCTCGGCGGCGGGGTGGCGTGGGTCGAGGGCGGGCCCGCGCTGCTCGCGCCGGGTGCCGCCTGGCCGCGGGCGCGCGTCCTGGTGACGACATGGGGTCAGCCGCTGCTCGACGCCGCGCTGCTCGACCGGCTGCCCGCGCTCGGGCTGGTCGCGCACACCGGCGCGACCGTGCGGCCGTTCCTGACCCCCGAGGTCGCGGCCCGCGGCGTCGCCGTCACCCAGGCCGGCCAGGGCATGGCCCGGTCGGTCGCCGAGGTGGCGCTCGCGTTCACGCTGGCGCTGCTGCACCGGGTGCCGCGGTTCGACCACGCGCTGCACGCCGGCGCGCCCTGGGCCGAGGCGGAGGCGGCCCCCGCGCGGCACGAGGTGCTCGGCGCGACGATCGGCGTGGTCGGCGCCTCCCGGACCGGCCGGGCGAACATCGCGCTGCTCCGGGCGCTCGGCGCGCACGTGCTGGTCAGCGACCCGTACCTCACCGTGGAGGACGCCGCGGCGCTCGGGGTGGAGCGGGCCGAGCTCGACGACCTGCTGCGGCGCTCCCGCGTCGTCGTGCTGCACGCGCCGTCGCTGCCGGAGACCCGGCACCTGATCGACGCGCGGCGGCTGGCGCTGCTGCCGGACGGCGCCGGGCTGGTGAACACCGCGCGGTCGTGGCTCGTCGACGAGGCGGCGCTGGTCGCCGAGCTCCGGACCGGGCGGATCGACGCGGCGCTGGACGTGTTCGACGAGGAGCCGCTGCCCGCCGGCCACCCGCTGCGGTCCCTGCCCAACGTGCTGCTGACACCGCACCACGCGGCGGGCACGGTGGAGGGGCGGCTCCGGCAGGGCGGGATCGTGGTGGACGAGGTGGCGCGGTTCGCGCGCGGGGACGCGCTGCGGCACGCGGTGACGGCGGAGGACCTGGAGCGGATGGCATGAGCGGGGACGGCGACGTGGTGCGGGAGGCGCGGGGCGCGGCGCGGGTGCGCGGGCGGTGGGCCGCCGGGGAGCCGGCACGCGGGGTGTGGAGCACCCTGCCGGACCCGGTGGTGGCGGAGCTGCTCGGCCGCGCGGGCTACGACTACGTGTGCGTCGACCTCCAGCACGGGATGACGGGCCCCGGCACGGTGCTGCCCGTCCTGCAGGCGCTGCGGCACACCCCGGCGACGACGCTGGTCCGCGTGCCGGGACCGGACCCCGAGCTGATGATGCGCGCGCTCGACCTCGGCGCCGACGGGGTCGTCGTCCCGATGGTCGACACCCCCGAGCAGGCGGCGGCCGCGGTGGCGGCGTGCACCTACCCGCCGGGCGGTGTGCGGTCCTGGGGGCCGATGTGGGGCGACGTGGACGGCGCGGCGCCCGCCCCCGCGGAGGCCGACGCCGCGCGGCTGGTCGTCGTCATGGTCGAGACCGCCGCCGGCCTGCGGAACGCCGCGGCGATCGCGGCGGTGCCGGGCGTCGACGCCGTCTACGTCGGCCCGAACGACCTCGCGCTCTCCCTCGGGCACGGGCGGGCCACGTACGCGACGTCCCCCGCGGTGCACGCCGCCCTGGACGGGCTGGTGGCGGCGGCGTCCGGCGCCGGCACCGCGGTGGGCCTGCACTGCGCGACGCCGGAGATGGCGGCGTACTGGCAGGCGCGCGGGGTGCGGATGCTGACGGTCGCCACCGACACGACGCTGCTGCGCGCCGGGTCGGCGGACGCGCTCGCCCGGGCGGGTGGCGACCCGGCGGCGGGCGCGCCGCCCGCCCGGCACCCCGGGGGCGGCCCGGGCGCCGTCGCGGCACCCGCGGAGATCGCATCGTGAGCGAGGCACCCGTGCTGCGGGACGCGACACCCGCGGTCACCACGTGGACCCCGCGGGAGTCCCGGCTGCACGCCGGCGTCGGACGGGCGGACATCACGCCGCCCGTCGGCGTCCGCGCGCACAACTGGGGCGCGTCCCGCACCGAGGTCGCCACGGGCGTGCACCGGCCGCTCACGGCGACGGCGCTCGCGTTCCACGACCCCGGCGCGGGCCGGTGGCGGTACCTGCTGACGCTCGACCTCGGGTGGTGGCGGGACGCGGCGTCGTTCGAGCGGCTCCGGGACCCGCTGCTGGGCGCCCTGGGTGCCGAGCCGGACGACCTGCTGCTGCACCTCGTGCACACCCATGCCGGCCCGTCGGTGTCGGACCGCGGCCTCGACCTGCCCGGGGCCGACCTGCTGGACGACTACCACCGCACGCTCGACGCGGGGGTGCTGGCGGCGTGCCGGCGGGCCCGCGACGCCGCGGTCGACGCCGTCGTCACGTGGGGGACGGGCTGGTCCGACCTGGCCGTCACCCGCAACCTGCCGTGCGGGGACCGGGACGTCGTCGCGTTCGACCCCGGGACGCCCGCCGACGGCACGCTCCTGGTCGGCCGGGTGTCGCCGGCGGGGGGAGGCGCGCCGCTGGGCGTGCTGCTCAACTACGCGTGCCACCCCACGACCCTCGCGCACCACAACAGCCTGCTGTCGCCCGACCTCGTCGGGGCCGCCCGCGAGGTGGTCGAGGCGGCTGCGGGAGCGCCGTGCCTGTTCCTGCAGGGCGCGTCCGGCGAGCTGTCGCCGCGCGAGCAGTACGGGCCCGGCACCGAGCAGGCCGACCGCAACGGCCGGGCCCTCGGGCACGCGGCGGTGGCCGTGCTGGAGCAGCTCGGGGAGCCGGGCACCCGCCTGCGGTTCGACGGGGTCGTCGAGTCCGGCGCACCGCTGGGGCTCTGGGTCCGGGAGCCCGCGCCCGCCCCCGCCGACGTGCGGTGCACGGCGCACACCGTCCCGCTTGCCGCGCGACCGGTGCCGACCGCCGAGCAGGTCGCGGAGCAGTGGGCCGGGATCGACCCCGTGGCCGCCGCCGAGCGGCTGCGCCGCGCCACCCGGCTCGCCGACGGCTACGTCTCCGGCGGGGTCGCCGGGCACCCGCTGTGGGTGTGGGGCCTCGGCGACGCCGTGCTCGTCGCGCACCCGGGCGAGGCGTTCTCGGCCCTGCAGACCGAGCTGCGCCGCCGGCACCCCGACCGCGCGGTGCTCGTGCTCAACCTCACCAACGGCCCGGGGTTCGTCTACCTGCCGGACCGCGCCTCCTACGACCGCGACCGGTACCAGGTGTGGCAGACGCTCCTGGCCCCGGGCGGCCTGGAGGACCTGACCGCCGCGGCGGACGCCGCGGTCGCCGCCCTGCCCCGACCCCGCGAGGTGACCGCATGACCGCCCCCGCCGCCCCGTCCGCCGTGCCCACGCCCTCCGTCCCGACCGCCCCGCCTCGCCCCGGGCGCTCGGTGGTCGTCACGGGCTCGTCCTCCGGCATCGGCCGGTCCATCGCGCTCCGGCTGGCCGCGGACGGCTGGGCCGTCGTGGTCGTCGGCCGGGACGCGGGGCGGGTGGACGCGGTCGTGGCCGAGGTCCGCGCGGCCGGGGGGACCGCCGCCGGCTGCGTGGGCGACGTCGCCGACCGCGACCTGCACGCGCGGCTGCTCGCCGCGGCGCTCGACCTGGCGCCGCTCGGCGGCTGGGTCAACTGCGCCGGCACCACGGTCCGCAACGGCCTGACCGAGCTGTCCGAGCAGGTGACGCTCGACATGGTCCGCGGGAACCAGCTCGGCTCGCTGTGGGGCTGCGAGACGGCCGTGGCGCACTGGGCCGGCGCCGGCGCCGGCGGCGCCGTGGTGAACATGTCCTCCGTGCACGGCCGCGCGGCCTACCCGGAGCACACGGTCTACGAGATGACCAAGGCCGCGGTCGAGGCCCTGACCCGGTCGGTGGCCGTGACGTACGCGGCGCACGGCATCCGGGCCAACGCCGTCGCGCCGGGCGCCGTGCGCTCGCCCGCCCTGGAGGCGTCGTTCGACAGCGCCCCCGACCCGGCCGCCGCGCGGGAGTTCCTCGCCCGGCGGTCCCCCGCGCTGCGCATCGCCGAGCCGGAGGAGGTCGCGGCGGTCGTCGCGTTCCTGCTCTCCGACGACGCGTCGTACGTCTCGGGCCAGACGGTCGCGATCGACGGCGGCTGGACCGCGGCGCTGGGTGCCGACCCGGAGGAGCCGGGCGCGCGCCGGTCGGGGGTGGGCGCGTGACGCTGCGCAGCGCCGGCTGGTTCGCCGGGGACGACGAGGTGGCGGTGCTGCACCGCGTCGCCCTGCGGCTCGGGCCCGAGGACGCCGGACGTCCGGTCATCGGCATCGCGGACACGGCGTCGGACCTCAACCCCTGCAACGCCGGGTTCACCGCGCTCGCCGAGCACGTGGCGGCCGGTGTCCGTGCCGCGGGCGGTGTGCCGGTGCGGTTCCCGGTGATGTCGCTGGGCGAGGACCTCATGAAGCCGTCCGCGATGCTCTACCGCAACCTCGTCGCGATGGAGCTCGAGGAGACCGTCCGGGCCTACCCGCTGGACGGCGTGGTGCACCTGGCGAACTGCGACAAGACCGTCCCCGCCGCCCTCATGGCCGCCGCCAGCGCCGACGTCCCGGCCCTGCTGCTGCTCGGCGGCGCCCGGTCGGCGCCCGAGTTCCGCGGCCGGCCGCTCGGCGCGGGCACCGACCTGTGGCGGGCGCTCGACGACCGGCGCGCGGGCGTGCTGGACGACGCCGGCTGGCGCGGGCTGGAGCAGTGCCTCGCGTGCGCCGGGCCGGGCGCGTGCAACGTCATGGGCACCGCGTCCACGCTCGCGATGCTGACCGAGGCGATGGGCATGGCCCTGCCCGGCACCGCCCTGCTGGACGCCGTCGGTCCCGCCATCGAGGCCGCGGCGCGCGCCACCGGCGAGCGGGTGGTCGCGATGGTCCGCGCGCAGGAGCGCCCCTCCGCCCGCCTGACGCAGGCGGCGCTCGACACCGCCGCGCGCGTGCTCGCGGCGGTGGGCGGGTCGACGAACGCGGTGATCCACCTCGCGGCCGTGGCCGGGCGGCTCGGGCTCGACGCCTCGCTCGCCCGGTTCGACGCGCTGTGGCGGGACGTCCCGCTGCTCGCCGACGTCGAGCCCTGCGGGTCCGGCCTGGTGCACCGCCTGCGCGCGGACGGCGGGCTGCCGACGGTGCTGGCCGCGCTCGCGGCGGGCGGGCTCGTGGACCTCGACGCCGCGGCCGGCGACGGGCGGCCGTGGCGGGACGTGCTGCCGGCGTACCCGGAGCCGGGCGCCCCGGGCTCGCTGGTGCGCACGCCCGACGACCCCGTCCTGCCCGCGCCGACGCTCGCCGCCGTCTCCGGGTCCCTCGCGCCGTCCGGGGCCGTCATCAAGGTCGCCGCGGCGAGCCCGGAGCTGCTCGCCCACACGGGCCGCGCGGTCGTCTTCGACTCGTACGACGACATGCGCACGCGGCTGGACGACCCCGCGCTCGAGGTCGACCCCGGCGACGTCCTCGTCGTGCGCGGGTGCGGCCCCGTCGGCGTGCCCGGCATGCCGGAGTGGGGCATGGCGCCGATCCCGCAGCGGCTCGTCGAGCGGGGGGTGCGCGACATGGTCCGCGTCAGCGACGGGCGGATGAGCGGCACGTCGTTCGGCACCGTCGTGCTGCACGTCGCCCCCGAGGCCGCCGTGGGCGGTCCCCTCGGGCTGGTCGAGGACGGCGACCCCGTGCGGCTCGACGTCCCGGCGCGCCGGCTCGACCTGCTCGTCCCCGACGCCGAGCTGGACCGCCGCCGGGCCGCCCGCTCCGGTGCGACGCCGCGGGCCGGCGCGACGCACCTGCGCGGCTGGCCGCGGCTGTACGCCGACCACGTGCTCCAGGCCGACCGGGGCGCCGACCTCGACTTCCTGACCGCGCCGACCCCGGCGCACCGCACCTTCGTCGAACCCGTCGTGGGCCGCTCGTGACCGCGCCCCGCGACCCCCACCCGACCGCACGACCCACTCACCGAGGAGACCCGATGTCCGCACCGCGGCCCCTGGCCGGCGTCCTGCCGGTCGTCCAGACACCGTTCGCCGCCGACGGGACCGTCGACGATGCCGCGCTGCGCCGCGAGGTCGACTGGGTGATCGACCAGGGCGCCCACGGCGTCACCACCGGGATGGTCAGCGAGATCCTGCGCATGACGTCCACCGAGTGCGCGCGGCTCGCCGAGGTCGTGGCCGAGCAGGCGCGCGCCCGCGGGGCGCTCTCCGTGGTGAGCTGCGGCGCCGAGTCGACGTTCGGCGCGGTGGCCGCCGCGCGGCACGCCGAGTCGGTCGGCGCCGACGCCGTCATGGCCATCCCGCCGATCACCGTGCAGCTCGGCGACGACGCGCTGTTCGGCTACTACTCGGCGATCGTCGAGGCCACCGGGCTGGGCGTCGTGGTGCAGGACGCGTCCGGGTACGTGGGCCGGTCCCTGTCGATCGAGCTGCAGATGCGGCTGCTCGACCGGTACGGCGACCGCGTGTACTTCAAGCCCGAGGCGGCGCCGATCGGGCAGCGGCTGACCCTGCTGCGGGAGGCGACCGGCGGGCAGGCGCGGGTGTTCGAGGGCACCGGCGGCGCCGCCCTGGTCGACTCCTACCGCCGCGGGATCGTCGGCACCATGCCGGGGTCCGAGGTGACGTGGGCGATCGTCCGGCTCTGGGAGCTCGTCGAGGCGGGCCGCTGGGACGCCGCGTACGAGATCAGCGGGCCGCTGTCCGCCCTCGTCGCGCTGCAGACCTCCATCGACGTGTTCGTGGCGGTCGAGAAGCACCTCCTGGTGCGGCAGGGCGTGCTCGAGCGCACCGACGCGCGGGCGCCGCACGGGTTCGTGCTCGACCCCGAGACCCGCGACGAGGTGGACCGGCTGTTCGACCTGCTGCGCACCCGGACGCTGACGGACCGGGTGGCGTGAGGCGCGCGGCGGCGGCAGGGTCCGCGGGACGCGCGGGGGCTCCCGCGTCGTGCGAGGCTGCGTGAGGTGACCGACCTGCGCACCGTGCCCCTGCCCGACCGCCGGATCGACGCCGCGGAGCTGGTCCCGCCGGACGCGCCGGAGGCGGTGGTGCTCGGCGAGGTCCGCGCCCGGCTCGGCGAGCGCCCCCTGCTGGACGCGCGTGACGGCTCCCTGGTCTGGGTCGACATCGACGCGCGCAGCGTGCACCGCTGGGCCGGCGGCGACCACGCGCGCGACGAGGTGGTCAGCGTGCCGTCGCAGGTCTCGCTCGCGTGGCCGACCGGGGGCGGGCTCCTGCTCGCGACGGCCGACGGGATCGGCGTGCACGACGGGACGACGCTCGGCCCGCTCACCCGGCCGGGGACCATGCCGGGGGACTACCGGTTCAACGACGGTGCCTGCGACGGCGCGGGGCGGCTGTGGGTCGCCACGATGCCGCGCGACGGCTCCACGGGCGAGGGGACGGTCTACCGCGTCGCGGCGGTCGCCGACGGGGCGCTCGACGTCACCGCGGTCGTCACCGGCGTCGGGTGCGGCAACGGCGTCGCGTGGAGCCCCGACGGCTCGACGCTGTACCTCACGGACTCGGCGACCCGGACGGTCTACCGGGCCCCGTTCGACGTGGCGGCGGGCACGGTCGGCGCGTGGGAGCCGTTCCTGGCGTTCGCGTCGGACGGCCCGATGCCGGACGGCACCACCGTCGACGCGGACGGGTGCCTGTGGGTGGCGCTGTACGGCGGGGGCGCGGTGCTGCGGTTCGGGCCGGACGGCACGCCCCGCGGGGCGGTGCGGGTGCCGACGGCGCGGGTGACGTGCCTCGGCTTCGGGGCGCCGGGCACGGGGCGGGCGTACGTGACGACCGCTCACGCGGACGGCGACCCGCTCGCGGGGGCGGTGTTCGGCGTCGACGTGGCGGTGGACGGGCTCCCGGTGCGGGAGTTCGGGGAGGGCTGAGGCGGCGCGTCCTCACTCCGCGGTGTCGGCTCGGGGCTCCAGGGTGAGGCGCGCCCCGAGGGCGTCCGCGAGACGGACGAGCGTGTCGCGCGTCGGGTTGCCGAGGCCGCGCTCGATGCGGCTGACGTCGGCCTGCTGGACCGAGGCGCGCTCCGCGAGGGCGGACTGGCTGAGGCCCCGGGCGTGCCGCAGCTCGGCGCCGAGGCGCTGCTCGGCGCCGAGCCGGGTCCGGAGCTCCTCCCCGGCGCGCGGCGCGGCCTCCGGTCCCGGCGACCAGGTCCCACCGTCGGCGCCCCGGGACACGTCCTCACCCCACGGTGCGGGCGAGCGCGACGGGGCAGTCGGCCAGGTGGTCGTCGACGATCCCGCACGCCTGCATCGCGGCGTACGCCGTCGTCGGCCCGATGAACCGGAACCCCTGCCGCTTGAGCTCCTTGGCCAGCGCCGCGGACTCCGCGGTGGACGCCGGCACGTCGGCGAACGTGCGCGGGCGGGGCCGGGTGCCGGCGAGCGGAGCCGCGGACCAGAACAGCTCGTCGAGGCCCAGCCCGCGGTCGTGCAGGTCCAGCAGCGCCTGGGCGTTGGCGACGGCCGCGGTGATCTTCGCGCGGTTCCGGATGATGCCGGTGTCGGTCATGAGCCGCTCGACGTCGTGCTCGTCGTAGCCCGCGACGACGGCCGGGTCGAACCCCGCGAACGCCTCCCGGAACCCCTCGCGTCGTCGCAGGATCGTGATCCACGACAGGCCCGACTGGAACGCCTCGAGCGTCATCCGCTCGAACAGCTCGCGCTCGCCGTGCACGGGGACGCCCCACTCCTCGTCGTGGTAGCGCTCGTACAGGGGGTCGCCGTCGCCGAAGCAGCGGCGGCCGACCGGGCCGGTGGTCGTCGTGGCGGGGTCGTCGGTGGCGTCGCTGCTCGTCATGCCGCCACTCTGCCGCAACGGCCCGACACCCCGCGGTGGTGGTCCCCAGCCCGCACCTCCGCGCGGCCTGTGGACGGTCGGACGACCTCCCACCACGATGTGGACACGGCTTGTCTGACAAGTGAGACGGCGTAAGGTCGCTCGGGCGCTGGAGCACCGACCGTCCCGCGAGCCGACCCCGGAGCGCCCCGACGACCGCCGGTGGTCCGCGCCACCCGGACCGTCGAGGAGTCGTCACCGCATGTCTGCCACCACCGCCGCCACCAGCACGCCGCCGGGCGCGTCCCGGCCGCTCAACTCGCCCTCCCGCGTCATCGCGGCGAGCCTCGTGGGCACCACGATCGAGTTCTACGACTTCTACGTCTACGCGACGGCCGCGGTCCTCGTGTTCCCGAAGCTGTTCTTCCCGACCGGCAACGACACCACCGCGCTGCTCGCGTCGTTCGCGGTGTTCGGCGCCGCGATGGTCGCCCGCCCGGTCGGCGCCGTGTTCTTCGGCCACCTCGGGGACCGCCGCGGGCGCAAGACCACGCTGGTCTACTCGCTGCTGACGATGGGCATCGCGACCTTCCTCATCGGCGTGCTCCCCACGTTCGGCCACATCGGCATCGGCGCCACCGTCGCGCTGCTGGTGCTGCGGCTCGCCCAGGGCTTCGCGCTCGGCGGCGAGTGGTCCGGCGCCGCCCTGGTGGCCACCGAGAACGCGCCCGCCGGCAAGCGCGCCTGGTACGGGACGTTCCCGCAGCTCGGGGCGCCGCTCGGCTTCATCATCGCGAACGGCCTGTTCCTCGCGATCAACGGCCTGCTGGGCGAGGGGTCCGAGGCGTTCATGGCCTGGGGCTGGCGGATCCCGTTCCTGTTCTCGGCCGTCATGGTCGTCATCGGCCTGTGGGTGCGGCTGCGCCTGGTGGAGTCCGAGGCGTTCACGACCGCCGAGAAGAAGGGCCGGCTCACCAAGCTGCCCCTCGGCACGACGCTGCGGTTCCACTGGCGCGAGACCCTGCTCGGCACGTTCATCATGCTGGCGACCTACGTGCTGTTCTACCTGATGACGAACTTCACGCTGACCTACGGCACCCGCGCCGTCGCCCCGGAGGACGGCGAGCCCGGCGGCCTGGGCATCCCGTACGTGCACTTCGTGCTCATGCAGATCCTGGGAGTCGTGTTCTTCGGCCTCTTCACGCTGCTCTCCGGGCCGCTCGCCGACCGGATCGGACGCCGGCGGCTGTTGATCTGGGTGACCTCCGGGATCATCGCGTTCGGGATGACGTTCGCGTTGTTCCTGCCGCTGCGCGAGGACCAGGTCTTCACCGGGGCGCTCGTGCAGGCGTTCCTCGTCCTCGGCTTCACCCTGATGGGCGCGACGTTCGGGCCGATGGGCGCGCTGCTGCCCGAGCTGTTCCCCACGAACGTCCGGTACACGGGCTCCGCGGTGGCCTACAACGTGTCGTCGATCCTCGGCGCCGCGCTCGCGCCGATCGTCGCGCTCGCCCTGTGGGGCCTGGCGGACGGCGGCACGTGGCTGGTCGGCCTGTACCTGTCGGGCGCCGCGGTGCTGACGCTCGTGGCGCTGCTCCTCACGCGGGAGACGAAGGACCAGGACTACACGCGGGCGTCGCACGAGGGCTGACGCGGGCGCCGGACGGGCGGGCATGGCCTCGTCGCACCAGCGAGGAGGCCATGCCCGGCACGCCGGCGCTCTCCGGCAGCTGATGGTCCGTGAAGTCCGCAGCACCGACACCGCGCCACCAGTGCCGGCCCACGCCGTCGTCGGGGTGCCCCCGGAGGTCGCCGGCGACGCGCCCGCCGCGAGGATTCACCAAGCCGACGGGTACGCGCGATCGAGCCAGCTGCACCGGGAACCGGAGGTCGGAGTCGTTGCTGACGACGACGGCCGCGTCGACGGCTCCCGTGAGCGGACGAGTGTCGGTGCCGCGCCAGGAGTCGCGCCCTTCACGGCCAGGGGTCGCTGGCGGACACCCGTGACGTACTTGCCGTACTCGATGTGGTCGACGCTGCCCGACGCCAGGAGGGCCTGAGCGGCCTCCCGTCGGGTGGTGGTCCTCCCACACGGAGTGCGTTCGACAGGCTCAGCCCAGCGCCGCGAGGGCCTTCCGGATCCGCTTCTCGCTCACCGGCACCGGCGTGCCGAGCTGCTGCGCGAACAGGCTGACCCGCAGCTCCTCGACCAGCCACCGGGCGTCGTCCAGCGCCGCGAGGGCTGCGGGCACCGGGGTCCGGGAGGTCACGCGGGCGCGGGTCTGGCCGAGCAGCTGCTCGAGGTCGCGCACCTGCCAGGCGAGCTGCTCGTCGCGCGCGGGGTTGGCGCCCGCCTTGTCGAGCCGGTGGGCGGCGGCGCGCAGGTAGCGGGTGAGGTGCGGCAGCCGGTCGGCGCCGGTCTCGGCGACGAACCCGTCGTGCACGAGCGCCTCGGCCTGGGCCTGCACGTCCCGGACCGTGCCGAGCAGGGCGAGCGACCGGGTGCCCCGGACCGCCGCGTCGAGGTCCCGTGCCGCGCCGAGCACGGCGACGACGTCCCCGACGACGCGGTGGGTGGCGTCCTCCAGACGGTCCCGGACGACCGCGCGGGCCTCGGCGTACGCCGCCGCGGTGCGGACGGACGTCGCGGGCCGGCCGGCGAGGTGCTCGGTGAGCAGGCGGTCGACCGCCGCGAGCTGCACGTCGGAGACGAGGGCCTCGGTGCTCGGGTACGGGCTGGCGGCGAGCGCGAGCGCCTGCGCGCCGGTCCACCGGCTGGTGATCCGGGCGGTCGCGAGGCCGACGTCGCGCAGCAGCAGGCGGCGCAGCCCGGCGCGGTGCCGCAGCGCCTGCTCGCCGGCGTCGGCGAGCACCTCGACGCGGACGGTGGCCGCCGGGCCGCGGCCGTGCTCGACGAGCGCCGGGTAGCCGCGGACGGTGAGGCCGCTGGGGTCGGTGGTCTCGACGCGCTCGGGCAGCTCGCCGCCGGGCAGGCCGTCGGGCCAGGTGGACAGGTCCCCGGCGTCGAACCCGGGCAGCGCGGCGGGGGCGGGGCGTCCGGCGGGGGCGGCGCCGGGTACGGGTGCGGCCGGCCGGGGCGCCGTCCGCTCCCCACGGCCCCGGTCGCCGTCGCCGCGTGCCGCGTCGGCCATCGCGTCGCGCACCGCCGACCGCACCGCCGTGCTGACGGCGTCCTGCGTCCGGGCCGCGAGCCGGCGCTGCAGCACCGCGAGGTCCTTGCCCTCGTCGACGACCCGCCCCCGGTCGTCGACCACGCGGAACGTCATGCGCAGGTGCGGCGGCAGCCGGTCCTCGTCGACGGCGTCCTCGGGCACCTCGACGTCCCGCAGCGCCCGGACGGCCTGCCGGAACGTCGCGCGGAACGACGGCGCGGCGTCCCCGGCGCGGACCGTGTCCGCCCAGGACGCGGTGTGCGCGTCGAACCACGCGACGACGTCCCGCGCCACGTCCGGTGCGGGGACCAGCTGGACGCGCACCGGCTTGGGCAGCGCGCGGATCGTGGCGGTCACGAGCTCCTCGCGCAGGCCGGGCACCATCCAGTCGAACCCGTCGGGCTGCACGCGCGCGAGGGCCACGAGCGGCACGTGGACGGTCACGCCGTCCGCGTCGGTGCCCGGCTGGAACTGGTAGGTCAGCGGCAGCTCCAGGTCGCCCTGCGGCCACGTCGACGGGAACGCCCCCTCGATGCCGGCGTCGGCGGCGTCCTCGGTGACCAGCAGCTCGCGCGTGAACGTCAGCAGGTCGGGGTCCTGCCGGCGGGCGCCCTTCCACCACTGGTCGAAGTGGCGCGCGGACACCACGTCGTCGGGGATCCGCTCGTCGTAGAAGTCGAACAGCGCGTCGTCGTCCACCACGAGCCCGCGCCGCCGGGACCGCGCCTCCAGGTCCTCCGCCTCGTCGAGCAGGCGGCGGTTCTCCGCGAAGAACGCGTGGTGCGTCGTCCAGTCGCCCTCGACGAGGGCGTGCCGGATGAACAGCTCGCGCGCGTGCTCGGCGTCCACCTTCCCGAACAGCACCCGCCGACCCGTGACGATCGGGACGCCGTAGAGCATGACGCGCTCCAGGGCCATGGCGGCGCCCTGCTTGGAGGACCACGACGGCTCCGAGTACGACCGCTTCACCAGGTGCCCGGCGAGCTCCTCGGCCCACTCGGGCTGGATCCGCGCGGCGTCCCGCCCCCACAGCCGGGAGGTCTCGACGAGCTCGCCGGCCATCACCCACGCCGGCGGCTTCTTGGCGAGCGCCGAGCCCGGGAAGATCGCGAACCGCGCACCCCGCGCGCCGAGGTACTCGTTGCGCCCGCGCCGGTCGGGTGCGCGCCCGCCGTCCCGGCCCCGGCCGCGCTGCGGGGCGCCGCCCGACAGGTCGGACGCCTCCTGCATCCCGATCTGCGACAGCAGGCCCGACAGCAGCGCCACGTGGATGCGGTCCGCGTCCCACTCGAGCCGCAGCGAGCCGCGCGCGGCCGTCGCCGGGTCCTCGTGGTCGGCCGAGCCGGCGGACAGGTCGCGGTCGGTGCGGCGCGGGGGGTTCACGGTGATGCCGAGCGGCTTCGCGAGCTCCTTGAGCTGCGTCACCACGTCCTGCCACTCGCGCAGCCGCAGCCAGTTGAGGTACTCCGACCGGCACAGCCGCCGGAACGCCGAGCCCGACAGGTCGCGCTGCGCGTCGCGGACGTACTGCCACAGATTGAGGTAGGTGAGGAAGTCCGAGGTCGGGTCGGCGAAGCGGGCGTGCGCCTGGTCGGCCTGGGCGCGCTGCTCGACGGGGCGCTCGCGCGGGTCCTGGATCGACAGCGCGGCGGCCACGACCATCACCTCGCGCGCGACACCCCGGCGGCCGCCCTCGACGATCATCCGCGCCAGCCGCGGGTCCATCGGGAGCTGGGCGAGCGCCCGCCCGGTGTCCGTGAGGCGGGTGCCCGACGGCCCGGCCTCGAGCGCGCCGAGCTCGGTGAGCAGCTGCACGCCGTCGCGGACGGCCCGCACGTCCGGCGGGTCGACGAACGGGAACGACGCCACGTCGTCCGGCCCCGCGGCGACGCCGACCGCGATCATCTGGAGGATCACGGACGCCAGGGACGTCCGCAGGATCTCCGGCTCGGTGAACCGCGGGCGGGAGGCGTAGTCCTCCTCGGAGTACAGCCGGATCGCGATGCCGTCGGCGACGCGCCCGCAGCGCCCGGACCGCTGGTTCGCGGACGCCTGCGAGATCGGCTCGATCGGCAGCCGCTGCACCTTCGTGGCCTTGGAGTACCGCGAGATGCGGGCGGTCCCCGGGTCGACGACGTAGCGGATGCCGGGCACCGTCAACGACGTCTCGGCGACGTTGGTGGCGAGCACGACGCGGCGGGTGCCGTGCGCCTGGAACACGCGGTGCTGCTCGGCGGCGGACAGCCGGCCGTACAGCGGCAGCAGCTCGACCGCGTCGGGGCGCCGCGCGTCCTGCACCCGTGGGCCCAGGTGCCCCCGCAGCGCCTCCTCGGCGTCGCGGATCTCCCGCTCGCCGGACAGGAACACCAGCACGTCGCCGGGCCCCTCGGCGGCGAGCTCGTCGACGGCCTCGCAGATCGCCGTCATGAGGTCGCGGTCCTCGTCCCTGGCGGCGTCCTTCGCCGCCGGCGCGGTACGCCGGGCCGGGGCGTCGTCCGGGTCGTCGGTGGGCCGGTCGGGGGACAGCGGCCGGTACCGGACCTCCACGGGGTAGGTGCGCCCGGTGACCTCGACGACCGGAGCGGGTGCGCCCTCGGGGTGCTCCGGCGTCGCCGGTCCGGCGAAGTGGGCCGCGAACCGCGCCGAGTCGATGGTCGCGGAGGTGATGACCACCTTGAGGTCCGGGCGTCGCGGCAGCAGCTGCGCGAGGTACCCGAGGACGAAGTCGATGTTCAACGAGCGCTCGTGCGCCTCGTCGATGATGAGCGTGTCGTACTGGCGCAGCTCCGGGTCCCGCTGGATCTGCGCGAGCAGGATGCCGTCCGTCATCACCTTGACGAGCGTCCGGTCCGACGACTCGTCGGTGAACCGCACCTGGTAGCCGACCAGCTCGCCGATGGTCGTCCCCAGCTCGTCGGCGATGCGCTCCGCGACCGTGCGGGCGGCGATCCGCCGGGGCTGCGTGTGCCCGATCTGCCCGTCCCGGCCGCGCCCGAGCTCCAGCGCGATCTTCGGGAGCTGCGTGGTCTTCCCGGATCCGGTCTCGCCCGCGACGATGACGACCTGGTGGTCCCGGATCGCGGCGGCGATCTCCGCGCGGCGGGCCGAGACGGGGAGCTGCTCCGGGTAGGTGACCGGCGGCAGGACGGCCGCGCGGCGGGCGTCGGCCAGGGCGGCGAGGCGGCGTCCGCGGCCCGCACCGCCCCGGCGCCCGTGCGCGCCGGCGCCGCGGGGCCCGCCCGTCGGCTGCCCCTGGTCGGGGCCCCCGGGCGCGCCGGCCGCTGCGGGTGCCCCGGCTGCCGGGCGGCTCCCGCCGCGTCCCCGCCCGGGTCGCCGACCGCGCCGCCGGGGGGCGGGTGCGGGGGAGGCGGGGTCGGCGTCAGTCACGGCGCACCATTGTCACCGCTCGCGGCGGCCGGGCGCGATCCGATTCGCGCAGGGCGATCGGCGGGCGCGGGGCCGCAAAAGGCCTCGACGCCTCGTGCCGGCGCGCCTACCGTCGTCGCCATGTGGATCTGAGCGGCCCCGAGTCCCGTCCCTCGACTCGCGTCGGCCCGCGCCCGTCCGCGCGGCCGCGCCGCTGGTGGTGATCCCGTGCCGGTACCCGGCAGCCCTGTTCCCGCGTCTCCCGCGTCGTCCCGCACGCCCGTGCTGCGTGCCGTCGGCGTCTCCCGCGTGCTCGGCGACCGCCGCGTCCTCACGGACGTGAGCCTCTCCGTGGACCCCGGCCACCGTCTGGCCGTCGTCGGCGAGAACGGCGCCGGCAAGTCCACCCTGCTGCGGCTGCTCGCCGGCGTGGACCGCCCTGACGGCGGCACCGTCTCACGGCCCGCTGACCTGGCGTACCTGCACCAGGAGCCGCCGTTCGGGCCGGGGGCGACCGTCCACGACGTGCTCGAGGACGCGCTCGCGGTGGTGCGCGCGCTCGCGGCCGACCTGGAGCGGACGGCGGCGGCGCTCGCCGACCCCGGTGCCGGACCGGCGGCGGAGACGGCGTACGACCTGGCCCTCGCCCGGGCGCAGGCCGCCGACGTCTGGGACGCCGACGCCCGGGCCCAGCGCGTGCTCGCGGGCCTCGGGCTCGGCGGTGTCGACCCGGACCGGCCCAGCGGCACCTTGTCCGGCGGCGAGCGGAGCCGGCTGGCGCTCGCGGCGGTGCTGGTCCGACGCCCGGGCGCCGTGCTGCTGGACGAGCCGACGAACCACCTGGACGACGCGGCGGCCGAGTTCCTCGCGGCGGCCCTGGTGGAGCTGCCCGGCGCCGTGGTGCTCGCGAGCCACGACCGGGTGTTCCTCGACGAGGTGGGCACCGAGGTGCTCGACCTCGACCCGGTGCCCGGGGGTCCGCGGGTCGTCGGCGGGCGGTTCTCGGACTACCGGGAGGCGCAGCGGGTGGCCCGCCGGCAGTGGCAGGAGCGCTGGGAGGCCGAGCGCGAGGAGGTCGCGGCGCTGCGCGCGTCCCTCGCCGGCGACGGGTCGGCCCGCGCGGTCGCGCCCGGCCGCGCGATGGCGGACCGGAACAAGATGGCCTACGGGCGCTACGGGGACCGGGTCGCGCACCAGGTGTCGCGCCGGGTGCGGGACGCGCGCCGCCGGCTGGACGAGATCGAGGCGGCGCCGGTGCGACGACCGCCGCGCGGGCTCGCGTTCCGGGGGACGCTCACGGCTGCGGCCCGTCAGGACGGGACGGTGCTGGCGGTGCGGGGCGCGCAGGTGCCCGGTCGGCTGTCCGTCCCGGCGCTCGACGTGCACCGGGACACCGCGCTGCTCGTCACCGGTCCGAACGGCTCCGGCAAGTCGACGCTGCTGCACCTGCTCGCGGGCGACCTGGTGCCGGCGCGGGGCTCGGTGCACCGCGCCCGGGGGGCTCGGGTGGCGCTGCTCGAGCAGGACGTGGGCCTCGCGGACGACCCGCGCACGCCCCGGGAGGTGTACGGCCTGGTGACGGGCGGCGTCGCCGGCGCGGTGCCGCTCGTCGAGCTCGGGCTGGTGGCGCCCCGGGACGCGGACCGGCCCTTGCGCGAGCTGTCCGTGGGCCAGCGGCGGCGGGTCGTCCTCGCGCTGCTCGTCGCGCAGGCACCCGACGTGCTGCTGCTCGACGAGCCGACCAACCACATCTCCCTGGCGCTCGCGGACGAGCTGGCCGAGGCGCTGCGGTGCGCCCCGGGGGCGGTGGTCGTGGCGTCGCACGACCGGTGGCTGCGCCGCACGTGGCACGGGACGACCGCGCGCGTCGAGGACGGCGGGCTCGTGTCGGAGGGCGCTCGTAGGGTGGCGGGCATGACGCAGAGCGACTCCCCGGCCGGCGACGGCGCGGCCGCGGCGGCCCCCGTGACGGAGGGCGAGCGCCGCGCGGCGCAGGCGCTCGCCGATGCCGGCATCCCGCACACGCTCGTGCGGCACGGGCGTGTCGGGTCGCTGGCCGAGGCGGCCGCGGCGCGCGGCGTCGAGCCGGCGGCGATCGTCAAGACGCTCGTCGTCCGCCGCGGCGACGACGACTTCCTGTTCGTCCTCGTGCCCGGCGACCGGTCGATCTCCTGGCCGAAGCTCCGGTCGCTGCTCGGCACCAGCCGGATGTCGATGCCGGACGCGGCGACCGCCCGCGACGTGACCGGGTACGAGCGCGGCACGATCACGCCGTTCGGGTCCCTGCGGGCGTGGCCCGTGGTCGCGGACGCGCGGGTGGCCGGCCGCACGGTCTCGATCGGCGGCGGGGGCCACGGCGTGGGCGCGACGCTCGCCGGCGACGACCTCGTGCGGGTGCTCGGCGCGACCGTGGCGGACGTCACGGATCCCGCGCCGGAGGACCGCGGCTGAGCGGTGCCCGAGGGCCCGGGTCAAGCCCGGGTCAAACCCTCCCCTGCGGAGGGGAACTTTCCGGGCCGGTGCGCGCGTTCCCCTGGACGAGGCCCGACGAGGAGGCCGGGGCGGGCGCCAGCGGGTGCGCGACCGGCTGCACCGGTGAATGATCTCCGCGGCCCCGACGACGAGAAGACGAGGACAGATGGACCTGACCGAGGATCCCACCGGCCCCATGGGCGGCATCGGGGTGACCACCGCGCACGGGCGCACGGTGGTCCGGCTGTGGGGAGAGGTCGACGGCGCCCTGCGCGCGGAGGCCAGCGCGTCGATGGCGCAGGCGCTGGCGAGCACCGCTCCCATCGTCGTCGACGCCTCCGGGGTGACGTTCATCGACTCGTCCGGTCTGGCGTTCGTGCTGCAGCTCCACCTGGCCGCCTCCGAGACGGGTCAGCGGCTCACGCTGCGCGACCCGGGGCGCGAGGTGCTGGAGAAGCTGGAGCTGCTCGGGATGTCGGGTGAGCTCGAGATCGAGGACCAGCCCGCCGTCGCCTGACGTGGAGGGCGGCGACTCCTCCACATCCCCCCGCCACGCCGTCCCTCCACAGGGGACGGGGTGGGTGGCGACCGGTGTGGGTGCCCGCGGCTACGTTCGACGCATGCGCCTGCTCCACACCTCCGACTGGCACCTCGGGCGGACCCTGCACGGGGTCGACCTGACGGCGCACCAGCAGGTGTTCCTCGACCACCTGGTCGAGGTGGTCCGGGACGAGCAGGTCGACGCCGTGCTCGTGGCGGGTGACGTGTACGACCGCGCGATCCCCCCGGTCGAGTCGGTCGCCCAGCTCTCCGCGGCGCTCGCGCGGCTCGCCGAGCACGCGGTCGTCGTGCTGACCCCGGGCAACCACGACTCCGCCGTCCGCCTGGGCTTCGGGTCCGACCTGCTGACCGATCGCGTCCGCGTGGTGGCGCGCGCCGACCAGGTCGGGCGGCCCGTCGTGCTGCCGTCCCCGGACGGCGACGTGCTCGTGTACGGCCTGCCGTACCTCGACCCCGACGCCGCCCGCCACACGCTCGCGCCCGGGGAGGAGCCGCTCCCGCGGTCGCACGCTGCGGTGCTCGGCGCCGCGATGGACCGCGTGCGCGCCGACCTGGCCGCGCGGACCGCCGACGCCCTGGCCGCGGGCCGCCCGACGCCGCGCTCGGTGGTGCTGGCGCACGCCTTCGTCGTCGGGGGCGCCGCCAGCGAGTCCGAGCGGGACATCCGCGTCGGGGGCGTCGACCACGCGCCCACGGCGGTGTTCGGCGGCGTCGACTACGTCGCGCTCGGGCACCTGCACGGCCCGCAGCGGGTCGGGGACGCAGCCGCCCGGACGGTGCTGCGGTACGCCGGCTCGCCGCTGGCGTACTCGTTCTCGGAGGCGCGCCACACCAAGTCGACCGCGCTGGTGGACCTCACGCCCGAGGGGCCGGTCCAGGTGCGCCTGGTCCCGGCACCGGTGCCGCGCCGGCTCGCGGACGTCACGGGCACGCTGGCGGAGCTGCTCGGCGAGGCGGGCGAGCCGCACGTGGACGACTGGGTGCGCGTCACGGTCACGGACGAGCTCCGACCGGCCGACCTCTACGCCCGCGTGCGCGGCCGGTTCCCGCACGCGCTCGTCGTGCAGCACCGCCCGCCCGCCCGCGCCACGGCCGGACGGACGAGTGAGGTGACCGCCGCCCGCGACCCGCTCGAGGTGGCCGCCGAGTTCGTGGCGCACGTGACCGGCGCCCCGCCGACGGGCGCCGAGGCGGCCGTGCTGCGGCGCGCCTACGAGGACGCGGCCGCGGCGGAGCGGAGCGCCTGATGCGGCTGCACACCCTCACGCTGCAGGCCGTCGGACCGTTCGCCGGGCGGCACACGGTCGACTTCGCCGCCCTGTCCGCCGGGGGGCTGTTCCTGCTGGAGGGCCCCACGGGCGCGGGCAAGTCGACCGTCATCGACGCCGTGGTGTTCGCGCTGTACGGCAAGGTCGCGTCCGCGGCCGCGAGCGAGGACCGGCTGCGCTCCGCGTTCGCGGGGGAGGACGTCGAGACGGTCGTCGACCTGGTCCTCGAGACCGGGGCGGGCGTCTACCGCGTGCGGCGCACCCCCGCGTACGACCGGCCGAAGCGCCGGGGCTCCGGCACCGTGCGCCAGCAGGCGACGGTCAAGCTCTGGCGGCTGACCGCGGTACCGGCCTCGGGGGAGCCGGACGACGCGGACGGCGAGCTCCTGTCGACCCGGCTGGACGAGGCCGGGGCCGAGCTCACGCGGGTGGTCGGGCTCGACCGCGCGCAGTTCGTCCAGACCATGGTGCTGCCGCAGGGTGAGTTCGCGGCGTTCCTGCGGGCCGACCCCGAGCAGCGCCGCGGCCTCCTGCAGCGGATCTTCGGCACCGAGGTCTACGACCGGCTGCAGCAGCGCCTCCAGGAGCTCGGGCGGGAGGCGTCCCGGGCCGTCGCCGAGGCCCGCGGCCGGGTCCAGGAGTGCGCCGCCCGGTTCGCCGGCGCCTCCGGCGCGGACGACGACGGGGTCGCCGAGCTGCGCGACGCGGCCACGGAGGACCCGTCCACGGTCGCCGCGCTGGTGGAGGAGCGCCTGGGCGTGCTCCGCGCCGAGGCCGCTGCCGCGGAGGAGTCCGCCCGGGCCGCCGCGCGGCGGGCCGCGACCGTCCGGGCGGCCACCGACGAGGCCGGCCGGCGGCTGCGGCTCGTCCGGCGCCGCACCTCCCTGGTGGTCGAGCGCGAGCGGCTCGCCGCCGCGGCCGATCAGCACGCGGCGGACCTCCGGCGGCTCGACCGGGCACGCCGGGCGGCGGTCGTGCGCCCGGCGCTGCGCGGCCTCGACGAGGCCCGGGCGGCGTCCGCCGGTGCCGAGAAGGAGCTGCGCGCCGCCCTCGACGCCGCGCCGGGAGGGCTGGCGCCCGCGGACACCGACGCCGCCCTGGCCGACGCCACGCTGCCGGACTCCCTCGCCGCGGAGCGTGACGCCGGGGCCGCCCTCGTCGCGACCCTGCGGCGGGTCGTCGCGCTCGAGGACGGGCTGCCCGCCCGCCGCCGGGAGCTCGACCGCCTGCGCGACCGCCAGACGGCACGGGCGCGTGCCATCGCCGACGCGGACGAGGTGCTCGCCGCCCGCCCGACGGAGCGGCAGGCGCTGCTCGCCGAGCTCGACGACGCGACCGGCCTCGCCGCGACCGAGCCCGCGCGCGCCCGCGACGTCGCGGACGCCGAGGCGCTGCTCGCCGCCGTGCGTGACCTGCGCGCGGCCGAGGGGGAGCTCGCGGAGGCGACCCGGCAGCGCGCGGGCGCCGCCGCCGTGGCCGGGGTCGCGGTCCAGGAGGAGGCGCGCCTGCGGACCGCCCGGCTCGAGGGCTTCGCCGGCGAGCTCGCCGCCGGGCTCACGGACGGCGAGCCGTGCCCGGTGTGCGGCGCGGCGGAGCACCCCCGACCCGCGCCGCTCGGCGCGGACCACGTGCGCGAGGAGGACGTCGCCGCCGCGGAGGAGCGCCGCCGGGCCGCGGAGGCGGACGTGCGGGAGCGCGACGCGGCCGTCGTCGCGCTGACCGAGCGCTGCGCGGCGCTGCGGGAGCGGGTCGGCGCCACGACCTCCCGACGGGACGACACCGAGCCGGAGAGCGCCGTGCAGGACAGCGCCGTGCGGGACGACGCCGCGCGGGACGGGGTCGCTCAGGGTGGGTCGGTGCGGGACGTCGCGGCGCTGCAGCGGCACGCGGAGGACGAGGTCGGGCACCGCCGGACCCTCCTCGCGGAGGCGCGCGCCGCCGCCGGGACGCGCGACCGGCTCCGGGACGCCGTGGCCGACCACGACCGTGTCACCGAGGAGCTGCGCGCGGGCCGGTCCCGCCTCGCCGACGAGCTGGCGGAGGCGGCGCACGCGCTGACGCGGGCGCAGGAGGAGCTCGACCGGGACGCCGCCGAGGTCGCCGAGGCCCGTGCCGGCCACTCGACGGTCGTCGCACGGCAGGGCGCGGAGCAGGCACGGGTCGACGCCGCGGACGCCGTGCGCGACGCCCTGGCCCGGCACGCCCAGGCCGGCCGGGTCGCCGCGGACCGCGAGGCGGAGCTGCGCCTGCTGCTCGTCGAGCACGGGTTCGCGGCCGGGGCCGAGGAGGACGCCGGCACGACCGCGGAGGACGCGGCCCGCGCCGCCGTCGCGGCGTCGGGGGACGTGGCCGCCGTCGAGCGGGCGGTCGAGGCGCACCGCACGGCCGTCGCCCTCGTCGAGGAGGGACTGCGTGACCCCGAGCTCGCCGACCTCGGCGACGAGGGGCCCGACGCCCTCGCGATCCGGCTCGCGGAGCTCGAGTCCGCCCTCGCCGAGGCCACCGCGACGGCCGACGCCGCCGGTGCCGCCCACGGCTCGGTCCGCGACCGCCTCGGCCGCGCGGCCGACGCGGCGCGGCACGTCGTCGAGGGCGTCTCGGGCCTGTCGGCCGCCGAGCGCGACGCCGGCCCCGTGCTGCGGATGGCCCGCCTCGCGGGCGGCACCGACGCCGACAACGCCGCCGCGCTGTCGCTCGCCACGTACGTGCTGGTCCGCCGGTTCGAGGACGTCGTCGCCGCCGCCAACGAGCGGCTCCGCGAGATGTCCGACGGGCGCTACGAGCTCGAGCGGTCGGACGAGCGCGAGGACGTGCGCAGCCGGCGCACCGGGCTCGCGATGCGGGTGCTCGACCACACCACGGGGTCGGCCCGTGACCCGCGGACGCTGTCCGGTGGCGAGACGTTCTACGTGTCGCTGTGCCTCGCGCTGGGGATGGCCGACGTCGTCATGGCGGAAGCCGGCGGGGTCGAGCTCGGCACCCTGTTCATCGACGAGGGCTTCGGCACCCTCGACCCGCACACGCTCGACGCCGTCCTCGCCGAGCTCGGCAGGCTGCGTGCCGGCGGCCGGGTCGTCGGCGTCGTGTCGCACGTGGAGACCCTCAAGCAGGCGGTGGCCGAGCGGATCGAGGTGCGCCGCCGACCCGACGGGTCGAGCACGCTCACGGTCGTCGCGGGCTGAGCCGGCCCGGGACGCCGTCGGAGCCCGGGGTGGCGCCCGGGGGTGCACGGCCCTGCTGCACGGGTCGTCGGTCACCACGTCCAGCCGCGCGCCGCGAGCTCGACCTCCTCGCGCATCCGCTCCCACGGGTCGCCCTTCGCGCGCGGGAACACCTCGACGCCCGCCAGGCGGCACGCGTCCGCCAGCAGCGCGTCGTACGCGAGCTGGCTCGCGATGATCCGCTCCGCACGCGCCCAGGCGTGCGGATCGGCCTCCAGCTGCTGCAGGTGCTGCGTCACGATCCCGAGCCTCAGCTGCACGTGCAGCGCGTCGAACGGGTCGGGCGGGGGCACGGAGCGCCCGTGCCGGACCCGCGCGGCGACGCGGTCGAGCTGACCGGCGACGCCCGCCCGCAGGCGCGCCTGCACCGCCCGCCGCCGGGGGGACGGCTCACCGCCGGGCACGAGCGCGAGCACGACGACGAACGCCAGCGACGGCGCGAGCAACCAGAACAGCAGGGACCACGGCATCGGAGCACCCCGCCCACCAGCCTAGGCGCCAGCTGTGACGTGCGCCACACTGTATCCGGGGCGGTCGCGCCCGCGGAGCCGGGCCACCGCGGCACGCGGCGCGGGCCCTCCGACCCAGTCCCCGCACCCTCGTGACCTGCACACTCAGGGTCGCGGCCCCGATCTCCCGGGGGTCGGTCAGGGGCGGACCAGGGTGGTCCCGGATGCCCCCCGCACCACCACCCGGGCCACGATCGTCCTGCTGACATCCGACGCACAGGAACTGGAGACCATGACTTCCACCGACGCCACCCCGATCGCGAGTGCACGCGGTCTGGTGAAGACCTACGGATCGGGCGACACCGCCGTGCACGCCCTCGCGGGCGTCGACGTGGACTTCGCCCGGGGCGGGCTCACGGCGATCATGGGGCCGTCCGGCTCCGGCAAGTCCACCCTCATGCACTGCATGGCCGGCCTGGACCGCGCGAACGCCGGCTCGGTCGTCGTCGACGGCCTCGAGGTCAGCGCGATGAACGAGCGACAGCTCACCCGCCTGCGCCGCGACCGGCTCGGGTTCGTGTTCCAGGCGTTCAACCTGGTGCCGACCCTCACGGCCCTCGAGAACATCACCCTGCCGCTCGACATCGCGCGCCGCCCGGTCGATCGCGCGCACCTCGACGCGGTCGTGCAGGCCGTCGGGCTCGCGGACCGCCTGGACCACAAGCCCACCGAGCTGTCGGGCGGCCAGCAGCAGCGCGTCGCGTGCGCCCGCGCCCTGGTGTCCCGCCCGGCGGTGGTGTTCGCGGACGAGCCGACCGGCAACCTCGACTCCACGTCCTCCGGCGAGGTCCTCGGGTTCCTGCGCCGCTCGGTCGACGGCCTGGGGCAGTCCGTCGTCATGGTGACGCACGACCCGACGGCCGCGTCCTACGCGCACCGGGTGCTGTTCCTCGCGGACGGCCGGCTCGTCGGGGAGCTCACCGACCCGACCCCGGAGACCGTCCTCGCGACCCTCACGTCGCTGCGGCCGTCCCCCGTCGCCGCGGGTGTCGCCGACGGGGTGCGCTGATGGGCCGGGTCGCGCTCCGGGGCATCCGCGCGCACCTGGTCCGGTTCCTGCTGTCGCTGCTCGCGGTGGCGCTCGGCGTGGCCTTCGTCGCGGGGACGTTCTCGCTCCGCGAGATGATGTCCTCCACCTTCGACGGCATCGTCGACGCGGCGGCCCCCGGCGACGTGTACGTGCGCGTGCCCCCGGCGGAGGGGGCCTCGGTGACGAACGGGTCGTCCGTCGGGGCGGGCGTCCCCCGCGACCTCGCGGCCCAGGTCGCCGACCTCGACGGCGTCGCGCACGCCATCCCCGAGATCCAGGGCTCGATCGTCCTGGTCGGCGCGGACGGCACCGCGGTGCAGAGCACGCAGGCGCCGAGCTTCGCGTTCCCCTACGTCACCGACGACCCGTCGATCGACATGGTCGAGGGGCGGGGGCCGGAGCGGGCCGGCGAGGTCGCCCTGGAGTCCAACACCCTGGAGTCCTCGGGCTTCGACGTGGGCGACACGACCACCGCCGTCATCGCCGGGCAGGTCACCGACGTGACGATCGTCGGGTCGTTCGACCTCGGCGGCCCGATGGCCGGCGCGACGATCGTCGTCGTGGACCCCGACACCGGCTACGGGCTGTTCGCCCCGGACGGCAACGTCAACGACATCGCCGTCTACGCGGCGGACGGCACCACGCCGGAGGACCTCGTGGCCGAGGTGGCGCAGGTCGTCCCGTCGGGGCTCGAGGCCGTGTCCGGCCAGGAGCTGCGCGACGAGAACAAGGCCGAGATCGGGGAGATGCTCGGCTTCGTCACGACGTTCCTGCTCGTGTTCGCCGGCATCGCGCTGTTCGTCGGCGCGTTCATCATCTCCAACACGTTCGCGATGTCCGTCCGCCAGCGCATGCGGGAGTTCGCGCTGCTGCGGGCGGTCGGCGCCTCGCCCCTGCAGGTGTTCGCGTCGATCCTGGTGCAGGCGGCCGTCGTCGGCCTGCTCGGGTCCGCGGTCGGCGTCGCCGGCGGTCTGGGGCTCGTCCAGGTGCTCAAGGTCGGCCTCGAGGCGGTCGGCATGGACCTCGCGGGCGAGATCCCGGTCGACGGCGCCACCATCGGCGTCTCGCTGGTGGTCGGCACGGTGGTCAGCGTGCTGGCCGCGGCGGTCCCGGCCCGACGGGCGGCGCTCGTGCCGCCCGTGGAGGCGATGCGCGACGACGTGACGGTGCCCGAGCGCTCCATGCGGGTCCGCGCGGTGATCGGCACCGTGCTCACGGCGCTCGGCGTGGCCGGGGTCGTCACCGCCATGGTGCGGCCGGAGTCCGAGGCCGCGGGCACCGTGCTCGGGGTCGGTGCCGGCGCGGTGCTCCTCGGGGTGCTCATGCTCGCGCCGTCCCTCGCCCGCTGGGTCGTCGGTGCGCTGGCCTGGCCGTTCGTCCGCCTGCTGCGGCCCGTGGGCCGGCTCGCCCGCGGGAACGTCGTCCGCAACCCGCGGCGCACCGCCAACACCGCGGGCGCGCTCATGGTCGGCATGGCGCTCGTCGGCGGGGTGTCGGTGATCGCGGTGTCGACGCAGGAGTCCGTCGCCGGCGTGGTCGAGTCGCAGCTCCACGGCGACCTGGTGCTGCAGTCGGCGACGCGCGAGGTGCCGGCGGGCGCGGTCGCGGACGTCGGGGCGCTGCCTGAGGTCGGGACCGCCGACCCGTTCGCGTTCGCCCCGCTGCCCGTCGCGGAGCAGGGCGGCGACGACCAGGCCGTCGTGTACGTCGCCGGCCTCGCAGCCGACCTGTTCGACCGCGCCATCGATGTCGAGACCGTGGACGGGGACGTCTCCGCCGCGCTCGCGGACGGCGGCGCGATCGTCAAGGAGTCCGACGCCGAGACGCACGGCTGGCAGGTGGGCGACACGCTCACGGTCCAGGGGCTCACCGGCGACCGCGACGTGCGCGTCGGCGCCGTGTTCTCCAGCAACGTCATCGGGGCCCCGGTGGTCGTGCCGACCGCCGTGCTCGACGGCCTCGTGCCGGCGGAGCAGCAGAGCATCGACACGGTGCTCGTCGACGCGGCGCCCGGCGTCGGTGTCGACGAGCTGCAGGACGCGGTCGCCGCCGCCGTCTCGCCCTACGTGGTCGTCTCGGTGATGACGCAGGACGAGTTCGTGTCGACCCTCGCCGACCAGGTGAACCAGGTGCTGGTCATCCTGTACGCGCTGCTCGGCCTGTCGGTCGTGATCGCGGTGCTCGGCATCGTCAACACGCTCGCCCTGTCGGTCATCGAGCGGACGCGGGAGATCGGCCTGCTCCGCGCGGTCGGGCTCGGGCGGCTGCAGCTCGCCGGGACGGTGACCGTCGAGTCGGTGCTCACGGCGGTGTTCGGGACGGTCGTCGGGCTCGGCGTGGGGGTCGCCCTGGCCTCCGCGCTGCCGACCGTGTACGCGAGCGACGGGCTCTCGGAGCTCGTCATCCCGTGGGGCAACCTGCTGGGGATGCTCGCGCTGGCCGTGGTGGTCGGGGTGCTGGCCGCGCTGTGGCCGGCGACCCGCGCCGCCCGGATGAAGGTGCTGGACGCCGTCAGCTACGAGTGAGGACCCACCCGTCCGGGCCGGCCAGCGCGTCGGCCCGGGCGGGCCCCCACGTGCCCGGGGCGTACGGCTCCGGCTCCGGCCGGTCCGGGCCCAGCAGCGGCGCGAACGCCTCCCACGCCGAGCGCAGCCCCTGCGGCGTCGTGAACAGCGTGCGGTCGCCCGCCAGGACGTCGTGCAGCAGCGACGCGTACGGCGGCAGCGGCTCGCCCGGCGAGACGTCGTCCAGCAACAGCGACGCGGTGCCGGTGGCGAGGCGCAGCTCGGCGCCCGGCTGCTTCACCGTGGTCGTGACGTCGATCGCCCCGTCGCCCGACAGGGACAGGCTGATGCGGCCCGGCCCCGTGGGTTCGCCGAACAGCTCGTCCGGGGTGCGCAGCACCAGCGTGACCCGCTGCGCCGACACCGCCATCCGCTTGCCCGTGCGCAGCAGGAACGGCACCCCGCGCCAGCGGTCGTTGTCGACCCACAGCCGCGCCGCCACGAACGTGTCGGTCTGCGAGCCCTCCGCCACGCCCTCGATGTCCCGGTAGCCCGCGAACTGCCCGAGCACGACGTCCTCGGCCGGGTCGAGCGGCCGGAAGCAGCCGATCACGTGCTCGCGTGCCGTCGCCAGGTGCGCGGCGTCCATCCGTGCGGGCGGCTCCATCGCGACCTCCGCGGCGACCTGGAACAGGTGCGTCACGAGCATGTCGAGCGCAGCGCCCGTCGAGTCGTAGAAGTCCACGCGATCCGTGACGTCCAGCGTCTCCGGCACGTCGACCTGCACCTCCGCGACGTGCTCGCGGCTCCACACCCCGCCGAACAGCTCGTTCGCGAACCGCAGCACGTGCAGGTTCTGCGTCGCCTCCTTGCCGAGGAAGTGGTCGATCCGGAACACCTGGTCCTCGTCGAGCACCTCGTGCACCAGGGAGTCCAGCTCGGCGAACGACTCCGGAGACGTGCCGTAGGGCTTCTCGTACACCACGCGCGCGCCGTCGACGAGTCCGTGCTGCCGCAGCGCCCGCGTGATCGGGGCGAACGACGACGGCGGGACGGCGAGGTAGTGCACGACGACCACGTCGGCGGCGTCGCCGTCGGCGGTGAGCTCGCGGCGGGCGTCGTCGACAGCCCCCACCAGGTCCCCCGGGTCGTCGCCGTGGAACGTGGTGGCGTACCGCACGTGCCCGTCGAGCAGGCCGGCGTGGTCGTCGTCGCCGTGCTCCGCGAGCGACTGGTGCACCAGGTCGGGCAGGTCCACCTCGTCGGTCGGGCGGCGGCCGGTCCCGAGCAGCAGCCACCGCTCGGGGAGCAGCCCGCGCTGCGCGAGCTCGGCGAGGCCGGGGTAGACCATCCGGCGCGCCAGGTCGCCCCGCGCGCCGTGGAGGACCAGGAGCACCGGGGTCTGCGACGTCACGCGGGCCGCCTCAGAGCGCCGGCGGGTCGGGCCGCTCGGAGTGGTGCCGGGGAGGCTCCTCGCCGGTGTCGCGCCGCTGCTTCTCGAGCAGCTCCCGCGCCTTCCCGGTCGCCCGGTCGATCTTCGCGTCGGTCGAGTCCGACGTCCGCGACTTCACCGCGTCGGCCGCCTTGTCGAGCGCGCCCGCGATCTTGTCCTCGTTCCCGGCCACGGCCCGCTTGGCCCTGTCCACGAAGTCCCCGATGCCCATGTGTCCGCTCCCGTCGCTCCGCTGCCCCTGCCCCTGCCCCACCGAGTCAAGGCGGGGGTGCCGGTGCCCGCAACCGGACGGGACGGCGGGGCCGCGCGGGGCGGGCCGGGAGCGGTGACGGGTCTCGGAGCCAGACGGCCGCGAGCGCATCCCCGCGGAGATGGAGGAGCACCGCGCCGCCTCCGACCGACGACGAGCTCGCCCGGCCCGTGGGACCTGGTGCCGGACTCCCCGCGCGCACGCAGCACGGCCTCGTAGGCTCGGGGCCGTGCAGACCACTTCCGTCCGGCGCCGTCGGCGCACCGGCTGCGTCGTCGGCCTGGTCCTCGCCGTGGCGCTGCTCGTCGGCGGCACCCTGCTCGCGGACCGCGTGACGCGGGGCGTCGCGGAGGACGTGGCGGCGGACGCGGTGCGGCAGAAGACGTCCGCCACCGCCGTGCGCGTCACCGTCGAGGGCTTCCCGTTCCTCACCCAGCTGGCCCGTGGCACGCTCGACGACGTGCGCGTGCGCGCCACCTCGGCGACGCTGCGGGGGCTCGACGTGACGGACCTGCGGATCGCCGCGACGGGCGTCGCCGTACGGGAGCCGCGCGGCGCCGAGCACGTGCGCGCCACCGCCACCGTCCCGACCGCGGCGCTCGAGGACCTGCTGCGCGAGCGCACCGGCTGGGACCTGGCGCTGCGCGTCGACGGGGACCGGCTCGTCGCGGAGGGCGTGGCGGCGGGCGTGCCCGCGGCGCTCACGCTGACGCTCGCCGCCGCCGGCGCCGACGGAGTGACCGCCGCGATCGAGTCGGCGACGCTCGGCGGGCTGACGATCGACGCGGGCGTACTGCCCGACGGGCTGGCCTCCCGGATCACCGAGCTGCGCCTCACGGACCGGCTCCCGGCCGGCGCCCGGGTCACGGCCGCGACCGTGGAGGCCGACGGCGTCCACCTCGCGGTCGAGCTGGACGACCTCACGCTCGACGACCTGTGACCGTCGTGCTCGACGACCTCGGGGCGCTGCCCGGCGAGATCTGGGACCGTGCGACGACCGTGCAGCCGGCGCCGGGGCTGCCGGTGCTGCTCGGCACGCTCGGCGCGGCGCTGCTGTGCCTGGCGGTGCCGACCCTGTGGCACCTGTCGCGGCACCTGCTGACGATCGTGCACGAGGCCGCGCACGCCCTGGTCGCCGTGCTGTCCGGGCGACGGCTCTCCGGTGTGCGCGTGCACTCCGACACCTCCGGGCTGACGGTCTCCGTGGGGCGTCCGCGCGGCCCGGGGATGGTCGCCACGGCCTTCGCGGGGTACGTCGGGCCCGCGGTGCTCGGGCTGGCGGCCGCGTGGGTGCTCGGGCGGGGCTACGCCGTCGGGCTGCTGTGGGGCCTGGTGGTGGCGCTCGCGCTCGTGCTGGTGCAGATCCGCAACTGGTACGGCCTGTGGGCGGTGCTGGTCACGGGCGTGGTCCTGGTCGTCGTGACGTGGTGGGGGTCGGCGGCGGTGCAGGTCGCCGTCGCCTACGCCGTGACGTGGTTCCTGCTGCTCGGCGCGCCGCGGGCCGTGCTGGAGATGCAGGCGCAGCGGCGGCGCGGACGCGGGCGGGGGACGTCCGACGCGGACGCGCTGGCCCGGCTCACGCCGCTGCCCGGTGGGTTCTGGGTGGCCGCGTTCCTGCTCGTGTGCGTCGGCGCCCTGGTGCTCGGGGGGTCCTGGATCCTGCAGCGGCCGCTGCTCTGAGCCCCGCTCAGTCCGCGACCACGCAGCCGTCGAGGGTGCGGTCGATCGCGTCACGCTCGGCCCGTGTGACCCACAGCCCGTACGCCGCCTTGACCCGCACCTGCCGGGCGACGTACGCGCAGCGGTAGCCGGTGCTCGGCGGCAACCACGTCGCGGCGTCACCGTCCCCCTTGGCGCCGTTGGTCGGACCGTCGACCGCCAGCAGGTTCGCGGGGTCGTTCGCGAACTGCCGGCGACGCTCGGCGTCCCACTGCTGGGCGCCCTTCTGCCAGGCGTCCGAGAGGGCGACGACGTGGTCGACCTGCACGTCCGCGCTGCGGGGCCCGCGCTCGAACACCACGGTCACACCGCTGTACGGGTCGGCGAGCGTCCCGGACAGCACCACGCAGCCGTGCGTCCCGGGCTCGACGGTCACGTCCGTCAGGTCCCGTGCCAGGACGTCGTTGCGGGTGTCGCAGCCGTTGCTGTCCACGTCCGCCCACGCGGGCCCGAACTGGTCACGGTCGTAGCCGGTGCGGGGCGCGCGACCCTTCACCGGGAGCGCGTCGAGCTCCGTCCGGGCGCGGTCGAGGTCCTGCTGCGTGACCGGGAACCGACCGGCGTCCTGGGCCTGCGACCACGCCGGGACGCCCGCGCCGAGGGCCACCGCGACGACGAGGACGAGCCAGGCCCAGCCGAGGCGCGTGCCGCCGCGAGGTCCGTGTCCGTGTCCGCGTCGTGCGCGCGGCGAGCGGGGCGCCGGGGGCCGCGAGGTCCGCGCAGGGGAGGGTGTCACGGCGGAACGGTCGCACACCGCACCCACACGGCACCCGCCCGCGACCTGCCCTCGCGAGACGCCCGCGACGGCGGCGGGTTGCCTAGCGTGACCCGCGGAGGTGCCATGACCCGCCCCGATGCCCGCGACGTGCCCGTCGCCACCGGTGGACCTGCCGCGCCCGCCGGACCTGCCGCGCCGCCCGCCGGGACTGCCGCGCACGCCGCGCCCGCCGCGCCGCACGTCCCCGATCGGGTCCACCGGCGCGGCGTCGCGCTCGCCGTCGGGCCCGTGGTCGCCGCGGGCCTCGTCACGGCCCGGGTGGGAGCCGGCGCCGCGGCCGACGTGCTCGGCGACGCCCTGTACGCGGTGCTCGTGCTGCTGCTGGTGTCGCTCGCGGCGCCCCGGTGGTCCCTGCGGCGCCGTGCCGTCGCGGCGGTCGTGCTCTGCTGGGTCGTCGAGGTGGCGCAGGCGACGGGCGGCCCGGCGCTGCTCGTCGACCGGTGGCGGCCGGCGGCGTTCGTCCTGGGGACGACGTTCGCGTGGCAGGACCTGGCGGCGTACGCCGCGGGCGTGGGGCTGGCGGTGCTCGTCATGGCGGCGTGCTCCCGGGTCGGTAGCGGTCCCGTGCGGACCGCCGTCCCCCGACCCTGACAGCGGCGGGCGCGTCGCGGAGTCGGGAGCCCGCGTGCCTGGGGACGGCACGCACCTGCCCGCCCTGGGGAGGGGTGGGGCGGCGCTCCCCGTCCGGCGCTCGCCGCCCCGACGCCCCCGGGTGGATGGGGGCTACTCGCAGCCCACCCCGTCCCCGTCCCGGTCCAGCGCGGCGCGGTAGCCCGGCTGGCCGGCCAGCACCGGGGCGGCGCCGGCGGCACGGGCGGCGTCGCAGTTCGCGTAGTACGTGGACGTCCTGCCGCCTGTGCTGCCGGCCGCCGTCGACGTACCGGCGGCGGACGTCGTGACCGCCGCCTCCCGTGCCGCCACCTCGGCCTCCCGTGCCGCGAGCGCGGCCGCCGTCGCGTCGAGGTCCGCGCTGCGCTGGTCGAGCGTCGCGGCCTGGTCGGCGAGCTCGTCGGCCCGGGTGGCGTTGCGGTCCGCGTCCGCGTCCGCCTGCTGCTGGGCGTCGGCGGCGGCCTGGGCGGCCTCGGCGTTCGCCTCCTCGGCGTCGTCCGCGGCGTCCTCCCGCTCGACGACCTGCGTCTCCCGCTCGTCGAGCACCGCGCTGCGCTCGTCGGCCGCGCTCTGGTCGGCGGTGAGTGCAGCCCGCTCGTCGGACAGCGCCCCGTTCGCCCCGGCGGTGCCGATCACGGCGCCGAGCACCAGTCCGGCGACCGCCGCCGCGGCGACCGGCCGCCAGCGCCGGCGCGGCGCGGGCGTGTCGACCCACAGCTCCCAGCCCTCGGGGGCAGGTGGCCACGACGGGTCCGGCTCCCACCCGGGAGGAGGCGTCCAGCCGGCGGGCGCTGCGGGCCAGTCCGGTGGCGGGTTGAAGGTGCGAGTCATCGTGCCCCCAGGAGTCGACGGCGCCCGGACGGCGCCGACCCCCCACGGCATCGGTGGTCCGTGGCGCCGCCCTGAGCGGAATCACCCGGGTGGAGCAGCGCCCGGTCGGGGGCCGCCGGCTCAGCGCAGCAGCCAGGTCGGCGACCGCAGGTACCGCTCGGCGACGAGCACCGACCCGGCGGGCTGCTCGGCGCGCAGGGCGCCCGACGGCCCGCCCCGGGGGTCGGTGGCGGTGCGGCCGAGCACCTGGAGCCGGCGCAGCATCGACAGCGCGCACGCCGTCCGCTCGTCCGCGCTCGTCAGCGGGCGGACCTCCTGGTAGCCCGCGGCCCACGCCTGGGCGCGATCGGGGGCGTCGGGCAGGTGCTCGACGCCGGTCAGGGCGGCGGCCAGGTCGAGCACGAACCAGGAGAACCCGGAGTCGTCGAAGTCGATGACGGTCAGGTCGTCGCCGTCGAGCAGGACGTTGCCCGGTCGCAGGTCGGCGTGCACCAGCCCCCAGGCGTCGGGCGCCCGCGAGGCGTCGTGGAGCTCGGCGAGCGCCGCGTCGCGGGCCCGGGCCAGCAGGGCGAGGTCGGCGGGCGGCAGGCAGGCGGACTCCCAGGCGCCCCACCGGCTGCCGGGACCGACCAGGTCCGCCGGCTCCCACGCCGGTCGCACGAAACCACGTGGGCGGGCGAAGCCGAGGGCGTGCTCGTGGAGCACCGCGGCGGTCGTGCCGAGCCGGCGGTGCAGCGCGACCGGTGCGGTCGCGTCGTCCGCCACCGTCCCCCGGGCCCACGTCGCGGTGTGGCAGACCCAGTGCCGCTCCACCTCGTCCGCGACCAGGGCGACCGTCCGCCCGTCGAGCGGCGCGATCGTCGTCGGCACCCGCACCGTGCCCGTCCCGGCGATGGACGCCACCCAGGCGACCTCCGACTCCACGGCGGCCGTGTCGTCCATGTACGGGGGCGCGGCGACCCGGGTGGCCGCGACCGGGACGCCCCGCACCCGCACCCGGAACGTCGCGTTGCGTGACAACCGCAGCAGGTCCACCTCCGTCTCGGCGGCGTCCCAGCCCCAGGCGGCGGCGAGCGCCTCGTGCAGCCATGCCGGCGCGGGCGCACCGACCGCGGGCAGGCCTGACGCCCCGGGCTCCGCCAGGCCGGTGCCGCCCGGCGCGTCGTCCGTCGTCATGGTGTGCCCCCCGCTCGGCCGCGGCGTCCGCCCCGGCGCCCGACGCGAGTCTCCGCGGGCGGGCGGGCCGTCGACAAGGCGGGGCGGGCGGAGTTCACGCAGGTGTTACGCCCGTCGTGCGCGTCTGACGCCGCGGAAACACGGTCGTCCCCCGGCCGTCCCGCGGCCGCTGCGACGCCTAGGGTGCTGGGCGTGACCGAGTCGCACACGACCGCCGAGCCCGCCGCCCTGCCGAGCACCCGCCTCGTGCCTCCCGTGCTCGTCCGCGACCACCGCGTCGAGGTGCCGGTGGACCGGTCGGACCCGGGCCGGTTCCCCGCGATCGAGGTGTTCGCCCGCGAGCTCGTCGACCCGGCCCGGGACGCCGAGGACCTGCCGCTGCTGCTGTTCCTCCAGGGCGGCCCCGGCGGCATGGGCCCGCGTCCGCTCGGCGGCGGCTGGTGGTCGACCGCGCTGCGCACCCACCGCGTCGTGCTGCTCGACCAGCGGGGCACCGGCCGGTCGTCGCGGGTGGACGGACGGACCGCCGCGCGCTTCGCGACGGGCGAGCAGCTCGCCGACTACCTGGCGTGCTTCCGCGCCGACGCGATCGTGGAGGACGCGGAGGCGGTGCGGCACCGGGTGTTCGGCGGACGGCGCTGGGCGACGCTCGGGCAGTCGTACGGCGGGTTCCTCACCCTCACGTACCTGTCGCGGCACCCGGAGGCGCTGACGGCCTGCTACGTCACCGGTGGGCTACCCGGGATCACGGCGACCGCCGAGGACGTCTACGCCCGGACGTTCCCGCGGCAGGCGGCCCGGGTCGCCGCGTTCGCGCGCCGGTACCCCGACGACGTCGCACGGCTCGGGGCGCTCGCGGACCGGCTCGCCGCCGGGGACGTCCGACTGCCCGACGGCGACCCGTTCACGGTCCGCCGGCTCCAGACGCTCGGCATGCCGCTGGGCATGAGCACCGGGGTCGACGCCCTGCACTGGCTGCTCGACACGCTCGACCCCGACGCGGACGGCGTGCCGGACGACGCGACGGCGCTCGCGGTGCAGGCGCAGACCGGCTTCGACGCGAACCCGCTGTACGCGGTGCTCCAGGAGGTCATCTACCACCAGGGGGAGCGCGCCGGCGGCTGGGCGGCGCAGGCGGAGCGGGAGCGCCACCCCGGGCTGGACGCCGACGCGCGGCCGCTCGGGCTGACGGGGGAGGCCGTCTTCCCGTGGATGTTCGCGGAGGTGCGCGCGCTGCGACCGTTCCGGGAGGCCGCCGAGGTGCTCACGGCCCGCACGTCGTGGCCCGCGCTGTACGACCCCGCCCGGCTCGCGTCGAACGAGGTGCCGCTCGCGGCGGTGCAGTACGTCGACGACCCGTACGTCGACCTCGACCTCGCGCTGGGCACCGCCGACCGGGTCGGCAGCGCCCAGGTCTGGGTGACCAACGAGTACCTGCACGACGGCCTGCGCGCGGCGGGGGACGTGATCCTGCCGCGCCTCGTGGACCTCGCCGCGGGCCGGTGGTCGGTGACCCGGCGCTGAGCCGCCGGGGTCGGGGCCGCCGGGGTCGGGCCGTCGGGGTCGGAGCAGCCGGGGTCAGAGCAGCCGGCGCGACCCCGGCTGCACCACGCGGAGCCACCGGTACCCGTACGCCGGCAGCTCCAGCTCCACCCGCCCGTCGGGGCCGACCTCGCAGGCCCCGTCGTCGAGCAGGTCGACCAGCCGGACCGGCCGGTCGTCCTTGACGCCGCTGGCCGGCGACGCGGTGTCGTCCGCCGGGCCCGCCTCGCCCGCCGCGCGCGTGAGGTCGCGCAGCTGCAGCGGCACGGTCACCGCCTCGGGCCCGAGGTTGTGCAGCGCGACCATCGACGCGTCCTGCCACGTGCACCGGTGCGCGAGCACGGCGGCGTGCGGCTGGTCGAGGATCTCCGCGCGTTCCGCCCACCCGAGCTCGGGGCACTCCCGGTACCGGCGCGTGAGCAGCTGCAGGAACGCGAGCAGGGAGTCCGGGTCGCGCCGCTGGTCGGCGACGTTCACGTGCTCGGGCGCGAAGCCTCCCCCGACCACCGGCCCGGCCAGCTTCCGGGGCGCCGCGGCCGAGAACCCGCCGTTGGGGCCGGACGTCCACTGCATCGGCGTCCGCACGGCGAGGCGGCCGTCGGCGGCGAGGTTCTCGCCCATGCCGATCTCCTCGCCGTAGAACAGCACCGGCGTGCCGGGCAGCGTGAACAGCAGCGAGTAGACCATCCGCACCCGGCGGGGGTCGCCGTCCAGCATCGGGGGCAGGCGTCGCCGCAGACCGCGGCCGTAGAGCTGCATGTCCTCGTCCGGCCCGAACGCCGCGAACACCTCGGCCCGCTCGTCGTCGCTCAGCTTGTCCAGCGTCAGCTCGTCGTGGTTCCGCACGAACGTGGCCCACTGGGCGTCGTGCGGGATCGCGGGGCGGTCCCGCAGCGCCTGCGCGAGCGGTCCGGCGTCCTGCCGGGCGAGCGCCAGGTACATCTGCTGCATGAGGACGAAGTCGAACTGCAGCGTCAGCTCGTCGCCCTCCGCGGCGCCGTCGCCGTCCTGGTCCCCGAAGAACAGCCGCTGCTCCTCGTACGGGAGGTTGACCTCGCCCATGAGGACCGAGTCGCCCTCGCGGCGGGACAGGAACGACCGCAGGGCCTTGAGGAACTCGTGCGGGTGCTCGATGTCGTCGGCGGGGGACTTCGCGGTGTCGGCCAGCATGAACGGCACGGCGTCCACCCGGAACCCCGACAGGCCCACCTCCGCCCAGTACCCGACGACCTTCGCGATGGCGTCGCGCACGGCCGGGTTGGCGGTGTTGAGGTCCGGCTGGTGCCGGTAGAACCGGTGCCGGTACCAGGCCCCCGCCCGCTCGTCGAACGTCCAGATGCCGGTCTCCTGGTCGGGGAAGACCACCTCGTCCCCGGTCGGCGGCGGCTCGTCCGTGCGCCAGACGTAGAAGTCCCGGTACGGGCTGTCGGGGCTGCTGCGCGCCGAGCGGAACCACGGGTGCCGGTCGGAGGTGTGGTTGACGACGAGGTCGGCGATCACGCGGATGCCGCGGTCGCGGGCCGTGCGGATCAGCTCGACGAGGTCGCCGGCGTCGCCCAGCCGGGGGTCCACGCCGTAGAAGTCGGTGATGTCGTAGCCGTCGTCCCGGTCGGCGGTCGGGTAGAACGGCATCAGCCACAGGCACGTGACGCCGAGGTCGGCCAGGTGGTCGAGCCGCTGCACCAGGCCCGGCAGGTCGCCGATGCCGTCGTCGTCCCAGTCCATGTACGTCTCGACGTCGAGGCAGTACACGACCGCGCTCTTCCACCACAGGTCGCCCGTGTCGCGGATCCTCATGCCGCGTCCTCCCCGGTACCGGCGTCGACGGCGTGCAGCGCGGGGAGCAGGTGCTCCGCCGCGAGGTCGATGAACGCGTCCAGCGATGACGGCGGGCGGGTCACGGTCGGCGTCGCGTCGTCGTGCTTGCCGTGGTCGGGCCGGACGTCGGTGGCGACCTGGTGCAGGTAGACCTCGTCGAAGCCGACCTCGGCCAGCTCGACGAGCCGGTCCCGCAGCCGCTCCGGGTCGTGCTCGACGACCACCGCGGTGCCCAGCGTCTCGTCGTCCACCGTCGCCGCGAGCTCGTCGAACGCCTCCGGGGTCGCGAGGTCCCAGGCGGCGGGCGGCCCCGCGGCGTTGCCCGCCCACTGCTCGCGCGCCAGCCGCCACGCCTCGTCCGGGTCGGTCGCGTACGACACGTGCACCTGCAGCGCGACCGGCCCGCGCCCGCCGGCGTCCCGGTACTCCCCGACGACGCGGCGCAGGGTCTCGAGGTCCTGGTTCACCGTGACCAGCCCGTCCGCCCAGTCGGCGTGCGCGCGGGCCGTCTCAGCGGTCACCGCGGGCCCGACCAGACGCGGCTGCACCTCCGGCAGCGTCCACAGCTGCGCGCGGTCGACGGTCACCAGGCCGTGGTGCGTGACCTCCTCGCCGGCGAGCAGCGCCCGGATGACCTGCACGCACTCGCGCAGCCGCGCGTCGCGCTCCGGCTTGGGGGGCCACGGGTCGCCGGTGATGTGCTCGTTCATGTTCTCGCCCGACCCCAGCGCCACCCAGAACCGACCCGGGTACATCGCGGCGAGGGTCGCGGCGGCCTGGGCGACGACCGCCGGGTGGTACCGCTGCCCGGGCGCGTTCACCACCCCGAACGGCAGCCGCGTCGTGGCGAGCGCCGACCCGAGCCACGTCCAGGCGAACCCGGAGTGGCCCTGGTGCACGCTCCACGGCGCCCAGTGGTCGGAGCACATCGCCGCGTCGAAGCCCGCCCGCTCGGCGCGCTGCGTCGCCGCGAGGAGCGCGCTCGGGTGGACCTGCTCGTGCGAGTTGTGGAAGCCGACGCGGGTCATGCCGTCGTTCCTACCGGGTCGGGCTCGGTTCCGCCCGCCGGGAGCCCACCGCGCGGGCCGTCGCGGGCGCGGTCACGGGGCCGTCGCGGGTGCCACCTCCGCGACCGCCTCCAGGATCTTGTCCAGCACCACGGCGCGGTCGAACTGCAGTGCGAGCTCCCGGGCCGCGTCGGCGCGCTGCTCCCGCTCCACGGGACCGAGGGCGAGCGCCTCGTCGATCGCCGCAGCGATCGCCGCGGGGTCCTCGACCGGCACGATCGTCGCCGTGTCGCCGACCGCCTCGGGGATCCCGCCGGTGTCCGTGGTGATGACGGGACCGCCGCCGGACAGCATCTTCTCGACCAGGGCGATGCCGAACGTCTCGACGAACTCCGGCCGCGGCTTGCTGGGCAGCACGTAGGCGGCGGAGCCGGCCATGAGGTGCGGCTTCTCGTCGTCCGACACGTCGTCGAGGAACAGGATGCGGTCCGCGACGGGCGACGCCGCCGCGTGCGCGCGCAGGCGGCCCGCGTCGGGGCCGTTGCCGGCGACCACCAGCCGGTGCGTGCCGGGCGCGCTGCTCGCCGCGTAGCCGTCGATGAGGTCGTCGACGCCCTTCGCCGCCGCCAGCCGGGACAGGTACAGCACGTACCCGCCGCGGTCGAGGCCCCGGCCGGCGAGCACCGCGTCCGTCTCGGCGTCGTCGCGGGCGAGGTACCGCGCGACGTCCACCGCGGGGTAGGAGATGCGCACCCGCTCGCGGCACTGCTGGGCGAACGTGGTGCCGTGCTTCGCGTCCACCGCCTGAGCCTCCGCGACGATGAGCTCGCGGGTGTACTCCGACACGGCCAGGCAGACGTCGTGCTCCAGGTAGGCCGACAGGACGTGCGCCGCCGCGCCGAACCGGTCGGCCTCGACGCACGCCCGCACCACATTCGTCACGTCGGACCCGACCGCCTCGGCGACCGTCGTCACCCGCACCGGCAGCCCGGTGCGGCGGGCGACGTGCACCGCGTCCGCGACGGCCGTCGCGTGCGGGCTCAGGTACAGGGAGAGCGCGACGGTCGGCACCCCGTCGGTGAACAGCTCGACCAGCCGGCCGATCAGGCCCGCGACCCAGCGGCCGTCCGGCACCTTGTAGTCGCCGACGGGGTCGGGTCGCTCGACGACCACGCCCTCCCGGTACGGCAGCACCCGGTCCAGCGGCTTGAGGGGCAGCCCGGCGGCCTGCAGCCGGTCGATCGGCCACGTGACGATGCGGACCTCGTCGAACCCGCGGTCGAGCGCGGCCTCCGCGAGGTTGCGGGCCTCCCCGGAGTGCCCGCAGATCACCGGGTCGGCGCGCACGACTATCACCAGGCGGCGGTCCACGCGGCGTGGCGGGGAGTCGGACGCGGGGGTCAGGACGGTGTCGGTCACGGGAACCTCCGGGGGTGCGGCGCGGCTGGTGCGGGGGTGACGGTCGGGGGTTGCTGCTGGGGTGGCGGGACCGGTGCCCGGGGCGGGTGCGTCCCGGTCGGGGTCCGCGCGGGAGGGTGCCGGGTCGGTGCCCGGTGGGTGCCGGGCCGGTGCGGGGTCGGCGCCCGGTCGCGCTCAGGCGGGGGAGCCGGTGGGTCTGCCGGGGTGCGACGGCGGCCGGGTCGCCGCCGTCCAGGGCCCGGGTTCCGGCCCGAGGTCCACCCGCAGGTGGCCGCCGGCGTGCAGCTCGGTGCCGGTCAGCCACGTCCGGTCCAGCTCCGCGCCGTCCAGCAGGACGCGCTGCACATACTGCGCGGGGCCGCCGGGCTCCGGCTCGACGAACCCGCGGGTGTCGATCGTGAACGGCCGCCCGCCGACGTCGACCCGGGCCTCCCGCCAGGCGGGGGCGTTGACGAGGAACAGGTTCTGCCCGGCGACCGGGAACAGGCCGAGGCTCGCCCACACGTACCAGGACGACAGCCCGCCGGAGTCGTCGTTGCCCGGCAGCCCGCCGCGTCCCGTGCCGAACTGCTGCTGGGTCACGGCGTGCACCACCTCGGCGGTGCGGTCCGGGCGGCCGGCGTACTGGTACGCCCAGGGCGCCTCCATGTCCGGCTCGTTGTTCAGGCCCTCGAACCGGTGCAGCGCGTACCCGGCGAGCATCTCGTCAGCGTCCGGCGCGAGGCCGGGCTGCGTCACGGGGGCGGCGCCGTAGCCGAAGAACCGGTCCAGCAGCGCCACGAACGCCGCGTCCCCGCCCGCCAGCCCGATGCGCGACGCCATGTCGTGCAGCAGCCGGAACGAGTAGTTCCACCGGCCGCCCTCGTAGAACGTCGAGTCCCGCAGCAGGCCCGTGCCCGGGTCGAAGGCGTTGCGCCACCGGTCCGCGAGCGGGGCGAACTGCGCCACGAGCGTCCGGTCGCCGACCTGCTGCGCGATCACCGCCGTGCAGAAGTAGCCGAACGCCAGGTCGAGGGTGTGGCTGATCGGGTGCGCGCGGCCGTGCAGCAGGAACTCCTCGCCGTACGTGCGCCGCAGGTCGTTGTGCAGGTGAACCAGCGCCCAGTCCCAGTCCAGAGGCATGCCGAGGGCGCACAGGTCGGCGAAGAACGTGTGCGCCAGCGCGCTGCCCTGTCGGGAGAACCGGTCCGCGCCGCGCGCCATGCGGTAGCCGATCGGGAAGTTGCCCTCCTCCTCGGCGATGTGGAGGATCGCGGTCGCCAGCTCGACGGCCCTCTCCGGCACGAGGGCCGTGAGCAGCGGGAGCTGCGTGCGGTAGATGTCCCACATCGTCGCGATGTCGAACGCGAACGGTGTGTCCGTCGGCCAGAACGGGCTCTCGTCCGGGGCCAGGCACGGCTTCACCAGCGAGTGGTAGAGCGCCGTGGCCATCACCGTGTGCTTGCCCGGGTCCGGCGTGTCGACCTGCACCCTGCCGAGGTGCTCCCGCCAGTCCTGGGCCGTCCGGGCGCGCCGCGTGGCGAACGACCCCGGCCCCGGGCCGCACTCCCGCTCGAGGTTCTCGCGCGCCTGGTCGACGCCCCGCAGCGAGAACCCGAACCGCAGCTCCACCACCTGGCCCGGCTCCGCGCGACCCGCCCACATCAACCCGAACGGGCGCAGCGTCGTCGGGCGGATCCGGTCGAAGTCCAGCCGTGTGCCGCCCGGCATGAGGCGCCGGTCGTACCAGAGCAGCTGCCGCCACTGCGCCGACGCCGGCGCGTCGCACTCCACGTGCACGGCCAGCGGCGCGCCCTCGACGGTGATCTCGCCCTGCGCCACGCCCGGGGCGAGGGCCTGCAGGTGCGCGCGCAGCGGCACGGTCCGGCCGTACGGGATGTCCAGCCCGCCGAGGCTCAGGTCGATGACCAGCCGCGCGTCCCGGTGCGCCGGGAACGTGTACCGGTGCACCGCGGACTTCGGGCCCACGGTCACCTCGCACCGGATGCCCGAGTCGAGGGTCGCGGCGTACCAGCCGGGCTCCGCCTCCTCCTCGACGACGTCGTACAGCAGCCCCAGGTCGTCCAGCGGCAGCAGCATCGGCGTGACCCGCACGTAGTTGTAGTACTTGCGGATCGCCCCCGTGCCGGACTGCTGGAAGTGCGTGAACCCCGAGGCCCGCGTCCCCGCGTGCAGCTCCGGCGGCAGCCCCTCCGTCGACAGGTCGTACCGCCCGTACCCCGTCGGGTACGCGCCGGAGTACGCGCACGCGCTCACCATCCCCAGCGGATACGTGGCCCCCGGGTGCGTGTTCCCGACCTGCGGCTTCGGCCACCACCAGGTCGCCGCCAGGCCGGTCTGCGGCGGCAGCGCCGTGGCCTCCGTGCCGATGAACGGGTCGACGTGCTCGAACACGCGGCTCCCTCCCCCGACGGTCGCGATGGTCCGGCCGGCGCGCCGCGGTGCGGCCGGTGGACGGACCGTACGCGGCGGAGGTGTCCGGCGGGTTACGGCGGGCGGGCGGCTTCCAGGAGCAGCTGCGCCGAGACACTGACGTCGGTCGCCCTCACCCCGTCGGAGCTGGTGGCGAGGACGGATCCTGCAGCGTCAAGGGCCACTCGTGATCCAGGCCCGGGGCCGAGGGTCTCGACCTCCTGTGCCTCCGTGATGGCGCCCCCGGTACTGCATCCCGAACGGCTCGCGCCCATCTGCACCGGGTCTGCGACCCAGCGCAGACCGCCGATCTCGGCGTCGAGCACCTCGACCATCTCGCGTTCGCATGGCCGCGTAGTGGTCGAGCATCTGCTCCATCAACGGTCGAGCGGTCGTCTCTGCCTCCCGCTCCGTCGTGGTGATCTCGCCCGAGCAGCCCGCAGTCAGCGAAGCGATCACCAGCGCCGCTCCGACGGTGCGACTCCTCCGGAGCCGGGCGGCGGGACGGGTCGTCATGCCGGCGGGCTCGTCGATGTGCCGGGGGCAGGGGTCGGTGCCGGACCATCGAGCGGGGAGCGGCGGGTGTAGTCGAGTCCGGGCTTGTTCTCCCACAGGTGGCAGCCTGTGCGTAGCACGAGGACCGAGTGGCGCCCCATGTCGAACGAGTAGCTTGCGCCGTACCGGTCCCTCCCGATGAACGTCATGTCCGTGGGGCGGTCGACGAGGTACCCCTGGGACTCGAAGCCGTAGCGTCCGCCGACTTCCCGGATGATCGCCACCACGGCCCCCCAGTCCGACCGGTCGTACGTGCCGTCGGCGGTGAGACCGACCGGGTGGAACTCCTGGGCTTCGGTGATCGCCCCCTGCGTGCTGCAGTTCGCCCAGCCCATCGGGAGGATGTCGGGAGCGGCGTACCAGTCCAGGCCGCCGATCTCGTTGTCCAGGGTGGCGACCATCTCGCGGAGCATGGGCTCGTAGTGGTCGAGCATCTGCTCCATCGTGGGGCGGGCGATCATCCGTTCGTGCAGCTCCTCGGTCGAGATCGATGGTTCACAGGACGCGAGGAGCGAGGCGGCGCTCAGCAGGGCGATGAACCCCCACGGGAGGGATCGTCTCCTCGCGACCGGTAGTCGTCCCCCGCGCGTCACGAGGTCACTGCCCGGAGGTGGCTGACGAAATCGCCGGCGCCCACGCCGGAGTGGAGAACCGCGCGGTCCGTCAGTCCGACGACCACCGACGCGATGTTGTGCTGGCTCATCGTGTTGTCTCGCAGGTAGTCGGAGTGGCCAGTCGACGCCTCGTACGGAACGCCTCCGACCTCGCCTGCTCGGGACGAGAGTCCGGTGACGCCGCGGAGGTGAGAGGGATCGACCCCGAAGTGGCCCGCGTCGGCAACCGGATCGAGCCGTGCTTCGACGCGGTACAGCGAGCCGGCAGGCACGTCGAGACTCTCGGCGGAGCTGGTGGCCAAGCCCGGGGAGCCGAACACCACGGCAGCGTCCAGCCCGGTCTCCTCTCGCATGGCGAACCCCGTCGTCGTCGACCCGTAGGAGTGTCCGAGGGCCGTCAGCCTCGGGTGCTCGAAGTCGCGGGCGGCGTCCACTCCTTGCAGGAACCGCGCGAGATCCTCGCCCCCCTGCCGCGCCAGGGTGTCGCTGGTGACGAAGCGGCCCGTCGGATCCGTCACGTCGGACCACTGCGGTGCCTCGTAGCCGAGCCAGGCCACGGTGGCGACCCCGCCTTGGTCTCCGTGCGCTCGTGACTCCGCACGCGCACGCGAGGCCAGGTCCTCCATGCTCACGACGTGGTCCTCGAGGTTGCCGCTCACTGTTGTGGTGAAGCCCGGGACGAACACCCCGACGTGCGCCGCGGAGTCGACATCGCCGACACCGACCGCGGCTTTGAGCTGATGATCACCGGTGGTGTCGAGCAGCAGGAGCCTCCGGTCGCCGCTGGTGGCGAGCGCCCGTTCGATGGCCTCGAGGCCGGCCAGCTTCTCGTCGAGCACGATCAGGATCCCTGCGGTGTCCGCGTCCCAGGAGTCCGCGTCCGCGAGCAGCGCCTCGCGCTGGGCGGTCAGCTCGTCGCGGTACCGGTCGAGCAGGACGCGGTTCGCCTGGTCCCGGACGGCGAACGGGATGCCGTCGAGGTTCCCGACCCACTCGGGGTGCCGGGCGAGGACGCGGGCCTGGTGCTCGGGTGTGAGGGACCGCCACCACGCGGCGGCGTCGGCGGGGGTCCCGCCCGGTGGGCGCAGGAGGCGGTGGCGTCCCCGGGCCGCACCGGCGTGGCCGGCTGCTGCGAGGCCCGCGGCGGGGAGCGGGTCGTCGGTGTCGGCGGCCCGGCGCAGGGCGTCGGCGAGCAGCGTGTCGGCGTGCTGGGCGGTGCGGAGCGCCTGCTGGACGCGGTCGGTGAGCTCGCGCGCGGTGAGGGCTCGGTCCCGGGCCTCGTCGTCGTCGGCGACGCAGCGGGCGTCGGTGGCACGGCCGGTGCCGTGGTCGACGTGGTAGCCGTGGGCGCGGGCCCAGGCGAGTGTGGCGTCGAGCTCCGCGCGGGCGGTGGTCAGCGACGCGGCGGCGTCGTCGGCCGAGACGGCGACGAGGGCGATCTCGGCGACGGTCGTCGCGAGGCGCCGGCGCAGGGCGTCGTGGGCGCGGAGCGCGGCGTCACGGGACGGGCCGGCCCAGGTCGCGGGCGGTGCGGCCGCGTCGAGGTCGTCGTCGAGGGTGACGAGCAGGCGGCGGCACCCGGCGAGGTGGTCGGCGAGGCCGGCGACGGCGTCCGGCCGCCAGGCGAGCACGGTGTCGAGTGCGGTCACGGGTGCACCGCCCCGCCCCGGCTGGCGATCCGGGCGAACGACTCGGCGACCGCCTGATCCGTGCGGACGGCCGCGCGGACCGACGCGAGCACGCGGTCGCGCTGGGCGGCGGCGTCGGACGACCACCGGCGCGCCTGCGCGGACCACACGCCCCGCAGCCGGAGGGCCGCCTCGGCGCTCTGCGAACCGGGCAGCGCCGGTGCGAGGGCGCCGACGTGCTCGGCGTGGTGGCTCGCCAGGACGGCCTCGGCGACGGTGCCGACCGCCGAGGCGGCGGCCTCGACGTCGGCGGTGGACATCTCGATCTGGACGGTCATGCCATCTCCCCTGCCGTGGAAGTGGCATGACCGTAGCCGTCAGGAACGCATTGCCGGGAACGACCTCACACGCCTGTGGAAACCATCAGGCACATTCTCGACAAATCGCGCGGCGGCCGCGCTGATTCGTCCCGGATACGCATTCTGTCCCGGATGTCCGCGGTGGCGGGACGCTCAGCCCCACGACCCGCGGGCGTACTGCACGGGCCATCCCGTGGCGCCCGCGGGCACGACCGTCGCGGCCGGGTCGCCCGCGTGCTCCAGCACCGGGCGGTCGCCGTCGAGGGCCTGCGCCGCGCGCAGCGGCCAGTGCGGGTCGAACAGAGCCGGGCGCCCGAGCATCACGGCGTCCGCGGAGCCGTCCGCGAGCACCTGCTCCGCGATCTCGGGGGTGGTGAGCAGGCCGACGGCCGACGTGGCGATCCCGGCGGTCTCGCGGATCTGCCGCGCGGCGGGCACCTGGTACCCGGGGCCCACGGGGATGCGGGCCAGGACGTTGCCGCCGGTGGAGACGTCCACGAGGTCGACCCCGTGCTCGCGCAGCCAGACCGCCACCTGGGCCGTGTCGTCGACCGTGAGGCCGCCCTCGGTCCAGTCGGTGGCGGAGACGCGCACCAGGAGCGGGCTGTCGTCGGGCAGCTCCGCCCGGACCGCGTCGACCGTGGCGAGCAGCAGCCGGGCGCGCCCCGCGAGGTCGCCCCCCCACACGTCGGTGCGCTGGTTGGACAGCGGCGAGAGGAACTGGTGGAGCAGGTAGCCGTGCGCGGCGTGCACCTCCACCACGTCGAACCCGGCGGCCAGGGCCCGGCGGGTGGCTGCGGCGAACTGCCCGGGCACGGCGGCGACCTCGTCGGCGGTGAGCTCGCGCGGCGCGGCGAGCCCCTCGAACGCGAGGTCCGAGGGCGCGACCGTGGACCAGCCGCCGGACGACTCGGGCACGGACCCGGAGCCGTCCCCGAAACCGCGGTAGGTCGACGCCTTGCGACCCGCGTGGGCGAGCTGCACGCCCGCGACGGCCCCGCGGCTCCGGACGAAGTCGGTGACGCGCCGCCAGGCGGCTACGTGCTCGTCGCCCCAGATGCCGACGTCCTGCGGCGAGATGCGCCCCTCGGGGACGACGGCCGTCGCCTCGGCCATGACGAGACCGAAGCCCCCCACGGCGCGGGCACCCAGGTGGGCGAGGTGCCAGTCGGTGGGCAGGCCGTCCGGTCCGGCGGAGTACTGGCACATGGGCGCCAGCCAGACGCGGTTGCGGAACGTGGTCCCGCGCAGGGTCAGGGGCGACATCAGGAGGCTCACGTGCAGCAGGAACCCTTCTCGGCACGCCGGGCATTCCGCGCCGGCGGAGTGGTGCGGCTCACAGGGGGCGCGGTGGGGTCACCCTGCCGCGTCGAGCCAGGCGAGCAGGACGTTCCCGACGGTCAGCAGCCCCAGGACCAGCATCCCGACGCGGAGCGCGCCGTCCCCGATCGCGCCGCGGGCCGGGGCGGCGCGGCGGTCGGCCTCCCGCCCGTGCTCCGGCCACCCGTCGTCGATGCGGTTGCCGATGTCCCCGTCGGAGCCTCCGACGGTCTCCGGGGCCGGGCCGACCTCGCCGTCGGAGCCTCCGACGGGCCGGTCGTCCACGTCGGGCTGCCCGGGGCGCTGGGCGGGGACGTCCGGCGCCGCCCAGACCTCGCGGGGCCGGAACACGTCGTCGACGGTGAGCAGCTCCGGGCTCACCGGGCCGGTGAGCTCCGCGGCCAGGTAGTCGCGGACCAGGCGGGCGTCGGCGGGCGCCAGCACCGGCGGCAGGTCGGCCAGCCACCCGGCGAGCCGGCGCTCGCCCACCGCGACGGCACCGCCGCGGACGGTCGCGGCCGGGAGGTCCTGGCCCACGAGGCTGACGACGGCGCGGACCGCACGGCGGTGCGTGGGCGCGAGCAGGGACGTGACAGCCCCGGCCGCGTCGGCGGCGGCCGCCACGTCCGGGGTCCGGCCGTAGCCGCGGTGCCGCAGGGTGCCGTCGACGACCGTCGCGGAGCCGTCCCCGTGCAGCGACTGGATGACGACGACGCCACCCGGTCCGATCGCGAGGCAGTCGAGCGTGCGGGAGACGCTGCCCGGGCGGTGGAGGTCGTGCAGGGTCGTCCAGCCGTCGGGCGGGTCGAGCACCACCGCGTCCTCGTCGCCCGTCAGCCAGGCGTCGAACCAGGTGTCGGTGGGTGCCGCGTCACCGGTGCCGAGGGGCGCGGTGCCGTCCGCGGTCGTGCGTGCGGGGTCGGCGACGCGCCACCGGGCCAGCCGCCGCGCTCGTCGCGCCGCCGGCCGGCCGGGCTCGTACCCGTGGACCATCCGCCTCACCCCGTAGGGACCTATCGGCCGCCACCACCCCGGACCTGAGCGGTCACGGCCGGGCGGCGACCCGGGGCGCTCGCAGCGGGACTCCGCTCAGAGCCCGCTGCGCCGCGCGTACGCCGCGGCGTCGACGCCCCGCAGCTCGCAGAACTCCCGCACCGGCCCGGTGATCAGCAGGTCCACCCGGCGCAGGTCGGTCACGGTGCGCGCGCCGAGCAGCGTCATGATGTCGCCGAGCTGCTCGAGCCACGCCTGGATGCGCGCGACGAGGGCGGCCTCACCCTCGGTGAGCAGCACCCGGAGGAAGCCCCCGGCCACGCCCACAGCCGTCGCCCCGAGGGCGAGCGCGCGCACGACGTCGAGCGGGTGGCGCACCCCGCCGGAGGCCAGCAGGTCCACCCCGTCCACCGGGGCGGCGTCCAGCAGCCCCTCGACGGCCGACTGCCCCCAGCCGGCGAGGTAGTCCATGCCGCCGTCGGTGCGACGCGCGGACTCGATGGCCGTGAAGTCGGTGCCGCCGCGGCCGGACACGTCGACCGCCGCGACGCCGAGGTCCCGCAGCAGGGCGACGGTGCCGCGGCTCATCCCGGCGCCGACCTCCTTGACGACCACCGGCACGCCGACCTCCGCGACGACCGCCGCGATGTTGTCGGACCACCGGGTGAAGTCGCGGTCGCCCTCCGGCATCACGATCTCCTGCGCCGGGTTCACGTGGACCTGGAGCGCGTCGGCCTCGAGGATCTCCACGGACCGGCGGGCCTGCGCGGGTGTGAGGTTCGGGTTCACGTTCGCCATGACGAAGCCGTCGGGGTTCAGCTCGCGCAGCACCCGGAACGAGGGGATCGCGGCCGGCTCGCGGTGCAGGATCCCCGTCGACCCGGAGGCGATCGGCACGCCGGTCTCGCGGGCCGCCAGGGCGAGGGCGCGGTTGATCGTCGCGGTGTGGGCGGTGCCGCCGGTCATGCCGTTGATGTACAGCGGCACGGGCCAGTCGAGCACCCGGCCCGTGGCGCGCAGGGAGACCTCGCTCCGGTTGCCGGCCGCGAGCGGGTGGTTCAGCGGCCGCACGTGGTCGAAGTCGTGGGCCCGCGGCTCGGCGTGCTGGGCGGAGGCGAGGCGGACGTGGTCGTCCTTGCGGCGCGCGTCCTGCGCCGCGGCGCCGGGCTCGTCCTGGGCGCCGATCCGCGCGGGGCCGGGGCCGTCCGGGTCCTCAGCGGTCATCGGCGTGCTCCTCCCGGGGCGGCTGCACCCGCAGCGACAGGTGCCGCACGTCCGACAGCTCCCAGTCGCGGAGCATCGGCTCGAGGTCGGTGCCGGCGTCCACCAGCACGATGCCGCAGTCTCCGCCACCCGCGCCGGAGGACTTGGCCGCCGCGCCGACGCTCTCCGCGGTCTCGCAGAGCGTCCGCAGGGCGGGGGTCTCGATGTCGACGCCCGCGGCGCGCGCCAGCGACGTGAGCAGCCCGCGCGCCCGGTGGATCTGCGCCTTCGCGGCCGGGGCGTCGTCCCGCTCGATGGCGTCCGCGAGGGCGTCCACGCAGGCGCGGGACGCAGCGAGGAAGTCGGGGTAGTGGCTCTCGGCCACCTCCTTGCGCGACTGCATCGCCTCGACCAGACGCATGGTGGACGCCGGCACGCCCGTCCAGCCGACGACGAGGCGCATCGTCCGCGGCTCGGGCAGGCGCCGCACCGACAGGCCGGGCCAGTCGGCCCCGAGCAGCGCGGTCAGCGGGCGGTCCGCCCCCGACTCCTCGCCGGCCGCCAGGGACGCGCGCAGCCACTCGCGGTCGAGCGCCGCGTACCGGATCCAGCCGCCGTAGAGGCTCGCCGCGACGTCCCCGCCGGAGCCCATCGGGTTGACGGCGACGGTCGCGAGCAGCGCGAGGCGCAGCAGCCGGTCCGTCGGCAGCCCGAGGTCGTAGAACCGGTCGAGCGCCCGCACCGTCGCCGCGGTCACCGCCGCGGACGACCCGAGACCGAACTTGCGGCCCGACCGGTCGTCGAGCTCCGAGGTGATCGTGATGTCGTAGAACCCGAGCGTGCGGCCCTGCTCGGCTGCGAACCGCTCGACCACGTCGATCGCGGCGAGCACGTAGTCGAACGGGCGGCTGTCGTGGTCCAGCACCACCCGGTCGCCGCGACGCCGCCAGACGACGGGCAGCCGGCCGTACTGGTCGGAGGCGATGGACCCCGCACCCTCCGCCGGGGCGAGCCGCACGGTGACGTGCCGGTCCACGGCGACGAGCACCGCCGGGTAGCCGGCCTCGACGACCGCGTACTCCCCGGCGACGAAGAGCTTGCCCGGGGCGCAGACCTCGATCGCGCCGCCGGGCACCCCGCCGGTCGTCCCGCCGCTCACGACGCGCCCCCCGCGTCGACGCGCAGGCCTGGCCCCGGACGGGCCGTGACGACCCGGCGCGTGCCGCCGTCGGACAGCGCGTCGGCGAGCGCGGGCAGGTCAGGTGCGGCGCACAGCACCTTGACGTTGGGGCCGGCGTCGATGGTGGCCCAGCACGGCAGCCCGTCGGCCCGCAGCGCCTGCACCTGGTCGAGGACGGCGACGGTGTGCGCCGTCCAGTACCGCACCGGCGGGCGGGCACCGAGCATCGTGGCGTGCATCCGCAGGGCGTTGGACTCGGCGAGCTCACCGAGCGCCGCGAGGTCGCCCGCCCGCACGGCGTCGAGCATGAGCGCGACGTCACGCTCCGTCGCCTCGGCCCAGGCCGGGAAGAACGGCGACGTCTCGACGGTGCGGCGCATCGCCTCGCGGCTGGAGACCGCCTTGCGGCCCGCGTCCAGCACGACGACGGCCATCGCCGGGTCGAGCGGGCCGCCGGGCTCGCCGCCGGGGACGGGCTCCGCGTAGGAGGTCGCGTCGTCCGTGCCGGCGTGCCACACCACCAGCCCGCCGAACACCGACCGGGACGCCGAGCCCGAGCCGCGCCGGGCCAGCCGCGACAGACCGCGCGCGTCGAGGTCCAGGCCGTAGACCGCTGCGGCCGCCCCCGCGAGCGCCGCGAACCCGCTCGCCGACGACGCCAGCCCGGCGCCCGTCGGGACGGTGGAGACCGAGTCGACGGCCGCGCGCGCCGAGGACCCCGCGAGCGATCGGACCAGGTCGAGGAACCGGGAGACCCGCGCCAGCTCGCCGTCGGACATCGGCCGGCCGTCGAGGGTGGCGGTGTCCGCGTCCGCGGCCGGGTCGAGCGTCACCGTCGTCGTGGCGTGGAACGCGTCGAGCGTGAGCGACAGGCTGGACGTCGCGGGCAGCGCCAGGGCCTCGTCGCGCTTGCCCCAGTACTTGGCGAGGGCGATGTTGGCGTGCGCGACGGCGGTCGCGGAGTTCGTCATCCGAGGGACACCTGGGCGGAGGGAGCGGCGGGACGCCGCGCGTCGGTCCGGTGCAGCCAGGTGCGCGCCGCGCCCGCGCGGCGCAGGGCAGCGGCGATCGTACCAGCGGAGGTCGCGTCGGCCGCGAGCGCCAGCAGGCATCCGCCCTGGCCACCGCCTGTCAGCTTCGCCCCGAGGGCGCCTGCGGCGAGCGCGGCCCCGACCAGCCGGTCGAGCTCCGGCGACGAGACGCCCAGCTCCGCCAGGGCGCCGTGCGCGCGGGTCATCCGGGCGCCCAGCTCACGGGGGCGGTCGCGCGCGAGGTCCAGCACCACGTCACGGGTGATCTGGCCGAGCTCGGCGATCAGCTCGTCCCCGCGGGCGGGGTGGCGCTCGCGGAACGACCGCACGTCCGCCACGGCCACGCGGGTGCGGCCGTGCACGCCGGTGTCGGCGACCACCAGGTGCGCGCGCAGCCGCAGGTCGAGCGGGCGGATCTCGCCCGCCTGGAACCAGACCGGCTCGGTCGAGGCGGTCGTGCGGGCGTCGAGCCCGCTGGGGTTGCCGTGGGCGACCCGCTCGCCGACCTGCACCAGGTCGAAGTGCTCCTGCGGGGTGAGCGTGCGCCCGGCCAGGTCCGCGAGCGCCAGCGCCAGCGCGCCGGCCGTCGCGGCGCTCGACCCCAGCCCGCGGGCCGCCGGGATCGTCGACTCCGTCGCCAGGACGATCCCGCGGTGCGGCAGACCGAGGAGGTCGAGCGTGGCCTCGACGGCGGCCCGCGGGGCGGCGAGCTGCTCCGGGGCCTCCGCCAGCGGGCCGGAGTAGAGCACCGACTCCAGCGTCAGCGGGCCGTCCTCGCGGCGGGCGGTGGCGCGCATCGGCAGGCTGGCCAGCGGCAGGGCGATCGCCGGCTCGCCGTACACCACGGCGTGCTCGCCCACGAGGATCGCCTTGGCGCGGGTGTGCCCGGTGCCGGTGCTGCGGTCGGTGCGGATGGTCGGCTCCTTCACATCAGGTGCGCCACGAACCACGGGGCCGCGTACAGCGACATGAACTGCACCCCGAAGTTGACGCCCAGCCGGTTCAGCGTGCCGCAGGTCAGCCCGACGAGCAGCACGGCGAAGACGTTGACCACCCCCGCGTCCAGGTACGCGAGCAGCAGCACGAACACGATGAACAGCGCGAGCACGGCCTCGTGCGGGACGTAGCGGGTGACGAGCGCGGTCAGCCGGAACGAGTACCTCACCGCCAGCACGTACGACAGCAGCAGCGCGATCACGGTGCCCACGACGATCGCGGCGACCAGCTGCGGCGTCGACAGCAGGTGGTGCACGTTGCGGTCCAGCGTGAGCACCGGCGGGGCGTTGAACAGCGCGTTCGCGGGCCCGACGGCGACCGGGGACAGGGGCAGCCCGACGGCGACCAGCGGGATGATGACCCCCGCCAGGTAGGTGGAGTGCGCGAGTGCCGCCATCGCCGTCACGGCACGGGACGCGCGGTCCCTCGTCCGCTTCGCCCGGGCCCCGGCGGCCTCGCCCATGAGCAGGGTCAGCGCGACAGGGCTGAGGAAGAACAGCGGCGTGGACGCGGCGGAGACGGTCGCGCTCGCCCCCAGCTCGGCGCGGGTCAGCAGGCGCCGGGGGCTGAGCGGCGCACCCCGCAGCTCCCCGCGGGTGATCCGCACCGGCGTGCGTGGACCGCGGGGCAGCGCCTCCCGCAGGGTCGGGTTCAGCAGCGTGGCCAGGCTCAGCAGCAGCGGTCCGGCCGTGATCGACAGGAAGAACGACACCGTGATCGTGCCGTCCTCGGGCAGGACGCCGGTCTGCCGGTACAGCGCCTGCACCCCCTGGAACAGCAGCCCCAGCGGGATGATCGCGAGCAGCGACAGGACCCGGTTCCGCCCGAGCAGCGCCAGGACGACCGCGCCGCCGACGAACAGCAGCGACCCGTACTCGCGCAGCTGCTCCGCCCACGGCGTGATGGCGCCCGCGATCAGCAGGGCGAGCGGGACGGCGACGAGCGTGCCGACCACCGATCCCGCGGCCATCTTGCGGATGGTCTCCGCGGCCCGGCCTTCGCGCTTGAGGGTGAGGGCGTGGTCGATCATCGGCGCGGACAGCACACCGCCCGGCAGGCCGACCAGCGCCGTCGGGATCGAGTTCGTGAGGTTGAGCGTCACGACCGCGGCGATGAAGAACGCCAGGACGACCTGCGGGTCGGTGCCGGCCAGCACCAGCGCGAGCGTCACCGGCAGCAGGACCGACGTCTCGTCGGTGCCGGGGATGAACCCGATCAGCGTGTACAGCAGCACGGCGGCCAGCGAGGCGCCGGCCATCGGCAGCAGGAGGGTGAGGTCCACGGTCGGCGGCTCAGGCGGCAGGGCCGGTGGAGGCGCCCGGCTCGTCGTGCGCGTCGTCGGCGCCCGCGTCGTCGGCGACGATCTGCACGTCACGCTTCGGTCGCACCAGGAGGACGGCGAGGCCGAACCCGGCGACGGCGCCGCCGAGGCCCCAGAAGAACTCCGAGGACCCGAGGGCGCGCCCGGCGACGACCGCCACGACGGTCGCCGCGGCGCACACGGCGAGCGCCACGACCAGGTCCCGCAGCGACACGCGGTCGCCCCAGATCTCGACGTACTGCTCGTCGTCGGTCACGTTCCTCCTGTCGGCCACGGTCCGCCACCCTAGATCCTGCGTGGGCGGACCCCGTGCGGCCGGTGTGCGCGCGGGGTGGACGTGCTGGTGGGGCGCGCGCCGGCCGGGGCCACTGTGGGGGGACGTGAGCCGGGGCGGCAACTCGGGGGGCCGTCGGGGCCCCGCTCGGGTGGCGGGCGGCGCGAGGACCCGGACGATGGATGAGCATGAGCGACCAGACCACACCCCAGGACCCGAGCACCCAGCACCCCGAGCCGGAGCAGCCCGCGCAGCAGCTCGCGCACCCCGGTCTCACGGACGACATGCAGCAGCAGCCCGACCACGGCGAGGACACGTACGTGGGCTCCGGACGCCTCGACGGCAAGCGCGCCCTCATCACCGGCGGCGACTCCGGCATCGGCCGGGCGGTCGCGCTCGCCTTCGCCCGCGAGGGCGCCGACGTGGCGATCTCCTACCTCCCCGAGGAGGAGGACGACGCGCGCGAGACCGTCCGCCTGATCGAGGACGCCGGGCGGCGCGCCGTCACGTGCCCCGGCGACATCCGCGACGAGGCGTTCTGCGGCGCGCTCGTGGAGCGGGCCGTGCAGGAGCTCGGCGGCCTGGACGTCCTCGTCAACAACGCGGCCTACCAGATGGCCCAGGACGGCGGTCTGCTGGACCTCACGACCGAGCAGATGGACCGCACGTTCAGGACGAACCTGTACGCCATGTTCTGGATCACGAAGGCCGCGCTGGCCCACCTGGGCGAGGGTGCGAGCATCATCAACACCACGTCGGTGCAGGCGTTCCAGCCGAGCCCGGAGCTCATCGACTACGCCGCGACGAAGGCAGCGATCCTCAACTTCACGAAGGCGCTCGCCCAGCAGGTCGCCGAGCAGGGCATCCGGGTCAACGCCGTCGCGCCCGGGCCCATCTGGACGCCGCTGATCCCGGCGACCATGCCCGCGGAGAAGGTCGAGCAGTTCGGCGGCGACACCCCGCTCGGCCGCGCCGGCCAGCCCGCGGAGCTCGCGCCGGCGTACGTGTTCTTCGCGAGCCAGGAGTCGAGCTACATCACGGGCGACCGCATCGGCGTCACGGGCGGCCGCCCCCTGAGCTGACCCGCTCCCCGGGTGCGCGCCCCCACGCTCCGCCGCGAGTTCGGCAGTCCCAGGCGAGGTCGGCAGTCCGAGCTGCCGATCTCGGCGCCGATGTGCCGAACTCGGCGGGCGGGGCGGGCCGCGGGTGCGGCGGGGGGTGTCAGGGCACCGGAGGTGTCAGGGCGCGGGCGCGGCGGAGGACCGCGTCGAGCATGTCCGGCGTCAGGCGGCCCGTGAAGGTGTTCTGCTGGCTGACGTGGAAGCAGCCCAGCAGGGTCAGGCTGTCGCCGCGGGGGTGGTGGACGACGTGCTCGGCGCCGTGGGCGAACCGCGGTCGCGGGCGCGGGACGGCCCAGCCCTGCTCGTCGAGGGTGCGCAGCAGCGCGTCCCACCCGAACCCCCCGAGCACCACCGCGACCCGCGGGCGGACGAGCTCGAGCTCGCGGGCCAGCCACGGGCCGCAGCGGTGGCGCTCCTCGGGCAGCGGCTTGTTGTCCGGCGGCGCGCAGTGCACCGGCGCGGTGATCCGCACACCCGTCAGCGTGAGCCCGTCCCCGCGGTGCACGGACGTGGGCTGCGAGGCCATCCCGACGCGGTGCATCGCCGCGAACAGGAAGTCCCCCGACCGGTCGCCGGTGAACATCCGGCCGGTGCGGTTCGCGCCGTGCGCGGCGGGCGCCAGGCCGACGACCAGCACCGACGCGTCCGGGTCCCCGAAGCCGGGGGCCGGCCGGGCCCAGTACTCCTGGTCGCGGAACGCCGCGCGCTTCACGTCCGCGACGTGCTCGCGCCACGCCACGAGCCGCGGGCACGCCCGGCACTCGACGACGGCGCCGTCCAGCGTGGCGAGGTCGCGGGCGGCCGGCGCGGCGACGGCCGGGTACCCGGGCTCGTCCGGCGTCCGCTCGTCGATCTGCACGCCCCCATCCTCCGCCCGCCCGCCGGCAGCCCGCGGCCCGGCGCCCGCCGCTGCCGGGATGACCTCCCGCCGAAGTCGGCACCTGGCGTGCGAGTTCGGCACGTGGAGCTGCCGAACTCGCCTCGGAGTGCCGAACTCGCGGGAGGTGCCGGGAGGTGCCGGAGGTGCCGGGAGGTGCCGGGCGCGGGGTCAGGCGAAGCGGGTCGGGTCGCCGGCGCCGGCGCGGACGACCTCCGGGTAGCCCTCGGACCAGTCGACGACGGTGGTCGGCTCGGTCCCGCACTCGCCGGCGTCCACGACCGCGTCGACGACGTGGTCGAGCTCCTCCTTGACGGTCCAGCCGTCGGTCTGCGGCTCGGTGTCCCCGGGGAGGATGAGCGTCGAGGACAGCAGCGGCTCTCCGAGCTCCCGGAGCAGCGCCTGCACGACGCGGCTGTCGGGGATGCGCACGCCGACGGTCCGCTTCTTGGGGTGCGCCAGCCGCCGCGGCACCTCCTTGGTGGCCGGCAGGATGAACGTGTACGGCCCGGGCGTGGCCGCCTTGATCGCCCGGAACGGCGCGTTGTCCAGCCGGACGAGCTGCCCGAGCTGCGCGAAGTCCAGGCACATGAGCGTGAAGTGGTGCCGGTCGTCGAGATGCCGGATCGCCCGGATCCGGTCGGCGCCGGTGTGGCTCTCCATGCGGCAGCCGAGCGCGTAGCCGGAGTCCGTCGGGTACGCGATGAGCGCGTCGTCGCGCAGCAGGGAGACGAGCTGGCCGACCGAGCGGGCCTGCGGGTCGTGCGGGTGGACGTCGAAGTACCGGGCCATGACGTCGAGCCTGGCACGCAGCACGCGGCCGGACCACCCGCGCCCGCGGTTCTCACGCGAGGACGGCGACCAGGAAGTCGGCCTCAGGGTCGAACGGCCGCAGGTCCCACGTGGCGAACCGGTGCTCGATCCGCAGGCCCGCGGCGGCGGCGTCCGCCTCGAGCGCCTCGAAGGGGTAGCCGCGCCCGGCGCCGAACCCGACGACGAGCCGCCCGCCCGGAGCGAGGTGCGCGCGGATGCGGCGCAGCACCTCGGACTCCGTGCCCTCCGCCACGAAGGTCAGGACGTTGCCGGCCATCACGGCGACGTCGAACGGCTCGCTGATCCCCGCCGCGGGCAGGTCGAGCTCCGCGAGGTCGCCGACCAGCCAGGTGCCGTCGGGGTGGTCGGCGCGCGCGGCCTCGATCAGCACCGGGTCGACGTCGACCCCGACGACGGCGTGCCCCCGCCGCGCGAGCTCGCCGCCCACCCGTCCGGGGCCGCAGCCGGCGTCGAGCACGCGGGCACCGCGGGGCACCATCGCGTCGACCGTCCGGGCCTCGCCCGCGAGGTCGGCCCCGTCGGCGGCCATGCGGCGGAACCGCTCGACGTACCAGGCGGACCGGTCGGGGTTCTGCTGGCCGATCTGCTCCCAGCGGGTGGGCTGACGCACGGTGCTCCTTCGGGTCGGACGGGACCGCGACCGAGCCTAGACGCGTGCGGAGCCCGGGTGCCCGGCCGGGTCGGGACCCCGTCCCGCCACCCGCCCGTCCGCCACCGGTCCGTCCGCCACCCGCCCGCCCGCGGTCACGCCGGCGTCAGGTGCCCCGGCCGGACCTCGTACTCCCCGGGCGCGAGCGTCAGCTCCCCGTGCCCGCCGGTCAGCGACCGCAGGTCGAGCGCGTACCGGACCAGCTCGGCCTCCGGCACGACGGCCTCGACCCGGACCCGGCCGTCGTCCGTGGTGCCGGTCGCGGTGATGCGCCCCCGACGCCCCGACAGGTCGCCGAGCACGTCGCCCTGCGCGGCCGGGGGGACGACGACGCTGACGCGCAGCGTGGGCTCGAGCAGCACGGTCCCCGCGGACGCGAGTGCGGCGCGCACCCCCGCGGCGGCGGCCGTCCGGAACGCCATGTCGGACGAGTCGACCGCGTGCGCCTTGCCGTCGTGCACCTCCACCTGCACGTCGACCACGGGGTGCCCGAGCGGCCCGCCGGCGGCGAGCGCCTCCGCGGCCCCGCGCTCGACGGCCGGCAGGTACGACCGCGGCACGGCGCCGCCGACCACGGAGTCGACGAAGGCGAACCCGCTGCCGGGCGGTCGCGGGGTGAGCCGCAGCTGCACCACCGCGAACTGCCCGTGGCCACCGGACTGCTTCTTCAGCCGGCCCTCGGCCTCCGCCGGCCCGGCGAGCGTCTCGCGGTAGGCGATCCGCACGGGCTCCGTCGTGACGTGCACGCCGAAGACGCGGGCGAGGCGGTCGACCGCGACCGCGAGGTGCGCGTCGCCCAGCCCCCGGAGGACGGTCTGGTGCGGGGTGCGGTCGACGCGCAGCGTCGGGTCCTCGGCGGCGAGCCGGGTCAGCGCGGCCGACAGCTTGTCGTCGTCCGCCTGGCTGACCGGGACGAGCGCGGTCGCCAGCACGGGCTCGCGCGCCGGGAGCGCGGCGGGTCGCACGGGCTGGGCCCGGGACGCCAGCAGGGTCCCGGAGGGCGCCCCGGCGAGCTTGGCGACCGCGCCGATCGCCCCGGCGGGCAGCACGTCCACGGGCAGGTGCTCGCGCCCGCGCAACCGGAACAGCCCGTGCAGCCGCTCCTCCGCACCCGTGGTGGGGCTCACGAGCCGGTCGCCGGAGCGCACCGTGCCGGACAGCACCTTGAACACGGACACCTGACCGACGAACGGGTCGGCGACCGTCCGGAAGACGTGCAGGACGGTCTCGCCGTCCGGGTCGGCCGGGAGCTCCGACACAGCCCCGTGCCCCGGCCCGGTCGCGGCGCCCCTCCCGTCGCCCGGGCCGCCCCCGACGATGAGCTGCGCGGGCCGGTCCGCGGGCGACGGCCCGATCTCGCACACGAGGTCCGCCAGCCGGTCGACCCCGACGCCGGTCGCGGCGGACGCCACGAGCACCGGCACGGCCTCGCCGGCCACGACCTCCCGGGCGAGCGTCCGCTCGAGGTCGGCGGCGCCGGGCTCCTCGCCGGACAGGTAGCGCTCGAGCTGGTCGTCGTCGTGGGCGACGATCTCCTCGGTGACCTCGCCGTGCAGCCGGTGCTCCTCGTCCGCCACGTCGGCTGGCAGGTCGCAGTCGTGGTGGCGGCCGTCGCTCCCGTAGTCCAGCCCCCGGTCGGACAGCACGTCCGCGACGCCGTGCAGCGCCTGCTCCTCCCCGAGCGGCAGCTCGAGCGGCACGACGCCCGACGGGTCCCGGCCGGTGCGGACCGCGAGGTCGCGCACATGGTCGAGCACCCGGTGGAAGTCGGCGCGCGCCCGGTCCTCCTGCGAAACGACGACGAGGCGGGGGATCCCCGCCTCGTCGCACCGCCGCCAGACCGCCTCGGTCCCGGACTGCACCCCGTCGACCGCGCTGACCACCACCACCGCGAGGTCGGCGACGGCCAGCGCCGCGTCCACCGCGCCGGCGAAGTCCGGCGACCCGGGGGTGTCCAGCAGGGTGATCCGGTGGGGGCAGCCCTGGCTGCACGTCCAGTCGAGGTCGGCGACGCCGAGGCTCACGGACGAGCCGCGCGCGACCTCCTCGGGCTCGTGGTCGCAGACCGTCGAGCCGTCCTCCACCCTGCCCGCCCGGGGGACCGCCCCGGCGCGCAGCAGCAGGGCCTCAGCCAGTGTCGTCTTGCCGGAACCGCCGTGGCCGACGAGCGCCACGTTGCGGACCGACGGCGTCGTCGCCGTCTCCATCGCTGGTCTCCCGGGTGTGCAGGGCCGCAGAACGCCACAGTAGCCACGTCGGGCGCCACGACGACAGGGACCTCGGCCGCTGGTGCGGCCGAGGTCCCTGTGCTGCGGTGCGTGCCGTCAGGAGGCGGCGAGGATGTCCACGACGAAGACCAGCGTGGACCCGGCCGGGATGCCGTCCTGCTCCTGGTCGCCGTAGCCGAGGTCCGGCGGGATGACCAGCAGCACCTGGCTGCCGACCGGCTGCCCGGCGAGGCCCTGCTGCCAGCCCTCGATGACGCCGGTCAGGGCGAACGTCGAGGACGCGCCGCGCTCCCAGGACGAGTCGAACGGCGTGCCGTCCCAGAGCCAGCCGCTGTACTGCACGGTGAGCGTCTGACCCTCCTCGACGGCGGGGCCGGAGCCCTCGATGAGCGGCTGCACGACGAGCTCCGTCGGGGCGTCGCCGTCGACCGGCTCGATGGAGGGCCGGCCGTCGTCGGCGAGCGTCACCGTCGGCAGGCCCTCCGGCAGCGGCGTGACGGCGGTGCCCTCGGCGCGCGTCGGCACGGACTGCGTGCTCATGATCTCGACCGCGAGCAGCAGCGTGCCGGTCGTGCTGGGGTTCGCGAACAGCAGCCGGGCACCGACCTTCTGGCCGAGCACCTGCTCGAGCAGGGCGGGCGGGAGGTTCGCGTCGTCCGCGACGTACGACTGCGGGGTGCTGCCGTAGGTGCCGCCCTGGCTGCTGCCGTCCTCGCCGCTGACAGCCGCGATGTTGACGCCGATCAGCTGGCCCTCCTCGACGGTCTCGCCGGTGCCGGGCGTCACGACGCGCGCGACGGCGGCGGACACCGAGAACGGCTGCTCGAAGTCGAACGTGGGCTCCTCACCGGGCTCGCCGGTCAGGGTGACGGCCTCGAGGGCGGCGACGTCCTCGGCGCTGGCCGTGGCGGCGGCGTCGGGCGACGCGGAGGCGGACGTGGAGGGGGAGGCGGAGTCGTCCGCGCCGTCGCTGCTGCAGCCGGCGAGCAGCAGCAGCGAGACGGCGAGGAGGGAGGCGGCCGTTCGGCGCACGAGCTCGTCCTTCGATCGGGGTCTGGCGGAGGGGTCATCGTAGGCGCCGGGGCTGTGCGTTCCCGGGGCGGGTGCGCACGACGGCGGCCCGCCGCCGCGCGTCAGCCCCGCCGCACGATGGCGTCCGCGTGCGCCGCCACCCACGACACCAGCGGCAGCAGGTGCGCGGCGAGCTCCCGGCCGAGCGGCGTCAGCGAGTAGTCGACCCGCGGCGGGATGGACGGCGTGGCCTCGCGCAGCACCAGGCCGTCGGCCTCGAGGGTGCGGAGGGTCGAGGCGAGCATCTTCTCGCTGATCCCCTCGACGACCCGGCGCAGCTCGCCCCAGCGCCGGGTGCCCTCCGAGAGGGCCACCAGGACCAGGACGCCCCACTTGCTCGTCACGTGGTCCAGGACGACCCGGCTGGGGCACGCCGCGGGCAGGACGCCGTCGGTCAGCAGGTCCTGCAGGACGCTCGGCGTCGCCGTCGTCGTCCTGGCCTCGATGCTCACCGTCATGCCAGTACCTTACCCAGAAGTGGGTACCCGCGATCCGGAAGGTTCGCGCGGCACCGCTGGTTGGGGCGGGTGCCGGGCGCGGGCCCGGTGGCGCCGGCACCCGGCGCGCTACGGAAGGGAACCCCCATGTCGATCGTCGTCACCGGTGCCACCGGCCACCTGGGCCGCCTCGTCGTCGAGCACCTGCTCGCGGACGGCGTGCCCGCCGAGCAGGTCGTCGCCACCGGCCGCCGCACCGAGCGGCTGGCGGACCTGGCCGAGCGCGGCGTGCGGGTGGCGGCCGTCGACTACGACAGCCCGGAGACGCTGGCCGCCGCCCTCGAGGGCGCCGAGGTCGTGCTGCTCGTGTCCGGCAGCGAGGTCGGCCGCCGGGTCCCGCAGCACCGCGCGGTCGTCGAGGCGGCGGTGGCGGCGGGCGTGCGCCGGCTGGTCTACACCTCGGCCCCGCACGCGGACGCGACGCCGCTCGTGCTCGCGCCGGAGCACAAGGCCACGGAGGAGATCATCCGGGCGTCCGGCCTGACCTTCACGCTGCTGCGCAACGGCTGGTACACGGAGAACTACCTCGGAGACGTCCAGCAGGCCCGCGAGTCCGGGGAGATCGTCGCCGCCGTGGGCGACGGCCGGGTCGCCAGCGCCCCGCGCGACGACTTCGCGGCCGCGGCCGCCGTCGTGCTGCGGACCGAGGGCCACGACGACGCGGTGTACGAGCTGGCCGGCGACGTGGCGTGGTCGTTCGACGAGCTCGCCGCTGCGGCCTCCGAGGTGCTGGGACGTCCGGTCGTGTTCCGCGCGGTGACGTCCGAGCAGCGCCGGGCGGACCTGCTGGCCGCCGGGCTCGACGAGGGCACCGCGGGGTTCGTGGTCGCGCTCGAGGAGAACACCCGCGACGGGCTGCTCGCCGGGGGCACGGGCGACCTGTCGCGGCTGATCGGGCGGCCGACCACGCCGCTCGTCGACGGGCTGCGCGCGGCGCTCGCGGAGGGCTGAGCGCCGGGGTGCTCGGGCGGGGCTGAGCGGGCGGGGCCGGGCGGGCGGGCGCGGGCCGGACGCCGGTCGCGGCGCCCGCCGCCCCGCCCCCGGATGCCGGGTCGTCCTCCCGGTGTGAGGCTCGGAGCATGACGCGATTCGGGTACACCCTCATGACCGAGCAGTCCGGCCCGAAGCAGCTCGTCGGCTACGGCGTCGACGCGGAGCGGCTCGGGTTCGACTTCCTCGTCTCCAGCGACCACGCGTTCCCGTGGCTCGACGAGCAGGGGCACGCGCCGTACGCCTGGACGCTGCTGGGCGCGGTCGCGCAGGCCACGTCCCGGGTCGGGCTCATGACGTACGTGACCTGCCCCACCGTGCGGTACCACCCCGCGATCGTGGCGCAGAAGGCCGCGACCGTCGGCGTGCTGTCGGACGGCCGGTTCACGCTCGGGCTCGGCGCGGGGGAGAACCTCAACGAGCACGTCGTGGGCGAGCGCTGGCCGGCCGTCGGCGAGCGGCACGACATGCTGGAGGAGGCCGTCGAGATCATCCGCTCGTTGCTGGACGGCGACCGGCTGACGTTCGACGGCGTGCACTTCCGCGTCGACTCCGCCCGGCTGTGGGACCTCCCGGACCAGCCGGTCGAGATCGGCGTCGCCGTGTCGGGTGCGCAGTCGATCTCCCGGTTCGCCCCGCTGGCCGACCACCTCATCACGACCGAGCCCGAGGCGGACCTGCTGCAGGGCTGGGACGACGCCCGCGCGCAGGCGGCGTCCGAGGTCGGCGCGCAGCCGCCCGCCCCGTCCCGCAAGATCGGGCAGATCCCGATCTCCTGGGACCCGGACGTCGAGACGGCGAAGCAGCGCGCGCACGAGCAGTTCCGGTGGTTCGCCGGGGGGTGGCACGTCAACGCCGACCTGCCGACCACGGAGGCGTTCGACGCCGCGAGCCAGTACGTCCGCCCGGACGACGTCGCGGAGACGATCCCCTGCGGCCCGGACCTCGACGCGATCGTCGAGGGCGTGAGCGCCTACTGGGAGGCGGGGTTCACCGACATCGCGCTGGTGCAGGTCGGCGACGCCGCGCAGCAGCGGTTCCTCGACGAGGCCGCGGGGCCGCTGCTGGAGAAGCTGCGCGAGGCCGCGCCGTCGTCGTGAGCACGCCCGGCCGTACCCCACCGGCCGGTTGACCAACCCCACGGTTCGAGAGGAGCACCATGGCTGTCACCGCGTTCCAGGACCTGCCGCTCGCCGACCGCGACCGCGAGTGGGACGGCGCTGCCGCCGAGAAGCGCGTCCGCGCCTGGGCGGGCGCCGAGGACGACCCGAACGAGACGTACCGCGACGCGCACGTCTGGTACGACGCCGACGCGAAGGGGAACTTCACGGCGTACAAGCTGCTCATCGCGGACGTCGTGGACGACCGGCTGGTGGCCGTGCCGCGGGGCGTGTTCGCCGCCGCGGCCGTCATGCAGGGCTCGCGCGGCGGCGTCGACCTGCCGGCGAAGGACGTCGACCGCGTCAAGAGCCACCTCGCGAAGTACTACCGGAAGCTCGACGAGACGCCGCCCTGGGAGGACTGACCGGCACGTGCCGGGTGGGGGCCGGCGCCCCGGGCCGCCGGACCGCCGGTCGGGGGCGCCCGGTGCCCTGCTCAGGGGCCCTGCGGACCCGTCGATTCGGCCGCCCGAATCGGCCCGGAACGCGTGACGTGGGGGCTCGCGGGCCCCACGATGGTGGACCGTGCCACCGACCCACAGCCCCTCCGGGGGCCACCCCGCAGCGGCCTCACCCGCACCGACCCGCCGGCAGGTGCGCCGCTGGCGCCGCTACCTCGCGGACGAGCGGGCCGAGGCCGCCGCGTACCGCGACCTCGCGTCGCGCCGCACGGGTGAGGAACGGGCGATCCTGCTGGCGCTCGCGGACGCCGAGGGGCGGCACGAGCAGCACTGGCTCGACCTGCTCGGTGACCAGGTGGGTCGCCCGCTGCGCGGTGACTACCGCTCGCGCGTGCTCGGCTGGTTGGCCCGGCGGTTCGGCGGCGTGTTCGTGCTCGCGCTCGCGCAGCGCGCCGAGTCCCGCTCCGCGTACGCGGACGACGCCGACGCGACCCCGACGATGGCCGCCGACGAGCGCATCCACGAGGAGGTCGTCCGCAGCCTCGCGATGCGCGGCCGCAACCGCATCTCGGGCACGTTCCGCGCCGCGGTGTTCGGCGCGAACGACGGCCTGGTGAGCAACCTCGCGCTCGTGCTCGGCATCGGCGCGAGCGGCGTCGCCACGTCCACCGTGCTCCTCACCGGACTGGCCGGCCTGCTCGCCGGGGCGCTGTCCATGGGCGCCGGGGAGTACGTCTCCGTGCGGTCGCAGCGCGAGCTGCTCGAGGCGTCGCGTCCCAGCCGGCAGGCCCGCGAGGCGCTGCCGCACCTGGACCTCGACGCCAACGAGCTGGCCCTGGTCTACCGGGCGCGGGGGATGACGCCCGACGCCGCGCGGGAGCGCGCCGGCACCGTGCTGGCCGGGCTCGCCGTGCTGGAGGGGGCCGCGCCGGCGTCCGCGCTCACGCCGGGCGAGGGGGCGGTCGGCGAGGTCGCGCCCGCCGACCCGGGCGCGTCCGACGGGGCCGGGTCGACCGACGCCGCTGCCCCCGCTGAGCCCGCCGAGGTCGTCGACGAGCACGAGACCGTCGGCTCCGCGGTCGGCGCGGCGGCGGCGAGCTTCTGCTTCTTCGCCACCGGCGCCCTGGTGCCCGTCGTGCCGTACCTGTTCGGCATGGAGGGCTGGCCGGCGGTCGCCCTCGCGAGCGGGCTCGTCGGCCTGGCGCTGCTCGGCACGGGCGCCACGGTCGGCGTGCTGTCCGGGTCCTCGCCGATGAAGCGCGCTCTGCGGCAGCTGGCGATCGGCTTCGGCGCGGCCGCCGCGACGTACCTGCTGGGGCTCGCGTTCGGGACGTCCGTGGCGTGATCGCCGTCCACCCAGTGGGATGTGTCACACAGGGGGTGAGGTAAGGCTTGCCTTCGGGTTACGGTGGCGCCATGACCACGACCACCGCGCCGGCCGTCACCACGCCGTTCCGGTTCTTCGACGTGCGGGTCGCACGCGTCGTGGACCTCAGCCCGTCGTTCCGCCGCTTCACGTTCACCGGCGACGACCTCGACCAGTTCGCCGACAACGGCTACGACCAGCGCATCAAGCTGCTGCTCCCGCTGCCGTGCGGCTACGACACCGTCCCGCAGGGCGAGTCCTGGTACCTGCAGTGGCGCGACCTCCCCGAGGAGCTCCGCCACCCGATCCGCACCTACACGGCGCGCGCCGTCCGGCAGGACGCCCGCGAGCTCGACGTCGACGTCGTCCTGCACGGCGACGCCGGCCCCGCCTCCCGCTGGGCCGCGTCCGCCGGCGTCGGGGACTCCCTGGTCGTCCTCGGGCCGAACCGCGCGCACCCCGGACCGTCCGGCGGCGTCGACTTCGTCCCACCCGCCCACGCCGACCGCCTGCTCGTCGCGGGTGACGAGACCGCCGTCCCCGCCGTCGCCGGCATCCTCGAGCGCCTGCCCCGCGACGCCCGCGGCGAGGCCCTGCTCGAGGTCCCCGTCACCGGCGACGAGCTGGCCCTCGACGCCCCCGCCGGCGTCACCGTCCGCTGGCTCCCGCGCGACGGCGCCCCGCACGGCTCGCTACTGGTCCCCGCCGTCCAGGCGGCGTGCGCCCGCCTCATGCCGCACGAGGCACCCGTCCCCGACGGCCTCGACCTGGAGGACGTCGACATCGACGGCGGCATCCTCTGGGAGGTCCCCGTCGACCACGCCACCGGCGAGCCCCTGCGGCAGTCCGCCGCGCTCTACGCCTGGCTCGCCGGGGAGGCCGGGGCGATCAAGACGCTGCGCCGGCACCTCGTCGGCGGCTGCGGGGTGGACCGCAAGGCGGTGGCGTTCATGGGCTACTGGCGCGAGGGGCGCTCCGAGGGTGCGTAGCTCTGGACGGGGCCCTTGTGGCAATCGGCCGGTCGCGAGACACCGTGCCGTTGACGGGCAAGTGCGCCGGTAGTCGAACTGTGACCGGAGGTCTGGACGCGCATGTGCGCAGACACGACTGAGCGAACCGCTCGGTGCTGGTCGCTAGCCGGGTTTGGACCGACCGCGCGCGCTCACGCGAACGAGTTGCCGCCCGGAAATCCGCGGCCCTCCCCGGCCGGACGGCGCTAACTGTGCCTCGCTGGGCAGTCTAGGGGATCGCATTATCGGTGTGCTCCCTCTGGCGCTGAGGGCGCCGCTCTCTGGAGGCCACGGCGAGTAGCGCATGAGTACGATCCTAAGCGGATACCTGCATCTCAGACATCCACCCGACGACCGCGTCGAGAAGCTCGATCGCCGAGGCCCCAGCTGCGTTCTGAGCGAGGAACTCGGTCGTCACCGAACAGTGGACCCCCGATCGGGGGTTAAGCACGGTTACCCGTGGCAGAAAGTCGCCGCTGGCGTGCTTCATCGCTAGGTAAGTGAGAATCTGCCGGAAATCGGAACTCCTAAATCCACGTGTGACTGACTTCACTTCGATGAGTGTGTCATTGACTACGAGGTCTGCCGAAGCGACGTCAACAACCCCGCAACCCGGGATGATCGGTCGGAACTGAACGTTCTTGTCCACACAGAACGCGTCTATATTCCGTGCAAGGGCCCTGGCTTCGGCCTCTTGTGCAACTGAGAGGTGAGGGCGCCTGAGCTGTCTACCACCAGGCAGCTGGTTCATCGCCTGTACTACGAAGCCCAAGGGGTCGGCGTGGGCAGTGCGGCCGGTGTGCAGGCACGAGTACTCGAAGCCGAGCTCGGAGATCACCGCTGCGAGCCGCCCGCTCGAGGGCCCCGGAACGCGCTTGGCGTAGGCGCCCTCGTTGAGGTTGGCCCACCGAACGAAGTTCTCCAATAGTGGCGTCACGTCTGACCAGACGGCAGACTGGCGCGCGAACGTGCGGGCGGAGATCACAGCGGTATCTCCCATCCGGAACGGTTCACTCGGGCTGCGGCCCAGTCTCGAACCAACTTCTCCATGGGCGACATGGTCGATTTCGTCGCGGCCCGCCAATGCTGGCCCTCGTCGCCCAATCGGTACGACGCAACAATGAAGGCGCGCCGCACCCATGGGTGTGCCTGCCCTATGCGATTCTTCAGGTCGCTCAGCCAGTGCAGGGCACCCCATCGTGCCAGTGTAAGGACGATATCCCTCTGGATTCCCGGTGGTGCGGCCTCGTAGTGTCTCGCAATAGCGATCTCATTCTCGACCGTGTGGCGCGTTGCAAGGACTCTCAGCATGTACCAACGATTTAGCTCTACCTGGGCAAGATAGTGCTCGTTCGCGATCATGGTGCGAATCCGATCGTGTACGCGGTCAACCAAAGCTCCGTCAAGGCCGTCGAGCGACTCTGGGACGGCGAGGAGAGTCTGCGGCAGTACCGGTGCTAGGGCCTCGATGTTGTCCATGACTGAGAGGATCGCCGGGCCGCGCTGGTCGGGCTCGAGAAACTTCAGTGCTCGGACGAGACGTCGGGTCAACGTCGTGTGCACCTGCCCCTTTCTGAGTTCGGCCCTGAGCAGGCCAAATACATCGAACTCCCTTATTGAAGCCTTGAGTTCTTCGAACTCCTGCTCTGCGTTGGCCGAGTAGGGGTCATAGTGGATGTGAAACGCCATGAAGGCATCCGCGGAACCTGCAACCGGGTCCTCCGGGCTGAGCATGGCCAGATACTCGGCCGCCGTCATTATTCGCGTCTTGCCTTTTTGAAGCGCAAGGCCCTCATTTCGCTGTAGCTTCTCGGAGAGGGAGCCGATCACGCGATATGCATCGGGAACTGAGTCGACAAAGAATCGGTAGTCGTCAGCATATCGACAGTAGTCGCGAGTAACTTCGTCGTAACCAAGGAGCCGGTCGACACGATTCAGCACTAGTTCGGCGAGAAGCCTGGATGCAGCGCCGCCCACGGGTAGGCCGTATGAAGTGTTGTTTGAAAGGACCGAGAGGATCTTCATGATCTGCTTCGTCGCGCCTCGGTCGGGGTCGACGACGTTCAGGGCGTTCTCGAGTCGATGGTGATAGATGCGGGAGTAGAAGTCGGATATGTCAAGCGATACGACGTGCTGGCAGTTCGCCGCCCGGGCGCGAGTCTCTGCCTGGAACTTCGACCATCCGTCGTTCTCAAAGATTCGATTCGGATCAGACCGGCCGCCCGAATATCGGTAGGAGAACACCTGCCGCGCGTCGACGGTCACCCGGGCCGCCTCGATGTTATCGCCGAGGGAGATGCACAGTGACAAGAGGTATGCATTCCAGAAAGGATCGATCTGGGTGGCCCACCTAAACCCTGTGTGAGTCACGGGAGACAGTGTCGAGTATGCCTGCACTGGACTTGACGAGAGGCTGCCGCCGAAGTCTGAGCCGATGCCCTGAAGGACTCCAATCAGGCCCTCGGGATCGTCGTTGATCACGTGATTCTCGAAGGGGAACGGAAATATGTCTGTGTCCCCGAAGTGTGCGATGGACCTTGCGGCCAGTCTGATATGGTCGGCTCCAACGGGAGACATGTACAACTCCTTGTTCGACGCTCTCAGGAGCCTTTATAGCGCATCTGGAGCTATGAGGGTGTCGGATTGAGTAGGAGGGCCGTGTAGGCAGGACAAGGGCCGTGTCTCGGGATGGCGGTCGACGGCTGCTGGACTCATCGGGCCCAACGAGGGAACTACCTCGAACTCGCACCGGGTGAGATGCACAACCCCCGCCTGTCACGGCACTGGCTTCTGTCAGTTCCCGGTCGGCGACACCCCCGGGTACCGCAGTACGACGCTGTACCGGCTGATCGACACGATCCACTTCGCGCCCTCGGAGCACTCGCGGCTCCTGCAAGCCGCCGACCTCGTGACGTTCCTGCACCGGCGGAGGTGCACCCACGCAGAAGCGGATCCGCGTGCGCAGCGGGCCAACGACGAGATCTGGGGCAGAGTCGCCCCCGCCATCGTGCACGAGCTGTGCTGGGAGCCGTAGCAGCACGAGAGCCCCGCACCACGGGGTGCGGGGCTCAAGGCGATGCGGGAGGCTGTGGAGCGTCCTGCAGCACCGATGCTACACGCGCGCACCGACAGCCTGGCCGGTGCGTCGCACGGAGCCGGATGCGGCGCAGGCGTCCGGGACACACTCCCTCGTGGTCACCGTTGGAGGCTCCCACCGTGATCGGAGAGGTCCGCGCGGGATCGGAGGTGCCCGCGGAGACCTCCCAGCCCGCGTCCCTTCCTCCGATGACTGGTCGGAGCCTCCGAAGGGGGAACCGGCGGGGTCAGCGGGAGGAGCGCGGTCAGGCGTCCCGGAGGTCCGCCGCCTTGCGTTCCAGGACCGCGCGTTCGCGGGCGTTGCCGCACAGGGTCGCCGCGCGCAGGAGCTCCGCCCGGGCCTCGTCGGTGCGGCCGAGGCGGGCGAGCAGCTCGCCGCGGACGCTCGGCACCAGGTACGTCCCGCGCAGGGCGCCGGCGTCGGCGAGGGCGTCGACCAGGGGCAGCGCGGCCGCGGGGCCGGACGCCTGGGAGACCGCGACGGCCCGGTTGAGGTCGACGACCGGCGACGGGGCGACCCGCGCGAGCGCCCCGTACAGCTCGACGATGCGCGCCCAGTCGGTGCCGGGCACGGAGGGCGCGAGGTCGTGCTGCTCGGCGATCGCGGCCTGGAGCCCGTACGGCCCGAGTCCCCGGCCGGCGGCGCGGGCGCGGGCGAGGGCGGCACGGCCGCGGCGGATCGCGGACCGGTCCCAGCGGCGGCGGTCCTGGTCGGCGAGCAGCACGGGCTCGCCGTCGGGGCCGGTCCGGGCGGGGAAGCGGGCGGCGGTGAGCTCCAGCAGGGCGAGCAGGCCCTGCGCCTCCGGCTCGTCGGGCACCAGCCGCACGAGGACGCGCGCGAGCCGGACGGCCTCGTGCGCGAGGTCCAGGCGGATCCAGGAGTCTCCGGTGGACGCCGACGACCCCTCGGTGAACAGGACGTAGACGACGTTCAGCACGGACCCGAGGCGCTCGGCCCGCTCCGCCGCGGGCGGGACCTCGAACCGCACGCCCGCGGCGGCGAGGGTCTTCTTGGCGCGGGTGATGCGCGCCTGGACGGTCGGCACGGGGACGAGCAGCGCCGCCGCGACCTGCTCGCTGGTGAGCCCGCCGACCACGCGCAGCGTGAGCGCCAGCCGGGCCTCGCGCGGCAGCACGGGGTGGCAGGCGACGAACAGCAGCGCGAGACGGTCGTCGTCGATCCGGTCGGGGTCCCACAGCACGTCGGGGTCGTCCGGGAGGGCGGGTGCGGCCCCCGCGTGCGCGCCGCCCTCGGGCAGCTCCCGCCCCAGGGCCGCGTACCGGGCGTCCCGGCCGGACCGGCGCCGGAACGCGTCGACGGCCCGCAGTCGGCCGACGTGCAGCAGCCACGCGACGGGGTCGCGGGGGACGCCGTCGCGCGGCCACGCGACGAGAGCCTCCGCCAGCGCCTCGGACGCCACGTCCTCGGCCAGCGGGAAGTCGCCGGTGTACCGGGCGAGCGCGCCGACGATCCGCGCGGACTCGATCCGCCAGACCGCCTCGACGGCGCGCCGCCCGGTGTCGGCGGCGCTCAGTTCGTCCCGAGCTGCTCCCGCCACACGGCCTCCTTCTGGATCCACTCGTCGTCCTGCGGGAAGTCCTCGGGGCCGTTGACGCGGCGGACCTCGATCTTGTTGCCCGCGCCGTGCAGCGGGGCGCGCTTGGCCCACTCGACGGCGTCGTCGCGGGTGGGCACGTCGAGGATCCAGAAGCCGTTGAAGAGCTCCTTCGTCTCGCCGTAGGGGCCGTCGGTGACGACGGGGGTCTCGGCGGAGAAGTCGACGACCGCGCCCTCGTCCGCGTCGCTGAGCCCCTCGCCGCCGACGAGCACGCCGGCCTGCATCATCGACTCGTTGTACCGGCCCATCGCGGCGATGACCTCCCGGACGTCCAGCTCCCGGAAGGCCGCGACGCCCTCGTCGGTGCCCCGCATGATCAGCATGTACTTGGCCATCGTCGTCTCCCTCGGTGTCGGTGGCCCGCCTCCCGCGGACCCTCTCACCTCCCAGGTCGAACGGGAAGGCCCCGGATCGACACCCGCCGGCGAGGAATCCGTGCGCGCCGCCCGGGGGTGCGCGGGGCCAGGATCCGCGGCGCGGTGCCGGGAACCCGGTGCGCGCGCGGGAGCTCGAGGGGCTGCTCGCCGAGGAGCAGGTCCGCCTGGTGATCCGCCCGGACGTGGTGAGCCTCTACGCGTTCTGACCGCCGGCGCCCACGACGGCCCGGGAATCCCGTCCGCGGGCGGCGCGCGTCGCGCTAGTGTCCGGCGCATGACGGACGAGCAGCAGCCCCCGCAGCAGGCCGAGGGCGCACAGCCCGTGGGCGACCCGTACCCGGCGTCGCAGGACCAGCCGCCGTACCCGGGACCCGAGGCGTACCCGGGGCAGCAGCCGTACCCGGGGCAGGACCCGTACGCCGCGCAGGACCCGTACGCCGCGCAGGACCCGTACGCCGCGCAGGACCCGTACGCCGCGCAGGACCCCTACGCCGCGCAGCAGCCGTACCCGGGCGCCGTGCAGGCGTACGCCGCCGCGTACCCGCCGCCCGTGGCGCCGCTGTACGCGAGCCCGACCGCGCCGTACGGGGTGGACCCCGCGACCGGGCTGCCGTGGTCGGACAAGAGCCGCTCCACCGCGGGCCTGCTCCAGCTGCTGCTGCCGCTGGTCGGCGTGTGCGGCGTGGGTCGGCTCTACGCGGGGCAGACGGCGATCGGCCTGATGCAGCTGCTGGGCTTCTTCCTCGGCGGGCTGCTCATGGTGGTGCTGATCGGGTTCGTCATCGCCCCGGCCGTGTGGCTGTGGGCCGTCGTCGACGGGATCGTCCTGCTGGCCTCCGGCGGCCGCGACCAGTACGGACGCCCGCTGCGCTGACGCCCGGCCGACGCGGCGCCGACGCCGCACCCACGCGGCCCTGAACCGTCCCCGGCCCCGCGCCGACGCCGCGCGCGGGGCCGGGGGTTGACACCGACCCGCCCCGTGGTTCATCGTTTTGGCACTCGGCTGACAAAACGGTTTGGCAGCCACGGACACGACGAAGTGGCGGTGAGCGGCCCGTGGCAGCACGCGTGAGCATCCGGGACGTCGCCGCCCGCGCCGGGGTGTCCGCGACGACGGTCTCGCACGTGCTCAACCGCACGCCCGGCACCCGCACGTCGGCCGGCACGCAGGAGCGCGTCCGCCGCGCCGCCGAGGAGCTCGGCTACTCCGCCAACGCCGTCGCGCGCACGCTGCGCACCCGGCGGTCCGACTCCGTGGGCTTCGTCGGCGACGAGATCGCGACCACCCCGTACGCCGGGGAGCTCATCGCCGGGGCGCAGGAGGTCATCCGCGCGCACGACGGCGTCCTGCTGGTGACGAACACCGAGTACGACCCCGAGCTCGAGGCCCGCGAGGTCCGCGAGCTGCTGGACCGGGAGGTCGACGGAGTGCTGTACGCCGCGATGTACCACCGGGTGGTCCAGGTGCCGGAGGGTCTCGCGGACGTGCCGGTCGTGGTGCTCAACGCGGAGGCCGCCGGGAGCACGCACTCGTGGGTCACGCCGGACGAGGTCGCCGGCGGCCGGGACGCCGCCGCGGTGCTGCTCGACGCCGGGCACCGCCGGCTGGCCATGATCAACGACGCCGACGACATCCCCGCCTCGCACGGGCGGCCCGCGGGTTTCCGCGCCGCGTGCGCCGAGGCCGGCCGCCCCGCGCAGGACGTGGTCGTCGTCCCCAGCGAGCCGACCACCGAGGCCGCGCGGCGCACCGCGACCGCGCTGCTCGCCGGCCCCGACCGCCCCACCGGGCTGTTCTGCTTCAACGACCGCATGGCGATGGGCGCGTACCTCGCGGCGCACGCCCTCGGGCTGCGCGTCGGCGTGGACGTGTCGGTCGTCGGGTTCGACGACATGCGGATCCTCACCGAGGCGATCGACCCGCCGCTGACCTCCGTCGCCCTCCCGCACCGGGAGATGGGCGCGTGGGCGGCGCAGCAGCTGTACCAGCAGATCTCCGCGCGTGACGAGGGCCACGAGCCCGAGGTGCGCACGGTCCGGCTCCGGGGTCCGGTCGTGCACCGGGCCTCCGTCGGAACGCCGCCCCGGGAATGAGCCCGGGGCGGCGCCCCAGCGACGCGTTGCAGCGCGTCGCGGCACACCAGATGAACGACCATCCAGTGATCCGGAGGACCATTCCGTGTCTCGTCACACCGTCCGGCGCCTCGCAGCCGCCAGCGTAGCCGCCTGCTCCCTCGTCGCCCTGACCGCCTGCTCCTCCGGCTCGTCCGGCGGCAGCGACGGCCCCACGACGATCGCCCTGTGGACCCACAACGGCGGCAACGACGCCGAGCTCGCCGTGAACCAGCAGATCGTCGACGACTTCAACGCGAGCCAGTCCGACTACCGCGTGGAGCTCGAGGCGTTCCCGCAGGCGTCCTACAACGACGCCGTCGTGGCTGCCGCGTCGGCCCGGAAGCTGCCGTGCGTGCTCGACATCGACGCGCCCAACGTCCCGAACTGGGCGTGGGCCGGCTACATCCAGCCGCTCGGGCTGCCCGACGACGAGTTCGACGGCCAGCTGCCCAGCACGATCGGCGAGGTCGACGGGGACGTGTACGCGTTCGGCCACTACGACGTCGCGCTGGCGTTCTTCACGCGGACGTCGGCGCTCGAGGCGGTCGGCGCCCGCGTGCCCACCCCCGAGGACCCGTGGACGCGCGACGAGCTGGAGACCGTGCTCGACGACCTCCAGGCGACGGGGCAGTACGACTACCCGCTGGACCTCGGCACCGGGGGCACCGGCGAGTGGATCACCTACGCGTACTCGCCGTTCCTGCAGTCCGCCGGCGGCGACCTCGTCGACCGGGACGGCTACACGACGGCCGACGGCGTGCTGAACGGCGACGCCGCGCTCGACTGGGCGGGCTGGATGCAGGGCCTCGTCGCGGACGGCCACATCGCCGCCCGCTCCGGCGAGGACGCCACGGCCGACTTCGTCAACGGGAAGTCCGCGATCCTCTACAGCGGCTCGTGGGCGTACGACACGGTCACCGACGCGTTCGGCGAGGACGCGGTCGTCATCCCGCCGGTCGACCTGGGCGAGGGCCCCACCATCGGCGGCGGCTCGTGGCAGTGGGCGATGAGCGCGCAGTGCGAGGACGTCGACGGCGCGCGCGCCTACCTCGAGTTCAGCCACCAGGCCGAGTACGTGCAGGCGCTCGCGGAGGCGACGGGCACCATCCCCGCCACCGACGAGGCGGCCGCGGCGATGACGGACTACGCCGCCGGCGGCGCCAAGGAGGTGTTCCGGACGTTCTCGCAGGACTACGCGGTGGTGCGGCCCGTGACGCCCGCGTACCCGTACATCACGTCGGTGTTCCAGAAGGCGACGCAGGACATCCTGTCCGGCGGCGACCCGGCGACGATCCTCGACAAGGCCGTCTCCGACATCGACAACGACATCGCGCAGAACGGCGACTACGCCTTCTGACGCCCCGCGGCCGGCGCCCGTCGCCCGGCACCCCGTCGTCCCGGACCGCCGGGGCGCCGGCCGCACCCCGTCGTCCCGCACCGTCCGCGCCCGCGTCCCCGGATGCCCCGACCCCGCGCCCGGCCTCCGCGCCGCCGCGGCCCACCCCGAAAGGTCCCGCCATGGCCCTCGCCACCGGAGCCGCGCGCCTCCGACCGCGGTCCACCGCGCGCCGCCCGTCCCGCGGCGGCGTGCGCACCAGCCGCGGGCACGAGGCGCGCACCGCAGCCTGGATGGTGGCGCCCGCCGCCACCCTGCTGGTGGTGTTCCTCGTCGTCCCCGTGGTGCTCGCGTTCGTCCTCGCGTTCACCAACGCCCGCCTGATCTCCCCGCGGCCCGCGTCGTTCGTCGGGCTGCACAACTTCACGACCCTCTGGGGCGACCCGGTGTTCTGGGCCTCGCTGCGCAACACCGTGGTGTTCGCCGCGGTGGTGGTGCCCGTGCAGGCCGGACTGGCCCTGGTGCTCGCGCTGCTGGTCAACGCGAAGGTCCGCGGCACGAACATCTTCCGGACGCTGTACTTCGTGCCCGTCGTGACGTCGATGGTCGTGGTGTCGCTGCTGTGGCGGTTCCTGTACCAGGAGGACGGGCTGCTCAACGCGATGATCGCGGTGGTCCACCCGTCGTACCAGCCGATCGACTGGCTCAACGACACGCGCACCGCGCTGCCCGCGATCATCCTCATGTCCATCTGGCAGGCCGTCGGCTTCCACATGATCATCTGGCTGTCCGGCCTGCAGACCATCCCCGGCGAGCTCTACGAGGCCGGTGACCTGGACGGCGCCACGGGCTGGAAGCGGTTCCGGTACATCACGTGGCCGTGCCTCGCGGCGACCCGGACGTTCATCCTCATCACCATCACGATCGCCGCGCTGAGCCTGTTCACGCAGATCAACGTGATGACCCAGGGCGGGCCGCTGGACTCCACGACGACGGTCGTCTACATGGCCGTGCGCACCGGCTACCAGCAGCTCGCGACGGGCTACGCCTCCGCGATCTCCCTCGTCTTCTTCGTGCTGGTGCTCGTCGTGTCGGGCGTCCAGCGCTTCCTCACCCGGGACAAGGACTGACATGGCCACCGTCACGCCCCCGCACGCCGGCCCGTCGCCGTCGCCCACCGCCGACGACCGCGCAGCGACCGCCCCGCACGCAGCGCCGACCGCCCGCACGGGCCGGCAGGCCGGCCGCCGCCGCGCCGCCTGGCTCACGCAGACCGGGCGGGTGCTGCTCGGCCTGGTGTTCGTCGGGCCGCTGCTGTTCCTGTTCGTGTCGTCGCTGAAGCCCGACCTGCAGATCTTCAAGGACCTCGGGTCGTGGCGGGCGTTCCTGCCCGTCGGGGACATCTCCCTGGACAACTACACGGCGGTGTTCGACCGGGTGCCGTTCGCCCGGTTGCTGCTCAACTCGATCGGCATCTCCGCGGTCACCGTGGCGCTCGGGCTCGTCATCAACTCCCTCGCGGCGTTCGGGCTGGCCCGGCTGCGGTGGCGCGGCAAGCAGCTCGTGCTGACGGCGATCATCGCGACGCTGATCGTGCCGTTCGAGACCCTGGCGCTGCCGCTGGTGTGGTGGGTGAACAAGCTGCCGAACCTGCGTGCGGAGGGCTTCCACCTGGAGCTGACCCAGGGGTGGCTCGACACCTACCAGGTGCAGGTGGTCCCGTTCCTCGCCAACGCGTTCTCGATCTACCTCTTCTACCAGTACTTCACGTCCATCCCGACGGAGCTCGACGAGGCGGCGCGGATGGACGGCGCCGGGTGGTTCCGCATCTACCGCCGCGTGGTGATGCCCCTGTCCGGTCCTGCCATCGCGACCGTCGCGATCCTGACGTTCCTGCCCGCCTGGAACTCCTACCTGTGGCCCCTGATGGTCGTGCAGTCCGAGGAGCTGCGTCCCGTGATGATCGGCATCCAGTACTTCTTCCAGCTCAACGTGTCGTGGGGCCAGATCATGGCGTACGCGTCGATGATCACCCTGCCGGTCCTGGCGCTGTTCCTGGCGTTCCAGAAGGCGTTCATCGGGTCCATCGCGTCCTCGGGGGTGAAGGGCTGACATGACTCTTCCCGCATCCTCCGGCGCCACCGTCGCCGACGCGCCGCCCGCCCCGACCCCGCACCTGCGCCCCGCGTGGCACTTCACGACCGCCGACCGGTGGCTCAACGACCCGAACGGTCTGGTCCACGCCGACGGCGTCTACCACCTGTTCTTCCAGACCAACCCGCACGGCACGACGTGGGGTGACATCTCCTGGGGCCACGCGACGTCGACGGACCTCGTGCACTGGACCGAGCACCCGACCGCGATCCCCGCGCGGGACGGCGAGCTGGTGTTCTCCGGCTCCGCGGTGGTCGACCACGACGGCACCGCGGGCTTCGGCCCGGGCGCGCTGGTCGCCGTGTGGACCGCGGCCCGGCCGGGCAACCAGTCGCAGGCGCTCGCCTGGTCGGCGGACGGCGGGCGGACGTTCACCCGGTTCGACGGCAACCCGGTGCTCGACATCGGGTCGGCGGAGTTCCGCGACCCGTACGTGCTGCGGTACGGCGCCCACTGGGTCATGGCCGTGGTGGAGGCCGACCGGCAGCGCGTCGCGCTCTACACCTCGCCCGACCTGCGGGGCTGGACGTTCGCCTCGCACGTCGGTCCTGTCGGCGCGGTCGGCGGCGTCTGGGAGTGCCCGGCGCTGCTCGAGGTCCCGGTCGCGGACGGCGCGCCCGGCGAGCGGGCCTGGGTGCTGCTGCTGTCGCTCAACCCCGGGGGGCCGACCGGCGGCTCCGGCATGCAGTACCTGGTCGGCGACTTCGACGGGACGACGTTCACGCCGGCGCCCCTGCGGGACGGCGAGCCGCGGTGGCTCGACCACGGCCACGACTACTACGCCGCGGTGGCATGGAGCGACGCGCCGGACCGCCGGGCGCTGACCATCGGGTGGGCCTCGTCGTGGCAGTACGCCGCGCAGGTCCCGACGGCGCCGTGGCGGTCGGCGATGTCGCTGGCCCGCGAGCTCCGGCTGGTGCGCGGCGCGGACGGCGCGCTCGTGCTGGCGCAGCGCCCGGTGCTGCCCGCCGGTGCGCCGGTGCACGCCGTCGGTCCCGGGCCCGGCGCGGTCGCGCTGGACGGGCCGGCGGTGGTCGACGTGGTGCTGCCGCGCGGCGCCCGCCTGGCGGTGCGGGACGAGACCGGGGCCGCGGTCCTGACGGTCGCGTCCGACGCCGAGGGTCTCGTCGTGACGCGGCCGGCGCCGGCCGCCGGGCTCGACCCGCACTTCACCGTCCCGGCCGTGGCGCCGCTGCCCGGTGACGACCCGGTCGCGCTGCGCGCGGTGGTGGACGGCGGCGTCGTGGAGGTGTTCACCACCGACGGGCTCGTCACGTTCTGCGAGCTGGTGCTGCCGGGGGCACCGCTCGCGGAGGTCGTGGTCGAGCACTGACGGGGTCCCCGGGCCGGTCACCGGGCGCCCTGCCGCCGCCGGACCGTGCCGGGGCCGCGACGAGGGCCGCCCCGGCGACGACGGCGGCGGACGCGAGGAACGTCGCGCGGTAGCCCCACCCGTCGACGAGCGCACCGGCGAGCGCCGAGCCGGCGCCCTGGCCGAGCACGAGGACGACGAAGAGCATCGACGTCCCGCGCGGCGTGGATCGCCGTCGGCGGCGGAGGTGCGGCGGTCATCGGCACCGCCCGCCTGCTCACCGCCGCCGGACCGCGCACCGCGTGGGGGGTCACGGTGCTCGCGGTCGCCGCCGCCACGGCCGGGTTCGCCCTCGTCCCGGGCGCGACAGCACCGGCCCTCGCCGCCGCCGCGGTGTTCGGCTGGGGCTACACCGAGCCCGCTCGGCCGCCGTCGAGGTTGCAGCAGATGCGGGGTTCCGGCCCGCGAAGCCCGCAGCTACGGCAATCTCGACGGTTCCGCGCCCGTGCGGGGCTCAGGCCTGGAACAGCTCCTCGAGCCGGGTGGCGCGGCCGGCGACGAAGTCCGCCGAGGACCGCAGCCCGTCGACCGCGCGCGCCGTGGCCGCGGCGGCCTCCGCGACGGTGCCGACGTCCCGGCTCATCCCGTCGGCCACCGCCGACTGCTCCTGGACGGCGGCGGCGATGCCGGCCTGCCGCTCCCGGACGTCCTCGATCTGCGTGACGATCTCGCCGATCGCCTGGGTGGCGTGCGCGGTCGTCTCGGTGATCGCGTCGACCATGCCGGTGATCTCGTCGGTGGCCTCGTGGGTGCGGTCGGCGAGGGACTTCACCTCCCCGGCCACCACCGCGAAGCCGCGGCCCGACTCGCCGGCGCGTGCGGCCTCGATGGTGGCGTTGAGCGCCAGCAGGTGGGTCTGCTCGGCGATGGAGGTGATGAGGCGGCTCACCGTGCCGATCCGCTCGACCACCTCGGTGAGCGCCGCGAGCCGATCGCTGGCGGTGGACGCGGACTCGACCGCCCGGGCCGTCCCGGCGGACGCGGCGGTCGAGCCCGACGCGATCTCGTGGATGCTCGCGGACATCTGCTCCGACGCGGCGGCCGCCGACGCGGCGCGGTCGGACACCCCGTCGGCGTCGTCGGCGAGGCGCTGGGCGAGCGCGGTCAGCGTCGACGCCGACCCGGTGAGCTCGTCGGCGACCTCGACGGTGGTGCGCTGCTGCACGTGCTGGGCGGTGACGTCGTCCCAGACCCCGACGAACCCCTCGGGCAGGCGGTCGAGGACGACGCGCAGCTCCACGGAACCCGACCCGACGGGCACCGAGGTGATGGTGGTGACGGGGAGCTGCCGGCAGTCGCGGATGGTCTCGGCGAGCCGGACGCGCAGCGCCTCCATGACGTGCTTGCCGTGCTGCGCGACGATCCGCTGCGCGAGCGCGTCACCGGCGCGGTTGCGCTGCACGATCGTGCCACCGGCGTCGGCGACGATCAGCGGCGCCGGCAGGGCGTCGAGCACGGCCTGCGCGCCGATCCGGGCGACGAGGGGGGCGACGCCGTCGGCGGCGGCCTGACGACGGGACACGCGCATGACCTTCTCCTCTGCGAGCGGGGTTCCTGCTGCATCGACCGCAGCCGGGGTGCGCTGACGGGTTCGCGCCGGTCGGGCGGCGGAACGGGACCTCCGTCCTGCTGCACCCGGGTGGTCGGCGCCCGCGTCCGGGTGGACGGGCCCGGCGGGCGGGTGAACGGCGGGCCCGGCGCCGGCCGGCCGGGGAAGGACCTCCGGGGCCGGGCGCGGTCCGGACGGGCCGCTGCGGCGCGCGTCAGGGCGCGGGGATCTCGCCCGAGCCGCGGGGGATCAGGGTCGTGCGCAGCCGCACGCCCTCGAGCACGGCGTCCGGCCGGGCGAGCTGGTCCAGCAGCAGGCGTGCGGCGCTGCGCCCGACCGCCACGGGGTCCTGCGCGACGACGGTCAGCCCTGGTTCGACGAGGTCGGCGAGCTCGACGTCGTCGAACCCGACCAGGGCGACGCGGTGCTGGACGCCGGCGCGGTGCAGGGCGCGGACGGCGCCGACCGTGGTGCCGTCGCGGCCGGTGACGACCGCGGTCGGGGGGTCGGGCAGGGCGAGCAGCTCGAGCACGGCGGCGGCAGCAGCCTCCGGGGTCTCGACGTCGGTGCGCACGATCGCGGGGTCGGCCTCGAGGCCGTGCTCCCGCAGCCCGTCGAGGAACCCGGCGTGCCGCTCGCGCATGGTGGCGGACCGCAGGTCGGTGACGTACGCGATGCGCCGGTGCCCGTGGCCCACGAGGTGGGACACGGCCTGGTGCGTGCCCCCGCGGCCGTCGGACAGCACGGCGGGGGCGGCGATCCCGTCCGCGGGCCGGTCGACGAGCACGACGGGGATGCCCTGGCGGCGTGCGACCGCGAGGTACGACTGGTCGCCGGGCGGCGGGGCGACGACCAGGCCGTCGACCTGCCGGGACCGGAGCTCCTGCACCAGGTCGGCCATCCGCTGCGGGTCCTCGTCGGTGCTGGCGGCGAGCACGAGCGACCCGCGCTCCCGCACGGCGTCCTCGATCTCGCGGTGGAGCTGGGCCTGGAACGGGTTGGCGACGTTCTCGATGACCAGGCCGACGGTCCACGTGGGGCCGCCGCGGCGCCGGAGGGTCGAGGCCGCGTGGTTGCGGGTGTAGCCGAGCGCGGCGACCGCCTGCTGGACCCGCGCGGCCGCCTCGGCTCCGACGTTGCCGGTGCCGTTCACGACACGCGACGCCGTCATGGGGCTCACGCCGGCCAGGCGTGCCACGTCCTTGATCGTCGTCACCGGTGCGCTCCCTCGCTGGTCGGAGGTCACGTTACCAAACCGCAACGTGCCGTGGGCGATGCTGCTGCTAGACGCCTTGAAGATGGCGAGGTAGCGTTACCACCGCTGCAACCCGGGTCACGGCGGGCGGTGGCACGGCACACAGTCAGCGACGACGTGGGAGGAAGCTGTGACACGAACGAGGCTCCGGGTGGCCGGCGCAGCCGTGGCGGTCCTGGCGGGCGGCGCGCTCGCCGCCTGCGGCGGGGGATCGGGCGGCGACGACTCGACCTTCACGATCCTGCAGTACGAGACGACGTCCACCGCGCAGTACAAGGGGTGGCAGCTCGCGCTCGAGATGTTCCGGGAGGCGCACCCCGACGTCGACGTCGAGTTCGCCTCCACGAGCTTCGACTCGATCCGCTCCAACGCGAAGATCCTGCTCACCGGGGACGACGTGCCCGACGTGATGCAGTTCAACACCGGCAACGCCGACGGTGGGCAGCTCGCCGCCCAGGGTCTGCTGGACCCGCTCACCGACGTGGTCGAGGAGAACGGCTGGGACGACACCATCACGGGGTCCGTCGCGGCGCTCGCGAAGTACGACGAGAACGGCCACGCCGGCTCCGGCGACTGGTACGGCGTGCCGAACATCGCGTCGTTCTTCACCTTCTACTACAACGCGGACCTGCTGGCGGAGCACGGGTTCGACGCCCCGCCGCAGACCATGGCCGAGCTCGAGGGCATGTTCGACGCGTTCCTCGAGGACGGTGTCACGCCCGTCTCGAGCAACGCCGGCGAGCACGCCGTGCTCCAGACCTGGTGGCAGCTCATCTCGGGCGACGCCGACCGGCAGGAGATCGACGACTTCATCTTCCTGCAGGGCGAGCCCGACGTGACGTCCGGCGCGTTCGCGTCCGGCACCGAGCGGCTCCAGGAGTGGATCGACAAGGGCTACCTGGGCACCCAGCTCGCGGGCATCAAGGCCGACGAGATGGAGCGGGCGTTCATCGCCGGCGAGTTCCCCTTCATGGCCAACGGCACCTGGTCGTTCTCCCGGGTCGCCGAGGAGGCCGACTTCGAGTGGGGCACGTTCACGTTCCCGGAGGCGGCTCTCAACGCCGGCGCGTCCGGCCACCTGTGGGGCGTCCCGGCGAGCTCGACGCACAAGGACCTCGCGTACGACTGGATCGCCACGACCCTGTCCCCCGAGGTGCAGAACGAGATCGCCGCGCAGGGCGGCATCCCCGTCGCCGGTGACACCGCCGCGATCGAGGACCCCCGCATGCGGGACATGAACGAGCAGTTCGACGCCATCAAGGCCGAGGACGCCCTGTCGTTCTACCCGGACTACCCGGTGCCCGGCCTGCTCGACTTCCAGATGAGCGGCCTGCAGGGCATGACGAACGGGTCGACGGACGCCGCGGGCTTCCTGGCCGGGCTCCAGGACTTCTACGACTCCGGCAAGGACTCCTGACCCGCCCGCGCCACCCCAGGCGCACGGCCCGGGCCGGCACCCCCGCCGGCCCGGGCCCCCCACTCCGGGAGACACGCATGACAGCCACCACCCCGCCGCGCGCGCGGCCCCGCCCCGCACCGGCGCACCGGCCGCGGCGACCCGTCAGCTACTGGGCCTACCTGCTGCCGATGGGCGTCGGGTTCGGCCTGATCGTCCTCGTCCCGTTCGCGGTGAACGTCTGGTACAGCTTCTTCAGCTGGAAGGGTGGCGCGGCGCCCCGCACCTGGGTCGGGCTCGAGAACTACCGCGAGCTGCTGCAGGACGACGTGTTCTGGCGCTCGTTCGGCAACACCCTGTACCTCATCGGCGCCGTCGCCGTCGTGCCCACCGTGATCGGCCTGGTGCTCGCGGCGCTGCTGTTCGACCACATCGGCCGCAGCTTCGGGGCTCGGGCGGCGTCCGTGCTGCGGGCCGCCTACTACCTGCCGCAGATCCTGCCCATCGCCGTGGCCGGCGTGCTGTGGAGCTGGATCCTCGAGACCCGCGACGGCGCGCTCAACTCGGTGCTGCGCTCGCTGGGCGTCACGACGCTCCCGGACTGGCTCGGGGACCCCGGCATCGCGCTGTGGTCGATCATGCTCATGCTGGTCTGGCTGCAGATCGGCTACCCGGTGGTCGTGCTGATGTCGGCGCTGCAGCGCGTCGACCCCGAGCTGTACGAGGCGGCGGAGCTCGACGGCGCCGGCTGGTGGCGCCGGTTCCGCGCGATCACCGTGCCGCACATCCGCACGGACATCTACGTGGTGGTGCTCACCGCCACGATCGGCGCGATGAAGCTGTTCGCCCCCGTGCTCATCCTCACCAAGGGCGGCCCGGAGAGCTCGACCTACGTGCCGTCGTTCTTCTCCTACCGGAACTTCTTCGAGCTGTCCCGCGTCGGCTACGGCGCCGCGTCCGCGACGGTGCTGGCCGTGGTGATCGGCCTCGTCGCGGGGGGCCTCATCTTCTGGCAGGCGCGATCCGTGGAGGCCGACCGATGACGACGACCACCGCCGCCGCCCCGGTGCGCCGGCCCGACCCCGCCCAGCGCCGGAACGGGCGCCGCCGCCGGTCCCGCGACCGCCGGCTGTCCGTCGCCCTGCTCGGGCAGCGCTGGCTGGTGCTGCTGCTCGCCGTGGTCGTCGGCGTCGGGATGCTGCTGCCGTTCTACCTGCTGGTCACGAACGCGTTCAAGAGCGGCGCGGACTACTCGCGCCGCGGCCCCCTGGCGCTGCCGGCGGAGTGGACGCTGTCGGCGTTCGAGCGGTACCTGTCGAGCGTCGACTACCCGCAGCTGCTCGCGAACTCGGTGCTCATCGCGGGCGTGGTGGCGGTCGGCGGGGTCGTCCTCGCCATGCTGAGCGCGTACGCCCTGGGCATCGGGCGGGTGCGCGGCCGGACGTGGGTGGTGTTCGTCCTGCTGCTCGCGACGATCCTGCCGCAGGAGGCCCTGATCTACCCGCTGTTCTCGGGCGCGCAGGCGGTCGGGCTGCAGAACTCGGTGTGGTCGGTGGTCATCATCTTCGTGGTGCTCCAGGCGGCCTTCGGCACGTACCTGCTGAGCTCGGTGCTCGGCACGTTCCCGCACGAGATGCTCGAGGCCGCCCGCGTCGACGGCGCCAACCGCTGGGTGCTGCTGACCCGCATCGTCACGCCGATCATGCGGCCCACGATGTCGGTGCTGCTGGTGTTCTTCTTCGTCTGGACGTGGAACGAGTTCTTCATCCCGATGATCATGCTCATCACGCCGAAGGCGCAGACCATCCCGATCGCGCTGGCCGCCCTCAAGGGCCAGAACACCCTCGACGTCACCCAGCTCGCGGCGGCGTCGCTGCTGTCGCTGCTGCCGACCCTCGTCTTCTTCTTCCTGTTCCAGCGGACCCTCACCCGCGGCGTGACCGCCGGGGCCGTGAAGTGACCGCGCCCGTCCCGACCCCGATCCCCAGGAGCTCCACCGTGCCGCTCGCCACGCCCGCCTACGCCGTCCTCGACGGGACCCGGACCCGCTCGCTGAGCGCCGAGAACCCCACGGGCGCCGCCGGTGCCGGCGGGTCGGCCGCGTCGGCGCTCGGCCCGGGGCGCAAGGGCCGGCCGTGCGTGCCGGTGCCGGCCGGCGAGGCGCTGACCATCGCGGACATCGAGGGGCCCGGCGTCATCCGCCACCTGTGGTTCACGCTGCCGCGCGACACGGAGGCCGGGCCGTACGTGCTGCGGGACCTCGTGCTCCGCATGACGTGGGACGACGCGGAGGAGCCGGCGGTCGAGGTGCCGTTCGGGGACTTCTTCTGCAGCGGGTTCGCCACCGCGTCCGTCATGACGTCCGAGGCCGTGGTCGTCGCGCCGAACGGCGGGTTCAACTGCTACCTCCCGATGCCCTTCCGGCGGCGGGCGCGCATCGAGCTCGTCAACCAGCACGCCGGGGACATCCCCTACGTGTTCTACGAGGTGTCGTACTCGCTGGACGACGACCTGGGCGACGACGTCGGCTACCTGCACGCCGCGTGGCGCCGCTCCGACCCCGCCGCGCCGCGGGGCACCGACCACGTCGTGCTCGACGGGGTGACCGGCCGCGGCGCGTACGTCGGCACCTACATCGGCGTCACCGCCCTGGAGCGGTTCTGGTGGGGCGAGGGCGAGATGAAGTTCTTCGTCGACGACGACACCGACCTGCCGACCATCTGCGGCACCGGCGTCGAGGACTACGTCGGCGGCGCGTGGGCGTTCCAGGACCACCTCGGCGCGGTCCCCGTGCCGCGCGCGCAGACCTTCAGCTCGGCGTACCTCGGCTACCACCAGCGGATCGTCGAGGACGGCACGGCGCACTCGCCGTACGACACGACGATGCCGCCGAGCCACGGCATGTACCGCTGGCACCTGCCCGACCCGATCCGGTTCGCGACCGGGCTGCGCGTCACGCTGCAGCAGATCGGCGACCGCGGCGGCCGCCTGTTCGAGCGGGCGGACGACGTCTGCACGACGGCGTACTGGTACCAGGACACGCCGGGCGGCGCCCGCGAGCCGCTGCCGCCGGCACCGCTGCGCGAGCCGCGCTGAGGCACGGCGGTCACCGACCCGCGCCGGACGCGGCGCGGCGCGTGCCCGGGGTCCCCCGTGACGGGCCCCGGGCACGCGTGTGCCCGGGGCGTCCGGACGTCCCCCGTGGCCGTGCGACGGGCCGCCTGTCGGGGACCGTGCCGGCTCGCGATGTAACATCCGTGCCGGACCTGCTGGGTCGACCCGCTGGTCACGGGGGCACGAGTGGCGACGACGACGGTCGCCCGGACGAACAGGGGTACGTGTGCCGAAGGGCGCAGGACGAGACCGCACCGGACGTTCCGTCGGGGTGCGGGACGTCGCGGCGCGCGCGGGGGTGTCCCTGGGCACGGTCTCGAACGTGCTGAACAACCCGGACCGCGTGGGCGCCGACATCCGCGAGCGGGTCGAGCAGACCATGCGCGAGCTCGACTTCGTGCCCTCCCGCGCTGCGGGACAGCTGCGCAGCCGGCGGTCGGAGCTCATCGGCGTCGTCGTGCCGGACGTGGGCAACCCGTTCTGGGCGGCGGTGCTGCGCGGCGTCGAGGAGGGCGTGGAAGCAGCAGGCCTGACCATGGTCGTGGCGTCGACGCACCAGGACCCGGACCGGCAGCGGCACGTGCTCCTCGGTCTGGAGAGCCAGGGCGTCGACGGGCTGGTGATCGCCCCGATCGTCGACCGCGCGTCGGACTGGGCGGCGTTCGAGCGGCGGCGGTTCGGCGTCGTCACCCTGGAGCGTCAGGGGCAGGGCTCGGGCGGGGCCTGGGTGAGCCTCGACAACGTGCGAGGTGCGAGGCTGGCGATGGCGCACCTCATCGCCGGCGGCCACCGCCGTATCGCGCTGGTCAACGGACCGGCCTCCGTGTCGTGGTGCGCGGAGCGCCGGGAGGGAGCGGCCCAGGCGCTGCGTGACGTCGGCCTGGAGCCGGAGGACGTGCTCGTCGACGTCGAGGTGCGTGACCTGACCGTGGCCGAGGGGGCCGCGGCCGTCGCCCCGCTGCTCGACGAGGGGCTCGTCACCGCGGTGATGTGCGTGAACGACATGCTCGCGCTCGGTGCGCTGCTCGCCATGCAGGAGCGTGGCATCCGCGTGCCGGGGGACGTCGCCCTCGTCGGGTACGACGACGCCGACTTCGCGCCCGCGCTGAACCCTCCGCTCACCACCGTGCGGCAGCCGTCCTACGCCATGGGCCTGGCAGCAGCGGGCCTCCTGCTGCGCGCCGGGGAGAGGACCCCGGGGGAGCACGTCGAGTTCGAGGCGAACCTCGTGGTGCGCGCCTCGAGCGGTCCAGCCGACGGGGGTCGTCGCGTCGGCGCGGGTGCCGTCACCGAACCGTGACCTGCCGGGATTGACACCGGCGCCCGGCACCGTGCAGAGTGTGAACCGGTTCATGATGAACCGGTTCATGAGCGCCCACCCGGTCGGGTGGCGGCGCGCGATCCAATGGAGGAAACCGTGACCCGGACGGCCGTGTCCCGCCGTGAGTACGACGAGTGGCTCAGCGAGGCGGCGAGCCTCGCCCGAGCCCTGCGGTACCCGATCAGCGCGGAGATGGTGAACGACAGTGCGGGGATCGTCTTCGGGGACGACCAGTACGAGGCGTTCGAGAACGGCCTGTGGTCCCGCGAGCCGTACGAGGTCATGGTGATCTTCGAGTCCCTCAACGAGCCGGCGGTGGACGGGCTCCCCGTGTCCGGGGCCCCGTACGCGGAGTACTCCGGCCTGTGCGACAAGCTGATGATCGTGCACCCGGGCAAGTTCTGCCCGCCGCACTTCCACCAGCGCAAGACCGAGTCGTACGAGGTCGTCCTCGGTGACATGGAGGTCTTCTACGGCCCCGAGCCGGTGGCCGTGGGTGACGAGGAGCCGCTGTCGTTCAGCCCGATGCCCGACGGGTCCCCGTGGCCGGAGGGCGTCGCCCTCCCGGCGGGTCGCGAGGACTCCTACGCCGGTCTGACGAGCTACGTCCGCCTGCGTGCCGGTGACCCGAAGTTCGTCATGCACCGCAAGCACCTGCACGCCTTCCGCTGCCCGGCCGACTCGCCGGTGCCGCTGGTGGTGCGCGAGGTCTCGACCTACAGCCACGAGCCGACCGAGCACGCGCACGACAAGGCCGTCCCCCTGCCGCAGTGGCGCGGCCTGCACGACAACACGTTCGTCGCGGACGCGGCCAACTCCGGCCGACTCGCGACCTCCATCGCCTGAACGGCGAAGCCCGACCCATCCCGCACCGCCCCCGCCGGCACGGCCGGCACAGTCAAAGGAGACACCCTGTGCGACACCTCTCGCGTGCGATCGCGCTGACCGCCACCGCGACCCTCCTGCTGTCGGCCTGCGCCAGCGGCGCCGACGAGCCCGCCGCCGGCGGATCCGGCTCGACCGCCGGCGGCGCCACCGAGTTCGAGGCCAAGGACCCGCTGACTCTCGGCTACTCCGTCTACGACCTCCAGAACCCCTACTGGCAGTCGTACTCCGCCGGCGTCGAGGCCGGCGCCGAGGCCGCGGGCGTCGACGTGGTCGTCGTCGACCAGAAGTCCGACCAGCAGCAGCAGGTCTCCGGGTCTCTCGACCTGATCAACCAGGGGATCTCCGGCCTGATCGTCACGCCGGTGCAGCCGTCCGCCCTGCCGTCCACGATCGACGCGGCGCACGACGCCAAGATCCCGGTCGTGATCGCGGACATCGGCACCGCCGGCGACTACGACGGCTACATCCTGTCCAACAACTACAACGGCGGCGAGATCGCCGCCCAGTACGTGATCGACGAGCTCGGCGACCAGCCCGGTCCGCACAAGGTCGGTGTGATCGAGCTCCACGCCGGGTCTGTGGTCGGCGAAGAGCGCGTCGCCGGGTTCACCGACACCCTCGCGGGGAACGACGACTTCGAGATCGTCGCGAGCCTGGACGGCCAGGACACGGTCGACGGCGGGTTCGCCGCTGCGCAGGACATGCTGTCGGCGAACCCGGATCTCGAGGTCATCTACGCCGCGAACGACGACTCCGCGATCGGCGCCCAGCGGGCCATGGAGACGGCGGGCAAGTCCGTGCAGGACGGGTTCTACCTCATCGGCTTCGACGGTGCGGACGGCGCCCTGGACCTCATCGACCAGGGCCTGATGAGCGCGACCGTGGCGCAGGACCCGTACGGCCAGGGCATCAAGGCGGTGGAGACCGTCCTCGCCCTCCTGGACGGCGAGGACCCCGGCTTCGACGACGCGGAGGCTCGTACCGTCTACTTCCCCGTGGAGATCGTCACCGCGGACACGCTCGCGGCGTTCCGCGAGTCGCGCGACGCGCAGAAGTGACCACCGGCGGGGGCGGGGCGTCGCGGCCCCGCCCCCGCCCGCAACGTCAGGAGGGGCGTCGATGGCTGCCGTGGTGCAGGTCGTGGACGTGGTTCAGGAGTACCCGGGCGTACGAGCGCTCAAGGGCGTGTCGCTCGACCTGGAGGCCGGGCAGGTCCTGGGTCTCGTCGGGGAGAACGGTGCCGGCAAGAGCACGCTGATCCGGCTGCTCGGCGGCATCGAGCAGCCGGTCAGCGGATCGGTGCTGGTGCACGGGACGGCACGCACGTTCCGCGGGTCGGCTGACTCGCAGGCTGCCGGGATCAGCGTCGTCAGCCAGGAGTTCCGGCAGGTGCCGCAGCTCTCCGTCGCAGACAACGTGTTCCTCGGCCACGAGATCGGCACGGGTGGTGTGGTCGACAGGGCCGGCACCCGCCGCCGCACCGCGGCCCTGCTCGACGACCTCGGTCTCGACCTCGACCCGGACCGTCCGGTGGCGTCCTTGACCGTCGGCGACCGCCAGATGGTGGAGATCGCGCGAGCCCTGTCGCGTGAGTTCGACGTCCTCATCATGGACGAGCCGACCGCGGCCCTGAACGGTGCGGAGATCGTGCGCCTGCACGAGATCGTGCGCCGCATCGCGTCGCGGGGCAAGGCCGTCGTCTACGTGTCCCACCACCTCGACGAGATCTTCGCGATCTGCGACGACGTCGCGGTGCTGCGCGACGGCGCCCTGGTCGCGCACGCGCCGACGGCGGAGCTCGACGAGCCGCGGCTCGTGGAGCACATGCTCGGCCGGGCCCCGCAGACGTTCGAGCGCTCCGGCACCGCCGCCTCGGCCGGACGGCCCCGGCTGGAGGTCACCGGGCTGCGTGTCCCGGGTGTCGCCGAGCCGTTCGACCTGACCGTCCGCGCGGGCGAGATCGTCGGGCTGGCCGGTCTCGTCGGCTCCGGCCGCACGGAGCTCACCCGCGCCCTGTTCGGCGATCTGCCCGCGGTCGGAGGGACGGTCCACGTCGACGGCCGTCGGGCCCGGCTGCGCACGCCGCGCGAGGCGATGGCGAGCGGCGTGTTCATGCTCAGCGAGGACCGCAAGGGGGAGGGGATCCTGCCGCACCTCGACGTCACCGAGAACGCCATGGTCTCCCGGGACCGGTCGGGGCTCCCGCTGCTCCGCCGGTTGCTGCCCGTCCCGGCGGACGAGCGCGCGGCGTTCGCCCGTCTGCGGGAGGACATGAGGATCCGGGTCCCCCACGGTCGCCAGCTCATCGGCAACCTGTCCGGGGGCAACCAGCAGAAGGTCCTGCTGGGCCGTGCCCTGCTCTCCGGGTGCTCGGTGCTCCTGCTCAACGAACCGACCCGCGGTGTCGACGTCGGCGCGAAGGTCGACATCTACCAGCTGATCAAGCAGCTCGCCGACGGGGGCGTGGCCGTCGTCGTGTCGAGCTCCGACGCACCCGAGCTCGCAGCGATCGCGGACCGCTGCGCCGTCTACTTCGCCGGGCGGCAGATCGCCGAACTCACCGGAGGGGACGTGACGGAGGACAACATCGTCGGGGCGTCCGTCGGACAGACCGCCCAGGAGGCCACTCATGCCTGACCTCGTCACCACCGCAGCACCCACGGCGCAGGACCTGGTCGCCGACGAGCGCGTCCGGTCCGCCGAGCGGGCCCGTCGCGCCGAGCGGCGCCGCAGCGTGCTGCAGAACGCCGGGGTCCTCATCCCGTTCGCCCTGGTCCTGGTCGCCGGCGTCGCCGTGGTCCCGAACTTCCTCTCCGGCTCGAACGTCACCAACGTGCTGGTGAACGCCGCCATCCTCGCCATCGTCGGGTACGGGATGACGCTCGTCATCGCGGTCCGCGGCATCGACCTGTCGGTCGGGTCCGCCCAGGCCCTGGCGGCGTGCGTCGCCGCATGGGCCGTGAACGGGGCCGGGCCGCTCGTCGGAGCAGTCGTCGGCGTCGCCGTGGGTGCGGCGCTCGGCCTCGTCAACGGGATGCTGGTCACCCGGCTCCGGGTGCCCGGCTTCATCGCCACGCTGTCCACGATGAGCGTGTTCCGGGGTCTGGTGCTCCTGTTCACCGGCGGAGCGCCGATCATGATCGCGTCCGGGGGTTTCAAGTCCGTCGCCACGGCGTCGGTGCTCGGTGTCCCGGTCCCGTTCCTCCTCGCGCTCGTGCTGGGCGCGGGCTCCTGGTTCGTGCTCGACCGGATGCGCTTCGGCAAGCACGTGGTCGCGGTCGGGGGCAGCCCCGAGGCGGCGATCGACTCGGGGATCGGCGTCCCGCGGGTGCTGCTGCTCGCCTACGTCGCCGCGGGGGCGTCGGCCGGCGTCGGCGGTGTGCTGCTGGCGAGCCAGCTCGGGGTCGTCAACGGCTCGGTCTCGTCCGGGCTCGAGCTGCAGGCGATCGCGATCGTCGTCCTCGGCGGGACCAGCATGGCGGGCGGTCGTCCCCGCATCGTCGGCACGTTCGTCGCCGCGCTGCTGCTGTCGATGATCAACTCCGGCCTCAACCTGCTCAACGTCCCGTCCTTCTACCAGTACGTCGCGCTCGGAGCCCTCCTGGTCTTCGCGCTGAGCATCGACGGGGCGCAGCGTGCCGCCGTCCGTCGCATGCTGGAAGGGAGCCACTCGTGACCAGCACCGAGACCGCAGCGCCGTCCTCGGCGGAGCGCCCCGCCGCCGACCGCCGGACGGAGGACCGGCCGCCCTTCGGCCAGATGCTGCGCCAGCTCGCCGCACGGCAGTACCTCGTGGGCGTCCTGGTGGTGCTCTGCATCGCCGTGGGTGCCGCCCGACCGTCGTTCTGGGGGACCGGGAACCTGTCGAACATCCTGTTCCAGGCCTCCTTCGTCGGCCTCGCCGCGTGCGGGATGACGCTGCTCATCGCCGCCGGTCTGCTGGACCTGTCGGTCGGCGGGGTGATCGCCGTGGCGTCCATCGCCGTGGCGACCGTGCTGCCGCACACCACGATCGGCGCGGCCGTGCTGCTCGCGCTCGTCATCGGGGCGGTTCTCGGGACGGTCAACGGGCTGCTCGTGACGTACGTGCGCATCCCGCCGTTCATCGCGACGCTCGGCACGCTGTACCTGTTCCTCGGAGCGGCGTTCATCTGGACCTCCGGGAAGGTCGTCCCGGTCACGTCGGCGAACTACCGGGCGGCCACGACGGGGACGGTCGGCTGGTTGCCGGTGCCCTTCCTCGTGTTCGTGGGACTGGCCGTCGTCACGTTCCTCGTGCTGCAGCGGACGTACGTCGGCCGGACGCTGCGGGCCTTCGGCTCCAACGAGCGTGCAGCCGTGCTGGCTGGGCTGCCGGTCAACCGGACGAAGGTGGCGGTGTTCGCGCTGGCCGGGGCGTGCTTCGCGCTGGCCGGGGTGTTCATGACCGGCCGGCTCTCGTCGGCCGAGGGCAACATGGCCATGGGCTTCGAGATGGACGTGATCGCCGCCGTGGTCGTCGGCGGCACCGCGCTGCGTGGCGGGCGCGCCACGACGACCGGGACCGTGACCGGAGCGCTGCTGTTCGCGGTGCTCGCCAATGCCCTGAACCTGCTCGGGGTCGCCTCCTACTGGCAGTACGTCCTCACGGGGACGGTGCTCGTGGCGGCGATCGCGGTCGGTGCCCGACGGGCGTCCGCCGCCGAGGTGCGGGGCGCGGGCTGATGGGGTTCGGCGCGGACTCCGTCCGTGCGGCGGACGACGTCCGGCGCCTCGTGGGAGCGCCGGACCAGCTCGTGCAGGTCGATCGGCTCGTCCGCGACGAGGGTCCCGGCCGGGGCGCCCCGGTGCTCGTCGTCCGGAACCCGGGCGGCATCTCGGTCGAGGTGCTGCTCGACCGGGCGCTGGACCTCGGATGGGCGGATGCCCTCGGGATCCCCCTGGCCTGGCGGTCGGCGCGCGGCCCCGTGGTCTCCGGACGCCACGAGCCGCTCGGTGCGGGCTGGACGCGCACGTTCGGCGGTGGGCTGCTCACCACGTGCGGGCTCGCCTCCACCGGCGCCGCCGGTACGGTCGGCGGTGTCCACCACGGCCTGCACGGCCGCATCGGCCACGTCCCCGCGGAGAACGTGAGGTGGGCGTTGGTCGACGGCGCGGACGGGCCGGCGGTGGAGATCACCGGGGACGTCGTCGAGGCCGCCCTGGGGCAGCCGACGCTCCGGCTCCGGCGCCGGATCGTGCTCAGCACCGCGACGCCGGAGCTCCGGGTCGAGGACGTCGTCACGAACGACGCCTTCGTGGACGCGGGGCACATGTTCCGGCACCACCTCAACCTGGGTTACCCGGTCGTGGGGCCGGGCACGGTCGTGACGGCGACCGCGGACCCGTTCGCGGAACGTGACCGGCCCGGCGTGGCCGCCCGACCGTTCCCGTGGCGGCTCGACGTCGCGCCCGGTGCCGCGCCCGAGCGCGTGCTCTACTGCCGCCCGCACCCCGGCCCGACCGCGACCGTCACGGTCACGGCCCCGACCGGTCAGGTCGTCGAGGTCGAGCAGGACACGGACGCGTGGCCGCTGCTCGTGCTGTGGCGGGACCCGAGCGCGGGGGTGAACGTGCTCGGGGTGGAACCCTCGACCTCCCGCGACGGCGGGCGGGCGCAGGCGGAGGCGGACGGGGAGCTGCTGGTGCTCCGGCCGGGGGAGAGCCGGACGTACTGCACGACCGTGCGGCTCGTCCGGGGACCGTCGGCCACGGACTGAAGTCCCTTCCGGGTGCCGTGCGGGCGGCGGGACGCTGGGCCAGGGCGCAGCGTCGCGCCCCAGCCGGTGGTCGAGGAGAACGCGCCATGAGCATCCGCATCACCCACATCCGCCTGTCCGACGGGGTCCGGGACCACGAGCACATCACCGATGTGCAGTGGACCAGCCTGGAGGACAACGACCACGGCGTGAGCCCCCGCGCCGCGGTCGTGAAGTGGATCGACACCGAGGGCGGCCACGCCTACGTCGGGCAGGGCCCCTCCTCGGTGCGCGTCACGACCGTGCACCCGGCCTTCGGGGCCGCGCACCTGCGGACGTGGGCGGACGGCGCGTGGACGGACAACCTGCTGGAGCTCCAGGAGTTCTGAGCACCCCGCGCGGCCGGCGGGCTCGTACCATCACCGGGTGCCGCCGCGCTCGCCCCTGCCCCCGCGCCACGGCCTGGGCGCCGCGTGGGTCCGCACGCCGGACCGCGCGCGGGACCGGGTGGACCCGTGGCCGACGATGGGCGCCTGGCTCGGCGACCGCCTGCCCGAGCACGTCGACGTGCCCGGGATGCTGGCCGCGGGGGCGTTCGTGGGCGAGGACGGCCGGCCGGTGCGCGCGGACGACCCGTACGCGCCGCACCGCTTCGTGTGGTTCCACCGCGAGCTGCGCGACGAGCCGCCGGTGCCGGGCGCGGTCCACGTCGTCCACCGGGACGAGCGCCTGGTGGTGGTCGACAAGCCGCCGTTCCTGTCGTCGATCCCCCGGGGTCGGCACGTGCGCCAGAGCGTGGTGGTCCGGCTGCGCGAGGAGCTCGGGCTGCCGGAGCTGTCGCCGTTGCACCGGCTGGACCGCGTCACGTCCGGCCTGCTGCTGCTCAGCACCGAGCGGCGGTGGCGCGGCGCGTATCAGACGCTGTTCGAGCACCGTGCCGTCGCCAAGACCTACCGCGCGCTGGCGCCCGTGCGGCCGGACCTCGCCCTGCCCGTCGTGGTGCGCGACCACCTGCGCAAGGAGCGCGGCCGGTGGCAGGCGGAGGTCGTGCCCGGGGCGCCGCCGAACGCCGAGACGCTGGTCGAGCTCGAGTCCGAGGTGGACGGGCGGGGCGTGTACCGGCTGACGCCGCGCACCGGACGCACGCACCAGCTCCGGATGCACCTGCTCGGGCTCGGCATCCCGATCGTGGGCGACCCCCTGTACCCCGAGGTGCTGGACGTTCCGGTCGACGACTTCTCCCGGCCGCTCCAGCTGCTCGCGGCGGAGGTGGCGTTCACCGACCCGGTCGACGGGACGGCGCGCCGGTTCGCGTGCGTGCGCCGGCTGCCGCTCGCCGCGGAGGGCTGACGGCGGGCCGGCGCCGCGCTACCGGCGGGTCGGGGTGACGCGCGCGACCGCCGGCGTGCGCCGCGCCGCCACCTGGCGCCCGGTGACGGCCGCGACCCCGGCCACGAGGGCCAGCACCGCCAGGGCGAGCAGGCCGCCCGCGTCGTCGGCGCCGGTCGTGGCCAGCGCGGCCGGGCGGGTCACGGTCGGTGCCGTGGCGGCCGGGGACTCCGGGGCCACGACGGCGACCGGCACCGACGCGACGGCGACACCGTCCAGCAGCACGACGATGCGGTGGTCGCCGGCGGGTGTCCCCGCGGGCAGGTCGACGGTCGCGCGCAGGACGCCCTCCCCGGACGTGCGAGCGGTCGCCAGGTACACCGGCGTGGAGTGCAGCTCGAGCGTGTACTCCGTGTCCGGCAGCAGCCCCCAGACCTCGACCGTCACGGAGTCGCCGACGGAGGCGCTGCCGGAGGAGGCCGCGATGGTCGGGGCGGCGATGCGGCCGGACGGGGCGGAGGCGATCACGTACGGCTGGTACCCGGTCGCGTGCGCGGTGACGACGACGTAGACGCTCTCGCCGACGAGGTCGCGCGTGGGCAGCAGCGTCGCCCCGGTGGCGCCGGCCACCGGCGTGCCGTCGGACGTGAACCACTGGTACGTCAGCGACTCGGGCTGCGGGGACCAGGCGGCCGTGTCCAGCGTGGCGGTGAGCGAGCCGGTGAGCACGTGCCGGCCCACGAGCTGCGGTGCGGCGCCCGGGGTGAAGGAGCGCAGCGACACCGTGCGCGTGTAGTCCGAGCCGAGCGTCCGGTAGTCGTGGTGGCCGGCGGCGCGGAGCACGGCCTGCACGTACAGCGGCTCGCCGAGGAGGTCGACGCCGGGCGTGAACGTCGCCGAGGTCGCGCCGGGCACGGCGGTGCCGTCGGTGCGGTACCACTGGTAGCCCACGGAGTCCGGTGCCGGCGTCACGCCCGTGGTGTCGAAGGACGCGGTGAACGGGTCGCCGACGAGCCCCGTGCCGGACACCGTCGGCCGGCCGACGCCGTCGAACGACCCGAGGTGCACCGTGGTGCTCGCGGTGGAGGTCTGCGTGTTCGTCACCCGTCCCGTCGCCGTCGCGGTGACGACGACGTAGAGCGTCGAGCCGACGTCGTCGGCGTCGGGGGTGTACGTGGCGAACGTGCTGCCGGTGCCCGACGCGACGACGGCGTCGACGGGGTAGCGGTGCCACACGTACGTCAGCGTCTCCGCCGCCGGCGACCACGCGCCGGTCGGGGTGAGCGTCAGGGGCTGCCCGACCAGGCCCGTGCCGGTGACGGCGTACGACGGCGTGGCGTCGAAGCCGGGGGTCGCGACCGCGCCGGTCATGTTCGTGCCGACGACGTGCGTCTCGCTGGTCCCGTCGCCGAACCACACCGCGGCGTACAGCGACTTGCCGAGGTCGGCCTCCGTCGGCACGTACTCCAGGTCGGTGCGGTCGTCCGCGAGCTGCGTGCCGTCGGACCAGTACCAGTCGACCGCCGTGGTGACCGGCGCCGGGTTGACGGTCACGCCCGCGAGCGACACGGTCAGCGGCTGCCCCAGCCACGCGTTGCCGGGCAGCGTCGGCGCGCCGGTCACGGCGTACGGGACCGCCGCGGCGGGCCCGGCGGTGAGCAGCCCGGCGGCCAGCACGAGCGCGGCGGTGAGCGCGGCACGCACGGGGGTCGGGGGTCGACGACGACGGGCGACGGGCACGCGGGGCTCCTCGGTCACGGGCGGCTGTGCGAGGACGGTACCGCGCCCCGCCCTCGGGGAACCGCAGGCCACAGGGCGTTTCACCCGGTCACGGGGACCGTGAACGCGACCCGGGACCAGGCCCCGACCAGTCCGCGGTCGGGGTCGGTGTAGCGGACGGCGAACGTGTGGGCCCCCGGAGCCAGCCCGTGCACGGTCCGCACGAGCGGGGCGTCCGCCAGCAGGTGCGTCCGGCCGGTACGCACGCCGTCGACGGAGGCCTCGACGCGCAGCCCGGAGGTGCCGTCGAACCGGACCTCGAGGTCGTCCGCCACGCCGTCCCCGTCCAGCGCGACCGGAACGACGACCGCCCCGTCGGCCGGTGACAGCAGCTCCGGCACCTCCGCCGTGTAGGGGCCGAACGGGCCGGCGACCGGGGACTCGATGCCGGCCACCCGCTGCACGACGAGCAGCGTGATCGCGGTACCGGCGTCCACGTCCGCCTGCACCGCCGCCCGCCACGACCCGGCCTCGTCGGCCGTGGTCGTGCCCAGGACGGTGCCGTCGGCCGTCCGCAGCTCGACCGCCGCGCCGGGGTCCGCGGTGCCCGAGAGCGCGGGGAGGTACGGGGCCTCGGCGAGCACGTCGACGACGGTCGGGGCGGCGGGGCCCTCGGGGTCGACAGGGACCTCGGGGTCGACGGGGACCTCGGGGTCGACGGGCACCTCGGGGTCGACGGGCACCTCGGGGTCGACGGGGACCTCGGGGTCGACGGGGGTCTCCGGGTCGACGGGGGTCTCGGGCCCGACCGGCGTGCCGGGTCCCACCGGCGCCGCAGGCGCGGGCGGCGCCGCCGGGACGGTCGGGGGGGCCGCCGCCGCTGCGGCCCGCGTGCCGTCGTCCTCCGGGGCGGGGCTGCGGGGCGGTGTGGTGCCGTCCCCCGGCGGGAGCGGCTCCACGTCGTCCCCCACGGCGTCCTCCACCGCGGTGACCGGGCCCGGCGGCAGCGGGTCGCTGGCGGGCGGCTGGGGCGCCGTGACGTCCGCCGCCCGCGGCCCGGACCCGTCACCGGTGACCCCGAGGCGCGCCAGACCGAGGGCCCCGGCCGCGAGCGCGAGCACCGCAGCGGCGGCCGTGGCCGCGGCGGTGAGCGTCCGTCGTGACAGGCGGGGCCGGCGCGGGGCGCGCGCGGGGGTGCCGGTGGTGCCGCCCGCGAACGGCGCGCCGGGGACGGCGACGGCGGTGGCCGGCAGCGGCCAGAGCAGCGCCCGCAGCCGCGCCCGGAGCAGGATCTCCGCCTCCGTGCCGACCTCGGCCACCAGCACCGGGCAGTCGTCGCAGGTCTCGAGGTGCTGGTCGAACCGCCGGCGGGCGCGCGGGGACAGCGCCCCGCGGTGGTGGTCGCCGACGCGCTCGGCCACCCAGCGGCAGTCGGCGCGCTCGGGCAGCCGGGTCACGTGGGCCTGCAGCCAGGCGCGCCGCAGCCCCTCCCGGGCGCGGTAGGCCAGGGCTGCCGCGGCGTTCGGCTGCAGGCCGATCAGCGGTGCGACCTCGGCCGGCGTCAGCTCCTCGAGCTCGGTGTACCAGAGCACCTCGGCCCACTCCGGGGGCAGCGACGCGTAGGCGCGGGCGAGCAGGGCCTCGTCGGCGAGGCGCTGGGCGACGGGCGGTTCGTCCACCGGCCCGTCGACCCCGTCGAGGCTGGTCGTCGCGCCCGCGCGGGCGGCCCAGGACATGGCGACGTTGCGGATGGTCGCGTACAGGTAGGGCCGGAACGCCCCGTCGGGGCCGCGGCCGGCGCCGAGCGCCTCGAGGATCCGCGCGAACGCCTCGGCCACCACGTCGTCGGGGTCGAACCGGTCGGTGATGCGGCGCGCGGCTGCGCGACCCGCGTCGGCGTGCCGTCGCCAGAGCTCGCCGTACGCCTCGGCGTCGCCGTCGCGCACACGCTGCGCGAGCTCGGTGTCGGAACTCTCCGTCGCGGGCAGCACGACGTCCATCGCCTCCTGGGGGAACCGCCGGTGGGCTCAGGCGGTCCCGCCACCCAACCAGAGGTCCCGGACGTTTCAGGAATCCGGTTTGTCCGATTCACCCGAAGGGACGAACCCGGCGAACTGGACAGCAGAACTCGCGTCATGACGGACGCGCGCCGCAGTCCTGCACAGCAGGAGGGCCTTGCCGGCCCGGACCAGCTGCGAGCGGACGAGGGACTGACGTGGAGTACAGGCGGGATGCAGGACGTGCGGGGCGTGCAGGGCGGTGGTCGCGCGGGTGGTCCCGTGCGTGGGCGCTGGGGCTGACGGCCGTGCTCGCGCTCGTCGCCGCCGGGGCCGGGGCTCCGGCGGCGGCCGTGGCGACGGGCGCGCGGGCGGCGGCCGACGATCCGCGGGCGGCGCTGAGCGTCGTGAAGTCGGTCGTCCCCACCGAGGCGCACCCGGGCGACCGGGTGACCTGGACGATCGACGTCACCTGCGAGTCCATCGTCACGATGTGCGTCGACGCCGTGCTGACGGACGCGGTGCCCGCGCCCTTCGTCGTCGAGCCGGGTGGGGTCTCCGTCCAGGGCCAGCGCACGGGTTCCGCCGACGTGGCCGTCGACGGCAACCAGGTGCGCGTCGCGTTCCGTGAGACCGACGCGGGCCGGCCCGGCGCGCGGGGCGTCGCCGCGGGTCAGAGCCTGTCGGTGCTCGTGCAGACCACGCTGCCCGTCGGCACGGACCTGTCGTGGGACGGCGCTGCCGTGGTGAACACCGCCGACGTGGTGGCCACCAACGCGGACCCGGCGTCCGACGACGCGACCGTGACGATCGTCGTGCCGGTGGACCCCGCGGTGGGCGTGACCAAGCGTTGGACGCCGTCCGACCAGGTGGCCGGCGACGAGGCCGACCTCGCGCTCGTCCTCGGCGTCGAGAACCGGTCGCCGATCGCGGCGACGGCCCTCACGCTGACCGACCCCGCGGCCGGGACCCCGGCGGCGTTCGGGCCGGGGACGCCCCTCGACCTGCGCGGCTTCGGCGACTGGACCGCCCCGGACGGTGCCACAGGCCTGACGGTCGAGCTGGTGACCGCAGAGGGCAGCACGACGGTCGGGCCGTTCGCACCCGGGACCCCGGTCGACACCGGCGCGGTGGACCTCGCCGCCGTCACGGGCGTCGTCCTGCGCTTCACCGGTGACGGCGAGGCGTCCGGCTCCCTCCCGCCCGGGGCGTCGGGGGCGGTCACGCTGCGGGTCGGCCAGAACGGCACCGCGGACCGCGACGCCGTGACGCAGGTCCCCAACACGGCCGCGGGCACGGTCGCGACCGCGTCCGGCGACGCCTCCGGCACCGCCTCCGCGCAGGTGCAGCTCAACCCGGTGACCGTCGAGGTCACGGCCGGCAAGACCGTCGAGGGCCGCGCGCAGGCGCAGGTCGTCGCCGGTGCCGACGCCGTCGTCGCGCTCAGCGCCGCCAACTCCTCGAACACGACGCTGGCGACGCTGACCGTGCGCGAGCCCGCGACCGGCACCGACCCGTTCGGGACCGCGGCCGACGGCAGGCTCGAGCTGCTCGGCCTGGGCGCCGACGGCACCGGGGCCGGCGCCGGCACCGACTGGCCGGAGGGCGCCGTCGAGGCCGAGGTGACGTTCACGGGCACGGGCCCCGGCCTGCCGCTCACCACGACGGTCGCCGCCCCGGCGGGCGGCTCGGCCGGCACGGTCGGCTGGCCGCAGGTGCCGGCCGGCGCCACGGTCACCGGCGTGCAGGTCGAGTACCGCGGCACCATGCCGCCCGGGGCGCGGGCGGTGCTGCCGCTGCTCGTCGCCACGGATGCCGGCTGGGACACCACCCGCGGCTTCCCGAACCAGGTGGCCGTGGGCGGCACGGCCTCCGACGGCACGGTCGCGGCGGAGCGCACCGCGACGGCGACGCTCACGGTCGTGCCGCGCCGCGTCGTCACCACGACCGCGAAGACGCTGACGCAGGCGGTCGGCGGCGAGCAGGTCACGGGTGCCGTGGGCCAGGAGCTCGTCGCCCGGCTGACCGGCGGCATCTCCGCCGACACGACGGTGCCTGTCGGGCGCCTCGTGGTCGAGGACGTCGCGGACGGCACCGCCGGGTCCACGCTGTGGGGCGTCGCCGCGCTCGACCGCCTCGGGTCCGTCGCGGTCCCGGGCGGCTCGCAGGCCGAGGTCCTCGTGCGCGTCGGCGGCGCCTGGACCTCGCTGGCCGGTCCGACGTCCGACGCCGCCGCGCTGCTCGACCTGGCGGTGCCCGCGGGCGCCGACGGCGTGCGGGTCGTGTACACCCCGCTGGCGGCCGGCGCGTCCCTGCCGACCACCGGCAGCTTCCGCCCCGTCGTCACGCTGGTGATGGCGCTGACCGAGGAGCAGGCCGCGGGGACCGTCCTGACCAACAGCGCCTCGACGACGGGCGAGGGCACCGGCGTCGGCGAGGGGCTGACCGGCTCCTCGGGCGACGTCGCGAGCACCACGCCCGGTCCGGGCGAGACACCCCTGGACATCCGCCGCGTCGACGCGAGCAAGCAGTGGCGCGACGCCGCGGCGCTCGTCCCCGTCGGCAACGCGACCGCCGAGGACGGCGACCGGCCGGCCAACCGCCTCACCATGCGGGTGCAGAACGTCACCGGCATCCCCGTCGGGACGCTGCGCCTGGTCGACCCGGACCCGCAGAGCCCCGCCAACGCGTTCGACCTGGTGGACGTGACGCGGCTGACGGTCACCGCCCCCACCGGCACGCAGGACCTCACCGTGGTGCTGCGTGCCGTCGACGGCACCGCGCTGCGCACGCTCACGTCGACCGCCGCGGTCGCGGCGCTGACCCGCGCCGACCTCGCGGACGTGGCGCAGGTGGAGGCGCGCGCGGACGGCACGCTGCCGGACGGCGCGGTGCTCACCGTCGTCGCGGACACCGAGCTGCGGGCGGTCACGCGGTCCGGCGCCCCGGTGCTCGGCACCGCGGACGGTCCGGCCTCCACGACAGTCGTCAACACGCTGCGCGGCGACCTCGGCGCGGGCACGCCGGACGACGCCGCGCGCGCCGACACCGTGCTGTACCCGGAGGCGCTGCAGCCGCTCGACGGCGCGCTCGCCAAGTCGGTGAACCCCGGGACGGTGTCCCGGTACGCCGCCGAGGACCGCACGGTCCGCCTCGCGCTGAGCGCCCGGCGCACCAGCGACGCCGCGGTCAGCCGCCCGTGGCAGTACGTGCTCGAGGACACCACGCCGGAGTTCTGGGACGCGGTGGACCTGGTGGGGCTGGAGGCGCTGTCCGGGGTGACCGCCGCCGACGGGCCGGGCTACACCGCCGCGGTCGAGTACCGGGTGGACGGCGCGTGGACGCCCGCGGTCACGTCGGAGCTGGCCGCAGGGTCCGCCGCGGCCTCCCCGGCGCTCCCCGCGGGCGCGGGTGACCTGCCGGACGGCGTGGACCCGTCGGCGGTGACCGGCATCCGCGTCACGTTCACCGCCCCCGAGGGCCGGTGGTTCGCCAACCGCGTCGTGGGTGGGTTCGAGGGGCCGACCGCGCTCGTGACGCTCGCGCCCCGCAGCACCCTGCGCAGCACCGGCGCGGAGGTCCCGGCGGGCACGGTGACGAACGTGCTCACGGGCTCCGTCCGGAGCGAGCACACGCCGTCGCCGGTGGTGCTGGACCCGGTCACCGCGCCGTACACCGTCACCGACGGCACCCCGGACGCGACCGTCACCAAGTCGCCGGTCACCACGACCACCGGCCCGGGCGCGGTCATCCCGTTCACGCTGACCGCCACCAGCACGGGCACCGCCCCGCTGGTCGACCCGGTGCTGACGGACGTGCTGCCGGCCGACGCCGACGGGGCCCTGCTTGTGCACGACGAGCGGGCGTACGGCTCCACGAGCGTGCAGGTCACGCCCGCGACCGCGGCCGCCGCGTCCGCCACGCCGACGGTGACGGTCGACGGCACGGAGCTGCGCGTCACGTTCCCGCCCGGCACCCGCCTGCTGCCGGGGGAGCGCGTGCTCGTGACCGTGCCGCTCGCCGTCCGGCCGGGCGTCGCCGCGGGCACGACGCTCACCAACGGGTTCGTGCTCACCGCGGCGGACGACCTGCGGCGGGAGGCGACCGCCACCGTCGAGGTCGTCGCGATGGCCACCTACCTGCGCGTCAAGGACGTGGCGGAGGACGTCGCCCCCGGCGGGCAGCCCACGGGCGTCGTGAGCACCGTCGGCGGCGAGTGCGTGGACGACGGCGGGTTCTACCGCAACCCCTGCCTGGTGCGGACGGCGCCCGGCGGGACGGAGACGTGGCGGATGCGGGTGACCAACACCGGCAACCTGCCCACGGCCGCGATCTCGCTGGTGGACGTGCTGCCGCACGCCGGTGACACGGGGACGTCGCGCTCGCAGAGCGGGTCGTCCCGCGGCAGCGTCTGGGCGACGGAGTACCTGGGTGACCTCCAGGTGGACGGCGTCCCCGCCGCCGGGACCACCGCGGTGTCGTACCTGCTCGACGGGCGCACGTGCCGGTTCACGGGTGACCCTCGTTCCGCCGACCCCGCCGGCGACGGGTGCGCCGCCGACGTCTGGACGCCCGCCGACGAGGTCGACGACCTCGGTGCGGTGCGCGGGCTGCGGGTGGACGTCGACCTGGCCGCGCAGCCGCTCCAGCCCGGCGAGACCGTCACGGTGACGTTCCGCACCCGGTCCGCGACCGGCTACGACCGGGCCGCCGCCGACGTGGACGCGCCCGCGTGGAACACGATGGTGGTCAGCACGGCGAGCATCGCCGCGACCGGCCTGGTGCACGAGACGCTCGAGCCCAACCGGGCCGGCGTCGCCGTCGACCGCACCTACGCGCTCGGCGACCTCGTGTGGGTGGACCGGGACCGCGACGGCCGGCAGGGCGCGGACGAGCCCGGGGTCCCGGGCGTGGCCGTCCAGGTGGTCCCGGTCGGGTCGGACGACCCGGTCGCGACGACCGTCACCGGCCCGGACGGCCGCTGGCACGTCGACCTGCTGCCGGCCGGGGAGTACCGGGTGCGGTTCGTGCTGGACGACGCCACCGCCGCGCGGTACGCCTTCACGCGGTCGCTCGTGGGGGACGCGGCCGACGACTCGGACGCGGGCGCCGACGGCTGGACGCAGGTGGTCCGGCTCGGCGCGGACGCACCGCGTGTGCGGCCGGTGGTCCCCGCCGACGGGCTCACGGCCGACTACGTCGACCCGACCGTGGACGCGGGCCTCGTCGAGCGCACCGTCCGGGTCGGGGACCTCGTCTGGGTCGACACCGACGGCGACGGCGTGCAGGACCCGGGCGAGCCCGGCATCCCGGGGGTGGTGCTGCGGCTGACCGGCCCGGACGGGGCCGACGTGCTGGACGCGTTCGGCCGGCCCGTGCGGCCGGTGACCACCGACGCGGACGGGCGGTACGTGTTCGAGGACCTGCTGCCCGGGCGGTACCGGGTGACGGTCGACCGGGTGGCGTCCGCGGACGCGCTGCGGCGGTACGCGCCGACGCTCGAGGGGGCCGGGTCCGACCGGGCGCGCGACTCCTCGACGTGGACGGCGGACTCGTCCGCCCTGACCGGCGGCCAGGAGGACCTGACGCTCGACTTCGGGTTCGTGCCCGCGGACGAGAGGCAGCTCGCGGTCCGCAAGGCGGTCGCCGACCGGTCGGCTGGCCGCATCACCTGGGAGGTGACGGTGCTGTCCGCCGGCACCCGGGACGTGCGGGACGGGTTCACGGTGAGCGACGAGCTCGAGGCCGGTCTGCGGTACGTCTCCGCGACGGGCGACGGCTTCACGTGCACCGTCGAGGGCCAGGTCGTGACCTGCCGTCACGACGGCCCGCTCGCGGCGGGTGAGACCGCCACCGTCCTGGTGGTGACGGACGTGACCACGCCCGGCACCACGGTGGGCAACACGGTGGTCGTCCAGCCGGACGACCCGCACGGCACGGGCCTGCCGCCCGCGAGCGACTCCGCGGTGAGCGCCGCGCCTGCGAGCGAGCTGGCCCGCACCGGGTCGGACGCCGGGTGGCTGCTGCTGGGCGGGCTGGGCGCGCTGCTGCTCGGCGCGCTGCTGGTGGTGTCCCGCCGCCTGCGCCGGGAGTGACCGCGCCGGGGTCGGTCCGTCGCAGGTCGGCGGGCCGCCCCGGTCCGGGTGTCAGGCGTCGGCGGGAGGCGTGCCGTCGGGGCGCAGCATGACGGCCGACGCGGGGACGGGCCGGGTGTCCGGCACCGGCACCCCCCACGCGGGCCGGCCGTCGGCGTCGAACGGGAGCACCTGGGCGCGGGCGTGGCGGTTCGGGTCCCACAGCGGGTCCCCGGCCGTCTCGGGCGCCGGCGGTGGACGCGCGCGCGAACGGGCGCTGACCCGGGCGCGCGCTGCCCGGTCTCAGCCCTGGGCGGGGAAGACCGCCCACACGTGCTTGGAGGAGTCGGTGGTGTACCACCCGACGGACTGCGACAGCCGGCGCGCGATCAGCAGCCCGAAACCGCCGGCGCCCACCGGACGCTCGCCCGCGAGCACCGGCACCGAGTGCAGGTCCGCGTCGCACACGTCCAGCAGGTAGTCCGCGCCGTCGGTCAGCAGCGACAGGACGGTGGGCGGCAGGCCGTGCTCGAGCGCGTTCGTGGCCAGCTCGGAGGCGACGAGCACCATGTTCTCGGGCACACGGCCCAGCGAGCGCTGCGGTGCGGCGTTCCGGGTGGTGACCTCGGACAGCAGCTCGCGACGCACCCGGGACAGGTCCGTGGCCGAGTCGAGCGACCACGACCGGACCGGCGCGAAGTGGTCCGGGGGGCGCGACGCCTCGAGCCCCGCGTCCACCGGCCCGCGGGGACCGTCGCCGTGCTGCGCCACGTCGTCTCCTGTGTGCTCGAAGGATGCCGCCTCGACGGTAGGTCCCGCGCCCGGCTGCCGCCACCGCGCGGGCGTCACCCCCGGTCGTCGGCGGGCCGCAGGGTCCAGGTGAGGAAGGTCGAGGCAGGGCTCGGGAGGTACTCCCCGAACGGCGGGCGCGGGACGAACCCCGCGCGGGTCACGCCTCCGGGTCGCCGACCAGCGTCGCGCTGTGGTCGGGGACGTACGTCGACAGCTCCCGCGGCGGGCGGACGTACTCCTCGGAGGCCGCCGGCCGCTCGGGCAGCACCACCGGGTCGTGCGGCACCTCGCGGTACGGGATGGTCGACAGCAGGTGCGCGATCATGTTGAGCCGCGCGTTGCGCTTCAGGTCCGACTCCACGACGTACCAGGGGCTGGTCGGCAGGTCGGTGTGCGCGAACATCGCGTCCTTGGCCCGGGAGTACTCCTCCCAGCGCGCGATCGACTCCAGGTCCATCGGGCTGAGCTTCCACCGGCGCACCGGGTCGTTGCGCCGGGACCGGAAGCGCCGCAGCTGCTCGGCGTCCGACACCGAGAACCAGTACTTGCGCAGCAGGATGCCGTCGTCGATGAGCATCTGCTCGAACCCGGGCGTCTGCTGCAGGAACCGCGCACGCTCCTGCGGGGTGCAGAACCCCATCACCGTCTCGACGCCGGCGCGGTTGTACCAGGACCGGTCGAACAGGACGATCTCGCCGCGCGCCGGCAGGTGCGCGATGTAGCGCTGGAAGTACCACTGGCCGCGCTCCCGCTCCGTGGGCGCGGGCAGTGCGGCGATGCGCGCGACGCGGGGGCTGAGGTACTCGGTGATGCGCTTGATGGTGCCGCCCTTGCCGGCGGCGTCGCGGCCCTCGAACACGACCACCACGCGGGCGCCGGTGGCGCGCACCCACTCCTGGAGCGTCACGAGCTCCGACTGGAGCCGGAACAGCTCCGCCTCGTACACGGCCTTGGGCACCTTCGGCGTCATGCCCGGACGCTACGCCGCCCCCGCGCGTGGCGGGAGGTGCGGGGAGCGCAGGCAGGGGCGTGCTACTTTTGAGTAGCAGCCGCGCATCCCCGAGAGAGGTGGACGAGCGTGGCTGACGACAGCCTGTTCGAGGTCGACACGACGGAGCTGCGGCGTACCGGGAACGACGTGCTGCGCGTCGCCGACCGGGTGGCCGGGGTGGGCGCCGCCCCGGTGCTGCCCGGGCCCGAGGCGTGGTCCGCGGGACCGCTGACCTCCGCCGGGGTCCGGTTCGACGCGCGCTACCGCTACCTGCTGACGGCGCTCGCGGCCGAGGTCGACCACGCGGGCGAGCAGATCAAGGGCGCCGCGTCCGCCTACGACGAGGCCGACGCGATGGCCCGCGACCACCTCGCCGGCCTGCCGGCCCGCCCGTGATCGGCGCCGCGACGCTCGCGACGTCCGCCGACCCGCGGGCGCTCGTCCCGACCGACCCCGAGGCGCTCGACGGCTCGGCGGCGGAGGTCGACGGACGGCGGCGCGTGCTCGCGGGCGCGTCGGCGGACACCGCCGGCGCCGCGTGCGACCGCTGGCACGGCGCCGCGTCCGAGGCCTGGGCCACGCACCGCACCCGCCTGGTCGAGGTGCTCGACACGGTCGCCGGCGCCACCGACGTCGCGGGCGGCGTCCTGCGGCAGCACGCCGCGGTGGTCCGGTGGGCGCACGCCCGCGCCGAGGTCGCCGTCGCCCTGTGGGCGCAGGGCGAGGACCTGAGCGCGGCGTGGCGCCGGCGGGCCGACGTGGCCGCCCCGGTGCTCGGCGCGCCGTCGTCCCCGTGGTTCGCCACGGGCGCGTCCCGCTGGCGGCCCCGCGTCGCCGACGTCGACCCCGGGACGTCGCACCGGGCGCTCGCCGAGCAGGTGCTCGCCTCCGCCCGTGCGGAGGTCGTCGCGTCGGAGGCCGCCGCGGCCGGCGTGCTCGACGGGCTCTCCGCAGGCGTCCCCGACGGCGGCCTCCACCCCGGCGACTTCCTGCGCGGCGTCGCCGACTGGCTGACCTCCACCGCCGGCGCGCTGTGGCGGTACGGGTCGCTGCGCGCGGTCGTCGACGGTCCCGGCTGGGCGTCGTCCTGGGCGGAGCTCGGCACCTCCACGATCGACCTCTACCACGCGGCCGGCCAGGACCCGGTCGGCACCGGCCAGGCGCTGCTCGACACCGACGGGCTCGCCCACCACCCCGGCCGGTGGTGGGGCGGCCACGCGCCGGACCTCGCGACGAGCCTGGTCACGGGCGGGTCGGCCGCCGGCGTCGCTGGTGCCGCGCGGATGGCGCGGTACCTCCAGGACATCGCCGACGGCGTGGACCGCGTCGCCGCCGGGGAGCGCTGGCTGGACGCGCTGCGGGCCGCCGGTGACGTCCGTGCGGTCACCCGCGTCGAGGGGTGGGCCGACTACCAGCGGACCTGGGCCGGACCGGAGGAGTTCCGCCTCCGGAGCGGCGACACGAGGATCTGGGCGGACGGTGTGCACATCGATCCGGACGCGGTCGTGGCGGTCGAGGCGAAGCTCGTCGAGCGGCCGGGCGCCTCGATGTGGGAGGGGAGCGTCCCGGACTTCCTCCGCGACGACCTGCTCGCGGGGTTCGACGACGAGGTGGAGCGGTACGCCGCCGTGATCCGGGGAGGCGACAACCCGGTCGAGCGGCTGCGGATCGTGACGTCGACCCCGGAGGCGGCCGAGCACCTGCTCGCGCGCGCCCGGTCGCTGGTCGGGGAGGGCCTGGACGTGGAGGTGGTGGTGCGCCCGTGAGCAACCGTCTGTACATCCGGGGGACGACCGCGGCGCCGCTGCCGGTGTCGTTCGAGGCGCTGGCGCTGGCCGCCGTCGCCCGGTGGGGGTGCGCGGCGACCGTGGTCCGCCGTCGCCCGCCGTTCCACGTGGAGGTCGAGGTGCAGGTCGACCCGCCGGGCGGGTCGGGGTTCCAGATCGACTACCTGCGGACCCGCACCGCTATCAGCACCGACGCGCTGCCCGACCGGTGGCCGGAGGTGGCCGCGTGGGCCCGCGCCCTCGTGCCGGACGACGGGCGTCGGCTGATCGCCTTCGACGCCGCGATGACGCTGCACGTGGACCTGCTCCCGGGCATGCGCCCCGCGGACGTCGCCTCCGCGGTCGTGGACCACGGGACGCCCGGGTGGGAGGAGCGCGACCCCGAGGTCGCCGCGCTGTTCGGCCGTGACGGCCGGTCGCCGTGAGCAACAACCTGCTCGTCGTGTGCGAGGGGACGATTCCGCTCACCGCCGACCGGTTCGCCGAGGTGGCACGTCGACGGTGGCCGGGCGCGCTGGTACGGCAGCTCCGACCGCCACGCGCCTCCGCGGTCGACGTCCAGGTGGTGGGCCCCGCCGGGATCTACCGGATCAGCTACTTCCGCGACCGGCGTTCCTTCTCGTGCGACGCCCTGTGGCCCGGGTGGGGCGAGGTCGCGGCGTGGCTGCGGTCGGTCGTGCCGGACGACGGCCGGCTGCTGGTCGCGGTCGACGCGGCGCTCACCATGCACGTGACCCTGACGCCCGGGATCACGGCGGCGGAGTTCGAGACCCGGATGGTGTCCCACGACGCACCCGGCTGGGTCGAGCGGGAGCCCGAGGTCGCCGCGCTGCTCGGGTTCGCGTGACCGCGGAGCCGCCCGCCCTCCCGGGCGGCCCGCGTCGCGGACGGACCGGGGTCAGCCCGTCGCGGCGGTGACGTCCTCGTCCGCGGTCGCGTCGGTCCCGCCCGTCAGCCACCGGTTGACGACGTACAGCACCACGCCGATCCCCAGCAGCACGGCGGCCCGCAGGTACACCGCCCCCTCGCGGCCCGTCAGCGGCGACGCCAGCACCAGCGACACGACCGCCCCGACGACGGGCGCCCACGTCGGCGCGCGGAACGAGCGCTCGCGGTCGCCGTCCACCGTGCCGGTCTCGTCGTCGTCCGCGGGCCGGCGGCGCAGGACGAGCACGGCGACGTTGACCACCGCGAACACGAGCAGCAGCAGCAGGACGGTGGTGTCGGCCAGGCCGCCGAGGTCGCCGGTCGCGGTGAGCGTCAGCGCGAGCACGACGGTGAACGCGATCGCGACCACGGGGGTGCGGCGCCGGGAGTGCACGCGGCCGAACGCGGCGGGGACGATCCCCTCACGGGACATCCCGTACACGAGGCGGGACGCCATCATCATGTTGATCAGCGCGGTGTTCATGACGGCGAGCAGCGCGATGAGGGCGAACAGCCACGGCGGGAACGCCAGCCCGGCCACGCGCACCACCTCGAGCAGCGGCCCGGTGGAGCCGACCAGCACGTCCGTCTCCACCAGCATCGACGCCGTGAACGCCACCGCGAGGTAGATGGCCCCGGCCGCCGCGAGCCCGCCGAACAGCGCCCGCGGGAAGTCGCGCCGCGGGTGCCGCGCCTCCTCCGCCAGGTTCACCGAGTCCTCGAACCCGAGCAGCGCGTAGAACGCCAGCGCTGTGCCGCCGAGCACGCCCATCCACGCCGGGCCGTCGGTGTGCAGGTCGAGGGCGCGCGACGGGTCGCCGTCGCCGTGCGCGAGCGCCCAGACGCCGATGCCGATGATGACGAGCAGCCCGCTCGCCTCGACCAGCGTGAGCACCACGTTGACGCGCACCGACTCGGAGACCCCGAGCACGTTGACGACCGTGATGAGCCCGAGGAACACCCACGCGGCCACGAGGGTCGGCACCCCGAACGGCAGCAGCTCGCTCAGGTAGTCGCCACCGAACGCCCGCGCCGCCGCGGAGGCGCTGGTGATCCCCGACATCATCACGGCGAACGCCACGAGGAACGTCAGGAACGGCCGCCGGAAGGCGCGGTTCGCGTAGAGCGCCGCACCGGCGGCCTTCGGGTAGCGCGCGACGAGCTCCGCGTACGCGGTCGCCGTGAGCGTCGCCAGGGCGAACGCCAGCAGGAACGGCAGCCAGATCGCCCCGCCGACGTGCTCCGCGACCGTGCCCGTCAGCGCGTAGATGCCGGCGCCGAGGATGTCCCCGACCACGAACAGCAGCAGCACCGTGCGGCCGATCGTGCGCCGCAGCCCCGGCTGGTCGGCCTCGGGCACCCGTGTGGTCTGCGCCATCGTCCTTCCCCCCTCGTCGGGGGCCACTGTGCCCCCGCCTGCACTGTCGCGCGCGGCGGACCGGGCCGGCGCTCGCCGGGCGCGCCGCGACGGGCGCCCCTAGGCTCGATCGCATCAGGACATCCAGCGACCAGGGAGAGAACGCATGAAGGGCAAGCTCGCATTCGTCCTCGGCGCCGGCATCGGCTACGTCGTCGGCACCCGCGCCGGCCGCGCGCAGTTCGAGAAGATCAAGGGCTGGGCGTCCGACGCGTGGCACGACCCGCGCGTGCAGTCGACGGTCGACGACCTGGAGTCGTCGGCGGCGCGGTTCGCGAAGGACCAGGGCGGGGCGCTCAAGGACAAGGCGGTCGACGCCGTGAAGAGCGCGGTGTCCCGCGGCTCGGACGACGGCACGTCCACCGAGCCGTGGAGCCCGGGGGCGGCGGGGTCCGACCGGGCCTGACCCGCCGTCCTGGCCGGGGACTGTCCGTCGGTCCCCGGTCAGGACGCGGCCGCGCCGGCGTCGTCCGGCAGGGACGCCTGCACCTCGTCGACGATGCCGGCCATCGCGCGCTGCGCCGCCACCGGGTCGCCGAGCGCGACGGCGCGCGCGACCGCCTCGTGCCCGTCGAGCGCGGCCGGCACGGGCGAGGCGGGCATCAGCCCGAGGGCCGTGCGGCCGGACAGCACGGCCGTGACGAGCTCGGACAGTGCCCCGAACAGCTCGTTGCCGCTCGCGCGCAGCAGCAGCTGGTGCATCCGGATGTCGAGCGCGAGGAACTCCGCCTGCGTGGCCTCGCCGGCCTCGCCGAGCGCCCGCATCCGCCGCGCGATGTCCATGAGCTCCGTGCGGACCTCGACGGGGGCGTAGCGTGCCGCGCCGGCGGCGGCCAGCGGCTCGACGGCGTGCCGCAGCTCGGTCAGGGTCCGCAGCTGGGCGAGCCGGCCGGGTCCCTCGAGCCGCCACGCGATGACCCGGGGGTCGAGCACGTTCCAGCTCTCGATGCCCAGCACGACCAGGCCGACGCGCCGGCTGGAGCGCACCAGGCCGAGCCCCTCGAGCATGCGCATGACCTCGCGCGCGACGGTGCGGGACACCCCGAACTCGGCGCCCAGCTCCTGCAGCGTCAGGACGTCCCCGGTGCGCAGCTCACCGGCGGTGATGCGGCGCCCCAGCGCGTCGAGGACGGTGCTGTGGAGGACGGCGGCGGGCACGCGTCCAGGGTAGGGCCGGAGACGCTGCCCGACACTATGGGAGCACCACATGTGGACAAAGGTGCTACCTGTGAGTGATGCTGAGCCGGTGGACACCGACGTCACCGGGGCCGAGACCTCACCGCACCGCACCGCCGCACCGTCGGGCGCCGACCACCCCGACCTGGTCGTGGTCATGGGCGTCGCCGGCTCCGGCAAGACCACTGTCGCAGCACTCCTCGCCGGCCGCATGGGGGCCGCGTTCGCCGAGGGCGACGACTTCCACTCCCCGGCCAACGTCGAGAAGATGTCGGCCGGCACCCCCCTCACCGACGACGACCGCTGGCCGTGGCTCGGCGGCATCCGGGACTGGCTCGCCGAGCGCGCCGCCGCCGGCGAGAGCGCCGTCGTCCCGTGCAGCGCGCTGCGTCGCGCCTACCGGGACCGGCTGCGCGAGGCGGGCCCGGTGCGCTTCGTCCACCTCACGGGCAGCCGCGAGCTGCTGTCCGAGCGCATCCAGGGGCGCGCCGGGCACTTCATGAAGCCCGAGATGCTCGTCTCCCAGCTCGCGACCCTCGAGCCGCTGGCCGACGACGAGGACGGGTTCGCCGTCGGCATCGACGGCAAGCCCGCCGCGCTGGTCGACGAGATCCTCCGGCGCCTCGGTCGCTGACCCGCACCTCTGCCCACCCACCACCGCCACCACTGTCGACGGAGACACCCATGACGCCTGAGGGCTGGACCCAGACCCTGACCGCCGGGCCGTTGCTCGGCATCGCGGCCGGCGCGATCGCCGTGCTGCTGCTGCTCATCATCTGGCTGCGGATGCACGCGTTCGTCGCGCTGATCCTCGTCAGCCTGCTCACCGCGCTCGCCACCGGCATCCCCGTCGGGGACGTCGTGCCCGTCATGACGTCCGGCTTCGGCTCCACCCTCGCCGGGGTCGCCCTCCTCGTCGCGCTCGGCGCCATGCTCGGGCGGCTCGTCGAGACGTCGGGCGGCGCCCAGGTGCTCGCCGACTTCCTCATCGGGAAGTTCGGGGAGAAGCGGGCGCCGTTCGCGCTCGGCCTCGCGTCGCTGATCTTCGGCTTCCCGATCTTCTTCGACGCCGGCCTCGTCGTGATGCTGCCGATCGTGTTCGCCGTGGCGCGCCGCCTCGGCGGGTCGCTGCTGCTGTACGGGCTGCCGGTCGCCGGTGCGTTCTCGGTCATGCACGTGTTCGTGCCGCCGCACCCCGGGCCGGTCGCGGCCACCGAGCTGCTCGGCGCGAGCGTCGGCACCGTGCTGGCCATCGGCGTCCTCATCGCGATCCCCACCTGGTACGTGACCGCGTACCTGTACGGGGTGTTCATGGGCCGCCGCATCTCGCTGCCGATCCCGTCGATCCTGGGCGAGGCCGACGAGGAGGCCACGGCCAACCCGCCGTCGTTCGGCACGGTCGTCTCGCTGCTCCTGCTGCCGCTCGTGCTGATCTTCGCCAACACCGGCCTCGACGCCCTGCGCGCCGCCGGCGCGGTGGACGGCGACGCCGTGTGGGTGCAGGCGTTCCGCACGCTCGGCCAGACCCCGGTGGCGCTGCTCATCACTGTGCTCGTCGCCACGTACGTCCTGGGCCGCCGCCGCGGCCGCTCGGGCACCGTGCTCGAGAAGGTGCTCGACTCCGCCCTCGGCCCCGTCGCCTCGGTCATCCTCATCACCGGCGCCGGCGGCATGTTCGGCGGGGTGCTGCGGTCCTCCGGCATCGGCGACGCGCTCGCGGACGTGCTGGGCGACCTGGGCGTCCCGGTGATCCTCGCCGGGTTCCTCATCGCCACGGTGCTGCGCGTGGCGCAGGGCTCGGCCACGGTCGCCCTGACCACCGCCGCGGGCCTGATCGCGCCGGCGGTCGCCGCGGGCGGGTACAACGCGGTGGAGCTGGCGACCATCGTCATCGCCGTCGCGGCCGGGTCCGTGGTCCTCAGCCACGTGAACGACTCCGGGTTCTGGCTGGTCGGGCGGTTCTTCGACATGGACGTGAAGACGACGTTCAAGACGTGGACCGTGATGGAGACCCTCATCGGCGTGATGGGCTTCGGCCTGGCCGCGGTGATCTTCGCGATCGCCTGACGACCGGGCGCGCGGGCGGCGGGGGCGACGGGAAATCCGTCGCCCCCCCCCCCCGTCCGGCCCTACGGTCGCGGTGGGCCCGCACGGGGCCCCGGCGGCCGCCGCGGCGTGCCGCGCGCGCGAGGAGCCGATGCGAGATGACCGCGCAGGTGCCGGTGGCCGGACCCGTCCGCCGCCAGACGACGACCCGTCAGCACCCGTGCAAGGAGCATCACCGTGTTCGACCTTCGCCTGTTCTCCGTCCGTGAGTCCCGCCTCCGCATCCACAACCCCCTGACCGCGCAGCAGCTGGCGGACTGGGGTGCCGGGCTGGACCTGCCGCCCGGCACCCGGGTGCTCGACCTGGCCTGCGGGTCCGGCGAGCTGCTGTGCACCTGGGCCCGCGACCACCGCGTCACCGGCCTCGGGGTCGACCTGAACCCGGACTTCCTCGCCCACGCGCGGGCGCGCGCCGACGAGCTCGGCGTGGCCGACGCGGTGCGGTTCGTCGAGGGCGACGCGTCCGGGTACGTGGCCGACGAGCCCGTCGACGTGGCGGCCTGCGTCGGCGCGACGTGGATCGGCGGCGGCGTGCCCGGCACGCTCGACCTGCTGCGCCGCAGCGTCGTGCCCGGCGGGATGCTGCTGGTCGGCGAGCCGTACTGGCGCACCGTCCCCGCCACCTCGGAGCTGCTCGCCGCCTGCCAGGCGGGGTCCGTGACGGACTTCCTGCCGCTGCCGGAGCTGCTCGCCTCGTTCGGGGAGCAGGGCTACGACGTCGTCGAGATGGTCTGCGCGACCGAGGGGTCCTGGGACCGCTACTGGGCGTCGCAGTGGCTCACCATGCGCCGCTGGGCGGACGCCCACCCCGGCCACGACCTGCACGACGAGGTCCGCCGGCTGCTGGCCACCGAGCCGCAGCAGTACGCCGCGGGGGTGCGGGCGCACCTCGGCTGGGGCGTGTTCGCGCTGATCGCGCGGTGACCGCAGGCGGTGCCCCGGGCGGGACCACCGCCCCGGGGCACCGCCTGCCGGCGATCAGGGCCGGGGCACGTTGCGCAGGTTCGAGCGGGCCATCGCCATGACCTCGCCCATGCCGCCGCCGAGGATCTCCTTGCTCATCGCCGCCGTGAAGCCGCCGACCTGCTGGCGCGTGATCTTCGGCGGGATGGACAGCGCGCGCGGGTCCGTCACCAGGTCCACCAGCGCCGGCCCGTCGTGGGAGAACGCCTCGCGCAGGGCCGTGCGGATCTGCGTCGGGTCCTCCACGCGCACCGCCGCGATCCCCATCGCCTGCGCCACGGCGGCGTAGTCGATCGCGGGGGAGTCGGTGCCGAACGACGGCAGGCCGTCGACCAGCATCTCCAGCCGGACCATGCCGAGCGTGGCGTTGTCGAACAGGACGATCTTGACGGGCAGCTGGTAGTGCACGAGCGTCACGAGCTCGCCCAGCAGCATCGACAGCCCGCCGTCCCCGGCGATCGCCACCACGTGCTTCTGGCGCGCGCCGCCGTCCCGCGCCGCGAACGCCGCGCCGATCGCGTGCGGCACCGCGTTCGCCATCGAGCCGTGCAGGAACGAGCCGATGACGCGGCGGCGGCCGTTCGGGGTCAGGTACCGCGCGGCCCACACGTTGCCCATGCCGGTGTCGACGGTGAACACCGCGTCGTCCGCGGCCTCCTCGTCCAGCAGCACCGCGGCGTACTCCGGGTGGATCGGCGTGTGGTGCTCGACGTCCTTCGTGTACGCGCCGACCACGCCGGACATCGCCCGCTCGTGCTTCTTGAGCATCGAGTCGAGGAACCGCCGCGACGTCTTGCGCCCGACCAGCGGCAGCAGCGCCCGGACCGTCTCGCCCACGTCGCCGACCACCGCCAGGTCGGTCCGGGTGCGCCGGCCGAGGCGCGTCGGGTCGATGTCGACCTGCGCCGTCCGGACGTCCGACGGCAGGAACTGGTCGTACGGGAAGTCGGTGCCCAGCATCAGCAGCAGGTCGGCACCGTCCATCGCGGCCTGCAGGGCGCCGTAGCCGAGCAGCCCGGTCATGCCGACGTCGAACGGGTTGTCGTACTGGATGTGCTCCTTGCCGCGCAGGCTGTGGCCGACCGGGGCCGCGATCGTGTCCGCGAGCGCCAGCACGTCGTCGTGGGCGCCGCGCACGCCGGCCCCCGCCAGGATCGTGACCTTCTTCGCGCCGTCGATCGCGTCGGCGAGCGCGGCCACGTCGACGTCCGCGGGGACGACGCGCGGCTGCCGGGGGCGCACCAGCTGGTCGGGACCGGGCGCGGGCGCCTCCTCGTCGGCGACGTCGCCCGGCAGCGTGAGCACGGCGACACCCGGGGCGCCGTAGGCGTGGTGGATGGCGCTGCGGATCACCCGCGGCGCCTGGACCGGGGACGAGATCATCTCGGAGTACACCGAGCACTCCACGAACAGCCGGTCGGGGTGCGTCTCCTGGAAGAACTGGGTGCCGATCTGCGCGCTCGGGATGTGCGACGCGATCGCCAGGACCGGCACGCGGCTGCGGTTCGCGTCGTACAGGCCGTTGATGAGGTGCAGGTTGCCCGGGCCGCACGACCCCGCGCAGACGGCGAGCCTCCCGGTGATCTCCGCCTCGGCCGCCGCGGCGAACGCTGCCGCCTCCTCGTGCCGGACGTGCACCCACTGGATGTCGGCGCCGTCCTTCTGCGCCCGGCGGATCGCGTCCACCACCGGGTTGAGGCTGTCGCCCACGATCCCGTAGACGTGCGTGGCACCCGCTGCCACCACCTGCGCCACGAGCTGGTCCGCCACCGTGCTGCTGCGTGCCACCGCGTCCTCCTGTCGTCGTCGCGTGCTGGTCCGCCTCCATAGTCATCCCATGAATTGGGCGGTGCCACCGGGGAGCGTGTCTCGTGCCTCACGCGCACGGCTCGCGGACCCGGGTGGGGCGACCAGGACCCGGCGGACCCCGGACGACCTGGTGAAAGTCTGCGCAGGAACTGTGGACGACGCACCTGGGGCGCCCCGGGCTGGCACGCTCAGCACGTGGAACCGACCTCGGCAGGCGCCGCCCGGCGCGAGCTCACCGACTTCAGCCGCTGCCCCCACTGCGGGACGACGCTCGCCGGGCCCCGCTGCCGGATCTGCGGGCTCGACCTCGCAGGCCCGGACGGTGCGCGGATCGCCGACGCGTCCCGCGCCGCGGCCCGCGCGCTCGACGAGAGGCAGCGCCTGATCGAGACCGTCCGGGCCGCGCAGGCTCGCGCCGCCCGGCCGGGTACCGCCGGGCCGGGTGGGTGGCCGGGCGCCGCGCCGCAGCCCCCCGCGGGCGGGCCGGGCCTCGCCGGGCCGCCGCCTCCCCCGGATGGTCCGCGCCGCCGACGGCGGCGCCCGGTCGACCCTTCGACGTGGCGCGCCTGTTCGCGCTCGCGGGTGCGGGCCTGGTCGCGGCGGCGTTCGTCGTCCTCGCCTTCTTCCTGCTCGGCGACGCGCCCGCCGCCCGCGTGGTCGTCCTGCTGCTCACGACCGCGGGCGCCGCCGGTGGTGCGCTCGCCCTGCGCCGCGCGGGCGTCGTCGGGTCCGCGGAGGCGGTCGGCGGGCTGACCGCGGCGCTCGCCGTCGTCGACGCCTGGGTGGTCTCCGCGCTCGCCGGAGGACGCGCGCAGCCGCTCGTGCTCGGGTTCCTCCTGCTCGCCGTGGGCATCGGCCTGCCCGCAGCGGGGGTCGCCGCGCGGATCCGGTCCTGGACCGTGGCCGTGCTGGTGCTGCCCGCCGTGCCGCTGTGCGCCGCCGCCGCGGTGGGAGGCGGGTGGGCCTGGCACACCGGTCTGCTCGCCGCCGCCCTCGTCACCCTCGTCCGCGTGCCCTACCGGCGGGCGCTCGCGCAGCGGCTCGCGGTCCGCGGCGTCGTCGTCGACGGGGTGCTCGTCGCGCTCGCGGCCGTCCTGCTGCTCGCGGCGCTCGCCGTCGCCCCGGAGCTCCCGACGGCCGAGGGGTGGCCCGCCGGCGGACTCGCGACCGGGCTGCTGCTCGCCGCTGTGGTCGCGACGGTGCAGGCGCGAGCCGGCCAGGCGACGCCCTGGACCACGGCGGCCGGGGCGCTCGCCGTGCTCGCCGCGTCCGCCGCCCCCCTCGACCTCGGGCCGCTCAGCATCGGGATCGCACCGCTGGCCGGTGCGGCGGCGTGGCTGCTCGTGACGTTGCTGCCCGCGGCGGCCGGCCGGGACATCGGCACCGACACGCGGCACCGTGCCCGGGTGTCCGGCGGCTGGACGGCGCTGGTGGTCGTCACGCTGCCCGGCGTGCTCGCCGCCGTGGGGGGCGGGCTGACGCTGCTCGATGCGCTCCGGCTCCCGCCGCCCTCCCGGCTGCCGGTCGGAGCCTTCGATCCGGCCGGCGGCGTCGCGGAGGGCGCCTCCGGGCTCGGCCCGGTGCTCGCTGCCGCGGTGCTGGCCGGCGCGTGCGCGGTGATCGCGGCGCAGCGGCTCGCGCCGGTGCTCGAGCGGCGTGCGGTTCCGCTGACCGGGGCCGTCCCCGGGACGCTGCCCGCTGCCGGTCCGCCGGCGCCGCTCGTGGCGCGCGAGCCGTACCTGGTGGCGATCGGGCGGGCCTGCCTGCCCGCCGCCGTCGTGCTGGCCGTCGCCGCGGCGGTCACGCTGCTGCGGCCCTGGTCCCCGCTGCTGCTGCCCGCCGAGCTGCTGCTCGCCGTCGTCCTGGTCGAGACGGCGCGTCGGGCACCGCACCGACCCGCGCCGCCCGCGCCCCCGGCGCCGGTCGGCGCGGTGCCGCTCCCCGGTGCCGTGCCGCCCGCCGCCACCCTGTCGCCTCCGCCGTTCGCCTCCGTCGGCGCCGCGCGTCCGACGGTGCCGCTCCCGTCGGCACCGGGCGGCCGTGCCCCCCGGGACGCCCCGTGGCGGGCCACGCTGGTCGTGGCCGCCTTCGTGCAGCTCGCGGTCCTCGTGACGCTGAGCTGGGTGGCCCGCCCCGCGGTGCTGGTCGGCGCGGCGGCGCTCCTGCTGCTCCTGCTGCGCGCGCGCACGCTCGTGCCCGCGCCCGTCCGCGGTGTGCTCGTGGGTGTCGGAGCGGCGTACGCCGCGCTCGCGCTCGGGTCGGGGTTGTCGTGGCTCGGCTGGGACGGCTTCGGCGTGGTCGGCGGCACCGCAGTGGTCGCGCTCCTCGCCGCGGCCGCCGTGACACTGCTGCCTCGCGTCGGGCGCGACACCTGGCTGGCCCTGCTGGTGGTGGCGACCGTCCCGGCGGTGCTGGCGGTCCTCGCGGTCACCGTCGACCGGACGTGGTGGTCCGCGGGCGCCGCCGGTGCGCTGCTCCTGCTCGAGGGCGTCCTGCTGGACACCCGTGCGCGCCCGGTGCCCGCATGGTTGCGCGTGCTGGCGGCGGCCCTCGTGGTGCCGACGGTGTCGGTGCTGGTGATCTGCGCGGGGGCGGTGCTGCTGCCCGGGTCGGGGTCGCCGGTGCTGCTCCCGGTCGTCGCCGTGCTCGCCTCGGGGGCCGCCGTCGCAGCGGTACCCGTGGCCGCCCGTCTCCGCCGCCGCGCGCTCGACGTCCCGGCGGAACCCGCCCGTGTGGCGCTCGAGGTCGCGGCGGCGGGGACCGCAGCCGTCGCCCTGCTGCTCGCGGTGCTGCGGGCACCCACCGGGGCGGACACGGTCCTGGTGCTGTGCGCGGTCCTCGCCGCCGGGGCCACCGTCGTCGCGCAGCGGCCCGACCGGCACCCGGTGTGGTGGGCCGCGGCGCTGCTCTGGTCCGGTGTCGTGTGGTCGGCGCTCGGCTGGTGGGGAGTCGGCCTCGTGGAGGCGTACACCGCCCCGCCCGCGGCAGCGGCCGTGCTGGTCGGGTCCCTGCTGGCACGGCGATCGGCCGAGCGCTGGCGCCCCCTCGTCCGGTCCGGCACGGCGCTGCTCGTGACGCCGACCCTGCTGCTCGCGCTCGTCGGACGGGACACCGGGACGCGCGCGGCGGCGCTGCTGGCGCTCGCCGCCGTGGCCGTCGGGAGCGTGCTGCTCGCCGACGACGAGGAGGCACCGGCGGCCCCGCCGACACCCGCGGGGCGCGCGTGGCGGGTGCTCACCGACGCGACGCTGGTCGGCGCGGCGGTCGCGGCGCTCGCCGGCCCGGTGCGCGCGGTGCACCTCGCGGCGTCGACCCCGGCGGGACCGGCGGGAGGCGACGCCCGGCTGTTCGGCGCGGCGCTGCTGTGGTCGCTCGGCGGTGCCGTGCTGCTCGGCCTCGCCGGCTGGCAGCACAGCCTCCGGCACGCGGTGCGCACCACGGACCGGACACGTCCGGGCCTGCCGACGGAGCCCAGCCTGCGGCTGCGCTGGGCCCTGGCGCCGGCGGTCGTCGCGGGGACCGTCGGCACGCTCGTGGCGGTGCGCTCGTCGTGGGCGGCGGTGTGGACGGGGTGGGTCGTCGAGCTGCTGCTGCTCGTCCTCGCGCTGACCGCCGTCCGCGCCGACGTCCGGCCCGGTCCGCGCCCGGGCCGGCCGGGCCACCCGGGTCGACCGGCTGCGGTGGTCCTGCCGCCGGGGTGGTTCCTCTGGCTCGCTGCTCTCGCCTGGGCGATCGGTGCCTGGAGCACCCGGCTGCTGCGCGTGGAGATGTTCGCCCTGCCGCTCGGCCTCACCCTCACGGCCATGGGGTTCGTCGCGCTCCGTCCCGCGCTCCGGGACCTGGGTGGTCGGCCCGCCGGACCTGCGCCGCGCTCGTCGGCGGGCTGGCCGGTGGGAGGCCGGACGTCCGCGCTCACCCTGACGCCCGGGGCGCTCGCCACGCTCGGCCCGTCGGTGCTCGCGATCTGGACGGACCCGATGACCTGGCGGGCGGTCCTCGTCGTCGTGCTCGCCCTCGGGTTCATGCTGCTCGGTGCGCGCGAGCTCCTGCGGGCGCCCCTGGTGGTCGGCGCGACGACGCTGCCCGTCGCGGTGCTCAGCGTGTTCGCGGCACAGCTCGGCGGGACGGTCTCGGCCGGTCCGTGGCTGCTGACGCTGCTCGCCGCCGGCGGGCTGCTGCTCGTGCTCGGGATCTTCGCCGAACGCCGGCGGTCGGCCCAGGACGCCCGGGACGAGCAGCCCCGCGTCCTGCGCTGACCGGCTCGACCGGCGGCCGGGGCGTCGCACCGCGGCGGCGCAGGGCGGTGCCGCGCGGCGCCGGGCGAGGAACGAGAGCCCGGCGCGCGGCGGTCAGCCGGTGGTGGTGTCGTCCGCGACCGGAGCGAGCCGCTCCGTCCCGGGGACGTCCATCGGGACGGGCAGCGTCGTCGGGGCGGACCGGTCGGGAGGGACGGCGGGCTCCGGAGCGCCCGGGCCGGCGGTGTCGCCAGCCGCGCCGGCCCCCGGACCCGCGCCGTCGTCGTGGGGGTCGCCCGCGCCGGGTCCCGTCCCGGCGTGGCGGGTGCCGTCGCCGGCGGGCGGGTCGTCCGGTCCCCCGCCGGCCGGGACCCGCGCGTCGGGGTTGCCGGCCCGCAGGGTGCGCAGGGACGCGAGGACGGCCACCACGGCGAGCGCCGCGGAGCCCACGACGACCAGGTAGCCACCGTGCGACCCCTGGCGGTCGATCATCGACCCCGCCACCCACGAACCCAGCGAGACGCCGACGCCCAGCGACGTACCGACCCAGGTGAGCCCCTCGGTGAGCCGCTCCCGTGCGACGAAGTGCTGCACGAGCCCGTTGCCGTTCACCAGCGTCGGGGCGATCGCGAACCCGACGACGAACATGACGACGGCGAGCATCGTCATCGAGCTCACCAGCACGAACAGCGACACACCGACCGCCAGCGCGACCATCCCGATGGCGAACCGGCGCCACAGCGGCGTGACCCAGTGCCGCGCGCCGTAGAGCAGGCCGGAGATCATCGAGCCGCACGCGAACACGGCGAGGACCACACCGGCGAGCGCCTGGCGCCCCGCCTCCTCCGCGAACGCGACGGTGCTCACGTCGGTCGCGCCGAAGATCGACCCCATCGCGACGAACACGACGGCGAGCACGACCATCCCGCCGGAGCGCATGACGGACACCCGACGCGCGCGCACCCCGTCGGGGCCCACGGGACGCCGGCCGTGCGGCGGCGGCTCCGTCCGGCGCTGGGCGAGGAACCAGTACCCGCCGAGCACCATCCCGACGACCGGCACCACGAGGCCCGCGGACGGGGCGACGGCGGTCGCCAGCGTGGTCGCGAGGATCGGGCCGACCACGAACACGAGCTCGTCGAGCGCGGACTCGAGCGAGTACGCGGTGTGCAGGGAACGCGGGTCCGACAGCACGTGCGACCACCGTGCCCGGACGAGCGCGCCGAACGAGCCGATCGTGGCACCGACGAGGACAGCCGTCGCGTAGAGCGTCCACACCGGCGCGTCGAGCGTCGCGCAGAGCACGAGGGCGACGAGCGCGACGGCGGACACCGTCAGCGCGGGGCGCATGACGCGCGCCTGGCCGTGCTGGTCGACGAGGCGGGCGAGCTGCGGGGAGCACACCGCCTGGGCGAGCACGTAGGCGGCCGAGACGGCGCCCGCCAGCCGGTACGAGCCGTGCAGGGACTCGATCATCAGGATGATGCCGATGCCGACCATGGACATCGGGAGCCGGGCGATGACGCCCGCACCGGAGAACGCCAGGGCGCCGGGCCGGTCCAGCACGTCGCGGTAGGTCCCCAGCACGCGCACAGTCTCCCACCAGCAGGTGACACGGCGTGCCGTGGAGGGCGCGGCCCCGGTGACGCATACTCGCGGCATGGCGGACGTGGACGTGCGGGACGTGCCGGAGCAGCACCGGTTCGAGGCGGTGGGCGCCGACGGCGCGGTGCTGGGTGTCGCGGAGTACGAGAGCCGGCCCGGCGTCGTGGTGTTCACGCACACCGAGGTCGACCCCCGGCAGGAGGGGCACGGGATCGGGTCCGCGCTGGTCCGTGCCGCCCTCGACCGGGTCCGTGAGGCGGGCGACCGGATCGAGCCGGCGTGCCCCTTCGTGCGGGCGTTCGTCGCCGAGCACCCGGACTACGCGGACATGGTCGTCGGCGCCGGGGGCTGAGCCCGGGGCCTCAGCGCAGGACGGACGCCAGCGCGCTCCCGTCGAGCTCCCGCAGCAGCTCGGCGACGTCGTCGTGGACGGCGACGGCGCCCGCGTCGAGCAGCTCGGCCGCGGAGGTCCCCCCGCTGAGGACGGCCACGCACGGCACGCCCGCGCGGACGGACGCCTGCACGTCCCACACCGAGTCGCCGACGAACACCGCCCGGTCGGCGGGGACGCCGGCACGCTCGAGGGCCACCTCGACCAGCTCCGGCTCGGGCTTCGCCTCCTCGACGTCCTGCGAGGCGGTGATCTCCACGAGGTCGTCGACCTCGAGCACCTCGCGCAGCCGCTCGACCTCCTCGGGTGCCGCGGACGTCGCGAGCACCACGCGCACGCCGCGGTCCGTGAGCGTGCGGACGAGCTCCCGGGCGCCGTCGAACGGGCGGAGCAGCCCGGCCAGCGCCGCGTAGCGCTCCGTGTGCTCCTGCTTCACGCGGTCACCGAGCCGGTCGACGTCGTCGCCGAGCAGCTCCTGCAGCAGCCGGCCGGAGCCCATGCCGATCCGCCGGTGCACGCGCCACGCGTCGACCGGGCTCCCGACAGCCGCGAACGCCTCGACCCAGGCGTGCACGTGCAGGAAGTTGGAGTCGACGAGCGTGCCGTCGACGTCGAACAGGACGGCGCCGGGTCCGGAGGTCTGCGTCATGGCCTCCGGTCTACCGCCCGGTGCGCGTCCCCGCGCGCCGAGCCGCCGCCCGCGGTCAGGGGTTGAGGAACGAGCCGGGGTCCGCGTCGCTGGTGCCGGCGTCCGGCATCGACCGCGCGACCTCGTCGTCGCTGATCTCCTCGTCGCGGACGGAGTCCACGTCGGGGTCGGTGACGGCGTCCGGTGCGTCGTCGGGGACCGGGGTGCTGCTCTCGCTCATCGTGTGCTCCTTCGCTCGGTCGCGACCCGGTGCCGGCTGTGGCGGGCTGACGGCGACTGTCGCCGGTCGGACCCGCCTGCGTCGTCGCGGACGCGGGCACCGGCACCGCCGGGGCGGCCCACGCTAGGCCGGGCGGAGCCGTGGCGCGCGCTCAGCCGAGCGCGTCCGAGACGACGTCCTTCGCGGCCTCCTGGACCTGCGCGAGGTGCTCCGGGCTGACGAACGACTCCGCGTAGATCTTGTAGACGTTCTCGGTCCCGGAGGGGCGGGCCGCGAACCACGCGTTCTCGGTGGTCACCTTGAGCCCGCCGATCGCCGCGCCGTTCCCGGGGGCCTCGGTGAGCTTCGCGGTGATGTCCTCGCCGGCGAGCGTCGTCGCGGTCACCTGCTCGGGCGAGAGCCTGCCGAGCGTGGCCTTCTGCTCGAGCGTGGCCGGGGCGTCGACGCGCGCGTACCAGGACCGCCCGAACTCCCCGACGAGCTCGGTGTGGTGCTGGGACGGCGACCGGCCCGTCGTCGCGAGGATCTCCGAGGCCAGCAGCGCGAGGATGATCCCGTCCTTGTCGGTGGTCCACACGGAGCCGTCGGTGCGCAGGAACGACGCACCGGCCGACTCCTCGCCGCCGAAGCCGACGGAGCCGTCGAGCAGCCCGGGCACGAACCACTTGAAGCCGACGGGCACCTCGAGGAGCCGGCGCCCGAGGGTGCCCGCCACCCGGTCGATGAGCGAGGAGGACACGAGGGTCTTGCCGATCGCCGCGTCGCCGGGCCAGCCGGGGCGGGCGCCGGAGTACAGGTAGCGGATCGCGACCGCGAGGTAGTGGTTCGGGTTCATGAGCCCGGCGTCCGGCGTGACGATGCCGTGGCGGTCGGAGTCGGCGTCGTTGCCGGTGGCGATGTCGAACGGCGCGTCGCCGCCCATCGCCGTCACGAGCGAGGCCATGGCGGACGGCGACGAGCAGTCCATCCGGATCTTGCCGTCCCAGTCGAGCGTCATGAACGACCACTGCGGGTCGACGCGCGGGTTCACGACCGTGAGGTCCAGGCCGTAGCGCTCCGCGATCGCCCCCCAGTACTCGACCGAGGCCCCGCCGAGCGGGTCCGCGCCGATCCGCACGCCCGCCGACCGGATGGCGTCCAGGTCGATCACGTGCACCAGGTCGTCGACGTACGCGCCGAGGAAGTCGTGCTTGCGGGTGGTGTCGGCCGCGAGCGCGGCGTCGACGCTGACGCGGGGCACCCGGTCCACGCCGTGGGCGAGGAGCTCGTTGGCGCGGTCCGCGATCCAGGACGTCGCCTCCGAGCCCGCGGGCCCGCCGTGCGGGGGGTTGTACTTGAAACCACCGTCGCGCGGCGGGTTGTGCGAGGGCGTGACCACGATGCCGTCGGCCAGGCCGGGGCCGCTCGCCCGCACGCCCTCCGAGGTGGCGGCGCCGTTGTGGAGCAGGATCGCGTGGGAGACCGCCGGGGTCGGTGTCCAGGAGTCGCGCGCGTCCACCCGGACCTCGACCCCTGCGGCCGCGAGCACCTCGAGCGCGGTCTGCCAGGCCGGCAGCGACAGGCCGTGCGTGTCCCGCCCGATGAACAGCGGACCGTCCGTCCCCTGCCCGCGGCGGTACTCGACGATCGCGGCCGTGATCGCGACGATGTGCGCCTCGTTGAACGCCCCGTCGAGGCTGGACCCCCGGTGGCCGCTCGTGCCGAACACCACGCGCTGCGCGGGGTCGTCGAGGTCGGGGCGGCGGTCGTGGTACGCCGCGAGCATCGCGTCGACGTCGACCAGGTCGGAGGGCTGGGCGGGGGTTCCGGCGCGGGGGTCCATGCCGTCGATCCTGCCACCGAAGCGGGACGCGCGGCGGGCCGGACGGGAACCTGTGGACAACCTGACGGGGGCGTCCCGGCCGGTAGCCTGGGGGCATGGCCTCAGCATCCGACGTCGAGTTCGTCCTGCGCCCGTTCGAGGGTCTCCCCGGGGAGCCCGACTGGGTCGCCCTGCGCGAGCTCGTGCCCGCCGCGACCGCCACCGCCCGGACCGTCGCCGAGCACGGGGCGCGCGACATCGTGGTCACCACGGTCCTGCCGTCCGGCTGGTCCGCGCTGCACCGCGCCGACGGCGTGGTCCTGCTCGCGCTCCAGACCGTCGGGAGCTCCGGCGACGCCAGCCGCGACCTCGCCGCCGCGCTGCTCGAGGCGCTCGACGCCGAGCCCGACACCGCCGTCCAGCAGTCCGGCCTGCCCGGCCCCGGCCCGCGCCTCCAGGATGTGCTGGACCTGACCGTGCCCTTCGAGGTCACCGTCGAGGACGGCTTCGGCTACTGGATCGCGCCGGACACCGAGATGACGCCCGAGCTGAAGGCCGCCGTCGAGGAGGCCGACGCCGGAGTGGTCGAGACGCACAAGGTGCCGGGCGTCGAGGCCGCGTACTGGGTCCGCATGGGCGCGCGCGAGTACCTGCGCTGGGCCCAGCCGCACGACGAGCAGCAGGTCGTGGACGGCCTCGCCCGGCTGCACGGCCGCCGTGAGTCCGGCTTCGACGGTGCGAAGTTCATCGGGTACTTCCGCTCCAACGGCCTCGTCGTCCCCGTGTGGGAGCTCGCGCGCGGCTCGGAGGCGGAGGACGTCGAGGCACCGCTCGCTGCCTTCGCGCCCGTGTTCGAGGCGGCGCTCGCCGACACCGAGCCGCTCGACGCGAACGCCCGCCGCGCGCGTGCCGGCATCGTGGCCCGGCAGGTCACGCTCCGCTGACGCGGAGCCTGCGGTACCGGGGGGGCCGGGTCGGGGCACGTCCCGGCCCGGCCCCCCGCCGTCCCGGGGGCCCGGCAGCCGACGCCTCCCGCGCGCTCTCTCTTCCCCGCGCGGTCCGCGTCCCACCCCCGCCGCTGGGCGTCCCGGCGCGCCTCGGCCCGGCCCAGCCGCTGGTGACGACTCCGGGCCCCCCGTGTGACCGTCGTGTGCATCCTCCGCGTGTCCGGGGCCCGGAGCGGGTCGAGGCCGGGCCGGATCGTTAGGCTGTCTCGGGTGACGGGCGAGGCGCAGGACAGGACCGAGGGACGACCGGTCGCCGACGGTCCTGCCCCTGAGCCCGCGGGTGCCTCCGACGCCCCCGCCGACGCCGAGCCCGGCCCGGCTCCCGAGGTGCCTCCCGCCGACGCGGGCGGCACCCCGCCGACGGTGCGCAAGTCCCGCCGTCACCTGCCGCAGCAGACCGCCCCGCTCGACGCGCCGACGACCACCACCCGCACCGGGCGCTCCCGCCAGCGCGTCGCGGTCGTCATCCCGGCCAAGGACGAGTCCCGCCGGATCGCCGCGACGGTCCGTTCGGCCCGCGCGATCCCGCACGTCGACCTCGTGCTCGTCGTCGACGACGGCTCCGAGGACAACACGCAGCACGTCGCCCGTGAGGCCGGCGCGGTCGTCGTCCGGCACTCGCACAACCGCGGCAAGGCGTCCGCGATGGAGACCGGCGCCGCCGTGGTCGCGATGCGGGACGCCCCCGACCGGCCGCCGCGCCTGCTGCTCTTCATCGACGGCGACCTGGGCGACACCGCCGTGAACACCGCCCCGCTGGTGCCGCCGGTGCTCGAGGGCACCGCCGACGTGTCGATCGCGCTGCTGCCGCCGCAGCCCGGTGCCGGTGGCCGCGGCATCGTGGTCGGCGCCGCCCGCCGGGCCATCCAGTCGATGACCGGGTGGACGCCGACTCAGCCGCTCTCCGGCATGCGCTGCCTCACCCGGGAGGCGTTCGAGGCCGCCACGCCGCTCGCCCGCGGCTGGGGCGTGGAGACCGGCATGACGATCGACCTGCTCCGCAAGGGCTTCGTCGCGGTGGAGGTGCCGTGCGACCTGCGGCACCGGCCGTCCGGCACCGACCTGCGCGGGCAGATGCACCGCGCCGCGCAGTACCGCGACGTGCAGCTCGCCGTCGCCGCCCGTCGCCTGCGCACGTTCGCGTCGCCCCGCCGCGCCAAGGGCTGACGCCGGCCGCCGGGGCGCGGTGTCAGGGGCCGTCCGTACGCTGGACTCAGCCGACCCCGCGACGGCGCGGGGTCACGGGCCCGGGGAGCGGACATGGCACACGGCGACATCACGCACATCGACATCCCGGTCGACGACGTGGAGCGGGCGAAGGGCTTCTACGGCGCGCTGTTCGGCTGGCAGATCCAGGAGTACCCCGGGTTCGAGGGCTACCCGATGTGGCAGGCCCCGAACAAGGTCAGCGGCGGCGGCCTCGCGCCGCGCAGCGAGGGGTTCGACCAGCCGCGGTCCTACGTCGAGGTCGACTCCATCGACGAGACGCTGCGCCGGGTCACCGAGCTCGGTGGGCGGGTCGTCGTGCCGCGCAGCGAGATCGACGCGACGAGCTGGTGGGCCGCGTTCGTCGACACGGAGGGCAACCAGGTCGGCCTGTACGAGGGCTCGACCGGCGGCGGCGACGCCGGGTCGTGACGCGCGAGCCCAGAGGGGCTTCGACTGCGGAGCGCGCGACGATCACGACGAGAGCGGAGCATCAGGTGCCGGTACACCGCCGATCGCAGCCAGGACGTCCCTGGCGACGAACGGGTCCGCTCCACGCTCACGCAGCGACTGTAGGGGCCAGGGCCGCCCGCGACGTAACGGATCCGCGGCCCCCTCACGATGCGCAGAAGCAGCGCGTACGACCCTTGACGACGGGCCAGGTCAGCGGCACTACCGTGGTGGCGTGATCCTCGACGTCGGCGCCGCGATCCAGCTGGGAAGCCCGTCGCCGCGCATCCGAATCGACGAACAGCCGAAGCCAGAGGGTGCGTGGGCGGGACGGCGCATGCTCACACTCGACGACGATCCCGCGTTCGAGCTCAGCTTCTGGTGCGGGACGTGCCAGTTCTTGTTCCAGCGGATGGAGGGGGCCAACCAGTCCCTGTCGCTCGACGAGATGCGGGATCGGCTCACGAGCGGACTGGACGACGTCGACCCGTCCGTGGTCGACGCGTTCGGCGGGCTCCTGCCCGAGGGCCAGTACGTGCCGATGCTCATCTCCGTGGCGCCCCGGCTTGTCACGCCGGGCAAGCCGGGCGACTACTTCGGCGAGGAGCAGCTCGCCACGTGGGGTGTCGACTCGTTCTGGGGCTTGCCTGAGTACCCGCGCACCGCCTACTACCGCACGTTCGAGACCCCGGTCGCCGGACGCGGCTGCCATCTGTTCGAGTTCGTCGTGCCGATGCTCCCGCCCGTGTGGGACGACGCCGAGACAGTCCGTGCGCACGTCGAGCGCCTTCTCGTCTCCGACACACCGACGGCCGTCGCCATCTCCACGCTCGACGTATGTCAGCCGGCGACGGACACCTGGAGCGTGGACTACTACGGCCACTGGTGCCTCACCCACTTCCTGCTCGATGGGCACCACAAGATGCACGCGGCCGCAGACTCAGGGCGCCCGCTGAGGCTCCTGTCGCTGCTCTCGATCGATGGAAGCCTCGCCTCGGCTGAGCAGATTGCTTCGGCGGTCGACGTTCGCGCGCAACATGTGAACAAGCGGGGCTCTACTACTTGAGCTACGGGCCGATGTGGCAGCCCGCCGGGACTTGCACCCGGATCTCCGCGCCTCTGTGGAACGTCCGGTTGCGAACCAGTAGGACCGAGTCCCGCTCGGTGGCACCCATCATCACGGCCACTCCGGCTCCGGGCCCTGACGTGCGGCGCCGCTGGCGGGTGCCCACACGCGAACTGCTGCCAGAGCTGCTACCGGCACCCCTCTGCCCACCCGCACCGCCGACGACGAAGGGCCCGTTCCCGCATCGCTGCGGGAACGGGCCCCTCTTCCGGCGGAGGATGGGGGATTCGAACCCCCGAGGGCTTGCACCCAACACGCTTTCCAAGCGTGCGCCATAGGCCACTAGGCGAATCCTCCCGGCCCGTAGAGGGTACCCGAGCCCGGGGGGTGCTCGGAAACCGCACCCGAGCAGCACCCCCGGGGCGCCGGCCCGGTGTGGTGGGCTGTCCTCGTGCCCCTGACAGGTCCCGCGCTGCCGGTCCGACGCGTGCGTGCGGACGAGCGCGAGCCCGTCGACGCCGGGGCGTGGTTCGCCCGGGTTCCCGCGGTGGCGCAGGTGCTGCGGGACGGGTGGGACCTGGGGGCGGCGACCGTGCTGGTCGGGGAGAACGGCGCGGGCAAGTCGACGCTGGTCGAGGCGCTGGCGATGGCGTTCGGCATGGGCGCGGAGGGCGGGTCGACCGGCGCGCGGGGCGTCACGCGGGCGTCGGAGTCGACGCTGTGGCGGCACCTGGTGCTGGAGCGCGGCGCGGGCGGCTCGAAGCGGGGGTTCTTCCTGCGGGCCGAGACGATGCACGGGTTCTTCACCTACCTGGAGGACAACCCGTCGCCGGCCGACCTGGCGTTCCACGAGATGTCCCACGGCGAGTCGTTCCTGGCGCTCGCGGAGGACCGCATGCGTGGCCGCGGGCTGTACGTGCTGGACGAGCCGGAGTCGGCGCTGTCGTGCACCGGCTCGCTGGCGCTGCTCGCGCACCTGCGCCGGCTGGTGGCCGGAGGTGCGCAGGTGGTGCTGTCGACGCACTCACCGGTGCTGGCGTCCTTGCCGGGCGCGCGCGTCTGGGAGGTCGGGGAGTGGGGCCTGCGGGAGACGCCGTGGGAGGAGACGGACCTGGTGCTGTCGTGGCAGGGCTTCCTCGCCGGGCCGGAACGCTACCTGCGACGGCTCGACACGGACTGATCCCCGGCTGCGTTAGGCTGGGGGCAGACCCCTCGTGCGGCGTCATCTCGCTGAACCCCCCCAGGGCCGGAAGGCAGCAAGGGCAGGTGAGCTCTGGCGGGTGTGCGGGGGGTCCTCGCATGCCCGGGGTGTCGGCAGCACGGATGACGCGGCCTCCGACTGCGGGCGGACGTGACCCCGGACCTCCGACCGCGGTCGCACCGGCCCGGACCGCAGGACGCGACCGCGGAACGACGCGGTGGCCCGGTGCCCGCGACGACGCTGGGGGCATGACCGAGCCGCTCGCGCACCCCGCCCCGACCGCATCCGCCCCACCGCCGGCCGCACCACCGGCAGCCGCTCCGTCCCCGGCCGCCGCCCACGGCGTCCCGATCGCGCCCCCGCGCCTGTCCGCCCGGGGGCTCGTCAAGCGCTTCGGTGCCACGACGGCGCTGGCCGGGGTGGACCTCGACGTCGCCCCGGGCGAGTCGGTCGCCGTGATGGGTCCGTCCGGGTCGGGGAAGTCGACGCTGCTGCACTGCCTGGCGGGCATCCTCGTGCCGGACTCCGGCAGCGTGGCGTTGTCCGGCCGGACGCTGCACGACCTCGACGAGCGCGGGCGTTCCCTGGTGCGGCGCCGGCACTACGGGTTCGTGTTCCAGTTCGGGCACCTGCTCGCGGAGCTGCCGGCGGTCGAGAACGTGGCGCTCGCCCCGATGCTGCTCGGCACGTCCCGCAAGGAGGCGACGGCGCTGGCCGTGCGCTGGCTCGCGTCGCTCGGGCTGGGTGGCATGGAGGCGAGGCGCCCCGGCGAGCTGTCGGGCGGGCAGGCCCAGCGCGTGGCCGTGGCCCGCGCGCTGATCACGGGCCCGGAGGTCGTGTTCGCGGACGAGCCGACCGGGGCGCTGGACCAGGCGACCGGTGAGGACGTCATGCGGGTGCTGACGGAGACGACGCGCCTCGCGGGGGCGTCGCTGGTGCTGGTCACGCACGACGCCGGTGTCGCCGCGTGGTGCGACCGGCGCGTCGAGGTGCGGGACGGGCGGGTGGTCGCCGACGTGCGGCAGCCGCCGCGCGCGACCGCAGCCCCGGTCCCGGGCCCGGCCGCGCCGACCGCCCCGGCCACCCCGGGCGGTGCCCGGTGAGCGCCGTCCTCGCGCTGGCCCCGCGCCTGCGGTCCGCGGGTGGGCGCGACGGCCGGGTGACGACGGCGCTCGCGGTCGCGGCGTTCGCCGTGATGACGGCCCTCACGCTGTCCGTGGTCGGCGGGCTGATGGGCTTCCTGGGCCGGGCCGCGCACCCGGTCGGGGAGTACCAGCGCGAGAACGCGGAGTCCTACGTCGTGCTCGCCTGGACGGCCCTGGTGCTGCTCGTCGTGCCGCTGCTGACGCTCGGCGGGTCGGCGGCCCGGCTCGGTGTCGCCCGGCGGGACGCCCGGCTCTCGACCCTGCGCCTGCTCGGTGTCACGCCGCGGGAGGTCGTCGCGCTCACGGTGGTCGAGACGGCCTGGCAGGGGCTCGTCGGCTCGGTCGCGGGCGTGGTCGGCTACGTCGCGCTGCTGCCGGTGTGGACGCGGGTGCCGTTCCAGGGCTCGACGTTCTCGGCGGCGGAGCTGTGGGTCGGCTGGCCGCTGCTCGTGGCCGCGGGCGTGGCGGTGCCCGTGCTGGCCGTCGTCAGCGGTGTGGTGTCGCTGCGCCGGGTCGTGGTGTCGCCGCTCGGTGTCGCGCGCAGGCAGACCCCGCCCCGCCTGCGCGCCGTGCGGGCGGTGCTCGCCGTCGCGGCGATGGGCGTCTTCATGGTCGTCACGGCGGCGTCGGGGCAGCTCGGCGCGGCGGCGGCCGCGTTCGGCCTCGGGTCGCTCGCCCTGGGGTTCGGGGCGCTGAACCTGGTGGGTCCGTGGACGCTGGGACTGGTCGGGCGGCTGCGGGTGCGGTGGGCGCGGACCCCGGCGCAGCTGCTCGCCGCGCGTCGTCTCGTCGACGACCCGCGGGCGGTGTGGCGGGTGGTCGGCGGGCTCGGCCTCGCGGGCTTCGTCGCAGGCTCGCTCGCGGTCCTGCCCCTGATGGTGTCCGGCGGGGCGGGCGACGGGGCGAGCGCCGCGGAGGTGGCCGATGCCGCGACCATGTCCGGAGACCTGCTCCGGGGCGGGTTGCTGACGCTCGTGATCGCGTTCCTGGTCGCTGCGGCCTCCGCCGGGATCACGCAGGCTGCGAGCGTGCTGGACCGTCGTCGCGAGTACGCGCTGCAGGTGCTCGCGGGGACGCCGGTCGGGCTGCTCGACTCGGTGCGGCGGCGCGAGGTGCTGGTGCCGGTGCTGCTCGTCGGCGTCGGTTCCGCCGCCGCCGCGGTCGTGATGTTCTCCCCGCTGCTCGGCCTGGCCGGGGTCAGCGACCCCCGCGGGCTGCTCCTGCTCGTGACGTGCCTCACCGTCGGCTGCCTGCTCGTGCTCGGGGCGACCGAGTCGAGCCGCCCCCTGCTGCGCGCCGTCCTGGCGGAGACGCAGGTCAGACCGGACTGAGCCCGCGCTGACGCCACCCCGGCCCCGGCGTGCGCGTCACCGGGACGGGGGACGCCGATCCCGCTCGGCGCGCGCGCGGGCCGATCGGCGGCGATCCTGGTCCCTCCCGTCGAGGAGGTCCCGCGTGAGCGAGAGGCGTGCGGAGGGTGCACGCGCCGAGGAGCCCTGCGCCACCGCGCCGGCTGCCGACGCGCCGCCGCGCGAGCGTGCGCTCGGCAGCGGCACGGTGCTGTCGGGGCGTTACGTCCTCGGTGACCGCCTGGGGCGCGGCGGCATGGCCGAGGTGTACGCCGCCCGGGACGACGTGCTGGGCCGCGACGTCGCCGTCAAGGCGTTCCACCCGTCGGCCGCCGGGCCGGTCGCGGACGAGCGGCACCGCGCCGAGATGCAGCTGCTCGCGCGCCTCAGCCACCCGGGCCTCGTCACCGTGTTCGACGCGGGCACCGCCGTCCTGGCGGGGGGCGAGCGTCAGGCCTACCTCGTCATGGAGCTCGTGCGCGGGCCGTCACTGGCCACGCGGGTGGCGGCCGGGCCGATGCCCGCCGACGAGACGGCGGTGGTCGGCGCGCACGTCGCCGAGGCGCTGGCGTACATCCACGACGAGGGCGTCGTGCACCGCGACGTGAAGCCCGCCAACATCCTGCTGCCCGCGGAGGAGCGGTCGGGTGCCACGGCGCCCTGGACGAAGCTCGCGGACTTCGGGATCGCCCGCGCGCCCTCGGACGAGCACCTCACGACCACCGGCGAGCTGCTGGGCACGCCGTCCTACCTCAGCCCGGAGCAGGCGACCGGCGGGGCGCTGACCCCGGCGTCCGACGTGTACGCCCTCGGGCTCGTGCTCGTGGAGTGCCTGACCGGCGAGCGGGCGTTCCCCGGCACGCCGATCGCGAGCGCTGTCGCACGCCTGCACCACGCACCGCCGATCCCCCGTCACCTGGGGCCCCGCTGGGCGGGTCTGCTCACCGCGATGACCGCGCTGGAACCCACGGAGCGTCCGGGTGCCGTCGCCGTCGCCGAGGAGCTGCGCGCCCTGCTGCGCCCGGGCGCGACGGGGCTCGGCCCGGTCGACGGAGACGCCGGCGCGGTCACCGTGGCGCTCGGGACCGTCGTGCCGCAGGCGGCGGCGGGCGGGGCGCCGTCGTCCTCACCCCTGGTCGCGGTGGGCGGTCACGACGAGGGCGAGCGGACGCGGACGGTGCCCGGCGGGCCCGCGCCCGTCGTCGACCTGGCCGGCGCGCGCGGCACCCGCGCCCGCCGCCGCCCGCCGGCGCCGCGCCGAGCCGGTCTGCGCGTGGCGGCGGTCTCGGTCGCCGCAGTGGGCGTGACGGCGGCGCTGCTCGGGGCGCGGGCGCTGGGCGAGCGGCCCCCGCTCGCGGACCCCGAACCCTCCGTCACCGCGGTGGCTGAGCGCTCCGAGGAGCCCACGGTGTCGCCCGTCGACGAGCCCGCGGACGGCGGGGCGGGCGCGCCCGAGGACCCCGCAGCGGAGTCCCCCGGCGACGCCGTGCTGGTCGACGCCGCCGCCGGCAGCGAGCAGGCCGACCCCGCGGACGGCGCGGACCCGGCCGAGGGCGGCGGCGGGGCCACCGCGCCGGGCGGGGCCACCGCGCCGGGCGGGGCCGCACCCGGCACCGACCCGGCCGGGACCGGTGCCGACGGGCCCGGTGCCGGGGAGCCGGCCACGGAGGGCGTCACCGGTCCGGGCGGGCCGGGACCCGCGGGCCCTGCGGCTGAGCGGGCGAAGGCGCGGGCGGGGGGCCGGGGTCCGGGCTGACCCGCGCCGGGGACGTACCTGCCGCGGCACGGCAGGTACGTCCCGGACCGGTCAGGAGCCGGGGTTGCGCAGCGCTACGCGCGACAGCGTCTGCACCGCGCCGTCGTCCCGCTTCATGGTGCGCACCAGGCGGTCCAGGCCGGCGGCGTCCGGCACGACGGCGTGCACGAGGTAGTCGTACCCGCCGGTCACGTGGACGGCGTCGAGCACCTCCGGCCGGGCGACGGTGGCGCGCCGGAACGTCTCGGAGTCGGCGTCCGCGGCGAGCCGGACGTCCACGAAGACCTCGAGGCCGGCGCGCGCGGGTCCGGCGCCGGCGGTCGCCCGCACCGTGAAGCCGCCGATGCGCCCGTCGTCGAGCATCCGCCGGACGCGTGCCGCGGCGGCGTTCGCCGAGAGGCCGACGCGCGCGCCGAGCTCCCGGTAGGGCAGCCGCGCATCGGCCGTCAGCTCACGGAGGATCGCCTCGTCGATCGGGTCCATGCCGCGATTGTCGCAGCCCGGCTGCGTCATCCGCCGAACATGGACGGGGGCTCGCGCCAGGCTCGCCCGCGTGACACCGCTCCCCGACGGCCCCGTCGCCGCGCTCGCCTCCGGTGTGCTCGCCGGCCTCGGCGTGGCGGTCCCGCTCGGCCCGGTGGGGGTCCTGGTCGTCCGGACGTCCGCGCTGGACGGGCTGCGTCGCGGTCTCGCCGCAGCCGCCGGCGTCGCGGCGGTCGACTGCGGGTACGCCGCCCTCGCGGCGACCGCCGGCGCGGCGCTGTCGCGGGTGCTGGCAGGGAGGGAGCGCGCCGTGGCGCTCGTCGCCGCCCTGGTGCTCGTCGTGGTCGGCGGCGCGCTGCTGCGCGGGGCCCTGGCGGTGGCCCGGCCCGCGGCCCCGGCGGACGACGGCGAACCGCAGCGACCGGCTGCGGCACTCCGCGTCGCGCTGCGCTTCGTCCTGCTCACGGCCGTGAACCCGCTGACCCTGGTGACGTTCGCGGCCGTCGCGGCGTCGCTCCCCGGACGGCCGGCAGGGGTGTGGTTCGTCACCGGGGTCGCAGCCGCGTCGGCCGCGTGGCAGACGGCGCTCGCCGGGGCGGGCGCCGCCCTGGGGAGGCGGGTGGGTGCGGGCGGGCGCCGGCTCACGGGCGTGGTGGGAGCCGGCGCCGTGCTGGTCGCCGCCGCCGTCGCCCTCGTGCGGGCGGTCTGACCGCAGCGGTCAGCGCCGCAGCACCCGCCGCGCCAGGACGTTCCCGAGCATCTGCGCCAGCTGCACCATCACGACGATGACCGCCACGGCCGTCCACGTCGCGACGTCGTTGTACCGCTGGTAGCCGTAGACGATCGCGAAGTCGCCGAGCCCGCCCGCTCCGATCGCCCCGGCGACCGCGGTCATGTCGACGATGCCCACGAACAGGAACGTGAAGCCGAGGATCAGCGGGCCGAGCGTCTCGGGCACGATCACGGTCGCGATGATGCGCAGCGGGCCGGCGCCCATGGCCCGTGCCGCCTCCACGACGCCCGGGTCGAGCGCGACGAGGTTCTGCTCGACGATCCGGGAGGTGGCGAACGTCGCCATGATCGCCAGCGCCGGGATGGCGGCCCCGACGCCGAACGACGCGCCGGTGAGCGTCTGGGTCAGCGGCCGGACGGCGGTGATGAAGATGATGAACGGGATGGGCCGGACGATGTTGACCAGCACGTTCAGCACCGTGAACACCGCACGGTTCTGCAGGATGTTCCCGCGGCGGGTGACGTAGAGCGCGATGCCGAGCGCCAGCCCGCACAGCCCGCCGATCGCCAGCGCGGCGACCGCCATCTGCATCGTCTGGCCGAGCGCCGCCCACAGCGCGGGCCACAGCGAGGTCCCGTTGGGCGTGGTCATGCCGTCACCCCCTCGGCCTCGGGGCCGGCATGGTCCCCGTCGGCGTCGTGCTCGACCACCTCGGTGTGCTCCCGCAGGTCGGCGACCAGGGCGTCGACGTCCTGGTCCGCGCCGGTCAGCGCGAACGTCAGCGAGCCGAGCGGCCGCGAGCCCACCTCGGTGATCCCGCCGAACACCACGGAGCCGTCGACGTGGTGGGCGCGCAGCCGCTCGGTGATCGAGACGCCCGGCCGGCCCTCCGTCTCCCGCACGGCCACGGTGACGATCCGGCCGGGGTGCCGTTCCCGCAGGCGGGCGATGACGTCGGGCCGCGGCCGGTCGTGCAGTGCGGCTCCGATGAACCGGCGCGTGATGGCGGCCTGCGGGTGGGCGAACACGTCGTACACGTCGCCGGACTCCACGACGCGCCCGTGCTCCATGACCGCGACGCGGTTGCACAGGTAGGACACGACGGACATCTCGTGCGTGATCACGACGATCGTCACGCCGAGCTCGCGGTTGGCGCGCCGGAGCAGGTCCAGGACGTCCTTGGTGGTCTCGGGGTCCAGCGCGCTCGTCGCCTCGTCCGCGAGCAGCAGGGCCGGTGAGGCCGCGAGCGCGCGGGCGATGCCGACGCGCTGCTTCTGCCCGCCGGAGAGCTGGTCGGGGTACTGCTTCGCCTTGTCGGCCAGGCCCACGAACTCGAGCAGCTCGGCGACTCGCGCGCGGCGCTGCTCCCGGGGCCAGCGCGCGACGCGCAGCGGGTACGCGACGTTGCCGGCCACGGTGCGGGACCTCAGCAGGTTGAACTGCTGGAAGATGAACCCGATCCCCGCCCGGGCGGGGCGCAGCCCGCGCTCCGACAACCCGGTCAGGGAGGTGCCGTCGACGACGACCTCGCCGCCGGTGGGCGTCTCGAGCGCGTTGATCAGGCGCACCAGCGTGCTCTTGCCGGCGCCCGAGTAGCCGATCACGCCGAACACGTCGCCGCGCCCGATGTCGAGCGAGACGCCGTCGACGGCGCGGACCGGGCCCGAGGGCCCGTCGAACACCTTCGTGACGTCGCGCAGGGAGACCATCGCGGTCATCGGGGTCACCGTCCAGGTGGTGTGGCGGGGCAGGGTCGTGCCGTCCGGCGGGCCGGACCGCGACGGCGCCGGGCGACCTCGCGGGCCGCCCGGCGCCGGGTGTCAGGACTGGTCGCGGACCAGGTCCTCGAGGTCGGTCAGGCTCGACTGCAGCTCCTCGGGCGAGAGGTCCGGCCTCACGGCCGTGCCCTTGTTCTCGTCCTCGAGCTGGCCGACGACCTCGTCGCGCTGGTAGATCTCGACCAGCTGCGCGTACACGGGGTTGTCGGCGTCCTCGGCGCGGGCCACCCAGACGTTCGCGTACGGGCGCGCCTGGTCGGGGTCGTCGAGGTCGGAGAAGATCGCCTCGGTCGGGTCGAGTCCCGCGTCCGTCGCGAACGTGTTGTTGATGACGGCGCCGTCGAGGCTCTGGAGCTGGACCGCCGTCTGGTTCGCGTCGACCGGCACGACCGTCACGCGGGACGCCGACTCGTCGACGTCCGCCGGGGTCGACAGCGCGTCGCCGCCGCCGGTGAGGGTGACGAGGCCGGCCGCCTGCAGCACCAGCAGCGCGCGGGCCTGGTTGGTCGCGTCGTTCGGGATCGCGATCTCGGCGCCGTCGGGGATGTCGTCCGGCGTCGCGTAGCCCTTCGTCGAGTACAGCGCCAGCTGGTAGATCAGCGTGCTGCCGATCGGCGTGAGGTCGTCGCCCGCGTTGACGTTGTAGTCCGCGAGGAACAGCAGGTGCTGGAACTGGTTGAGGTCGAGCTGCCCGCTGCTCAGCGCCGGGTTCGGCTGCTGGTAGTCGGTGAAGTTCACCAGCTCGACGTCGATGCCCTCCCGCTCGGCGAGGTCCGTGAACGTCGTCCAGTACTCCTGCGCCTTGTCCGCGACGCCGATGGTGACGGTGACCGGGTTCTCGGGGTCCGCCGACGTCGGGGCCGACGGCTCGCCGCCGGAGCACGCGGCCAGCGTGCCCAGCGTGAGGGCGGCGAGGGTGGCGGTCAGTCTGCGCTTCATGGTGCGTGCCTTCCAGGTAGCCGGCCCGCGCCGTGCAAGGCGGTGCGGGCAGGGGGGTCCGGTGCGGACCGTGCGGGGCGTGACCGGCGTGCGGGGGCCGCGACGCCGGGGTGGCGGTCCCGTGGCGGCCGGGAGCGCCACGCCCAGGGGGTTCCGCCGGGGCGGGGCGCGTGAGGTCCGGTGCGTCCCGGCCGGTGCTCGCGCGGAGCGTCAGGCCGGGCGGCGGGCCCGCCGCGGGAGGCCGGAGCTGCGAGGACGCAGCGTCAGCACATTCGCTGACAGCACATGAGCCCGCAGCTCGCCCCGGCCGTGGCGCGCATCGACGGCGCGCGGTGCTCGGAAGCGGCGGGGGTGCTCACGTGCTCGACTCCTGTCCCGGTGCGGGGGCGGACGGCGGCGACGATAGCACCGGCCCGGAGTGCGCGGTCCCGCGGTCTCACGCCCCGGGGCGCCCGCCCCACCGGGCGGCAGGACCGTCCCCGGCCCGCCCGCCCGCGGGTGCCGGCCTGTGGGCGGCGGCCTCTAGAGTTCTGGGGGTGACGACAGCCCTGTACCGCCGCTACCGGCCCGAGACCTTCGCGGAGGTCGTGGGACAGGACCACGTCACCGGTCCGCTCCGCCAGGCGCTGCGCACGGGGCAGACGAACCACGCGTACCTGTTCTCCGGCCCGCGCGGCTGCGGCAAGACGACGTCGGCGCGCATCCTCGCGCGCTGCCTCAACTGCGTCGAGGGGCCGACCGACACCCCGTGCGGCGTGTGCGAGTCCTGCGTCGAGCTCGCACGCGGCGGCCCCGGCAGCCTCGACGTGGTGGAGATCGACGCGGCGAGCCACGGCGGTGTCGACGACGCGCGCGACCTGCGCGAGCGCGCGACGTTCGCGCCCGCGCGCGACCGGTACAAGGTGTTCATCCTCGACGAGGCGCACATGGTGTCGCCCCAGGGGTTCAACGCCCTGCTGAAGATCGTCGAGGAGCCGCCGGAGCACGTGAAGTTCATCTTCGCGACGACGGAGCCCGACAAGGTCATCGGCACGATCCGCTCCCGCACCCACCACTACCCGTTCCGGCTCGTGCCGCCGGACGTGATGGTCGGCTACCTCGACCAGCTCTGCCGCGCGGAGGGCGTCCAGGTCGGGTCCGGCGTGCTCCCGCTCGTCGTGCGGGCCGGCGGGGGGTCCGTCCGCGACTCGCTCTCCGTGCTCGACCAGCTCATCGCGGGCTCGGGGCCCGAGGGGCTGGACTACGAGGCCGCGGTCGCGCTGCTCGGCTACACCCACGCCTCCCTGCTCGACGACCTGGTCGAGGCGGTGGCCGCCCGGGACGGCGCCAGCGCGTTCCGGGTGGTCGAGCGCGTCATCGCCACCGGCCACGAGCCGCGCCGGTTCGTGGAGGACCTGCTCGAGCGGCTGCGCGACCTCATCGTCCTGGCGGCGTCCGGCGACGCCGCGGCCGCCGTGCTCCGCGACGTGCCCGGCGACCAGCTCGCCCGGATGCAGGCGCAGTCCGCCCACCTGGGCGCCGCCGAGCTGTCCCGGTCCGCCGACCTCGTCAACGCCGCGCTCACCGAGATGACCGGGGCGACGTCGCCACGCCTCCACCTCGAGCTGCTCGTGGCGCGGCTGCTGCTCCCCGCGCTCGACGACTCCGCCGCCGGGCTCGGCGCGCGTCTCGACCGGCTCGAACGGGACGGGGTCCGCGTCGGCGCGGCGGCCGCACCGGGTGCCGGGGACGGGGGCTCGGGAGCCGGGCCGGCCGCCGGAGCGCGCCAGGCCCCCGGGTCCTTCGCGCCGGCCGCACCCGTCGAGCGCGTCGCCGTGGTCACGCCGGCTGAGCCGCCCCCGGCCGGGCCGGCTGCCCCCGCGGGGTCTGCTCCCGCGCGGCCTGCGGTCGAGCCGTCGGGCACGGAGCGGTCCACCGCCGCGCCCGCCGCGGAGGGCGCACCCGCCGCGGGGCCCGACGCCGCCGTGGTCTCCGACGGCGCCGTGGCGCCCGCCGCTGAGCCGGCACCTGCCGCGCCGTCGGCACCTGCCACGCCGTCGGCACCTGCCGGCGCGGCGCCGTCCACCTCCGCGCCGGCGTCCGGGGCGACGCCGGACGCCGGCGGCGACACCACCTGGCCGGACGTCCCCGCGCCCGGCCGGCGCGGGACAGCGGGTGCCCCCGTCGACGAGGGTCCCGTCGACGCGGCGGAGCAGCCGGAGGCTGCCGGACCCGACGCCGCGCCGGTCGCCGCCGCGCCACCGTCGGCGGACGCCGCGACCCCCGATCCCGTCGTCCACGACGTGCCGGTCGCCGAGCCCGTCGCCCCGGTGGAGCGCCCCGCCGGGGCGCCCGGCGGCGGCGACACCGAGGTGCTGCGCCGCCGCTGGCCCGAGGTGCTCGACACGCTCGGCCGGCTCAAGAAGACCACGTGGGTGCTCATCAGCCAGAACGCCCAGGTCGTCGAGCTCGACGCCACGACCCTGCGCCTGGGCTTCTCGGCCCCCGGGCTGGCGTCGGCGTTCCGGTCCGGGCCGCACGCGGACCTGGTGCAGCAGGCGGTGCGGGAGACGCTCGGGTTCTCGGTGAAGGTCGAGCCCGTGCTCGCCGGCCCGGGGTCCGCTGCGGGACGGCCCGCCGACCCGCAGGGCCCGGCGCCCGCCGGCGCCCGCGGTGGCGCCCCGTCGGCCGCGGAGGCGGCCGCGTCGTGGGACGCGCCCGCGGCCCGGTCCGCGCCCGAGCCGGGTGCGCGCGCGTCGCACGACGGCCCGGGCCCCGGCGCGGCCCCGGACGGCCCCGCCGACGACGACCCCGACGGGGCGCCTCGCCCCGGCGGCCCGGACGAGCGCCCGGTCGCGGGGCAGCCGGGCGGGGTACGCGGTCCCGCCTCCGCCGGTCCGTCCGCGCGGACACCCGGACGGGGCGCCGGCGACGGGCACCCGGCGCACCCCGCCGCCGCGCCCGGCGACACGGCCGGGTCCGCGGCCGGTGAGGGCGGCGCCGGTCGTCCGCGGACCCCACGGGACGACGCGTCGCCCGGCCCCGGCCCCGCCGGTGACCGGGCCCCCTCCGCCCCGCCGCCGTGGGACGCCGACCCGGACGACCCCGGCGCGCCCGAGCCGCCGCCCGAGGACGACTGGGCCCCGGCCCCGCCGAGCGGCGCGGACCGCGTGCGGGCCGCCGCGCGCGCCGCGGCCGCAGGCGGTGCTGGCGGTGCGGGCACGGCGCAGGCCGGTCCCCGCCTGACGTGGGCGGACGACGAGCCCTCCATGGACGACCCGGACATCGGGTCGTCCGGGCTGTCCGGCGTCCCGCTGCTCGCGCAGATGCTGGGAGCGACGGTCGTCGAGGAGCCGGACGACCGCACGTCCTGAGCCGGCGGGGCCGGCCGGAGCGGCGCGGGGGCCCGCGTCGGTGCCGGGCCGTAGGCTGTCCGCGTGTACGAAGGCGCGGTCCAGGACCTGATCGACGAGCTCGGGCGGCTGCCCGGGGTCGGGCCGAAGAGCGCCCAGCGCATCGCGTTCCACATCCTCGCGGCCGACCCGACGGACGTGCGCCGGCTGGTCGACGCCCTCACGGAGGTCAAGGCCCGCGTCCGGTTCTGCGTGCAGTGCGGGAACGTCGCGGAGGAGGACCTCTGCCGCATCTGCCGCGACCCCCGGCGCTCCCCGGCGGTGCTCTGCGTCGTCGAGGAGCCCAAGGACGTCGTGGCGATCGAGCGCACGCGTGAGTTCCGCGGGCGGTACCACGTGCTGGGCGGGGCGATCAACCCGATCGCGGGCGTCGGCCCGGACGACCTGCGCATCAAGGACCTCATGACGCGCCTGGCCGACGGCACGGTCACCGAGGTGATCCTGGCGACGGACCCGAACGTCGAGGGCGAGGCCACGGCCACGTACCTCGCGCGGCTCCTGGTGCCGATGGGTCTGACGATCAGCCGGCTGGCGTCGGGCCTGCCGGTCGGCGGGGACCTGGAGTACGCGGACGAGGTCACGCTGGGCCGCGCGTTCGAGGGCCGTCGCCGGATCAGCGCCTGACCTGGGTGTCCGCCGGGAGGCGTGGCCTCCCGTTGGGCGTGTCGCGGCGGTGGGGGGCACGATGGCCCGCGTGACCCGATCTGACGACGCACCCGTCACCGCCGCCGCGCCGGACGTCGACGCCGAGGCCGCGGACCTGCGCGCCGTCGCCGAGTCGGTCGCGCGGGAGTCCCGGGCCTTCCTCTCGACGGTCACGGAGGTCGGCGCCGGCGCGAACCCGGACGCCGCGATCCCGCTGCTGCTGCTCGCCGTGTCGGACGTGCTGGGGGTCGGCGCCCGGCTCGGGGCGATCGTCGACGTGGTGCCGAACGAGCGGTACGAGCCGGACGTCGGCCCGGACCCGGACGTCGACCCGCTGCGGTCGGCTCTGGCGAACGTCCTGGACGGTGTGGACGAGTACGCGGAGGTCGTCGACCCGGTGCTCGGCGCGGAGGTGACCGCAGCCACGCTGTCGGGGGACCTGGTGGCGATCGCCGGGGCGCTGGTCCAGGGGCTGCGGCACTACGACCGGGGGCACGTGCTCGAGGCCCTGTGGTGGTGGCAGTTCTCGTACCTGTCGGCGTGGGGCGAACGGGCGTCGAGCGTGCTGCGCACCCTGCAGACCCTGCTCGCCCACCTGCGGCTGGACGTCGAGGACGACGTCGCCGCCGAGGCGGAGTACGACGCCTTGCAGCGCTGAGACCGCGCGGGGCGTCCGCAACCGCGTCCCGCACGCCTGCGGCGGAGGTCCCCTGCACCCGGGTGCCGTGCCGACCCCGCGCCGCGCGAGGCGGCGCGGGGACCGGGTCAGCCGACGGTGGTCTCGAGCGTGACCTCGATGTTGTCGCGCGTGGCGTTGGAGTACGGGCAGACCTGGTGCGCCTGCGCGACGAGCCGCTCGGCGGTCTCCTGGTCGACGCCGCCGAGCTCGACGCGCAGCGCGGCCTCGAGGGTGTAGCCGCCGGACCCGTCCGGCAGGATCCCGACCTCGGCGACGACGGCGGAGTCCCGGATCGGTGTCCTCGCCGCGGCCGCCACGCCCTTGAGGGCGGAGTGGAAGCACGCCGCCCACCCGGCCGCGAACAGCTGCTCGGGGTTCGTGCCGCCGCCGGGGCCGCCCATGGCCGGTGGCACGGCCAGCGTCAGGTCCAGCACGGCGTCGTCGGTGGCGACCCGGCCCCCGGCCCGGCCCTCGCCGGTCGACGTCGCGACGGCGGTGTAGACGGCGCTCATGCGGTGCTCCTCGTGCTCGACGCTGGTAGACGAACTAGTACGTCTACAGTGAATCACGCAGGAGGGCGACGTGCCAGACTGGATCGGCGCGCGGGCGACGTCCCGCTGCACCGACCCGAGGGGAGCCTGCCGTGCCGACGCCCGCGCCGACGTCCGCATCCCCCGTCGCGGCCCGCATCCTCGACGCCGCCGTCCGGCGCTTCGCCGCCGACGGCATCCGCACCGTCAGCGCCGACCGCGTCATCGCCGAGGCCGGGGTCTCGAAGGTCACGTTCTACCGGCACTTCCCGACCAAGGACGCGCTGGTGGTCGCGTACCTGACGGCGGTCGCCGAGGCCGAGCGCGCCGCGGTCGACGAGTACCGGGCCGCGCACCCCGGGGACGCGCGCGCGGTGCTCGACGCCTACGCGGACGTGCTCGGCGGTGCGGCGTGCCTGCCCGGATTCCGCGGCTGCCCGTTCATCAACGCCGCGGCGGAGTACGCCGACCCGGGCCACCCGGTCCGGGCGGTGGTCGCCGAGCACCGCAGGTGGATGGTGTCCACCGCCACGGAGCTGCTCACCGCGCTGGGTGTGCCCGGCGCGGCGGCCGCCGCCGAGGAGCTCGTCATGCTCCGAGACGGCGCGATGGTCGCGGGCTACGTCGGTGGTCCGGACACCGGTGAGGCGGTCGCCGGGCACCTGCGTCGCGCCGGCGCGGCGATCGTGGCGGCGCACCGCCCGCCCGCCTCGTGACGGTCTCGGGGCTCGAGCTCACCGTCGGCACGGTGCTGCTGCTGGTGCTCGCCGGCTTCGCCGCGGGGTGGGTCGACGCCGTCGTCGGAGGGGGCGGGCTGGTCCAGCTCCCCGCGCTGCTGCTCGTGCCCGGCATCAGCCCGGTGCAGGCGCTCGCGACGAACAAGCTCGCCGGCGTCCTGGGGACGTCCGTCAGCGCCGCGACCTACTACCGCCGTGTGCAACCCGGCCTCTCGACGGCCGGGCCCATGGCGCTCGCGGCGCTCACCGGCGCGGCGGGCGGGGCGGGGCTCGCGTCGTCGCTGCCCGAGGACGTGTTCGTGCCCGTGATCCTCGTGGCGCTGGTCGCGGTCGCCGCGTACACGGTGGCCCGTCCGCAGGTCGGCCGTTCCACCGCCCTGCGCTGGCAGGGCCGCACGCACCTGGCCGTGGCGCTGGGGCTCGGGGCGGGCATCGGGTTCTACGACGGCCTCCTCGGCCCGGGGACGGGGTCGTTCCTGGTCATCGCGCTGGTGGGCGTGCTCGGGTACGCGTTCCTCGAGGCGTCCGCCCAGGCGAAGATCGTGAACGCCGCCACCAACCTCGGCGCGCTCGTCGTCTTCGCGGCGCAGGGCGCCCCGCTGTGGCGGCTGGGGCTGCTGGTCGGCGCGGCGAACGTCCTCGGCTCGTACCTCGGGGCGCGCACCGCCGTCGCCCGGGGCAGCGGGTTCGTGCGCGTCGTGTTCCTCGTCGTCGTGGCGGTGCTGATCGTGCGGCTGGCCGCCTCGCTGCTCTAGCCGCGACAGCCCGGTCCCGCGATGCGGGCGGCCCGGGAGGGCGGGCGCCGGCGCGTCCTAGACTTCGCCCGACCCCTGCCGGTCGCCCCCGCGGCCGGACCCCGCCACCCGGAAAGTCCCCACTCGTGGCCCTCATCGTGCAGAAGTACGGCGGTTCGTCGGTCGCCGACGCCGACAGCATCAAGCGCGTCGCGAAGCGGATCGCGGAGGCCCGGCGCGCGGGCGACGACGTGGTGGTGGTCGTGTCCGCGATGGGCGACACGACGGACGAGCTCATCGACCTCGCGCAGCAGATGACCCCGCTGCCGCCGTCGCGGGAGATGGACATCCTGCTGACCGCGGGCGAGCGGATCTCCATGTCGCTGCTCGCGATGGCGATCAGCAGCCTGGGTGTGGAGGCGCAGTCGTTCACCGGCCAGCAGGCGGGCGTCATCACCGACGAGGTGCACGGCAAGGCACGCATCATCGACGTCACGCCGAGCCGCATCGCCGCCGCGCTGGCCTCCGGCGCCGTGGCCATCGTCGCGGGGTTCCAGGGCGTCACCCAGCACACCAACGACGTCACGACGCTCGGCCGCGGCGGCTCCGACACCACCGCGGTCGCGCTCGCGGCCGCCCTGCAGGCCGACGTCTGCGAGATCTACACCGACGTGGACGGCGTGTTCACCGCGGACCCGCGCATCGTGCCGTCCGCCCGCAAGATCGACCGGATCAGCTACGACGAGATGCTCGAGATGGCGGCCAGCGGCGCGAAGGTGCTGATGCTGCGCTGCGTCGAGTACGCCCGCCGCTACGCGGTGCCCGTGCACGTGCGGTCGTCGTTCTCCACGCACACGGGCACGCTCGTCACCGACGCGCCGAACGAAGAAGGAGCACCGATGGAGCAGCCGATCATCGCCGGCGTCGCGCACGACCGCAGCGAGGCCAAGATCACGATCGTCGACGTCCCGGACGTGCCGGGCAAGGCCGCGCGCATCTTCGAGGTCGTCGCGGCCGCGGGCGTGAACCTCGACATGATCGTGCAGAACGTCTCCGTCGCGGCGACCGGCCGCACGGACATCTCCTTCACGCTGCCCGCGAGCGACGGCGCCGCGGCGACGACCGCCCTGACGGAGCACCAGCCGGACATCGGCTTCACGTCGCTGCAGTACGACGACACGATCGGCAAGCTCTCGCTGATCGGCGCGGGGATGAAGTCGCACCCCGGGGTGTCCGCGCGGCTGTTCGCGGCGCTGTCGGAGGCCGGGATCAACATCGAGATGATCTCCACGTCGGAGATCCGCATCTCCGTCGTCACGCGGTCCGACCAGCTCGACGAGGCCGTCCGCGCGGTGCACACCGCCTTCGACCTGGACAGCGCCGACGAGCAGGCCGTGGTGTACGGAGGGACGGGACGATGAGCGAGCAGGCGCGCGCCGGGCTGCGGGTCGGGGTCGTCGGGGCGACGGGCCAGGTCGGTGCCGTCATGCGGCGGCTGCTGGAGGAGCGGGACTTCCCCGTCGCGGAGATCCGCTACTTCGCCTCCGCGCGGTCGGCGGGCTCGACGCTGCCGTGGCGCGGGCGCGACGTCGTCGTGGAGGACGCCGCGACCGCCGACCCGAGCGGGCTCGACATCGCGCTGTTCTCCGCGGGCGGCGCGACCTCGAAGGCCCAGGCGCCGCGGTTCGCGGCGGCGGGCGTCACCGTGGTCGACAACTCGTCCGCCTGGCGCATGGACCCCGACGTGCCGCTGGTCGTCTCCGAGGTGAACCCCGGTGCGCTCGACGCCATCCCGAAGGGCATCGTCGCGAACCCCAACTGCACGACCATGGCGGCCATGCCCGTGCTGCGGGTGCTGCACGAGGAGGCCGGGCTCCGCCGGCTGATCGTGTCGACGTACCAGGCGGTGTCCGGCAGCGGGCTCGCGGGCGCGCAGGAGCTGGACGGCCAGGTGCGCGCGGCGGTCGAGCAGGACACGCTCGCGCTCGTGCACGACGGGTCCGCCGTGACGTTCCCGGAGCCGGTGAAGTACGTCGCCCCGATCGCGTTCAACGTCATCCCGCTGGCGGGGTCGATCGTCGACGACGGCCTGCTGGAGACCGACGAGGAGCAGAAGCTCCGCCACGAGTCGCGCAAGATCCTGGGCATCCCGGACCTGCTGGTGTCCGGCACGTGCGTGCGGGTGCCGGTGTACACCGGCCACTCGCTGTCGGTGAACGCGGAGTTCGAGCGGCCGATCACCCCGCAGCGTGCGTACGAGCTGCTCGCCGGCGCGCCGGGGGTGCAGCTCGCGGACGTGCCGACGCCGCAGGCCGCCGCGGGCGCGGACCCGTCCCTGGTGGGGCGCATCCGGCAGGACCCGGGCGCGCCGGACGGCCGGGGCCTCGCGCTGTTCATCTCGAACGACAACCTCCGCAAGGGCGCGGCCCTCAACGCCGTGCAGGTCGCGGAGCTGCTGGCCGCGCGCCTGGGCGCCGCCCGGGCCTGACGCCTCGTCGAGCCCGCCCGGCGGATACGACGGCACGACCGTCGCGTCCGCCGGGCGGGCTCTGTGCTGCCCGGGCTTGTGCGGACGTGAGGTGCTGTGGTTCATTAGTGGAGTAACGAACCACAGGACCGGCGAGGAGGTGGGTGCGCGTGTTCGACGGGCGTGACCCCATCTACGTGCAGATCGCCGACCAGATCCGCCAGGACGTCCTGCGGGGCGACCTCCAGCCCGAGGAGCAGGTGATGAGCACGACGCAGTACGCCACCACCTTCCGCATCAACCCCGCCACGGCGGCCAAGGCCTTCGCGCAGCTCGTCGACGACGGGATCCTGTACAAGCGCCGCGGCGTCGGCATGTTCGTGGCCCCGGGCGCGCCCGACCGGCTGCGCGCCGAGGGGCGTGAGTCGTTCTTCGCAGAGGTCGTCGACCCGGTCGCGGAGCGGGCCCGCGCGCTCGGCATCCCGCTCGAGGACGTCGTGGCGCGACTGCGCGACCACGCGGCGCGCCAGGGCGGGGAGGCGTCGTGACCGCCCTCGACGTCGAGGTCCAGGACCTCACCGTGCGCTACGGGCGGACCGTCGCCCTCGACGGCGTGACGCTCAGTGTCCCCGCCGGTGCCATCACCGGTCTCCTCGGCCGCAACGGCTCGGGCAAGACCACGCTCGCGTCCGTGGTCGCGGCGTTCCGACGGCCGACGGCCGGACGGGTGCTCGTCGGGGGCCGCGAGCCCTGGGAGGACGAGGAGGTCGTGCCGCGCATCCTGCTGGTCCGTGAGTCCGGCGACGTGCTCGACACCGAGACGCTGCGCACCAACCTCCGCTACACGGCGGACAGCCGCCCCGCGTTCAGCCGGGAGGTCGCCGAGCGCCTCATGGACCGGTTCGCGCTCGACCCCGGCGCCAAGCCCCAGAAGCTGTCCCGCGGCCAGAAGTCCGCGTTCGGGATCGTCCTCGCCGTCGCGGCGCGCGCCGACCTCACCATCCTCGACGAGGTGCACCTGGGGCTCGACGCCCCGGCCCGGTACGCGTTCTACGACGCGCTCCTGGAGGACTACGTCGAGCACCCCCGCACCGTCCTGCTGTCGAGCCACCTCATCGCGGAGGTCGAGCGCCTGCTGGAGCACGTCGTCGTGATCGACCACGGACGGGTGCTGCTCGCGCAGGAGGCGGACGAGCTGACGTCGCGCGGTGTGTCCGTCACCGGCGCCGTGCGGGAGGTCGAGCGCTTCGTCGTCGGGCGTACCGTGCTCGGCCGGCAGCAGCTCGGCGGGACGGCCCAGGCCACCGTGCTCGCCACGTTGTCGGACGCGGAGCTCGCTGACGCCCGCTCGGTGGGCCTGGAGATCGGCCCGGTGCCGCTGCAGGACCTGTTCGTCCACCTGACCGCGGAGGGCGCCGGCGAAGTCGTCCAGGAGCTGGGGAGGGTCCGATGACCACCGCGCACGCACCGTCGCCCGCGGCCGGCGCCGCCCGCGGCAGGCCGCTGTGGCCGGCCGGCACGCCCCGCCGGCGGGGGCCCGCGCTCCGCACCGCCCGGAACCTGCTGAGATGGTTCGCGCCGATCGCCGGGATCTACGCCGCGATCCTCGTCGTGGTGGTCGTCGCCGTGCCCCTGGTGGTCGCGGCCGTCGGCCACGTCGAGATGTCCGTGGTCTGGTTCGCCCGCCAGAGCGGCATCTGGTTCCCCTTCTCGGTGCTCATCGGCGTGGCCTCCGTGCACCCGACGGTGCACGTCGCGAACGGCATGACACGGCGCAGCTACGTGCACGGCACCCTGGGGGCGGTGGTCGTGATCGCTGCCGTGTTCTCGGCCGCGATGACGGCCGGGCTGCTCGCCGAGCGCACGTGGTACCGGGCGATGGGGTGGGACTGGGGGCTGGTGGACGGCTGGTTCGCGCCGTCCGAGGGCCTGGCCGCCGCCTTCGTCAGCTATCTGGCGACCTACGTCGTGGCCCACCTGTCCGGGCTGCTCGTCGGCACCGTCTACGCAGTGGGCGGCGGCTGGTGGGGCACCCTGACGCTCCCGCTCACGGTCGGCCCGGTCCTGCTCGTCGCGACTCTCGTGGGCGACGGCGGGGGCTGGCGGCCGGTCGCCGACCTGACCGGCGGGGAGCCGGGCACCGGCACCGCACCGTTCGTGGTCCTGGCCGTGGCGGCGATCCTGGCGGTGGCGCTCGCGTCCGCCTTCTCCGTCCTGACCCGCCGTCGCGCGATCGCGCCCCGCAGGGGCTGACCCGCGCACCGTGCGCGGCGGCCCGGGAGCGGCCGTGCACCCCCGCACCTCCCGCACGTCCGAGCCGAGGAGGAACGACCCGCATGACCCGCACCGAGCCCGTGATCCACGCGGAGCACCTGCACAAGCGCTACGGCAGCACCGTGGCCGTCGCCGACGTCGGCCTCACCGTCCAGAGGGGGGAGATCGTCGGCATCCTCGGCCGCAACGGTGCCGGCAAGACCACGACCGTCGAGATCATCGGCGGCCTGCGCGACCGGGACGGCGGCGACGTCCGCGTCCTCGGGCTCGACCCGGGCGGGCCGGCGCGCGACCGGGCGGCCCTGCGCGAGCGCGTCGGCCTGCAGCTCCAGGAGTCGGCGCTGCCGGCCCGCATCACCGTGCGGGAGGCGGTCGAGGAGTACGCCTGCTTCTACGACGACCCGGCCGACCCGTCGACCCTGCTGCGCGACCTGGACCTGCTCGACAAGGCCGGCACGCGGTTCGCCGCGTTGTCCGGCGGGCAGAAGCAGCGCCTGTCGATCGCCCTCGCGCTCGTCGGCAACCCGGAGATCGCGGTCCTCGACGAGCTGACGACGGGGCTGGACCCCCAGGCCCGCCGCGACACGTGGTCCGTGGTCGAGCGCGTGCGGGAGCGCGGCGTGACGATCCTGCTGGTCACGCACATCATGGAGGAGGCGGAGCGGCTCTGCGACCGGGTGGTCCTGGTCGACGCCGGCCGGGTGGTCGCCGAGGGGTCGCCCGCCGAGGTCGCCGCTCGCGTCGGTGCCGACCAGTCGCTGGTCTTCCGCCCGTCGTCGCCCCCCGACCTCGCGGTGCTGCGCGCGCTGCCCGCGGTGTCCGGCGTCGAGGAGCGACCGGCGGGCGTGCTGGAGGTCCGCGGCACCGGCAACGTGGTGCAGGACGTCATGGTCGTCCTCGCGGCCGACGGCATCCGCCCGGACGACCTGCGCGTCGGCCGGACCACGCTCGAGGACGCGTTCGTCCGCCTCACCGGTGCGGACGCCCGGCCCGTCGCCCGGGAGGCCTGAGGTGTCCGCGACCAGTCCCCGCGTCCTCGCCCGCGTGACCGCCGTCGAGGCACGCCTCGCGCTCCGGGATCCCGCCACCGTGTTCTTCGCCCTGCTCTTCCCGGCCGTGCTGCTGACCGTGCTCGGGCTCGCGACGCCGTCGGGATCCGCCCCGTACGACCCGTCGGACCCCCTCCTCGCGACGATCTCGGGGATCACCGGCTACACCCCGATCGTGCTGACCCTCGCGGTCGGGACGGTGGCGCTGTCGTCCTACCCGACGGTCGTCGCCACGTACCGGGGGCAGGGTGTGCTGCGCCGGCTCTCGACGACACCGCTGCCGCCGTCGCGGCTCCTGCTCGCGCAGATCGTCGTGAACGTCGCGGCGCTGCTCCTCGCCGCCGTGCTCACGCTGACGCTCGGCATGCTCGTCGTCGACGTGAGCGCGCCCGAGCGGCCCGGCGTCGTGCTGGCGGCGTTCCTGCTCACCGCGGCGTCGACATTCGGGCTCGGGTCCCTCGTCGCGGCGCGGGCGCCCACCGCCGGGGCGGCGAACGGCATCGGCATGACGCTGTACGTCGTCTCGCTGTTCTTCGCGGGCGTGTGGCTGCCGCTCCCGATCATGCCCGAGGCCGTCCAGCGGATCGCCGCGTGGACGCCGCTCGGCGCCGGGTCGCAGGCGATGCTGGCCGGGTGGGTGGGCGACGGCGTCCCGGTCCGGGAGCTGCTGGTGATGGCCGGCTGGACCGTCGTGCTCGTCCCGGTCGCCGCGCGCGTGTTCCGCTGGCGCTGAGGCGGACCGCAGCATCTCGCGCAGATCTTGTGGACGACTCAACCACTTCCTGAAGGTGGCGCCCTCTCCGGCCGATGGGTCACCTGTGACCTCCTCGGCGACCGACGACCTCCGCGAGCGCACCGGCGCGCCCGTGGTCGTCCGCCTGCTCGCCCAGGTCCCGGCGCCGTTCCGCGTCGGCGGTGACGCGGCCACGGCCGGGCGGGTCCTGCTGCTCTTCGCCGGCGCGGTCGTGGTGATCGGCGCGGTGTTCCTCGGCGCCGACCAGCACGAGCTCGTCGTCCTCGCCTCCACGTCCACCGCGATGCTGCTGCTGGTCCTCGTGAGCCTGCGGGTGCCGTGGCGTCGGGGCTCCCGGGCGACGCTCGCCTTCCCCGTCGTGCTGCTGCTCGCGCTCGGCGTGCTGGGCCCGACCACCTCCGGGATCGCGGGGGCCTTCCTCGGCCTCATCCCGCTCTGCTTCGTCTACGTCGGCCTGTTCCACCGCGGCAGGGACGCCCTCGCGCTGCTGCCGATGGCGTGGTGCGCCTACATCGCGATGGTGACGGCGCTGGGGGGCAGGGTCGTCGTGCGGCTCGCGGTGTACGGCATCACCTGGTGGGCGATCGCGCAGGTGCTGGCGCTCACGATCGCCTACCAGCGCGCCATCCTCCGCTCGCTCCGCGCCGACGCCCGCACGGACGCGCTCACCTCTCTCGGCAACCGCCGGGGGCTCGACGACCGGCTCGCCGCCGCGCGCCCGGGCGACTGCGTGGTCATCTGCGACCTCGACCACTTCAAGGACGTCAACGACACGCACGGCCACGCGATGGGGGACCACGTGCTCGAGCGATTCGGCCACGCTGTCGACCAGCACCTGCGCCGCCGCGACTACGCCGCCCGGTACGGCGGTGAGGAGTTCGTGCTCGTCCTGCCGCGCACCGAGCCCGTCCAGGCCGTCAACATGCTCCGCGCGCTGCGCGCCGAGTGGGCGGAGGAGGGCACCGGCGTCACGTTCTCCGCGGGCATCGCGCGCGTCACGGCGACGACGCCGCCCGGCAGCGCGTTGGCCGCGGCGGACATCGCGCTGTACCGGGCGAAGCAGGCGGGGCGGGACCGGTTCCGCATCGCGACGGCGGCCCTGGACGCCCCTCGCGCCGCGGAGGCGCCGACCGCCGGGGCGCAGGCGTCCCACGCGGGCCGGCACGACCTGGGCCGACCCGACGCGGCACCGGCCGGTGAGCGCGCCGCCGGGCCGGACGGCTCGGACGCAGAGCGTCCCGGTGCCGACCCCGACAGGCGGGGCACCCGGTCGGGCTGCTGAGCCCCACCCGGGGGACGGGGCGCGCCGCGGCCGCGGGCTGCGGCTCCGCCCGACGACTTGGCACCGCCGGATCTCCGCCGGTGGGACAGTGCCCACGGGCCCGGTGCCCACGGGCTCGGTGCCGCGCAGGCACGTGACCGTCTCGGCGCCCCGCGCCGGGGAACCACGAAGGCCCGGACCGTGCGGTCCGGGCCTTCGCCGATGCCGTGCTGCGACATCACCGGTCGGGGTGGCGGGATTCGAACCCACGACCTCCTCGTCCCGAACGAGGCGCGCTACCAAGCTGCGCCACACCCCGGTGAAGCCCGCCCAGCATAGCCGAGGTCGGGGGGTGGTCGTTAACCGGGTGGGCCGGGTGCCGCCGGGTGTGACCGACGTCGCGCCGGTCAGGCGGGGACGAGGGTCAGGAGCGTCGCCTCCGGGCGGCACGCGAAGCGCACGGGCGCGTACGGGGAGGTGCCGAGGCCGCCGCTGACGTGCAGCCACGTGGAGTCGGCGCCGCCGCGCTCGTCGGGGCGCGGGCCGGGCCAGCCGTGCAGGCCCTTGGCCCGGCCGCGGTCCAGGTCGCAGTTGGTGACGAGGGCACCGTAGCCGGGCACCGCGAGCTGGCCGCCGTGCGTGTGGCCGGCCAGCACCAGGTCGGCGTCGTCGGCGTGCATCGCGTCGAGGACGCGCCGGTACGGGGCGTGCGTGACGCCGAGGTGCAGGTCGACGTCGCCGCCCTCGGCGCGGGCCACGCCGGCGTCGTCCCGCACGCGGGCCGGTCGGACGTCGTCCGGGCCACCGCCGACGGGGAACCGGTCACGGTCGAGGTGGGCGTCGTCGGTGCCGACCAGGGAGATCCGGCGCCCCGCGGTCGTCACCTCGCCGCGGCGGTTCGTGAGGTCGACCCAGCCGGCGGACGACAGGCGGCGCCCCAGCTCGCGCCACGGCAGCTCGACGGGTGGCTCGCGGCGCGTCGTCCGCGCGTCGGGCAGGAGGTAGCGGGCGGGGTTCTTGGGCGTCGGGGCGACGAAGTCGTTCGAGCCCCAGACGAACGCCCCCGGGGTGCCGAGGTGCGGCTCCAGCGCGTGGAGGAGCGCGGGCATCGCGTCGAGGTGCGCCCAGTTGTCGCCGGTGTCCACCACCAGGTCGGGGCGCAGCGACGCGAGGTCACGGACCCAGTCGACCTTGCGGCGCTGGCCGGGGGTCAGGTGCAGGTCCGACAGGTGCAGGACCCGCAGCGGGTCCTGACCGGGCGGCAGCACCGGGACGGTGACCTCGCGCAGGGTGTACCAGCGGACCTCGACCAGCGACGCCCAGGCGAGGGCACCCGCGCCGGCGAGCGCGAGGCCGCCGAGCGTGCGGGCGGCGGGGTGCGTCACGGTCTGGCGTTCTGTCCGGGCGGGTTCGCGCCGCCCTCGCCGCCCCCGCCGCCAGGGCCGTTGTCGTCCTGTTGGCCGTTGTCCTGCGGGTCGGGCGCCTGGGGCGCCGGACCGCTCGAGACGGTCAGCGTGATCGACGAGCCGAGCACGGCCTCGCCGGCCGGGTCCTGCGAGATCACGGCACCGGCCGGGACGGTGTCGGAGCTGGCCGGGGCGGTGAGCGACACGACGAAGCCGGCGCCCTCGAGGGTGCTGATGGCGCTCACCTGGTCCTGGCCGACCACCGACGGGACCGGGACGGGGCGACCGTAGACGTAGTCGCTGGTGGGCTCGCCGAAGCCGGGGTTGGGCTGCCCGTCGAGCAGGGCGGTGTCCATGAACCGCTTCCACGTCGGGCCGGCGATCGTCGCGCCGTACATGTAGGTGATCCACCGGCCGTTCACCGTGAGGTGCTGCATCGGCGTGAAGCGGTCCGGGTACCCGACCCACACGGCGGTGGACAGGCGCGGGGTGTAGCCGACGAACCAGGTGTACTCGTTCTCCGACGTCGTGCCCGTCTTGCCGGACGCGGTGTACTGCGGCGTGCCGATCGTCTTGCCCGTGCCGTTGAACACCTGGCTCAGGCCGAAGTTCATCGCGTTGGCGAGCTCGGGGCTGAGGGCCTGTGTGCAGGTGGCGGACGGGACCTCGAGCTCCTCGCCGTTCGCGTTCTTGACGCTCGTGATGGCGATCGGCTGGCAGTAGGTGCCGCCGGAGGCGAAGGTCGCGTACGCCGCGGCGAGCGCGAGCGGCGTCGTCGACTGCGAGCCGAGGACGTTGGCGGGGAACGGGTCGAACGCTCCGGTGCCGGACTTCCCGCCGGCCTTCACGACGCCGAGCTGCGCGGCCCCTTCCATGATGTTGCAGAGGTCGAGCTGCATGGCCATCGTCAGGTACGCCAGGTTGACGGAGCCCTTGGTCGCGTCGGCGACGGTCATGACACCGCGCCCGCCCTCGGCGTTGCCGGGCGTCCAGGTCTTGTTGATGCCCTTCTGCCCGCACGCGGTGAACTGGTTCTCGTTCAAGGGGCGGACGGAGCCGTTGACGCGCTCGTTCAGGCTGTGACCCTGCTTCAGCCACTCCAGCAGGGTGAACGGCTTGAACGTCGAACCGGGGGCGAACCCGGTGGAACCCCCGTAGTCGTACGAGGTGTTGTAGTTGACGGAGGTGTCGCGGCCGGCGGCGTCGGCGGAGTTGTTGAAGTTCCGGTTCTCGGCCATGGCCTTGATCTGACCGGTGCCGGGCTCGACCACCGAGATCGCCGAGCCGATGCCGGTCGGGTCGTCCACCGGCACACCGGCCTTCACCTCGCCGTCGGCGGAGGTCTGCAGCCGCGGGTCGAGCGTCGTCGTGATGGTCAGGCCGCCGCGCAGCAGCAGCTCGCGGCGCTCCTCGGGCGTCTCGCCGAAGGCCGGGTCGTTCTCGATGACACGGGTCACGTAGTCGCAGAAGAACCCGGAGCCGGCGACGACGCTGCCGGCGGACATGCACCCGCTGCGGGGCTCGCTCACGTGGAGGGTGTCGGCGATGGGCGTCTGGACGCCCGTGTCGTACTCCTCCTTCGTGATGTAGTCCTGGTCCCTCATCAGGCCGAGCACGACGTTGCGGCGACCCTGGGCGTCCTCCGGGTAGTCCACGGGGTCGAGGGCGCTGGGGCTCTTGGTGATGCCGGCGATCGTCGCGGCCTCGAGGTACGTCAGGTCCTTGGCGGACTTGCTGAAGTACCGCTGGGCGGCGGACTCCACGCCGTAGGTCGCGACGCCGAACTGCGCGATGTTGAGGTAGTTCTCGAGGATCTCGTCCTTCGTCATCCGCTTCTCGAGGGCGATGGCCAGCTTGGCCTCGCGGAGCTTGCGCGCGTACCCCTCGGTCCCCTCGGCCTCGCGGGCGGCGGCCGCGGCGGCGAGGTCGTTGTCGCGGACCGCGGTCTCGATGAGGACGTTCTTCACGTACTGCTGCGTGAGCGTCGAGGCGCCCTCGCGCGAGCTCCCCATCAGGTTGCGGGCCGCGGCGCGCATCATGCCCGCCGGGTCGATGCCGCCGTGCAGGTAGAACCGCTTGTCCTCCGTGGCGATGACGGCCTGCTGCATGTACTCGGAGACGTCCTCCAGGGGGACGACCACGCGGTTCTCGGAGTAGAAGGTGGCGAGCACGGTGCCGTCTGCGGCGAGCATCGTCGACTTCTCCGACAGGGGGCCCGGCTCGAGCTCGCTCGGCAGGTCCTCGAACGCCTCGATGCTGAGGTCGGTCGCGGTGTCGGCGACGGCCACGGTGGGCAGCACCAGGCCTGCCGTCAGGAGCCCGCCGACGCCCGCCGTCAGCACGAAGGCGAGCAGGAGCGCCAGCGCCTGCACGACGGTGACCTGCCGCCCGCGGGGCGAGGGGGAGGGAGCCATGCCCGCCAGGGTACGGGAGGAGGGCCCGCGTGATCGCGCCGTCCACAGGGCGCACGTCGACCTGCACGCTACCTGCACATGGCGCGCCGCGGGCCGCGACGACGGCAGATCCACCGAACGGTGGATGCCCCGGGACGACACGACCGGGTACGGTCGCCGTGCAGGGGGGACTGCCGCACCGTCCGTCGTCGCACCTGGGTGCCGGCGGGCGCACCGGCGCGTCCCGGTGTCTCAGGGACGAGGGAGTGCCGATGTCGATCGCGGGGCCGGACGGCCACTGGACGGCGCGGGCGGCGTGCGGGTCGGGCAAGGTCCGCCCGGACGAGCTGTTCGTCGAGGGTGCGGCGCAGCGCGACGCGCGCTCCGTGTGCACCTCCTGCGTCGTGCGCCTCGAGTGCCTGGCCGACGCGCTCGACTCGCGGGCGGACTTCGGTGTGTGGGGCGGGATGACGGAGCGCGAGCGCCGCGCGCTGCGCCGCAGGCGCCCCGAGGTGGAGTGCTGGCGCGACGAGCTGGTCGGCGAGGCCGACGCGACGCGGGCGCAGGCGCTGGCCACCTGACGGCGGCCCGGCCGGCCCGGCCGGTGCGCCGGGCTCCGGGCTAGGGTGGCGTCATGGCCACCACCACGTGGGAGTACGCGACCGTCCCGCTCATCGTGCACGCGACCAAGGCGATCCTCGACCAGTGGGGTCAGGACGGCTGGGAGCTCGTCCAGGTCCTCCAGTCCGAGACCGGGCTGGTCGCCTACCTCAAGCGCCCGACGGGCGAGAAGTGACCGGGCGCGTCCTCGAGCGCCTCGCGGCGCTCGGCATCGAGCTGCCCGAGGTCGCCGCGCCCGTCGCCGCCTACGTCCCCGCCGTCCGGACGGGCGCGTACGTCCACACCTCCGGCCAGCTCCCGTTCGTCGGTGGTGCCCTGCCCGTCGCCGGCAAGGTGGGCGCGGGCCCCGGGCTGGTGTCGCCCGAGACGGCCCAGGAGCTCGCCCGGACCGCGGCGCTGAACGCCGTCGCGGCGGTCGCCTCGCTGGTGGGCGACCTCGACCGGGTCGTCCGGGTCGTCAAGGTCGTCGGCTTCGTCGCCAGCGATCCCGCGTTCACCGGCCAGCCCGGCGTCGTCAACGGAGCGAGCACCCTGCTGCACGAGGTGTTCGGCGACGCAGGCGTGCACGCGCGCTCCGCCGTGGGCGTCGCGGTGCTGCCGCTCGACTCGCCCGTCGAGGTCGAGATCGTCGTCGAGCTCGCTCCCGAGGCCTGACCTCCGCACCCCGGGGACCACGACGGCCCGGCCGCCCACGGGGCGACCGGGCCGTCGGTGTCCGGCGCGCTCCCGGGGCGCGCCTCTCGGCGCGCCGTGCTCAGGGTGCCGGTCGCTCAGCGCGCCCGTCGCTCCAGCCGCTCGAGGTCCAGCAGCACGATCGCGCGGCCCTCCCGTCGGACCCAGCCGCGCGCGGCGAAGTCGGCCAGCGCCTTGTTGACGGTCTCCCGGCTGGCGCCGACGAGCTGCGCGAGCTCCTCCTGCGTCAGGTCGTGCGCGACGCGCACGCCCTCGTCGGTCTGCTGCCCGAACCGGTGCGACAGGTCCAGCAGCGCCTTGGCGACGCGGCCCGGCACGTCGGAGAACACCAGGTCCGCGAGCGCGTCGTTCGTGCGGCGCAGCCGGCGGCCCAGCGCACCGAGCAGGTGCTTGGCGACGGTCGGGTTCTGCTCGAGCCACGGGATGAGGTCGCCGTGGCCGAGCTCCAGCACGACGGCGTCGGCGAGACCGGTCGCGGTGGCGGTCCGCGGGCCGGGGTCGAACAGCGACAGCTCGCCGAACATCTCGCCCGGACCGAGCACGGCGAGCAGGTTCTCCCGCCCGTCCGAGGAGCGGCGGCCGAGCTTGATCTTGCCGGAGCGGATCACGTACAGCCGGTCACCCGGCTCGCCCTCGTGGAACAGCACCTCTCCGCGCGCGACGTGCACCGGCGCCATCGACGCGAGCAGCGTCCGGGACGCCTCGGGGTCCATGTTCGCGAACAGGGGCGCCGTGAGCACGACGTCGTCCTCCACGGGAGGAACCTCACCTTCTGACCGGGATGTGACGACCCTCAGTCTGCCTCATCGGGCGCGTGCGGCCCCGCCGAGCGCGCGGGTGCCGCCGTCGGTGACGTCGCGCGCGAGCTGCTCGATGTACCGGTCGGTCAGCTCGCGCAGGGCATCGGCGAGCCGATGCTCGTACCGGGCGAGCCGCCCCTCGAGCTCGCGGAGCCGCGGCAGCTCCTGGACCTCGGCGATCGGGAGCGCGCCGCGCACCGCCGCCGCGAGCTCGGCGGCGGGCGGGACGTCGCCGGCGGGACCGAGCAGGTCGCGCACGTCAGGGTCGGCCCCGGGGGCCTGCGGCGGCGCGGCTGCGGCCACGGCCAGCTCCAGGCGGTCCCGGACGAGGCGGCGCCACCGGACCACGTGCTGGTGCTCCAGGCGCAGGGCGCTCCGCTGCCTGCGCAGCTCGACGAGCTCCGCAGCCGTGCCCGCCAGGGTCATGCGTTCCGCCGTCCTCCTCGGGACCGCGGGTCGCGGGCCGTCCCCCAGTCGTTCGACGTGCACCGGCGCGGACTTGAGCGGTCGCGGGTGTGAACCGCGCCTCGGTCACCCGGGGGAACCAGCCCGTTCCCCCGGGGGGACCTACGCTGGCCTGATGACGTCGTCCGCGCCGTCCGTGGACCGGCCGCCGCTCGCCCTGGTCCGGCGCGCCCGCCGGGTGAACCGGGCGCTCGCCGTCCGCTGGCCGGACGCCCGCTGCGAGCTCGACTTCCGGACGCCGCTCGAGCTGCTCGTGGCGACGGTGCTGTCCGCGCAGACGACGGACGTGCGGGTCAACCAGGTCACCCCCGCCCTGTTCGCGCGCTACCCGGACGCCGCGGCGTACGCGGGCGCGGACCTGGCGGAGCTCGAGGAGCTGATCCGGCCGACGGGGTTCTTCCGGGCCAAGGCCCGTTCCCTGCAGGGGCTCGGGCGGGCCGTGGTCGAGCGGTTCGACGGCGAGGTGCCCCCGCGCATGGAGGACCTGGTGACGCTGCCCGGGGTCGGGCGCAAGACCGCGAACGTGGTGCTGGGTGACGCGTTCGGGATCCCCGGCATCACGGTCGACACGCACGTCGGCCGCCTGGCCCGGCGCCTGGGCTGGACCACCGAGGACGACCCGGTGAAGGTCGAGCGGGACATCGCGGCCCTGATCCCGCGGGCCGAGTGGACGCTGCTCAGCCACCGGCTGATCTTCCACGGCCGCCGTACCTGCCACGCGCGCCGCCCGGACTGCGCGACCTGCCCGCTGACGCGGGACTGCCCGTCGGCGCTCGTCCGCGTGGCGGTGCCGCCCGTCCCACCGCCGACTGTGCCGCCGACGCCCGTCCCGCCCGCGCCCCGCGACCGCTAGGCAGGCATGCCCGGCCGCCTCGGGTCAGCCCAGGTCGCGGAGCCAGTCCCGCAGCACCGCGGTGACCCGGTCGGGCTCCTCCTCGGGCAGGTAGTGCCCGGCGCCGGACAGCATCTCGAACCGGTACTGCGAGCCGAGCGCCCGTCCGACGGGACCGTCGGCCATGGCGCGGGACACGGGGTAGCACCCGTCGGACCCGCCGTGCACCTGGAGCGTCGGCACCGGGGCGGCGGCGCGCAGGGCCTGGGCGTGGCGGCGGCCGTCGGCGCGTGCGCCGGAGCGGTAGAGCCACCGCACCTGCTCCAGGGCGGAGTGCGCCGCGAACGGCACCTGCGCGGCGCGCCGGTACAGCGCGAGCGCGGCGGGCTCCGGCCAGCGGGGCCCGCCCCACTCGCGCAGCAGGCGCGCCACCAGGTCGCCCCGGGTCATCGAGCGCTCCGGCAGGTACGGGAGCTGGATCGCCGCCATCCGGCGCGCGGCGCGGGCGCGCAGGCCGGAGCGCGGGTCCGCCCGGCGCAGCAGCGGGTGCGGGGAGGACACGGCCGCGACACCCCGGGTGAGGTCGGGGTGGTACGCGGGCATCGCCCAGGCGACGTCGCCGCCGCCCACACCGTGCCCGACGACGACGGCCCGGTCGCAGCCGAGCGACCGCACCACGCCCGCGACGTCCCGCGTCAGGGTGGGGACGTCGTAGCCGATCGGCGGCTTGTCCGAGCCGCCGGTCCCGCGCAGGTCCATCGCGACGACGCGGTAGCCGTCCTCCGCGAGCGCCGGCAGCTGGTGCCGCCACGCCCACCACAGCTCGGGCAGGCCGTGCAGCAGCACGACGAGGGGCACGTCACGGTCGTCCGGGCCCGCGACGGCGACGTGGAACCGTGCGCCGTTCGCGGGGACGAAGTGGTGCCGCCACGGGCCCTCGAGCAGCAGGGCGGAGGAGTCGACGGTCATCGGAGCCGAACCTACCGCGTCGGGGAGTCCTCCTGGGCCTGCCGGTGGTGCCGGTCGCGCCACGCGAGCGCGCCGCCGCCGAGCACCGCCGCGGTCGCGGACGCGACCAGGATGGCGACCTTGAGGTGCTCGTCGTGCGGGCTGCCGGCACCGAACGCGAGCTCGCCGATGAGCAGGGACACCGTGAACCCGATGCCGGCGAGGAGGCCCACCGCGCCGATGTCGCGCCAGTGCAGCTCGGGTGCGAGCTCGGCGCGGGTGAAGCGCGCGACGAGCCAGGTCGCGGCGAGGATGCCCAGGGGCTTGCCGACCACCAGCCCGAGCGCGACCCCCTGGGCCACCGGGTCGCCGAGCGCGGCGCCGAGCACGCCGTCCGCCAGCGGCACGCCCGCAGCGAACAGCGCGAACACCGGCACGGCGAAGCCGGCGGACACCGGTCGCCACCGGTGCTCGAGCCGCTCCGCGACGCTCTCCCGCTCACCGCTCCGGGCCAGGGCGGGCGCGGTGAGACCGAGGGCGACCCCGGCGATCGTCGCGTGCACCCCCGAGGCGTGCATCAGCGCCCACGCGGCGGCCGCGAGCACGAGCAGCGCGACCGTGACCACCGCTCCGGTCGCCCCGCGGCGGCGGACCCGCACCAGCGCGGCGAAGGCCGCGACGGCGAGCAGCGAGGCGCCGAGCCACACCAGGTGCAGGGCGTCGGTGTAGACCACCGCGATGATGACGATGCCGAGCAGGTCGTCCACGACCGCGAGCGTGAGCAGGAACGCCCGCAGCGACGTCGGCAGGCTGCGCCCGACGACGGAGAGCACCGCGACGGCGAACGCGATGTCCGTGGCGGTCGGCACCGCCCACCCCCGCAGCGTGTCGCCCCCGGCCCCGGCGTTCACGGCCACGTAGAGCAGAGCGGGCGCTGCCATCCCGCCCACCGCGGCCACGACCGGGACCACGGCGGTCCGCAGCCGGCGCAGCTCGCCGTCCACGATCTCGCGCTTGAGCTCCACGCCGACGACGAAGAAGAACACCGCCAGCAGGCCGTCGGTGGCCCATCCGGCGAGCGAGAGGTCGAGGTGCAGCGCGGACGGCCCGACCACGGTCCCGGAGACCGTGGCGTACGCGGCGGACCACGGCGAGTTCGCCCAGACCAGCGCCACGAGTGCGCCGGCCAGCAGGAGCAGGCCGCCGGTGCGTTCCGCCCGCAGGGTGTCGAGCAGGTTGCGCTCGCCGCCGGGCGTCAGCGCGGAGAACAGCCGGGGCCGGTCGGCGCGCGGGGACCGGGGCGAGGTGGCGGGCGGGTGCGGCACGGGTGCTCCAGGGGTCGACGAACGGGCGCCGACCAGACTTCCCGGCACACCCCGCCGGGGATCGTACGCGCCCGTGACGACGCGCACCCCGTCAGGCCTCCGCGGACACCTCGGCGGGTGAGGCGGGGCCGGGGTCGCCGGTGCGGCGGTCCTTCGGAGGGTCGAACCGGTAGCCGACGTTGCGGACGGTGCCGATCAGCTGCTCGTGCTCGGGCCCCAGCTTGGCGCGCAGCCGGCGCACGTGCACGTCGACGGTGCGCGTGCCGCCGTAGTAGTCGTAGCCCCACACCTCCTGCAGCAGCTGGGCGCGCGTGAACACGCGCCCCGGGTGCTGCACGAGGTACTTGAGGAGCTCGAACTCCTTGTACGTGAGGTCGAGCGGGCGGCCGCGCAGCCGCGCGGTGTACCCGCCGGCGTCGATCATGAGCTCGCCCGAGGAGATCTCCTGCGGCTGGTCGTCGTACGACGAGGACGCCGCGCGCTCGATGACGAGCCGGAACCGGGTCTCGACCTCGGCGGGCGTGGCGTTCTCCAGCACGATGTCGTCCGCGCCCCACTCGGCGGTGACGACCGTCAGACCGCCCTCCGTGAGCACGAGGACGAGCGGGACGGTGAGCCCGGTCGCGCGCAGCAGGCGGCAGGTGGTGCGGGCGGTCACGAGGTCCCGGCGCGCGTCCAGCACGACGATGTCCGCGTCGGGCGCGTCGACCAGGGCCGAGGGCTCGACCGGCAGGACGCGCACCCGGTGCGACAGCAGACCGAGTGCGGGCAGCACCTGGGACGAACCGCCGGACGCGGGTGTGAGCAGCAGCAGGTCGGCCACGTTCCCCTCCTCCGGCGTCCGAATTGGGGGACACGGTACCGCGTGCGTGTCACGCCACCGTGTCCTGGTCCGTCACATTCCGCCCCGCGGGCGAACACCGCGGGGCGCCCGGGACGCCCGCGGGGACCGGGTCCGCCCGCCCGGAGATGCCGGGCCGGGCGCCGGTGTCTGCGAGGATGGCCCGCGTGCAGGCGTCGAATCGTGCCGTGACCACGGCGGTCCTGGCGACGCTCGTCGCCGTCGCCGGCGTCCTCGGGGACGTCTCCCTGGCCGGGCGCGACGGCGTCGTGCTGGCCGGCCTCGTCGTCGTCCTCGTGCTCGTGCTCGCCGCCGGGCTGCCGTACCTCGCCGGGCTGCCGGCGCGGGTCGGGAGCTCCGCCGTCATCGGGCTCGCCGGTGTCGGCGCCGTGGTGGCCGTGCACCTCACGCGGTCCGAGCCGCTGCTCGGCGACCTGCCCGCCGTGTTCGCCGGTGCGGTGCTCGCCGCCTTCGTCGCCGAGCTCGCACGGCGCGACGGACGCGAGCGGCTGGTGGAGTCGGTCGCGGGGACGGTGACGGGCGCTCTCGTCGCCGTGTGCGCCGCGGGCTGGCTCGCCGCCGAGCGCACCGTCGCGGGCGACGCGGTGGTCGTGACCGGCGCCGTCGCGCTCGCCGTGGGCTCGGCGCTGACGGCGCTCCCCCTGAGAGGCTGGACCGGTGCGGGGGTCTCGCTCGGCGGCGCCGTCGCCGGGGCGCTGGTCGCCGGTGCCGCGCTGCCCGCGGTCGGCCTGCTGCCGGGCGGCCTCGTCGGTGTCGCCGTCGGCGTGCTGGTGTCCGCCGCGGACGCCCTGCTCGACCGCCTGCCGGCCCTGGAGCACCGCCTCGCGGGCTGGGCGGCGGCTGTCCTGCCCGTCGCCGTCACCGGCATCCTCGTCTACGTCGTCGGACGCGTGCTGGTGGGGTGACGTGGAGCTGCGGGCGCTGCTGGTCCTGCCCGTGCTCGCGCTCACCGCGTCCGCCGGCCGGTCCGGCGCGCGCAACGGGCGGTTCGTGGCCGCCCGCACCGCTCCCGGCGGCGCATCCGCCGACCCTGTCCTGACCGCGGTGGGCACCGCCCGCGGCGCGCGGGGCCCGGTCCGGCGCCTGCTGCTCCGGCGTCTCGTGCGCCCCCGGCTCGCCCCGCCCGCCGCGCGGGCCTGAGCCCGGGAAGGCGCGCGGCGGTTCCGTCGTTAGGATCGGTGCATGCAGGCACTCGAGATCGTGTTCATCGGTCTGCTCGTCGCTGCGACGATCGCGATCGGCTGGTTCGCCGGCTTCGTCGTCTACCGGCTGTTCAAGGGACAGCGCTGACCGGAAGGGCTCCCATGGCGTTCACCCTCCCCGAGGGCCTCGCGCCCGAGATGTACCCGCTGGCCTGGCTGGTCGGGCGGTGGCACGGCGAGGGGGTCGTCGGGTACCCGGGCATCGAGGAGACGGCGTTCACCCAGGACCTCGTGGTCGACCACGACGGCGGGCCGTACCTGTCGTACACGTCGACCGTCCGGCTCGTGGTCGCCCCGGACGACGCCTCCGCGCTCGAGGAGGCCGCGGGCGCGCCCGGCGAGCCCGGGCCCGTCTGGCAGACCGAGCAGGGCTACTGGCGCATCCCGCCGGAGCGGCCGGAGGGCCTGGGCTCGGAGCTGTTCCCCGTGGAGCTCCTGCTGGCCGACCCGTCCGGGCACGTCGCCGTGTTCGTCGGGGCCACCGGCAACGGGCGCATCGACCTGGTGAGCGACGTCATCGCGCGCACCGCCACCGGTGCCGAGGTGACCGCGGGCAAGCGGCTCTACGGCCTGGTGCAGGGCGAGCTGATGTGGGCGCACGACCTGGCCGCGTTCGGCCACGACCTGCAGTCCTACGCGTCGGCGCGGCTCAGCCGCGTGCAGGTCGGCTGACGTGGCCGCCGACGGCGTCGGGACCGGGCCGACCACGCAGACGCAGGCCGCCCCGCGCCACCGCAGCCCGCTGCTGGACCGGCGCGGCGCGGTCGCCGCGTCGGGGCCGGACGCCGGCGTCGCCTGGCACTACGGCGACCCGACGGCGGAGCAGCGCGCCCTGACGCGCGGCGGCGCCGTGGTCGACCAGTCCCACCTCGGCGTGGTGCGGGTGACCGGCCCGGACCGGCTGTCGTGGCTGCACTCCATCTCCTCGCAGCAGCTCGAGGGGCTGGCGCCGCGCACGTCGACGGAGACGCTCGTGCTCAGCCCGCAGGGCCACATCGAGCACGCGGCGGCGGTCGTCGACGACGGCGAGGCGACGTGGCTGGTCTCCGAGACAGCGCCGGGCCTGGCGGCGTGGCTCGACCGGATGCGGTTCATGCTGCGGGTCGAGGTCGCGGACGTCACCGACGAGTGGGCCGCGATCGGCGAACCCCTGGCCGCCGAGGGCGGTCCGGACGAGCCCGTCACGTGGGCCGACCCGTGGCCGCGGACGCTGCCCGGCGGGACGCGCTACGGGCTGCCCGACGACCAGCACCCGGGTGCCGACCGCGCGTGGCGGCTGGTCCTGGTGCCGCGCACCGGGCTCGTCGACGCCGTGCGCGCACGGGAGGCCGCGGGCTGGCCGCTGGTCGGCACGTGGGCGAGCGAGGCGGTGCGCGTCGAGGCGTGGCGTCCGCGCGCGGGCCGCGAGGTCGACCACCGCACCATCCCGCACGAGCTCGACTGGCTGCGCACCGCGGTGCACCTGCACAAGGGGTGCTACCGCGGGCAGGAGACGGTCGCGCGCGTCCACAACCTGGGCCGGCCGCCCCGCCGGCTGGTCATGCTGCACCTCGACGGCTCCGGGCACCTGCTGCCGGAGGCCGGCGCGGCGGTGCGCGACCTGGGCGACCTGCTGACCTCGGGCGAGCCCGGCCGGGAGATCGGGCACGTGACCACGGTGGCGCGGCACCACGAGCTCGGCCCGGTCGCGCTCGCGGTGGTGAAGCGCTCCGCGCCGGTCGACACGGACGTCGTCGTCGAGTGCGACGGCGGGCCGGTCACCGCGGGTCAGGAGGTCGTGGTCCCGGGGGAGGGCGTCACCGCGGACCGCCCCCAGCCGCACGGGCCGCTCACGCGCGGTCTGGGCGGCCACCCGATGCTGTGACCGCCCGGTGAGCGGGGGCAGGGGGCCGTCCTCGGTCCGGGTCCAGGTCGCCGCGCGCGCCCGGCAGGGGTGGTCGCGGGTGCGCAGCGCCTTCGTCCCCGTCCTGCAGGCGGTCGTCGCGGCGGGCGTCGCCTACGCGATCGGCTACCACGTCCTCGGGCACAGCGCGCCGTTCTTCGCGCCCGTGAGCGCGTGGATCGCGCTCGGGTTCACCGCGGACCGGGACCTGCGGCGGGTCGCCGAGCTCGCGGTCGGCGTCGCGCTCGGGGTGGCGCTGGGGGACCTGGTGGTCCACGGCATCGGGACGGGGCCGTGGCAGGTCGCGCTGGTGCTCGGCGTCGCGGCGCTGGTCGCGCGGTTCCTCGACCGCGGTCCGATGCTCACCACGCAGGCCGGCGTCCAGGCGATCGTCATCGTCGGCCTGCCGGCGGTCGGCGCGTCGGGCGGGCCGGTCGGCCGGTGGACGGACGCCCTGGTGGGCGGTGCCGTCGCGCTCGCCGTCGCCGCGCTGACACCGAGCGACCCGCGTCGGCGGCCCCGGGCGCAGGGACGCGCGGCGGTCGAGGAGCTGGCCGCGATGCTCCGGCTGCTCGCCCGGGGGATGCGCGGCCGGACGCCGTCCGACGTCGAGGACGCCCTGATCCGCGGGCGCGCCTCCCAGCCCGCGCTCGACGAGTGGCAGGACGCGGCGACCGCCGCCCGGGACCTGGCGCGGGTCTCGCCCGCCGGGAGGCGGCACCGCGCGGAGCTCGTGTGGGTCGGGCAGTCCGCCGTGCGGGTCGACCGTGCCGTGCGCAACGCCCGCGTCCTCGCTCGCCGCTCGCTCGCGACGGTCGAGGCCGAGCCGCCGCACGACCTCGCGGCGGTGGCCGACGCCGTCGACCGCGTCGCGCTGGCCGCGGACGCGCTCGCCGCCGCGCTCGGCACCGGGTCCGAGCCGCTGCGCACCCGCGAGGAGCTGCTGCGCCTGGCGGCCGAGCTCGACCCGTTCACGCTCACGCCCGGCGACTGGCAGGCCCAGAGCCTCGTGCTGCTGCTGCGGTCGCTCGTCGTGGACCTGCTGGAGGCCGCCGGTGTGGACGCCCGCACCGCCCGCGAGACGCTGCCGGAGATCTGACCTCGTCGTCGTCCCGCGTCGCCCCGTAGGCTCGGCGCGTGATCTTCGCCTCCGCGCAGGTTCTGCTGCTGCTCGCGTTCAGCCTCGTCATCCTCGTGCTGGCGGTCTGGGCGCTCGTCGACGCCCTCCGACGGCCGGCGTCGGCGTTCGCCGCGGCCGGCAAGCAGACCAAGCAGATCTGGTCCATCATCCTGGGCGTCGCCACGGTCGTGGCGTTCATCGCCGTGCCCCCGCCGCTCGGCATCGGGGCGTTCCCGCTGTTCCTGGCCCTGCTCAGCGCCGTGGCGGCGATCGTCTACCTGGTCGACGTGCGCCCCGCCATCGGCCCGCACTCGGGTCGTCGCGGCGGCGGCGGTCCGTCGCGCGGCGGGTGGTGAGCGTGCCGGGGGCCCGCCCCGGGGGGCCGCACCTCGCGGCCCGGCTGCACGACGTCGGCTCGGCCGCGTCCGTCACGGCCGCGCACGCGGCGGCGACCGGTGACGTCGGCACGGCGGCCGTGCCGCTGGCCCGCGTGGTCCGCGGCGACGTCGTCGAGTCGGTGCACGCCGGTCACCTGGTCGTGCTGGGTCCCGGGGGCGACGTCCGGCTGACGCTCGGCGACCCCGATGTCACGGTGCTCGCGCGGTCGTCGCTGAAGCCGCTGCAGGCGGTCGGGATGCTGCGCGCCGGTCTCGACCTGGACGGCCCGCACCTCGCGCTCGCGTGCGCCAGCCACGACGGGACCCCCGAGCACCTGCGCGTGGTGCGGGAGATCCTGCTCGGCGCGGGGCTGGACGAGTCCGCCCTGGACAACACGCCCGACGCGCCGCTGGACCCCGACGCGGCGTTCGCCTGGCGTCGGGACGGCCACGGGCCCGAGCCCGTCGCGCAGAACTGCTCCGGCAAGCACGCCGCGATGCTCGCGACCTGCGTGGCGCACGCCGGCGAGCCCGAGTGGGAGCCGGAGCGCTACCGCGAGGCCGACCACCCGGTGCAGGTGGCGTGCCGCGCGGCGGTCGAGGAGCTCACGGGCGTCCAGGCGTGGCACGTGACGGTCGACGGCTGCGGTGCCGCGCTGTTCTCCACGACCCTGACGGGGCTCGCGCGGGCGTTCGCGCGCATCGCCGCCGCCCCGGTCGCCGAACCCGGGTCCCCGCTCGCACGGGTCGCCGCCGCGATGACGGAGCACCCGGAGCTGGTCGGCGGCGAGCGGCGCGACGTCACGCGCGCGATGCGGGCCGTCCCCGGTCTGGTCGCGAAGGACGGCGCCGACGGGGTGTACGCGGCGGCGCTGCCGGGCGGGGGCGCGCTGGCGTTCAAGGTCGCGGACGGCAGCGCCCGCCCGCGCCCCGCCGTGCTCGCGGCCGCACTGCGGGTCGCCGGCGCCGAGACCGTCCCCGGGGTGGACCTCGAGGCGCTCGCCGCCCTGGGCGACGTGCCGGTGCTCGGCCACGGGGAGCCCGTCGGAGCGGTCGTGGCGGCGTTCGGGCCCGAGCCGGGGACGGTGGCCGAGCCGGGGTCCGGGGCGCCGTCCGGGCAGCGCGCGTGAGGGCGGTCGTCCAGCGGGCGACCCGCGCCTCGGTGACCGTCGCGGGCGAGGTCGTCGGTGCGTTCGAGGGCCCGGGCCTCGTCGTCCTGCTCGGCGTGACCCCCGGGGACGGACCCGCCCAGGTCGCGCACGTCGCGCGGAAGATCGCCGAGCTGCGGATCCTGCGGGACGAGCGCTCCGCCGCCGACGTCGGTGCCCCGGTGCTGGTGGTCAGCCAGTTCACGCTCTACGGCGACACCCGCAAGGGCCGTCGGCCCACCTGGAACGCCGCGGCACCCGGGCCCGTCGCGGAACCGCTCGTGGACGCCGTCGTCGCGGACCTGCGCGCGCGGGGGCTGACGGTCGCGACGGGGGTGTTCGGTGCCGACATGGCCGTCGAGCTCGTGAACGACGGACCTGTGACGCTGCTGGTGGAGTCCGCCCCCGACGCGGCGGGCTGAGCGCGGGTCCGTCGGCCCGGGCGCCTCAGCCCAGGTGCAGCACCAGCCGCTCCTCCGAGCGACCCTGTGCCGGGGCGTGCCGCTCGCCCGTACGGACGAAGCCCGCGCGCACCACGAGGTCACCGGCGGCGTGGTTGCCGTCGACGACCCAGAGCGACACCGTCGCCGCGCCCTCCGCGCGGGCGGCCTCCCGGACCGCGTCGAGCAGGGCCCACCCGAGGCCCCGGCGCCGGACCTCGGGCGCCACCCAGAGCTGCACCACGTGCCGGTCGGACGTCGGCGACCCCGGCTCCTGGATCATGCCGACGAGGCCCCGGGGTGTGCCGTCGTCGTCGACCACCCAGGTCGCGGCGCCGCGCAGGCGCATGCGCCAGTGCGTCTCGGCGAACATCTCCTCGCGGGCCAGCGAGGACCCGAACACGTCCGGGTCCTCCCGCAGGGCGCGCAGGCGCACGTCGCGGACGACCTGCCAGTCGTCCTCGTCCACCCGCCGGAGCCGCACCCCGCCAGCATGCCGCACCGCCGCGGGGGTCGCGCGGTGCCGCACCGCGGCCGGGCCCCGGCGCCCCGGTGCCGTCGGGGTCCCGGGACCGGGGCGCCGGGGTCAGGGGCGGACGCGGGTCTCGTCGCCGGCGCCCGGCACCGGGCCGCCGTGACCCGCCGGGTCGGGCGTGGCGCGCGCCACGTCGGCGACCTCCTCCTCCGGGCGGGGCGGCACCGTCTCGTCGACCTCGAGCTCGGGCACGTCGTCCCGGCCGTCGTGGACCGGGTGGCTGGACTCCGTCATCGCGACCTCCTCGCTGTGCCGCCACGGTAGGCGCACCTGCGGTCGTCCGCGCGACGATGGGGGCATGCGCATCGAGGCCGTGCCCGGGGACATCACCACCCAGGACGTCGACGTCGTCGTCAACGCGGCGAACTCGTCCCTGCTGGGCGGCGGTGGTGTCGACGGGGCGCTGCACGCCGCCGCCGGGCCGGAGCTGCTCGCCGCCTGCCGGGAGCTGCGACGCACGACGCTGCCGGACGGGCTGCCCACGGGCTCCGCCGTCGCGACCGGCGCGGGGCGGCTCCCCGCGCGCTGGGTGGTGCACACCGTCGGGCCGGACGCGCGGGCCGGGCAGCGCGACCCGGCGCTGCTGCGGTCCTGCTTCACGCGGTCGCTCGACGTGGCGGCGGGGCTCGGCGCGCGGACCGTGGCGTTCCCGGCGGTGAGCGCCGGGGTCTACGGGTGGCCGGCGGGGGCTGTGGCACGTGAGGCGACCCGGGCGGTGCGGGCCTGGGCGGCCGAGCACGACGGCGCGGTGGACCTCGTCCGGTTCGTGCTGCTCTCGCCCGCGGTGCTGGCGGTCTTCGAGGACGCGCTGGCGACGCCCTGAGCGCGGTCGTGACGGGCCCGGGGCCCGGGGCCGTCAGACGGGCTCGCGCCGGACGCGGGCAGGCAGGCGGGACAGCCCCCGGCGCAGGTCGTCCGCGCCGGCGGTGAGCGAGATCCGCGCCCAGCCCTCGCCGGCCGTGCCGAACGCCGAGCCCGGCGCGACCGCCACGCCCTCCTGCCGCACGAGGTCCTCCGCCCACGCCGCCACGTCACCGCCGCTGGCGTGGGAGACGTCCGCCCACAGGTACAGCCCGCCCGTCGCCCCGAGCCACGGGATGCCGCGCTCGTCCAGGACGGCGGTCGCCAGGGCGCGGTGCTCGCGGTAGGTGCGCCGGGCGTGCTCGACGGCGTCCTGCGGGCCCGTCAGCGCGGCGAGTGCCGCGTACTGCGCGGGGGTGTTCACGCACGACACGACGGCCTCCTGCACGTGCGGCAGCAGCGGGGCGAGCAGGTCGGGCACCACGAGCGCGCCGACCCGGAAACCGGTCATCGCGTGGGTCTTCGAGAACGTGTGCACCGTCAGCACGCGACCGTCCGTGTCGAACCGCGCGGCCGGGACGTGCGGCGCGTCGCCCGGGAACGCGGCGTAGCACTCGTCGGACAGCACCCACAGGTCGTGCCGACGCGCGACGCCCACGAGCTCCGCCAGGAGGTCCGCCGGCAGGGTCGTGCCCAGCGGGTTGGACGGCGAGTTCAGCAGCAGCACCCGGGTGCGGTCGGTCACGGCCGCCTCGACCACGGCCGGGTCGGGCAGGAACCCGTCCTCGGCGCGCAGCACGTACGGCTGCGGCTCGGCCTGGAGCAGCCGGGTCGCCATCGAGAACGGCGGGTAGCCGGGATCGGGTACCAGCACGCCGTCGCCGGCCCCGACCGTGAGGCTGAGCCCGAGGTGGAGAGCCTGCGCGCCGCCGGCCGTGACCCACACGTCGTCACGGCGGACCGGCGGCGCGTGCTGCGGGTCCAGCCACGCGGCGAGGGCGTCGCGCAGCTCCGGGATGCCGCCGTTGGGCGTGTACCGGGTGTCGTCGCGGTCGAGGGCGTCGCGCGCGGCGGCCAGCACGTGCGGCGCGGTCGGCAGGTCCGGCTCCCCCACGCAGAGCACGACCGCGTCCGGCACGGTCCACGCGAGCTCCAGGACGCGGCGGATCCCGGAGGCGGGGACGGTGAGGGCGTGCGGGGCGGCCACGGGCATGCCCGCAGGCTAGGTCGCGTGTGTGTCGGGCCGGTGACGCCGCGGGCCGGTGACGCCGGGGGCCGGCCGCACGCGGGCCGGACGGCGGGCCGGCAGCCCCGGCGGGAGGCCCTGCGACGCGGTGCCGTCCGTCCCTGTGCCGGCGTGGCGCCGGGGGCGGATACTCGACGGATGGCAGAGACGCTCGACCGGGACGAGGTCGCGGCGGTGCTGCGGGAGCGCCGACGCGAGGCGGTGGCGCGCCTCGCGGGGACGGGCGCCGAGCGGGAGGCCGTCGTGGCGGCCGCCCGCGAGTCCGTCACGGACGACGAGCACGACCCGGAGGGCTCGACGATCGCCTACGAGCGCCGGATGCTCGACGCGCTGACGCACGACATGCGGGAGCGGATCGCCGAGGTGGACGCCGCGCTCGACCGGCTGGACCGCGGGACGTACGGCACGTGCGAGCGGTGCGGGCAGCCGATCCCGGTCGAACGGCTGCGCGCCCTCCCGGCCGCGCGCACCTGCGTGGCCTGCGCCTCCCGCTGACCGCCCCACCCGCGCACCCGCCCTACCCGCGCACCCGCCCTACCCGCGCACCCGCCCTACCCGCGCACCCCGCGTCCACCCGCATGCGTCGAGATGCCAGGACACGCCCGAGGTTCGGGCCCGGCCCGGGCGTGTCCTGGCATCTCGGTGCGCGCGGGCCGGGAGGTGGGGTGCGCGCGGGCCGGGGGAGTGCACGCGGGCCGGGGGGCGCGCGGGCCCGGGGGTGCGTGTGGGCGTGGGCCGGGGGTGGGCGACCTAGACTGCCGCGGTGCCCGGTCGCGCGCCCCTGCCGCTGGACCTGACCGTCCTCGGCCAGGTCCGGGCCGCCTCGCCCGACGGCGCGGAGCTGCTGCCGGTGTCGGGCCTCGGCGCGAACCTGCTGGTCGCCCTCGCCCTCGAACCGCGCGGGCTGAGCACCGCCCGCGCGATCGAGGAGACGTGGCCGGACGCGCCGCCCGCGTCGGGGCGTGCCGCGCTGCAGACGCTCGTGTCGCGGCTCCGCGGGGCGCACCACGCCGGGCTCGTGGCCTCGACCGCCGTCGGCTACGCCCTCGGGGTGCCGCCCGAGCGGGTGGACTTGGGCCGTGCGACCGCGGCGGCGGAGGAGGCGCGCACGCTGCTGGCCGCCGGCGACCCGGACGGTGCCGCGCGGACGGCCGGGGCCGCGCTGGAGCTCTGGGACGGCGAGCCGGGGACCGGCGCCCCCGCGGGTGCGGTGGTCACGGCGCTGCGCACGCGGGCGGACGCCGCCCGCCGGCAGCTGCTGAGGGTCCGGACGGCCGCTCTGCTCGACGGGCCGGCGGACCGTGCCGCCGCCGAGGGCGCGGTCCGGGCGGCCGAGGACCTCGTCGCCCTCGCGCCCCTGGACGACACGGCCCACCTGCTGCTGCTCCGGGCGCTGCACGCCGCCGGGCGCACGTCGGAGGCCGTCGCGGCCTTCGCCCGCTACCGCGAGCAGCTGCGTGACACCCTCGGCACGGACCCCTCCGCGGAGGTCGCGGCGTACCACCTCGAGCTGCTGTCGGCCGCGTCCCCCCGGGCGGGGGCCGGCCCGGGATCCCGCCCGGACCCCCCACCGGCGGACCGGACGGGGCCCCGCGGACCCGGCGTCACGCGCCCGGCGGGCAGCCCGCCCGCGCGTCCCGCCGTCGACCCGCCGCCGACGCGTCCCGGACCTCCCGGGCTGCGCGTCGCCCCGACCGCGCTGATCGGCCGCGACGGCGACGTCCGCGCGGTCGAGGAGCTGCTCCGCACCGCCCCGGTGGTCACGGTGCTCGGCACGGGTGGGCTCGGCAAGACGCGGCTCGTGCAGGAGGTCGCACGCCGCGCCGCGGGCCGCTTCCCCGTGGTGCACGTCGCCGAGCTGGCGGGCGTGCGGGACGACGCGGACGTGCTGCCCGCGCTCGCGGCGGCTCTCCAGCTGCCCGACCCGACGACCCGGCGCGGCGTCGCGGACGTCCGGTCCCGGCCGCTGTCCGAGCGGGTGCTCGACCGCCTCGGCGAGCAGCCGACGCTGCTGGTGCTCGACAACTGCGAGCACGTCCTCGACGGCGCGGCGACCTGGGTGGCGGAGGTCGTCGCAGCGCTGCCGTCGCTGCAGGTGCTCACGACCAGCCGCTCGCCGCTGGGGGTCCGCGGGGAGCGTGTGCACCCGCTGGCGCCGCTGCCCGCCCGGGAGCCCGACGGCGCGCCCGGCCCGGCGGTCCGGCTGTTCACCGAGCGCGCGACCGCGGTGCGGCCGGGCGTGAGCCTGCCGACCGATGTGGTGGAGCGGCTCTGCCGCCGCCTGGACGGCCTGCCGCTGGCGATCGAGCTCGCGGCGGCCCGTACCCGGTCGCTGACGGTCGTGGAGGTGGAGCGGCGGCTGTCGGACCGCTTCGCGCTGCTGGTCACCGGCGCGGCGGGGGCGCCCGAGCGGCACCGGACGCTGCGCGCCGTCATCGCGTGGTCGTGGGACCTGCTGACGGAGCGCAGCGCACGCTCGCGCGTCGGGTGGCGGTGCTGCCCGACGGCTTCGGGGTGGACGCGGCGGTGGTGCTGGCGGCCGGGGGACCGCACGAGAGCCGGGTGCTCGACGACCTCGACGCGCTGGTGGCGCAGTCGCTGCTGCGGGTCGAGGAGGACGCCCGGACCGGCGCGGTGCGCTACCGCATGCTGGAGACCGTCCGGGAGTTCGGCCGCCGCGAGGTGCTCGAGGTCGGTGAGGAGGCCCGGGTGCGCGACCTCGTGCTCGACTGGGCCAAGGACCTGGCCGCCCGGATCGTGCGGGACGCGGGCAGCCCGGAGCGGCTGCTGCTGGACCCGGTGGGCGAGGCCGAGCACGACAACCTGGTCGCCGTGCTGCGCCGGGAGCTCGCGGTCGGCACCGAGCGCCCGGACGCGGTGCTGCCGCTGTACGCCGTGGTGGCCCTGCGGTGGATGGCGCAGGGGGCGCACGCGGAGGTCAAGGACGTGTCCGCCGGGGCGCTCGCGGCGAGCGCCCGGTGGCGGCCCGAGGCCCAGTCCGAGGCGGCGGTGATCGGGCTCGCGCTGCTGGCCGGCACCGAGCTGCTGTTCGGGGACGCCCGGGCCGGCGTGACCGCCCGGGTGCGGCTGCGCCGTGCGGCCGTCGGGGCGGACCTGCGCCCGCCGGCCCGGCTGCTGGTCGACCTGGTCGAGCGGTTCCACGACGGCGCGGCCGTCGCCGGGGTGCTGGCCCGCGCCCGCGCGTCCGACGACCTCGGGGCCCGGCGGCTCGCGCTGCTGGTGTCGTGGACGGTCGCCGAGAACGAGGGGGACCTGGAGGCCTCGGTCGCGTACTCCCGCGAGGGGTACGACCTGGCGGTGGACACCGACGACCCCTGGACCCGGGCGATGGGGGCCGTGACGCTGGCCGGTGGCTACGCCCAGCTCCTGCGCCCGCAGGAGGCCCTCGACTGGGTGGCCGCCGCGCGGACGGCACTCGCTGACCCCCGGATCGCGCACCGCGACCCGCTGCTGACGGCGCTGTCCGACGGGCTGGAGCAGTCGTTCGCGATGACGCTGCTCGTGCTCGGCGAGTGGGACGAGGCCGAGCGGGTGTTCGAGCTCGTCGCCCGCTCCGTGGTGGACGTCCGGGACGCCGAGCTCGTCTCGGGCCTCGGCATCGCGGAGGCGTGGCGTGGGCGGCGCGACGTCGACCGCGCGCTCGCCCGCTTCCGCGCGGTGCTCGGGCACGTCGGCGGCCTGCGTCCGGGGGACCCGTGGCTGCTCGTCGCCACGGGCATCTGCCTCGCCGCCCACGTGCTCGAGGGGCGTGCGGGTCACCCGGCGCTCGCGGGCGTCGCGCAGCGCGTCGCGGGGCTCGAGATCGCCCCGGCGGGGTTCACGGACCGCCCGGTGCTCGGCACGGCCCTGCTCGGCGTCGCGACGTGGCGGGTGGCGACGGACCCCGGAGACCCGACGGGCCTGGAGCTGCTGGCCGTGGCCGCGCGCATGGGGCCCCGCCAGGACTTCCCGGCGGCCCGCACCGACCTGCACCGGGAGCGCGCTGTCGCGGTGTACGGCGAGCGGGCCGTGGCCGCGGCCTGGGAGCGCGCGGCTGCGATGCCGCACGGCGCGGACGCGGTCCGGGCCGTGGAGCTGCTGCGGGCCGGGGGCGGCGCGGGGCCGGGGGGAGGGCCCGGCCCGGGGTCCGCGGTCGACGCCGACGTGCGCTGAGCCTGCCGCGCCCGACGCCCGATCCCGTCGCCCGATCCCGTCGCCAGCGCGCGACGCCCGCGCGCGACGCCCGCGCGCGACGCCGCCCACGACCCCGGCCCGCGGCGCCGCTCAGGCCCGCCGCATGTACGCCCGCACGGTGAGCGGTGCGAAGACCGCGACCACGGCGGCGGCGCCCAGCAGCGCCCACCCGGCGTCGGCCGTGATCCCCGTGCCGGTGGTGAGGTCGCGCGCAGCGGTCACCAGGTGGGACACGGGGTTCACCGTGACGAAGGAGCGCAGCCACGACGGCATCGTGTCGGCCGGCACGAACGCGTTGGACGCGAACGTCAGCGGGAACAGCACGAGCATCGAGATGCCCTGGACGGCTGTGGCGGAGCGGGCGACGACGCCGAAGAACGCGAAGATCCAGGACAGCGACCAGGCGCTGACGACGACGAGCAGCCCGGCGGTGACGACCCCGACCGCGCCGCCGTCGGGACGCCAGCCCATGACGAGGCCCATCACGAACGTCAGCACCGTGGCGATCGCGTAGCGCACCGTGTCGGCCAGCAGCGCGCCGGCCAGCGGCGCGATGCGGGCGATCGGCAGCGAGCGGAACCGGTCGAACACGCCCTTGTCCATGTCCTCGCGCAGCTGCACGCCCGTGACCACGGAGGTGGTGATGACGGTCTGCACGAGGATGCCGGGGATGAAGAACGGCAGGTAGGCCTGGACGTCCCCGGCGATCGCGCCGCCGAAGATGTACGTGAACATCAGCGTGAACAGGATGGGCTGCAGCGTCACGTCGACGAGCTGCTCGGGCGTGCGGCGGATCTTCAGCAGGCCGCGCCAGCCCATCGTGAGCGACTGCCGGACGGCGGTCCCGAGCGGGACGACGCTGCCGGCGTCGCGGGCCAGCGCCTGCGGGTCGACGGCGGGCCGGGCGGGGGTGAGGGTGGTCATGCGCGGGCCTCCTGGAGGGTGCGGGGCTCGGTGCCGTCCGCGCCGGCGGGCGCCTCGGCGGCGTGCCCGGTCAGCGTGAGGAAGACCTCGTCGAGCGTGGGCTGCTGCACGGCGACGTCGCGCAGCGGGATGCCGGCGGAGCGCAGCGCGACCAGCAGGTCGCCCGCGGCGTCGGCGGTCGTGACGGGCGCCGAGAGCCGCCCGTCGGGGGTGCGGGCCGGCTCGACGCCGAGCACCTGGCGGGCGAGGCGCAGCACCTCGGCCTCGTCGTCCGGGTCGGCGAGCCCGACCTGCAGGCGGGCGGTGCCGACCGAGTCCTTCAGCTCCGCCCCGGTGCCCTCGGCGACGAGCCGGCCGCGGTCGATGACGGCGATGCGGTCCGCGAGCTGGTCGGCCTCGTCGAGGTACTGCGTGGTGAGCAGGACCGTGGAGCCGCCCGCGACGAGCCGCCGCACGGTCTCCCACATCTGGAGCCGGGTGCGCGGGTCGAGCCCGGTGGTCGGCTCGTCGAGGAAGATGAGCGGGGGCTGCGCGATCAGCGAGGCCGCGAGGTCGAGGCGGCGCCGCATGCCGCCGGAGAAGTTCTTGAGCGGCCGGGCGGCGGCCTCCGCGAGCCCGAACTCGTCGAGCAGTGCGGCGGACACCGTGCGCGCGTCGCGCCGGGACAGCCCGAGCAGCCGCGCGAACAGCACGAGGTTCTCGGTGGCGGACAGGCTCTCGTCCACGGACGCGTACTGGCCGGTGACGCCGATGAGCGAGCGCACGGCCTGCGGCTCGCGGGCGACGTCCCGGCCGAAGACGGTGGCGCGGCCGCCGTCCGGGCGCAGCAGCGTGGCGAGCATCCGGATCGTGGTGGTCTTGCCGGCTCCGTTCGGCCCGAGGAACCCGTAGACGGCGCCGGTGCGGATGCGCAGGTCGATGCCGTCGACGGCGCGGTTGTCGCCGAACGTCTTGACGAGGCCGTGCGCCTCGACGGCCCAGGCTCCCCTGGTGGATGTGGTCATGGTGGTCCTCCTTGTGGTGACGGACCGAGCGTGCGCGCCGCCGCTCACGTGGCGCTCACGTCGCGCTGACATCCGGTGCGCGGCGTGTGAGCAGGACGTGAAACCTGGTCGCGCGGGCTTCCGCGCGGTCGGGTGCGGTGCGAGAGTCGGCTGTGGGTCGATCGACCCACTCCAGTCGCCGGACCACCGGCGCCCCGCACGAGGAGACCGCCATCACCACCGCAGCCCGTCCCGTCGCCGTCGTCACCGGGGCGTCCTCCGGCATCGGCGAGGAGTTCGCCCGCCGCTTCGCCGCCCGCGGGCACGACCTGGTCCTGGTCGCCCGCCGCGAGGACCGGCTGACCGTGCTCGGGGACGCGCTGGCCGCCGAGCACGGCGTCAGCGTGACCGTGCTGCCGGTCGACCTCGCGGACCCGGGCGGCCCGGCCGAGGTGGCGGCCGGCCTGCGTCGGCGTGGCCTGCGCGCCGACGCCCTCGTCAACAGCGCCGGCTTCGGCACGTACGGGCCGTTCGCGACGGAGGACCCCGCGCGGATCGCGGCGGAGGTGCAGGTCAACGTCGTGGCGCTGACGGTGCTGTCCCGGCTGCTGCTGCCGGACCTCGTCGCGGCACCGGCCGGCGTCCTCGTCAACGTCGCCAGCACCGCCGCGTACCAGCCCGGCCCGTCCTTCGCGGTGTACGCCGCGACCAAGGCGTACGTCCGGTCGCTGACGGAGGCCATCTGGCAGGAGCACCGCGGCACGGCGCTGCGGGTGCTGTCGCTGGCGCCTGGACCCACCGAGACCGAGTTCTTCGAGGTCGCCGGCTCCGACCGGTTCCGCGTCGGCCAGGTCCTGACGGTCGCGCAGGTGGTCGACGTCGCGTTCCGGGCGCTCGACCGCCGGGACCCGCCGCCGTCCGTCGTCGCCGGGCGGCGGAACGCCGTCGCCGCCGCGCTGGCGGGGGCGCTGCCGCGGCGGCTCGTGCTGCGGGTCGCCGGCCGGCTGACGGGGGAGTGACATGGCGCGGATGGCCGTGGAGGACCGTCGTCACGCGCTCGTGGACGCCGCCGTGCGCGTGATCGCGCGGGATGGCGTGGCGGGGGCGACGACGCGCGCCGTCGTCGCGGAGGCCGGGATGTCGCTCGCGAGCCTCCACTACGCGTTCCCCTCCCGCGACCACCTGCTGGAGGCGGTGATCGCGCGCGTCACCGCCCAGGAGCGTCGCGCCGCCGAGGCCGGCCTGCTGCCGCTGGAGGGCGCTCCGGCCGGCACCGACCCGCGCTCGCTCGAGGAGGTCGTCCGCGACGGGCTCGAGCGCTACGTCGAGCTGCTCGCGGCCGACCCGGAGCGGGAGCGCGCGCTGCTGGAGGTCGCGCTGTACGCCATGCGGGTCCCCGGGCAGCGCGCCGCGCTCGTCGCGCAGTACGACGTGTACCGGGAGGCCGCGTGCGCCAGCCTCACCACCGCCGCGCGCACCACCGGCAGCCGGTGGACCGTGCCGCTCGACGACGCGGCCCGGGCGCTCGTGATGATGACCGACGGGCTCACCACCACCTGGCTCGCCGACCGCGACACCGCCGCCGCGCTCCGCAGCGCCCGGTTCGCCGCGAGGTCCGTGGCCGCGCTCGCGGAGCCGGACGACGTCGCCCCCGACCCCGACCGGGAGGACGTCGGTGCTCACTGACACCGATCCCCGCGCCGCCGCGTTCGTGACTGGATGAGCGCCGTGCCGTTCGCCGCGGGCATCGCGACGACCACCCAGCTGCGCGAGCTCGACTCCCCGGTGCTGCTCGTCCTGCGGCTCGCCGAGGACGACTCGCTGGTGCTGCACCAGGAGTGGATCGCCGAGTGCGTGCGGCGCGGGGTGACGTCCCACCACAACCACGTCGTGGACGCCGCGCTGACGTCCGCCGACGTCGCGCGCACGGTCGAGGTCGCGCACGAGGCGTTCGGGGTGCTGCGGGACCGGCACCCCGGGCTCGGCGGGGAGGCGCGGGTGCCGGGGTCCGGGTGGCGGTGGGGGCGGCGTCCGCGGCGCAGGACGGCTGAGCGGACGGGCGGACCTACGCTGACGGGGTGACCGACACCCTCGCCACCACGTCCCCCGACGGCCGGCGCGGTCGCGTGACCATGCAGGTCCGCTGGTCCGATGTCGACCTGTTCGCGCACGTCAACAACGCCGCCTACCTGCGGTTCCTCGACGACGCGCGGTTCGCGCTGTTCCCCTCGATGGGCGTCGACCCCGCGGGCCGGCCCACCGACTCGCTGCTGGTGGTCGTCAAGCACGAGATCGAGTACCGGGCGCCGTTGTCCTTCCGCCCGGCGCCCGTGGCCGTCGACGTCTGGGTGCCCCGCATCGGGCGGTCGTCGGTGGACTTCGGCTACGAGGTGCTCGACCCCGACGGCGCCGACCCCGTCGTCTACCTGAGCGCCCGCTCCCGCATGGTGCAGCTGGACCGTGAGACCCACGCGCCGCGTGCGTTCACCGCCGGGGAGCGGGCCGTGTTCGAGCAGTTCCCGGGCGAGGCCCCGTCGCTGCACCCCTGGTAGCGGTCAGCCCCGGACGGCCTGGCGGTCAGCCCCGGGCGTCGCGGCGAGCAGCGCCTCCAGCGTGCGGACCACGCCGTGGCGGGCGTTCGACGGCACGACGTCCCGAGCCCGGGCCCGCACGTCGGGGTGCGCGTTGTCCATCGCGAACGACCACTGCGCGGCGTCCAGCAGGCCCGCGTCGTTCAGGTAGTCCCCGAACGCCATCGTCTGGGCGGCGGTGACGCCGAGCCGCTCCTGGACCCGTCGCAGCGCGTGGCCCTTGTCCGCGTCCGGGTTCATCACGTCGAGCCAGTGCTGCCCCGACACGAGCACCCGCAGCCGCGGCTCCAGGTCCGCGAACGCCGGCGCGGTGGCGTCCTCGACGGAGCCGAAGTCGAACACCGCGATCTTCAGCACCTCGTCCTCGACGGCGGTCAGGTCGTCCACCTGCTCCAGCCACGCGTAGTGCCGCGCGGCGTGCGCGAAGAACGGGCCGTCGCCCCGCTCGACGTACCCGGCGCGCCGGCCGCACAGCACCATCCCGACGTCACGCCCCGCCGCGGTGAGGTCGCGCACCCGTCCCACGATCCCCGGCACCTCGTCCCCGGGCAGCGGGTCGGCGGACAGCGCGACGTCGCCCTGGCCCACGTACGCCCCGTTCTCGGCGATGCACACCAGGTCGCGGCCGTGCGGCCGGAACAGCTCGCGCAGGTTCGCGTACTGCCGCCCGCTCGCCGGGCAGAACTCGATGCCCCGGCGCTCCAGCTCGTCCAGCACCGGCCAGAACGAGTCCGGCACGCGGCCCTGCTCGTCGAGCAGCGACCCGTCCATGTCGGACACGACCAGCCGGATGTCGAGGCCCGGGGGCAGCGCGGGAGGGTCGGTCACGGGCGCGGTGGTGGAGGTCGTCACGGGTCCAGTGTCCCAAGGTCGCCGACGTCCGCTGCACCCGCGGGTCGAGGCGTCCGGGCGGGCTGCCGGGCGGGCTGCGGGGGTGTGGCGGACGCCGCGCGCCGGACGGCTCAGGTGGGCGCCCCGTGAGCCGATCGGCCGCACGCGGGGGGACGACACGGTGGAGGACGTGACATGGCAGCAGCAGCGGGATCGTCGGCGTCGGGATCGCGGCGGTGGACGGGGGTCCGGGCGAAGGTGCTGGGCGTGGCGGCGATCGGGGCGGCCACGGCCGTCGCCGCGGGAGTCGTCTCACAGGTGGCGCTCGGCGGCGTCTCCGAGGCGAACGAGCGGCTGGCGCACCTGCAGGAGGTCTCGACCCAGGTCGGGGAGGTCCGCACCATGAACTCCGACGTCTCCGGCTGGCAGGTGGCGTACGCCTGGGACACGCGTCGGATCGGCGGCCCCGAGGCTGTCGCCGACGCGAACCCGAACCGTGCCGGCTACCTCGAGTCCGCGCAGCGTCTGCGCGACACGCTCGCGGCGGTCGACACCGACGACCTGACGGCCTCCGAGCGGGCGACGTTCTCCGACATCGCCTCGCTCTGGGACGACTTCTTCGCGGCGGACGACCGCGTCGTCGAGACGTACCGCGAGGACACCCCGGAGTCGCTCGACGCCGGTGACGCGCTCGTCACCGGCGACGCCTACGACGTCTACTACGCGATCGGCGACGCGACGACGTCGCTGCTGGACTCGCTGCGCGAGCGGACGGTCGCCGCGACGCAGGACGCCGCGTCGACCGCCCGCACGGGGCGCGTCGTGACCGCGGTGGTCATCGCGCTGGGTGTCGTGCTCGCGCTGCTCCTGGGGCTGCGGACGTCCTCGTCGATGGCCCGCGCCGCCGGCCGCGTCCGGGCGACCGCCGAGGCGATGGCCACCGGGGACCTCACCCTGGTGCCCGACGTCCGTACCCGCGACGAGCTCGGCGAGATGGCGTCGGCGCTCGCGACCGCGCAGACCAGCCTGCGGGCGGCGATGGCGGGCGTGGTCGAGACCGCGCACACCGTGGCGTCCGCCGCCGAGGAGCTGTCCGCGGCGTCCGCGGAGGTCGCCGCCGGGACGGACGAGACGTCGGCGCAGGCGGGTGTGGTGGCGGCTGCGGCCGAGCAGGTGTCGCGCAACGTGCAGACGGTGGCGGCCGGTGCGGAGCAGATGGGGGCTTCGATCCGGGAGATCGCGCAGAACTCCTCGCAGGCGGCGAAGGTCGCCGGGCAGGCGACCGAGGTCGCGGCGAGCACCAACGAGCAGGTGTCGCGGCTCGGGGTCTCGAGTCAGGAGATCGGGAACGTGGTGAAGGTGATCACGTCGATCGCGGAGCAGACGAACCTGCTGGCGTTGAACGCGACGATCGAGGCGGCGCGTGCGGGGGAGGCGGGCAAGGGGTTCGCGGTCGTGGCGGGTGAGGTCAAGGAGCTGGCGCAGGAGACGGCGAAGGCGACGGAGGACATCGCCCGGCGGGTGGAGGCGATCCAGGGCGACACCTCGGGTGCGGTGGCGGCGATCGGGGAGATCTCGCAGATCATCGCGTCGATCAACGACTACCAGCTGACGATCGCGTCGGCGGTGGAGGAGCAGACGGCGACCACGAACGAGATGTCCCGCTCGGTGGCCGAGGCCGCGACGGGTTCGGGGGAGATCGCCACGAACATCACGGGCGTCGCCTCCGCCGCGGCGTCCTCCTCGCAGATCGTCGGGCAGGTCGGCGGCGCCGTCCGCGAGCTCGCGCGCATGTCGGAGGACCTCCGGGCGCGCGTCGCGCAGTTCACGTACTGACCGACGCCCGGTCGGCCACGCCGGGAACCGTGGCGTGGCCGACCCCTGGGGTCCCTTCGATCCTCCCGTCAGGGCTCCTACCTCGTCCTGGCCCCGTCTGCCGGGACGAGGGCCACCGGCCGAGCGCGTCCGGTCAGTACGTGAAGCCCGACGCGCGGGCGCGGAGCTCGGTGGAGACGCGGGCCAGGTCGTCGATCGAGGACCGCATGGACTCGAGCACCTGCGTGTTCGACGCGGACGCCGTGGCGACGCCGACGATGCTGGTGGCGATCCCTCCGGAGCCGGCGGCCGCCTCCGACACCGAGCGGGACATCTCCGTGGTGGTCGCGGTCTGCTCCTCCACGGCGGAGGCGATCGTGAGCTGGTAGTCGTTGATCGACGCGATGATCTGCGAGATCTCCCCGATCGCGGCGACCGCGCCGGTCGTGTCGCCCTGGATGGCCTCGACGCGGCGCGCGATGTCCTCCGTGGCGCGCGCCGTCTCCTGCGCGAGCTCCTTGACCTCACCGGCGACGACGGCGAAGCCCTTGCCGGACTCGCCGGCTCGCGCGGCCTCGATCGTCGCGTTGAGGGCCAGCAGGTTCGTCTGCTCCGCGATGCTCGTGATGACCTTCACGACGTTCCCGATCTCCGTGCTCGACGTCCCGAGCCGCGCCACCTGCTCGTTCGTCCGTGTGGCGGCGTCGGTCGCCCGGCCGGCGACCTTGGCGGCCCGGGTGGCGTTCTGGGCGATCTCCCGGATGCTCGCACCCATCTCCTCGGCGCCGGCGGCGACGGTCTGCACGTTCCGCGACACCTGCTCGGCCGCGGCTGCGACGATCCCGGCCTGCGCCGAGGTCTCGTCGGACCCGGTGACCACCTGGGCGGAGGACGCCGCGAGCTGCTGAGCCGCACCGGCCACGTCGTTCGAGGACTGGACGATCTCCGCGACCGTGCCGCGCAGGATCTCGGTCGCCCTGTCCAGCGAGGCGGCGGTGCGTCCGATCTCGTCGCGGCCGCCCGTACCGCTGCGCACCGTCAGGTCCCCGTGGGCGAGGGCGTCCGCGACGGCCTGCACGCTGCTCATCCTCGAGCTGAGCCTCCGTGCCACGACCACGGCCACGGCTGCCGCCAGCAGCGTCCCCGCCACCAGGCAGCCGAGCACGAGCCAGGTGCGCTGCTGAGCCTGCTCGGCGGCCCACTCGTCCGCCGCCCTCGACGAGGTGACCTGCAGGTCGACGAGTCGCTCGATGCCGTCGGTCACCGACTGACCGATCGGAGCCGTCTCGGTCTGCAGCGCCTGCGCGCGGTCGTCGTCGCCCGCTGCCCGCGCCGCTGCCGTGTCGGCGATCTTCTGCTGGTAGGTCAGCACGTCCGCGTGCACGGCTGCGACCGTGTCCGCCTGCTCGGTGGTCAGGCCACGGTGCCCGGCGTACTGGGCGGCGAGCTCACCGACCTGCTCCAGAGCGGCGTCCCGCGCGTCCTGGAACCCCGCGATCATCTCCGCGTCTCCGGTCGCGACCTGCTGGTACAGCGCCGCGATCGTGTTCTGCCGGGCGGTGACCATCTGGAAGCGCATCTCGCCGGCGAGCGCCGTGAGCTGCACGTCCTCGTCGTACATGCGGTGCGAGGCCTCGGCCATGTGCCGGACGGAGGACACCGAGACCAGGCCGACCACGACGGTGGCCACGACGGCGGTCGCCACCGTCAGGAGGATCTTCGTCGCGAAGCCGAACCGGGTGAGCCCGTCCCTGATCCGCGATCCCCGTCTGCTGTCCGCCACCGTCGTCATCGACCCGCTCCTCGGGCTCGGGCGCCCCACCTGCTGGAACGCTCTGCCCTCGCTGATCGGCCGGACCCGTGCTGATAAACCGGTTAAGAGCCGAGACGACCCGTTCGGGCGACAGTGCGACCGCAGGACGGGTGACGGCGGATCCGGGCCCGGGACCGGTCTTCACCCGCACGGCGGCCGCCGTGGCCGGGTCGCGCACCGGGCGGCCCCTTCACGCCAGGGGCGAACACGGGACGCCCGCGACACACCCCGCCGTTAGCATCGAACAACGCCGACTCGTCGTGCGTGTCGACCCCGGGTCAACGGGCCGGGTCGCGCGGCGAGCACGCCGCTCGTGAGGAGTGCACATGTTCGAGAGATTCACGGACCGAGCCCGTCGCGTGGTCGTCCTCGCCCAGGAAGAGGCGCGGATGCTCAACCACAACTACATCGGCACCGAGCACATCCTCCTGGGTCTCATCCACGAGGGGGAGGGTGTCGCGGCCAAGGCGCTCGAGTCGCTCAACATCTCGCTCGACGCGGTGCGCGCCCAGGTGCAGGAGATCATCGGCGAGGGCCAGCAGGCTCCCAGCGGGCACATCCCGTTCACGCCGCGCGCCAAGAAGGTGCTGGAGCTGTCGCTGCGCGAGGCGCTGCAGCTCGGCCACAACTACATCGGGACCGAGCACATCCTGCTCGGTCTCATCCGCGAGGGCGAGGGTGTCGCGGCCCAGGTGCTCGGCAAGCTCGGCGCGGACCTGAACCGCGTCCGCCAGCAGGTCATCCAGCTGCTGTCCGGCTACCAGGGCAAGGAGCCGGTCTCGGCCGGCGGCCCGCAGGAGGGTCAGCCCTCGGGCTCGGCCGTCCTCGACCAGTTCGGACGCAACCTCACGCAGGCCGCGCGCGAGGGCAAGCTCGACCCGGTCATCGGGCGCGAGAAGGAGATCGAGCGGGTCATGCAGGTGCTGTCCCGCCGCACCAAGAACAACCCGGTGCTGATCGGCGAGCCCGGCGTCGGCAAGACGGCGGTCGTCGAGGGCCTCGCCCAGGACATCGTCCGGGGCGACGTGCCGGAGACGCTGAAGGACAAGCAGCTCTACACGCTCGACCTCGGCGCCCTGGTCGCCGGTTCCCGGTACCGCGGTGACTTCGAGGAGCGCCTGAAGAAGGTGCTCAAGGAGATCCGCACGCGCGGCGACATCATCCTGTTCATCGACGAGATCCACACCCTCGTGGGTGCGGGTGCCGCCGAGGGCGCGATCGACGCCGCGAGCATCCTCAAGCCGATGCTGGCCCGCGGCGAGCTGCAGACCGTCGGCGCGACGACCCTGGACGAGTACCGCAAGTACGTGGAGAAGGACCCGGCCCTCGAGCGCCGGTTCCAGCCCATCCAGGTCTCCGAGCCGAACCTCCAGCACGCCATCGAGATCCTCAAGGGCCTGCGCGACCGGTACGAGGCGCACCACCGCGTCTCCATCACCGACGGGGCCCTCGTGGCTGCGGCGACCCTGGCCGACCGGTACGTCAACGACCGGTTCCTGCCGGACAAGGCGATCGACCTGGTCGACGAGGCCGGCGCCCGCCTGCGCATCCGCCGCATGACGGCCCCGCCGGAGCTGCGCGAGCTCGACGAGCAGATCGCCGAGACCCGCCGCGACAAGGAGTCGGCGATCGACGAGCAGGACTTCGAGAAGGCCGCGCGGCTGCGCGACCAGGAGAAGCAGCTCGGCCTCAAGCGCCAGGAGAAGGAGAAGGCCTGGAAGTCGGGCGACCTGGACGCGGTCGCCGAGGTCGACGAGGAGCTCATCGCCGAGGTGCTGGCGCTGGCCACCGGTATCCCGGTGTTCAAGCTCACCGAGGAGGAGTCGAGCCGGCTGCTCAAGATGGAGGACGAGCTGCACAAGCGGGTCGTCGGCCAGGAGGCGGCCATCAAGGCGCTCTCGCAGGCCATCCGCCGCACGCGTGCGGGTCTGAAGGACCCGAAGCGTCCCGGTGGGTCGTTCATCTTCGCCGGCCCCACCGGCGTCGGGAAGACCGAGCTGGCCAAGGCGCTCGCCGAGTTCCTGTTCGGGGACGAGGACGCGCTGATCCAGCTCGACATGTCCGAGTTCTCGGAGAAGCACACCGTCTCGCGGCTGTTCGGCTCGCCCCCCGGCTACGTCGGGTACGACGAGGGCGGCCAGCTCACGGAGAAGGTGCGGCGTCGTCCGTTCTCGGTCGTGCTGTTCGACGAGGTCGAGAAGGCGCACGCGGACATCTTCAACTCGCTGCTGCAGATCCTCGAGGACGGTCGCCTGACCGACTCGCAGGGTCGGGTGGTCGACTTCAAGAACACCGTGATCATCATGACCACCAACCTCGGCACCCGGGACATCGCCAAGGGCGTGCAGACCGGGTTCCAGGCCGGCGGCGACCTGTCGACGTCCTACGAGCGGATGAAGGCCAAGGTCAACGACGAGCTCAAGACGCACTTCCGTCCGGAGTTCCTCAACCGCGTCGACGACGTGGTCGTGTTCCCGCAGCTGTCGCAGACGGAGATCTTCGCGATCGTCGACCTGATGATCGCGAAGCTCGACGCCCGCCTGCGGGACAAGGACATGGGCATCGAGCTGACCGAGGCGGCCAAGAAGCTGCTCTCGGAGAAGGGCTACGACCCGGTCCTGGGCGCCCGGCCGCTGCGCCGCGCGATCCAGCGGGAGATCGAGGACGCGCTGTCCGAGAAGATCCTGTTCGGGGAGCTGCACGCGGGCCAGCAGGTGGTCGTGGACGCGCACGGCGAGGGGATCCTCGGTGAGTTCACGTTCCGCGGCGAGGCGCGCGGGCCGCGCCCGAAGGAGCCGGTGGCCGTCGGCGCGCACTCCGCGGGCACCCCGGGCTCGGGGACGGACGTCCCGCCGGCACCGCCGATCGCGTCGTCCGGCGACAGCGGCACGGGGCTCATGCCGGCCTGACGCCGGTCCCGCCTCGACGAGGGCCGGGTCCGCACCTCCTACGGTGCGGGCCCGGCCCTCGTCGCGTCTCGGGCGTGGCGGTACTGGTCGGGTGCGCGCCGAGCGGCCGTCGCGCCTCGTGCCCGGTGCGGTCGTGCGGTCGGTGGACGCGACCGCGGCGGACGGGCGCGTCCTGCCGGACGGGTGCCTGGACCTGCGCGGGCCGGCCGCCCGACCGAGCGGGGCGGGTGCCCGCGGCCTGGGTCCTGCCACCCAGATCCGACCCTCGGCGCGCGCGGGAATGCGCCTACCCTGCGGCCATGGCCGGACAGGTGACGCTCAGCGACGTGGCCCGCCAGGCCGGCGTGTCGCTCGCGACCGCGTCCCGGGCCCTGAACGGCAGCGCCAACCGGACCGTGGGGGCGGACCTCCGCGAGCGGGTGCTCGAGGCGGCGTCGCGGTTGCGCTACTCGCCCGACGGCATCGCGCAGGCCATGGCGCGGGGCCGGACGACGGCACTCGGGCTGGTCGTCCCGGACATCGCCGACCCGGCCTGCGCCGAGCTCGCGTCGGGGGTGGTCGCCGCCGCGGAGGACGCCGGGATGAGCGTGACCCTGACGTCGACCCGGCACGAGCCGGGCCGGGAGGCCGCGCTCGTCGCCCTGCTGGGGCGCCAGCGTGCGCGGGCGGTCGTGCTCGCCGGCGGGCGCCAGGCCGATCCCGCGGGGGAGCAGGCGGTGCGTGCCGCCGTCGACTCGTTCCGCGCGGTGGGCGGGGCCGTCGCGTCCGTCGGTCGCGCCGCGTTCGGGGTGCCGACGGTCGTGGTCGGGGACCGTGAGGGGGCGTCCGACCTGGTGACGGCCCTGCACGGACGGGGCTACCGTCGGTTCGCCGTCCTCGCCGGCCCGCAGACCCACACGCTCGCGGCGGACCGCAGCGCGGGCGCCGTCGCCGCGCTCGCCGCGCTCGGGTGCCCGCCGCCGGTGGTGCTCCGCGGGGCGTTCTCCCGCGACGGCGGCTACGAGGGGATGCGCCAGCTCGTCGAGGACCGGGTGGACGCGCAGGTGGTGGTCGCCGTCAGCGACGTCATGGCCGCGGGGGCGCTCGCCGCGGCGCGCGACGCCGGGCTGTCCGTGCCGGGCGACGTCGCGGTCGCGGGCTACGGGGACGTCGGCCTGCTGCGGGACGCGATGCCGGGCCTGACGACGGTGCGGCTGCCGTTCGCGGACATCGGCGCGCGGGCGGTCCGGCTGGCGCTCGAGCCGCCCGCCGACGGGGAACCCGAGACGATCCGCGTGACCGGCCAGGTCGTCCTGCGGGGGTCGACGCCCGGCGTGTGAGCGCGTGCGGACCGGCGCGCTCGTTCAGCCCTGAGCGCGGCCGGCGTCTCCCGTGCCGGTGGTCCCCGCCGGCCAGGAGCCCGGCACGGCGTCGTCCGGCGCGGCCACCACGCCCTGCGCGGGGGTGAGGGTCCGCCAGGTGCCCGTCTGCTCGTCCCGCTCCAGCAGGACGAGCAGCGTCCCGGCGGTGTCCAGCGGGTCGCCGTCCGGGTAGCGGCTCCCGCCCGTGCAGGTCGCCGGCGTCGACGCCACCTCGAGGACGTCCCCGGCGCGCGCGCCTGAACCCGCGAGCACCGCCCCGACCGCGAGCGTGTGCACGGTCGCGTCGGTGCCGAACAGCTCCGCCGTCCCCGAGGCGGCCGCCGGGCCGGAGGTGCGCACCACGGCGTCCGCCTCCGCCACCGCGTCCGCCGGCGTCGGGAAGGACACCCAGTCGACGCAGGTCTCGCTGCGGGTCGCGCCCGCCGCGCAGCCCCCGGACGCCACGAGGGCCACGGCCGCCAGGAGCGGCAGCACCGCCCGGGCGGTGGTGGTCCGGCCCGCCGGGAGCGGGCGCGGGTCTGGCTCGTCGGTCCGCACGGCGTCCTCCCGTCGTCGTGCCCGGCACGCGCGGCCGGGTGTGCCAGGTCTGTGTGGCGGCATCACCGGACCTTGCACCGGTGCGGTGGTGCGTGCGGCCCGGCCGGCCGGCCGCGGGTACGGTCGGACGGGTGACCGACCTGCCTCTGCACGTGCGCGTCAGCGGGGACGGCCCGCCGCTCGTCCTGCTGCACGGCAACGGCGAGGACGCCCGGTCCCTGGCGCCGGTGGCCGGAGGGCTGGCGGACGACCACCGCGTCATCGCCCCCGACGCGCGGGCGCACGGCACGTCGCCGCGCGGCACCGGACCGCTGACGATCCCGCGCATGGCCGACGACGTGGCGGACGTGCTCGGCGGGCTGCGGGTCACCGGCCCGGTCGACGTCGTCGGCTACTCCGACGGCGGCAACGTCGCGCTGCTGCTCGCCCTGCGTCATCCGGCGCTGGTGCGCTCGCTCGTGCTGTACGGCGCGAACACCGATCCCGCCGGCCTGTCGGGCCGCACCCGCGCGCAGGTCACGCTGACGTGGCTGGCACAGCGGGCGCGGGGGCTGGTCGACGCGCGTGCGCGCGAGCGGGCCGAGGTCACCGACCTGATGGTCCGCCACCCGCGCATCCCCCTGCGGGCGCTGGCGCGGGTGGACGTCCCGGTGCTGGTGGCGGCCGGCGAGCACGACGTCGTGCGGCGTGCGCACACCGAGGCGATCGCGGCGCACCTGCCGGAGGGTCGCGTGCACGTCGTGGCCGGCGCGGGGCACGGGCTGCCGCTCGACGACCCGGCGGCGTTCACCGCGCTGGTCCGCGCGTTCCTGGCCGACCTCCCGGCCTGACCGCGCCGCCGCGGGCAGCCCCGTGGCCCTCGACCCCCGCGCCTCCCGGCGCTGCGCGCGCACCCGCGCGCCGGGCGTCCCCGCGCTCCGACCCGCCGAGCGGCCACCAGGCGGGGGTCACGAGCGGGGGCGCGCCCCGGGTGCCGGCCTCTCGACCGGACCGGGCTCGTGGGCGGAGAGGGAGCGGCGCGGGGGAGGGGCGGGTCAGGGGGTCAGGGCCGTGAGCAGGTCCTCGACGCCCACCGGGTGTCCGGGCAGCGGGTCGCCGCCGGGACGCAGCGCGGCACGGAGCAGCGGCGCGCGGCGTTCCAGCATCGCCGCGTTGAGCGCGTCGGGCAGCCCGGGCAGCGGGCGCAGGGCCGCGGCGAACATGAGGAGGATCTCGGGCACGCCGATGTCCGGCCGCACGAGTCCGCGCTGCTGGGCGGCGCCGACGACGCCGGCCGCCGATGTGGCGGTGCGGGCGCGCTCCTCGACGAGCTCGGGGGTGAACACGTCCGCGTCGCGGGCCCGGGGAGCCAGGGCGGGCACCAGCATCGGCAGCCCCGACTCGAGCACGCCGGTGAGGAACGCGTCCCAGGCGGCCCCGGGGTCGTCCCCGGCGAGGCCTGCGTGGGCCGTCGTGACGAGCCCGCCGACGTGCGCGAGGCGGTCGGCGATCACGGCGCGCACGAGCGTCGCCCGGTCGGGGAAGTGCCGGTAGACGGTGCCGATGCCGACACCGGCGGCGCGGGCGACGGCCTCCATGGGCACGTCCAGACCGCGGGTGCCGTAGAGCGTGCGGGCGGCGTCGAGGATGCGCTGCCGGTTCCGTGCCGCGTCCGCCCTCACGACGTCACCCTAGCCCGACATAAGCGGAACCGGACGTTCCGGTTCGGTGCTACCGTGGTCGCGGACGGGCGCCGTGGAGGACGCCCCCGACGCTGCCGGGAGGCGAGCATGCGCGCGATGATCCTCAAGGAGTTCCGGGAGCTGCGACGCGACCACCGGACCGTCGCGATGCTGGTGGTGCTCCCGCTGCTGCTGCTGACGATCTTCGGCTTCGCCGCGAACTTCACGGTCGACAGCCTCACCACCGTCGCCGTCGGCCCGCAGGCGCAGGAGGCGGCTGACCGCATCGCCGCATCGCCTGCCTCCGGGACGATCGACGTCCGGTCGATCCGCCCGTCCGAGGGGCGAGCCGACGCGGTCGACGCGCTCGCGGCCGACCGGTACGACCTCGCCGTCGTCACGAGCGCCGGCGCGGAGACGCCCGAGGTGCTGATCGACGGCACGAACCTGTTCGCCGCGCAGGCCGCGAACGTCGTCGTCGCGGGGCTCGGGGACCAGGTGCGGCCCGAGGTGCTGTTCAACCCCGACCTCGAGACGTCCTGGGTGATGGTCCCCGCGCTGATCGGGCTGATCCTCACCTTCATCGGCACGATCATCACGAGCATCGGTCTGGTCAAGGAGCGGGCGGCGGGCACCCTGGAGCAGCTCGCCGTCATGCCGCTGCGGCCCGTCGACGTGATCGTCGGGAAGATCGCGCCGTACTTCCTGCTCGCGGCCCTCGACATGGCGGTCGTGACCGCGCTCGGGATGCTGATCTTCGGGGTGCCGTTCACGGGCAGCGTGCTCGTGTTCGTGCTGGCGGGGGCGATCTTCCTGTTCGTGGTGCTCGGCCTCGGCGTGTTCATCTCGACCGTCTCGCAGAACGCGGGCCAGGCGATCCAGGCGGCGATCCTCGTGCTGCTCCCGCAGATCCTGCTGTCCGGCATCATCTTCCCGCTGGACGCGATGCCCCTGGGCGTCCGGTGGATCGGCTACTGCCTGCCGCTGACGTACTTCACGGAGGTCGCGCAGGGCGTGATGCTGCGTGGCGCCGGGCTGGACTCGCTCTGGCTGCCGGTCGTGGTCCTGTCGGGGATGGCGGTGGCGGTGTTCGGTGCGGCGGTGTGGCGGTTCCGGGCGTCCATCACCCCGCGGCGGCCGCGCGGTGCGCGCGGTTCCGCGGGCGACGCCGGGGCGGTCGCCGAGCGGGCGGCGGTGGCCCGGTGACCGGCTACGGCGTCGAGGGGCTGACGGTCCACCGCGGGGGTCGCGCCGCCCTGGCGGACGTCACGCTCCCGGTACCGGCGGGCGAGGTCACCGCGGTCGTCGGCGGTGACGGCGCGGGCAAGACGACGCTGGCCCGCGTGCTGGTCGGGCGGGAGGTGCCCGTGTCGGGCCGGGTGCGGCGCGCCGACCGCCGGCGTACCGGGTTCCTGCCGGCGACGTCGGGGGTGTGGGGCGACCTCAGCGTGGCCGAGAACGTCGAGCTCGTCGCCCGGGCGTACGGCCTCGACCCGGCGACCGCCCGCGTCCGCGCCGAGGAGCTCCTGGCCGCCGCGGCGCTGGACGGGGTCCAGGACCGGCTGGGCCGGCAGCTGTCCGGCGGGATGCGGCAGAAGCTCGGGTTCTGCCTGGCGATGCTGCACCGCCCGGACCTCGTGGTGCTCGACGAGCCGTCGACCGGTGTGGACCCGGTGAGCCGCGTCGAGCTGTGGCGGCTGCTGTCCACGGCGGCGGCCGGCGGCACGGCGGTGCTGGTCACCACCACCTACCTGGACGAGGCCGAGCGGGCCGCCTCGGTGCTGGTGCTCGACCGCGGGACGGAGGTGTACCGCGGCGACCCGGCGCGGGCCGCCGACCGGGTCCGCGGGTCGGTCCTGGTGAGCAGCGCCGGGCAGGCGCGGCCGGCGGTCGGCGGGACGGACGGCGCGCTCGCCGTCTGGCGGCGTGGTCGCGCGCGGCACGCGCTCGTCCCCGCGGGTGCCGGGGGCCCGCCTCCCGACCTGGAGGACGCCGTGATCGCCCTGACGCTCGAACGCCGGGGCCCGTCGGAGCCTCCGACGGCGACCGGCCCCGCCCCGGGCGAGCCGTCGGCGCGCGCGACGACCCCGGGGCGGGTGCCCGCCGCGGTCCGCGAGGGAGACGCCGCCTCCCGGCGCGCCGTCCCGGGCCCCGACCCGGCCCCGGCCGTCGAGGCCGCGCACGTCGTGACCACCTTCGGTGGCCTGCGGGCGGTCGACGACGTCTCCCTGACGGTCCGCCCGGGGGAGGTGGTCGGCCTGCTCGGGGCGAACGGCGCCGGCAAGACCACGGTGATCCGCACGGTGCTGGGCCTGCTCGCGCCGACCTCCGGGGCGGTCCGGGTGCTGGGCGGCGCACCGTCGCGGGAGGTGCGGCGCCGGATCGGGTACGTCCCGCAGGGCCTCGGGCTGGCGGCGGACCTCACGGTCGCGGAGAACCTCGCCTTCGTCGCGTCCGCCTACGGGCTGCGGGACGTCCCGGCGCTGCCCGCCGACCTCGCCGCGGTCGCGGACCGGCTGGTCGGGGGCCTGAGCCTCGGCCTGCAGCGCCGGCTCGCGTTCGCGGCCGCGCTGTCGCACGCCCCCGAGCTGCTGGTGCTCGACGAGCCGACGTCCGGCGTGGACCCCCTCGCGCGCGCGGCCCTGTGGGACACGGTGCACGCCCAGGCCGAGGCCGGGGTCGCCGTGCTGGTGACGACGCACTACATGCAGGAGGCCGAGCAGTGCGACGCCCTCGTGCTGATGGCGCACGGCCGGCGGGTCGCGGCGGGGACGCTCCCGGAGGTCCTCGACGGCTCGGCCGCGGTCGAGGTCGTCGGGGCCGACTGGCAGGCCGCGTTCGCCGCTCTCGGCGCCGCGGGGCTGCCCGTGACGGTCGCCGGCCGGGCGGTGCGGGTGGCCGGCGCCGCGCCGCGCGAGGTGGAGCGTGCACTCGCGTCCGCGGGGGTCGCCGGCCGGGTCCGGTCGGTGCCCGCGCGCCTGGAGGAGGTGCTGGTCCTCGCCGACGGCCGGCCGTGACGCGGCTGCCCGCCGCCCTCAGCGGAACGCGCCGACGGCCTCCGGGAACGCCTCCGCGAGCTCGCGGGTCTCCGGGTGCTGCGGGTCGGACAGCAGGGTGCGCAGCGGCCCGGTCTCCGCGATCCGGCCCTCGGCCAGCACGTGCACCGTGGCGGCGAGGCGGTCCACCATCCGCAGGTCGTGGGAGACGACGAGCAGCCCGACGCCGGACGCCGCGAGCGCCGCGAGCTGGTCCGCCACGGCGTCGCGCAGCGCCGGGTCGAGGGCCGTCGCCGGCTCGTCGAGGACGAGGACCTCGGGCCGGGTGGCGAGTGCGTCGGCGAGCGCGAGCCGCTGCTTCTCCCCACCGGACAGGGAGTGCAGCGTCCGGTCCAGGTAGCGCGGCTCGAGGCCGACGCGCGCCAGGACGTCGGCCGGCTCCTGGCCCGTCGCGCGGCCGGCCTTGCGGGCGTCGTCGAGCGTGCTCTTCAGCACCCGCAGCACGGTCGAGCGGGAGTCGACGCCGACCAGGCCGTCCTGGTGGACCGCGCGGACCAGGGCGCGGAAGCCCTTGGTCTCCTTGCGGGACATCTTCGCGACCGGGCGGCCGCCGTACGTCGCGCGGCCCTGCGTGGCCTTGTGCCGGCCGAGCAGCACCTGGACGAGCGTGGACTTGCCCGCACCGGATCGGCCGATCAGGCCCACGGTCTCGCCGGGGGCGACCGAGAGCGTCGCGCCGGCCAGGACCGGGGCGCCGCCGTAGCCGGCCCAGACGTCGTGCGCGGCGAGCGTGGCGGGGCCGGTCATCGGGCCACCACCTCCGCCCGGTGCGTGCCGGTGGCGTGCTGGTGAGGCGTTCCCACGGTGTGTCCCTTCGAGCGGTGTCCGGTCCGTCCAACGGCCGAGCCCCCCGCGTAGTTTCCGCGAGGGGCTCGCCCGGGATCAAGCCGGGGTCACGTGCGCGCCGCGCCGCGGCTGCGTGCCGCCGGCAGGTCCTCCATGTCCTCGAGCTCGACGCCCTTGGTCTCGGGCACCTTGCCGAGCACGAACACGAACGACAGGCCCGCGAACACCGCGTACATCAGGTACGGCCCGGTGGCGCCGAACGTGTCGAGCAGCGGCGGGAACGTGACCGTGATGAGGAAGTTCGCGATCCACTGCGCGGCGGCCGCGACGCCGAGCGCGGCGGCGCGGATGCGGTTGGGGAACATCTCGCCGAGCAGCACCCAGACCAGCGGGCCCCACGACGCCCCGAAGAACACGACGAACGCGTTCGCCGCGACCAGCGCGACCGGACCCCACGGAGACGGCAGCGACACGTCCTCGCCCGACCCCGACGCCTGCGTGAAGGCGAGGGCCATCACCGCGAGCGCGACGGTCATGCCGGCGGACCCGGTCAGCAGGATCGGCCGGCGCCCGACCTTGTCGATCAGGGCGATCGCGATGAACGTCACCGCCACGTTGGTGACCGCCGTGATCGTCGAGACGAGGAACGACTGGCTCTCGTCGAACCCGACGGCCTGCCACAGCGTCGTCGAGTAGTAGAAGATCACGTTGATCCCGACGAACTGCTGGAACACCGACAGCAGGATGCCGACCCACACCACCGGCAGCAGCCCGAACCGGGGTCCGCGCAGCGTCGCCTGCTGCTCGAGCTGGCGGTCCTTCTCGATGGTCTGCTCGATCTGCGCGACGCGCTCGTCCGCGTCCTCGTCCGGGCCGAGCACCGACCGGAGGACCGCGACGGCCTCGTCGCGCCGTCCCTGGGCGACCAGGTAGCGCGGCGACTCGGGGATCCGCAGCGCGAGGATGCCGTACACCGCGGCCGGGACCACCGCGACGAGGAACATCCACCGCCACGCCTCCCACCCGAGCCACAGCACCTCGGCCGCGCCGCCCGCCGCCTCCTGCAGCAGCTGGTCCGACAGCAGGGCGGTGAAGATGCCGATCGTGATCGCGAGCTGCTGCAGCGAGCCGAGCCGCCCGCGCAGGGCGGCGGGGGCGATCTCGGCGATGTAGGCGGGGGCGATGACCGACGCGATGCCGATGCCGATGCCCGCCATGACCCGCCACAGGATGAGGTCCCAGACGCTGAACGCGATCGCGGACAGGATCGAGGAGACGAAGAACAGCACCGCGCCCAGCACCATCACGCGGGTGCGGCCCCAGTGGTCCGCGAGCTTGCCGCCGGCCCACGCGCCGAACGCGCAGCCGAGCAGGGCGACGGCCACCGCGAAGCCGGTGAGCGTCGAGCCGAGGTCGAACTGGCCCTGGATCGCGTCGACGGCGCCGTTGATGACGGACGAGTCGAAGCCGAACAGGAACCCGCCGACCGCGGCGGCGACGGCCAGGCCGATCGCCTTGTTGTGAGACGGGTGCCGGCCCGCCGACGGGACGTGTGACTGCGCCATGACGCTCTCCTCGCTGCACGGTGACGCCCCCGGGCCGCGGGGGCGGCGCAGGGCCATCCCACCTTTCACCTGTCCGCCGCATCTCGCATGCGGAAGCGGCACCGCCGCCGGCCGGCGGGCGCCCGGGCCCCCGCAGGGCGGACAATCGAGGGCGTGACGCCCGACTCCGGCAGCTCCCGCCCGCGCTTCCGACGGCCCGCGATGCTCGACCCGCGGGCGGCCGACGCCCTGCCCGGCGACCTCGACCCGGCTCTGCGGTCCGAGGTCGCGCACTCGACCGCGTCGGCGATCGTGCACCGGGGACGGTCCGGCGGTGACGACCCGGCGCTGGTCGAGCGGCTGGTGCGGCTGGTCGAGCACGAGGGCCTGGACGCTGTCGCGGCGCTGTGGTCCGACAGCCCGGCGACCACGCTCCCCGGCACGCTGTGGCGGCTCTACGTCCTGCGCGAGTGGGTCCGGCGGGACCCGCAGACGATCGCGGACCGGTACCGGCAGGGCCTGCACGCGGCACCGGTGCACCACGTCGTCGCCGGCGTGCCGAGCCCGCCCGGGCCGGACGAGGTCCGTGAGGTGCTCGACGCGGTGCTCTCGGGCCTGTGGACCGGCGACCTCGACGTGGCGCTCGAGCGGGGGGCCGCGTTCTGCCGGGTGCTGGGCACCGGAGCGGCGTTCGACGCCGACCACCTGGACCTGGCCGCGGACGACTCGTCGGCCCGGCTGACGCGCAGCGCCGGGTCGCTGGTGCGCACCGCCGAGGAGCTCGAGCACGCTGCCGGGCTGTGGCGCGCCGGGTCGCTGGGGTGACGCGCCGTCCTCCCGGCACGACGCCGGCGGGGCCCGCCGCATGCCGTGGGATTCCTCACCCCGGCCACCCCGCGACGCGCCCGGAGGCGACGCGTAGAGTGGTTCGCGACGCCGGGCCGCGGTAGCCCCGGGCTCCAACACCAGCCGCTCCGAGCGGCCTCGCGCCGAGAGGCGCTCCCGGCCCGGCGTCCTCATCCTCCGCGGCGCACGCCGACGTGTGACCTCGGTCCCGGGCCCGGCCCGGACGTGACGAGCCCGACACCGCACCGCGCGGCCGTTCACCCTGCGTTCACCTTCGGGGTTGTGAGTTCACCCCGCGGCTGCCCTAGCCTGTGCCTGACAAGAGCCCTCTCCCCCGGAGCCTCCCGTGCGCCTGCGCCTCACCCCGCGCGACACCTCGTTCTTCGACCTCCTCGCCGCCTCCGCGGCGCACCTCGTGACCGGCGCGAACCTGCTGGCCGAGCTGCTCGGGGCGGACCGTGCCGCCCGCAAGGCGCTCGCCAAGCAGCTGAACGAGGCGGAGCACCTGGCCGACGAGGCCACGCACTCGATCATGCGGCGGCTGAACCAGACGTTCGTCACGCCGTTCGACCGCGACGACATCTACGGCCTGGCGTCCGCGCTGGACGACTGCATGGACTACATGGAGGAGGCCGCGGACCTCATCGTCCTGTACAAGCTGGACGCCCTGCCGAACCGCGTCGCGGACCAGGTCCAGGTGCTGCAGCGCGCCGCCGAGCTCACCGCCGAGGCGATGCCGCGGCTGCGGTCGATGGACTCCCTGTCGGAGTACTGGGTCGAGGTCAACCGGCTCGAGAACCAGGCCGACAAGTCGCACCGCAAGCTGCTCGCCCAGATGTTCGACGAGATCACCGACCCGATCCTCCTCATGAAGCTCAAGGAGGTCGTGGAGAAGCTCGAGGACGCTGCCGACGCGTTCGAGAAGGTCGCGAACATGGTCGAGACCATCGCGCTCAAGGAGTCCTGAGCCCCGGTGGAACTCGCGCTCGTCGTGGTCGTCGTCGCCCTGGCGCTCGGCTTCGACTACACCAACGGCTTCCACGACGCCGCGAACGCCATCGCGACGTCCGTCTCGACCCGGGCCCTGACGCCCCGCGCCGCCCTGCTCATGGCCGCGGCCATGAACTTCACGGGTGCGCTGCTCGGCACGGAGGTGGCGGAGACCATCGCCACCTCGATCGTCGACCTCGGTGACGCGTCGTCGCACCAGGCGCTCGTCGTCGTGCTGTGCGCGCTCGTCGGCGCGATCGTGTGGAACCTCATCACGTGGTGGTTCGGGCTGCCCTCGTCGTCGACGCACGCGCTCATCGGCGGTCTCGTCGGCGCGGGGCTCGCCGGCGGGCTGGCGATCTACGGCTCCGCGATCGTCGAGAAGGTCGTCCTGCCGATGATCTTCTCGCCGCTGATCGGGTTCTTCCTGGCGTTCCTCGTCATGGTGGGCGTGCTGTGGATCGTGCGGAACTCCGCGCCGTCGCGCACCACCCGCCGGTTCCGCCTGGCCCAGACGGCCTCCGCCGCGGCGATGGCGCTCGGGCACGGCCTGCAGGACGCGCAGAAGACGATGGGCGTCATCTTCATGGCGCTGCTGACGGTCGGCTGGGCGGACCCCGAGGGCGGCATCCCGCTGTGGGTGAAGCTCGCGGCGGCCGCGGCGATCTCGCTGGGCACGTACTCCGGCGGCTGGCGGATCATGCGCACGCTGGGCCGCAAGATCATCGAGCTGGACCCGGCGCGCGGGTTCGTCGCCGAGTCCGTGTCCGCCGTCGTGCTGTACGTCAACGCGTTCGCCCTGCACGCCCCGGTGTCGACCACCCACACGATCACCTCGGCGATCATGGGCGTCGGCGCCACCAAGCGGCTGTCGGCGGTGCGCTGGGGCGTCGCGAAGAACATCGGCCTCGCGTGGGTGCTCACCATCCCCGCCGCCGCGGGTGTGGCGGCGCTGGTCTACCTCGCGATGAGCCCGTTCCTGAACTGACCCCGGTGTCGCGGGCGGGCGCTCAGCCGCGGGTGAGCGGGGTGTGGAGCTCGACCGCCTCGACGCGGGGGGCACCGCCGACGTCGGAGACGTGGCAGACCAGCACCTGGCCCGGCCGCAGGTAGGGGTCCTCGGCGGGCAGGGCGGCGGTCGCCCGCGGACGCGCGTGCGCGGACACCACGCCCAGCACCGTCGGCAGCACCGGCCGGTGGGTGCAGACCGCGACGTCGGTGGCCGACCGCAGCAGGGCCGCCACCAGGTCGGCGGTCTTCTCGGGCGACTGCTCGTGCTGCGCCTCGGTGAACGGCTCGTCCGCCGCGGGTGTGAGCCCCGCGGCGGCGGCGTACGGGCCGACGGTGCTGCGGCAGCGTGCCCACGGGCTGGTCACGACCTCCGCGACCCCGAACGCCGACAGCACCGGGACGAGCGCACCGGCCTGCCGGCGACCGGCGTCCGTCAGCGGCCGCGTCGCCTCCTCCCGGCTCCAGGATGCGCGGCTCCGGGCGCGACCGTGCCGGACGACCACGAACGCCCGGGTGTCGAGCCGGCCGCGGGCGTGCTCCGCCACCAGGGCGTCGAGGGGGATCCGGTCGTCGTCGCGGGTGAGGCGCCGGCGCGCGACGTCGGCGTCGACCCACCGCACGCGGTCGATCTCGTCGGCCGAGGCGTGCTCCGCCGGCGGGCGGGCGTGCACCGCCGGACGGTCCGGGCGGCCGGCGACCTGCGCGGACCAGTAGTGCACGCGCTTGCGGCGGCCGTCCGACAGCGGGTACTCCAGGCCGGGCAGCGGGCGGCCGAGCACGATCTCGAGCCCCGCCTCCTCCTCGACCTCGCGGACCGCGGCCGTCGTGACGTGCTCGCCGGTCTCGAGCTTGCCCTTCGGCCAGGACCAGTCCTTGTACCGCGGCCGGTGCACGAGCACGACCTGCAGCCGTCCCTGCCGCACGCGCCACACCAGTGCGCCCGCGGCCTCGACGACGGGGACCGCCCTCACCGGGCCGTCCTCATCGGGCGCCCCCCAGACGCCGGCGCTGCCGGTAGATGAGCACCGACTGCAGGTCCCGCAGCGGTCCGTCCGGGCCGGTGGCGTGCCGCGTCCACACGCCGTCGGGTCCGAGGTGCCACGACGAGGTGCCGTCGTCCATCGACTCGTCGAGCAGGTCCACGAGCTCCGCGATCTGGTCGGGGTCGGCCAGGCGGACGAGCGCCTCCACGCGACGGTCCAGGTTGCGGTGCATGAGGTCCGCCGAGCCGATGTAGACCTCCGGCCCGGGCAGGCGGTCGCCGCCGGTGTCCCGGCCGGTGTCCGCGACCTCCGGCGTCACCCCGTCGTCCGCGGCGAACGCGAACACCCGCGCGTGCTCGAGGAACCGGCCGAGGATCGAGCGCACCCGCACCGTCTCGGACAGCCCGGGGACTCCCGGGCGCAGCGCGCAGATGCCGCGCACGCACAGGTCCACGGGCACGCCCGCCTGCGACGCGCGGTACAGGGCGTCGATGGTCTCCTCGTCGACCATCGAGTTCACCTTGATCTTGATCCAGGCCGGGCGGCCCTCGCGTGCTGCGCGGGCCTCCCGGTCGATGCGCTCGACCAGCCCCGACCGCACGGAGCGCGGCGCGACGAGCAGCCGGTGGAACCGCGACTTCGGCGCGTACCCGGACAGCTGGTTGAACAGCCGCGTGAGGTCCTGCCCGACGTCCGGGTCGCAGGTGAGCAGGCCGAGGTCGGTGTAGAGGCGCGCCGTCTTCGGGTTGTAGTTGCCGGTCCCGACGTGGCAGTACCGGCGGAGCCCGTCGGACTCCTGGCGCACCACCAGGGACAGCTTCGCGTGCGTCTTGAGCCCGACGATGCCGTAGACGACGTGCACACCGGCCTGCTCGAGCTTGCGCGCCCACTCGATGTTCGCCTGCTCGTCGAACCGGGCCTTGATCTCCACCAGGGCGAGCACCTGCTTGCCGGCCTCGGCGGCGTCGATCAGCGCGTCGACGATCGGGGAGTCGCCCGAGGTCCGGTACAGGGTCTGCTTGATCGCGAGGACCTTCGGGTCGGCCGCGGCCTGCTCGAGGAACGTCTGGACGGAGGTCGAGAACGAGTCGTACGGGTGGTGCAGCAGGATGTCGCGCGCGCGGATCGCCGCGAACACGTCCGTCGGCGTCGCGCTCTCCACCTCGGCGAGGAACCGGTGCGTGGTCGGCACGAACCGCGGGTACTGCAGGTCCGCACGGTCGAGGTCGGCGATGAGGTTGAGGCCGGTGTGGTCGAGCGGCGCGGGCAGCTCGTACACCTCCTCCTCGGCGACGCCCAGCTCGCGCACCAGCAGTTGGCGGATGCGGGGGCTGATGGTGTCGGCGATCTCGAGGCGCACCGGCGGGCCGAACCGCCGCCGCAGCAGCTCCTTCTCCATCGCCTGGAGCAGGTTCTCGGCGTCGTCCTCCTCCACCTCCACGTCCTCGTTGCGCGTCACCCGGAACGTGTGGTGCTCGCGCACCTCCATGCCGGGGAACAGCTGGTCGAGGTGCTGGGAGATGACGTCCTCGACGGGCACGAACGACATCGGCCCGCGGTCGGTCGGCGCCTGCGAGGGCGCGGCGCTCGGGCGGCCCCGGGCGTCCACGGCGATGTACCGCGGCAGCAGCGGCGGCACCTTGACGCGCGCGAAGTGCTCCTTGCCGGTCGTCGGGTTCACCACGACGACGGCCAGGTTGAGCGACAGGCCCGAGATGTACGGGAACGGGTGGGCGGGGTCGACCGCCAGCGGCGTCAGCACCGGGAAGATCTGCTTCCGGAAGAACTTGCGCAGCCGGTCCTGCTCCGCCTCCCCGAGCTCGTCCCAGCGGACCAGCGTGATGCCCTGCTGCGCGAGCTCCGGCTGCACCTGCTCGGCGAACACCTGGGCGTGCCGGGCGGCGAGCTCGTGCGCGCGCACGCCGATCGCCTCGAGCACCTGCCGCGGGCTGAGGCCGGACGCCGCCGTGACCGCCAGGCCGGTCGCGATGCGGCGCTTCAGGCCGGCGACGCGCACCATGAAGAACTCGTCGAGGTTCGACGCGAAGATCGCCAGGTACCGCACCCGCTCGAGCAGCGGCTGCTCCGGGTCCTCCGCGAGCTGCAGCACGCGCTCGTTGAACGCCAGCCACGACACCTCGCGGTCCAGGAACCGGTCCGCGGGCAGCGGCGGCAGCTCCTCCGGGTCCGTGACCGGCGTCGGCACCAGCGGGGCGATGTGCTCGGCGATGTGCGCGGCGAGCTCCGGGGCCAGCGGGCGCGACCGCGTGGTCGGCGCGGAGGTCGCCGGGGCGGGGGCCGTGGCGGGCCTGCCGTCCTGCTCGGCGGTGCGGCGCGTGGTCCCGCGCGTACGGGAGGTGCTCGCGCGGGCCGGGCGCGCGCCGCCGGCGGACGTGCTCGCACCGGCGGAGGCGCGGGCGGTCGCCGTCGTCGCGGCCGGGGTGCGGCGACCCTTCGGGGTCCCGTCGGAGGCGGAGGCGTCGGTCATCTCCACATGGTGGCACCCGGAGGTGTCCGGTGGGTGACCGAACGCGGTCCCCGAGGGACGAGGGGCGCCGCCGAGTCGCCGATGCGTGCGAGCGCGGCCCGTGCCTCAGGCCCGGTAGACCACGTCCACCGCGGACCGCTCGAACCCCGCGGCGCGGTAGACGCGGATCGCCGCGTGGTTGTCGCCCTCGGTGTACAGCACCACCCGCCGCACGCCGCGCCCGGCGAGGTGGGCGAGCATCCGCGCCGTGAGCGCCGGGCCGAGGCGCTGTCCCTGCGCGTCCGGGTCGACGCCGAGCGCGTAGACCTCGCCCTCGTCCGGGTCGGCCAGCTTGGTCCAGCCGAAGGCCAGCAGGCGGTCGCCGCGGACCGCGAGCAGGAACCCGGCGGGGTCGAACCACGGCTCCGCCTCGCGGTCCTCGAGGTCGGCGCGCGTGAGGCGTCCCTGCTCGGGGTGCGCGGCGAACGCGCGGGCATTCACCCGGACCCACGCGTCCTCGTCGCGGCCGGGCTCGAACGCCCGCACCACCACGCCGTCGGGCAGCGGTGGGGCGTCCGGGACCACGACCGGGTCGAGCGCCATCTGCCACAGCTCCCGGACCACGGGCAGCCCGCGGGCGGCGGCGAGCGCGCGCGCGGCGGGCAGGTCGCCGTGCGCCCACACGGCGACGCCGTCCCCGCCGTGCTCCCGGGCCAGCGCACCGGCGGCGTCGAGCAGCGCCGACCCGGTCCCGCGTCGGCGGTGCGCCGGGTGGACGACCACCTCGGCGGTGGCGAGCGCCGGGTCCCGCAGGTCGACCTGCGCGTAGCCGGTCGTCGTCCCGTCGGGTGCCGCCGCGAGGAGGTGGTGCACGCCCGGCCCGCCGCCGGTCAGCCACAGCAGCGGCTGCTCGGACAGGGGCGGCACGCCGTCCGTCCCGGCCGCGGCGTCGGCGAGGTCGCGCACGGCGCGGGCGCCGTCGGGGTCGAGGGGTCCGGGGGTCACGGTGATCGGGTCGGGCACGTCCCCATCCCACCACCCCGCGTGCGGGATGCGCCGCCTCCCGCGGGGAACGTCCCCGCGGCGCCGGGCGTTGGACCTCGTGTGCCTGACGTGACCCCGACCGACGCCGTGCCGGACGTCGCGGACGTCGCGGACGTCGTGGTCGTCGGCGCGGGCCAGGCCGGGCTCGCGGTGGCCGCGCACCTGGTGCGCTCCGGGTTCGTCCCCGCCGGTAGGACCGGGGGCCCGACGTACGTGGTGCTGGACGCCGCTGCGGGCCCTGGCGGGGCGTGGCGCGAGCGGTGGCCCGGCCTGACGATGCGCACGGTCAACGGCGTCTACGAGCTGCCGGGGCGGGCGCTGCCCGCGTTCCCCGCCGACGAGCCGGCGTCCGCGGCGCTGACCCGGTACTTCGGCGACTACGAGCAGGACCTGGGCCTCGCGGTGCGACGACCCGTGCAGGTGCGCGCGGTCCGCGACGACGGCGGGCTGCTGGCGGTCGAGACGGTCGAGCGTCGCGGTGGCGGAGAGGCGGACGGTGTCGCCCGCCCCACCGCGCCCGCACCCGACGCCGGCTCCGGGACCCGGGCGGGTGTCACGGCGCCGGAGGCCCCGCCCGACCCCGACGACGGCCTGGGCTGCGGCGTCGGCGCGGCACGCGCGGTGCCCGGCCCGGTGCCGGACCCCGGTGCGGTCGGCCGCGGCCGTGCGACGCCCGCGCCCGCCCGGCGCCGCACCGTCCGCACCTGGCACGCCCGGGCCCTGGTCAACGCCACCGGCACCTGGACCCGGCCGTTCTGGCCGTCCTACCCGGGCCGGGACGTGTTCGCGGGCACCCAGCTGCACACGCACGACTACCGCACCCCGGAGGAGCTCGCGGGCCGGCGGGTGCTGGTGGTGGGCGGCGGCATCTCCGCGGTGCAGCACCTGCTGGCCATCCACCCGCACGCCGCGTCGACGACGTGGGTCACGCGCCGCCCGCCGGACTGGCGGGACGAGGAGTTCTCGCCGGAGCTCGGCCGCGCCGCCGTGGCGCGGGTGGACGAGCGGACCCGCGCGGGGCTGCCGCCGGGCAGCATCGTGTCCGCGACCGGCCTGCCCCTGACACCCGAGTACCGTGCGGGCATCGACGCCGGGGTGCTGCGCGCCCGGCCGGTGTTTGCGCGGCTGGTGCCGGACGGGGCCGTCTGGGACGAGGGCGCGGCGCGCGGTCCGCTCGCCGCGGGCTGGGTCACCGGCCCGGTGCACGAGACCGCCGACGTCGTGCTGTGGGCGACGGGGTTCCGCCCCGCGCTGGACCACCTGCGCCCGCTGGGCCTGCGGAACGCCGAGGGCGGCATCGTCGTCGACGGCACCCAGGTGGTGGCCGACCCGCGCGTGCAGCTCGTCGGCTACGGCCCGAGCGCGAGCACCGTCGGGGCGAACCGCGCCGGGCGGGAAGCGGTCCGGCGCGTGCGTGCGCTGCTCGGGGTCTGACCGGGGCGGGAGCGCCGTCCGCTCAGGCCTCCGGGCAGCCGCAGCTCCCGCGCCGCACCACCTGCACCGGCAGGCGGTGCGACTCCGGCTCCCCGCCGACCGCCCCGGCGTGGCGCACCAGCACCTGGACGGCGAGGCGCCCCATCGCGGTCATCGGCTGGCGCACGGTCGTGAGCGTGGGTCGCGCGAGGCGTCCGGCGAGGATCCCGTCGAAGCCCGTGACGACCACGCGCTCCGGCACCGGGACTCCGCGCGCCGCGAGCAGGTCCAGCACGGCGAGCGCCGTCTGGTCGCTCGCGCAGACGAGTGCGCGGGGGAGCCGGTCGGCGTCCGCGAGGGCGGCGACCACCTCGAGCCGGTGGGGTTCGGCCAGGTCGGTCGGGTCGAGCGGCTCGGCGGGGACGCCCAGGCCGGCTGCGCCGAGCGCCTCCTGGAACCCGGCGAACCGGTCGGCGTAGTCGGGTGTGCTCAGCCGGCCGACGAACGCGAGGTCGCGCAGGTGGTGGTCGGCGACGAGGTGGCCCACGAGGTCGCGCATGCCGGCGCGGTTGTCGACGGTCACGTGGTGGAGGCCGTCGGCGACGGGCGGCATGCTGAACGCGACCACCGGGATGCGCCGGGCGACGTGCTCGAGCGCCTCGACGGGTGTCGGCCCGGGGAACATCGCGAGGCCGTCCACGCGGCCGGCGATCTCGGTGACGGACGCGCCCGACCCGGAGCCGCTGGACAGCAGCAGGGCCTGGCCGCGCTGCCAGCACTCGAGCTCGACGCCGCGCTGCACCTCGTCGACGTAGAGCGGGAACGCGCGCGGGTCCGCGTCGGGGTCGGCGCTGCGGCCGGGCGCGGGGGCCGGGCGCTCGCCGTCGGCACCCTCCTGCGGGGCGGCCAGCATGAGGTCGAACGAGTACAGGCCGAGCGCGCCGGTGCTGCCGTGGGCGAGGCCGCGGGCGCTGCCGGACGGCACGTAGCCGAGCTCGCGGGCGGCGACGAGGACCGACTCGCGGGTGGAGGCGCGCACGCGCTCGGGCTGCCGGAACGTGAACGACACGGTGGCGATCGACACGCCGGCGCGCTCCGCGACGTCGTACACGGTGGGTCGACGCGGCACTGCTCACCTCCCTCGCGGCCCCGGGGCCGGTCCGATCGTAGGGGCTGGCCGGACGCGGCACCCGCGACGTCCGTCCGGGGGCGCCCCGGTTGCGCGATCCACTCTATGCGCTTAACATCACACACGATCTAAGCGCATAGACCCGTGAGGCGCACCGTGCGCCGATCAGCCGCCGCACCGTCCGTTCGAGGAGGAACGACCCATGATCCGTCCCGCTGCGCGTGTCGCCCTGGTGACCGCGCTCGCCCTGACCGCACTCACCGCCTGCGGCCGCTCCGACGACACCGGCACCGGGAGCACCGACGAGTCCACGCTGTCCTCCGGGGCAGCCTCCGGCGAGCTGACCGTGTGGGCCATGGGTGCCGAGGGCGAGGCCCTGCCCGACTTCGTGCAGGACTTCGTCGCCGACAACCCCGACGTCGACATCGAGGTCGTCCCGATCCCCTGGGACGCCGCCCGCGACAAGTTCCAGACCGCGATCGCCGCCGGCACCACGCCGGACGTCGCGATGATGGGCACCACGTGGATGGCGGAGTTCGGCGACGCCTTCGCCCCGGTGCCCGACGGCATCGACACCAGCGACTTCTTCGAGGGGTCGGTCGGCACCACCGAGCTCGACGGCCAGGCGGTCGGCGTGCCGTGGTACGTCGACACCCGCGTCCTGTACTACCGCACCGACCTCGCCGAGCAGGCCGGGTGGGACGAGGCGCCGGCCGACTGGGACGAGCTGCAGCAGATGCTCACCGACATCAAGGACAAGACGGACGCCGAGTACGGCATCCGCATGCTGGCGTCCGGCAACGACGCGTTCCAGGGCTCGCTGTGGGCCCCGTGGTCGAACGGCGCGAGCCTGATGGACGACGACGGCACCGAGTGGACGCTCGACACCCCGGAGATGGCCGAGGCGTACGAGTACTACACGTCGTTCTTCGACAAGGGCCTCGCGGACGCCCAGGCCGACCGGACCCCCGGCGCCACCGAGGCCGACTTCGTCGCCGGCCGCGTCGGCGCGTTCATCGAGGGCCCGTTCATGATGGGCTCGCTCGAGCAGCTCGGCGGCGAGGAGTTCGCCGACCAGTACGCGACCGCGCGCATCCCGGCGGGGAAGACGTCCACCTCGTTCGCGGGCGGTTCCAACCTCGTGGTCTTCAACGACTCCGACAACCAGGACGCCGCCTGGAAGCTCGTCGACTGGCTGACCCAGCCCGACGTGCAGGTCGACTTCTACGAGCTCACCGGCGACCTGCCGTCGCAGCAGTCCGCGTGGGACGACCCGGCCCTGGCCGACGACGAGAAGCTGGCCGTCTTCGGCGAGCAGCTCCAGGACACCCAGTCCCCGCCGGTCAACACGGCGTGGGTCCAGGTGGCCGCCGCCGCCGACTCCGCCCTGGAGCGGATGATCGTCAGCGGCGAGGAGCCGGCCGACGCGCTCGCCGCCCTCCAGGAGCAGGCCTCGTCGATCGGCGTGGGCTGACGCCATGAGCGCGACCACCACCCGTGCGGCCGGGGCCACCGGTCCCGGCCGCACGGCCAGCCGCCGCAGCACGCCGGAGCGCGGGCCCGTCGCCGCGCGCCGCCGCCGTCAGGGCCGGGTCGCGTGGCTGTTCGCCGCGCCGTTCGTCCTGGTCTTCGGGTTCTTCATGCTCGTGCCGCTGCTGTCGTCGTTCGGCATGTCCTTCACGGACTTCACCGCGCGCGACGTGCGCAGCCCGCTCGCCGTGAACGTCGTGGGCCTCGACCAGTACGTGACGCTGTTCGGCGACGCGCGGTTCCTGAAGTCGCTCGGGGTCACGGCGACGTTCGTGGTCATCGGGATCCCCGTGACGATGGCCGTCGCCCTGCTGCTGGCGATCGCGCTCAACAACGGCATCGGCCGGTTCCGCTCGGCGTTCCGGGTCGGGTTCTACGCCCCCGTCGTCACCAGCATCGTCGCGGTGTCGGTGGTGTGGCGGTACATGCTGCAGCCCGACGGGCTCATCAACACCGCGCTCGGCTGGGTCGGCATCGACGGCCCGTCGTGGCTCACCGACACCACCTGGGCGCTGCCCGCGCTGATCCTCATGGCGGTGTGGCGCAACGTCGGCACCCTCATGGTGATCTTCCTGGCCGGTCTCCAGGCCGTCCCGGCCGACGTGCAGGAGGCCGCGACGATGGACGGCGCCTCCGCCTGGCGCCGGCTCGTCAGCATCACGCTGCCCCTGCTGCGCCCGACGCTGCTGCTCGGCGCCGTGCTCGTCTCCGTCGGGTACCTGCAGTTCTTCGAGGAGGCCTTCGTGATGACGCAGGGCGGCCCGCTGGACTCCACCCTGTCGACGGCCTACTACACGTTCGAGCAGTTCGGCTTCGGCAAGTACGGGCAGGCGTCCGCCGCCTCGTACGTGCTGTTCCTGGCGATCGCGCTCCTGAGCCTGCTGCAGTTCCGGCTGCTGCGCTCGAAGGACTGAGGGACATGGCCACCACGACACCGCCCGTGACCCCCGCCGTGCCCGCGCCCCGCGCGCAGGCCGCCCCGCCGCGGTCCCCGCGCCGCCGCCGGTTCCCGACCGGGCGCGCGCTGACCTACACCGTCCTCGTCGTCGGCGTCGCGCTCTGGCTGCTGCCGTTCGTGTGGATGGTGCTCGGGTCGGTCAAGACGCAGCGCGAGATCCTCACCCGGCCGCCGACCTGGTGGCCGCAGGAGCCGACCGGCGCGAACTTCGCGACCTGGTTCGACGAGCTGCACTTCACGCAGTACTTCACGAACTCGTTCGTCGTCGCCGTGGTGACGGTGCTCGGGAACCTGCTGTTCTGCTCGATGGTCGGCTACGCGCTCGCCAAGATGGACTTCGCCGGCAAGAAGGTGCTGTTCACCGTGGTGATGACCATGCTCATGGTCCCCGGCGTCGTGACGTTCGTGCCGCTGTTCGTCATGGTCACCAAGCTCGGGCTGCTCAACACGTACGCCGCGCTGATCCTGCCGTTCGTCACCCAGCCCGTCGGCGTGTTCCTCATGCGGCAGTTCATGCTCGGCATCCCGGACGAGCTCCTGGAGGCCGCGCGCATGGACGGCGCGGGGGAGCTGCGGATCTTCGCGCGGGTGGTGATGCCGCTGTGCGGCCCGCCGCTCGCGACGCTCGGCATCCTGACGTTCCTCGGCTCCTGGAACAACTTCCTGTGGCCGCTGGTCGCCTCGCAGAGCCAGGACATGTACACGCTGCCGGTGGCGCTGTCGCTGTACTCGACCGGGCAGCGCGGCACCGACTACGGGCTGCTGCTCGCCGGCGCGGTGCTCATCATCACGCCGATCCTGCTGCTGTTCCTGGCGCTGCAGCGCTACTTCATCCAGGGCGTGGCCACCACCGGCCTGAAGTGACACCGGGTGCGCCGTCGCGCGACGGCGCACCCGCGCCCGGCCCGGCACCCGGCGCCCGGTCCTGCCCCCGCACCCGCTCCACCGAAGAGGTTCCCGCACCGATGACCCGCACCCTCCCGCGCCCGCAGCACCGCACCGGGCCCGACGCCGGCGTGGCCACGCCCGGCGGCGTCGACGTCCGGCTCACCCCCGCGGGCGACGTGCGCGCGATCCGCGCCCCCGGCGGCCTGCTCGTCAACCAGTACGTTCCGGGGCCGCACGACGCCGCGACCGGCGGCCTGCACCTGCGCCGCACCGGCCCCGGCGCCGTGGACGCGGTGCCGCTGACGGGCGCCCGGTCGTCCGCGGCGCACCGGGTCGGTGACGGGTGGGTCCGCTGGGACGGGTCCGGCCTGGGCGTGCGCTGGACCGTGCACCTCGTGCTGGACCCGGACCGCACCGCCTGGGTGTGGCGCGTCGAGCTCGCGGTGGAGGGCGGCGCCGAGCCCGGCACGACGTACGACGTGGCGTTCCTGCAGGACCTGTCGCTGTCGCCGGAGGCCGCGGCGCAGTCGTCCGAGCCGTACGTGAGCCAGTACGTCGCCCACCGCCTGGAGCGGGACGAGCGGTTCGGCCGCGTGGTGCTGAGCCGGCAGACGATGACCTCCGCGCCGGCCCTGCCGCTCGCGGTGGTGGCGCTCGCCGAGGGCGCGGTGGCGGCCGGCACCGACGCGTTCGACCTCCACACCCCGCGGGCGCGCGCCGGACTGACCCCGGCGTTCCTCACGGGTGAGCCGTGGCCCGACCGGGTGCGGCAGCACGAGATGGCCACGGCCGCCCTGCTGTCCCACCCGAGCGACCTGGCGACGCCGCGCGTCCTGCACGCCGTGACCGGGTTCTGGCCGGACCGTCGCGGCCCGATGACGGCGGCGCTCGCGGAGCTGCCCGCACTGGCGGACGACCTGGTGGCGCGCGCCGGCATCGCGGCGGCCACGTCGCAGGCCGCCGAGCCGGCGCGCGACGAGCGCTCGCTGCTCGCCACCGCGCCGCTGCTGGCCGGCGACGCGCTCACGGACGACGCCCTGCTCGCGCTCGGCGACGGGGCGCGGTACCCGGAGCGGGACACCGCCTCCGGCGCGGTGCTCTCGTTCTTCACGCCCGGCGGCGCCCACGTGGTGCGCGGGGAGAAGGACCTGCTGCTCGACCGGCCGCACGGCCACGTGCTGCTGTGCGGCGACGCCCTCGCCCCGGACCGCCCGACCCTGTCCACCACCGTGTTCGCGCACGGCGTGGTCGGCTCGCACACGGTGCTGGGCAACACGTCGTTCGACCGGTTCGCGAGCGTGCACCGCAACCACCTCAACCTGCTGCGGTCCAACGGCGTGCGGGTGCTGGTGCGCCGCGACGGCGCGGCGACCTCCCTGGACGGTGCGGCGGGGCCGCGTGACGCGTGGCAGCTGCTCGGCCAGCCGTCGGCGTTCGTCCTCGACGTCGGCGAGGCCCGCTGGCTGTACCGGTGGGCGGACGCCGAGGTGGAGGTGCGGACCGTCGCCGCCTCCGACCGCGCGGTGCTGCTGACCGAGGTGCGCGCCTCCGCGGACCTGGACGTGCTGGTCACGACCGACGTCGAGCTCGGCGACGGGGCGTGGCGGGCCGAACCGGCCGCGGACGGCGCCGCGCTCGCCTTCCGCGCCGAGCCCGGCACCGCGGTCGCCGAGCACCACGACGCGCTGACGTACGTCCTCGCCGCCTCGCCCGGCGCGACCGTCGCGGGCGACGGGGTGCTGCTGCCCGACGGCGAGGACCGCGGCACGTCCGTCGTGACCGTCCTGGCGTCCGGGACCCGGCTGCTGCGCGTCGCCGTCGCGGCGGACCTGGAGCGCGGGGCCGTGGCGGTGCCGGAGGCCGGGACCGCCGTCGCCGAGGGGCTCGACGGCGCCGCGCACGCCGCCGGGCACCGCGCGACGCTCGCCGCGCTGACCCGAGACCTGCGGATCGCGCCGGGCTCGCGGCTCGCGGAGCTCGAGGTGCTGCTGCCGTGGTGGGCGCACGACGCGCGGGTGCACTTCCTGGTGCCGCACGGGCTCGAGCAGTACTCGGGCGCGGCGTGGGGCACCCGCGACGTGTGCCAGGGGCCGTTCGAGCTGCTGCTCGCCGCCGGCCGGTTCGCGACCGCGCGCGACGTGCTGCTGCGGGTGCTGTCCCGGCAGTCGGTCGCGGGGACGTTCCCGCAGTGGTTCATGTTCGACGACTACGCCGAGGTGCTGCAGGAGCACGCGCACGGCGACGTGGTGGTCTGGCCGCTGTTCGCGCTCGGGCAGTACCTGCGGGCGACGGGTGACCTGGGCGTGCTGGACGAGGTGGTGCCGTTCCGCGACGGCGGGCCCGTGACCGTCGCCGCCCACGTGGAGGCGCTGCTGGCGTACCAGGAGCAGAACCGCGTCCCGGGCACCGCGCTGCCGGCGTACGGCGAGGGCGACTGGGACGACACCCTGCAGCCCGCCCGCCCGGAGATGCGGGAGCGGATGACGTCGACCTGGACGGCCGCGCTCACGTACCAGGCGCTGACGCTGGCCGCAGGGGAGCTCCGGGACGCGCCGGCACCGGGCGTGCGGACGCTCGCCGACCGCATGGCGTCCGCCGCTGCGGACGTGCTCGCGGACGTCCGGCGGCTGCTGCTGCCCGACGGCGTGGCGGCCGGCTTCGCGACCGTCGAGGACGGCGAGGCCACGCCCGTCATCCACCCGCGCGACACGTCGACCGGCCTCACGTACCGGCTCATCGCGATGACCCGCCCCGTCATCGCCGAGCTGTTCGACGCCGACGAGGCCGCCCGGCACGAGGCGATCGTGCGGGAGCACCTGCACTTCCCGGACGGCGTGCGGCTGACGAACCGCCCGGCGCGGTTCGCCGACGGCGAGGTCGAGAGCTTCCTGCGCGCCGAGCAGGCGGCGTTCTTCGGCCGCGAGGTCGGGCTGATGTACGTGCACGCGCACGTGCGCTGGGTCGAGGCGCTCGCGAGCCTCGGCCGCGCCGCGGTCGGCGAGGAGCTGCTGCGGCTGTCGCCGATCGGGATGCGGGAGCGGGTACCCAGCGCCCTCCCGCGGCAGCGCACCTGCTACACGTCGTCCTCCGACGCCACGTTCCCCGACCGGTACGCCGCCGCGGAGGGCTTCGACCGGTTGCGCACCGGCGACGTCCCGACGGCCGACGGCTGGCGGGTCTACTCCTCCGGGCCCGGCATCTACCTGCGCCAGGTCGTCCAGGGCCTGCTCGGCCTCGAGGAGCGCGCGGACGTGCTGGTGCTCGACCCGGCGCTGGCCCCCGAGGACGACGGCCTCGAGGTCGACGTGGTGCTGGCCGGGCGGACCCGGCGCGTGCGGTACCACGTGGACCCCGCGGCGGCCGGCGTCGAGGTGCGCCTGGACGGTGCGTCCGCGCCGGTGCCCGCCACGCCGCAGCCGCGCCGGTACCGCGCCGGGGGAGCGGCCGTGCCGCTCGACCTGCTGCGGGACGTCGCCGTGCTCGACGTCCGGACCCCGCCGGGTACCTGACCCGGTCCGCCCCGGCCGGCCTCCCCGGCCGCACCCCCGACCCCGACGAGAAGGACCAGCCATGACCGTCCGCCGCTTCCCCGACGGCTTCCTGTGGGGCGCCGCCACGGCCGCCCACCAGGTCGAGGGCAACAACGTGAACTCCGACTGGTGGGTGCGCGAGCACGCCCCCGGCACCGACCTGCCCGAGCCGTCCGGCGACGCCGCCGACTCCTACCACCGGTACCCCGAGGACATCGCCCTCCTGGCGGAGCTCGGCCTGGACACGTACCGCTTCAGCATCGAGTGGGCCCGCATCGAGCCGGAGCAGGGCTACGTGTCGCGGGCGCAGCTCCAGCACTACCGCCGCATGGTCGACACCTGCCGCGAGCACGGGCTCACCCCGTCGGTGACGCTGCACCACTTCACGCACCCGCGCTGGTTCGCGAAGCTCGGCGGCTGGCGGAACCCCGTCGCACCCGAGCTGTTCGCCCGCTACACCGAGGCGGTGCTGCCGGTGCTCGGCGACGACGTCGAGTGGGTGTGCACCATCAACGAGCCCAACATGGTCGCGATGACCCGCGGCGAGGAGGGCACCGAGATGACGGCGTCCCGCCTGCCGGCGCCCGACCCGCAGATCACCGACGCCCTCATCGCGGCGCACGGGCGCTCCCGGGACGTGCTGTCCGGCGTCGGGCAGGTGCGCTCCGGGTGGTCCGTCGCGACGCAGGCGTACCACCCCGCCACACCCGACGCCGTGGAGGCGACGGCCGCGTACGGGTACCCGCGCGAGGACGTGTTCCTCGACGCGGCCGCCGGCGACGACTGGATCGGCGTGCAGGCGTACCTGCGCACGTTCATCGACCGGGAGGGCCGGCCCGTGCCCGTCGCCGACGACGTCGAGAAGACCCTCATCGGCTGGGAGTACTTCCCGCCGGCGCTCGGCATCGGCGTCCGCAACGCGTGGGCCCGCACCGGCGGCGTCCCGGTGGTCGTCACCGAGAACGGCATCGCCACGCAGGACGACGCCCGCCGCATCGACTACACCCACGACGCCCTGGTCGGGCTGCACGACGCGATGGCCGACGGCATCGACGTCCGCGGGTACCTGCACTGGTCGGCGCTCGACAACTACGAGTGGGGCTCGTACACCCCGACGTTCGGGCTCATCGCCTGGGACCGGCAGACGTTCGCGCGCACGCCGAAGCCCAGCGCGCACTGGCTCGGGCAGGTCGCCCGCACGGGCGAGCTGACGCACCCGCACCGCTGACGCCCGCCGCCGGGCCCGCACGCGCGGGCCCGGCGGGTCGGCCGGAGGCGAGGAGCCGGGCGTCGCTCAGCGGGCCCCGGCCGCGCCGACCGGCTCGGCCTCGTCCGCGGCGTCCGCGCCCGGGGCGGCGTCCGCGTCCTCGGTGAACAGGTCCTCCGCCTGGGCGGAGTCGTACTGCGCCTGGTCGAGGATGCCCTCGCGCTTCGCGACGACCGTCGGCACCAGCACCTGCCCCGCGACGTTCACGGCCGTGCGGCCCATGTCGAGGATCGGGTCGATGGCCAGCAGCAGCCCGACGCCCGCGAGCGGCAGCCCGACGGTCGACAGCGTGAGGGTCAGCATGACGATCGCGCCGGTGAGGCCCGCGGTGGCCGCCGACCCGACGACCGACACGAACGCGATGAGCACGTAGTCGAGCACCGACAGGTCGATGCCGAAGATCTGCGCGACGAAGATCGCCGAGATCGCCGGGTAGATGGAGGCGCAGCCGTCCATCTTGGTGGTCGCCGCCAGGGGCACCGCGAAGGACGCGTACTCCGACGGGACGCCGAGGTTCCGCTCCGTGACGCGCTGCGTGACCGGCATGGTGCCGATCGAGGACCGGGAGACGAACGCGAGCTGGATGGCCGGCCACGCGCCGCGGAACCAGCGCAGCACGCTCAGCCCGTTCAGCCGCAGGATCACGGGGTAGACGACGAGCAGCACGAGCGCGAGGCCGACGTAGACCGCGACCGCGAACCGCCCGAGGGACGCGAGCGAGTCCCAGCCGTAGGCGGCGACGGCGTGCCCGACCAGTCCGAGCGTGCCGATCGGCGCGAGCCGGATGATCCACCACAGCACCTTCTGCACGACGACGAGCGCCGACCGCACGAACGTCAGGAACGGATCGGCCCTGGGGCCGGTGCGGAGCACCGCGATGCCGATGACGATCGCGACCACGATGATCTGCAGCGCGTTGAAGCTGACCGACGTGCTGAGCGTGCCGTCGGGGGCCGCCGACGTGCTCGCGCCCAGCCCCAGCACGTTGCCCGGGATGAGGCCCTGCAGGAAGTCGGTCCACGAGCCGGTCCGGCCCGGGTCGGACGCCTGGTCGAGCGCGATGGTCGTGTGGCGGCCGGGCTGCAGGACCAGGCCCAGCACGATGCCGATGGCCACGGAGACCGCGGCGGTGATCGCGAACCACAGCAGCGTCCGCCCGGCGAGGCGGGCGCCGTTCGCGACGTTCCGCAGGTTCGCGACCGAGGCGACGATCGCGGTGAAGATCAGCGGCGGGACGATCGCCCGCAGCAGCGTGACGAACGACGAGCCGATGGTGTCGAGCGTCGAGGTCAGCCAGTTCGGGGTCTCGGCGTCAGTGCCGGCGTCGACGGGGCCGATGGCCAGCGCGACGGCACCGAGGGCGACGCCGAGCACGAGTGCGAGGACGATCTGGGTGCCGAAGCTGCCCAGCAGGGTGCGGGCGCGCGAGCGCTCGCGGACCGCGGGTGCGGTGGAGGACATGGCGGGGCCTTTCGCCGGGCGCGCCGCAGCGGCCCGGAGGGGACGGGGAGGTGCCCGCGCGTGGCGGACGGGGACCGGGGTCGTGCGGTCAGCGACAGAGCGCGCTGGCGACCCGGCGGAGGTCGACGGCGCGACGCGCGGTGAGGTCCCACCCGGTCATGTCGACGTGCCCCCTGGTGTCGCTGCGGTCGCGGGCCGGGCGCAGCACCCCGTGGACCCGGGGCCGGCCGGCCGGTTCGGCCCCGCCGTGGTGGGGCAACCGCACCATGGTACGGAGTGCTCGCCGGTGCCGCGCGGCGGTCGCCCGCAGGGTGGACGTCTGCGACGTGCCGTCAGACCCGCGGTGCTGCGAGCCCCTGCTGGATGAGGTCCATGACCGACGAGTCCGCGAGCGTCGTGGCGTCGCCGACCTGCCGGTGCTCGGCCACGTCGCGCAGCAGCCGGCGCATGATCTTCCCGGAGCGGGTCTTCGGCAGCTCCGGCACGACGAGGATCGTGCGGGGCTTGGCGATCGGCCCGATCTGCCGGGCGACGTGCGCGCGCAGCTCGGTCGCGACGTCCTCCGGGGAGGCCGCCACCGCGTCACCGCGCAGGATGACGAACGCGACGACCGCCTGGCCGGTGGTGTCGTCGGCCGCGCCGACCACGGCCGCCTCCGCGACGGACGGGTGCGACACCAGCGCGGACTCGATCTCCGTGGTGGACAGCCGGTGGCCGGACACGTTCATGACGTCGTCGACGCGACCGAGCAGCCAGATGTCGCCGTCCTCGTCCTTCTTGGCGCCGTCGCCCGCGAAGTACAGGCCGGGGAACCGCGACCAGTACGTGTCGCGGAACCGCTTCTCGTCGCCCCAGATGCCGCGGAGCATCGACGGCCACGGCTCGGTCAGCACCAGGTAGCCGCCGGAGCCGTTCGGCACGGGGTGGGCGTCGTCGTCCAGCACGTCGGCGGCGATGCCCGGCAGCGGGGTCTGCGCCGACCCGGGCTTCGCGGTGGTGACGCCCGGCAGAGGGCTGATCATGATCGCGCCGGTCTCGGTCTGCCACCAGGTGTCCACCACCGGCGTCCGGTCGCCGCCGATCACCCGGCGGTACCAGGTCCACGCCTCCGGGTTGATGGGCTCGCCCACGGACCCGAGCACGCGCAGGCTCGACAGGTCGAACGCGCCGGGCACGTCCTCGCCCCACTTCATGCAGGTGCGGATCGCCGTGGGGGCGGTGTAGAGGATCGACACCCGGTACTTCTGCACGATCTCCCACCAGCGCCCGCGGTGCGGGGTGTCGGGGGTGCCCTCGTAGATGACCTGGGTCGCGCCGTTCACCAGCGGGCCGTAGACGACGTACGAGTGGCCGGTCACCCAGCCGATGTCGGCGGTGCACCAGTACACGTCCGACTCCGGCTTGAGGTCGAAGACGTTGCGGTGCGTCCACGCGGTCTGCGTGAGGTACCCGCCGGTGGTGTGGAAGATGCCCTTCGGCTTCCCGGTGGTGCCCGAGGTGTAGAGGATGAACAGCGGGTGCTCGGCCTCGACGGCGACGGGCTCGTGCCGGTCGTCCGCCGCGTCGACGGCCTCGTGCCACCACACGTCGCGGTCCGGCGTCCACGGCACGTCCTGCCCGGTCCGCCGGACGACGAGCACGTGGCGCACCAGGTCGCCGCTGCCCTTGGCCAGCGCCTCGTCGACGGTCGGCTTCAGCGGGCTCGGGGCTCCGCGCCGGTAGCCGCCGTCGGCCGTGATCACCACGGACGCCTCGGCGTCGACGATGCGGGAGTGCAGCGCCTCGGCCGAGAAGCCGCCGAACACCACGGAGTGAGGCGCGCCGATCCGGGCGCACGCGAGCATCGCGACGACGGCCTCGGGGATCATCGGCAGGTAGATCGCGACCCGGTCGCCGGTGCGCACGCCCAGCGCGGTCAGGGCGTTCGCGGCCCGCGACACCTCGCGCTGCAGGTCGGCGTACGTGAGCGTGCGGGTGTCACCGGGCTCGCCCTCGAAGTGCAGCGCCACCCGGTCGCCGTTCCCGTCCTCGACGTGGCGGTCCACCGCGTTGTACGCCGCGTTGAGGCGCCCGTCGGCGAACCAGCGGGCCACCGGGGCCCCCGACCAGTCGAGCACCTCCTCGAACGGCTCGGACCAGTCGAGGAGCGATCGAGCCTGCTCGGCCCAGAACTCCAGCGGCGCGGCGTTGGCCCACGAGTACAGCTCCGCGTGCGCGTTGGCCTGGGCGGCGAACTCGGGGTCCGGCGGGAACCGGCGGTCCTCGGTGAGCAGGTTCTCCAGGCCCCGGTCGCCCGGGTCCCCCTCGGGCTGCGCGGTCTGCGGGGCGGAGTTGTCGACGGCCACGGGTGCCTCCAGCGCAACGACGTCGGTGCGGTTCGGGTGCGGACCGAGCGGCCCGCGCCCACCGCACTCTAGTAGGACTTTCGTCCCGTGCGCGGCGAGGCGGCGCAGGTCAGTCGCGGGGCAGCCACCGGCGACGGGCCGCCGCGAGGGTCAGCCCCGCGGCCAGCAGCAGCGCCCCGACGACGAACACCGTCCCGGAGGTCGCCGTCACGGTCGCCCGCGTCACCGACACCGACGTGCTGTCGGTGGCGAACCACCGGACGGTGTCCGCGTGCGTCGTCGCCGGCACGTACAGGTAGACGACGCCGACCACGGCCGTCACGAGACCGGCCGTCAGGGGCACCGCCGGCGTCCACAGCCCCAGTCCCAGGAGCAGCGCGAGGACCAGGACCCCCGCCGTCACCAGCACCACGCCCACCGGGTCGTACGACGCGTCCCAGCCCGGTGCCTGCACGCCGAGCACCCGCGACTGGCCCAGCACCGTCACCCACACACCGACAGCGCCGAGCAGCAGCCCCACCAGGACGCCCAGCAGGTGCCGCCCGAGGCCGCCGCCCGGCCGGCGGGCCGGCTCCGGGCGCGGAGCCGGCGGCCCGGCACGGCGCGAGCGCACGGCCGCCGGTGCGCGGGTCCCGTCGTCCGTGCCGTCGTCCGGGACGGCCGCCGCCGGCAGCGCCCCGGCGGCGGGGGGCGAGGTGGGCGACGCGCCCGGGTCGCCGTACGGGACCGTGGCGTCCGACGGCCCCGTTCCGGGGAGGTCCGGCGACGCCGCCGGGGCCGCGCCGGCCGGGGTCGCCGTCGAACCCGCCACCGGGGTGTCGCCCGTCAGGGCGGTCGCCGCGCGGGCCTCGGCGATGCTGGTGCGCCGCACCGGCTCGGCGGGCCGGGCGGGCTCGGAGGCCGCGGCGGGGGCCGCAGCCGGCGCGGTGCCCGGCGCGGTGCCCGGCGCGGTGCCCGACGCCGGGGTCGTCGGCAGCGGAGCGGTCGGGGACCCGGTGCCGTCGGAGACCGTGGCCGTCGGACGGCTCGACGGGGACCCCCCGGGCAGGGCGGACGGCGCCGGCTCCTCCGGGGCGGGCGGGGTCGGCGCCGGGCGCGACGCCCGGTGGCCGGTCGTCCCGCGGGACACCGGCGGGGCGGCCGGACGGGCGGCCGGGGTCGTCCCCGGGGCCGGGCCCGTCGGCTCGGGCGAGCCCGCTCGGCCCGCCGCGTTCGTCGGCGTCGCCGAACCCGCCGCGTTCGCCGAGGCCGCCGAGCCCGCTGCGTTCGCGTCGCCGGTCCGGTCCTGAGCAGCCCCTGGACGGTCCTCCGGCGCGGTGCCCGCGTCGGGTCCCTCCGTCGCCGCCCGCTGGTCGCCCGCCGCGGCGGTGCGGTCCTCGGGCGCGGGCGCCGTCCCGGGCGTGTCCGTGCCGTCCTGCTGCTCCCGGTCCGGGGTGCTCGTCATGGTCTGCTCCCTTGCCGTGCGGGGAGCGGCCGGCGCCGCCCGCTGCGCGTCTGCGCCGTCACCGGGACGGCCCTGATCCGTACGACGGTAGAGCGCAGCGCCGCGCCCCGCCGGGTGGGCGCGCCCGGGATGTCCGGATCGGGGGTGTCAGCGGATGCCGGCGGCCTCGGGCTCACGGGCCTGTCCGGCCCCCACCGGGGCCTCGGCCGCGACGGCGGGGTCGGTCTCGACGGGGACGCCTGCCGGGCGGGCCGGGCTCGCGGCTGCGACGTTCGCCGCGCCGACGAGCAGTCCCCCGCCGACGAGGTTGCCCAGCCCCACGAACAGCACGTTCCGGGCGAACTCGCCCACCGTCGCCTCGGGCAGGCCACCCATGAGGCCGAGCGAGAACGTCGTCATGTTGGCGACGACGTGCTCGAAGCCCGAGGTGATGAAGACCATCACGCAGGCGAAGATCACGATGATCTTCGCGACCTCGTTCTGCAGCCGGCCCGCGCACCAGATGGCCAGGCAGACCATGAGGTTGCACATCACGCCGCGGAAGAACAGCTCGGTGCCGGTCTCGTGCGCCTTGTGCTCGACCATCGTCGCGATCATGCGACCCGCCGGGGTGCCGGGGCCCATCGCCCCGGAGAGATGGAGGATCGCGGCGAGCACGACGGCGCCCAGCAGGTTGCCGGTGAGGCACGCCAGCAGCGTGACGCCGGCCCGGGCCCACGAGATCGTGCCGCGCAGCGCGCCCTGGGTGAAGACCATCATCCCGGAGGTCGCGAGCTCGCCGCCGGCCACGACGACGATGGTCAGGGCGACCCCGAACACCAGCCCCTGCACCAGCGGTGTGAACCCGGAGCCCGCGTCGGCGAGCGGGCCGCCGGCGGTCGCCATGATGACGACGCCCAGGCCGATGTAGGCCCCGGCGAGCATGGTGTTCACCAGGTACACGCCGGGCCGGCGGGCGAGGTCGGTCTTCGTCCGGGCCGCGTGCGTCTGGTAGTCGAGGGCCTCGGCCACGGTCAGCATGTGCCCCAGGGTCCCCTGCGCAGCGGGCCGAGACGTGGGACGAAAGGCACGCCGCCGCGTCACCGGGAGAGCGCGACGACCACCTCGTAGTGACCGGTCTGCGGGAACATGTCCAGCAGCTGCGCCCGCCGGGGCCGCAGCGACGGCATCGCGGCGAGGTCCCGGGCGAGTGACGCGGCGTTGCAGGACGAGTAGACGACGTCCCGCACGCCCGACGCCTCCAGCCAGCCGGCCAGGGCCGGGCCGATCCCGCGCCGCGGCGGGTTCACCACGACCAGGTCGGGGGGCTCGGCGGCGGCGAGGGCGAACGCGGTCGCGTCGCCGGCCTCGAACCGCACGCCGGCCAGCCCGAGGTCGGCGCTGCTCTGGCGCGCGCTGGCGACGGCCTCAGCGCTGGTCTCGATGCCGACGACCTCCCGGCCCGGGCGTGCGACGTGCAGCGCGAAGCCCCCGACACCGCAGTACAGGTCCCACACCCGGGCCGGACCGGCGGCGTCCACCCAGTCGCGACCCGTCCGGTACAGCGCGGCGGCGACGTCGGTGTTCGTCTGGAAGAAGCTCTGCGGCCGCAGGTGCAGGTCCACGTCGTTCACGTGCATCCGCAGGGTCGCGCGCTCGGTCAGCACGACCTCCTCGGGGCCCTCGAGGACCGCCTTGTGCTCCGGCAGCAGGTTCGCGGAGACGACGACCGCGCGCGGCAGGGCGGCCAGCAGCCACGGCAGGTGCTTGCGCAGGCGCGGCAGCGCCTCCGTCGAGCGCAGCACGAACCGCAGCATCAGCTCGTCGTCCGGTGACTGCGTGACCAGGACGTACTTCAGCTCGCCGCGCCGCGTCGGGACGTCGTACGGCACCAGCCGCGCGAGGCCGATGAGCTCCGCGACCACCGGCAGCGCGGCCTGCAGCGACGCCGGGTACAGGCCGCAGTCCCGCAGGTCGACGCCCGCGCCGCCGGGATCGAGGATCCCCAGCGTCGGCGCGTCGACCGTGCCGCCGACGGCGAGCTTCGCCTTGTTGCGGAACCCGGACTCGGCGCTCGCCACCGGCGGCAGCCACTCGGGCCGCCCGGCCGGCGCGAGCAGCTCCCGGCAGCGCTCCTGCTTCGCGGCGAGCTGGTCGGCGTAGGACAGCTCGATGAGGGTGCAGGAACGGCACCGGGCGGCGTCGTAGTGGTGGCACTGCACCTCGCGATCCTACGGTCGGGCCCCGCTCGTCGCCCGGCCCGTCGTTCCGCCCGGGAGCCCTCGTCAGGCCCTCGGCACCGGCACGACGGCCACCGCCCCGGTGTCGGCCCGCGGCCCCTGCGCGGCCTCCGCGACCTGCGCGACGGCCGCGGCGACGGTGGCGGCGACGTCCGGGTGGAACACGCTCGGGATGATGTACGCGGGGTTCAGCTCCTCCGGGGACACCACGGACGCGAGCGCGCGCGCCGCCGCGAGCAGCATGGCGTCGGTGATCACGTGGGACCGCGCGTCGAGCAGCCCGCGGAACACGCCGGGGAACGCCAGGACGTTGTTGATCTGGTTCGCCACGTCGCTGCGCCCGGTCCCGACCACCGCGGCGTGCCGGGCGGCCTCCACCGGGTCGACCTCCGGGCGGGGGTTCGCCAGCGCGAAGACGACCGCCCCGGGTGCCATCGTGGCGATGTCGTCGCCCGTGAGGATGTTCGGCGCGCTCACGCCGATGAACACGTCCGCGCCGGCGAGCGCGTCGCGCAGCGTGCCGGTCACCCCGCGCGGGTTGGTGTGCTCCGCGATCCACCGCAGCTCCGGCGACGCCAGCGGCCGTCCGGAGTGCACGAGCCCGTCGATGTCCGCGACCACCACGTCCCGCACCCCCGCAGCGAGCAGCAGCTTCAGCACGGCCGTGCCTGCCGCCCCCGCCCCCGACAGCACCAGGCGGACGTCCTCGATGCGCTTGCCGACCACCTGCAGGGCGTTGGTGAGCGCGGCGGTCACGACGATCGCGGTGCCGTGCTGGTCGTCGTGGAACACCGGGATGTCGAGGCGCTCGCGCAGCCGTCGCTCGACCTCGAAGCAGCGCGGCGCCGAGATGTCCTCGAGGTTGATGCCGGCGAACACCGGGGCCACCCGCACGACGGTCTCGACGATCTCGTCGACGTCCGTCGTGTCGAGCGCCAGCGGGAACGCGTCGATCCCGGCGAACCGCTTGAACAGCGCGGCCTTGCCCTCCATGACGGGCAGCGCGGCGAGCGGCCCGATGTCACCGAGCCCGAGCACCGCCGTGCCGTCGGTGACCACCGCGATGGTGTTCCGCTTGATCGTGAGCCGGCGGGCGTCGTCGGGCCGGGCGGCGATGGCCTCGCAGACCCGGGCCACGCCGGGGGTGTACGCCATGGACAGGTCGTCGCGGTTGCGCAGCGGCACCTTCGACTCGATCGAGAGCTTGCCGCCGAGGTGCATGAGGAACGTCCGGTCGCTGACCCGCTCCACGTCCACGCCGGGCAGTGCGCGCAGCGCCTCGACGATGTCGGCTGCGTGCTGCTCGCCGCTGGTCGCGCACGTCACGTCGACGGTGATCCGCTCGTGCCCGGACGCGGTCACGTCGAGCGCGGTGACGATGCCACCGGTCTGCTCGATCGCCGACGTCAGCTCCGACACGGCTGTGGGCCGGGCCTCGACGTGCAGGCGGACGGTGATGGACGAGGACACGCTCGGGGTGGACACCATGGAGCCAGTGTGGCGCGGATCACCTCACCTCGCGCGGACCACCCTGCGCCCCCGCCGCCCCCCGCGCCCCCGGCTCCGCAGCCCACCCGCGCCCCCCGCGGTCCTCGCGCAGCCCCTCCCGCACGCTCGTCGCGTCGAGATGCCAGGACGCGCCCGGGGTCGCAGCCGGCCGCCCGGCGTGTCCTGGACTCTCGACGGACAGACGGACAGACGGAGGGGCAGACGGACGGAGGGGCGGACGGACGGAGGGGCGGACGGGCGGGCGGGCGGGCGGACGCGGGGCCGGGCCGAGGTCCGGTCCGGGCGTTCGTAGGGTGGGGCCGTGACCGGCGACCCCCTCGTGCCCCTGCTGGACCTGCCCGGTGTCCGGGACGCCGTCGACCGGGCGCGGGTCGCGTGCGAGGAGCTGCGCTGGCACGAGGCGTTCCGGCGCCGCTGGCGTGAGGTCCGCGCGGAGGCGGACCTGCGTGCCGCGCGCGCGAGCGCAGCGGTGGACGGCGCCCCGGTCCCGCTGAGCGCCGTGCGCGCGCTCGCGACCGGGTCCGGCCCGGGCGGCGTCGACGGCGCGCAGCGGGTGGCCGGGGGGTCGCTGCGGGCGACGGTGCTGGCCGCGGGCTGGCGGCCGGACCTCGGCGGACCGTCGTCGGCGACCCTCCCGCCGCTGGGTCACGTCCTGGCGCGCCTGCACACCGCGGCCGGCGCCGGGTGGCTGCCCTCCGAGGACCTGGGCCGGGTGCGTGGACCCGGGGTCGCGCCCCGGGACCTGGGCGGGCTCGGCCCGGCGCCCGACGGGGCCGAGGTCGCCGAGCGGCTCGCCCTGCTGACGCGCACCGTCGCCGCGACCCGCGCCCCGGGGCTCGTGGTCGCCGCGGTCGTGCACGGGGAGCTGCTCGCCCTGCGCCCGTTCGCGGCGGGCAACGGGGTGGTCACCCGGGCCGCGGCCCGGCTGCTGCTGACGACCGGCGGGCTCGACCCCACGGGGGCGGTCGTCCCGGAGGTCGCGTGGGAGGCCGCGGTACCGCGCTACCTGTCCGCGGCGGCACGGTTCGCGACGGGCTCGGCGGACGGCGTGGCCGCGTGGCTGACCGGCTGCGCCGACGCGGTCGTCCGGGGCGCCGCCGAGGGGCGGGTCGTGGCCGATGCTGTGCTGGCTGGTCGACTCGGTCCGGTCTGACGGTGGCAGCGGCCGCAACCCTCACGTCACGTTAGAGTTCTCCCTCGTGCCCACGCCCCGCCCTGCCGCCGCGCTCCCCGTCGTCCCCGAGGCGGACGCCGCCCACTCCGTCCGGGCGGCCCTGCGCTCGCCCCGCCGCCTGCGCACGGAGGTGCTGGCGGGGCTCGTCGTCGCGCTCGCCCTGATCCCCGAGGCCATCTCGTTCTCGATCCTGGCGGGGGTCGACCCGCGCGTCGGGCTGTTCAGCTCGTTCGTCATGGCGGTGTCGCTGGCGTTCCTCGGAGGGCGCCCGGCCATGATCTCCGCCGCCACCGGTGCGGTCGCCCTGGTCATCGCGCCGGTCGCCCGCGACCACGGCCTCGACTACGTGCTGGCGACGGTGGTGCTCGCCGGGGTCCTCCAGGTGGTGCTCGGCGTGGCCGGCGTCGCGCGTCTGATGCGCTTCATCCCGCGGTCGGTGATGGTCGGGTTCGTCAACGCGCTCGCCGTGCTCATCCTCCTGGCCCAGCTCCCGCACCTCGTCGACGTGCCCTGGGCGGTGTACCCGCTGGTCGCGGCGGGCCTCGCGATCATCGTGCTGCTGCCGCGGGTCACCACCGTGGTCCCCGCCCCGCTGGTCGCGATCCTCGTGCTGTCCGTCGTGGTCGCGGTGGCCGGGCTGCGCGTGCCGGAGGTGCGCGACGAGGGCGCCCTGCCGGACAGCCTGCCGTCGCTGCTGTGGCCGGACGTCCCGCTGGACCTCGAGACGCTGCGCATCATCGCGCCGTACGCGCTCGGCATGGCGCTGGTCGGCCTGCTCGAGTCCCTGATGACCGCCAAGCTCGTGGACGACGTGACCGACACCCACTCGGACAAGACCCGGGAGGCGTGGGGCCAGGGGGTGGCGAACGTGCTGTCCGGCCTGTTCGGGGGCATGGGCGGCTGCGCGATGATCGGCCAGACGATGATCAACGTGAAGGCGTCGGGCGCCCGCACCCGGATCTCGACGTTCCTGGCGGGGGCGTTCCTGCTCGTGCTCGTCGTCGGGCTGGGCGACGTCGTGGGGACGATCCCGATGGCGGCGCTCGTGGCGGTGATGGTGATGGTGTCCGTCGCGACGTTCGACTGGCACTCGGTGCGGCCGTCGACGCTGCGCCGCATGCCCCGCAGCGAGACGGCGGTCATGCTGGTGACCGTCGCGGTGGTGGTGGCGACGCACAACCTGGCCTACGGCGTGGTGGCGGGGGTCCTCACGGCGACGCTGCTGTTCGCCCGCCGGGTCGCCCACCTGACGACGGTCACCCGGCTCGAGGCCCCGGACGCCGACGGCGCGCGGGTGTACGCGGTGGCGGGGGAGCTGTTCTTCGCGTCGTCGAACGACCTCGTCTACCAGTTCGACTACGACGGGGACCCGGACCGCGTGGTCGTCGACCTGTCGCGTGCGTACGTCTGGGACGCGTCCACCGTCGCCGCGCTCGACGCGATCGTGACGAAGTACGGCCGGAAGGGGAAGTCCGTGCGGATCGTCGGGCTCGACGAGGACAGCGCGCGCCGGCACAGCCGCCTGGCCGGGAGGCTCGGCAGCCACTGAGGCCCGCGGCCGGCCGTGCCGTTCAGCGGGTGGCGCGGCCCAGGTGCGCGCCGAGGTGGCTGCCGAGGTCGGCGACCGCCTCGGGCACCAGCGTGTAGTACGCCCAGACGCCGCGCTTCTCGCGGGTGACGAAGCCCGCCTCGGTGAGCACCTTCAGGTGGTGCGACACCGTCGGCTGCGAGAGCCCGACGGGCTCGGTGAGGTCGCAGACGCACGCCTCGCCGCCCTCGTGCGCGGCGAGGATCGACAGCAGGCGCAGGCGCGCCGGGTCGGCGAGCGCCTTGAGGGTGCGCGCGGTGCGCTCGGCGTCCTCGGCGTCCATCGTCGCGCCGGTGACCGGGGTGCAGCACGCGCCCGCCCGGGCCGCGGGGCTCGGAGCGACGGGGAGCAGGTCCAGGGCCATGACCCGATCGTAGTCCGGCGATCGACCGACGTCGATATTGACAGCCATCGATCTCCCGCGTCACACTCCATCCCATCGACACACGTCGATGGGATGGAGGAGAGTCATGACGCAGGACATCCGGGAGCAGGTGCGGGCGAGGTACGCGCTCGCGGCGGTGCAGGGCAGCGGGGACGCCGGCTGCTGCGGCGGGGGCGCGACGGACGCGGTCGGGGGCTGCGGGCCCCAGGACCTCGTCATCGACGACAGGTTCGGGTCGGCGCTCTACGCCGCCGAGGACGCCGACGCGGTGCCGCCGGAGGCGCTCGCGGCCTCGCTCGGCTGCGGGAACCCGCTGGTGGTGGCCGAGCTGCGCGAGGGCGAGCGGGTGCTGGACCTCGGGTCCGGCGGCGGCATCGACGTGCTGCTCTCCGCCCGGCGCGTCGGCCCCACGGGCTTCGCCTACGGGGTCGACATGACCGACGAGATGCTCGCACTGGCGCGCGCGAACGCCGAGCGGGCCGGGGCGACGAACGTCGAGTTCCGCCGCGGCACGATCGAGGACCTGCCTCTCGACGACGCGACGGTCGACGTCGTCATCTCGAACTGCGTGGTCAACCTGTCGCCCGACAAGCCCGCAGTGCTGGCCGAGGCGTTCCGCGTGCTCGTACCCGGTGGGCGGGTCGGCATCTCCGACGTCGTCGCCGAGGACCGCCTCACGCCCGGGGAGCGCGCCGAGCGCGGGTCGTACGTCGGCTGCATCGCCGGTGCCCTGTCGCGCACGGAGTACCTGCGCGGCCTGGCGGCGGCGGGCTTCGTCGACGCCGAGGTCACGTTCACGCACCCGGTGGCGGACGGCATGCACGGTGCCGTGGTGCGTGCCCGCAAGCCCGAGCAGCCCGAGGAGTCGTGATGCACCCGGACCTGTCCCTGACCGCCTACCGCCAGCACGAGCGGGAGGTCGTGCGCGACGCCGAGCTGCGGCGCCGGGCGAGGGAGTGCCCGGGCTGCGTGGTCCGCGCCCGGCACCGCCTGCGCGCGGAGCTGGCGCTGCTCGGGACGCGCCTCACCGGGCGCACCGCCCGGCCGGCTTCGGTGGTGCCGGCCTGCTGCCCCGCCTGAGAGGCGTCCCGCCGGCGTGAGACGTAGGTCCCTGGAGGACGGCGCCCGGTGCTCCTACGTTTCGATCATGGTTGATTCAACCCCGGTTGAACTGGGAGCCCGGCCCGGGGACGCGGCCGTGAGCCTGCTCTCGGCGGTCGGGGACCCGGTGCGCTGGTCCGTGCTGGAGCGGCTCGCCGACGGCCCCCGCTGCGTGTGCGACCTGCGCGCGCACGTCCCCGTGGCCCCGAACCTGCTGAGCTACCACCTCAAGGTCCTGCGGGACGCCCGCCTCGTGACCACGTCACGGCGGGGCCGCTGGGTGGACTACACCCTGGCGGAGGACGCGCACGAGCGGCTCGTCGCCGCGCTCCCGACCGTGGGCCGGGTGTCGCTCCAGGAGGTCTCGTGACCGTCTCGCCGGTGCGCGGGCTGCGAGCCCACCCCGCGGCGCGGCGCTGGGTGCTCGGGCTCGGCGCGGCGGTGGCCTGGGTCGTCGCGTACCGGTCCAACGCCGCCCTGTGGGACTGGCTCGTGCTCGACGTCGGCGGCCTCGACCCGGCGTCCCGTTGGGGCTCGGGCGTCCACTTCTTCTTCTACGACTCGGTCAAGATCCTGCTGCTGCTGGTCGCGATCGTCTTCGTGGTGACCGTCGCGCGGTCGTTCATGTCGGTGGAACGCACCCGGGCGCTGCTCGGGGGTCGGCGGGAGGGGCTGGGCAACGTCGCGGCGGCCGGGCTCGGCGTCGTGACGCCGTTCTGCTCGTGCTCCGCGGTGCCCGCCTTCATCGGCTTCGTGTCCGCGGGCGTGCCCATCGGCGTGACGATGAGCTTCCTCATCGCGTCCCCGATGGTGAACGAGGTGGCCATCGCGCTGCTGCTCGGGCTGTTCGGCCCCGGGGCGACGGCGCTCTACGTCGGTGCCGGCCTGGTGGTCGCGGTGGCCGGCGGGCTGGTCCTCGGGCGGGTGCACGCGGAGCGCTGGGTGGAGCCGTTCGTGTTCGAGACGCGGCTGCGTGGCCAGGTGGTCACGGCGACGGCGGACCTGTCCTGGGACGACCGCCTCCGGATGGGGTGGGAGGAGGCGGTCGGCATCCTGCGGCGCATCTGGCCGTACCTGCTGGTCGGGATCGGCGTCGGGGCGGTGATCCACGGCTGGGCGCCGGAGGACTTCTTCGCGCGCTACGCCGGGCCCGGCAACCCGTGGGCGGTGCCGCTCGCCGTCGTCGTGGGGATCCCGCTGTACTCCAACGCCGCCGGCATCCTGCCCCTCGTCGAGGCCCTGCACGACAAGGGGCTGCCGATGGGCACGCTCCTGGCCTTCATGATGGCGGTCGTCGCGCTGTCGCTGCCCGAGATGATCCTGCTCCGCCGCGTGCTCCGGCCGCCGCTGATCGCCGTCTTCGTCGCTGTGGTCGGCGCGGGGATCGTCCTCGTCGGGTACCTGTTCAACGCCGTCCTGGCGTGATCACGAGAGGGAGAGCACCATGCTGATCAAGATCCTCGGCCCCGGGTGCGCGAACTGCGCCGCGCTCGAGCGGGTCACCCGCGACGCGCTCGCGCAGCTCGGGGTGGACGCCGAGGTCGTCAAGGTGACCGGCTACGCGGAGATCGCCGCCTACGGGATCATGAGCACCCCCGGGCTCGTCGTCGACGAGCAGGTGCTCGTCGCCGGTCGCGTGCCGACGACGGCGCGCGTCACGGAGCTGCTCGCCGCCCACCTCGCGTCGTGAGGAGCGCGCCGACCAGGGTGCGGGTCCGCGCGCCGGACAGGTCCCGTGGGCGCCCCGGGCCGCGCGGCTACGGCGTGACGGTCCCGCGCGCGGCCGGCTCGTGCTCCGGGCCCCGCCCGTGCTCCGGGCCCCGCTCGTGCTCCGGGCCCCGCCCGTGCTCGGCGACCCACTCCTGGGCCGCGACCTGCACCGCGTCCCAGGGCGAGCCGAGCGGGGGCGTGTAGGCGAGGTCGAGGTCGGCCAGCGCCGCGACGTCCATCTCGTGGAACAGGGCGGTGGCGACGGTGTCCACCCGCTTCGCGGTCTGCGTCGTGAGCGCCCCGACCAGCTGGGCGCCGAGCAGGCGGCCCGTGCTCACGTCGCCCGTGACCCGGATGTGCACCGGCGCGGCCCCGGGGTAGTACCGCTTGTGGTCGTCCGGCGTGCTGGCCGACGTCGCGGGCCGGAATCCGGCGGCCGCCGCCTCGTGCTCCCGCAGGCCGGTCCGGGCGGCGACCAGGTCGAACACCTTCACCACCTGCGTGCCCACGACGCCGGCGAACCGCGCCCGACCGCCGACGGCGTTCTCCCCGGCGACCCGCCCCTGCTTGTGCGCCGTGGTGCCCAGCGGCAGGTACGCGGTGCCGAGCAGGCGGTGGTGGGTGGTCACGCAGTCGCCCGCCGCCCACACCTGCGGCAGGCCCGTCGACATGTCCGGTCCGACGAGCACGGCGCCGCGGGGCCCGGTCGCGGCGCCGGCCTCGACCAGCAGGCCGGTGTCGGGCCGGACGCCGACCACCACGAGCACCAGGTCCACCTCCCAGGCCGTGCCGCCCTGCGGCCCTGTCGCCGACACGCGCAGCCGTGCGCCGTCGCCCGTCGCCCGCTCCACGCGGGTGACGGTGGTGGCGGTGCGGACGTCGACGCCGTGACGGGCCAGCTCGGCCCGGACGAGGGCGCCGAGCTCGGGGTCGACCGTCGGCAGCACCTCGGGCAGCGCCTCGACCTGGGTGACGCGGATGCCGCGGGCGGTCAGCCCCTCGGCCATCTCCACCCCCACGTACCCGGCGCCGACGATCAGCGCCGAACGCACCGTCGCACCGTCGAGCGCACCGGTCAGCGCGAGCGCGTCGCCCATCGTGTGCAGCAGGTGCACCCCGTCGGCGGCGCCGAGCTCGTCGAGGCCGTCCACCGGCGGGCGGACGGGGACCGCGCCCGTCCCGACGACGAGGGCGTCGTGGTCCAGCCACCGCTCGCCGCCGGACGGGTCGAGCACCTGCACCCGTCGCCCGTCGACGTCGATGCGGGTGGCCACGGTGTCCAGCAGCAGGCGGATCCCGGCGGCCTCGAGCTGCTCACGCGTGCGGTGCGCGAGGTCCCGCCAGTCCGGCACGTCCCCGGAGACGTGGTACGGGATCCCGCAGATCGAGTAGTTCGGGTAGGCGTCGGCCACCACGACGGTCACCTCCGCCAGCGGGTCGAGCTCGCGCGCACGCAGTGCCGCGCTGATCCCGGCGTCCGAGCCGCCGACGACGACCAGGTGCATGGCCGTTCCCTCCTGGGCCGAGGTTCCTGCGGGCAGTCAACACGACGTCGGTGAACCGGAGGTGGCGGGCCGACCGCGCGCGAGCCCCGCGGCGAGGTGAGACAGACGTCTCCTCATCGGCAGTCGTTCGCCGTGAGTTCACCCAGGATTTATGTAGACAGACTTCTATCGATCGAGTCCCGGTCCGGGACCCAGGCCCTCGATCAGACAGGATCCGACGTGTCCATCCCGCGCCAGCTCCCTGCCGCCGCCGCCGGTGCCGCGGCCCTCGTGCTCGCGCTGACCGCGTGCGGCGGCCAGCAGTCCGGCTCCGCCTCCGAGTCGTCCGGCTCGGCAGGCGGCCTGAGCGGTGAGGTCGTCATCGACGGCTCGTCCACCGTCGAGCCGTTGAGCTCGGCCGCCGCCACCCTCTACCGCGACGAGCAGCCGGGCGTGAACGTCACCGTCGCGACCTCGGGCACGGGCGGCGGGTTCAAGCGCTTCTGCGCCGGCGAGACCGACATCTCCGACGCCTCCCGCCCGATCAAGGACGAGGAGATCGAGGCGTGCGCCGACGCCGGCATCGAGTACACCGAGATCGTCGTGGCGAACGACGGCCTGTCGGTCGTCGTCAACCCGGAGAACGACTGGGTGGACTGTCTGACGGTCGAGCAGCTGGCCACGATCTGGGGGCCGGAGTCCGAGGGCGAGATCACCTCGTGGCAGCAGGTGGACGCGTCCTTCCCGGACGAGCCGCTGGAGCTCTACGGCGCCGGCACCGACTCGGGCACCTTCGACTACTTCACCGAGGCCATCAACGGCGAGGAGGGTGCGATCCGCGCCGACTACTCCCCGTCGGAGGACGACAACCTCACGGTGCAGGGCGTCACCGGTGCCGTCGGGGGCACCGGCTTCTTCGGCCTGTCCTACGCCGAGGAGTACGCCGACCAGGTCACGCTCGTCGGTGTCGACGGCGGGGACGGCTGTGTGGTCCCGTCCACCGAGACCGTGCAGGACGGCACCTACGTGCCGCTCGGCCGTCCGCTGTTCATCTACGTGAACAACGCCAAGTACACCGAGAACGAGGCCCTGCGCGACTTCGTGGACTTCTACGTCGAGAACAGCGAGCAGGCCGCCTCGGACGCCCTGTTCGTCCCGCTGACCGACGAGCAGCGTCAGACCGCCCAGGACGAGCTGGCCGCGCTGGTCGGCTGACATGACCGCCACGCAGGACCTCCGGAGCGGCCCCGCCGCACAGGGCCGCTCCGGCCTGCGGGCCGACCGGGCCCTGAGCCAGGTGCGCCCTCGTCGCGGCGAGACCGCGGTCCGCCTCCTGCTGCGCGCGGCGGCGGCGTTGTCGGTGCTCATCACCGCCGGCATCGTCGTCTCCTTGCTGGTCCCGGCGATCGGGTTCTTCCAGCAGGTGCCGGTCGTGGAGTTCCTGACCGGCACGCGCTGGGCGCCGCAGTTCGCCGACCCGTCGTTCGGGGTGCTGCCGCTCGTGACCGCCACCGCCTGGACCACGGCGATCGCGCTGACCGTGGCGGTGCCCTGCGGGCTCGGCGCGGCGGCCTACCTCGCGGAGTACGCCCGCCCCCGGGTGCGCCAGGTCCTCAAGCCGGTCCTCGAGCTGCTCGCCGGTGTCCCGACGGTCGTCTTCGGGTTCTTCGCGCTGAGCTTCGTCGGCCCGGCCCTGCGCGACCGGCTCGGGATCGACGTCGGGACGTTCTCCATCCTGGCCGCGGGGCTGGTGATGGGCGTGATGATCATCCCGACGGTGGCCTCCCTGTCCGAGGACGCGATGAGCGCCGTGCCGAACGCGCTCCGCGAGGCATCGGCGGCGCTCGGCTCGAACCGGATGCAGACCACGCTGCGGGTCGTCTTCCCGGCCGCCCTGTCCGGGATCGTCGCCGCGGTGGTCCTGGGCATCTCGCGGGCGATCGGCGAGACGATGATCGTCGCGATCGCCGCCGGCGCCCGGCCCCAGATGGTCACCGACCCCACCATGGAAGGCGCCACCATGACCGGGTTCATCGCCCGCATGGCGCTCGGCGACTCCCGTGTGGGCTCCCTCGAGTACGACACCCTGTTCGCGGTGGGGCTGCTGCTGTTCCTGCTGACGTTCGTGGTGAACCTGATCAGCATCCGCCGCGTGCACCGGTTCCGGCAGGAGTACTGATGACCGCCACCACCGCGCCGTCCGCCCACCGGGCGCTGCCGACCGGGCAGCGTTCCCGGGAGCGCAGCCCCGGCGCGACGCTGTTCCTGGTCCTGCTCTGGGCGAGCCTGCTCGTCGCGTTCGCGACCCTGGTGACGCTCCTCGTCAGCACGGTCGTCGAGGCGGGGGACCGCCTCGGCCCCACCTTGCTCACGGAGTACCCGTCGTCCCGGCCGGAGGAGGCCGGCGCGCGCCCCGCCGTCCTCGGCTCCCTGTGGGTGATCGGCACGACGGCGGTGCTCTCCGTCCCGCTCGGCATCGCCGCCGCCGTCCACCTGGAGGAGTTCGCCGACCGGCACAGCCGCGTGAACCGGCTGCTGGAGCTCAACATCCAGAACCTGTCGGCGATCCCGTCGATCATCTACGGGATGCTCGCGATCGGCACCCTGTCCCTCATCGGGGTGCAGAACAAGAACATCGTGATCGGCGGTGCACTCGCGCTCGCACTGCTGATCCTGCCGGTGATCATCATCTCGACCCGCGAGGCGCTGCGCGCCGTCCCGCGCGAGCAGCGCCAGGCGTCGCTCGCGCTGGGCGCGACCGAGCTGCAGACCACCTGGCGCGTGACGCTGCCGGCCGCGGTCCCCGGCATCTCCACCGGGACGATCCTGGCGCTCTCGCGGGCCCTGGGTGAGGCCGCGCCGTTGCTGCTGCTCGGCGCCCTGGTGTTCATCTCCTTCGACCCGAACGGGCTGCTGAGCGGCTTCACCACCATGCCCATCCAGATCTTCGGGTGGACCAACAGCCCCCAGGCGGGGTTCCGCGAGCTGGCGGCGGCCGCGTCCGTCCTGCTCGTCGTGATCCTGCTCGCCATGAACGCGCTGGCGATCATCATCCGCAACCGGTCCCAGCGTCGCTGGTGACCCCGCTCCCCGAGGACCCCGACATGACGAGCACCACCGCCGGGCGCGACGTGCACCCCGACGACACCGGCTCCCTGGACTCCCGGCCGCACACCGGGGTCCACCGGCAGGTCCCCGACGTCCCCTCCCCGGTCCTCGAGTGCCAGGACGTCAGCGTGCACTACGGCCCTCACCAGGCGGTCAAGGGCGTCTCCCTGACGTTCGGCCTCCACGAGATCACCGCGCTGATCGGCCCCTCCGGGTGCGGCAAGTCGACCATCCTGCGGTCCCTGAACCGGATGAACGACCTGGTCGACTCCGCCCGGGTGTCCGGTTCCGTCCGTTACCACGGGCAGGACCTCTACGCGAAGGGCGTCGACCCGATCGAGGTCCGGCGCCGCATCGGCATGGTGTTCCAGAAGCCGAACCCGTTTCCCAAGTCCATCTACGACAACGTCGCGTACGGCCCCCGCGTCACCGGGATGAGGCCGTCGTCGATGGACGACCTGGTCGAGGAGGCGCTGACCCGGGCGGCGCTGTGGGACGAGGTCAAGGACAAGCTCAAGCAGAGCGCCTACGGGCTGTCCGGAGGACAGCAGCAACGGTTGTGCATCGCGCGCACGATCGCCGTCGAGCCGGACGTGATCCTGATGGACGAGCCGTGCTCCGCGCTCGACCCGATCGCGACGCTGCGCATCGAGAACCTGATGGCCGAGCTGCGAGAGCGCTACACGATCGTCATCGTCACGCACAACATGCAGCAGGCGGCTCGCGTCGCCGACCGCACCGCCTTCTTCACCGCCGACGTCGACGCCGCCGGGGAACGCCACGGCGTGCTGGTCGAGTTCGACACCACCGCGCGGTTGTTCGAGAACCCCGCCGACCAGCGCACCGAGGACTACATCAGCGGCCGGTTCGGCTGACACCGGAGGGGACCATGACCGCCACGACGACGCGACGGCTCAGCACACCGCAGTCCCGCCGGGCGGAGGACGCCGTCCGCGCGTGGCGCCGTGAGGGGGCGGCGGGGACGGTCGGGGTGATCGACCCGGGCCAGGCCCTGGACGACGGCCTCGCCCGGGACCTCGCGGGGATGGGTCTGGTGGTGCTGCGCTGCACCGACCCGTTCGCCGCGCTCGTGCGGTTCGCGATCCGGCCGGTGCAGGTCGCCGTGCTGCTCGCGGACGACGACCGGCCGGGCGCGGGCCCGGTGGTGCGGGCCCTGCGGTCGGAGCTGGCGCTGCCGGTGCTGCTGGCCTGGGACCCGGCGCGGGGGCTCCCGCCGGCCGATGCGGTGCTCGCGGGTGCTCAGCCGCTGCTGCGCCTGCCGCTCGAGATCGACGACGTCCTCGCGCGGCTGGGGGAGGTGTGGCCGGCGCGGCCGCCCGGCGGGTCCGTGCTGTCGGCGGGCGACCTGGTCGTCGACACCGGCGCGTACGAGGCGACCCTGGGCGGGGTCCCCCTGGGGCTGGCCCGCCGGGAGATGAACCTCCTGCTCGCCCTGGTGCAGACGCCGGGCCGGGTGGTCCCGCGCGAGCAGCTGTGCCGGCTGTGGCCGTCGGCCTCCGACCGGGACGGCAACCTGGTGGCCGCCGTCGCGCGTCTCCGTCGGCACTTCGCCCGGGTGGGCGCCCCGGCGGCGATCACGACCGTGCGGGGGCTCGGGTACCGGCTGGAGGAGATCGCTCTCAGCGGGTCGGGGACCACGCGCCGATCTGCCTGAGCAGCCCGAGCACGCGCCACTCCAGGTCGGTGACCACCGCCTCGATGTCGACGCCCTCCTCGGCCGGGTCGAGGACGTCCCAGTCGAGGTAGTGCCGGCCCGGGTAGACCGGGCACGCGTCGCCGCACCCGAGGCTGACCACGACGTCGGCCCCCCGCACCACCTCGTCCGTCAGCGGCTTCGGGAACTCCAGGGCCGGCGACCAGCCCCGGCGACTGATCGCCGCCACGACCTCCGGGTCGATGCCGGACGTGGGTGCCGAGCCGGCGGTGCGCACCGAGACGGATCCGCCGGCGTGGCGGCGCAGCGCCGCCGCGGCGATCTGCGACCGGGCGGCGTTGCGGACGCACACGAAGAGCACGTCGGTCCCGTCCCGGGGCACCTTCCCCTCACCGCGGGCGAGTGCGCTCAGCCGGTCCCTCGCGAACCGCGCGGCCAGGACGGGCAGGTGCTGCGCCACCCGCGCGCGCCGCGCGAGCACGTCGTAGCTGTCGTGGACGTAGCGCGCGACGGTCTGCTCGCTGAAGACGCCACGGAAGGTGACGGCGAGGTCGGCGGCGACCCGGTCGAGAGCCGCGGCGTGCGCGCGCACGGTCGCACGCCCGGGCGGTGCCGCCGGTTCGACGACGGAACCGAACCGCATGTACGCCTCCGCCGTCGCGGTGTACCGGCCACCCGCCCCGCTCTGCTCGACGAGGCCGACGACCGACAGGCGGTCGAGGCACGCCTGCACGAGTCGGCTGGAGACGCCCGGCCCGACGAGGTCGTCGCGACCCGCGCTGCCGCGCGGGTCCGTCATCACCAGGGTGAGGACCTGCAGGGCGTCCGGGTCGCCGAGGACGAGAGCCTGCTCCGCGGCGCCCGTCACCGCGGCCACCACCGGAGCCCCGGCGGGGCGGTGGTCAGCGCAGGAGGTCGGCGATCGCCGCGAGACGGTCGGGGACGATGCTGAACCACGCCTCACGTCCCACCGGCTCCCGCACGAGCACACCGGCGTCGACCAGCATCGACACGTGGTGGCTGATCGTCGGGGAACGCAGCTCCAGCGCCGCCGCGAGGTCCTTGACCCGGGCGCGCCCGTCCGGGCTGTGGTGGACGAGGCTCAGCAGCTGCAGCCGGGTGGGGTCCGACACCGCCCGCAGCACGCTCGCGGTGCGCTCGGCCTCCTCGCGGGCGAGCACCAGCCGGACGGTGCGCAGCGGCGGCGCACCGGAGTCGGTGCGCCGCTCGCTGGCTGCGGAGGTCGGCACCCATGGAGCGTACCTGCGCGTCGAGGGCCGGTCCCGGGGATCAGCCCACCGGCTGCACGCCGAGCTCGCTCAGCAGCACCTCGATGCGGCGGCGGATCTCGTCGCGGATCGGGCGGACCGACTCGATGCCCTGGCCTGCCGGGTCCTCCAGCGCCCAGTCCTCGTAGCGCTTCCCGGGGAAGATCGGGCAGGCGTCGCCGCAGCCCATCGTGATGACGACGTCGGACGCCTTCACCGCGTCCGTCGTGAGGACCTTGGGGCGCTCGGCGCGGATGTCGATGCCCTCCTCGAGCATCGCCTCCACGGCGACCGGGTTGATCTGCTCGGCGGGCATCGAGCCGGCGGAGCGGACCTCGACGGCGCCGCCGGACAGGTGCCGGAGGTAGCCGGCGGCCATCTGGGAGCGGCCGGCGTTGTGCACGCAGACGAACAGGGCGGAGGGCTTGGTGGTCTCGCTCATGGGGTTCTCCTCGGGGATCAGGCGGGGACGGTCAGGTCGGGCAGCAGGTCGGAGAGCAGGGCCCGCACGCGGCGGTCGATCTCGTCGCGGATCGCGCGCACCCCGGTGTCGGAGGCCAGGGCGGGGTCGCCGACGACCCAGTCCTCGTAGCGCTTGCCGGGCAGGACCGGGCAGGTGTCGCCGCAGCCCATGGTGATGACGACGTCGGCGGCGCGGACGGCGTCGTCGGTCAGCGGCTTGGGGAACGCCTCGGCGTCGGCCTCGAGCTCGGCGAGCAGCGGGCGGACCCCGGGGTGCACCTCGCCGGCGGGTGCGGAGCCCGCGGACCGCACGACGACGGCGTCGCCGGCGTAGTGGTGCAGGAGGGCGGCGGCCAGCTGGGACCGGCCCGCGTTGGCGACGCACACGAACAGGACCTGGGGGCGGTGCGGGGTCTGCGCCGCGGCCAGGGCGCGGGCGGCGTCGGTGAGACGCTGCCGGGCGAACCGCTCGGTGTTGACCACCAGGTGCGACCGGACCGCGGAGGACCGCGCCAGGCCGGTGTAGGACTCGCGGACCACGGTGAGCACCGCGGCGGGGTCGCGGTCCGGGAACGCGGCGGACAGCCGGTCCGCGATCCGGGTCAGCGCGGTCTCGGCGTCGGTCAGCCCGGTCAGCGGCGCGAGGTGCGCCGCCTCGGCCGCCGCCGGCGCGAACGAGTCCAGCAGGGTGGTGACGGCGCCGCGCAGCGCGGGCTGCACCCGGTAGTAGACCCAGGTCCCGCGCCGCTCGGCGGTCAGCAGACCGGCGTCCTTGAGCAGCTTCAGGTGGTGGGACACCGTCGGCTGGGAGACGTCGGCGACGGTGGCCAGGTCGCACACGCACGCCTCGCCGGTCGGGGACGTCGCGATGAGCGACAGCATCCGCAGGCGCAGCGGGTCCCCGAGCACCTTGAGGGTGCGGGCGACCTGCGTCGCGGCGTCCAGGCCCATCGCGTGGTCGGCGGGCGAGGGCTGCTGGGCGCAGCCCTCGTCGACGACGGCGGCGGTGGGTGTCGTGGTGGTCATGAGCGGACCTCCTGCGGTGCGACGGCGGTGGCGGGACGAGCCGAGCCGGTGAACCAGCGCCGGCCGGCCCACAGGCTGACGTACACGAGGCCGACCAGGACCGGGACCTCGATGAGCGGTCCGACGACCCCGGCCAGTGCCTGGCCGGAGGTGGCGCCGAACGTGCCGATCGCGACGGCGATCGCGAGCTCGAAGTTGTTGCCCGCGGCGGTGAACGCCAGCGTGGTCGAGCGGGCGTACCCCAGGCCGAGACCCCGGCCCGCGAGCATGCCGACGCCCCACATCACGGCGAAGTACACGAGCAGGGGCAGCGCGATCCGCGCCACGTCCAGCGGCCGTGAGGTCACGGCATCGCCCTGCAGGGCGAAGAGCAGCACGATCGTGAACAGCAGCCCGTACAGCGCCCACGGCCCGATGCGCGGCACGAAGCGCTCCTCGTACCAGTCGCGCCCCCGGGTGCGCTCACCGACCCACCGCGAGGCGAACCCGGCGGCCAGCGGGATCCCCAGGAACACCAGCACGTTGACGGCGATCTGCCCGATCGAGACGTCCAGCCCGGCGGTGTCCAGGCCGAGCCAGCCCGGCAGCACGCTCAGGTAGAACCAGCCGAGCAGGGAGAACGCCACGACCTGGAACACCGAGTTGATCGCGACCAGCACCGCGGCCGCCTCGCGGTCCCCGCACGCGAGGTCGTTCCAGATGACGACCATCGCGATGCAGCGCGCCAGGCCCACGATGATCAACCCGGTGCGGTACTCGGGCAGGTCGGGCAGGAAGACCCACGCGAGGGCGAACATCAGCGCCGGCCCGACCACCCAGTTCAGCGCGAGCGAGCTCACCAGGAGCCGCGTGTCACCGGTGACCGCGGCGACGCGGTCGTAGCGGACCTTCGCCAGCACCGGGTACATCATCACCAGCAGGCCGAGCGCGATCGGCAGGGAGATCCCTCCGACCTCGAGGTCGGCCAGCACGTCGCCCAGGGCCGGCACGAACCGCCCGAGCGCGAGACCGGCGACCATGGCGAGGCCGATCCACACCGCCAACCAGCGGTCGAGCGTCGACAGCCGACCCCGGGTCTCCGTCAGGTCGGGCGCCTGCGCGCTCATCGGGCCACCGCCGCGGTGGCGGTGTCGGCGCCCTGGGCGGCGAGGACCTCGCCGGTGTCGATGTCGGCGTTCTCGATGGCGGCGGGGATGTCGGTGGGGGAGGCGGGGTCGACGTCGGCGAGCGCGGCGAGGTAGTGCTGGGCGTCCAGGGCGGCGGCGCAGCCGGAGCCGGCGGCGGTGATGGCCTGCCGGTAGGTGTGGTCGACCGCGTCTCCGGCGGCGAACACCCCGGGCTGGGTGGTGCGGGTGGAGCGGCCCTCGACCACGATGTACCCGTTGTCGTCCAGGTCGACCTGCCCGACCAGCAGCTCGGTGCGCGGGACGTGCCCGATCGCGACGAACACCCCGGTGGCGCCGTGCTCGCGGGTCTGCCCGGTGAGGGTGTCGCGCAGCGTGACGCCGGTGACCTTGTCCTGGCCGTGGATCGCGACGACCTCGCTGTTCCAGGCGAAGGAGATCTTCGGGTCGTTCTTGGCGCGGTCGGCCATGATCTTGGAGGCCCGCAGCTCGTCGCGGCGGTGCACGATCGTGACGGACTTGCCGAACCGGGTCAGGAACGTGGCCTCCTCGACCGCGGAGTCCCCGCCGCCGACCACGATGATGTCCTGGTCACGGAAGAAGAACCCGTCGCAGGTCGCGCACCAGGACACCCCGCGCCCGGACAGCCGCTTCTCGTCGGCCAGCCCGAGCTCGCGGTAGGCCGACCCGGTGGCCAGGATCACCGCGCGGGCACGCACGGTCTGCCCGCCGCCGGTCACGATCGTCTTGACCGGCCCGGCCAGGTCGACCTCGACCGCGTCGTCCCACAGCACCTGCGCACCGAACCGCTCGGCCTGCTGCTGCAGGTTGTCCATCAGGTCCGGGCCCAGGATCCCCTCGGGGAACCCCGGGAAGTTCTCCACGTCCGTGGTCGTCATCAACGCACCACCGGCGGTCACCGACCCCGCGATGACGTAGGGGGCCAGACCCGCGCGCGCCGCGTAGATCGCGGCGGTGTACCCGGCGGGGCCAGAACCGACGATGACGATGTCGCGGAGCTCTTGGTTCGACATGTCTCTATGTTGACACATGTCGATGCAAGAGGGAACCGGTGGGACCGTGCACGTGTCGCCGTGCTCGGCCGCGGGATCCCGGCGGTCAGTGCTCCCGCTGCGTGTACGCCGGCACGTGCTCGGCCCGCGCGGCTGCCGCGAGCGCCCGCACCTGCGCCCGGTCCACCTTGCCGGTGCCCGTCGTCGGCAGCTCCGTCAGCAGCACGAGCCGGCGCGGCAGCTTGTGGCGCCCGACGGAGCGGGCCGCGTGCTCCCGCAGCTCGGCGAGGTCCGGCACGGTGCCGGGCGCCGGCACGACGACGGCGGTGACGGTCTCCCCCCACACCTCGTCCGGGAGGCCGACGACGGCGCACGCCCCCACGCCGGGTCCGCCCTCCAGCGCCGCCTCGACCTCGGACGGGTGCACCTTCTCCCCGCCGGTGTTGATGACATCGCCGATCCGGCCGCGGATGCGGTAGCTGCCGTCGGCGTCCCGGACCGCGACGTCGCCCGTGCGCAGCCAGCCGGGCTCCGGGAACGCCCGCGCCGTCGCGTCGGGGTCGCGCCAGTAGCCGCTCGTGACCTGCGGCCCTGAGACCCAGAGCTCCCCGGCCGTGCCGGGCCTGTCGACGTCCGCACCCGTGGCCGGGTCGACCAGCCGGAGCCGGATGTGCGCGAGCGGCAGCCCGACGGTGGTGCCGCGCTCGCGGACCCGGCCCCGCGGCACGCAGGTGCACGCCGGCGCGGTCTCGGTCATGCCCCACGACTGCTGGAGCGGGACGCCGCGCTCGAGGAACCGGTGCAGCAGCGTCTCGGGCAGCGGTGCGCCGCCGACGAGCGCCGTGCGCAGGCTGGTCAGGTCGAGGGCGTCGAACCACGGCGAGCGGGCCAGTGCCGCGTACATCGCCGGGACGCCGAACAGCGACGTGACGCGGTGCCGCGCGATGTCGTGCAGCACGTCGTCGGCGTCGAACGCGCGTCGGACGACGGCCCGGCCGCCGGTCGCGAGCGTGCGGAGCGTCAGGCCGTTCAGGCCGCCGATGTGCGACATCGGGGCGACCGCGAGCGTCGTGCCGCCGCGGCCGGTCCGGAAGGCGGCGTCCGCGCCGACGGCGCTCCACCAGAGGTTGGCGTGCGTGAGGACGACACCCTTGGGGCGCCCGGAGGAGCCGGAGGTGAACAGCAGCAGCGCGGTGTCGTCGGCCCGCGCGCCGCCGACGGTACCGGGGTCGTCGCCCGCGAGCAGCGCCGACCACCGCTGCCACGAGCCGTCGACCGCGACGGGCGTGCCGGCGAGGGGGTCGTCGTCGACCTGCACGCGCACGACGCGGGGGCCGCCGCGCCACGCCGCGACGGCGTCGACGTGGGCCGGCTCGGCGATGACGGCGGCCGGCTCGCACCGGTCGAGCAGCACCGCGAGCTCGGCGGGCGCGCTGCGGAAGCCGAGGGGCACGGCCACCGCGCGCAGCGGTGCGCACGCCAGGACGGTCAGCAGCAGCGAGGCGCTGTTGCGGCCGACGTGCACCACCCGGTCGCCCCGTGCGACCCCCGCCCGGGCGAGCGCCGCCGCGAGCGTGCGGACCTGCCGCGCGAGGTCACCGGCGGAGGTGGTCGCCGTGCCGTAGACGAGGCTCGGCGTGGCGGGCTGGTGCGCAGCGACCTGCTCGAGCGCCGCGGCGGTGCTCAGGTCGACGTGCATCGGTCCTCCGGGTGCGGGACGGCCGGCCCGGCCCACGGGGGTGGGGGCCGGGCCGGCCGGGTCCATCGGGTCAGCGGGCCACGGCGGGGGCGGGTGCCGGGGCCGGCGAGGCCGCGGACATCCGCTCGAGGTGGGCGCGCTGGATGCGGCGGAACAGGGTGGCCAGGCCGGCGCCGACGACGGCGAGCACGATGGCGATGACGAACGGGACGGTGAAGTCGCCGTCACGCTCGGCCGCCATGCCCGACGCCAGGCGCGGCGCGAAGAACGCCGACACCGAGTAGGCGACGAACACCATCGCGTAGTTCACGCCCTGGTACCGCGGGCCGAAGTTGGTCATCGTCAGTGCCGGGAAGACGCCCATGACACCACCGAAGCACAGACCCAGGCCGATGATGCCGATCGCGAAGCCGACGGTCGAGCCGACGGTGACGAGGACCAGCAGGCAGAGCGCGACGACGCCGTAGATGATCGTCAGCGCCGTGGTGTAGCCCAGGCGGTCGGAGACGGCGCCCCACACCACGCGGCCGAGTGCGTTGCAGGCGGAGTACACCGACACGAACACGGCGGCGGTCGCCGCGGTGAGGCCGAACATGTTCTGGCCGATCGGCGACGCGTTGGAGGCGATCATGAGGCCCGAGAACGCGCCGAACGCCATCATGACGAAGATCGCCCAGAACGCCGGCGTGGCCAGGGTGCGCTTCCAGGTCACGGCGAGCGCCGGGCGCCCGGCCGGCGGGGTCCAGCCGGCGGGTGCGTACCCGACCGGCGCGGCCCGCAGGAAGAACGAGGCCACGACGACGACCACCGCGTAGACCGAGCCCATCCACACGAACGCGGAGCGCACGCCCGGGCCGGCGATGATCGCGTTGGCGACGGGCGCCGCGATCACGGACGCCGCCCCCATGCCGCCGGTGATGAGGCCGGCCGCCATGCCGCGGCGGTCCGGGAACAGCTTCATCGTGTTGCCGAGGCAGCCGGAGTACGCCAGGCCCTGCCCGAGGCCGGCGAGCACGCCGTACGACAGGTACAGGGCGGTGAGCGAGGTGGCCGCGCCGGTCAGCGCGAAACCGGCCGCGAACATGAGGCCGCCGACCAGCACGAGCCAGCGGGTCCAGCCGCGGTCGGTGAGGATGCCGCCCACGATCATCGGGATCGGGCCGACCGCCGCGTTGATGGTGAAGGCCATCATCACCTGCGGCATGGTCCAGCCGTGCGTCGCGCTGAGCGGGCCGGCGAGCACGGAGAACGCGTAGATGGCGCCGGTGCACATGAGCACGGCGACGGAGGACCAGAGCACGGCCCAGCGGTTGATGGTGGGGGGCGACGACGTCGTCGAGGTCATGGGGGGTGTGCCTTTCCGGCGAGTGCGGTTGACGCGGGAGAGGTGGTGCGGGTGGTGCGGGGGCGTGGTGCCCCGGGGCGGGGTCAGCCGACGATGTCGGCCAGCCCGCCCCACTTCTCGGAGAACAGGCCGGCGGGCATCGTCCGCAGGTCCTCGGCGACGTCGGGGACGAAGTCCATCTGGTCGAGCACGTCGCGCTGCAGGTCGATCCCGGGGGCGACCTCGGTGACCGTCATGCGGCCGTCGCGCAGCTCGAGCACGGCACGTTCGGTCACGTAGAGCACGCGCTGGCCGGCCTTCGTGGCGACCGCCCCGGAGAACGTGATCTGCTCGACGTCGGCCAGGAACTTGCGGGCACGGCCCTCGGTGACGATCCGCAGGGTGCCGTCCACGACCTCGGTCTCGAGGCCGCCGGCGGTGAACGTGCCGGCGAACACCAGGGTGCGGGCGGACTGGGAGATGTTGATGAACCCGCCGCAGCCCGCGACGCGGCTGCCGAACTTCGACACGTTGACGTTGCCGTGGGCGTCGGTCTGCGCGAGGCCGAGCACCGCGACGTCGAGGCCGCCGCCGTCGTAGAAGTCGAACTGCGCGTGGTGGTCGACGAGCGCCTCGGGGTTCCAGGAGTGGCCGAAGTCCTTCAGGCCCGCGGGCACGCCGCCGACGGCACCGGCCTCGGTGGTCCCCAGGATCAGGTCGCTGACGCCCTCCTCCGCGGTGACCGAGCCGACGTCGCAGGGGATGCCGACGCCGAGGTTGAGCACGGCGCCCCGGCGCAGCTCCATGGCCGCGCGGCGCGCGATGACCTTGCGCTCGCCCAGGGGGATCGAGGCGACGCTCGACAGCGGCACGCGCAGCTGGCCGGAGAACGACGGGTTGTAGTGCGTGTTCTCGGTCTGGAAGTGGTTCTCCGGCTCCGAGACGACGATGTAGTCGACCAGCAGGCCGGGGACCTTGACGTCGTTGGGGTCGAGCGAGCCGGCCTCGGCCACGGACTCGACCTGCGCGATGACGATGCCGCCCGAGTTGTGCACGGCCTGCGCGATGGGCAGGACCTCCATCTTGAGGCCCTCCTTGCTCATCGTGAGGTTGCCGTGGGTGTCCGCGACGGTGCCGCGGACCAGACCGACCTGGATCGGGAACGAGGGGTAGAACAGCCACTCCTCGCCGGCGAGCTCGATCACCTGGACGTAGTCCTCGGTGGTGCAGGCGGACATCCGCGCGCCCTCGACCCGCGGGTCGACGAACGTGCCGAGCCCGACCTTGGTGACGACGCCGGGCCGGTGCGCGGCGATCTCCCGGTAGAGCTGCGTGATGACGCCCTGCGGCAGGTTGTAGGCCTCCACGGCGTCCTCGGAGATGAGCTGCGCGAACGCGGGGGAGGCGATCGCGATGCCGCCCATCCAGCGCTTCACCAGGCCGCGGTGGCCCCAGTGGCTCATGCCCTTGTCGCGGCGGTTGCCGACCGCGCTGGCGTGCACGACGTGCAGGGCGCTCGGCGCCCCGGTCGCGAGGAAGCGCCGCTCGACCGCGGCCATCGTCTCCTCGTTCACGCACGACAGGCCGAAGCCGGACAGGGCCACGGTGGCGCCGTCCGGGATCAGGGCGGCGGCTTCCTCGGCAGTGATGATCTGGGCCACGGGCGGACTCCTTCGTCGGCAGGACGCTGCACCGCCGACTATTTCGGACCGGGGCAGTCGGTAATTGGGACCATCGTCCCCGAGGTCGTCGGACAATTTCGGACTGCCGGAGTCGGTAATTGGGACGATGGTCCCCGCACGGCGCGCGACGCCCGGCCCACGATGGATCCAGCGCGGGCCGCGAGCCCGCCCATCCCCGGACGCGACGACGCGCCGGCGCCACCACCAGGAGGGTGCAGCACCATGGACTTCGGCCTGACGGACGAGCAGGAGCTCCTGCTCTCGAGCCTCGACGACCTGCTCGAGCGCGAGTGCCCCGAGTCGTACATCGCGGAGCTCGACGCGACGCACACACCGCCGACGTCGTTCCGCAAGGCCCTGCACGAGGCCGGCTTCGCCTCGCTGGGCTTCCCCGAGGAGTACGGCGGCACGCCGGTCGACGCCACCACGCTCGTGCTGCTCGCGGCGCGCGTCGCCCGCCAGGGCCTCAACAACGGCTACGGCCTCGAGCTCCTCCAGGCCATGGACATCCTCGAGTTCGGCAACGAGGAGCAGAAGCAGGAGATCCTCGGCCTGCTCGCCGACGGCGACGTGCCGTTCGCGCTCGGGTTCACCGAGCCCGGCGCCGGCTCGGACAACGCCGCGATGGCGACCACCGCCGTCCACCACGACGGCATGGTGACCTTCAACGGCACCAAGACCCTCATCACCAACGCCCTGCAGTCCAAGTACCTGCTGCTCATGGCGAAGGACCCGTCGGTCGCCGACCCGCGCGCCGCCATCTCGATGTACCTGGTGCCGATGGACGCCCCGGGCGTCTCGACCAACCGCCTCGAGAAGATCGTCTGGCACATCTCCGACTCCTGCGAGATCTTCCTCGACGACGTCACGCTGCCCGAGTCCTGCCTGGTCGGCGTCAAGGGCGCCGGCTTCAAGCAGCTCATGCGCAACTTCGAGATGGAGCGCCTCGTCATCGCCTCGCAGTGCTGGGGCCTGGCGGAGTGCGCGTTCGAGGACGCCGCCACCTACGCCGCCCAGCGCGTGCAGTTCGGCAAGCCGATCGGCCAGTTCCAGCTCATCCAGCAGAAGCTGACCGACATGGCGATCAAGATCGAGAACATGCGGAACTTCGTCCTGAAGACCGCGTGGATGCTCGACCAGGACGTGCCGCTCAAGAGCCAGGGCGCGCTGTGCAAGCGCTACTGCGCGATGGCCGCGTTCGAGGTCGCCGACGAGGCGATGCAGATCTTCGGCGGCGTCGGCGTCACCGTCGGCACCCGCGTCTCGCGCCTGTGGCGGGACATCCGCGGCCACCGGTTCGGCGGCGGCACCGACGAGATCATGGTCCACATCGCCGGCCGGCAGATCGTCAAGGACCACAGCTGAGCACCCGCTGACCCCACCGACCACCGCCTGCCGGAGGAGAACCCCATGAAGATCGTCGTCGCCTACAAGTGGGCGCCGAACCCCCAGGACGCCGAGGTGCGCCCGGACGGCACCGTCGACTGGAGCCGCGCCAAGGGCGCCGTGAGCGAGCACGACCCCGTCGCGTTCGAGGTCGCGCGCCGCCTCGCGGACGCCACCGGCGGCGAGGTCGTCGCGCTGTCCGTCGGCCCGGCGTCGTCCGACACCCCGCTGGCCCGCAAGGCCGCCCTGTCCCGCGGGCCGGAGCGCCTGGTGCTGGTCGCCGACGACGCCCTCGCCGGCGCCGGCAGCACCGCCACCGCCGCGGTGCTGGCCGCCGCGGTGCGCGCCATCGGGGACGTCGACGTCGTCGTCACCGGCCCGGAGTCCGTCGACAACGGCGACCGCCAGGTCCCGATGACGCTGGCCGGCCACCTCGGCTGGCCGGGCCTCGGCGACGTCGGCGACGTGCAGGCCGCCGACGGCGGGCTCGTCGTCGAGCGCGCCACCGACCGCGGCGTGCAGGTGCTCGACGTCACCGGCCCGGCCGTGCTGGCCGTCGCCGCCGACGCCGTCGTGCCGCGCGTCCCCGGGATGAAGGACATCCTCGGGGCCGCCAAGAAGCCGACCGACGTGCTCGCGCTCGCCGACCTCGACGTGCCCGCCCCGGTCGCCGTGACCGAGGTCGTCGGCTCCTCCCGGCCGGCGCCCAGCGCCCGCGGCCGGAACGTCATCACCACCGCCGACCCGGCTGCCGCGGCCGCCGAGCTGGTCGACGCGCTGCGCGCCGCCGGCGCGCTGTGACCGCCGGACGCTTGCAGCCAGAAGGAGCAGAGACGATGAACGAGAGCACGCAGGACGTCCTGGTGCTGGTGGACGGCGACGCGGCGGTCGCGGGCCCTGTCGCGGTGGCCCGCGCCGCCGTGTCGCAGACCCCGGGCGCCACGGTCACCGCCGTGGTGGTCGGTGCGCGGCCGGTGGCCGACGCGGTCGCCGCGTCCGGCGTCGACCGGGTGCTGTGGCTGGGCGACGCCGAGGGCGCGCCCGCCGAGGCCTGGGCCGGCGCGGTCGCCGACGCGGTCGCGCAGGCCGCGCCGCGGCTGGTCGTGGCCCCGGCCCGTGACGGCGGGCGCGCGCTCGCCGGCGCGGTCGCCGCGCGCTGCGGGGCGCCGGTCCTCACCGGGGTCACCGAGGTGACGCTGGAGGACGGCGCGGTCGTCGTGCAGCGTGACGTGCACGGCGGCATCGCGGTGCGCACCGAGCGCGTCACGGGCGGCCCGGCCGTCCTGACCGTCGCGCCCGGCGGGTCCTCCGAGCCGGTCGCGCCCGTCGCCGTCGAGGAGGCCGGTGCTGCCCCGTCGACCGCCGTGCGGGTCCGCGAGGAGCGCGCCTCCGGGCGTGAGGCCGTCGACCTGGGCGGCGCCCGCGTGGTCGTCGGCATCGGCCGCGGCCTCAAGGCCCGCGAGGACCTGGCGATCGTGGAGCGGCTCGCCGCGGCGCTCGGGGGCGAGGTCGCGTGCTCGCGGCCGCTCGCCGAGGGCCACGACTGGCTGACGAAGGACCGCTACATCGGCATCTCCGGGCAGCACGTCGCCCCCGACCTGTACGTGGCCGCGGGCATCTCCGGCCAGGTGCAGCACATGGTCGGCGTCGCCGGGGCCAAGGTCGTCGTCGCGATCAACTCCGACCCGGACGCCCCGGTGTTCGCCCAGTGCGACCACGGCGTCGTCGGCGACCTCTACGCCGTCCTGCCCGCGCTCGCCGCGGCGCTGGAGGCCTGAGCACCATGGCCGACGAGCCCGACTTCGACGTCGTGGTGGTGGGGGCCGGCCCGGCCGGCTCCGTCACCGCGCACCAGCTGGCGTCCGAGGGGCTGTCCGTCGCGCTCATCGAGCGCGGCGAGGCGCCCGGGGCCAAGAACCTGTCCGGCGGCGTGCTCTACGGACGCGTCCTCGACCAGGTGTTCCCCGGGTTCGCCGACCAGGCCCCCGTGGAGCGCCGGATCACCCGGCACGTCACGACGTTCCTCACCCCGGACTCCGCGGTGTCGCTCGACTACTCGTCGCAGCGGCTGTCCGAGCCCGTGAACGCCGTCACCGTGCTCCGCGCGAAGTTCGACCCGTGGCTCGCCGAGCGGGCCGAGGAGGCCGGGGCGTACGTCATGCCCGGCGTCCGGGTCGACGAGCTGCTGACCGAGCCCGGCACCGGGCCCGGCGGCAAGCGCGTCGTCGGCGTCCGCGCCGGCGAGGACGAGCTGCGCGCTCGCGTCGTCGTCGCGGCGGACGGGGTCAACTCGTTCCTCGCCCGCGAGGCCGGCCTGCGGGACAAGGAGCCGCTGAACCACCTCGCGGTCGGCGTCAAGGCGGTCGTCCGGCTGCCGCGCACCGTCATCGAGGACCGGTTCGGCCTCACCGGCGACGAGGGCGCCGCCCACGCGCTGGTCGGCGACTGCACCCGCGGCGTCGGCGGCGGGGCGTTCCTCTACACGAACGCCGAGTCGCTGTCCGTCGGCGTCGTGCTGCGGCTCGACGACCTCGTGGCGTCCGGCCACACGGCCGCGGGCATCTTCGAGCACCTCATGGAGCACCCCGGCCTCGCGCCCTACCTGCGGGACGGGGAGATCGTCGAGTACGGCTCCCACTTGGTGGCCGAGGGCGGGCTCGACATGCTCGGCACCCTCGCGGCCGACGGCCTCGTCGTCGTCGGCGACGCCGCGGGGCTGACGATCAACTCCGGGCTCACGGTCCGCGGCATGGACCTGGCCATCGGCTCCGGCATCGCCGCGGGCGCGGCGGTCGCCGAGGCGATCCGGTCCGGTGACGTCAGCGCCGGGGGGCTGGCCGGCTACCGGCGGCGTCTCGACGAGGGCTTCGTCGGCAAGGACCTGCGGACGTACGCGAAGGCGCCGAAGTTCCTCGAGCGCCCCCGCATGTACGGGGCGTACGGCGAGCTCGCCGCCGACCTGTTCCACGACGTGTTCAGCCTCGACACCACGCCGCGCAAGCACCTCGCGGCTGTCGCCCGGACCGCTCTCGGGCGCTCCGGGATCGGGCTCAAGGCGGTGCTCAGCGACGGATGGGCGGGGGTGCGTGCCCTGTGAAGGCGCAGACGATCCCGGAGCGGCTCGGAGCCAACCGGTACGAGGTCGACGAGGAGGAGTCCCACATCGTCGTCGACCAGGAGCTCTGCCGGACCACCGGCACGGGCAAGCGGATCATCGCGGTGTGCCCCGCCGGGGTGTACTCCGAGCGGGACGGGCAGATCGACGTCGAGTACGCCGCCTGCCTGGAGTGCGGCACCTGCCTGGCGGTCGCGGCCCCCGGCGCCCTCACGTGGCGCTACCCGCGCGGTGGGTTCGGGGTGTCCTTCCGGGAGGGCTGACGGTCCGCCGCCCTCCGGGGCGGCGGCAGGGGTGCCGCCCCGGCGGGCGGCACCCGTCGATCACGCAGCGGGCGCGGGTCCTGGTCCAGGGCCCGCGCCCGCTGCTGCGAGCTGCAGGTCCACCATGCGCTCCAGGTACGCGGGCAGCGTCGACCGGACCCTGTCGATGAGGTGCGGCGGCGTGACCAGCACGTGCATGAGCACGGACCCCTCGATGGCGTCCAGCAGGTGCACCACGGAGGTGCCCGCGGGCAGCTCGCCGTCCTCGATGGCCTGCTCGACGCGCTGCCGCTCGCTCAGCACGAACCGGGTGATCGCCTCGTGACGCACCTCCGCGAGCGGCACCGGGAACGCGCGCGCCTCGACGTAGAGGCGCAGCATCGCCAGGCCGTCCTTGCCGAGGTACAGGTCCGCGCGGCGCTGGGCGTGGGCGACGAGGTAGTCGCGCAGGGAGCCCGGGACGGCGTCGGGCGCGGCGGCACCGGGGGACGTCGTCGCGGGGGACGTGGCGGCCCGGTCGTCGGGTGCCGCGGCGGTAGCCGGGTCGGGGGTCGCGCCGGGCGCGGGGGCGGCGTGGCCCGCCGGGGGGTGCGCGAGGGGCCCGGCGTCGGGGGCGGCCGGGCCGGCTGCCGGCGTCGGCGTGGTCGCGGTGGGCGTCGTCGCCGGCTGCGTGCCGGGCGCGCCGGCCGGGCCGGCGGCGGCCGGGCCGTCGGCGCCCGAGGCGTGCGGGGTGTCCTGCACCTGACGGAGCGCGTCAGCGAGCAGAGCGGTCTTGTTCGGCCACCGGAGGTAGAGCGAGGACTTGCCCACGCGTGCCCGCGCCGCGACCTCGGCGATCGACAGCCCGGTCCAGCCCTTCTCCGCGAACACGTCGAGCACGGCAGCGAGTGCGCGCTGCTCGAGGTCGGGCGACCGGGGACGGCCCGGTGGGCGCTGGTCGTCCTGGTCGGTCACCCCAGGAGGGTAGTCCTCCCGTGACGCCGGATGGCGCGGGTGCCCACGTGCTCGACCGGGGCCGGACCGGACAACGGCGCCCCGGAGGACGCCGTTGCCGAACGAGCGACCGCGAGGGGTATCAGGCGTGCAGGGTGTCAGTCGAGGCGGGTCCAGCCCGTTCGACGCGTCCTATGCGTGGACGGATCGCGCGTGGGTTCCCTCGGGTCGTTCAGTTGTGGTGCTATCACACCGCACGGTGCGCGCCGGGGGAAGCCCTCGCGGCGAAGTCCCAGGTCGGACGTGCGTGCCGCCCGCATGGCGAGATCAGGGTCCGGGAGCCGGACGTCGGGCGCGCCGGAGGAGGCACCGCCCCGCCAGGACGGCGACGACGAGGGCGCCGGCCAGCAGGAGGCCCGCGAGCTCCGCCCGAGGGCCCGCGGCACCCGTGAGCTGGCGCAGCGCGACCGGCCGGCGGCGGACCCGCACCGGCGCGTGCCGCCGGAAGCGCAGTGGCGTCCACCCCTCGGCGGCGGCGAGCCGTCGCAGGGCCCGGTCGGGGTTCACCACGTAGCCGTGACCCACGGCCGCGAGCATCGGCGCATCGGTCGCCGAGTCCGTGTAGGCGGACGACCGCGCGAGGTCGTACCCACGGCGGGCCGCCAGGTCGCGCATCGCGTCGGCCTTCGCCGCCCCGTAGGCGTAGAAGGCGATCTCGCCGGTGTACCGCCCGTCGCGCACGCCCATCCGGCTGGCGATGACCTCGTCGGCCCCCACGAGCGCGGCGACGGGCCGCACCAGCTCCTGGCTCGAGGCCGACACGACCACGACGTCGTGGCCCGCCGCGTGGTGCTGCTCGATCAGCTCCAGTGCCTCGGCGTAGAGCACCGGGTCGATCGCGTCGTGCACGGACGCGGCCACGATCGCGGACACCTGGTCCACGTCCCAGCCGGTCACCATCGCCGACAGCTGCGCGCGGACCTTCTCCGTGCGGCCCTCCGTGGCGCTGCCCAGCAGGAACGCGATCTGCGCGCCGGCGGACCGGAGCATCGCGCCGCGGCTGAGCAGCCCACCGGCCAGGAAGGGCCGGGCGAACGCGGTGGCCGCGGACGTCGCGATGATCGTCTTGTCGAGGTCGAAGAACGCGGCGGGACGCAGGCCCGGGGTGGCGGCGTCCTCCGTCGTGCGGTCGGGGTGCCCGTCCGCCGGCGGCGTGTCGCCCGACGGGACGCCGCCCGGCGCGGGGGCATCGGGTGCCGGTGCGGCGTGGTTCTCGCTCATCCGGTGGGCCTCCTCGCCCGAGCCTAACCAGGCGCCGGGTCCTCCACAGGTTCGCGAGCGCTGCGTCGTCCCCAGCATGCCGGTCCGACGCCGCCGGGCTGCGCCACCCCGGAGGCACCCTGGCCCGGAGGAGGTGGCAGGTGACGGTCGTGCAGGAGCGCGGGCCACGCGAGGCGCCGCCCGGCGGGCGCGGCGGGGCGCCGTGGCGCAGGCAGGGCGAGGCGGTGCCGGGCGGCCGCGCCGGGCCGCTCCCGGACGGGCGGACCGGGGCCGGTGTGGTCGGCGTGATCGGGGCCCGGGGCGGTGCCGGGGCCACCGTGCTCGCCGCGACCCTCGCGCGGCACCTGGCCCGCCGTGCACCGGCCGTCCTGGTCCAGGCCGGCCCGGGGCCGTCGGTCGACACGGTGCTTGGCCTCGAGGCCGCCCCCGGGCTGCGGTGGTCGGACCTCGCCGGTGCCCGCGGGGCCGTCGACCCGGTACCGCTCGCCGGGGGCCTGGTCCGGTGGGGCCGGTGCGCCGTGCTGGCCACGGACGACGCGCGCCCCGGCCCGCCGGCGCCCGGTGTGCTGCCCGACGTCCTCGACGCCCTCACGCGCGCGTTCCCCTCGGTGGTGCTCGACCTCGACCGGTCGGCGCTCCTCGGGGCGGGACCGGGCGGCGAGCCGGCCGGTGCCCTCGACGCGTGCGACCGCGTGCTGCTCGCCGTCCCCCGCGACGTGCCCGGCGTCGCCGGGGCCCGTCTCCTGCACCTGGTGCTCCGGGACCGCGTCCCGCGCAGCGGGATCGTCGCGTGCGGCCGGGCCCCGGGAGGTCTCGGCACCACCGAGCTCGCCGAGGCCGTCGGGCTGCCGCTGGTCGGGACGCTGCCGCAGGTCAGGAGGCTGGCCGCGGCGGTCGACCACGGTGCGGGGCCGGCGCTCACCCGGTCCGCGGCACGGGCCGTCGCCCGGATCGCGGCGCGGCTCCCGTGACCGGACGAGCGGCGCCCGCAGCCGTCGACCTGACCGGCCTGGTGGCCGCCGTCCGGCGACGGCTCGCCGAGACCGGCGACCCGGTGGATCCCGCCGCGGTGGACTCCGCGCTGCGGGACTGCGGGCGCGTCCTCGGCAGCGCCGCGCTCGCGGAGCTGGGACCCGTGGTGCGCGCCGAGATCCTCGGGGCCGGCGCCCTGCAGCCGCTGCTCGACGACCCCGACGTGACCGACGTGCTCGTCAACGGACCGGAGCAGGTCTGGGTCGAGCGCCGGGGGCGTCTGGTGCGCGTCCCGGTCTCGCTGGGCGACCCCGGCCGGGTGCGGGAGCTCGCCGTGCGACTCGCCGCGGCGGGCGGGCAGCGCCTCGACGACGCGCGCCCCGCCGTCGACGCGCGGCTGGCCGACGGGACACGGCTCCACGCGGTGCTGCCCCCGGTCGCGGACGGCTGCACGCTGCTGTCCCTGCGCACCGTGCGGCACCGGGCGTTCAGCCTCCCGGAGCTGGTCGCGTCCGGGACGGTGGCCGCACCGGTGGGCGAGCTGCTGCACCGCCTGGTGCGGGTGCGCGCCAACCTGCTCGTGTCGGGCGCGACGGGAACCGGCAAGACGACGCTGCTGTCGACCCTGCTCTCGCTGGCGGACCACGGCGAGCGGATCGTGTGCGTCGAGGAGGCCGGCGAGCTCGCACCGCGCCACCCGCACGTGGTCCGTCTGCTCGCCCGCCGTCCGAACGTCGAGCACGCCGGAGGCGTCGACCTCGCCGACCTCGTCCGTGAGTCGCTGCGCATGCGACCGGACCGTGTGGTGCTGGGGGAGTGCCGGGGCGCCGAGATCCGCGAGGTGCTCAGCGCCCTCAACACCGGGCACGACGGTGGCTGCACCACCGTGCACGCCAACACGGCGGCGGACGTGCCCGCCCGGCTCGAGGCGCTCGGTGCGTCCGCCGGGCTGGGGCGCGCCGCCCTCGCCGCCCAGGCCGTCAGCGCCTTCCACGCCGTGGTGCACCTGCGCCGCGACGCGGGCCGGCGCCGGGTCGCGGAGGTCGGGGTCGTCGAGCGGGAGGGCTCCGAGGGGTTGGTGGTGCGGACCGCGGTCCTCGTCGACCCGGACGGGACCGTCCGCACCGGCCCCGGGTGGGAGGCGCTCGCGGCGCGCGTGGCCGCCCGGTGGTGGTCGCCGGGGCCGGGCGGGGCGGAGCCGCCGACGCCCCCTCCGGTGCACGCCCGTCCCGAGGACGCCCTGCGTGCGCGCCGGGGGCCGTCGTGATGACGCGGGCCGCGGTGCCCGTCGTCCTGGTGGTCCTCGCGGTGCTCCTCGCGACGACCCCGGCGGGGCGGACGCGCCGCCGTCTGCGGCCTCGTGCGGGGGCGGTCCCCCGGCGGCCGGACCGACGTTCGGCGCGGTGGCGGGTGCGCGGGACCGGTGACCGCGACCCGTCGGAGGTGCTGGCCGCGACGGTCGTCGCGGTCGCCGCGGAGCTGCGTGCCGGGCGCTCCCCGGCCGACGCGTGGCGCGTGGGCGCGCACGTCCCCGTCGCGTCGGACGGGGTCCCGGCGCAGTGGGACCTCCTGGCCGCTGTCGGGGCACCGGGGGCGGGCGGCGTCCGGGCCATCACCCCGCCGCGAGGGCCCGGCCCGCCGGGAACGACCCGCCCGGGCAGTGCGCGGCTGCCGCGAGGACGTCCGCTCCCGGCGGCGCGGCGCCGGGAGCTCCTGCGCCGGGTCCACGCGCTCCGGGCCGCCACCCGGCTCGCGGGCGAGCTCGGCGCGCCGCTCGCGGGGGTCCTCGAGGAGTGCGCCCGGTCGATGCAGGCGGACGCGGACGCCGAGACCGAGGTCCGGGGGGCGCTCGCCGGACCGCAGCACACCGCCCGGCTGCTGACGTGGCTCCCGGCGCTCGGCCTGCTGACCGGGGTCCTGCTCGGCGCCCGACCGCACGCCGTGCTGCTCGACGGTGGTGCCGGCTCGCTCGCGGCCGGGGCGGGGGTGCTCCTCACGCTCGTGGGGCGGGCGTGGGTGGCCCGGACCGTCGCGGCTGCGCGGGAGCCCGGCACCGGTGCCGAGGGAGCGCGGTGACCGAGGTCCTGCTCGCCTCACTGGTCACGGCGGCGTGGCTGCTGGCACGACCGGGCGCACGGCGCGTCTCCGCGGCCCGCGCGAGCGACCCGGTGACCGTCGAGGTCGAGGTGGACCTCGCGACGACGGTGGACCTCGTCGCGGTCGCCGTCGGGGCCGGTGCCAGCGTCCCGCACGCGCTCCGCTCCGTGGGGGCGGCGCTCGGCGGCCGGCGCGGGGACGACCTCGCGCGTGCCGGTGCGGCCATCCTCCTGGGTGCGGCGTGGTCGACGGCCTGGGCGCACGCCCCGGTCCTCGGGGCGGCACTGGACGGGCTCGGCGCGGCGTGGGCCGGCGGGACCGCCCCCGGACCGGCGCTGCGGACGGCCGCGGACGAGCTGCGCCGTCGACGCGCGCGGGCGGCGCACGAGGCGGCGGGACGTCTCGGGGTGCGGCTCGTGCTGCCGCTCGGGCTGTGCTTCCTCCCGGCCTTCGTGCTCCTGGGGCTGGTCCCGGTGCTGGCGTCCTTCCTGTCACGGCTGCTCGGTTGAGGCGGCGACGGCGTCCCGTCGTCGGCCGCCGCGGGCGGGGCGTGAGTCCTCCACAGGTGGCGGGGGATCCGGCGGTCCCCAGGGCGGGCGCGAGGGGCGGGCGGGGACGCGGGAGCGCGGACCAGAGTCGTGAGCACCCCCGCGGGCACCGGGCCGGCGGGGAGGACGGGAGGTGCGACATGGTGCAGGACGGCGGGGGTTCCGGGTCGGGGGCGGTGGACCCGGCAGGCGTGACGGACGGTCCGGAACGGGGCGCCGTGCACGGGCGACGGTGGGGACGGCGTCGACCGGGGGACCGTCGACCGGGGGACCGTCGACCGGAGGACCAGGGGCCGGGCCGCACGGCACGGGTCCTCGCTCGGCTGCGGCCGGACGGTCGCCCCGTCGACGCCGGGATGGCCACGGCCGAGTACGCGGTCGTGATGATCGCCGCGGTGGGGTTCGCCGGTCTGCTGGTGCTCATCCTCAGCAGCGCCGAGGTGCGGGAGGCGCTGCTCTCGCTCGTGCGCGACGCGCTGTCGGTGTGACCGTGCTCCGGCTCCGGCTCCGGCTCCGGCTCGTGACGAGGACGTGCCGGCGGTGGGTGGTCGCGGGCGCGGCCGGCCCGTCGGGGCATCCCGGTGGCCGGCGCGTCCCCGGTGGCCGGGGCGTCCCCGGCGGCCCGCCTGTCCCCGACGTGTCCGTCCCCGGGGGCCCGGCGAGGCGGGCCCTTGCCGACCGCGGGTCCGTCACGGCGGAGTTCGCGGTCCTGCTGCCCGTCGTGGTGCTGCTGCTCGGCGGAGTGGTCGCCGTGACGTCCACGGCCGCCACGCACCTCCGGTGCGCCGACGCCGCCCGCGCGGGCGCACGGGCCGCGGCGCTCGGCGAGCCGGACGGGGAGGTCGCGGTCGTGGCCCGACGCGTCGCGGGGTCGGGCGCCGCGGTCGCCGTCCGGCGCGACGGCGGGTGGGTCGAGGTGGTCGTCGAGTCGGGGGTCGGACCGTCGCTGCCGCTCGTCGGGGGGATGACGGTACGAGGGACCGCGACCTCGAGGGCCGAGCCGTGATGGGCCCGGGCGCGACGGTCCGGGGAACGGCGCCCCCCGTGGTCGGCGCGGCGGTGCTCCTCGGTGGCCGGCGCGGGGAGCCGCGGGGCGCTCGGTGCGCGGGCCGCCCGCCTGCCCGTGGGCCTGCTCGCGAGCGCGGGTCGGCGTCGGTGCTCGTCCTCGCCCTCGTGGCCGTCACGGTGGCGCTCGCGACCCTGCTCGGTCTGCTGGCGTCCGCGCACGCGGCGCGCGGACGTGCGCAGGCCGCGGCCGATCTCGCCGCGCTCGCGGGCGCGCAGCGTGCCCTGGTGGCCGGTGATGCGTGCGGGCTCGCGCGCGAGGTGGCCACGCGGAACGGGGCCGGCCTCGACCGGTGCCGTGAGCTCCCCGGGGCGGTGGTCGAGGTCGCAGCCAGCGTGCCCGGGGTCTGGGGCGTGGCCTCCGCCGCGGCGCGCGCCGGACCGCGGGCCGCGACCTGACGGGCCCTCACCGGGCGGTGCCGGACCGGTCCGGACCCGGACGGGACCCTCGTCGCGGACCCGGCGGACACGCGGCCCTGGACCCTGCCACGGTGTCAGGGTGTGGAGTCGTGGACATGACCCGACCCGAGCCCCGGCTGTTCAGCATCGGGGAGTTCTCCCGGCTGGCGCGCATCAGCGTGCGGATGCTCCGGCACTACGACGACCACGGCCTGCTCGTCCCGGCCTCCGTCGACCCGTTCACCGGGTACCGCCGGTACGCACCGGACCAGCTGCGCACCGCGGCACGCATCTGCGCGCTCCGGGACGCGGGGCTCCCGGTCGCGCAGATCGCCCGGCTCCTGCCGGTGCACGACCAGCCCGACGTCGTGCGGCAGGTGCTCGGCGAGCACCGGGACCGGCTGCTGGCGGACGCCGAGGACGTCCGCCGGCGGATCACCCGGGTCGACCACCTCCTCGCCACCCTGAAGGAGAGCGCCATGTCCATCGACGTCCGACGCACCACCGTCCCCGCCGCCACGGTCGCGGCCCTGCGGGACGTGATCCCCACCTACGCCGACGAGGGCCGGCTCTGGGAGCGCCTCATGCCCGCCCTCGGCGCGTCCGGCGCCGTCCCCGCCCCGGACGGAGCCGTGGGCGCCACGTTCCACGACGAGGGCTTCCAGGAGCACGACGTCGACGTCGAGATCTGGGTGGAGGTCGCGGCGCCCTTCACCGGCGCGGACGGCGTCCGCTGCGTGGACCTGCCCGCGCGCGACGTGGTCGCGGCGACGTTCACGGCCCCTACGACCAGGTCACCGCGGTCACGACCGCGCTCGGGGACTGGATCGCGGAGCACGACCTCGAGCTCGCGGGGCCGATGTTCGACATCTACCGGGTCGGGCCGGGGCAGGAGCCCGATCCCTCCCGGTGGGTCACCGAGGTGTGCCAGCCGGTGCGTGACCGCTGACGGGGCCGGCCGCGGTCAGTCCGCCGGCGCGTGCGCCAGCACGGCGTCGAGCAGTCGGACGGCCGCGGCCTTCTCCAGCGGGTTGTTGCCGTTCCCGCACTTCGGGGACTGCACGCACGCCGGGCAGCCGCTGCGGCACGGGCACGTGGCGATCGCCTCGCGCGTCGCGCGCAGCCACGTCGCGCCCAGGGCGTAGCCGCGCTCCGCGAACCCGGCGCCCCCGGGGTACGCGTCGTGGACGAACACCGTGGCCTGCTCCGTGTCGGCGTGCAGGGCGGTCGACACCCCACCGAGGTCCCAGCGGTCGCAGGTGGCGAGCAGCGGGAGCAGGCCGATCGACGCGTGCTCGGCGGCGTGCAGGGCACCGGGCGCCGTCTCGACGGTGATGCCGGCCTGCTCGAGGACCTCGACCGGCGCCGTCCACCACACGGCGGTGGTCGGCAGCGTCCGGGCGGGCAGGTCCAGCGTCTCCGAGCCCAGCACCTCCATGCCGGGGATCCGCTTGCGCTGGAAGCCCAGCACCTGGGTGGTGACGTCGACCGCGCCGAGACCCCACGTCACCGGCCCCCAACGCCGCTCCGCGGTGGTCGACCGGATCTCGGTGCTCGTGACCCACCGGGCCCACGTCCCGAAGTCGACGTCCCGTCGGTCGACGAGGGCCACGCCGTCGTCGAGGTGCAGCTCCGCGACGACGTAGGTCGCGCCCTGGTGGACGTACACGGCTCCCTCGTGGACCGTCGAGTCCGCCGCCGCCGCGTCGACCGTCCCGAGCAGCCGGCCGGTCACCGACTCGACGACGCGGACGGGGTCACCGCCGGTGCCCCGCAGGTCGGTCAGGCGGGACGCCTGCTCGGCGTGCGTCCAGTACCAGCCGGACGGTCGGCGGCGCAGCGCCCCGCGGGCCACCAGCACGTCGAGCAGCTCGCGGGTCGCCGGTCCGAACAGGTCGAGCTCCTCCGCCCGGATCGGCGTCTCCGCCGCCGCAGCACACAGGTGGGGCGCGAGCACGTAGGGGTTCGCCGGGTCGAACACCGTGGCCTCGACGGGGGCGTCCAGCGCCGCCTCGGGGTGGTGCACGAGGAACGTGTCGAGCGGGTCCTCGCGGGCCACCAGGACGACCAGCCCGTCGGCGCCCGCACGCCCGGCACGCCCGGCCTGCTGCCACAGGGACACGCGCGTGCCCGGCCACCCCGCGATGACGACCGCGTCCAGACCGGAGATGTCGACGCCGAGCTCCAGGGCGTTCGTCGTCGCGAGAGCGCGCAGCCGACCGGTCCGGATCGCCTCCTCCAGCTCCCGACGCTCCTCGGGCAGGTAGCCCCCGCGGTACGCCGCGACGGCCCCCGCGAGGCCGGGGTCGACGTCCCGGAGGTGCTCGCGCGTGACCGCTGCGACGGACTCGGCGGCCCGTCGCGACCGGGTGAACGCGAGCGTGCGGGCTCCGGCGGCGGTGAGGTCGGCGAGCAGGTCGGCGACCTCCGCGGTGGCGGAGCGGCGCGGCCGCTCGGGGTCCTCCGCGACGAGGTCCTCCCCGGTGCCGAGGGGTCCCGAGCCCTCCGGCGCGGGCCCGACCGAGCCGGCGTCCGGACCAGGGGCCGGGGCGGTGCCGCGCGCGTCCCCGCCGCGCACCGCCCGGTCCGCCGCCCGCGCGCCGGTGCGAGGACCGCCGCCGGCGTCCCCGTCGTCGTGGTCCGGGGTGCTGCTCGCGCCGGCCCGGTCCTCGACGCCGCCGGGCCGCGGGGGTCCGGGCACTCCCGCGCGCACGTCACCGGCGGCCCCGCCTCCGTCCCGGTCGACGTCGACGGGCGGCTCGTCGAGGGGCAGCGCCCACGGGTCGTCCTCGGGCAGGAGCCCGCTCCACGGCCCCTCGGCCGGCGGCACCTCGGCGGGCTGCCACAGGGCGACGGTCTTGCGCCCCGCGGGGGAGGCGTCGTCCGCGACGGACACGACCTCCTCGGCGGGCACGCCGATGAGCCGCCCGGCGCTCGCGGCAGGTTCGGCAGTCGTGGCGGACGCGAGCAGGAAGACCGGCTCGGCCCCGTAGACCGCCGCGACCCGACGCAGGCGCCGCAGGACGGCCGCGACGTGGGCCCCGAACACCCCGCGGAAGGCGTGGCACTCGTCGAGCACGACGTACCGCAGCGACCCGAGCAGCCGGGCCCACCGCCGGTGCTGGGGCAGCAGGGCGAAGTGCAGGAAGTCCGGGTTGCTGAGCACGACGTCCGCGTGGTCCTGGACCCAGCGGCGCTCCTCGAGGGCGGTGTCGCCGTCACAGGTCGACACCCGCACGTCCCGCAGGCGCGCCGCGTCCAGCAGCCGGTCGAGCGCGTGCCGCTGGTCGGCCGCGAGGGCCTTCGTCGGGCAGAGGTACAGCACGGAGCCGCGGCGGGTGACGGACTCGATGCGCCCCGGGTCGAGGCTGCGGGCGGCCGCCTGGGCGCGGACGGCGGACAGCGACGGCAGCCAGAACGCGAGCGACTTGCCCGACCCGGTGGACGTGGACAGCACGGTGTGCCGCCCGGACCAGGCCGCCTCGGCCGCCTCCGCCTGGTGCACCCACGGCCGGGCCACGCCGAGCGCCCGGTAGCCGGCCACCAGGTCCGGGTCGGCCCAGTCCGGCCACGCGGCGGTGCGGCCCTCGCGCGCGGGCAGGTGGCGGACGTGCGTGAGACGGTCCGTCCGCCGGCCTCCGGCGAGCAGCACGTCGAGCAGCCCGCCGGTGTCCGTCACGCCTCCATCCTCGCCCTTCCACCGCCCGGACGCGTCCACGCGCTGGGGCCGGGCGACCGGGATGCCGGGTCGCCCGGGTGGGCCGCGCGGCAGGATGGGTCCGTGCACATCGACCTCAACTGCGACCTGGGCGAAGGGCTCGGGGTCTGGACGCTCGGCGAGCCGGGGACGGACGACCTGCTCCTCGAGGTCGTCACGAGCGCGAACGTCGCGTGCGGGTTCCACGCCGGCGACCCGGCCATCATGGCCGCGCGCTGCTCGACGGCGGCGTCGCGGGGCGTCGCGGTCGGCGCGCACGTGGGCTACCGCGACCTCGTGGGCTTCGGCCGACGGCCGCTCGACGTCCCGCCGGACGTCCTGCTGCAGGAGGTCGCGTACCAGGTCGGTGCCCTGCAGGCCGTCGCCCGGACCGTCGGTGCGCGGGTCGGGTACGTGAAGCCGCACGGTGCGCTGTACAACCGCGTCGTCGGCGACGACGTGCAGGCGCTCGCGGTCGCGGCGGCGGTGGCGCAGGTCGACCCGGGGCTGGCCGTCGTGGGGCTGCCCGGGTCGGCGGTGCTGGTGCGGGCGCGCGAGCTGGGGCTGCGGACGGTCGAGGAGGCCTTCGTCGACCGCGGCTACCGGGCGGACGGGACGCTCGTGCCGCGCGGGCGGCCGGGGGCGCTGGTGACCGACCCGCAGGAGGCCGCCGCCCGGGCGGTGCGGATGGTCCGGGAGCGACGGGTCGCGAGCGTCGACGGCGGGGACGTCGAGGTCACGGCCGCGTCGCTGTGCGTGCACTCGGACACCCCGGGCGCGGTCGCGGTCGCGCGGGCGGTGCGCGCGGCCCTGGAGGCGGCGGGGGTCGAGCTGCGGCCGGTTGCGCCGTGAGGCACGGCAGGCGTCGGGGCCGGGACGGGTCCGCGCTCCCGCGGCGGAGGACGTGGTGACCGGGACGCCGAGCCCGGCGGGGGACCCGGCGCGCGCCGGCGGCGGCGCGGTGCCCGGGGCAGCAGCGGTACCCGGCGAGGGAGCCGTCCGCGTCACGCGGTACGGGCCGGACGCGCTGCTCGTCGACCTGGCGGGCGCCGGTCAGGTCCGGGCGCTCGACGACGCGTTGCGGTCCGCGCCGCCCGCGGGGGTGGTGGACGTGGTCCCCGCAGCGCGGACGGTGCTGGTCCGGTTCGGGTCGTCGTCCGCGGCGGACGCGGCGGTCGACGCCGTGGCGGAGGCTGCGCGGGCCGCGTCGCGGGCGACCGGGGGACCCGGGCCGGCTGGCCGGCAGCCCGCGGAGGAGGTGGAGCTGCCGGTGCGGTACGACGGTCCCGACCTCGCCGAGGTCGCGCGGCTGACCGGCCTGGCCCCCGAGGAGGTCGTGCGCCGGCACGCCGCGTCGACGTACACCGTGGCGTTCGGCGGCTTCATGCCCGGCTTCGCGTACCTCACGGGCCTCGATCCCGCCCTGCACGTCCCGCGCCGCGCGACCCCGCGCGAGCGGGTCCCGGCCGGTGCGGTGGCCGTCGCCGGCGAGTACGCGGCCGTCTACCCGGCGGCCACCCCGGGCGGCTGGCGGCTGCTCGGCACCTGCGACGTGCCGCTCTTCGACGTGGACCGCGACCCGCCCGCGCTGCTGCGACCGGGCACGCGCGTGCGGTTCGTCCCCTCCGACGCCGCCCCGCCCGACGACGCCGCCGCCACCCCGGGCCGCGTCGTCGCCCCCCGCGCCGGCGGGAACGTCGCCCCCGTCCGGCCCCCGGCCGCCTCGCCCGTCGACGACGCGTCGCCCACCACCCCCGCCGCATCCCCCACCCCCGCCACCCCCCGCCCACCCGCCCCGGCCGCCGTCGAGGTCCTCGCCACCGGCCCGCTCGCCCTCGTCGAGGACGCCGGCCGCCAGGGCCTCGCGGCGGTGGGCGTCGGCCGCTCGGGCGCCGCGGACGCCGGGGCCAGGCGGCTCGCGAACCGCCTGGTCGGCAACCGCGCGGACGCGGCGGTGCTGGAGGTGCTGCTGGGCGGCCTCGAGCTCGCGTTCCCGGCCGGCGGCGTGGTCGCGCTCGCGGGCGCGGAGGTGCCGGCGACGCTCGACGGTGTGCCGGTCGCCCCGCACACCGCGACGCGCGTCCCGGCGGGCGCGGTGCTGCGCACGGGGTCGGCCACGCACGGTCTGCGGCTCACGGTCGCGGTGCGCGGGGGTGTCGACGTCGCGCCGGTGCTGGGCTCCCGCGCGGCGGACCGGCTGGCCGGCATCGGGCCCGCACCGCTGCGGCCGGGCGACGTGCTGGCGGTGGGCTCCGCGGTCGGGGCCGCCGCGCAGCCGTGGCCGGACCCGCCACGCGCGTGGCCGTCGGCGTCGTCGCCCGCCGTGCTCCGCGTGCTGGCCGGGCCGCGGGCCGACTGGTTCCCGGCGGGCGCGCTCGACGCCCTGGTGGCGGCGGCGTGGACGGTGGCCCCGGCGAGCGACCGGGTCGCCGTGCGGCTCGCTGGTCCGGCACTGCCGCGCCTGGACCGCGGCGAGCTCCCGTCCGAGGGGCTCGTGGCGGGCGCGGTGCAGGTGCCGCCCGACGGGTTGCCGGTCGTGTTCGGGCCCGACCACCCGGTGACCGGCGGCTACCCGGTGCTCGCGGTGCTCGACGCCCCGTCCCGCGACGTCGCGGCGCAGCTCCGTCCCGGCGACGCCGTCCGGTTCGCCCCGGTCCCGGGCGGGACGGGTCGGTGACGGCCCCGGACACGCCTGCGGAGGGACGCCCCGCCCGGTGAGCGGCGTCTGTTTGAATGGCGACGACAGCCGAGGGGAGTCCTAGTGGACGTGAGCGTGGCCAGCAGGACCGTCGACGGCCGCACGGTCGTCGACGTCACGGGTGAGATCGACGTGTACACCGCTCCTGCGTTGCGGGAACGGCTGACGTCCCTCGTGGACGCGGGGCACACCGACCTCGTCGTGAACCTCACCGGGGTGCGGTTCATGGACTCCACCGGGCTCGGCCTGCTCGTGGGCGTGCTCAAGCGGGTGCGCGGGCTCGACGGCCGCCTGCAGCTGGTCATCGACTCGGAGCGGCTGCTCAAGGTCTTCCGCATCACGGCCCTGACGCAGGTGTTCACGATCCGCGAGACCGTGGCCGAGGCGCTCGCGGACGCACCCGCGTCGGACTGACGCACCGGCACCGCCCCGCGGACGGCACGGCTCACGGGACGTACTGCCCGACGAGCTGGGCGACAACGCCGTCCCGGACGTCGAGCCAGAAGTAGCGCATCGTCATGCCCGGAGACCCCTCGACCACGCTGGAGGAGTGGCAGCCGCCGCTGGGCTCGGGCGTCGTCAGGTCCTCGAGCGTCCGGCGGGGCTGCCGGAGCCCCTCGCTGTCGACGCAGAATCCGGTGATCGGGGCGTCCGGAGCGAGGGCCAGGGTCCGCAGGCGTGTCACGTCGTTCACCACGATGTACCCGCTGACGGCCCTCCCGCCGAGCTCGGCGGCGGCCTCCGGCTCGTTGACCCGGAGCCACTCGTCGGCGGCGTCGCCGCCGTAGAACACCACGATGTCGGCGGTGATCGTCCGCGCCTGCGGGTCCACGGCGACGACGTCCGCCAGGTAGTCCCCGTCCGCGAGGTCGTCGCCGGACACCGGGATGTCGGAGACGATGCTGGTGACGCCGTCCCAGCGGGGCACGTCGGGATCGGCGAGCGGCCGTCCGCCACCCGCGCCGTCGGCGCCGTCCGCCGGTGCCGTGCCCTGGCCCTGGTCGGTGCCGCCGGGGTCGGGCCCCTCCTCCGGGGCGGTGAGGGTGAGGGGGACCGCGTCCGCCACGACCGGCCCCTCCTGCGTGAGGACCACCGCGGTCAGCGTGAGCTCGTCCGGGAGCTCGCCGCACGGCTCCGGGGCGGCGTCGACCCGCAGCTCCGGCGTGGTCGAGGTGTCCTCCCAGTCGGGGGTCGCGACGTCGGCGAAGGCGACCACGCGGCCGTCGTCGACGAGCACGACCCGCACCGGGTCCGCGTCGTCGGCGACTCCGCCGGTGTCGGTCACGACGACCGGCACCGCACCGCCTCGGGTGACCTCCGGCGGTGCGGTCACGGTGAGGGCGCCGCGGAGCCGCGGCAACGTGTCCCCGCAGCCGGGCAGCGTGCCGGACGCCGACGCCGACGCCGACGGCGTCGGTGCCGGGCCCGTGACGGCGGGCTGCGGGTCGGGCGCCACCCACCCGATCGCGGACCCCGCGAGCGCGAGACCCCCGACGACGGCGATGGCGAGCGTCCCGCCGACGGTCCGGCGCACGACTCGACGACGCCGCCGGCGCTGCACCAGACCCGAGGCCGGTCCGAGGTCGGCGAGGGCGCCCGCCTCGTCGGCGATCTCCTCCAGGGCACGGCCGAGGTCCAGGTTCACAGCGAGCTCCTCTCCGTGTCGCGCCCGGCGTGGCCGTGCACGGGCCCGAGGACGTCCTCGAGCCGTCGGGTCCCGGTCGACAGGTAGCGCTTCACCGCGCCGGTGCTGACGCCGAGGACGTCGGCGATGTCCGCGAGCGGCAGGTCGTCGTAGTAGCGCAGCACCACGCACGCCCGTTCCCGGCGCGGGAGCGTGGCGAGAGCGGCCCGCACGTCGAGCTGGGCCGTCACCCGGTCCGCCGTGTCCGGGACGGGCAGCAGGGAGTCGTGGCCGAGCCGCGGGACGGCGTCGCGCCACCGGCGCAGGCGGCGGTGGCCGTCGACGAACGTCGTGAGGACCGCGCGGCGGACGTACGCCTCCGCCGACGCGATGTCCAGGCCGGAGCGGGCGCGCAGGACCGTCTTCACCAGCGCGTCCTGGACCAGGTCCTCGGCGTCCTTCACGGATCCCGTCAGGAGGTAGGCGTAGCCGACCAGCGCCCGCCCGCGGTCGCGGACGAGCGCCTCGACCACCTCGTCCTCGTGTGCCACTGCGCCCCCTCCGGGCTCGTGCCGGTTGTTCGCAGCCTCGACGACCGGGACCCGCTGGAGGTTGTACCCGCTCCTCCGGACGCGCGTCGGAGTTTCGTGGCTACAGTGGCGTCCTCCACGCGGCAACGGGGCGGCGTGAGGTCGGGGGCGGCCGGGCGAGGCCGTGCCCGTGTCCGAGGAGGATGCATGGTCGATCTCGGTCCGGCGAGTCTCGTGGTGGTCTCCGTCATCGCCGCTGTCGCGGTCGCGGCGCTGGTCGTGGCGGTGGTGCTCCGACGTCAGGTGCTCGCGGCGGACGAGGGGTCCGCGGCCATGCGGTCCATCGCGGCGGCGGTGCAGGAGGGCGCGGCGGCGTACCTGTCGCGGCAGCTCCGGACGCTGGTGCTGTTCGCGGTGGTGGTGTTCGCGCTGCTGTTCCTGCTGCCGGGTGACGCGGGGGTGAAGATCGGCCGGTCGGTGTTCTTCCTGGTCGGCGCGGGTTTCTCGGCCTCGATCGGCTACCTGGGCATGTGGTTGGCGACGCGCGCCAACGTGCGCGTCGCCGCTGCGGCGTCGCTGCCCGGGGGTCGCGCGGAGGGCGCCCGGATCGCACTGCGCACCGGCGGCGTCGTCGGCATGTCGGTGGTGGGCCTGGGCCTGCTCGGCGCGGCGGTCGTGGTGCTGCTGTACCGCGGCGACGCGCCGGCGGTGCTCGAGGGCTTCGGGTTCGGCGCCGCGCTGCTCGCGATGTTCATGCGGGTCGGCGGCGGCATCTTCACCAAGGCGGCGGACGTGGGCGCCGACCTCGTCGGCAAGGTCGAGCAGGGCATCCCCGAGGACGACCCGCGCAACGCCGCGACGATCGCGGACAACGTGGGCGACAACGTCGGGGACTGCGCGGGCATGGCGGCGGACCTGTTCGAGTCGTACGCGGTGACGCTGGTCGCGGCGCTGATCCTCGGCCGGGCGGCGTTCGGCGAGGAGGGCCTGGTGTTCCCGCTGATCGTCACCGCGATCGGGGCGCTGGTCGCGGCGCTGGGCGTGCTCGTGACCCGGGTACGCGGCGACGAGAGCGGGCTGACGGCCATCAACCGCGGGTTCGCCGTCGCGGCGGTCGCCGGGGCGGTGCTCGCCGCGGTGGCGGCGTTCGCGTACCTGCCGTCGTCGTTCGCGGCGCTCGGGGGCACCGCCGGCCTCGGTGACCACGGCGGCGACCCGCGGCTGGTCGCGGCCGGCGCGGTGGCGGTCGGCGTCGTGCTGGCGGGCCTGATCCTGTGGGTGACCGGCTACTTCACGGGGACGACGTCCAAGCCGACCATCCACGTGGCGCGGACGTCCCAGACGGGCGCGGCGACGGTCGTGCTGTCGGGCATCGGGGTGGGCTTCGAGTCGGCGGTGTACACCGCGGGCATCATCGCCGCGGCGATCTGCGGGGTGTTCCTGATGGCCGGGGGGTCCATCGCGCTCGCGCTGTTCCTGGTCGCGCTCGCCGGCTGCGGGCTGCTGACGACGGTCGGCGTGATCGTCGCGATGGACACGTTCGGGCCGGTGAGCGACAACGCCCAGGGCATCGCGGAGATGTCCGGGGACGTCACGGAGGAGGGCGCGCAGATCCTCACGGACCTCGACGCCGTGGGGAACACCACGAAGGCCGTGACCAAGGGCATCGCGATCGCGACGGCCGTGCTCGCGGCGACCGCGCTGTTCGGCTCGTACGCCGACGCGGTGGCGGTGGCGGTCGCGGACCTGCGGCTGACGGAGGTGCCGGGCGACATCGTCCTGGCGATGACGGACTACCAGGTGATCAGCCCCGTGACGCTGGTCGGCGTCATCCTGGGCGGAGCGACGGTCTTCCTGTTCTCCGGCCTGGCCATCGACGCGGTGACCCGGGCGGCCGGCGCCATCGTGCTCGAGGTGCGCCGCCAGTTCCGCGAGCACCCCGGGATCATGACGGGCGACGAGCGCCCCGAGTACGGCAAGGTCGTCGACATCTGCACCCGGGACTCCCTGCGCGAGCTCGCGACACCCGGCCTCCTCGCGGCGTCCGCCCCGGTCGCGGTCGGGTTCGGGCTCGGCATCGGGCCGCTCGCGGGGTTCCTCGCGGGCGCGATCGGCTCCGGCGTGCTCATGGCGGTCTTCCTCGCGAACTCGGGCGGCACCTGGGACAACGCGAAGAAGCTCGTCGAGGACGGCCGCTACGGCGGCAAGGGCTCCGCGGCGCACGCCGCCGTCGTCATCGGCGACACCGTCGGCGACCCGTTCAAGGACACGGCGGGGCCGGCGATCAACCCGCTGATCAAGGTGATGAACCTCGTCGCGCTGCTGGTCGCCCCGGCGGTGGTCGCGGTGTCGGTCGGGGACGACGCGAACCCCGTGCTCCGGCTCACCATCGCGGTGCTGGCGGCGTGCGTCGCGTTCGGCGCCGTCATCGCGTCGCGGCTCCGGGCAGCCCGGGTGGACGAGGAGGCGCGCCTGGAGCGGGAGGTCGGGCTGCCGGCGTCGTGAGGAGGCGGCGGACGCGACGGTCGTGCTCTCCCGCCTCGACCGGCTGGCGCCCGTCGGGCAGGCTGTCGGCATGACCCGGACCCGCCGCACCGGCCCCCGCCTGCCCCGCACCGCCGCTCTGCTCGTGCTGCTCCCGCTGTCCGTGGCCGCCTGCTCGGGCGGCGACGACGCGGAGCGGTTCTGCTCGGAGGCGGAGGACGCCCTCGCCGGCATCGACGCCTCGGGCGCGCTCGGCGACGACCCGCAGGCGTTCGCCGACGCCATCGCGCAGCAGCGCGAGGGCTTCGAGTCCATCGACCCGCCGTCGGAGATCGCCGACGACTGGGAGACGTTCGCGACGGCGTTCGCGCAGCTGGACGACGCGCTGCAGTCCGTCGACACCACCGACCAGGCAGCCCTGGACCAGGCCCTCACGGAGTTCTCCGGCTCGGCGGACACCGACGGCCTCGCGGACGCGTCCGACCGCATCGGCAGCTACCTGGCCGAGAACTGCGAGGCGTGATGCGGCTGCACCTCGTCCGCCACGGTCAGACCGGGTCGAACCTGCGGCACGCGCTCGACACCGGAGCGCCCGGCGCGGCGCTCACCCCGGAGGGCGAGCGGCAGGCCCGCGCCGTCGGGCAGGTGCTCGCGACGGAGCGGCTCGACGCCGTCTACGCCTCGCACCTGGACCGGGCCCGGGCGACGGCGGCGGAGGTCGCCCGCCCCCACGGCCTGGGCGTGACCGTCCGGGAGGGGCTGCGGGAGGTGCTCGCCGGTGACCTGGAGATGCGGACGGACGCCGACGCGGTGGAGCGGTACCTCGGCACGATGCTCGCGTGGGCGGGCGGCGACCTCGACGCCCGGATGCCCGGCGGGGAGACGGGGCGCGACACGCTCGAGCGGTTCGACGCGGTCGTCGAGGAGATGCTCGCGACCGGGGCGGGCACGGTCGCGGCGGTCAGCCACGGCGCGGTGATCCGGCTGTGGTCGATCACGCGGGCCGCCAACCTCCACACCCGGTCGGCCGTGGTGCAGGTGCTCGACAACACCGGCGTCGTGACGCTCGAGACCGGCGGGCCGAGCGGCTGGTACGCGACGCGGTGGCAGGACGAGAGCGTGCCGCACGACGCCCCGGCGGGCGACGGCCCGGGCGGCGAGCCGCTGCCGGTCTGACGCCGTCGGGGCGCCGTCACGCTGCACACTACTGAGTAGCGGCCACTCAGGTCGGCCCGGCGACCACCCCATTCGGCTCCTCGTCGCGCAGTGGCGCCGGGGCCGGACGCGGTGGGGACCACTCAGCGGCGCGGGAGGTACCACCGGCCGCGGGGACGCTGGAGGCGTCCGTCGAGCCCGTCGAACCCGGTGCGTCGCCGCGCGGACCGGCGTGCTCCGTAGGACCCTCCCGTGCCTCTCTCCCGTGTGCTCGCCGGCACCGTCGCGACCCTGGTCCTCCTGCCCGCGGGCGTGCTGCTCGCGCCGGCGGCCGTCGCCGCCCCGCCCTCGCTCGAGGAGACCCGGACGTTCTCCGTCCCCGACCCCCGTGCCACGGGGTACGCCCTCGACCTCGACGACGACCTCGCCGTGTACACCGGGCGCTACGACTCGCGCGGCGCCGCCGGGACGGGCCTGGTCCAGGTCGCGCGCCGGACCGGCCCCGCCGCCACCGACTGGACCACCACCGACCTGCCCGTCCCCGCCGACGTGCGGGGCTACGGGGTCTCCGTCGCCGTCGACGCCGACGCGGGGCGGGTCGTCGTCGGGGCGATCGCCTCGCAGCACGTGGTGGTCTACGCGCGGACCGGCCCGGACACCTGGGAGGTCGACCGTGTCCTCCAGGCGCCCGCGGACCCCCGGGTGGGCACGGTCCGCACCTTCGGGGAGACCGTCGCGCTCGACGACGGCACGCTGGTGGTCGGTGCGCCGAACTCGACGGTGGACGGCCAGGCGAACGCCGGTCTCGCGTACCTGTACGACCTGGACGCCGGCACGTCGCGCCCGCTGCTCCCGGCGCCGGGGCTCGTCGTCGGCGACTCGATCGCCGGGCAGGCCGTCGCCGTCGCGGACGGCCGGGTCGCCGTGGGTGCCCCCCAGCTGCGCCGGACGCTGGACTTCTACGGCGGGCAGTTCCGGGTCGGTGGGGTCTACCTGTGGGACACCGCCGCCCTCGACGCGGGGCCGTCGCTCACCTCGCAGCCCGTCGGCGAGCAGCTGCGCTCCGTGCCGCCCGGCAACGGCGGCGGGCCGGCGTTCGGATACGCCCTCGCCCTGGCGGGCGGGCGGCTCTACGTCGGCTCGCCGCTCGAGGTGAACTACACCGCCGAGGACCCTGCCGACCCCGTCGGGGGCTACAACGTCTCCTCGATCGACTCCGGCACCACGACGCAGGGCGCGGTGTACGTGTACGACCCGTCCGACGCCGCGGCCCCCGCCCAGGTGGGTGGCAAGCTGATGCCGCCGCCGCACTCGTACGGGTTCGGCTACCGCATCGACGCGACCGCGGACGTGCTGCTCGCCTCGGCCTCCAGCGCCGCGGACGGCCTGCGCGGCGAGGTGCACGTCCTGGACCCCGCGGCGGTGGACCCGGCGCTCCCGGACGACGGCGGCCTGCTGCGCCAGACCGTCGTCCCGGTGCAGACCCTGCGCGGTTCCGACATGGAGCCGGGTGCTCGCTTCGGCAGCAGCGACATCGGCGGCGGCGTGGCCGTCTCCGGGGGGAGCGCCGTCGTCGCTGCCTTCGCGACCGGGGCGACCGCCAGCGGCAAGGTCTACCTGTTCGACGCCGTCGTGCCCGAGCCCGTGGCCGTCGACGTCCCGGACGTCACGATCACGTACGGCCTGCCGGCGACCCTCACGGCGACCGTGACCGGGATGGTGCCCGCGGGGGCCTCGGTGTCGGTCGACGGCATCGCGCTCGGGGGCGTCAGCAGCACCGGCGGGACGGTCACGGCGGAGGTCGCGGCCGCCGCCTACGACGCGGGCGACCACGAGGTGTCGGTCGCCGTCCAGCGTGAGGCCGGCGGCGACGTCGTCGCGGCCGGTACGGCGTTGCTGCGGGTGCTGCCTGCCGCGACCACGACGACGATCGACGCCGGCCCGGCCCCGGTGCACCCGTCGGGCGTGGCCCTGCCCGTCACGGGCACTGTCGCGGGCGAGCACGGCACGGTGCCCGGCGGGTCCGTGGAGCTCGTCGCGGCCGGCGAGGTGGTCGGGACCGCCCCCCTGGAGGCGGACGGCACGTACGCGGCCGAGGTCCCGGCCTCCGCGGTCGTCCCCGGGCCCCTCGCCCTGGAGGCCCGGTACGCAGGGGACGGGAACCACCTGGCCTCGACCGGACCGGTGACCGTCACCGTGCTCGCCGCCGACCCGACGGACCCGGTCGATCCGACGGACCCCGTCGACCCGACGGACCCGGTCGACCCGGTCGACCCGACGGACCCGACCGACCCGACCGACCCGGTCGACCCGGTCGACCCGACCGATCCGACCGATCCGACGGATCCGACCGACCCGACGGTGCCTGCCGGCCCCGGGGAGGGCGCCGCACCGGGCGGCCCCGCCTCGGCCGTCCTCGCGGTGACAGGGCCCGCAGGCCTGGCGGCGCTGCTCGCGGCGGCAGCGCTGGCCATCGCGCTGGGCGTCGTCCTGGTCCGGCGGCGGCGCGCCTGACGACGGCGATCGGGGAGGATGGGTGGGTGCAGCCACCCACCTCCCCGGACGCCGCCCCCGCCGACCTGCTGGACGCCCTGCGCACCGACCTCGCGGCCGCGGGCTTCACTGTCGCGGGCGTCGCCGACCTGCTCGGCCCGGTGGCGTCGGCGGCGCTGCACCGGGAGGAGCCGGTGCCGGCGCTGCGGGTCACGGCTGCCTCCGGAGCGGACCCGCGGGCGACGCTCGTCCGCGCGATGGTGCTCGGCGTGCCCGTGCCTGCGTCCCGCCTCGCTGCGGCGCTGCCCGCCCTCGGCGTCGAGGGCGCGCAACGGCTCGGGCTCGTGACCGCCGCGGGTGCCGGCGCGGACGACGAGGTGCGGGCCCTGGTCGACCTGAGACCCTACGAGGCCGAGGACGGCGCGGGCGCCGTGGACTGGTGGATCGCGTCCGACCTGGGCGAGCTCGCCACCGGCGGCGCGCTGCGGACCGACCACGTGCTCGGCGTCGGGGGTGCCTCCACGACGCTGGCGCAGGTGACCGTGCGGGACCCGCGCGGGCGGACGCTCGACCTCGGGACCGGCTGCGGGATCCAGGCGCTGCACGCGTCGCGGCACTCGAGGTCGGTGGTCGGCACCGACGTCTCCTCCCGGGCGCTGGCTTTCGCGCGCTTCAACGCCGCGCTCGCGGGTCTCGAGGCGCTCGACCTGCGGCTCGGGTCGATGCTGGAGCCCGTCGCGGGAGAGCGCTTCGACCTGGTGGTGAGCAACCCGCCGTTCGTCATCACGCCGCGCGCGGCCGGCGACGTGCCCACGTACGAGTACCGCGACGCCGGCCGCACCGGGGACGCCGTCGTGGCGGACCTCGTGACCTCCGTCTGCGACGTGCTCGCCCCCGGCGGTGTCGCGCAGCTGCTCGGCAACTGGGAGGTGCGCCGGGGCGAACGCTGGGACGAGCGTGTCGGCGCCTGGCTCGACGCGTCCGGCCTGGACGGCTGGGTGGTGCAGCGCGAGCTGCAGGACCCGGCGCAGTACGCCGAGACGTGGATCCGTGACGGCGGGACGACCCCGGACCGGGACCCGGCGGCCTGGCGCACCCGGTACGGCGCGTGGCTCGACGACTTCGCCTCCCGCGACGTCGAGGCGATCGGGTTCGGCATCGTCGTGCTGCGCCGGCCGGCGTCGGACGGGCCGCTGCTGCGCCGGCTCGAGGAGGTCACCGGCACCGTGCGGCAGCCGCTCGGCCCGGCCATCGGCGCGAGCCTGGGCGCCCAGGAGGTGCTGCGCGGGCAGGACGACGCGGTGCTCGCGGCGTCCCGGCTGCGGGTGGCGCCGGACGTGACGGAGGAGCGGTACCTGCGGCCCGGCGACGTCGACCCGCAGGTGGTGCTGCTGCGGCAGGGTGGCGGCTTCGGCCGCACGGTCCGGGCGGGTACCGCGCTCGCCGGGTTCGTCGGCGCCTGCGACGGCGAGCTGACGGTCGGGCAGATCGTCGGTGCGCTCGCGGCCCTCCTCGGCGTGGATGCCGCGGGCGTCGCGGCCGAGGTGCTGCCCGCGGCCCGGGGGCTGCTCGCGGACGGGCTGCTGCTGACCGCCTGAGCGCCCCGGGCTGCACCCCGACACCCGGGCCCGCCCTCCTCCGGTCCGGCCGTGCGGACGGCGCCCGCCCCCGCCCACAGCGTCGCCACAGGTGGGTGCTACGACCGCTCCAGTCACCCTCCCTACGGTCCTGACCAGCCGCGATACCGCGCGGGACCGTCGTGAGGGAGAACATGCTGACGCTGTGGAGACGCACCCGCGCCTGGGTGCGGGTGCTGGGCGTGGTGCTGCTGGTCGGCGTCGCCGGGGCGGGCGGCTACCTGCTCGCCCTGCGGGAGCAGCCGGCGCAGGCCGCGGTCCCGGAGTCGACGACGACCGCGGTCGCCGCGAGCCTGTCGACCATCGAGCAGTCCGTCTCGGCGAGCGGCACGCTGACGCCGGCCGTGCAGGAGGACGTGGCGTTCGCCGTGAGCGGGACCGTGCAGTCGGTCGACGTCGAGGCGGGCGACACCGTCGCTGCGGGCCAGCAGCTCGCCACGGTCGACACCCTGCAGCTCGACGCGGCGCTGCTGTCGGCGAAGGCCGAGCTGGCGTCCGCGGCGGCGTCGCTCGCTGACGCCGAGGACGACGCGGACGGCTCGGACGCCTCCGACGCGCAGGTGGCCGCGCTCACCGCGCAGGTCGAGGTCGCGCAGGCGGCCGTGGACGCGGCGCAGGAGGACCTGGCCGGTGCGACGCTCACCGCACCCGTCGCCGGGTTGGTCACGACCGTGGACCTCGAGGTCGGGGACGTCGTGTCCGGTACCTCGGGGTCGAGCGGCTCCGGGGGCGCCGCGTCGAGCGGGTCGGCCGGCACCGGCGCGACCGGCGGGTCGTCCCAGGGGTCCACGGGGACCTCGAGCGGCACCTCCACCGCACCGTTCGTGATCGTCGGCACCGACGCCTGGCAGGTGTCCGTGTCGGTCGGGGAGTCCGACGTCGCGCTCGTCGAGGCGGGCGACCAGGTGGAGCTGACCGTCGACGACGTGGCGGACACCGTCTACGGCACGGTCGGGGAGGTCGGCCTCGTCCCGTCGAGCTCCTCGGGCGTCGCCGCGTACCCGGTGACGATCGACGTCACCGGCTCCCCGGAGGGCCTGCACGACGGCGCGTCCGCGGACGTCTCGATCATCTACGAGCGCCGCACCGACGTGCTGACCGTGCCTGCGGCGGCGGTGACCACCGTGGACGGCCGCTCCGTCGTCACGCAGGAGGGTGCGGACGGCGAGCAGGTCACCACGGAGGTCACCGTCGGTGAGACCTCCGGCACCGTGGTGGAGATCACCGACGGGCTGGCCGAGGGCGACGAGGTGCTGGTCACGGCCTTCTCGCCGCGCGCGGGCTCCGACTCCGACGACGAGCAGCAGGGCGGCGCGGGCGCCGGCGGCGGGATGCCGGACTTCTCCGGGGAGATGCCGGACTTCTCCGGGGGGTTCCCCGGCGGGCAGATGCCCGGTGGCAGCAATGGGTGAGGCCGTGCTGGAGAGCCCGGCGCCCGACGTCCCGCCGGACGAGGTGCCGGTCATCGAGCTCGCGGGCGCGCGCAAGACCTACCGCACCGGCAGCATCGAGTTCGAGGCGCTGCGGGGGGTCGACCTCGGCATCGCGGTCGGCGAGTACGTGGCGATCATGGGTCCGTCGGGCTCGGGCAAGTCCACCCTGATGAATGTCGTGGGCTGCCTGGACGTCCTCACCGCGGGGGCGTACCGGCTGGCGGGAGAGGACGTCGGCGACCTGGACGAGGAGGAGCTCGCGGAGGTCCGCAACCGGAGACTCGGGTTCGTGTTCCAGCAGTTCCACCTGCTGCCGTCCCTGCCGGCCTGGCGGAACGTCGAGCTGCCGCTGGTGTACGGCCGGGTGCCGGCCCCCGAGCGCCGTGACCGGGCGGTGGCCGCGCTCGAGCGGGTGGGGCTCGGGGACCGGCTCGAGAACCGCCCGGGCGAGCTCTCCGGCGGTCAGCAGCAGCGCGTCGCGGTCGCCCGCGCCCTCGTGGGGGAGCCGGCGCTGATCCTCGCGGACGAGCCGACGGGCAACCTCGACTCGGCGTCCACCGAGGACGTGCTCGCGCTGCTCGACGACCTGCACGCGCAGGGCCGCACGATCGTGCTCATCACGCACGAGCTCGAGGTGGCGCAGCACGCGCGGCGCATCGTCTTCGTGCGGGACGGCGTCATCCAGTCCGACGAGGTGAACCCACGATGACGTGGTCCGAGACCCTGCGCACCGGCTGGTCGGCGGTGCGCGGGCACAAGCTCCGCTCGCTGCTGACCGTGCTCGGCATCCTCATCGGCATCGCCGCGGTGATCCTCACCGTCGGCCTCGGCCTGGGCACCCAGAAGGACGTGAGCCAGCAGATCAGCGCCCTCGGCTCGAACCTGCTCATCGTGACGCCCGGGTCGTCGACGGACTCCGACGGGCTCCGCGGCGGGTTCGGCACCGGGGCCACGCTCACCCGCTCGGACGCCGAGGCCCTCGCGTCGTCGGTGAACGCCCCGGACATCGGGGCGGTGGCCCCGGAGAAGGAGTCGTCGCTGACGGTCGAGGCGAACGACACCAACTGGACCACCAGCGTCGTCGGGACGACGGTCGACTGGCCCGCCGTGCGCTCGCGGACCGTCGCCGCCGGGGAGTTCTTCACCGCGGAGGACGACGCCTCGGGCGCCGCGGTCGCGGTGGTCGGCGCGACGACGGCCACCGAGCTGTTCGGCACGACGGCCGTCGTGGGGCAGCAGCTCACGATCGCCGACACCCCGTTCACGATCGTCGGCGTGCTCGCCGAGGCCGGGTCGAGCACCGACAGCGACCTGGACGACGTCGTGGTGGTGCCGCTGACCACCGCGGCGGACACGGTCTCCGGCGGCCTGACGCGCAGCTCGCTGACCACGGTCTACGTGCAGGCGGCGTCGGCCGACCAGCTCTCGGCGGCGTACCAGGAGGCGCAGACGCTGCTGCTCAACCTGCACGGGATCACCGACGCGGACAGCGCCGACTTCAGCATCGACAGCCAGGACGCCCTGGTCAGCACCGCCACGTCCGTCTACCGGACGCTGACGGTCCTGCTCACCGGCATCGCGGCGCTGTCGCTGCTGGTCGGCGGGATCGGCGTCATGAACATCATGCTGGTGTCCGTCACCGAGCGGACCCGCGAGATCGGCCTGCGCAAGGCGCTCGGCGCCCCGCCGTGGGCGATCCGACGGCAGTTCCTCGTCGAGGCAGCGGTGCTCGGCCTGGCCGGGGGCCTGCTCGGCGCCGTGCTCGGAGTCGTCGCCGCGGCCGTGCTGCCGGGCGTGCTCGGCACGTCGGTCGTCGTGTCCGGCGCCGCCGTCGCCGGGTCCGTCGCCGTGGCCCTCGCGATCGGCCTCGTGTTCGGCGTCTACCCCGCCACCCGGGCCGCCCGGCTCGCCCCCATCGACGCGCTGCGGTCCGAGTGACCCCCGCCCGCACCCCGAGGAGAGACATGACCACCACCACGCGCACCCGCCGGCCGCGGCGACCCCGCGCCGGCAGGACCACCGTCGGCGCGATCGGCACCGTGGCGCTGCTGACCCTGGTCGGCGCCTGCTCGTCCGGCACCGCCGCGTCCGAGGCGGCTCCGGCCGCGACCTCGGGCACCGCCCAGGACCCCGCCGCCGGCGCGGGCACGGGCCGCGGGCCCGGCGGCGGCACCAGCGGCGAGATCGCCGCCGTGGCGGACGCGCTGATGCAGGTGCAGGGCGACGACGGGCAGACCGCGGTGACGTGGGACGACGGCACGTCGATCACGCAGACCGTCACGGCGTCGCTCGCGGACGTCACGGTCGGGTCGTGCGTCGTCGTGCTCGGCGCGGGCGACGACGCGGCGGCGACGAGCGTCGCCGTGAGCGCGGCGACCGACGACGGCTGCACCGGCGGGTCCGGCGGCTCCGACGGGTTCGCCGGCGGTCCGCGGGGGGACGGCGACGGGCCGTCGGACCTGCCGTCCGGTGCACCCGCGGACGGCGACCGGCCGGACGGGGCCCCGACCGGGATGCCGGACGGCGCCGACGGGATGGCGCCCGGCGGCGGGATGACCGCCGGGCTCGTCACCGAGGTGTCCGGCAGCGTGATCACCGTGGAGAGCGCCGGCGTCCCGGCGGGCGACGACGACGGCACGGCGGACGACGGCGACGCGACCACCACGACGGTCACCGTCGACGACGCGACGACCTACACGACGACCACCGCCGCCGACGCGTCCGCCATCGCCGTCGGGCTCTGCGTGGTCGCCCAGGGGGAGGCCGACGACTCCGGGCAGGTCGCCGCCACGAGCCTGACGCTGTCCGAGGCGGGCGACGAGGGCTGCACCAGCGGGTTCGGCGGCGGGTTCGGCGGCGGGATGCCGGGCCGGCCCGACGCCGGCACCGAGGACCAGGAGGCCGCCGGTGCGTGACAGCCTGCGCCGCATCAGGCCCCGGGTCCCGCGGCGGTGGCGGGACGCCGCGTCCGCGCGCCCCTCGCGCCCTTCGCGGCCCTCGCGCCGCTCCCGCCGGCACCGCCGCGTCGTCGTCGGCGGCATCGCGGGCGCGCTCGCCCTGCTGCTGGCGGGGGGTGGGGTGGCCTTCGCCCTGACCCGGACGTCCGGCCCGGGCTACCGGACCGCGACCGCGGAGCCCGGGACGGTGGACCAGACGGTCGACACCACCGGGACGGTGGCCGCTGCGACCCGCTCGGACCGGGCGTTCCCGGTCGCCGGGACCGTGGCGGACGTCGCCGTCGCGGTCGGCGACACCGTCACAGCGGGCCAGGTGCTGGCCTCGCTGGACCCGACCTCCCTGGAGGACGCCGTGACCGACGCCGAGCAGGTGCTCGCTGACGCCCAGCAGCAGCTGGAGGACGACATCGACTCGCAGACGTCGTCGTCGGCCTCGTCGTCGGGCAGCACCTCGGGCAGCACCTCGGCCGGCGCGTCGAGCGGCACCTCGTCTGACGGTGCCGCGGGCGCGGGCGGGGGCGCGGGCGCCGGCGACGCGACGACGGCCGGGTCGGGCACCACGTCCGCGTCCGGCGGGCAGGCTACGGACGGGTCCGCGGCCGGGGGCTCGGGTCAGGGCTCGTCGGGCGGCTCGGACCAGGGGGCCGCGGCGGCAGCCGTCGCCGCGGTGACCGCGGCACAGCGTGCGCTGCTCGCGCAGTACGACACGGCCCAGGGGCTGCTGGTCACCGCCTCGGACGCCGTGACCACGGCCCAGGACACCTGCCGGCCGTTCCTGGACCTCGACGGGACCACGGACGGAGGGGGCGAGGACACGAGCGGTGCCGACGGCTCCGACGGCTCGGCGGACGGCGGAGGGGACGAGGCGGGCGGGACCGAGGGGTCGGCAGGGGAGGACGGCGCGGGTGCGTCGCCGGACGACGGCACCACGTCGGACGGCACCGCCACGGACGCCGCGTCGACGGGGACCGCCGACGCGCAGGAGCAGCTCGTCGCGTGCCAGGACGCGACCGCGGCCGTGCTCGATGCGCAGACCGCCGTGGACGGGGCGCAGAGCGCGCTGCAGCAGCTCGCCGTCGACCTCGACGCGGCCGTCACCGACGCGCTCGCGGCCCTGTCCTCGGGCACCGACGGCTCCGGGGCGGACGGGACGGGCACCACGCCCGCCACGGAGACCGGTGAGCAGGAGCCCGGCTCACCGGCCGCCGCCGGTGCCGCCTCGGTCGCGTCGGCCTCCGGGGCGTCCACGGCCGGTGCCACGGGCTCCGGTGCGGCCGCGACGTCGGCCGGCGCCGCGGGCGGCGGCTCGGTCGCGAGCGCCGCCGACCTGCTGGCGGACCAGGCACGGATCGACGAGGCGGAGGCCGCCCTGGCGGTGGCGCAGAGCCGGCTCGCCCTGGTGGACCTCACCACGCCGGTCGCCGGCACGGTGGCGGCGGTGTCGATCGCGGCGGGTGACACGGTCGAGGCCGCGTCGACGTCGGCGGTCGTCACCGTCCTGGGCGACGACGGCTGGACGGTCTCGACCACGGTGCCGCTCAGCCAGGTCGACCTGCTCGAGGTGGGGCAGTCCGCGGACGTCTCCGTGGCGACCTCGGACGCGGACCTCACGGGGACGGTGACGGCGATCGGGGTGCTGAACGCCTCGACCTCGACGGCGGACCCGTCCTACACGGTGGACGTCGCCCTGGACGCGCAGGGGGCGGCCCTGTTCGACGGGTCGTCCGCGCAGGTGTCGATCGCGGTCGCGTCGTCGGCGGGCACGCTGACGGTGCCGTCCTCGGCGGTGCACCTCGACGGCACGACCGCGACGGTGCAGGTGCTGCGCGACGGCGTCGTGGCGGACGTCGAGGTGGAGCGCGGCGCGGTCGGCGACGAGCGCACGGAGATCGTCGACGGGCTGTCCGCGGGCGACGTGGTGGTGCTGGCGGACCTCGGCCTGGCCATGGAGTCCGGGGACGAGACGTCGGGCGCGGGCCTCACGGGGCTGTCCGGGTCGTCGAACGGCACCCAGGAGCAGGTCAGAGGCGGCATGATGGGTCCGGGTGGTGCAGCCGGCGGCGCCCAGGGGATGGCCCCGCCGGGCTCCTGAGCCGCTCCCACGGACGGCGTCCGGTCCGACCCGCCTCCCCCTGCGCCGGTCGGGCCGGGCGCCCTGCTTCCTGCCCGGAGCGCGAGCTCCGGACTAGGCTCGCCCACCGACGGCCGGTGCGCGCGGCCGCGTCCCCGGCACGAGGAGCGTCCATGTCCGACAGCACGGCTCGACCGCACGCGGCGGTCCTCGGCGGCGGCGTCATGGGCGAGGCCCTCGTCACCGCCCTCCTCGCGGCGGGCTGGACGGCGGACGACGTCGACGTCACGGAGCGCTCGGCGGCGCGGGCGACCGAGCTGTCGGGCCGCTACGGCGTGCGGGCGGCCGACCCGAACGCGAAGGCCGCCCGCCGGGCCGGTCTGGTGCTGGTGGCGGTCAAGCCGCAGGTGGTGGCGGAGGTGCTGGCCGAGATCGCGCCGTCGCTGCGTCCGGGGACCCTCGTGGTGTCCGTCGCGGCGGGCGTGCCGCTGGCGGTGTACGAGGACGCGCTGCCCGAGGGCACCCCGGTGGTGCGGGTCATGCCGAACACGCCGGCGCTGGTCGGCAAGGGGGCGAGCGCGATCGCCGCGGGGACGCACGCGACCGAGGAGCACCTGGCGCTGACGGAGACCGCGCTCGCGGCGACCGGCCTCGTGGTGCGGGTCGCGGAGAAGGACCTCGACGCGGTGACGGCGGTGTCCGGCTCCGGCCCGGCGTACGCCCTGTACCTGGTGGACGCCATGGCGGAGGCCGGCGTGCTGCTCGGGCTGACCCGCGAGCTCGCGACGCGGCTGGCGGTCGCGACCGTCGAGGGCGCCGGTGCGCTCGCGGCGTCCACGGGTGACCACCCGGTGGTGCTGCGCGAGCGCGTCTCGTCACCCGGCGGGACCACGGTGGCGGCGGTGGCGCAGCTCGACGCCCACGGCGTGCGGGCGGGCGTCGTCGCGGCGGCGCGTGCGGCGTACGACCGGTCCCGGGAGCTGGGCGCGGCCGCCCGCCCCGCCCCCGGCGCGGAGCGGTAGGCCCGCCGTGGCCGGCGTCCCGGCCCGCCGCCCGCCGGCGATGAGCGACGTCGCCGCACTCGCGGGCGTCTCGCACCAGACGGTGTCCCGGGTGCTCAACGAGCACCCGAGCGTCCGCCCGGAGACCCGCGAGCGGGTGCAGCGGGCGATCGCCGAGCTCGGGTACCGGCGCAACAGCGCGGCGCGGGCCCTGGTCACGCGTCGCTCGGGCGCCCTGGGGGTCGTCACGACGTCGTCGGCGCACCACGGCCCGACGAGCACGCTGCTCGGCCTGGAGAGCGCCGCCCGCGAGGTCGGCTACTACGTGAGCGTCGCGGCGATCGACCGGTTCGACGCCGGCACGCTGCGCGGGGCGCTCGAGCACTTCCTCGACCAGGGCGTCGAGGGCATCGCGATCATCGCGCCGCAGGTCGACGTGGCGGACGCGGTGGCGGAGGCCGCCGCCCCGGTGCCCGTGGTGACCGTGACGTCGGGGCCGCTGGTCGAGCCCGCCGCGGAGCACGCGCCCGTCGTCGCGGTGGGCGTCGACCAGCGGGACGGCGCCCGCTCCGCGACCCGTCACCTCGCGGAGCTCGGTCACCGGGAGGTCGTGCACCTCGCGGGGCCGCAGGACTGGTTCGACGCGCGCGAGCGCCTCGCGGGCTGGCGGGAGGCGTGCGCGGCGGCGGGTGTCGCGGCACCGGACCCGGTGGAGGTCGACTGGTCGGCGGAGTCGGGCTACCGCCAGGGGCTCCGGATGGTCGAGGAGGGTCTGCCGACGGCGGTGTTCGCGGCGAACGACCAGCTCGCGCTCGGTCTGCTGCGGGCGTTCTGGGAGCGGGGCCTGCGGGTGCCGCAGGACGTCTCGGTGGTGGGGTTCGACGACGAGGCGGGCGCGGCGTACTTCGTGCCGCCGCTGACGACCGTGCGGCAGGACTTCCCGGCGCTGGGTCGGTCGGCGATCGACGCCCTGGTGCGCGCGCTCGCCGACGAGGACGTGCCGCGCACTCTGCTCCCCGCCACGTTGGTGGTCCGCGCGAGCTCCGCCGCGCCGCGCTGACCGGCGTGGTTGGCCCGGCGGTGTGTGAGCGCTAACATCAATGCCGGTGACCGGCGCCGCGGACGGGTGAGCGCCGGCCGGGCACGCCACGCCCCGGGCAGAGCAGCCCGCACGAGGGACGGAGCACCGCCATGGCGCAGGAGCACGACGACGTCGCACGCACGGCGATCACGCAGGGACGCACGTCGCTGGGCATCGAGCTCGGCTCGACCCGCATCAAGGCCTGCCTCATCGGGCCGGACCACGCGCCGCTCGCCACGGGCAGCCACGCGTGGGAGAACCAGCTCGTCGACGGGGTCTGGACCTACTCGCTCGACGCGGTGTGGGAGGGCCTGCGCGCCGCGGTGGCCGATCTGCACGCCGACGTCGAGCGCCGGCACGGCGTCCGCCTCGGGTCGGTCGGCGCCCTCGGCGTCTCGGCGATGATGCACGGCTACCTCGCGTTCGACGCGCAGGGCGAGCTGCTCGTCCCGTTCCGCACGTGGCGCAACACCTCGACGGGCCCGGCCGCCGCCGCGCTGACCGAGCTGCTCGGGTACAACATCCCGCTGCGCTGGTCGGTCGCGCACCTCTACCAGGCGGTGCTGGACGACGAGCCGCACGTCCCGCAGATCGCCTCGTTCACGACGCTGGCCGGCTACGTGCACCGGCGGCTCACCGGGCGGCACGTGCTGGGCGTCGGGGACGCCTCGGGCATGTTCCCGGTGGACCCCGCGACGCGCGACTACGACGACCGGATGCTCGCGCAGGCCGACGAGCTGATCGCCGCGCGCCGGCCCGGGACGTCCCTGCGCGAGCTGCTGCCCGAGGTGCTGGTCGCCGGCCAGGACGCGGGCCGCCTGACGGAGGAGGGCGCCGCGCTGCTCGACCCGTCGGGGGCCCTGCGCCCCGGTACGCCGCTCTGCCCGCCCGAGGGCGACGCCGGCACCGGCATGGTCGCGACCGGCTCCGTCGCCCCGCGCACCGGCAACGTCAGCGCGGGCACCAGCATCTTCGCGATGGTCGTGCTCGAGCAGCCGCTGCAGCGGGTGCACCACGAGCTCGACCTCGTCACGACCCCCGCGGGCGACCTCGTCGCGATGGTGCACTGCAACAACGGCGCCTCCGAGCTCGACGCGTGGGCCGGCCTGTTCGGCGAGTTCGCGACCGCGCTGGGCTCCCCAGCGGGTGCCGACGCGGTGTTCGGCGCGCTGTTCCGCGCGGCGCTGGACGGGGAGGCCGACGGCGGCGGGCTGCTCGCCTACAACTACCTCGCGGGCGAGCCGATCACGGGCCTGGAGGAGGGTCGGCCGCTGGTCGTCCGGACGCCGGGCAGCCGCCTCACGCTCGCGAACTTCATGCGCACGCAGATCTCCTCGGCGTTCGGCACGCTCGCGCTGGGCATGCGGGTGCTGTCCGGCGAGGGCGTGGGCATCGACGCGATGTTCGCGCACGGCGGCATGTTCAAGACCGCCGGCGTGGCGCAGCGCCTGCTGGCCGCCGCCGTCGACGCGCCCGTCGCCGTCGGCGAGACCGCGGCAGAGGGCGGCGCGTGGGGCATCGCGGTGCTCGCGGCCTATCTCGACGCGGCGGGCGACACCGACCTGGGCACCTACCTCGCCGAGCACGTGTTCGGGGACGTCGTCCTCGACACCGTGACGCCGGACGCCGCCGACGTGGCGGGCTTCGCCGCGTTCCTCGACCGCTACGAGGCGGGGCTGGCCGTCGAGCGCGCCGCCACCACCGCCCTGTGACCCGCACCCCGACCCTGGAGGCAGACCCGCGATGACCACGACCCTCGCCGACTACCCGCAGGAGGTGCGCGACGCCGTCGCGCGCACCCGCGAGGTCGTCTCGGCCCTGCACGCCGAGCTGCCCCGCTGGGGCCTCATCGTCTGGACGGCCGGCAACGTCTCGCAGCGCGTGCCGGTGTCGCCCGACGGCACGCCGTCCGAGGCCGACCTGTTCGTCATCAAGCCGTCCGGCGTGACCTACGACGAGCTGACCCCGGAGTCGATGGTGGTGTGCGACCTCGACGGGAACCTCGTGGAGGGCACCCGCTCGCCGTCGTCGGACACGGCCGCGCACGCGTACGTCTACCGCCACATGCCGCGCGTCGGCGGCGTCGTGCACACCCACTCCACCTACGCGACCGCGTGGGCGGCCCGCGCCGAGCCGGTGCCGTGCGTGCTGACGATGATGGCGGACGAGTTCGGCGGCGACATCCCGATCGGGCCGTTCGCGCTCATCGGCGACGACTCCATCGGCCGCGGCATCGTCGAGACCCTGCGGGACTCCCGCAGCCCCGCGGTCCTCATGCAGAACCACGGTCCGTTCACGATCGGCAGGGACGGCAAGGCCGCCGTGAAGGCCGCCGCGATGGTCGAGGAGGTCGCGCGCACCGTGCACGTCTCCCGCCAGCTCGGCGAGCCGCTGCCGATCCCGCAGGAGCAGGTCGACTCGCTGTACGCCCGGTACCAGAACGTCTACGGCCAGGGCAGCACCGGTGCTGCCGCCACCACGAAGGAGCAGGACGCATGACCAAGCCCTACGCACGCGAGATCTGGTTCTTCACGGGGAGCCAGGACCTGTACGGCGAGGACACCCTCCGCCAGGTCGCCGAGCAGTCGCAGGAGGTCGCGCGCCTGCTGGACGCGTCCCCGGACGTGCCGGCGACGGTCGTCTGGAAGCCGGTGCTCAAGGACTCCGTGTCGATCCGCCGGGCGATGCTCGACGCGAACTCGGACGACCGGGTGCTCGGTGTCATCACGTGGATGCACACGTTCAGCCCGGCGAAGATGTGGATCGCGGGCCTCGACGCCCTGCGCAAGCCGCTCCTGCACCTCCACACGCAGGCCGGCGTCGAGCTGCCGTGGTCCACCATCGACATGGACTTCATGAACCTCAACCAGGCCGCGCACGGCGACCGGGAGTACGCGTACATCGCGTCCCGCCTGGGCGTCGCCCGCACGACCGTCGTCGGCCACGCGTCGAACCCGGCCGTGACGAAGCGCGTCGGCACCTGGACGCGCGCCGCGGCCGGCTGGGCGGCGACCCACGAGCTGAAGCTCGCCCGGTTCGGGGACAACATGCGCAACGTCGCGGTCACCGAGGGAGACAAGACCGAGGCCGAGCTGCGGTTCGGCGTCTCGGTGAACACCTGGGGCGTCAACGACCTGGTGGCGGCCGTCGACGCGGTGGCCGACTCCGACGTCGACCGCGTCGTGGCCGAGTACGAGGACCTGTACGACGTCGTGGCGGAGCTGCGCCGCGGCGGCGAGCGCCACGAGTCGCTGCGGTACGCCGCCCGCCAGGAGGTCGCGCTCGAGACCTTCCTGACCGGCCTGGGCGCGAAGGCGTTCACGACGAACTTCGAGGACCTCGGCGCGCTGCGCCAGCTCCCCGGCATCGCCGTGCAGCGCCTCATGGCGAAGGGCTACGGCTTCGGGGCGGAGGGCGACTGGAAGACGGCCGTCCTGGTGCGCGCGGCGAAGGTCATGGGCGAGGGCCTGCCCGGCGGCGCGTCGCTGATGGAGGACTACACCTACGACCTCACGCCGGGCGCGGAGAAGATCCTCGGCGCCCACATGCTCGAGATCTGCCCCTCCCTGACGACGTCGACGCCGAAGGTGGAGATCCACCCGCTCGGCATCGGCGGCAAGGAGGACCCGGTCCGCATGGTGTTCGACGCGGACCCGGGCGAGGCCGTCGTGGTGTCCCTGGCGGACATGCGGGACCGGTTCCGCATGACCGCGAACGTCGTGGACGTGGTGCCCCCGACGCACGAGCTGCCGAACCTGCCCGTGGCCCGCGCGGTGTGGGAGCCCCGGCCGGACTTCGCGACGTCGGCCGAGGCGTGGCTGACGGCGGGCGGCGCACACCACACGGTGATGTCGACCGCGGCGGGCGTGGAGGCGTTCGAGATCTACGCGGACATCGCCGGCACCGAGCTGCTGGTGATCGACGAGCACACCACGCGGCGCGGCTTCCGCGACCAGGTGCGGTGGAACCAGGTGTACTACCGCCTCGCCCAGGGGCTCTGAGCCCGCAGCCGAGAGCCTCGACGGCCCGTCCCGCACTCCGCGGTACGGGCCGTCGCTGCGTTCAGGACCAGGGTGGCCTGGGCCGTCGTGAAGCCCATCACGTGCGAGAAACCGACCGCATGAGTTCGACAGCCAAACTCAATTCTGGCAGACGGGTGTGGTCCGAACGGGGGTCCGGGGCCGAGGAAGTGAGCGCGCACAAACGCCCTGACCAGCACAGACGCAGGTTGTGATCGACCGTTATCCATCTGCAACCTTGGAGCCTGAACCTTGGCTTGACTTCCCGAACTCAAGCCCGGGAGAGTGTGCTCCGTGCTCGCCGACGGCGGGGGTCCGTGACCCTCCAGGGCGGCGCAGGGCAGGACGGGCGACGGCGCATGACGTGCCCGCAGACGACGAGGTCAGCAACCCTCTCGAGGAGGAGAAGGACATGAAGAGCATCCGGTTCGCCGCGCTCGGCGGCGCGCTCGTGCTCGCTCTCGCGGCATGCTCCGGCGGTGGCGCCGGCAGCAGCGAGGGCGGCGACGGCGGCGGCAGCACCGCGGAGCCCAGCGACCAGACGATCGGCGTCGCGATGCCGACCGAGACCTCGGAGCGCTGGATCGCCGACGGCAACGCCGTCAAGAGCCAGCTCGAGGACCTGGGGTACTCGGTCGACCTGCAGTACGCGGCCGACGACATCCCGACGCAGTCGCAGCAGATCGAGCAGATGATCACGAAGGGCGTCGACCTGCTGATCGTCGCCTCCATCGACGGCACCGCGCTGGCCAACCAGCTGCAGTCCGCCGCCGACGCCGGCATCCCGGTCATCGCGTACGACCGCCTGATCCGCGACACCGAGAACGTCGACTTCTACGTCACGTTCGACAACTACAACGTGGGTGTCCAGCAGGCCACCTCGCTGCTCGTGGGCCTCGGCCTGCTCACCGAGGACGGCTCCGAGGGCGACGCCACCGGCCCGTTCAACATCGAGCTGTTCGCCGGCTCGCTGGACGACAACAACGCGCACTTCTTCTTCCAGGGCGCGATGGACACCCTCCAGCCGTACATCGACGAGGGCACCCTCGTCGTGAAGTCCGGCCAGACCGACATCGAGCAGGTCGCCACGCTCCGCTGGCTGCAGGAGACCGCCCAGAAGCGCATGGAGGACCTCCTGACCTCCACGTACGCGGACGGCTCGAAGGTCGACGGCGTGCTGTCGCCCTACGACGGCATCTCCCGCGGCATCATCACGGCGCTGCAGAACGCGGGCTACGGCCCGGGCATCGACGCCGGCCTGCCGATCGTGACCGGCCAGGACGCCGAGATCGCCTCCGTCAAGCTCATCAACGACGGCGTGCAGTTCTCGACGATCTTCAAGGACACCCGCAAGCTCGCCGAGCAGGCCGTCGTCTCCGCGCAGGCGTTCCTCGCCGGCGAGGAGCCGGAGGCCAACGACACCGAGACGTACGAGAACGGCGTCAAGGTCGTCCCGTCCTACCTGCTGGAGTCGGACATCGTCTACGCCGGCAACATCCAGTCGCTCCTGATCGACTCGGGCTACTGGACCGAGGAGCAGGTCGCGAGCGGCCAGGCCTGATCGCCTGACAGCACCCGCGTCACCCCTGGCCGGCCGGCACGAGTCCGGCCGGCCAGGGCCGCGGCGCCCCCCATCGCCCGACGAACGAGGACGGTCGAGGCCGCATGAGCGACCACATCCTGGAAATGCACTCCATCACCAAGACCTTTCCCGGGGTCAAGGCTCTGCAGGACGTCAACCTGAGCGTCAAGCGGGGGGAGATCCACGCCATCTGCGGCGAGAACGGGGCCGGCAAGTCCACCCTCATGAAGGTGCTGTCGGGCGTGTACCCGCACGGCACCTACGACGGTGAGATCCGCTTCGACGGGGAGACGGTCGAGTTCGGCTCGATCAACGACTCCGAGCACAAGGGGATCGTGATCATCCACCAGGAGCTCGCCCTGGTGCCCTACCTGTCCGTCGCCGAGAACATCTTCCTCGGCAACGAGCGCGAGAGCCGCGGCTTCATCGACTGGAACCGGGCGAACTCCGAGTCGGCGGCGCTGCTCGCGCGGGTCGGCCTCGACGAGAACCCGACCACCCCGATCGGCCAGCTCGGCGTCGGCAAGCAGCAGCTCGTGGAGATCGCCAAGGCGCTCTCCAAGAAGGTGAAGCTGCTCATCCTCGACGAGCCGACCGCGGCCCTGAACGACTCGGACTCCGAGCACCTGCTCGACCTGCTCCGGCACCTCAAGGGCCAGGGCATCACCTGCATCATGATCTCGCACAAGCTCAACGAGATCGCCGAGATCGCCGACTCCACGACGATCATCCGGGACGGCCGCACCATCGAGACGCTCGACATGGTGGCCGACCAGGTGACGCAGGAGCGGATCATCAAGGGCATGGTCGGCCGCGACCTCGAGCACCGGTACCCGGAGCACGTGTCGCACGTCGGCGAGGAGGTCTTCCGCGTCGAGGACTGGCACGTCGAGCACCCGACGCAGCCCGGCCGCGTGGTCGTCGACGGCGCGTCGTTCGAGGTCAAGGCCGGCGAGATCGTCGGCATCGCGGGCCTCATGGGCGCCGGGCGCACCGAGCTCGCGATGAGCGTCTTCGGCCGCTCCTACGGCCGGAACATCTCCGGGAAGGTCTTCCTGCACGGCAAGGAGATCTCCACCCGCAGCGTGGCCGAGGCCATCAAGCACGGCCTGGCCTACGCCACGGAGGACCGCAAGACCTACGGCCTCAACCTCATCGAGGACATCCGCCGCAACATCTCGGCCGCCGCGCTCGGCAAGCTGTCGAAGGGCGGCTGGGTCAACGGCAACGAGGAGATCAAGGTCGCCGAGGAGTACCGGCGGTCGATGAACATCAAGTCGCCGACGGTCATGGCCCTGGCGGGCAAGCTGTCCGGCGGCAACCAGCAGAAGGTCGTCCTGTCCAAGTGGATCTACACCGACCCCGAGGTGCTGATCCTGGACGAGCCGACCCGCGGCATCGACGTCGGTGCCAAGTACGAGATCTACACGATCATCAACAAGCTCGCTGACTCCGGGAAGGCCGTCGTGGTCATCTCCTCCGAGCTGCCCGAGCTGCTCGGCATCTGCGACCGCATCTACACCCTGGCCTTCGGCCGGATCACGGGTGTGCTGCCGCGTGCCGAGGCGACCCAGGAACGGCTCATGGAGCTCATGACGAAGGAAAGGGAGACGGTCCGATGACGGCGGTCGACGGCCTGCGGGACATCTTCACGAAGAACCTGCGGACGAGTGGTATCTACATCGCGTTCGTCGCGATCATCGCGCTGTTCGCGTTCCTGACGGACGGCCTGCTCCTGGCGCCGAACAACGTCACGAACATCGTGCTGCAGTACTCGTACATCCTGATCCTCGCGATCGGCATGGTGATCGTCATCATCGGCGGGCACATCGACCTGTCGGTCGGGTCGGTCGTGGCGCTGACCGGTGCGGTCTCCGCGATCCTCGTGATCAAGAACGGCCAGCCGTGGTGGGTCGGCATCCTCGCCGCGCTCGTGGTGGGTGTCCTGGTCGGTGCGTGGCAGGGCTTCTGGGTCGCGTACGTCGGCATCCCGGCGTTCATCGTGACGCTGGCCGGCATGCTCCTGTTCCGCGGCCTCACCTACGAGGTGCTGGACAACATCTCGCTGTCGCCGTTCCCGCAGACCTACCAGAAGGTGGCCGGCGGGTTCCTCAACGGGCTGTTCGGCGGTCCGGGCTACGACGTGTTCACGCTCGTCGTCGCGGCGCTCGCCGTGGTCGCCTTCGCGATCAGCTCGTGGCGGTCCCGCATGGGCCGGATCCGGTACCAGCAGGCCGTCGAGGCGATGCCGCTGTTCGTGCTCCGCATCGTCCTGGTCGCCGCGGTCGTCATGGCGTTCGCCTGGCAGCTCGCGCACTCCCGCGGCCTGCCGATCGTGCTCATCATCCTCGCGGTGCTGATCCTCGCCTACAACGTCGTGACGAACCGGACGGTGTTCGGCCGCCACGTGTACGCCATCGGCGGCAACCTCAACGCCGCGCAGCTGTCCGGCGTGAAGGTCAAGCAGGTCAACTTCTGGATCTTCGTCAACATGGGCCTGCTCGCCGGTGTCGCGGGCGCGATCTACTCGTCCCGCTCCAACGGCGCCCAGCCCGGCGCGGGCAACATGTTCGAGCTCGACGCGATCGCCGCCTGCTTCATCGGCGGCGCGTCGACCACCGGCGGTGTCGGCCGCGTGACCGGCGCCATGGTCGGTGGTCTGATCATGGCCGTCATGTCGAACGGCATGCAGCTCATGGGCGTGCCGCAGTCGACGCAGCAGATCGTCAAGGGCCTCGTGCTCCTGCTGGCCGTCGCGTTCGACATCTTCAACAAGCGCCGCGCGGGCGCCGCTCGCTGAGCACGCCGCGCAGCACGGCCGGGGGCCGGGACGGAGCGATCCGGCCCGGCCCCCGTGTCGTGCGCGGAGCACGTGTCGTGCGCGGCGCGGGACGGGGTCAGGCCGGCGTGCGGCGCAGCGCGACGACCGTGATGTCGTCCGGCCGCGGGTCCGCCACGGCGGCGAGGCGCAGCAGGCGCTGCACGGCCTCGTCGGCGGACGGGCAGTCCAGCAGCTCGCCGGCGATGAGCGGCAGGCAGCGCAGCGAGCCGTCGAACAGGTCGAGCACCCCGTCGCTGAACGTCACCAGGAGGTCGCCGCGCTCGAGCACCGTCCGCCCGAGCGCCCGTGCGGCCTCGTCGGAGGCTCCGAGCGGGAGGCCGAGCGCGTCGAGCCGCTCCCACGTGCCGTCCACCCGGACCACGAGGGTCAGGCCGTGGCCGGCGTCGGCGTAGGTCACCTCACCCGTCGCCGGGTCGAGCCGCGCGTGGAACGCGGTGGCGAACAGCCCCGCCCCGGACAGGTCGGTCTGGAGCACGGCGCCCGCGTGCAGCATCGCCCGGTCGACGGCCTCGCCGTGGGCGGACTCGCGCAGCAGCTCGCGCACCGCGGCGGCCAGCACGGCGGCGGCGGGCCCACGGCCCATGACGTCCGCCAGGGTCACCACGAGGCCGTCGCCGGCCGGGTACCAGTCGTAGAAGTCGCCGCCGACCGTGCGGCTCGGCAGGCACGCGCCGGCCAGCTCGTACCCCGGGACCCGGGGGGTCTCGCGGGGCAGCAGCCCCATCTGCACCTGCTGCGCCCGGCCGAGCTCGGCGTCCACCCCGAGCTCGTGCGCGACCCAGGCCGCGAGGTCCCGCAGCAGCGCCGTCTGGTCGGCGGTGAAGGTCCGCGGCCGGGTGTCGGCGATGCACAGCGTGCCGAGCGTGCGACCGTCGGCGCCGAGCAGCGGGTGCTCGGCGTAGAACCGCAGGCGGACGTCGGGGCCGCGGTCCTCGAGCACGGCCGGGGCCGCGGTGCCCCGCGGTGCGTCGGCCCCGATCAGCGACACGGTCGCGGTCGGCACGTCGAAGACCAGCCGCGCCAGGCGCACCACGCGGTCGAACCGGGGTTCCGGCCCGGCGGCCACCGCCCCCAGGCGCTCGAGGGCGTCCAGCCGGCGGGTGATCGCGGACGGTCCCGGCCCGGCGCCGTGGGCGTCCCGAGCCAGGGCCTCGCCGGTCGTCCCCGGCTGCTGCGGCACCCCGGGCTCCGCGCCGGCGTCGGTGTCCGAGGTCGCCCGGTCGCCGCCGCGAGGTCCGGGCGCCGACGATCCGGCGGTCACCGGTGCGGACACCTGGCACCTCCGGTCCCTGCCGCGCCACCTCCGGCGGAGATGGTCCTACATGCGACGGTATCGGCAGGTCCGGGGCCGACCTGAGCCCTTCCCTCCCGTCCCACCAGGCACGCCGCGCCCCGGCGGGTGGCGGTCACCGCGCCCCGGCGGCCGCCGGTCATCCCGCGGCGGCGTGCCCCGCCAGCACCGCGTCGCGCGCCAGCAGCAGCGCGCCGCGCGCGGGGGCGGCGGCGCCGAGGTGCCCCGCGACGACGTCCACGACCGCGCCGGACGTGACCGCCGTGGGCTCGGCCAGGACCTCGCGCAAGGGGTCGAGCAGCAGCCCGCCGGCCTCGGCGAGGACGCCGCCGACCACCAGGACGTCCGGGTCGAGCACGGTGCAGACCGACGCGAGCGCGGTGCCCAGGTGCCGGCCGACATCGGACAGCACCCGCCGGCAGCCGGGGTCGCCCTCGGCGGCGCGTGCCAGGACGTCGCCCAGCGTCATCGGGCCGTGGCTGGCGAGCAGCAGGTCCAGCACCCCGGCCGAGCCGGCGTACACCTGGAGGCAGCCGCGGTTCCCGCACGAGCAGACGGGCCCGTCGGGGTCGATGGTCAGGTGGCCGAGCTCGCCGGCGGTGCCGGTGCGGCCGTGCACGATCTCCCCGCCGACGACGATGCCGCCGGAGACGCCCTCGCTCAGCGCGACGTGCACCACGGTGCTGCAGCCGCGTCCGGCGCCCAGCCGGGCCTCCGCCAGAGCCCCGAGGTTGCCGTCGTTGTCGAACACCACGGGCACCCCGGGCGCCGGGGCGAGCAGGCCCGGGGCCGCGACCATGCCGCCCCACCCGGTGCGCACCCCCGAGCCGGCGACGCGGCCGGTGCGGACCTCCACCGGCGCGGGCACGCCGACGCCCACCGCCGCGACGGCCGCGGGGTCGGTCCCGGTCTCCGCGAGCAGCGCGTCCAGCGCCGCCCGGGCCTCGCGGACGGCGCGCTCCGCCCGGTGGCCGCCGGGCAGCGGCACCGTCCGCTCGACCGGGACGCCGTCACCGAGGTCCAGCAGCACCCGCGCCTCGTCGAGGTAGCAGTGCACGCCCGCCAGCACGCCCCCGGGCGTCGCCAGCGACACCGCCCGCGCCCGCCGTCCGGACCGCGTGGTCGGCGCGACCCGCACCAGGCCCTCCGCCTGCAGCGCGGCGACCGCGGTCGACACGGTGCCCGGTGACAGGCCCGTCGCGGCGACCAGCTCCACCTGCGTGAGCGCGTCCGCCCGGCGCAGCGCGTCGAGCAGCAGCGCCCTGCTGTCCCGCGGGGCGACCCCGGCCGGCCCGGACCCGTCCCGCCGGTTCACGGCCGGGCCGCGAACCGCTCGAGCAGGTCCGCGTGCCCCGACACGATCAGCAGGTCGTTCGCGGAGATCCGGGTGTCGGGCGTCGCGTAGACGAAGTCGACCCCCGGGCTCTTCACGCCGATCACCGTCACGCCGTACCGCTCCCGGATCCGCGACTGCCCGATCGTGAAGCCCTGCGTCTCGCGGGGCGGCTTCATCTTGACGATCGTGAAGCCGTCCTCGACCTCGATGTAGTCGAGCATCTTCCCCGACACGAGGTGCGCGACACGGGACCCGGCATCCGCCTCGGGCAGCACGACGTGGTGCGCGCCGATGCGCTGCAGGATGCGCGCGTGCTCGGTGCTGATGGCCTTGGCCCAGATCTGCGGCGTGCCGAGGTCCACGAGGTTGCCGGTGATGAGCACCGACGCCTCGAGATAGGACCCGACCCCGACCACGGCGACGGCGAACTCGCGGGCACCGAGCTGCTCGAGTGCCTCCGGGTTCGTGGCGTCGGCCTCGACGAGCGGGATGCGTCCGGTCCACTGCGCGACCAGCTCGGGGTCGCGCTCCACGGCCAGCACGTCCTGACCCAGCCGGTCCAGCGTCCCCGCGATGGCCGAGCCGAACCGGCCCAGCCCGATCACGAGGATGCCCGCGTCCCGCTTCGGCTCCTTGGCGGCGCGCGCCTCGTCGCGCGACCGCGGCTGCGAACCGCCGAGCGGGCGCAGCCCGGTCGCGCCGGTGCGCTTCAGGTCATCCAATGATCGGCCTCTCCTCGGGCAGCCGGATGACCCGACGACGGCTGCGCAGCGCGAGCGCCGCGGCCAGCGTCATCGTGCCGGTCCGGCCGATGAACATCAGGACGGTGAGCACGTACTTCCCGGCGTCGGGCAGGTCGCCGGTGATCCCGGTGGACAGCCCGACCGTCGCGAACGCCGAGATCACCTCGAACAGCACCACGTCGAGCGTCAGCCCGGTGATCGCGAGCAGCAGCAGGCAGGCCACCAGGACGATCGTCGCACTGACGAGCGACACCGCGATGGCGACCTGCAGCGCCTCGCGGGGGATGCGCCGCCCGAACGCCTCCACGTCCCGGTCCCCGCGGGCCTCCGCGACGATCGCGAGCAGCATCACGGCCAGCGTCGTGACCTTGATGCCGCCGGCCGTCGACGCGGAGCCGCCGCCCACGAACATCAGCGCGTCGTTGAGCAGCCACGTGCCCTCGTGCATCGAGCCGACGTCCACCGTGGAGAACCCGCCGGAGCGCGGCATGACGCCGGCGAACAGCGCGGCGAGCAGGGTCTCGCTCCAGCTCAGCGGCGCGAACGTGCGCGGGTTGGTCCACTCGAACGCCGCCACCACGACCGACCCGAACACCACCAGGGCCGCGCTCGTCGTGATCGTCAGCTTCGAGTGCAGGCTCCACCGGCGCGGACGGCGCCAGGTGCGGGCGACGTTGAGGATCACGGGGAACCCGAGCGACCCGACGAACACCCCGACGATGATCGGCAGCAGCACCCACCAGTCCGAGGCGTACGGGGCCAGGCCCTGCTCGGTCGGGATGAACCCGGCGTTGTTGAACGCCGAGACGGCGTAGAAGCCCGCGTGCCAGGCGGCCTCGCCCCACGAGTCGCCGAGCACCCGCAGCCGCGGCAGCAGCACCAGGGCGATCACGACCTCGAGCAGCGTCGACGTCATGATGACGGTCCTCACCAGGGAGCCGACCTCACCGAGCCGGGTGGTCTTCGTCTCCGAGCTGACCAGCAGCTTCTGGGTCAGCCCGATCCGCCGCGACACCGCCAGGCCGAGGATCGACGCGAGGGTCATGACGCCCAGCCCGCCGATCTTGATGCCGACGAGGATCGTCGCCTGCCCCGCGCCCGACCAGTACGTGCCGGTGTCGACGGTGACCAGGCCCGTCACGCAGACCGCGGAGGTGGCGGTGAACAGGGCGTCGACGAAGGGCGCGCGCTCCCCGCTCGCCGTGGCCCACGGCATCGACAGCAGCACCGTGAACAGCGCGACGACGGACGCGAACACGCCGAGCGCGAGCCGGGCCGGCGACTGCCGGGCGAGCCGGTCGACGAGCTCGCGCCCCGACCACAGCACCCCGGGGAGACCCCCAGCCATCGACCCTCCCGCCCGCCGTCCGACCCCGGTCGCCCGGCCTCCGGCCCGGGCGCGGGCTCCACTGTGGCACGCCCGCGCTGTCCCCGGCGTGCAGCGACTACGGTGTGGGTCATGACCGGGGTGCGCGTGGTGTGGACCCCCGAGCTCCTGGACTACGACTTCGGACCCGGCCACCCGATGGCGCCCCTGCGGCTCGACCTCACGGTGCGACTCGCCCGGGCGCTCGGCCTGCTGGACCTGCCGGGCGTCGAGGTGGTCGGCGCGGACCCGGCGTCGGACGCGCAGCTCGAGACCGTCCACGAGGCCGCGTACGTCGAGGCCGTCCGGCGGGCCTCCGACAGCGGGCGGGGCGACGCGCTGCGCGGCATCGGCACCGAGGACGACCCCGTGTTCCCCCGGATGCACGAGGCCGCGGCCCGGATCGTCGGCGGCAGCCGGGAGGCGGCGCTCGCGGTGTGGCGGGGCGAGGCCGACCACGCGGTGAACCTCACGGGCGGGATGCACCACGCCATGCCCGGCGCGGCGTCCGGGTTCTGCCTCTACAACGACGCCGCCGTCGCGATCCGGGCGCTGCTGGCCGACGGCGCGGAGCGGGTCGCGTACGTCGACGTCGACGCCCACCACGGGGACGGTGTGCAGCGGGCGTTCTGGGACGACCCGCGGGTGCTGACCGTCTCGGTGCACGAGAGCGGCGCGACGCTGTTCCCCGGCACCGGGTTCCCGGACGAGACCGGCGGGCCGGGCGCCCCGGGCTCGGCCGTCAACGTGGCGCTGCCGTCCCACACGCAGGACGCCGCGTGGCTGCGCGCGATCGACGCGGTCGTGCCGCCGGTGCTGCGGGCGTTCGCGCCGCAGGTCCTGGTGACGCAGCACGGCTGCGACGCCCACGTCGAGGACCCGATCGCGAACCTCGACGTCTCCGTCGACGCCGAGCGCCTCGCGTCGTCGTGGCTGCACGACCTCGCGCACGAGGTGTCCGGCGGCCGGTGGCTCGCGCTCGGCGGCGGGGGGTACGCGGTCGTCGACGTCGTGCCGCGCGCGTGGACGCACCTGCTCGCGATCGCGGCGCACCACCCCCTCGACCCGGCGACGCGCATGCCGGCGGCGTGGCGGGCACAGGTCGTGGAGCTCTACGGCCGGGAGGGGCCGGGCTCGATGTCCGACGGGGCCGACCTGCGGTGGACCCCGTGGTCGGCGGGGTTCGACCCGGCCGACGACGTGGACCGCGCGGTCCGCGCCACCCGGACGGCCGTCTTCCCGTTGCTCGGGCTCGACCCGCTGCACGACTGACGGCAGCGCCTCAGGCGCGGCGCCGTCGGGTGAGTCGCGCCGCCCGCGCGTCGCCGGGTCGGCAGGCCTGCGCCCCCGCACGGGTGGTCACACCTGCCTCCCCTTTCACAGCAGCCCCACCAGGCTCTAGGGTGTCAGCGCGGCGAACCGTCGCCGCACCCCGTCCCGCGCCCCGAGCGCGCACGAACGAGAAGAGCGGCCATGACGAGCGAGCAGCCCGGGCGCGTGCGGTTCCTCACCGTGGCCGAGGTCGCCGAGGTCATGCGGGTCTCGAAGATGACCGTGTACCGGCTGCTGCACTCCGGCGAGATGCCGGCCGTGCGCGTCGGGCGCTCGTTCCGCGTTCCGCAGGACGCGCTCGACCACTACCTCGCGACCGCGCGGCTCGACCAGGACGTGGACGGCGACGCCGGCGAGGGCCCGCGGGCCGGGCGGCTCTCGTCCTGAAGCAGGTCCTCCCGGTCGTTTCGGCGGCGGCCCGCGGGATCGCGTAAGGTGGGGGGCGGACTTTCCCGTGCGTGGGCGTTCCGCGGCAGCCGGGCCGAGGTGATCGGACCGGCTCCCTGGCCGGTCGTGCCGCGCGTCGAACGACCAGAACTGGCGGACGCCCGAGCGCTCGCCACCGGAAGCGAGTGAGGACCCATGGGCTCCGTCATCAAGAAGCGCCGCAAGCGCATGGCGAAGAAGAAGCACCGCAAGCTGCTGCGCAAGACGCGCCACCAGCGCCGCAACAAGAAGTGACCCGCCGCCGCTGACGCGGCGCGGGGACGAGGGCCCGGCCACCGAGCGGTGGCCGGGCCCTCGCGCGTCCGCCGCGCCCAGCCCCCGCGCGCCGCGACCGCCGTCGCCGCGGCCCGACGCGCCGCGTGCGCCCGGGTCTTGACGGATCCGCGTGGCCTTGATTCACTCGCAAGCGTTCTTCAACGATGAAGATCCGGTGCGCGCACCGGGGCGAGGGGGCCGGCGATGATCTCAGCAGCGCGCGGCGGAGCCGGGGGTGCGGCGCTGAGCCGGCGCTCGGTGCTCCGCGGGGCGGCCGCAGGCGCGGGAGCGCTGGCGGGGGTGTGGGCGTTGAGCGGGTGCGGGGCGGGTGCGCCGGCGGCCGCCTCGGACACCCGGATCCAGCTCTGGCACCTGTTCTCCGGCGGTGACGGGGGCATCTTCCAGCAGATGCTGACGGAGGTGCAGCAGGAGGACCCGACGGTCGGCATCGACCCCGTGGTGCTCACCTGGGGTGCCCCGTACTACACGAAGCTCGTGATGGCGTCGGTCGGCGGCCGCTCCCCGGACCTCGCGGCCATGCACCTCACCCGGGTGGCGGGCTGGGTGCCCGGCGGGGTGCTGGACCCGTGGGACCTGGACCGCCTCGCGGACCACGGCGTGACCGAGGACCTGTTCGCGCCGGCCCTGTGGGAGCGGGCGGTCATCGACGGTCAGCTCTGGGCGGTCCCGCTCGACTTCCACGCGTTCCTGCTGTTCTACGACCGGGGGCTCGCCGACCGGGCGGGGCTGCTGGGCGGCGACGGGAAGCTCGTCGGCGTCGACTCCCCGGAGGGCTTCGTCGAGGCGGGCCGGGCGATGGCCGAGGTCACCGGCTACGCGGGCGTCGGCTACGGCTACACCGGCGACGGCGCACAGATGTCCCGGATGCTCTGGGGCCTGTACGCGCAGACCGGGGCGGAGGTCGTCCTCAACCCCGGCGAGAGGGCCCAGGTCGACCGCGACGCGATGGTCGAGGTCGTCAGCTGGGTGCAGTCCTGGATGGACGACACCGTGGCGATCGCGAACAGCGACTACCCGTCGGCCGTCGCGAACTTCTCGACCGGCCGCGTCGGCATGTGCTTCAACGGCAACTGGGAGCTGCAGTCGTTCCTCACCGCGGGCGTCGACGTGGACGCGATGCCCATGCCGACGGTCTTCGGCTCGCCCGCGACGTACGGCGACTCGCACGTCTTCGTGCTGCCGCACCAGGCGGACCCCGACCCCGACCGTCGAGAGGCGGCGTACGCGACCGTGGCGGCGATGCTCCGCAAGTCGCTGCTGTGGTCGGACGGCGGGCACATCCCGGCCAACCGGGAGGTCACCGCGTCCGCGGCGTACCGCGAGAAGGTGCCGCAGTCGCACTACGCGGTCGCGGCGGAGCAGGCCGTCTTCGACCCCCAGGCGTGGTTCACGGGCTCGGGGTCGGACTTCCAGGCGCGCGTCGGGGAGGCGCTCCAGGGCGCCTGGCTCGACAAGTCGTCGCCCGAGGCCGCCGTCGACCGGCTGATCGCCGCGCTCGACGCCGCCCTGCAGACCAAGCCGCCGGCGTGACGGGGGGAACGCAGTCATGAGCACGGTCACCACACCGCAGCAGTCGCAGGCCGCCACCGGCCCCGTCCAGCCGCCGCGCACGCCGGAGCCCCCGGTGCGCCGCGGCCGCTCCCGCCGCGAGGGCAGCGGCTGGCCGTTCGTCATCCCGTTCGTCGTCGTCGCCGTGCTGTTCCTCGTGGTGCCGACGCTGTGGGGCCTGGGCCTGAGCTTCACCGAGCAGTCGCTGATGGGCAACGGCGGCTGGGTCGGCGTCGACAACTACGCGGAGGCGTTCGGCGACGCGACCATGTGGTCCACGCTGGGCAACACCGTCGCGTTCACGCTGATGAGCACCGTCCCGCTCGTGCTGGTGGCGCTGGCGATGGCGCTGCTGGTCTACACGGGGCTGCCCGGCCAGTGGGTGTGGCGGCTGGCGTTCTTCGCGCCGTACATGCTGCCGGTCGCTGTCGTCGTGCAGATCTGGGTGTGGCTGTACCAGCCGGAGATCGGCTTCTTCAACTACTGGCTGGACCGGCTGGGGCTGGAGAAGGTCGGCTGGCTGACGGACCCGTCCGTGGCGATGTGGTCGATGGCCCTGCTGACGCTCTGGTGGACGGTCGGCTTCAACTTCCTGCTGTACCTGTCGGCGCTGCAGGCGATCCCCGACCAGATGTACGAGGCCGCGGCGCTGGACGGCGCGGGTTCGTGGCGCCGGTTGTGGTCCATCACGCTGCCGCAGCTGCGCGCCACGACGGTGCTCATCACGGTGCTCCAGGTGCTGGCGTCGCTGAAGGTCTTCGACCAGATGTTCATCGCGTTCAACGGCGGCAGCGGCCCCGACGGCGTGACGCGCCCGATCCTGCAGTACATCTACGACACCGGGTTCACCGGCTACCGCATGGGGTACGCCTCGGCGATGTCGTACATCTACTTCGCGCTCATCATCGTGGTCGCCGTGGGGTTCCAGGTGCTGACCACGGCCCGCCGGAAGGAGCAGGCCCGTGGCCGCTGAGACGATCCCCGCCCCGGCGGGAGGCTTCCGCCGGGCGTACGCCGAGCGCCGCGACGAGAACCGGCGCACCCGGGCCCTGGTGCTGGGGCGCAGCCGCGTCGCGACCGTCCTCGCGGTGGTGCTGCTGGTGCTGATGGCCGCGACGTGGCTGCTGCCGCTGCTGTGGGCGGTCGACACCTCGTTCAAGACGGAGGCCCAGGCGCAGTCCGTCCCGCTGCGGTGGTTCCCGGAGGGCGGGTTCACGCTCGAGAACTACCGGACCGTGTTCGAGCGCGGCGAGGTGGGGCGCTGGATGGTGAACACCCTGCTGGTCGCGGGGTCGGTCACGGTCCTGACGGTGGCGGTGTGCGCGCTCGCGGGGTACGGGTTCGCCCGGACCAGGTTCCGCGGCAAGAACCTGCTGTTCGCGGCGACGATCGCCCTGATCGCGGTGCCGGGGCAGATCCTCATCGTCCCCCTGTTCCGGCAGATGGACGCGCTGGGCGCGGTCGACACCTACCAGGGCGTGATCCTCCCGCAGCTCGTCGCGCCGGTGATGGTCTACATCTTCGCGAGGTTCTTCGCGGAGGTGCCGCAGGAGATCGAGGACGCGGCGCGGGTGGACGGCGCCGGGCACTGGCGGACGTTCTGGTCGATCGTGCTGCCGATCTCGCGGCCGATCGTGTCGGCGGTCGCGATCTTCGTGTTCATCGGGGCGTGGAACAACTTCCTGTGGCCGTTCATCGTCACGAACAACCCGGACCTCATGACCCTGCCCGTCGGGCTCTCGACGGTGAAGAACGCGTACGGCACGATCTACGCGCAGACGATGGCGTCGGCAATGATCGCCGCGTTGCCGCTGATCCTGCTGTTCATGCTGTTCCAGCGGCAGATCGTCAAGGCGGTCGCGACGACCGGGCTCGGCGGGCGCTGACGGGCTCCCGACCGGGTGACCGTGCGCGGACCTGCCCGCGGCGCCGCCCGGCCGGCCCCTACGCTGGGCTCGCGCGGCACCGGGGTCGCGCGGGCCGGACGGGAGGCGGGACGTGGCCGGGAACCGGCAGGGTGCCGCGACGATGCACGACGTCGCAGCGGTGGCCGGCGTGTCCATCAAGACCGTCTCGAACGTCATCAACGGCTACCCGTACATCCGGGCGGAGACGCGCGCGCGGGTCGAGGCGGCGATCGAGCAGCTCGGCTACCGCGTGAACCTGACGGCGCGGAGCCTGCGGCGGGGACGCACGGGGATGATCGGGCTGGCGGTGCCGGAGCTGCGGCTGCCGTACTTCGCGGAGCTCGCGGACTCCGTGATCCGGGCGGCCGACGCGCGGGGCGTCGTCGTGCTGATCGAGCAGACCAGCGGCAACCGGGAGCGCGAGCTCGAGGTGCTGCACGGCCCGCGGCGGCACCTGACCGACGGGCTGATCTTCTCCCCGCTGGCGCTGGGGCCGGAGGACCGCGACCGGTTCGCGGTGGACGTCCCGATGGTGCTGCTCGGCGAGCGGATCTTCGGAGGGCCGGCCGACCACGTGACGATGGACAACGTGGAGGCGGCTCGCGCGGCCACCCGGCACCTCCTGGGCCTGGGGCGCCGCCGCATCGCGGTCCTCGGCGCGCACGAGGGCGAGGTCATGGGGTCCGCGGCGCTGCGCCTGCGCGGGTACCGGCAGGCGCTGGCGGAGGCGGGCGTGCCGTACGACCCGGCGCTCGTCGCGGAGGCCGGGATGTGGCACCGGGCGACGGGGGCGGAGGCGATGCGCGGCGTGCTCGAGGCGGGGGTGGCCGTCGACGCCGTGTTCGGCCTGAACGACGCCCTGGCGCTGGGGGCGCTGCACGAGCTCCGCCTGCACGGGTACGCGGTGCCGGGCGACGTGGCCGTCGTGGGCTTCGACGACGTGGACGACGCGGCGTACGCGTCGCCGGGGCTGACGTCCGTGGCGCCGGGGCGCGAGCAGATCGCGCAGACCGCCGTGGAGCTGCTGCTGGCGCGCGTCGCGGGCACCGCGCCCGAGGCCCCGGTCCAGGTCGTGGCGGACTTCGAGCTGGTCGTGCGGGAGTCGACGGCGGGTTCCGCCGCGCTCGTCTGACGCTGCCGGTGCCGGTTGACGGCGCGCGTCCCCGCTCGGCAGGATGTCTAGTACAACGATGCAGAAACGTCAGCGAAGGAGCTGCGCCGCATGCCGACCGTCACCCTCACCCTCGACCCCGCGTTCCGCGTCGGTCCCGTCCGCCGCGGCACGTTCGGCGCCTTCGTGGAGCACCTGGGCCGCTGCGTCTACACCGGCATCCACGACCCGGAGCACCCCACCGCGGACGCCGACGGGTTCCGCCGCGACGTCATCGAGCTCACCCGGGAGCTCGGTGTCTCCACCGTCCGCTACCCCGGCGGCAACTTCGTCTCCGGGTACCGCTGGGAGGACGGTGTCGGCCCGCGCGACCAGCGCCCCCGCCGGCTCGACCTGGCCTGGCACTCCACCGAGCCGAACCTGGTCGGCGTCGACGAGTTCGTGCGCTGGACCGCGGCCTCCGGCACCGAGCCGATGATGGCCGTGAACCTCGGCACCCGCGGCGTCCAGGAGGCCCTCGACCTCCTGGAGTACTGCAACGTCCGCGGGGGCACCGCGCTGTCGGACCAGCGCCGCGCGAACGGCGCGCCCGACCCGTACGGCATCCGCATGTGGTGCCTCGGCAACGAGATGGACGGGCCGTGGCAGATCGGCCACAAGACCGCCCACGAGTACGGTCGGCTCGCCGCCGAGACCGCCCGGGCCATGCGCATGGTCGACCCCGACCTCACCCTCGTGGCCTGCGGGTCCTCCGGCGTCGGGATGCCCACCTTCGGCGAGTGGGAGCAGATCGTGCTGAGCGAGACGTACGAGCACGTCGACCTCATCAGCGCCCACGCCTACTACGCCGAGGAGGACGGCGACCTCGGCTCGTTCCTGGCCTCCGCGATGGACATGGACCACTTCATCGCGTCGGTCGCGGCCGTCGCGGACGGTGTGCGGGCCCACAAGAAGCTGGACAAGCGCATCCACATCTCGTTCGACGAGTGGAACGTCTGGTACCAGAAGCGCGCCGAGTCCGTGCCGCCCTCGGGTGACGACTGGCCGGTCGCACCGGTGCTGCTCGAGGACAAGTACAACGTCGCGGACGCCGTGGTGGTCGGCAACCTGCTGATCTCGCTGCTGCGGCACACCGACCGGGTGCACTCGGCGTCGCTCGCGCAGCTCGTCAACGTCATCGCCCCGATCATGACGGAGCCCGGCGGCCGGGTGTGGCGCCAGACCACGTTCCACCCGTTCGCGCAGGCGTCCCGGTACGCGGCGGGCGACGTGCTCCAGGTGGCCGTCGAGGCCCCGACGTACGAGACCGCGAAGTTCGGGGACGCCCCGCTGGTCGACGCCGTCGCGACGCGGGACCCGGAGACCGGCGCCGTCGCGCTGTTCGCGGTCAACCGCTCGACCACCGAGACGGTCACCCTCGAGGTCGACACCCGCGCGATCCCCGGGCTCCGGGTGGTCGAGGCGACGAGCCTGTCGAACCCGGACCACACGTGGGTGGCGACGGCCGACGACGACACCTCGGTGGCGCCCCGCCCGAACGGCACCGCGGTCGTCGACGGCGGCCGGCTCACCGTCCAGGTGCCGCCGGTGTCGTGGAACGTGGTGCGGCTGGCCTGAGCCGGCACGACGCGGGGCGCGGTCGGTCCACCGGCCCGCGCCCCGCGTCCCCGCGTCCCCGCGTGGGGGAGGGTCGACCGCGCCCCCGCACCCCGCGCCGGTCAGAGCGGACGGTGCAGCACCAGGTCGTGGTGGCGCTGCTCGCCGACCTGGAAGGTCCGCGTCCCGACGACGTCGAAGCCGGAGCGCCGGTAGAACGCCTGCGCCCGCACGTTCTCCCCGTTCACCCCGAGCCACACGCCGACGGCCCCGCGGGCGCGCGCGACGTCGAGGCTCGCGGCCATCAGGTCCCGGGCGACGCCGCCGCCGTGCCGGCCTGCCACCACGTAGCACTTGCTGAGCTCCGTGGTCGGGCGCAGCGGGACGACGGCGGCGACCTCCGGCGCGGACGGCTCACCGGCCACCAGCAGCGTGTAGCCGACCAGCTCGCCGTCCTCGTCCGCCACGAGCACGTCGCGCGTCGGGTCGGTCAGGTGGTCCGCGAAGTGCGCGGCGGTGAGGTGCGCCGCGACGAAGGCGGCGTGGTCCGCCGGGGTCGACGACGGCGGGCACGCGAGCGGGAACGTCGCGGCGGCGAGCCCGGCGATCGCGGCGGCCTCCTCCGGGCGGGCCCGGCGCACGGTCGCACCCGCCCGGCCCGGAGCCGTCCCGGCGGTGGTCACCGGCCCTCCCAGCGGGCCCGTAGCGCGCGGCGGACGGCGCGCACGACCAGCCCGAGCACCCAGGCGGACCCGGCGACGGTCGCCGCGTCGACGCCGCGGCGGGTGGCGTTGCGCCGGCCGCGGAACTCCCGCACCGGCCAGCCGACCTCGGCCGCGTGCCGCCGGAGACGTCCGTCGGGGTTGATGGCGCACGGGAAACCGACCTCGGACAGGATCGGCACGTCGTTCGTGGAGTCGCCGTACGCGAACGACTGCGAGAGGTCGACGCCCTGCCGCTCGGCGAGGGCGCGCACGGCCGACGCCTTCGCCTTGCCGTGCAGCAGGTCCCCGACCAGGCGGCCGGTGTAGAAGCCCTCGCGGTGCTCGGCGACGGTGCCGATGGCGCCGGTCGCGCCCAGGCGGCGGGCGATGATGTCGGCGATCTCGACGGGCGTCGCGGTCACGAGCCACACCTGGTGGCCGGCGCGCAGGTGCTGGTCCAGCAGTCGCTGGGTGCCGGGGAAGATGCGCAGCGAGAGCACCTCGTCGTAGATGTCCTCCGCGATGGCGACGACCTCCGCGACGGACCGGCCCTGCATGATCTCGAGCGCCCGTTCCCGGACCTCGTCGATCTGCTGCCGGTTCTCCCCGAACGCGAGGTAGCGGGCCTGGTGCCCGGCGAACCGCACGATGTCGGAGCTGCGGAAGAAGCCCCGCCGGTACAGCCCGACCGCGAGGTGGAACGAGCTGGCCCCGCGGATGATGGTGTTGTCCACGTCGAAGAAGGCGGCCACCCGGCCCGGCTGCACGGCGGCGCCGGTGTCGGGCTCGGTGGGCTCGGGCACGCGGCCACTGTAGCCAGATGCCTAGGCTCGTGCCGTGCAGCCCACCGCCCCCCTCGCCCCCGTCGGCCCGGACCGCGCGCGCGTGGTGCTCTACGCCCGCGGCGGCTGCCACCTGTGCGACGACGCCCGCGCGGTGGTCGCTGCCGTGGCCGCGGAGCGCGGCGCGTCGTGGGCGGAGGTGGACGTCGACGCCGGGGGCGCGGCGCCCGGCGGGAGGTCGCTCGCGGACGTCTACGGCGAGCTGGTGCCGGTCGTCGAGGTGGACGGCGCGCGGGTGGGCTACTGGCAGATCGACGCCGACCGCCTGCGGGACGCGCTGGCAGGGCCGCCGACCGCCTAATCTGGGGGGGTGCGAGCCCTGCCGCCGACCACCGTCGCCCGCCTCCCCGGATACCTGCGCTCCCTGGGCGGCCTCGCCTCGGAGGGTGTGACCACCACCTCGTCCGACCAGCTCGCGGAGCTGGTCGGCGCCTCGCCCGCGCAGCTGCGCAAGGACCTGTCCTACCTGGGGGCCGGCGGACGCCGCGGCGTGGGGTACGAGGTCGACCACCTGCGCAAGCAGATCGCCGGCGCGCTCGGCATGGCCGAGGAGCGCCAGCTCGTCATCGTCGGCATCGGCAACCTGGGTCACGCGCTCGCCACCTACTCCGGGTTCGCGGACCGCGGGTTCGTCCTCGTGGGCCTGTTCGACACGCACGCGGACCTGGTGGGGACGCGCGTCGGCGGCCACGTGGTCCAGCACGTCGACGAGCTGGAGCGGGTCATCGACGAGACGGAGGCGAGCGTCGCGATCGTGGCGACGCCGGGGTCCGCCGCCCAGGCGACGACGGACCGGCTGGTCGCGGCGGGCATCACCGGCATCCTCAACTTCGCGCCCCGCACGGTGCGGGTGCCCGACGGCGTGGACGTGCGGGAGGTGGACCTCGGGTCGGAGCTGCAGATCCTCGGGTTCCACGCGCGGCAGCGGGCCGCCCGCCCCGTCGCGGCTCCCGTCGCCGCTCCCGCCGCCGAGCCGGAGCCGGTCGCGGCGGACTGAGCCCGACCGGCCGGGCCGTCGTGCGCGGTGGCCCGGCCGCTGCCGTGCCCGCCCGGGCCGGCACGTGCCCGGGGACGTGCACGAGGGCCCGGTCGCGGCAGGGGGTGCGCGACCGGGCCCTCGTGGACCGGGGGAGGTCAGGCCTGCTTGATGGCCGAGACCTCGAGGGAGATGACGACCTTGTCGCTCACCAGGACGCCGCCGGCCTCGAGGGCCGCGTTCCAGGTGATGCCGAAGTCCTTGCGGGAGATCGTCGTGGTGGCGGAGAAGCCCGCGCGCTGGTTGCCGAACGGGTCGGTGGCCGCGCCGCCGAACTCGACGGCCAGGTCGACGGACTGCGTCACGCCGTGGATGGTCAGGTCGCCGGTGACGACGTAGTCCTCGCCGTCGGGGCGCACGGCGGTGGAGGTGAAGGTCCACTCGCCGAAGGTCTCGACGTCGAAGAAGTCGGCGCTCTTGAGGTGGCCGTCGCGGCCGGCGTCGTTGGTGTTGATCGTCGTCGGGTCGAGCGTCGCGGTGACGGCGGAGAGCGTGAGGTCCTCGACCACGGTGATGGCGCCGGAGGTCACCGCGACGGTGCCGCGGACCTTGGAGATGCCGGCGTGGCGGACCGTGAAGGACGCCTCGGTGTGCGAGGGGTCGAGGGTCCAGGTGCCGGCGGTGAGACCGGTGGGCAGCGTGGTGACGGACATGGTGCCTCCTGCATTGGTTGAAGCGTCAACTGCGGTTAGTTGAGATTTCTACTACACTGCGGACGAGGGCGCAACACCTGTGGGACGATCAGCGACCGACGTCACAGTGCGGGCCCGCGCGACCGCGGCAGCCCGCCGGGGACGCCCCGGGAGGAGGACCGGCGATGAGCAGCGCCACGGAGCGGACGACGAGCGCGACGCGCGCCCACGACGACGTCCGCTGGCTGTCGGCGGACGAGCAGCAGGCCTGGCGCGCGTACCGCGACGGCACGGCCCGGCTGCTGGACGTGCTGGCGCACGACCTCGAGCAGGAGACCGGGCTGTCGCTCGGCGAGTACGAGGTCCTGGTCCGGCTCTCCGAGGCGCCCGGCCGCACGCTGCGCATGTCCGAGCTGGCCGGCGAGCTCGCCCACTCCCGCAGCCGCCTGACGCACACCGTGCGCCGCATGGAGGCCGACGGACTGGTCGAGCGGGCCCCGTGCCTCGAGGACGCCCGCGGCGTGAACTGCACCATGACGGACACGGGCTGGCGCCGGCTCGTCGAGGCCGCCCCCGCCCACGTCGAGTCCGTACGAGCACGCCTCGTCGACGTGCTCACCCCGCGGCAGCTGCAGGCCCTCGGCGACGCGATGGGCGCCGTCGGCGCCGCGCTGCAGGCCGGCTGCGCCGCCGCGCTGGCGGAGGCCGAGCGCGCGTAGCCCCCGCCCGCGGGCTGCACCGCCACCTCCCGGCCCGAGCACCCAGCCGGGTTTGCGAGACTGACCCCATGGTCGCGACCACCATCCACCTCATGCGCCACGGCGAGGTCCACAACCCCACCGGCGTCCTGTACGGGCGCCTGCCCGGGTACCACCTGTCCGAGCGCGGGCAGCAGATGGCCGAGCGGGTGGCGGCGTACCTGGCCGGCGGCCTCGGGTCGCCGCGCCGTGACGTGACCGTGCTGGTCGCCTCCCCGCTGCAGCGCGCGCAGGAGACCGTCGCGCCGATCGCGGACGCGCTCGACCTGCCCGTCACGACGGACGAGGGCCTGCTCGAGGCCGAGAACCGCTTCGAGGGCCTGACGTTCGGCGTCGGCGACGGCTCGCTGCGCCACCCGCGGCACTGGCCCCTGCTCGTCAACCCGTTCCGGCCGTCCTGGGGCGAGCCCTACCGGCAGCAGGTCGCGCGCGTGCTCGGCGTCGTCGACCGCGCCCGCGAGGCCGCGCGGGGCCACGAGGCCGTGCTCGTCAGCCACCAGCTGCCCATCTGGGTCACGCGGCTCGCGCTCGAGGACCGCCGGCTATGGCACGACCCGCGCCGCCGCCAGTGCTCCCTGGCCTCTCTCACCTCCCTCGTCTACGAGGACGATCGCCTGGTGCGCGTCGGCTACACCGAGCCGGCCGCCGACCTGCTGCCGGGCGCCTCCGCCGTGGCGGGCGCATGAGGACCCGCCACCGGCCCGCCGCCCGGTCGCGCGCCGCCGTGCTGGTCGCCGTCGCGGTCGTCGCCCTCGCGGGCTGCTCCGCGGGAGGGGGCGCCGGCACGGCGTCCGGCGACGACGTGCCGGACCAGGGCTACGTGTCCGGGGACGGGTCCGTCACCCAGTGGGAGCCGGGCGACCGCCAGGGGCCGGTCGAGGTCGCGGGCACGGACTTCGCGGGCGCCCCGGTCGACGTCGCGGACTGGCGCGGCGAGGTCGTCGTGCTCAACACCTGGTACGCGCAGTGCCCGCCGTGCCGCGAGGAGGCGCCCGACCTCGTCGCCGTCGCCGAGGACTACGCCGACCAGGGCGTGCACGTGCTCGGCATCAACGGCGTCGACGACGCCGGCGCGGCGGAGTCGTTCCAGGAGACGTTCGACGTCCCCTACCCGAGCATCGACGACCGCGAGAAGCAGGCCGTCGCCGCGCTCCAGGGCGTCGTCCCGATCCAGGCGACGCCCACCACCGTCGTGCTCGACCGCGAGGGCCACGTCGCCGCGCGGGTCGTGGGCCTGGTCGAGGGCTCGACGTTGCGGGCGCTCGTCGACGAGGTGCTGGCCGAGGACGAGCCGTGATCGCCGCCGACGTCGGGGACGCGTTCGCCCGGACCGCCGCCTCCGGGTCGCTGCTGGCCGCGGTGCCCGTGGCTCTGCTGGCCGGCCTGGTGTCGTTCGCGTCACCGTGCGTGCTGCCGCTCGTCCCCGCCTACGTCGGCTACCTCGGCGGGATGTCCGCCGCGACCGCGCCCCGGCCGGCCCCCGCCCCGCGGGCGGTGGCGACCGCCGCCGGGTCCGCCCCGCTGGACCTCGCGGCCCACCTGCCCGCGCAGCCGGTGCTCGCGGCGACCCCGGCGCCGCCCCCCTCACGGCGCCGCGTCGTGCTGGGTGTGCTGCTGTTCGTCGCCGGGTTCACCGCGGTGTTCCTCGCGTACGGCTCGCTCGCCGGCACGCTGGGCTCGTTCCTGCTGCGCTGGCAGGACCCCCTGTCACGCGTGCTCGGCGTCCTCACGGTCGTCATGGGCCTGGCGTTCCTGGGGCTGCTGCCGTTCCTGCAGCGGGACCGGCGGACGCTCGTCGCGCCGCGTGCGGGGCTGTGGGGCGCGCCCGTGCTCGGGGTGACGTTCGGCATCGGGTGGACGCCGTGCATCGGCCCGACGCTGGCCGCGATCCTGCTGCTGTCGCTCGACGGCGGGTCCCCGGGCCGGGGCGCGCTGCTCGCGCTGGCGTTCTGCGCCGGGCTGGGGCTGCCGTTCGTCGCCGTCGCGCTCGGCCTGCAGCGCAGCCGCCGCGCCCTCGACTGGCTGGCCCGGCACCGCCTGGCGATCATGCGCGCCGGCGGCGGCCTCCTCATCCTGCTCGGCGTGGCGCTGGTCACCGGGCTCTGGTCCGCGTGGGCGAGCTGGCTGCAGGGCCTGCTCACCGGCGCCCAGCCCTTCGTCCCGGCGGTGTGACGTGACCGAGCGACCGACCACCGGCTACCGGCCCGAGGGGCTCGAGGACGCGTTCGTCGACGGCGCCCCGCCCGCGCCGCCCGCGCCGCCCGCGGCCGCCGGCACCCCGACCGGCGGCGAGGCCCCGCAGCTCCCGGCCCTCGGCCTCGTCGGCTGGCTCCGCTGGGGCTGGCGGCAGCTCACGTCGATGCGGGTCGCGCTGCTGCTGCTCATGCTGCTCGCCGTCGCGGCCGTGCCCGGCACCGTCTTCCCGCAGCGGCCGCAGGACCCGGCCCGGGTGGCGACCTACCTCACCGACCACCCCGACGTCGGGCCGCTGCTGGAGCGCCTCGGGTTCTTCGACGTGTACGCGTCGGTCTGGTTCTCCGCGATCTACCTGCTGCTGTTCGTGTCGCTGGTCGGCTGCATCCTGCCGCGCAGCCGCACCCACCTCCGGGCGCTGCGCGCGCGGCCGCCGCGTGCCCCCCGACGGTTCGACCGGTTCCCCGCGCAGGCCTCGCTCGAGGTCGACGGGACGCCGCAGGAGGTCGCCGAGCGCGCCGCCGCCGCGCTGCGCGGGCCCCGCTGGTGGCGCCGGTTCCGGGTGGACGTCCGCGACGAGGGCGGCGGCGTCCGGAGCGTCGCCGCCGAGCGCGGTTACCTCCGCGAGACCGGCAACCTCGTGTTCCACCTCGCGCTGGTCGGCCTGCTCGTCGCGGTCGCGACCGGGCAGCTCCTGCACTACCGCGGCCAGGCGATCGTCGTCGAGGGCCGCGCGTTCGCCAACACGCAGAGCGACTACGACACGTTCGAGGCGGGGAGCGGGTTCCGCGCCTCCTCCCTGGAGCCGTTCGCGCTGCGCCTGGACTCGTTCGAGTCGCGGTTCGACCCCGAGACGCTCCAGTCGCGCGACTTCACCGCCCGGGTCACCGTCACCGAGCCCGGTGCCGACCCGGTGGCCGACACCATCAAGGTGAACCACCCGCTGGAGGTCGGCGGGGCGAAGGTCTACCTGCAGGGCAACGGCTACGCGCCGCAGGTCACGGTCCGGGACGCCGCCGGTGAGGTGGCGTTCTCCGGGGCCGTGCCGTTCCTGCCGCAGGACACCGTGTACACGTCACAGGGCGTCATCAAGGTGCCCGACGTCACCACCGGGCCGCAGATCGGCCTGCAGGGCGTCCTGCTCCCCACCGCGCAGCAGCTCTCCGACGAGATCTGGCGCTCCGTCGACCCGCAGCCCACGGAGCCGCTGCTCGCGCTGGCGCTGTGGAGCGGGGACCTCGGGCTGGACGACGGCATCCCGCAGAACGTGTACCAGCTGGACGAGTCCGGTCTCACGCAGGCCACCCGGGAGGACGGCCGGCCTCTCACGCTCTACGTGCGCCCCGGGGAGACGGTCGACCTCCCGGACGGCCTGGGGACGCTGACCTTCGACGCGCTGCCGCGGTTCGTCGCGCTGGACCTGCGCCACGACCCGTCGCTCGCGTGGGTGCTGACGTTCGCGATGCTGGCGTTCGCCGGTCTGGCGGCCTCGCTGTTCGCCCCGCGCCGGCGTGTGTGGGTCCGGGCGTCGCCCGCCCCCGAGGGGGACGAAGGTCCCGGGTCAGGTCGTACAGTGGTCACCGCCGCGGCCCTCGCGCGCGGCGACGACGTCGGGCTGCAGGCGGAGCTCGACCGGGCGGTGGACCGGCTCCGACCGGCCGGGGGCGACCTGCCCGCCGTCGGCTGACCCGGAAGGTGGAGGACATGGCACTGGGCGACATCAGCACCCTGCTCGTGTGGGGTGCGGCGACGGCGTTCACGATCGCCCTGATCGCGTACTCGGTCGCGCTCGCCCGGGTGGCCGACGCCGCCTCCCGCGAGCACCGTGCCGCCCGTGCCGCCGCCCGGCAGACGCGCCTGGCCGCCCGGGAGGCCGTGGGGGCGGGCGGTCCGTCGTCGCTCGTGGTGCCCGCGGACGGGCCCTCCGGCGCGGAGCCGGGTCCGGCCGGCCCTGTCCTGCCCGCCGCGACCGGCGAGGGGCAGGGCGGCACCGCTGCAGCCACGGCCCGCTCGGCGGCCACCGGCATCGCCGGCTCCACCACCGCGCTCGGCATCGTCCTGCTGCTGGTGGGCATCGTGCTCCGCGGCGCCGCCGCCGGGCGCTGGCCCACCGCGAACATGTACGAGTTCACCCTGGTCGGGACCCTCGTGGCGTCCGTCGTCCTCGCCGTCGTGCAGCGCCGGCGCGTGGTGCCGTTCCTCGGGGTCGTCGTCATGGGCATCGCCGTGCTGGCGCTCGTGCTCGGGCTGAACGCGTTCTACGTGCAGGCCGACGCCGTCCAGCCCGCCCTCCAGAACTACTGGCTCGTGATCCACGTCGGCGTCGCGATCATCGCCACCGGCATCTTCACCGTCGCGTTCGCCACCGCCGTGCTCCAGGTGCTCCAGGACGGGCGCGAGACCGGGCGCTCGCACGTCGACCACCGGTGGAACCGCCTCGACGGTCTGCGCCGGCCGCTCGCGCGCTGGCGCGTCACCGGCCCGGCCTGGTCGTGGCTGCGCACCGTCCCGCCGGCCCGGCAGCTCGAGGCGCTGTCCTTCCGGCTCAACGCCATCGGCTTCGTGCTCTGGACGCTCACGCTGATCGGCGGGGCCATCTGGGCCGAGCAGGCCTGGGGCCGGTACTGGGGCTGGGACCCCAAGGAGGTCGGCACGTTCGTGGCGTGGGTCGTCTACGCCGCGTACCTGCACGCCCGCACGACCCGCGGCTGGGCCGGCCGCCGGGCCGCGTACTTCGTGTACGTCGGCTACGCGGTGGTGCTGGCGAACTTCACCGTGGTGAACCTGTTCGTCTCCGGCAAGCACTCGTACTCCGGGCTCTGACCGGGCGCGCCCGCGGCGGGGCGTCCGGGCCGGGCCGGGCACGGGTGCCGGTCGAGTCGGGGCGGGTGCCCGTCGCGGACCGGCGCGGGAGCGGGCTCAGCCCCGGGCGTCGCCCGGGAGGTCGCCGTCGGGCTGCTGCGGCTGGTCGCCGCGCCGGGGAGGCCGGTCCTCGTCGGGCCGTGGCCCCCGCGTCTCGCGCTCGCGACGGAGGCGTTCCTGCTCGAGGCGCCAGAGGAACTCCGGGTCGTCGTCCGGGGCGACCGGGCCACCGCGTCCCGGTCCGGGCCGGCCGGAGGGGCCCGGCGCGGTACCTCCACCCCCGCCGCCCGCGCGGCGTGCGCGCTGGGACCGGCGGACGAGGATCCACGTGATCGGGCCCACGAACGGGACGAGCGCCACGAGCACCCACGGGAGCCGGGGGACGCCGAGCCGGTCCTCGTCGTCACTCGAGACGATGTCGGCGACGGCGTACACCGTCAGTCCGATCATCGCGAGGAGCAGCAGGGCGCGGGCCATGCGTCCCAGCCTAACCAGCGCGGAGCAGGGGGCCGAGCCGAGCGGGGCGTCCCGGCGGCGGCCTACCCTGGGCGGGTGCCCGTGGTGACGTACTCCCTGCTCCGGCTCGCCCTGTTCGTGGCCTGCCTCGCCGGCCTCGTGCTCGCCGGGACGGGCTGGCTGCTCGGCGTGGTGCTCGCCGCGCTGCTCGCGGCGCTGCTGTCGTACGTGCTGCTGGCCGGGCCGCGCGACCGCGCGGCGCTGTGGCTGCAGGCCCGCTCGGAGGCACGGGGCGACCGTCCGCGGCTCTCGCGCCGGGCCGCCGAGGACGCCGCGGCCGAGGACGCCGCGGTCGACGCGTCGACCACCCCCGACGGGCCGGCGGCCCCGGACGGCCGCGGGGCGCCGGATCGCGCCACCGGGACCGGGTCGGAGGACGCCGCGCCGGGCCGCCCGTCCTGACCGGGGTCAGAGCGCCAGACCGAGCCCCAGCAGCACGCCGAACGCGAGCTCGTACATCCCCGTCCCGGCGAGCACCGGCACCAGGGCGATCCCCCGGGCGCCGACCAGCACCGTGAACGCGAGCAGCCCGGCCGGGAGCGCCAGCAGCATGACCAGCAGCGCCCACGGGTTCGCCAGGGCGCAGGCCACGCCGAGCAGCACGGGCAGCACCACCATCACCGCGTAGACGACGCGCGCGCGGCGCTCGCCGATCCGCACGGCGAGCGTGCGCTTGCCCACCAGGGCGTCGGTGGGGACGTCGCGCAGGTTGTTCACCATGAGCAGCGCGCACGCGATCAGCCCGACGGCGACCGCCCCGACCCACGCCGGCCACGTCAGCCGCCCCGCCTGGGTGTAGGTGGTGCCGAGCACCGCGACGAGGCCGAAGAACAGGAAGACGCCGACCTCGCCGAGACCCAGGTACCCGTACGGGCGCCGGCCCCCGGTGTAGAACCACGCCGCCAGGACGCACAGCGCGCCGACCGCGAGCAGCCACCACTGCCCGGACAGGGCGACCAGGGCCAGGCCCAGCACCCCCGCGACGCCGAACGCGGCGAAGGCGGCCCCCCGCACCGCCCGCGGCCGTGCGGCCCCGCTGGCGGTGAGCCGCATCGGGCCGACCCGCTCCGTGTCGGTGCCGCGCACCCCGTCGGAGTAGTCGTTCGCGTAGTTCACGCCGACCTGCAGGGCCAGGGCCACGCCCGCGGCGAGCAGGGCCCGGCCGAGGTGCGCCGCGTCGACCTGCGCGGCGGCGCCGGTGCCGACCAGCACGGGCGCCACGGCGGCGGGCAGGGTGCGCGGGCGGGCGCCGGCGATCCACTCGGACGAGGTGGCCATGGTGCTCCTGGGGTCGGGTGCGGGCGGGTCGGGTGCGGCGGGGGTGCGGGCCGGGCGACGCGGGGTGCGGCTCGCGGGCGGGAGCCCGACCGTACCCCGCCCGTCGCTCAGGCCGGCGGTGGGGTCGCGCGGGCCAGGGAGCGCCTCGCCAGCTCGGTGGCCGCGCTCCGGTCGGGCTTGCCCGGCCCGCGCAACGGCAGCGCGTCGAGCAGCACGAGGTGCCGGGGGGCGGCGGCCGGGCCGAGCCGCTCGGTCACCGCGCGGCGCAGCGGGTCGAGCGCGGGGGTCGGCGCGGCGGGGTCCGGGACGACGACGGCGACGAGCGCCTGACCCCACTCGGCGTCGGGGACGCCGACGACCAGGACCTCGCCGACGCCCTCCAGCGTCGCCAGCACGCGCTCGGTCGCGGCGGGCGCGACCTTCACGCCCCCGGTGACCAGGACGTCGTCGGCCCGGCCGAGCACCTCGAGGCGCGTCGTGCCGCCGTCGGGCCCGGCGGCCCACCGGCCGAGGTCGCTGGTGCGCAGCCACCGGACCCCGTCGCGCCGCTCGAACAGCTCGGCGTCCAGGCCGGGCCGACCCCGGTAGCCCGCCGCGAGCACCGGCCCGGCCAGCCGGATCCGGCCGTCGTCCTCCAGCGCGACGGAGACGCCGTCGAGCGGCTCGCCGTCGTACACGCAGCCGCCGCAGGTCTCCGACATGCCGTACGTGGTGACGACCCGCGCACCGGCGTCCCGGGCGCGTTCGACGAGGCCCGGCGGGCTCGCCGCGCCACCCAGCAGCACCGCGTCGTAGGCGGCCAGAGCCTCGCGGCCCGCGTCGTCGGCGAGCAGGCGGTGCACCTGCGTGGGCACCAGCGACGTGTAGCGGGGGCCAGGGCCGGGCAGTGCGCGGGTGGCCACCGCGAAGGCGTCCGGGCGGAAGGGCCCGCCCAGCGCGGCCGGCTCGGTGCCGGCCACCAGCGACCGGACGAGCACCTGCAGCCCGGCGACGTGCGCGGGCGGTAGCGGCAGCAGCCACCGGCCCGGGCCGCCGAGCCGGCGGTGCGTCGCCTCCGCGGACGCCCGCAGCGCGGCGGCTGTCAGCATCACCTCGCGGGGCGTGCCGGTCGACCCGGAGGTCCTCACGAGCAGCGCGACGTCGTCGGGCACGGTGCCGCGGTCCTCGTCCGGGGTGGCGTCCTCGACGGGCAGCACCGCCGGGCCCGACCCGTCGAGCGCGGCGGCGAGCGCGTCGCGCAGCGCGGGGACCCCGGCGGCGGTGGCGGTCACGGCGCGGACGGGTCGGCTCACCCGGCCAGGGTAGGTCCGCCCGTAGAGTGTCGCGGAACGCACGACAGCGGCACGGAGGTCCGGAAGAGATGGTCCACACCACGAGGCGGCGGCTGCGGCGCGCCGGCGCGCTGGCGGTCGCGGCGACGCTGCTGGTCGCCGGGTGCTCCCAGGAGGAGGCCCCCGCGCCCGAGGCCACCACGGTGGCGCCGACGCTCGACCCGCACAAGGCGGCGGCGCCCGAGCCCGTCGTGCCGGCCACCTGGCCGCTGACCGGCGTGGCCGGGGAGGTCGCGAACCGACCGGCCCTCGCGGTGAAGGTGGAGAACACCGCCACGGCGCGGCCGCAGTCGGGGCTCGAGCAGGCCGACGTCGTCTGGGAGACGATCGTCGAGTTCGAGGTCTCCCGCCTGGTCGCGGTGTTCCACTCGCAGATCCCCGCGGAGATCGGCCCGATCCGCTCGGTGCGCCCGATGGACCCGGACATCGTCGCCCCGCTCAACGGCCTGCTGACGTTCTCCGGCGGCCAGCCGGGCATCCTCGCGCTCGTGGACGCCAGCCCCGTGCAGCCGATCAGCCACGACGCCGGTGCCGCGGGTCTGTACCGCGTGAGCAGCCGCAGCGCGCCGCACAACGTCTACGGGGACCCGAACGCCCTGTGGGCGCAGGCCGACGCGAACCACCAGGGCAGCCCGGGCGAGCAGTTCGCGTTCGCCCGGTCGCCGGAGCGCGCCACGGCGGTCACGCAGGGCACCCCGGCCACGACCCTCGCGTTCGACCTGTCCAGCCAGTCGAAGCCGTCCTGGACCTGGAACGGCACCGTGTGGGAGCGCTCGGAGGGGTCGACGCCGGCGACCGACGCGACCGGCGCGCGCCTCACGGCGACCAACGTCGTCTCCGTCGTGGCGGACCACCTGGGCACCGGGTTCGGCGCGCAGAACGGGGCGACCGTGCCGACCTACGTGCTCGGCGGGGGCTCCGGCGAGGGCACGCTGGCCACGGGCGGCAGGACGGTCGCGGTCCGCTGGCAGAAGGAGTCGCGCGACGCGCCCCTGGTGCTGACGACCGCGGACGGGAAGACGGCCGAGCTCGCGCCCGGCAGCACGTGGGTGGAGCTGGTGCCGAAGGGCTCCGGGTCGCTGACCGTCTCCTGACGGCCTGACGGCCTGACGGCCTGACGGCCTGACGGCCCGGCGTCAGTAGGCGTACGGGAACCGGCTCCAGTCGGGGTCGCGGCGCTCGAGGAACGCGTCGCGGCCCTCGACGGCCTCGTCGGTCATGTACGCGAGCCGGGTCGCCTCGCCCGCGAAGACCTGCTGCCCGGCGAGCCCGTCGTCCGCGAGGTTGAACGCGAACTTCAGCATCCGCACGGCCTGCGGGGACTTCGTCGCGATGATCCGCGCGTACTCCAGCGCGGCGTCCTCGAGGTGCTCGTGGTCGACGACGTCGTTCACGGCCCCCCAGGCGTACGCCTGCTCCGCCGAGTACTCCCGCGCCAGGAAGAAGATCTCCCGGGCGCGCTTCTGGCCCACCTGCCGGGCGAGCAGGGCGGAGCCGTACCCGCCGTCGAACGAGCCCACGTTCGCGTCGGTCTGCATGAACCGCGCGTGCTGCCGGGAGGCGATGGTGAGGTCGGCGACGACGTGCAGCGAGTGGCCGCCGCCGGCCGCCCAGCCGTTCACCACCGCGACGACGACCTTCGGCATCGTGCGGATGAGCCGCTGCACCTCGAGGATGTGCAGCCGCCCGGCGCGCGCCGGGTCGATGTGGTCGGCCGTCGCGGCGTCGGGCGAGTCGGTGTAGCGGTAGCCGTCGCGCCCGCGGATGCGCTGGTCACCGCCGGAGCAGAACGCGTACCCGCCGTCCTTGGGGCTGGGTCCGTTCCCCGTGAGCAGCACGGTGCCGACGTCCGACGTCATGCGCGCGTGGTCGAGCACCCGGTACAGCTCGTCGACCGTGTGGGGCCGGAACGCGTTGCGGACCTCGGGCCGGTCGAACGCCACGCGCACGACGGGCAGGTCGCGCTCGGTGCCGTCCGCCGCCCGGCACACCCCGCGGTGGTACGTGAGGTCGGTGAGCTCGCCGACGCCGGTGACCGTCCGCCACCGCGCGGGGTCGAAGGTGTCGGAGACGCGCGGGGGGAGGGCGGGCGCCGGGGCTGCGGGATGGGTGGGCTCGGTCACCCGCCCAGCGTAGGGTGCCGAGCAATCCGGTACGGTCGTACCAGAATGCGGGCGCGGGACGGCGGACGAGGCCACCCGGCGCGCCCGCCACGAAGGGTGCGTGACCGCATGGCATGGGTCGTCCTGATCCTCTCCGGCCTGCTCGAGGCCGGGTGGGCCCTGAGCCTCAAGGCGTCCGACGGCTTCAGCAGGCTCTGGCCCAGCGTGGCGTTCGCGGTCTTCGCCGTCGCGTCGTTCGCCGGTCTCAGCTGGGCGCTGCGCGAGCTGCCGGTCGGCGCCGCGTACGCGGTCTGGGTCGGCGTGGGTGCGGCCACCACCGCGATCCTCGCCGTCGTGCTGCTGGACGAGCCGCTCTCGGTGCTCAAGGTCGTGTCGCTGGTGCTCATCGTCGCCGGCGTGATCGGGCTGAACCTGTCGGGCGGGCACGGGTGACCGCCGTGCCGGGCCGCACCGGCGACGCCACGGCCCGCGGGACCGCCCGCGCCGCGGGCACCGCGCGCACGCCGAAGGGAGACCTCCGGCGCGGGCAGCTCGCGCGGGCCGCGGCGGAGCTGGTGCGCGCGGAGGGACCGGTCGCGCTCAGCCACCGGGCCGTGGCGGCCCGCGCGGGGCTGCCGCTCGCGGCGACGACGTACTACTACCGCGGGCTCGACGACCTGGCCGCCGCAGCCGGCAGCGCGCTGGTGGCGGACTGGGTCGCCCACGCGGACGGAGTGCTGCGGCGGGTGCGGTCCGCGCCCGCGCCCGATCCTGTCGCCGCCGTGGTCGAGGCGGTGCTGCCGCCCGGCGACGACGCCACCGTCCGCGCGCACTACGAGCAGCTCCTCGCGGCTGCGCGCGTGCCGGCACTGGCGGCGGCACTCGGTGCCGGCCGCGCCCGGCTCGACGCGGTGCTGGAGCAGCTGCTCGACGCGCTCGGCCGGGGCGACGTCGCCCCGGCGACCGTTCTCGCGCTGGTCGACGGCGCCGTGGTCGCCGCCGCGAGCGAGGGCCGCCCGGTGCGGGAGACCGCCCGCGCGCTGCTCGCGGACGCCCTGCCCGGGCGTGCGCCCCTGCCCCGTGCCGCCGGTGCCGACGCCGTACGCTGAGGCGCGTGCACGTCTACGCGATCCCGCTGCGCACGCGCTTCCGCCGGATCACGGTGCGCGAGGGCGTCCTGCTGCGCGGCGACGCCGGGTGGGGTGAGTTCAGCCCGTTCTGGGACTACGACGCCGCCGAGTCCGCGGCGTGGTGGCGGGCGGCGCGCGAGGGCGCGGACCGGGGCTGGCCGGAGCCGGTCCGCGACCGGGTGCCCGTCAACGTGACCGTCCCGGCGGTCGGGCCGGACGCCGCGCGACGGATCGTGCTCGCCTCCGGCGGCTGCACCACCGCCAAGGTGAAGGTCGCCGAACCCGGCCAGGGCGCCGCCGAGGAGGCCGACCGGCTCGCCGCCGTCCGCGAGGCGCTCGGTCCTCGCGGGTCCATCCGGGTCGACGCGAACGCCGCCTGGGACGTCGAGACCGCCGTCGACCGGCTCGCGCTGCTGGACCGCGCCGCCCGGGGCCTGGAGTACGCCGAGCAGCCCGTCGCGTCCGTCGACGACCTCGCGCGCGTCCGCCGGGCGACGCACGTGCCGATCGCCGCGGACGAGTCGATCCGCCGGGCCGAGGACCCGCTGGCGGTGGTGCGCGCCGAGGCCGCTGACGTGGTGGTGCTCAAGGTGCAGCCGCTCGGCGGGGTACGTGCCTGCCTCGAGCTCGCCGAGCGCGTCGGGCTGCCGGTGGTCGTGTCCTCCGCCCTGGAGTCCTCCGTCGGCCTGGCCGCCGGGGTCGCGCTGGCCGCCGCGCTGCCGGAGCTGCCGTTCGCCTGCGGGCTGGCGACCGCGCAGCTGCTGACCGCCGACGTGGCCACGCCGCCGCTGCTGCCGGTCGACGGCGCCCTGCGCGTCGCGGACGCCCTCGCCGTGGCCCCCGACCCCGGGCGGCTCGCCGCGACGGCCGCCGACGCCGCGACCGCCCAGCGGTGGGCGGAGCGGGTCGCGGCGGTGCGGGCGGTGGCCGGGTGACCGGGGATGCCGCGGTGACCGGCCCCGCGCCGGCGGAGCGGGACGGCTCGTCGGCCCCGGTGGCGCCGCCGGCCCCACCCGCGCCGCACGCCGCGCGCGTCCAGCTCACCGAGCTCGCGGCCCACGGCGTGCGCGACGTCGTGCTCGCACCCGGGTCCCGCAGCGCGCCGCTCGCCGCCGCCCTCGCCGACGCCGCCCTCCCCGACGGCGAGCGCCCGGCCGGCGCGCCGGCGCTCCGGCTGCACGTGCGGGTCGACGAGCGCGACGCCGCGTTCCTGGCGCTCGGCCTGGCGCGGGCGACCGTCGTCGAGGGTGCCCCGCGCCCCGTCGCGGTCGTGACGACCTCCGGCACGGCGGTCGCCCACCTGCACGCCGCCGTGCTCGAGGCTCACCACGCCGGCCTCCCGCTGCTGCTGCTGACGGCCGACCGGCCGCACGAGCTCCGCGGCACCGGCGCCAACCAGACCACCGTGCAGGCCGGCATCTTCGGTCCCGCGGTGCGACTCGACGCCGACGTGCCGGCGCCGACCGGACGCCCCGGCGAGGACCGCGACCTGCGGCACCTGGTGACGCGCGCCGTCGCCGCGGCGCTCGGCACACGGACGGCCGACCCGGGGCCCGTGCACCTCGACCTGGCGTACCGCGAGCCGCTCGGCGCCGACGACGCGGCGTGGCCCGCACCGGACGCCGCCGGCCGGGCGGACGTCGTCGCGCGCGTCCCCGCGAGCACGGAGGGACTGGGCGCAGGGGGCTCCCCGGCGCCCGCGGACCCCCCGGGACCCGTCGTGGTGGTCGCGGGCGACGCCGCTGGGCCGGACGCCCGCCGCCTCGCGGAGGCCCGAGGGTGGCCGCTGCTGGCCGAGCCGTCGTCGGGCGCGCGCGGCGGCCCGAACGCCCTGGCCGCCTATCGCCTGCTGCTCGGCGACCCCGACCTCGGCGGGCGGGTGCGATCCGTCGTCCTGCTCGGCCGGCCGACCCTGTCCCGCCCGGTGAGCGCGCTCCTCGCCCGTGACGACGTCGACCTGACCGTGGTCGCGCCGTGGGGTGCGGCGTGGCCCGACGCCGGGCGCGCGGCCGACCGGGTGCTGCCCGGCGTGCCGTCGTCGTGGCTCGCGGGCCCCGCGGGGGACCCGCGCTGGCTGGCGGCCTGGCAGCGGGCGGACGCCGCCGCGTCCGAGGCGCTCGACGCGCTGCTGGGCGACGACCCGTCGGCCCCGCCGAGCCGCGGCACACCGCCCCTGTCCGGGCCGCGCGCGGTGCGGCACGTGGCGCGGGCGTGCCTGCCGGACGACGTCCTGGTGGTCGGCTCCTCGAACCCGGTGCGCGACCTCGACCTGGTGGCGCGCTGGGACTCCCCGCCCGCGGTCGTCGCCAACCGCGGCCTGGCGGGCATCGACGGGATGGTCTCGACGGCGGCCGGGGTGGCGCTCGGGCTGCCGGCGCGCCGGGTGCGCGCGCTCGTCGGCGACCTCACGTTCCTGCACGACGTGGGCGGTCTGCTGGTTCCCACGACCGAGCAGGTGCCGGACCTGCAGCTCGTGGTCCTGAACGACGGCGGCGGGTCGATCTTCGCGACTCTCGAGCACGGTGCCCCGGAGCGGGCCCGGTCGTTCGAGCGGGTGTTCGCCACGCCGCACGCGGCGGACCTCGCGGCCCTGTGCGCCGGGTACGGGGTGCGGCACGTCCGCGTCAGTGACGGACCGGCGCTGGACGCCGCCCTCGCGGCCCCCGGCCGGGGGTTGTCGGTGGTCGAGGTCCGCGTCGACCGGGCGGACCGGCGCGCGCTCGGCGAGCGGCTGGCGGCCGCGGTGCGGGACGCGGTGCGGGGCCTCGTGCAGCGCTGAGCACGCCGCACACGCGACGACCCACGGGGCGTCGCCGCGGAACTCGCAGCGGACTCCCAGGTTCCCCCGAGCATCACTCCAGGGGTGGGGAGTCTCATGGTCGGCGAGAAGGAGGAACCGACCATGACCAGCACCCCCGAGGGACACCGGCCGGACGCGGGCGACGCGCAGCCGCAGCGCGACGAGAACGCCGCCGCGCCGCAGGCGCCCGCCCCCACCCAGGCCGTGCCGCAGGGCACCGCCCCGACCGAGCACCTCCCGCAGCACGACCGCACCACCGCCACCGAGGCGCTGCCGGCCACCCCGGCCGCCGCCGGGCCGCAGGACCAGCCGCCGGTCGGCCCACCCCCGTCCACCGGGCACCCGCAGGACGCCCCCACCCAGCGCATCACGCCGACGGCGACGCAGGCGGTGCCGCACGCCCCCGCCCCGCAGCGTCCGTACCCCGCCCCGTACCAGCACGGTGCGCCGCAGCAGGCCGCGCCGCATCAGGCGCCCTACGCGCATGTCGCGGTGCAGCCGGCCCCCGCGCCGCAGCACGCCCTCGCGGGCCAGGGCGCGGCGACCCACGACCCGTTGGCTGCCTTCCGCACACCGGCCCCCGCGGGCACAGGTGCGCCGGCAGGTCCGGGCGAGCCGCCCGTCCCCGGCGCCGGACCCGCAGCGCCCGACGGCCGGCCGCGGTCCCCGCGCACCCGCATGTGGCTGCCGGTCGTCGGCGTCGCCGCGGCCGCGGCCCTGCTCGGCAGCCTCGGCACGGCGGCACTCACCGGCGCGTTCGACGACCAGGCCGGCGGCGGCTCGCGCGCCGCGGACCTCTCGTCCATCGGCCGCTCCGAGAGCGACACGGTCCCGGTCTCGGGGTCCTCCGCGGAGAACCCCGACTGGCAGGCCGTCGCGTCGGCTGTGCAGGCGTCCGTCGTGGCGATCCAGGTCACGACCAGCAACGGCGGGGCCGAGGGCTCCGGCGTGATCGTCGACTCCGAGGGTCACGTCGTGACGAACAACCACGTCGTGTCCGGCGCCCAGGACGGCCAGGTCCAGGTCACCCTCACCGACGGCCGCATCTTCACGGCCGACGTCGTGGGCACCGACCCCACCACCGACCTCGCCGTCATCCAGCTCCAGGACGCCCCGGACGACCTGTCGCCTGCCACGTTCGGCAGCGTCGGCGACGTGGCGGTCGGCGACCCGGTGATGGCGGTCGGCAACCCGCTCGGCCTGGCCAACACCGTGACCACCGGCATCGTGTCCGCGCTCGACCGCCCGGTGTCGACCACCGAGTCCGGTGCGTCCGACGCCGTGGTCACCAACGCGATCCAGATCGACGCGGCCGTGAACCCCGGCAACTCGGGCGGCCCGCTGTTCGACGCGCAGGGCCGTGTCATCGGCATCACGTCGTCCATCGCCACCACGTCGAGCCAGTCCGGCTCGATCGGCCTGGGCTTCGCGATCCCCGTCGACGTGGTCGACATGATCGCCGGCCAGCTGATCCAGGACGGCACCGCGGAGCACGCGTTCCTCGGCGTCACCCTGGGCGACGGCACGGCCACCGCCGACGGCGTGACGCGCGCCGGGGCGACGGTCATGAGCGTCTCCGACGGCACGCCGGCCGCGAAGGCCGGGCTGCAGCCCGACGACGTCATCGTGGCGATCGACGGCCGCGCGGTGGCCGGGGCCGAGTCGCTCACCGGCTACGTCCGGGCGCACGCCTCGGGCGACGAGGTCACCCTGACGGTCGTGCGCGACGGGAAGGCGATGGACGTCGACGTGACGCTCGCGACGCTGGAGGCCACCGCGACGGCCGACCAGGGATCCGGCCGGGGCGGTTCCGAGCAGGGCGAGCAGCAGTCGCCCGGCCAGGGCTCCGGCGGCCTGGAGGACATGACTCCCGAGCAGCTCTGGGAGTGGTTCCAGCAGCAGCAGGGCCGCGGCTGACCCGCCCCCCGACCGCCCGGGCGGGTGACCCCCTGCCCCGCCCGGGCCTCCCGGTGGCGGGTCCTGCCCCCCGGCCACCGCACCGACGGCCTCCGTCGCGGCGCCCACCCCCGGCGCCCGTCGGGGGCCGCCGGTGCGTCCGCGGTGCTGCCGCGACGCGGGGTCGGCGTCGGTGCGCCGGAGCCGTGCCGGGGGACGTGCCTGCGCGCGGCGGCGTCTCCGCACCAGCGAGTGCAGGAGGTGGCGTCGGCCGTGCCGTGCTGCCGGGCCCGCCGGCTCCGCGCGGCACCGGACCGCTGCCGGTCCGACGCGTCAGTCCGTCGCCAGAGCCGTCCGCATCGGGACCAGCTTCGCCCGCGACTCCGCCAGCTCCGCGGCCGGATCGGACGCGGCCACGACGCCGCAGCCCGCGAACAGCCGGAGCCGGTGGGGGTCGTCCCGGTCGACCTCCGCGGAGCGCAGCCCGATGCCCCACTCGCCGTCGCCGTCCGCGCCGACCCAGCCGACCGGCCCGGCGTAGCGCGCACGGTCCATGCCCTCGACGCGGCGGATCAGCACGCGGGCGGCGTCGGTCGGGGTGCCGCACACGGCGGCCGTCGGGTGCAGCGCCGCGGCGAGCGCCAGGGACGTCGGGTGCGGCACGTCGCCGCCCTCGCCGGCCCCTGCGAGCACGCCGGTCACGTCGGACGCCAGGTGCAGCACGTTGGGCAGGTGCAGCACGAACGGCGCGTCCGGCACGTTGGTGGAGGAGCAGAACGGCGCGAGCGCCCGGGCCACGGAGGTCACCGCGTACTCGTGCTCCTCGAGGTCCTTCGACGAGTGCGCGAGGATCGCGGCGTGCGCCAGGTCGGCGTCGTCGTCGCCCGTGCGGCGGATCGTCCCCGCGAGCACGCGCGAGGTGACCAGGCCCTTGTCGGACCGCACGAGGAGCTCCGGCGTGGCGCCGATCAGCCCGTCGACGGAGAACGTCCAGCAGGTGGGGTAGCGCTCTGCGAGGCGCCCGAGCGCGTGCCGGACGTCCAGCGGCTCCGAGGTGGTCGCGACCTCGTCGCGGGCGAGCACGACCTTGTCGACCTCGCCGGCGCGGATCGCGGCGATGCCGCGCGCGACGACCTGCGGCCAGTCCTCGGCCGCGACCGAGCCCGAGGAGTACGTCACCTCGCCGGGGGAGCGGACGGGCGTCAGCCCGGCGACGTGCCGGGCGACGGTCGTCCAGTCGGGCGCGGGCCCGATCGCCCCGGCGGTGCCGACCACCGTCAGCCACGCCCGGCCGTCACGCCGGCCGACCACGACCTCCGGCACCAGGAGCACGCCGCCCGCCGTGGAGGTGTCGTCGAAGGCGAACGAGCCGAACGCCACCGGCCCGGTGCCGGGAAGCCGCACCTCGTCGCGGACGACCGCGTGCGCGACGAGCTGCTGCCACGCCCGCTCGGCGTCGGCGAACCGCCTCGCCCCGGCGACCTCGACCCGCGCGGCCTCGCCCCAGCCGACCAGCCCGTCACCGCGCCGCACCCACGTGAGCGGGGCGTCCTCGGGGAGCAGCGACAGCAGGTCCTCGGGTGCGTCGAGGGGGACGGTGCGCACCACGAGCGGCTCGGGGTGCGGGGACGCGGCGGTGTCGCGGTCGCCGAGGGGGCTGGTCATCGCCGACCAGGGTACGACCGCGACCGCGCTGCCGCGTCACGCCCCGGCCCCGGGCACGCGTCCGCCCGGGTGGACCTGACACCATGGCCCCCATGCCTCGTGCCTCACTCGACAAGGACCCCCGCGACGTCGCCACCATGTTCGACGGCGTCGCCCGCCGGTACGACCTGACCAACGACGTGCTGTCGCTGGGCCAGGACCGCGCGTGGCGCCGCGCGACCCTCAAGGCGCTCGACGCCCTGCCGGGGGAGACGGTGCTGGACCTCGCGGCGGGGACCGGCACGTCGAGCGAGCCGCTGGCGGACGCGGGCGTGAAGGTCGTCCCGTGCGACCTGTCGACGGGGATGCTGACCGTCGGCAAGCGGCGGCGCCCGGACCTGCCGTTCACCGCGGGGGACGCGACGGCGCTTCCCTTCGCGGACGGGGTGTTCGACGCGGTGACCATCTCGTTCGGGCTGCGGAACGTCGTGGACACGGTGCGAGCCCTGGAGGAGATGCGTCGGGTGACCCGGCCGGGCGGCCGCCTGGTGGTGTGCGAGTTCTCGACGCCGGCGTGGGCGCCGTTCCGTGCCGTGTACGACGGCTACCTGACGAAGGCCCTGCCGGCGGTGGCGCGGGTGGTGGCGCGCGAGTCCGCGGCGTACACGTACCTGGCGGAGTCGATCCAGGACTGGCCGGACCAGGTCGGGCTGGCGCGGCTGCTGCACGAGGCGGGGTGGAGCTCGGTCGCGTACCGGAACCTGTCCGGGGGTATCGTCGCGCTGCATCGTGGGACGAATCCGGGCCCGCGGTAGGACCAGTCGTGGGACGAAAGTCCCGCAGGTGCCCTGGTCAGGAGCGACGAGGCTACTGAGGCAAGCCTTCGCAGACAGGACCTTGGTCCGATCACTAGACTCGGCCTGAAACAGGTGTGAAGGCATTCACAAATGGGGCGAACTGTGCACAGTGGCAAGAGCGACGACGCGGACGTCATCGTCGTCGGCGCCGGACCCGGTGGGTCCAGCGCGGCCTACCACTGCGCTGCCGCCGGCCTGTCCGTGCTGCTGCTCGACAAGGCCTCGTTCCCCCGCGACAAGGTCTGCGGCGACGGCCTGACCCCGCGTGCCGTCGCGGAGCTCGCCCGCATGGGCGTCCCGCTGCGCGAGGAGGACGGCTGGATCCGCAACGTCGGCCTGCGCGTCCTCGGCGGCGGGCACGTCGTCGAGCTGCCGTGGCCCGAGCTGTCGTCCTACCCGTCGTACGGGCTGGCGCGCTCGCGGATGTCGCTGGACCACCTGCTGCTCGAGCACGCCCGCGCCGCCGGCGCGAAGGTGCAGGAGCGCACGAACGTCACCGGCCCGCTGCTGGACGAGCGCACCGGCCGCGTGATCGGCGTGCAGGCCCGCCCGGTCGACGCGGACGGCCGCCGCGCCGGTGACCCCGTCACGTACCGCGCACCCGTGGTGATCGCCGCCGACGGCGTCTCCGCCCGCCTCGCGACCGGCCTGGGCCTGGAGAAGCGCGACGACCGCCCGCTGGGCGTGGCCGTCCGCACGTACTTCCGCACGCCCCGCCACGACGACCCGTGGATGGAGAGCCACCTCGAGCTCTGGGACGGCGTGCCCCACGCGTCGAACCTCATGCCGGGCTACGGCTGGATCTTCTCGCTGGGCGACGGCACCGCGAACGTGGGCCTCGGCTCGGTGTCCTCCACGGCCGCCGCCACGAAGGTCGACTACAAGGACCTCTTCGCGACGTGGATGGCGAACGCCCCCGAGGAGTGGGAGTTCACCCCGGAGAACCAGCTCGGCCCCGTCCGCGGGGCCGCGCTGCCGATGGGGTTCAACCGCGGCCCGCTCTACGGCCGCGGCCTCATGCTGGTCGGCGACGCGGCCGGCATGGTGAGCCCGTTCAACGGCGAGGGCATCGCCTACGCCCTGCAGGCCGGCCGGGTCGCGGCGGACGCGATCGTCCAGGCCGCCGCGCGGGGCACCGCCGCCGGACGGGAGCGCGCGCTCGCCACGTACGGCTCGCGCATGAAGGACGACCTGGGCGGCTACTACTCGCTCGGCCGGGTGTTCGTGAAGCTCATCGAGCACCCCCAGGTCATGCGCGCGTGCACGCGGTACGGGCTGCCCCGCCCGACCGTGATGAAGCTGACGCACAAGCTGCTCGCCGACTGCTACGAGCCGCACGGCGGCGACTGGGCGGACCGGACGATCGCGGCGCTCGCACGGCTGGCGCCGGCCGCATGACCGCACCACCCTGACGTGGGGACCTCGCCCGTCCCCGCCGTCCCACGACCGGCCCGCACTCCACCCCCCACCGGGAGAGCAAACCGATGACCAACCCGTACATCCCCCTCCTCGTCATGATGGGGGTGGCTGCCGTCCTCGCCGTCGGCGGCCTCGCCGCCAGCGCCGTGATCGGCCCCAAGCGGTATAACCGCGCCAAGCTCGAGGCCTACGAGTGCGGCATCCAGCCGACCCCGCACGCCGTCGGCGGCGGGCGGTTCCCGGTGAAGTACTACCTGGTCGCGATGACCTTCATCATCTTCGACATCGAGGTCGTGTTCCTGTACCCGTGGGCGGTGTCCTTCGCCGAGCTCGCGGTGTTCGGGCTGGTGGCGATGATCGGGTTCCTGGCGCTGATCACGGTGCCGTTCCTGTACGAGTGGCGCCGCGGCGGCCTGGAGTGGGACGAGGACTGACATGGGTATCGAAGAGGCCCCCTCGGGGTTCCTGCTGACCTCGGTCGAGACGCTCGCGGGCCTGGTCCGCAAGGCGTCGCTGTGGCCGGTGACGTTCGGCCTCGCGTGCTGCGCGATCGAGATGATGGCGACGGGCGGGTCCCGGTTCGACATCTCCCGGTTCGGCATGGAGGTGTTCCGGGCGTCCCCGCGGCAGTCCGACCTCATGATCGTCGCGGGCCGCGTCAGCCAGAAGATGGCGCCGGTGGTGCGGCAGGTCTACGACCAGATGGCCGAGCCCAAGTGGGTGCTGTCCATGGGCGTCTGCGCGAGCAGCGGCGGCATGTTCAACAACTACGCGATCGTGCAGGGCGTCGACCACATCGTGCCGGTGGACATCTACCTGCCGGGCTGCCCCCCGCGCCCGGAGATGCTGCTGAACGCGATCCTCGAGCTGCACGAGCAGATCAAGAACGAGCCGCTCGGCCGGGACCGCGCCGAGATCGCGCGCAAGGTCGAGGCCGCCGCGCTCCAGGCCGCCCCCACCTCGCACATGACGGGACTGCTGCGATGAGCGACGAGAAGCGCGACGCCGCCGAGGCCGCGAAGGCCGGTGACGCGTCCGGCGCGGACGCCGGCGCGCAGACGACCAGCGAGGCGGCCCTCGAGGCCGGCTCGCAGAACGTGCCCGCCGACCGGACGCTGCCGCTGGAGGTCGTCACGACCCGGCAGGGCATGTTCGGCGTGCACGGCTCGGGCGACACGTCCGGGTTCGGCGGCCTGGTGCAGACCGTGGCGCTGCCCGGGCCGAGCGAGCGGCCGTACGGCGGCTGGTTCGACGAGGTCGTCGACGTGCTCACCGAGCTGCTGGACGCGTCGGGCACCGGCGCCGCCTCCGCGCTGGAGTCCGTCGTCGTGGACCGCGGCGAGCTCACGCTGAACATCGCCCGGGAGCACCTCGTCGAGGTCGCGCAGCACCTGCGCGACGACCAGGACCTGCGGTTCGAGCTGTCGCTCGGCGTCAGCGGCGTGCACTACCCGCACGACACGGGCCGCGAGCTGCACGCCGTCTACCACCTGGTGTCGGTCACCCACGGCCGCCGCCTGCGTCTCGAGGTGGCCGCCCCCGAGGGCGACGCCACGATCCCCAGCACCGTCGGGGTGTACCCGGCGAACGACTGGCACGAGCGGGAGACCTGGGACTTCTTCGGCATCGTCTTCACGGGCCGCACCGACCTGGCGCGGATCGAGATGCCGGACGACTGGCCCGGGCACCCGCAGCGCAAGGACTACCCGCTCGGCGGCATCCCGGTCGAGTACAAGGGCGCGACCATCCCGCCGGCCGACCAGCGGAGGCAGTACTCATGACGACCCAGACCCCTCCGGACGTCCACGCCACGGGCCACGTGGTCGACGACGAGACCGTCGGCCTGCGCACCTTCGAGGCGACGGGCGGCGACTGGTCCGACATCGCCGAGGAGGCCGCCCGGCTCGGCGAGCAGCGCATCGTGGTCAACATGGGCCCGCAGCACCCGTCGACGCACGGCGTGCTCCGGCTCATGCTCGAGATCGACGGCGAGACGGTGACCGAGGCCCGCGCGGGCATCGGCTACCTGCACACCGGCATCGAGAAGAACATGGAGTTCCGCACCTGGACCCAGGGCGTGACGTTCTGCACCCGCATGGACTACGTCGCCCCGCTGTTCCAGGAGGCCGCGTACTGCCTGGCGGTCGAGAAGCTGCTGGGCATCACCGACGACGTGCCGGAGCGCGCCACCCAGATCCGGGTGCTGATGATGGAGCTCAACCGGATCTCGTCGCACCTGGTGTGCCTGGCGACCGGCGGCAACGAGCTCGGCGCGACGACGATCATGACGATCGGCTTCACGGCCCGCGAGGAGATCCTGCGGATCTTCGAGCTCATCAGCGGCCTGCGCATGAACCACGCGTACATCCGCCCCGGCGGCGTCGCGCAGGACATCCCCCCGGGCGCGCTCGACTCGATCCGCGAGGCGCTCGTCGGTGTGCGGCGCTACATGAAGCAGCTCGAGGACCTCATGCTCGGCCAGCCGATCCTCAAGGGGCGGCTGCAGAACGTGGGCGTGCTGAACCTCGCGGGCTGCATGGCGCTGGGCATCACCGGCCCGATGCTCCGGTCGACCGGCCTGCCGTACGACGTGCGCAAGGCCGCGCCGTACTGCGGCTACGAGACCTACGACTTCGACGTCCCGGTCGCCGAGGGCTCCGACTGCTGGGACCGCATGGTCCTGCGCATCGAGGAGTGCTACCAGTCGATGCGGATCATCGACCAGGTGCTCGAGCGCCTCCAGGCCGGCGGCCAGCGCGGCGGGGCCCCGGTCATGGTCGGCGACAAGAAGATCGCGTGGCCGGCGCAGCTCGCCATCGGCTCCGACGGCATGGGCAACTCGCTCGACCACATCCGCGAGATCATGGGCACCTCGATGGAGGCCCTGATCCACCACTTCAAGCTCGTGACCGAGGGCTTCCGGGTCCCGGCGGGGCAGGCGTGGCAGACCGTCGAGCACCCCCGCGGCGAGCTCGGCGTGCACCTCGTCTCCGACGGGGGCACCAAGCCGTACCGGGCGCACTTCCGCGACCCGTCGTTCAACAACCTGCAGGCCGTCTCGGTGCTGTGCGAGGGCGGCCAGGTGGCGGACGTCGTCTGCTCGGTCGCCTCGATCGACCCGGTGCTCGGAGGGGTGGACCGCTGATGACCACGATCGACCACCCGCGGGTCCCCGGCAGCGGCCGGCCCCGCGCGGCGTACGACGAGGAGACGCGCGCGCGGCTCGCCGCCGACGCCGCCCAGGTCGTCGCCCGCTACCCGGACAGCCGGTCGGCCCTGCTGCCCCTGCTGCACCTGGTGCAGAGCGAGGACGGCTACGTCAGCCCGGCGGGCGTCGCGTTCTGCGCGCAGACGCTGGACCTGTCGACCGCGCAGGTCTCGGCGGTCGCGACGTTCTACACGCAGTACAAGCGCCGCCCCAACGGCGAGTACACCGTGGGCGTCTGCACCAACACGCTCTGCGCGATCATGGGCGGCGACGCGATCTGGGAGGACCTCACCGAGCGCCTCGGCGTGGGGAACGACGAGACGACGGCCGACGGCAAGATCACGCTCGAGCGCATCGAGTGCAACGCGGCCTGCGACTTCGCGCCGGTCATGATGATCAACTGGGAGTTCTTCGACAACCAGACGCCGGAGTCCGCGGCGGAGGTCGTCGGGAAGCTCATCGCGGGGGAGCCAGTGGCCCCGACCCGCGGCCCCTCCCGGGTGCAGACGTTCAAGCAGGTGTCGCGCGTGCTCGCCGGGTTCTCCGACGGGCTCGCCGACGAGGGCGTCGCGGCAGGACCCGCCACCCTGCGGGGCCTGGAGCTGGCCCGTGAGAGGGGCTGGAGCGCGCCCGCGCTCGACGGCTCCGACGCGCCGGCGGCCGGGAACGCCGGGCACGCCGCCCCCGCCGCGGAGGCACCCGCGGCCGCCTCCGCCCCGCAACCCGGCGGCACGCAGTCCAGCGTCGACCGGCCCGCGGCCGGCGCGCCGGAGCGCACCGCCGAGCAGGAGAAGGCCGAGCACCGCGCCGACGACACCAGCGAGCCCGCGGGTGATGCCGCCGGCTCCACCGACACCCCCGCGAAGGAGTCGTGATGGCCGAGACGACCCTGACCCCGGTGCTCTCCGAGCGCTGGGACGCCGACCGCCCGTGGACCCTCGGGACGTACGAGGCCCACGGCGGGTACCAGGGCCTGCGCAAGGCGCTGACCATGGATCCGGCCGACGTGGTGACCGTCGTCAAGGACTCCGGTCTGCGCGGCCGCGGCGGTGCCGGCTTCCCGACGGGCATGAAGTGGGGCTTCCTGCCCGCGCCCGACGGCGGCCCGCGCTACCTCGTGGTCAACGCGGACGAGTCCGAGCCGGGCACCTGCAAGGACATCCCGCTCATGCTGGCGGACCCGCAGGTGCTGGTGGAGGGCGTCGCCATCACGTCGTACGCCATCGGCTGCCACCACGCGTTCATCTACCTGCGCGGCGAGGTCGTGCACGTCTACCGCCGGCTGCTCAAGGCCGTCGAGGAGGCGTACGCGAAGGGCTACCTCGGGAAGAACGTCCTGGGCAGCGGGTACGACCTGGAGGTCACCGTGCACGCCGGCGCCGGCGCGTACATCTGCGGCGAGGAGACGGCGCTGCTCGACTCGCTCGAGGGCCGCCGCGGCCAGCCGCGCCTCAAGCCGCCGTTCCCCGCCGTCGCCGGCCTGTACGCGCGGCCGACCGTCGTCAACAACGTCGAGTCGATCGCGTCGGTCCCGAACATCGTGCTCGGCGGCTCGGACTGGTTCCGCCGCATGGGCACGGACCGGTCGCCGGGCCACGGCCTGTTCTCGTTGTCCGGCCACGTGCAGCGGCCCGGTCAGTACGAGGCGCCGCTCGGCATCACGATGCGGGAGCTGCTGGAGATGGCCGGCGGGGTCCGCGAGGGCCACGAGCTGAAGTTCTGGACGCCGGGCGGGTCCTCGACGCCGATCTTCACGGCCGAGCACCTCGACGTGCCGCTCACCTACGAGGAGGTCGGCGCCGCCGGCTCCATGCTCGGCACCCGCGCCCTGCAGGTGTTCGACGACACGGTGTCGGTCGTCAAGGCCGTCTCCCGGTGGACGCAGTTCTACAAGCACGAGTCCTGCGGCAAGTGCACCCCGTGCCGCGAGGGCACGTTCTGGCTGGCGCAGGTGCTCGGGCGCCTCGAGGCCGGCCAGGGCACCCCGGGCGACATCGACCTGCTGCTCGACCTGTGCGACAACATCCTCGGCAAGGCGTTCTGCGCCCTCGGGGACGGTGCCACCAGCCCGATCACCTCCGCCATCCAGTACTTCCGGGAGGAGTTCGAGGCCGGCACCCACACCCCGGCGGACGTGCTGTTCCCGCCGGAGCGCTCGGCCCTCTTCCCCTACACGCCGCGCCGCACCGGCCAGCTCGCGGGAGCCCACGCATGATCACACCCCACTCAATCGCTCGCTGCGCTCCCGATTCCGCGAGGACCCCGCGATGACAGTCACAGCGTCCAAGCCCTCCGGCGCCCCCGCGCCCACGGACGGCGTCACGTTCACCATCGACGGCATCGAGACCACCGTGCCGAAGGGCACCCTGGTCATCCGCGCCGCCGAGGAGCTCGGGATCCAGATCCCGCGGTTCTGCGACCACCCGCTGCTCGCCCCCGCCGGCGCCTGCCGGCAGTGCCTCGTCGAGGTCTGGGCCCCGGGCCGCGACGGCAACCTCGCGAAGATGCCGAAGCCCCAGGCGTCCTGCACCCTGACCGCCACCCCCGGCATGGAGGTGCGCACGCAGCGCACGTCGGCCGAGGCGGACAAGGCGCAGCACGGCGTCATGGAGCTGCTGCTCATCAACCACCCGCTGGACTGCCCGGTCTGCGACAAGGGCGGCGAGTGCCCCCTGCAGAACCAGGCGATGTCGAACGGCCGCGCCACGAGCCGGTTCGTCGACGTCAAGCGGACGTTCCCGAAGCCGCTGGCGATCTCGACCGAGATCCTGCTGGACCGCGAGCGCTGCATCCTGTGCCAGCGCTGCACCCGGTTCTCCCGGGAGATCGCGGGCGACCCGTTCATCGACCTGCAGAAGCGCGGGGCGATGCAGCAGATCGGCCGGTTCGACGCCGACGTGCTGGGCTTCGCGGGCGCCGACGGCGGCACCCCGGAGTCGGCGGACCGCCTGTCCGCGGACGGCCCGGTGCTGCTCGGCGCGGACATCCCGGTCGGCCCCAGCGAGGACGACGAGTCCGGCTCGCCGTTCGCGTCCTACTTCTCCGGCAACACCGTGCAGATCTGCCCGGTCGGCGCGCTGACCGGTGCGGCGTACCGGTTCCGCGCCCGTCCGTTCGACCTGGTGTCGACACCCGGCGTGGCGGAGCACGACTCCTCCGGCGCGGCGATCCGCGTCGACCACCGCCGCGGCGTCGTGCTGCGCCGCCTCGCGGGCGAGGACGCGGAGGTCAACGAGGAGTGGATCACCGACAAGGACCGCTTCGCGTTCACCTGGCAGTCCGCGGCCGACCGCATCACGACCCCGCTGGTGCGGGACGTCGCGGCGGACGGCACGAAGGGTGAGCTGCACCCGACCTCCTGGGCCGAGGCGCTGGAGGTCGCGGCGCACGGCCTGGAGCAGGCCCGCGCGGCCGGTGGCGTCGGCGTGCTGCCCGGCGGCCGCGTGACCCTCGAGGACGCCTACGCGTACGCGAAGTTCGCCCGCGTCGTGCTCGGCACCAACGACGTCGACCTGCGTGCCCGGCCGCACTCGGACGAGGAGCTCGCGTTCCTCGGCCACGCGGTCGCCGGCACCGGGCTCGGCGTGACCTTCCGCGACCTGGAGGCCGCGCCGGCCGTGCTGCTGGCGGGCCTGGAGGCCGAGGAGGAGGCCGGCGTCGTGTTCCTGCGGCTGCGCAAGGGCGTGGTCGCGGGCCGGACGCGCGTGCTGTCCGTCGCGCCGTTCGCGAGCCGCGGGCTGGAGCGCCTGGACGGCACGCTGATCAAGGCCGCGCCGGGCACCGAGCCCGAGGTCCTCGACGCCGTCGGCTCCGGCGAGCTGGCCGACGCCGGTGCGGCGCTGGGCGCCGAGGGTGCGCTGGTGCTCGTGGGCGAGCGGCTCGCCGCCGTCCCGGGCGCGCTGTCGGCCGCGCTGCGGCTGGCGGAGCGCACGGGCGCCCGCCTCGCGTGGATCCCGCGCCGTGCGGGTGAGCGCGGTGGCGTCGAGGCCGGCGCCCTGCCGACGCTGCTGCCGGGCGGACGCCCGGTCGCGGACGCCGCGGCCCGCGTGGACGTGGCCGCAGCCTGGGACGTCGAGCAGCTGCCGACGGAGCCGGGCCGCGACACCTCGGCGATCCTCGCCGCGGCGGCGGACGGCACGCTGGGCGGCCTGCTCGTCGGCGGGCTCGAGCCCCGCGACCTGCCGGACCCCGCGGCCGCACGCGCCGCTCTGGCCGCCGCGGGCTTCGTCGTCTCGCTCGAGGTCCGCGCGTCCGAGGTCACCGCCCTGGCCGACGTGGTCCTGCCTGTCGCGCCGCCGGTGGAGCGCCCCGGGACGTTCGTCAGCTGGGAGGGTCGCCCCCGCCCGTTCCCGCAGGCCCTCACGTCGACCGCCATGGCCGACCACCGCGTCCTCGACGCGCTGGCGGACGAGCTCGGCGTCACCCTCGGGCTGCGCACGATCGCCGACGTGCACGCCGACGCGGACGCGCTGACCGGCGAGTGGGACGGCGCCCGGGTGCCCGCGCCCGCCGCCGCGTCCGCCGAGCCGCCGGCCGTCGCGCCCGGGCACGCCGTGCTCGCGACGTGGCACCAGCTGCTGGACGCCGGCCGGCTGCAGGACGGCGAGCCGTTCCTGGCCGGCACCGCGAAGCGCCCGGTCGCGCGGCTCTCGGCCGCGACGGCCGCCGCGGCCGGGATCGAGCCCGGTGGGCGCGTCACGGTGTCCACCGACGCGGGTGCGATCACCCTGCCCGTGGTGCTGACGGACATGGCCGACCACGTCGTGTGGCTGCCCACCGCGTCCGCCGGCAGCCAGGTCCGGGATGCGCTCCGCGCGCTGCCGGGCGACCTGGTCCGGGTCGAGGCCGCTGCCCCCGACGCCACCACCGCCACCACCGACGCCCCGACCGGCGCCGACGAGGAGGTCACCGCATGAGCGCCGTGCTCAGCCCCGTGCTCACCGGCCTGCCGGCCGCGCTGCCGGCAGCCGCCGTCGACGGGGGCGCCGCCGACTTCAGCCAGGACGTGTTCTGGGTCTGGCTGCTCAAGGCGGTCGGCATCCTGGTGTTCCTGCTGACCAGCGTGCTCATCGCGATCTGGTTCGAGCGCCGCGTGGTCGGCCGGATGCAGCTGCGTCCCGGCCCGAACGTCCACGGCCCGTTCGGCCTGTTCCAGTCGCTGGCCGACGCGATGAAGCTCCTGCTCAAGGAGGACGTGACGGTCAAGGCCGCCGACAAGCTGGTCTACCTCGTCGCGCCGTTCATCGCGGTGTTCTGCTCGCTGCTCACGTACGCGGTGATCCCGTTCGGCCCGGAGGTCTCGATCTTCGGCGTGGTGACGCCGCTGCAGCTCACGGACTTCCCGGTCGCGGTGCTGTACATCCTCGCGTGCGCGTCCGTCGGCGTGTACGGCATCGTGCTCGGCGGCTGGTCGTCCAACTCGACCTACCCGCTGCTGGGTGCCGTGCGCTCCACTGCGCAGGTCATCTCGTACGAGCTCGCGATGGGCCTGTCGCTGGTCAGCGTCTTCATCCTCGCGGGGTCGATGTCGACCTCGGAGATCGTCGGCTCGCAGACCACCCTCTGGTGGCTCATCCCGCTGGCGCCGGCCTTCGTCATCTACGTGATCTCGATGGTCGGCGAGACCAACCGCCTGCCGTTCGACCTGCCGGAGGCCGAGGGCGAGCTGGTCGGCGGGTACACCACCGAGTACTCCTCGATGAAGTTCGCGTGGTTCTTCCTCGCCGAGTACATCAACATGCTCAACGTCTCGGCGGTGGCGACCACGCTGTTCTTCGGCGGCTGGCGCGCCCCGTGGCCGCTGTCCGCGATCAACGACGGCATGTTCAACACCGGCTGGTGGCCGCTGCTGTGGTTCGTCGCCAAGGTCTGGCTGTTCATGTTCCTGTTCGTGTGGATCCGCGGCACGCTGCTGCGGTTCCGGTACGACCAGTTCATGAAGTTCGGCTGGAAGGTGCTCATCCCGGCCGCCCTGGTGTGGCTGGTGTGCGTCGCGGTGGTCCAGGGCGTCCGCCAGTTCGCCGAGGTCGAGCTCCGGACCCTGATGTTCGTCCTCGCGGGCGTGATCGTCGCGGTCGTGCTCCTGTCGTTCCTCATCCCGGAGAAGAAGCCGGAGCCGGAGCCGGACCGCTCGGACGAGCCGTTCGACGCGTTCGCCGGCGGCTTCCCGGTCCCGCCGCTGCCCGGCCAGACGCTGCCGCCCTCGCCGCGCGCGCTGCGTCGCCAGGCCCAGGCGCCCGCGTCCCCCGCGCTGGTCGGCGGCCCCGCCGCCGGCGCGTCCGACGAGGGCGACGCCCCCGAGTCCCCCACCCAGGAGGTGCCGCGTGGCTGACACGCCCGACAGGTCCGTCGCGAAGGCCGACGCCGGCGGCGGCGAGGTCGCCGCCGCGGGGCGGGTGCGACCGTACGAGTCGCTGATCCCGAAGCGCAGCGCGGTGGCCGACGCCCTCGCGCCCGCCGCCGGGTTCGGCGTGACGCTGAAGAACTTCTTCAGCCGCACCGTCACCGAGCAGTACCCGTTCGAGACGGCGCCCGTGAAGCCGCGGTTCCACGGCCGGCACCAGCTCAACCGGTACCCGGACGGCCTGGAGAAGTGCATCGGCTGCGAGCTGTGCGCGTGGGCCTGCCCCGCGGACGCGATCTACGTCGAGGCCGCCGACAACACCCCGGACGAGCAGTTCTCGCCCGGCGAGCGCTACGGCCGCGTCTACCAGATCAACTACCTGCGCTGCATCTTCTGCGGCCTGTGCATCGAGGCGTGCCCGACCCGCGCGCTCACGATGACCAACGACTTCGAGCTGGCGGGCCCGACCCGCGAGGGCCTCATCTACGAGAAGCAGGACCTGCTCGGCCCGCTCGTCGACGGCATGCTCGCGGCGCCCCACCCCATGGTGGAGGGGACGACCGACACCGAGTACTACCGCGGCGAGGTCACCGCGCCCACGCCGGCCCAGGTCGACTGGGTCGCGGAGCACCGCCCGGAGGACGAGACGCTCGAGGCGGCGCGCGCCCGGGCCGGGGCGGCGGGCACGACCCAGCCGGTGGGCGGGGAGGCCCGATGAGCCCGAGCACCGCCGAGGCGGTCCTGTTCTGGGTGCTGGCGCCGATCATGGTGCTCGCGGCCCTCGGCCTGCTGTTCGCGCGCAAGGCCGTGCACGCGGCGCTGTGCGTGATCACGGTCATGATCTCGCTGGCGTTCCTCTACATCGCGCAGGAGGCGCCGTTCCTCGGCGTCGTCCAGGTGGTCGTCTACACCGGCGCGGTCATGATGCTGTTCCTGTTCGTCCTCATGCTGGTGGGCGTCGACGCGTCCGACTCGCTGGTCGAGACGATCCGCGGTCAGCGCTGGATCGGCTGGCTCGCCGGCGTCGGCCTCGCGGTCGTGCTGGTCTCGGTGATCGGCCGGGCGACGTTCCCGGCGGCCGCCGGGCTGGAGTCCGCCAACGCCGACGGCAACCCCGTGGGCGTCGCGCGGATCGTGTTCGGGCAGCACGTCTTCGGCCTCGAGGTCGTCGGCGCCCTGCTCGTGACCGCCGCGCTCGGTGCCCTGGTGCTCACGCACCGGCAGCGCCTCAAGCCGCTGGTGAAGCAGCCCGAGCGGGCCGCCGCGCGCGTCGCGGCCGGCACCCGCCTGACGCCGCTGCCGGCCCCCGGCGTGTACGCCCGGCACAACGCGATGGACGTGCCGGCGCTCGACCCGCAGGGCAACCCCATCGACGAGTCGGTGCCGCGTGTGCTGCGCATCCGCGGGCAGGAGGCGGGCACCGCCGAGTTCCGCGCCGACACCTACCGGCGCGCGGTCACCGCCGTCCTCGCGGAGCGCGGCACGGCCGTCACCCCGGACGAGGCCGAGGCCGCGCTCGGGACCACCGACGACGAGCCGCGCCCGCCCGCGGCACCGCCGGGCACGACCACCGGACCGCAGACCGACATCGACCTCGGCGGCGCCTCGACCCGGACGGAGACGCAGCCGTGACGCTGACGAACTACCTGGTGCTGTCCGCGATCCTGTTCTCGCTCGGCGCCGCGACGGTGCTGCTGCGCCGGAACGCGATCATCGTCTTCATGGGCGTCGAGCTCATGCTCAACGCGACGAACCTCGCCCTGGTCACCTTCTCCCGGATGCACGGGGACCTGACGGGCCAGGTCATGGCCTTCTTCGTCATGGTCGTCGCCGCGGCGGAGGTGGTCGTCGGCCTGGCGATCATCGTGTCGATCTTCCGCACCCGGAAGTCGGCGTCCGTCGACGACATCAACCTGCTGAAGAGCTGAGGGGACCGTGACCGACTTCTCTTCCCTCGCCCCCCTGCTGGTGGCGGTGCCGCTGGCGAGCGCGGCTGTGCTGCTGCTGCTCGGGCGACGCTCCGACCGGTGGGGGCACTGGCTCGGCGTGCTCGCGTCGGCCGCGTCCTTCGTGGTCGCCGCGATCCTGCTGACCGACCTGCTCGGCCGGGACGCCGAGGCGCGCGCGGTGCACGTCCACCTGTTCGACTGGATCTCCGCGGGCCGGTTCGACCTGTCGGCCGGGCTGCTCGTGGACCCGCTGTCGCTGACGTTCGTCCTGCTGGTGACGTTCGTGGGCACGCTGATCCACCTGTACTCGGTCGCGTACATGGAGCACGACGCCGCGCGGCGTCGGTTCTTCGCGTACCTCAACCTCTTCATCGCCGCGATGCTGATCCTGGTGCTCGCGGACTCCTACCTCCTGCTGTTCGTCGGCTGGGAGGGCGTGGGTCTCGCGTCGTACCTGCTCATCGGGTTCTGGAACCACCACACGCCGTACGCCGTCGCCGCGAAGAAGGCGTTCGTCGCGAACCGCGTCGGTGACATCGGCCTGCTGGTCGCGATGATGCTCATGTTCGCGACGTTCGGCACCGTGTCGTTCGAGGGCGTCGCCGCCGGCGTCGAGGGCGGGCTCGCGTCCACCGCGACGCTCACCGCGACCGGCCTGATGCTGCTGCTCGCCGCCTGCGGCAAGTCGGCGCAGTTCCCGCTCCAGTCGTGGCTCGGCGACGCGATGGCCGGACCGACGCCGGTGTCCGCGCTCATCCACGCCGCCACCATGGTCACGGCGGGCGTCTACCTCATCGTGCGGTCCGCGCCGGTGTTCGAGGGCGCGCCGACCGCGCAGCTCGTCGTGACGATCATCGGCGCGATCACGCTGGTGATCGGGGCGGTCATCGGCTCCGCGAAGGACGACATCAAGAAGGCGCTGGCCGCCTCCACGATGTCGCAGATCGGCTACATGGTGCTCGCCGCGGGTCTCGGCCCCATCGGGTACGCGTTCGCGATCTTCCACCTCGTCACGCACGGGTTCTTCAAGGCCGGCATGTTCCTCGGCGCCGGGTCGGTCATGCACGGCATGGACGACCAGACCGACATGCGGCGCTTCGGCGCCCTGCGGACGTCCATGGCCATCACCTGGGTGACGTTCGGCGCCGGCTGGCTCGCCATCCTCGGCGTCCCGCCGTTCTCGGGCTTCTGGTCGAAGGACAAGATCATCGAGTCCGCGTTCGTGGTCCCGGAGGGTGCCGGCGAGTGGCGGGCGTGGGTGTTCGGCCTGGTCGCGCTGATCGGCGCCGGCATCACCGCGTTCTACATGTCGCGGCTGTTCTTCATGACGTTCCACGGGCGCAAGCGCTGGACCCGTGACGAGGCCGGCCACGAGCCGCACCCGCACGAGTCGCCCGCGCTCATGACGATCCCGATGATCGTGCTGGCCGTCGGCTCCGTCGCGCTCGGCTTCGTGCTCCAGCTGGGCGGCGGGTTCACCACGTGGCTCGAGCCCGTCACCGGGCACGTCGAGCACCACGAGCCCGTGCTGCCGGTCCTGGTCATCCAGATCGCGACCCTCGCGGTCGTCGCCGCCGGCCTGCTGCTCGCGTGGCGGCAGTACGGCGCGCTGCCGGTCCCCGAGACCGCGCCCGCCGGCTCCCCGCTGACCCGCGCCGCGCGCGTCGACCTGTACCAGGACGCCGTGAACGACGCCCTGCTGGTCGAGCCCGGCCGGCACCTGACCCGCTCGCTCGTGTTCGGCGACCGCACCGCGGTCGACGGGGCGTTCACGGGCCTCGGCCGGCTGACGGTCGGGATCGGGGAGCTCGTGCGCAAGGTGCAGACCGGGTACGCCCGGCAGTACGCCGCCACGATGCTGCTCGGCCTGGTCGTCCTCGCGGTCGTCGTCCTGGCGCCTCGGATCTGAGGGGATGTTGATGTCGACTGTCGCCGTCACCACGGACGTGCCGTGGCTGACCCTCCTCATCGTGTGGCCGCTGGTCGGCGCGCTGGTGCTCTGGGCGCTGCCCGGGGCCACGGCCGCCGACGGGACCGCCACCGGTGCCCGCCGCTGGTCGCGCCAGGTCGCGCTCGGAGTCGCCCTCGTCGAGGTCGTCCTCGCGCTCGGCGCGCTGCGGGCGTTCGACACGGCCGCGGCCGGGGTGCACCAGCTCACCGAGACCCACGGGTGGATCCCGCAGCTCGGCGCCTCGTACGCCGTGGGCGTCGACGGCGTGGGGCTCGCGCTCGTCCTGCTGTCCGTCGTCCTGGTGCCGGTCGTGATCCTCGCGGCCTGGCGCGAGCAGGGCAGCGGTGAGGCCGCCACCAACCGGCTGCGGCACTACCTCGCGCTCGTGCTCGTGCTGACCGCGTTCATGGTCGCCGTGTTCGCGGCCCGGGACGTGTTCCTGTTCTACGTGCTGTTCGAGGCCATGCTGATCCCGGTCTACTTCATGATCGGCGCGTTCGGCGGGCCGCAGCGGCGGTACGCGGCCGTGAAGTTCCTGCTGTTCTCCCTCGCGGGCGGGCTCATCATGCTGGCGGGCGTCATCGCGCTCTACCTGCAGGGCCCGCGCGGCGAGCAGGGCTTCCTGGTGGACAACCTGGTCGGCAACCTCGACCTGTCGACCAGCACCGAGCGCTGGCTGTTCCTCGCGTTCTTCCTCGCCTTCGCGATCAAGGCGCCGATGTTCCCGGTGCACACGTGGCTGCCCGACGCCGCCGAGCAGGCGCCCGCGGGCACCTCGACGCTGCTGGTCGGCGTGCTCGACAAGGTCGGCACCTTCGGCATGCTCACGCTCTGCCTGCCGCTGTTCCCGGAGGCCTCCCGCTGGGCGGCGCCCGTGATCATCGTGCTGGCGATCGTGTCGATCTTCTACGGCGCGCTGCTGGCCATCGGGCAGCAGGACCTGTTCCGGCTCGTCGCGTACACGTCGGTGTCGCACTTCGGCTTCATCGTGCTGGGCATCTTCGCCTTCACGTCGACGTCCATCGCCGGCTCGTCGTTCTACATGGTCAACCACGGCCTCTCCACCGGTGCGCTGTTCCTCCTGGTCGGCTTCCTCGCCGCCCGCCGCGGGTCCGCCCGCATCGAGGACTTCGGCGGACTGCAGAAGGTCACCCCGGTGCTCGCCGGCACGTTCCTGGTCACCGGCCTGTCGGCGCTCTCGCTGCCCGGCCTGTCGACCTTCGTGTCGGAGTTCCTGGTCGTCGTCGGCACGTTCGCCGCGAACCGCCCGGCCGCGGTGGTCGCCGTCGTCGCCGTGGTGCTCGCGGCGATCTACGTGCTGTGGACGTACCAGCGCGTGTTCACCGGCCCCGTCCGCGACGAGCTCGCGGGCACCCGGGACCTCGGCGGTCGCGAGCGGTGGGTCGTCGGCCCGCTCATCGCGATCATGCTGGTGCTCGGCTTCTACCCCGCCCCGGCGCTGCGGCTGGTCGACCAGCCCGCCGCCGAGTCGGTCACGCAGGTGGGCGTCGCCGACGCCCCGGACACCCCGGTCGCGCTGACCGGTGACGACGAGGGGAGCGACCAGTGAGCGCGTTCACCGTGCCCGAGATCGCCTGGGCGCAGCTGACGCCGGTGCTGCTGGTGCTGGGCGCCGCGGTGGTGGGCGTGCTCGTCGAGGCGTTCGTGCCCCGCCGGGCCCGTCGCCCCGTGCAGCTGACGCTCACGCTGGTCGCCCTGGCCGCGGCGGTCGTCGCGGTCGCGGCCCTCTGGTCGGACGTCGACGCCACCGGCGGGACCGACGTGCTCAGCGGCTCCCTGCTGGTCGACGGACCGACCCTGGTCCTCCAGGGCACGCTGGCGCTGCTGGCCCTGCTCGCGGTGCTCGTCATCGCGGACCGTACCGACACCGGTGAGGACGCGTTCGCCCCGCAGGGCGCGGCCGTCCCCGGCTCCGGGTACGAGGAGGCCGCGCGCGTCGCCGGCCTGCAGCAGACCGAGGTCTACCCCCTGGTGCTGTTCGCGACCGGCGGCATGCTGATCTTCCCGGCCACCGGGGACCTGCTGACGCTGTTCGTCGCGCTCGAGGTGCTGTCCCTGCCGCTGTACCTGCTGGCCGGGCTGTCCCGCCGTCGCCGCCTGCTCAGCCAGGAGGCGTCCATGAAGTACTTCCTGCTGGGGTCGTTCGCGTCCGCGCTGCTGCTGTTCGGCATCGCGCTGCTCTACGGGTTCTCCGGGTCGCTGCGGTTCGCGGACATCGCCGAGGCCGTGCGCACCGTGACCGGCATGGACGGCCTGCTGCTCGCGGGCGCCCTGCTGGTGCTCGTCGGCCTGCTGTTCAAGGTCGGCGCCGTGCCGTTCCACTCCTGGACGCCCGACGTGTACCAGGGCGCCCCGACGCCCATCACCGGCTTCATGGCCGCGTGCACCAAGGTCGCGGCGTTCGGCGCCCTGCTCCGGGTGTTCTACGGCGTGCTGCCGGACCTGCGGTGGGACCTCGAGCCGATGATGTGGACCGTCGCCATCGCCACGATGGTGGTCGGGACGGTCGTCGCGCTCGTGCAGACCGACGTCAAGCGCGTGCTGGCGTACTCGTCGATCGCGCACGCGGGCTTCGTGCTCACCGGCGTCGTCGCGCTCACGGAGTCGGGCATCACCGCGGTGCTGTTCTACCTGCTGGCGTACGGCGCGGCGACGATCGGCGCGTTCGGCATCGTGTCCCTGGTGCGCGAGCGCGGCTCGGTCCGCGCGGCGCAGTCCGAGCGGGTGCCGCTGCTGGTCGCGGCGGGCGCGGCGCCGGCCGGTGCCGCCGCGGTGGCGTCCGCCCCGACGGTCGGCAGCACGGTCGACGTCGCCGGGACGGGCGGCCCGGCGGGCGCGGCCGACGAGGGCGGGGAGACCGAGGAGGCGGAGCCCGGAGACGACGGCGCCGAGCCGCTCGAGGCCGAGGGCCCGGTGCTCGGCGAGGCCACGCACCTGTCGCAGTGGGCAGGGCTCGGCCGGACCAACCCGGTGCTGGCCACCACGTTCGCGCTGTTCCTGCTGTCGTTCGCCGGCATCCCGCTGACCGCCGGGTTCACCGGCAAGTTCGCCGTGTTCTCCGCGGCTGTCGACGGCGGCGCCTGGCCGCTGGCCGTGGTCGGCGTGCTCGCCTCGGCGGCTGCGGCGTTCTTCTACGTGCGGATCATCGTCCTGATGTTCTTCACCAGCCCGCACGGCGGCCCGCAGGACGGCGACGACGAGGCCCGCCCGGGTGCCGTCGTCGTGGGCTCCCAGGGCCTCGCGATCGTGGCGATCGGCCTGTGCGCGGTGCTCACCGTCGCGCTCGGCGTGTTCCCCGGCCCGGTCCTGGACGCGATCGCCGGCGTCGCCCAGCTCCTGCCGTGACCCCCGTGGCCGCCCGGTCCGGTGCCTGCGCGCCGGGCCGGGCGGCCACGTCGGTTCTGCCCGGGCCCGCGCGGCCAGATAGGTTCGTCCCGTGACATCCCCGACCACCCTGCCGCTCGCCGACGCCGCGCTCGCCGAGCGCATCGCGGGACGCCTCGACCTGGTCGAGGAGCGTCTGCGCTCCGCCGTCGCGTACGCCGACCCGCTCGTCGACGACGCCGCGCACCACCTCGCGAACGCGGGCGGCAAGCGCCTGCGGCCGCTGCTCACGCTCCTCGCGGCCGAGCTCGGGGACGGCGCACGAGACGAGGTGCTCCAGGCGGCCGTCGTCGTCGAGCTCACCCACCTCGCGTCGCTCTACCACGACGACGTCATGGACTCGGCGCCGCTGCGCCGGGGGGCGCCCGCCGCGCACGAGGTCTGGGGCAACTCCGTCGCGATCCTCGTCGGGGACCTGCTCTTCGCGCGTGCGTCGACCACGGTCGCCCGCCTCGGCCCCGAGGCGGTCGTCATCCAGGCCGGCACGTTCGAGCGGCTCTGCCTGGGGCAGCTCCACGAGTCCATGGGCCCGGGGGAGCACGGCGACCCGGTCCAGCACTACCTGCAGGTGCTGGCCGACAAGACCGCGTCGCTCATCGCGACGTCCGCGCGGCTCGGTGCCATGTACGGCGGCTGCAGCCCCGAGGTCGTCGAGACCGTCGCCGCGTTCGGCGAGCGCATCGGTGTGGCGTTCCAGCTCGCCGACGACGTGCTGGACCTGACCTCCGAGGGCTCCGTCTCCGGCAAGACGCCGGGCACCGACCTGCGCGAGCAGGTGCCGACCATGCCGGTGCTGCTGCTGCGCGAGCGCGCCGCCGCCGGGGGCGACCCGGAGGACGTCGCGCTCGTCGCCCGGCTCGACGGCGACCTGTCGGACGACGCCGTCCTCGCCGAGACCGTCGCCGCGCTGCGGGCGCACGACGTCGTCGCGGAGACCCGCCGCCGCGCGTCCGCGCTCGTCGAGGAGGCCGTCGCGGTCCTCGCGCCGCTGCCCGACGGGCCCGTCAAGGACTCGTTCGTCTCGTTCGCCGACGCCCTGGTGGACCGGGCGTCCTGACCGGGCGCCGGACGGCCCGCGCACAGCCGCCGTGGGCCGGGCGCGAGCAGGGGGAGGCATGACAGCGGTCACCGACCGCACGGGCGGGCGCTGCGGCGGGTGCGGGGCGGCGCTCGAGCCCGGTGCCGCGTTCTGCGGCGCGTGCGGGGCGCGGACGGCCGCGCCGGTCGCCGGGACGGCCGGGCCCGTCGCCGACGGTCCCGTGGCGCCCTCCGCAGCAGGGCCGGACCCGGTCCCGGCGTGGCACGCGTCGTCCGCGGCCGGGACGACGGTGGCGCCCGCGTGGGCCGCGGACGCCGACCTCGACGAGCTGGCGGCCCCCGTCTGGCGTCGCCTGGTCGCGCTCCTCGTCGACCAGGTCGTGGCCGGTGCCGCGGGCGGGCTCGCCACGCTGGCGGTGCTGCCGAGGCTCCGCGCCGGGGACCCCGGGTCGCTGCTGGTCCCTGCCCTCGTGCTGCTCGTCGTCGGTGCCGCGCAGTGGTTCGCCGAGGCGTTCGCGGCCCGGACCCTCGGCGGTGCGCTGCTCGGGACCCGGACGGTCTCGGCCCGCACCGGCCGGCCGGCGGGGCTGTGGGCCGTGCTCGTGCGGTCGGCGGTCCAGGGCGCCGGGGTGCTGCTCGGCGGGATCGGGCTGTACGTCGTGGCGGGGTCGGGCGCGTGGGACGAGGGCCCCACGCAGCGCGGCTGGCACGACAAGGCCGCGGGGACGCTGGTGCTCCGGGCGCCGCGACGCGGCCGGGCGCAGGGGACGGCGGAGCCCGGGACGACCCCCGCGTCGGCGACGCCCGCTGTCGTGACGTGGCAGGCCCCCGTCGCGTCGCCGCCCCCCGCCGCGTCGGCGCCCCCCGTCGCGTCGGCGGGCGTCCCCGTGCCGACGGCAGCGCGCCCCGACGGGCCGGCCTCCCCTGCTCGGCGGGAACCCGGTCCGCTGGTCGGCCGCCCGTCGGCCGGCGGGCTGCCGGAGGCCACCATCCCCACCGTCCCCGAGCTCGGGGACCTGGAGCACACCCGGCTCGTGCGCCGCGCACCGGTGGATGGCGTTCCGGCGCCCGCCGCCCTCGCGCTCGTGCTCGGCACGGGTGAGCGGGTGGTCGTGACGCGGCCGACGCTCGTCGGGCGCCGGCCGACCGCCCCCGGCACGGCCTGGGACCTCGTGACCGTGCCGGACCCCGGTCAGTCCGTGTCGCAGACCCACCTGGAGGCCCACCCCGTCGAGGGCGGGCTCGAGGTCCTCGACCGCGGGTCGACCAACGGCACCCTGCTCGTCGACGCGGACGGCCGCCGCTGGTCGCTCCCGCCGGGCCGCCCCGCTCTGGTCGGGGCCGGCTGGACACTCGTGCTGGGCAACCTGCGCGTCGCGGTCGAGGCCGCCTGACGGGAGAGCCGCCGCGCCCGGCGCGCGGCCGGGTCCGGCGGTCCAGCGGACTCAGAGCGTCGGCGGCGTCCACGCGAGCTGCACGACCTGACGACCCGCGTCCCGGGTGACGAGCTGCGCGCGCCCGGGCACGCCCGGCACGGGCTTCGCCCCGCCGACCAGGGCTCCCTCGTCCGGGCTGCCGGACAGCACGACGCCCGGCGCCGCGAGGTCGCGCAGCGCCTGCAGCACGGGCTCGTACAGCGCGCGGCCGGCACCACCGGAGCGGCGGGCGAGCACCAGGTGCAGGCCCACGTCGCCGGCCTGCGCCAGCAGCGGCACGAGGGGGGTCAGCGGGTTGCCGGTCGTGGTGGCGACCAGGTCGTAGTCGTCCACGAGCACGTACACCTCGGCGCCCGACCACCACGAGCGGTTCCGGAGCTGCTCCGGGGTCACGTCCGGCCCCGGCAGCCGCCCGCGCAGGTAGTCCGCGAGGCCCTGGATCTCGCCGGCGGCCTGCTCCTGCGTCGTGAAGTAGCCCGCGAGGTACTCCTCGGGGATCTCCCCGAGCAGCGACCGGCGGACGTCGACCGCGAAGATCTGCGCCTGCTGCGGGGTGTGCAGCCGGCGGACCTCCCGGGCGACGGCGCGCAGCAGCGCCGACTTGCCGGAGCCGCCGTCGCCGAACGCGTACAGGTGCGGCTCCTCGCGGACGTCGACGCCCACGGGGGCCAGCGCCGCCTCGTCGATACCGAGCAGGAGCCGACCGGCGTCGGCGCGGGGGTCGGCGAGGACCTGCGCGAGCGTGACCTGCTCCGGCAGCAGCCGCAGCTTCGGCGCCGCCGGCCCCTGCCAGGCGGCGTTCACCGCGTCGACCAGGTGCGTGATGCCGGCACCGAGGGTGTCGGGCGAGGGGTCGCCGTCGATGCGTGGCAGCGCGGTGAGCACGTGGTGCTTGGACACCGCGAGCCCGCGGCCGGGACGCTCCTGGGGGACGTTGACGGCCACCTTGCGGTCGATCTCGGAGTCCATGGGGTCGCCGAGCCGCAGCTCCAGCCGGGTGCCGAACAGGTCCTTCACCTGGGTCCGGAAGTCCATCCAGCGGGCCGCGGTCGCGACCAGGTGCACCCCGAACGTGAGGCCGCGGCCGGCGAGCGCCTGGATGCGGGCCTCGAGCTCGTCGAACTCCGTGCGGACGGTCGACCAGCCGTCGACCAGGAGGAACACGTCGCCGTAGCCGTCGTCGGCGGTGCCCTGCTCGCGGCGGGTCCGGTACGTCTCGATGGAGTCGATGGCGTGCTGCCGGAAGTACCGCTCGCGCTCGTCGACGATCGACTCGACCTCGGAGACGACGCGCCGCACCACGTCCGGCTCGGCGCGCGAGGCGACGCCCGCCACGTGCGCCAGCGACGCGAGCGGGGCGAACGTGCCGCCGCCGAAGTCGAGCACGTAGACCTGCACCTCGAGCGGGGTGCGCGTCAGCGCGAGCGACGTGACGACGGACCGCAGCACCGTGCTCTTGCCGGTGCGCGGTGCGCCGACGACCGCCATGTGACCCGCCGCGCCGCCGAGCGACACGGTGAGGTTCTCGCGCCGCTGCTCCAGCGGCCGGTCGACCGTGCCGAGCGGGACGGTCAGCGTCCCCGCGGCCCGCCAGCCGGGCGAGACCAGCCCGAGGCGCGGGTCCGCCGTCAGGTCCGGCATCAGCTCGTCGAGCGTCCGCGGCACGACCAGCGGCGGCAGCCACACCTGGTGCGCGGGCGGACCCTGGCCCTTCATGCGCTGCACCGCGATGTCGAACGTCGCGCGGGTCTCCTCCGGCTCGCTCGGCAGCACCTCGGTGGTGGCCGGCAGCTCCTCGACGCCTCCGAGCACCGGCGCGGCGGTGAACGACTCGAGCCGCCCACGGCCCGTGCCGGTGACGGCACCGCCGCCGCCCGCGGTGCGCCGCGTCCTCGGGGGCCCGGAGACGTACGCGGCGCGGAACTGGATCATCGTCGTCGTGTCGGGCTTGAGGTAGCCGGTGCCCGGGACGGGCGGCAGCGTGTACGCGTCCGGGACGCCGAGCACGGTGCGTGACTCCGCGGCCGAGAACGTCCGCAGGCCGATGCGGTACGACAGGTGCGACTCCAGCCCGCGCAGCCTCCCTTCCTCGAGGCGCTGCGACGACAGCAGCAGGTGCATCTGCAGGGAACGACCGAGCCGGCCGATCGTCACGAACAGGTCGACGAACTCCGGCTTGGCCGACAGCAGCTCGGAGAACTCGTCGCAGACGATCAGCAGCGCGGGCAGCGGCGCCAGGTCGGTGCGGCCGCCTCGGCGCGCCTTCTCGTAGTCCGCGACGTTCGCGAAGTTGCCCGCGGCGCGCAGCAGCTCCTGGCGGCGGACCATCTCGCCCTGCAGGGCGTCCTGCATGCGGTCGACGAGCGTGAGCTCCTCGCCGAGGTTCGTGATGATCGCCGACACGTGCGGCATGTCCGCCATGCCCGCGAACGTCGCGCCGCCCTTGAAGTCGACGAGGACGACGTTGAGGTCCTCCGAGGAGTGCGTCAGCGCGAGCGCGAGCACCAGCGTGCGCAGCACCTCCGACTTGCCGGACCCCGTCGCGCCGATGATGAGGCCGTGCGGTCCCATGCCCTGCTGCGCGGACTCCTTGATGTCGAGGGCGACGGGCTGACCCTGCGGGGTCACGCCGATGGGCACGCGCAGCCGGTCCCGGGGGAGCCGCGGCCGCCACGCCACCGACAGGTCGAGGTCGCGGACGTCGCCGACGCCCAGCAGGTCCACGAGCTCGGAGGAGACCTCCTCGTCGGAGCGCTCCGGACCGGACTCGACGTGCAGCGGGAGCAGCCGGCGCGCGGTGGCCTCGGCGTCCGGCACGGACATCTGGTCGCCGTCCACCCGGACGGGCGCGCTGCCGAGCCGCAGCACGTCGACCGGCGCGCGCGTGGCCTCCGGGGTCGTCACGGCGGCGCCGACGTTGAGCCGCAGCGTCGTCACGTCGTCGAGCTCGCCCCAGCGCTCCGGGAGTTCGAGGACCGTCACACCCAGGACCCCGTCTGTCGTGAGGATCGCGTTGCCGACAGGCACCTGCCCGCCGTCGACCACCACGAGGACGTGCGGCAGCGGCGCCTCCGCGGCATACCCGAAGCGCGGGCGGTCCACGAGGTCCTCGGGCAGCAGGGACTCCACGTCCGCGAGGGCGGTGCCGATGAGCCGGGCCGCCCCCACGGCGTCCCGGGAGCGGGTGGAGTGGGCGTGCGGCAGCCACTTGACCCAGTCCCACTCGGGCAGCGCGGCGGCGTCAGCGATCACGGCGACCTGCAGGTCCTCCGGCGCGTGGAACGTGGCGAGCTGCGTCACGAGCGCGCGGGCCAGGGCGCGGGACTCCGCGGCGGCGCCCGTGACCTCGATGCGGGCGACCGAGCGCACGTCGAACGCCAGCGGCACGCCCTGCTGCACGCGGTGCGTCACGAGGAACCGGTGTGCGGCCGACGCGGCGACCGGGTCCAGCTGGGCGAGCGGCGGCGTCTGCGGCGCCTCCAGGTCGAGGCAGAGGGGCTGCGTGCCCACGCCGACGCGCGCGTGCAGGAAGTCGTCGTGCTGCGGCCGCCGCTCCCACACGCGGGTGCGCTCCTCCGCGACGGCGGGCAGCGCGCGCGGGTCGGGCGACGTCCACTCGGCGGCGCGGCGCTGGGCGCTCGCGGCCTGGCGCACCGACGACCGCAGGTCCGCCAGGTACGCGAGGTACTCGCGCCGGGCCCCGACCACCTGCGCCTGGTGCTGCGAGCGCTGGCGCCAGCCGTTCACGCCGACGAACCCGAGCGACGCGAGCAGGAACATGCCCGCGGCGATGTAGCCGCGCGGACCGGGCTGGTTCATCGCGACGAAGACGATGGAGCCGACCGACCCGAGCATCGGGATCGCGTTCGCCAGCAGGCCGCTCACGCCGTCGGACGCCTGGATCTCCGGTGGCGGCTGCAGGACGACCTGCCCGCTGGGGACGGCGGGCGGCTCCAGGCGCGTCCCCTGCTGCGGCGCGATCGACATCGTCGGCGCTCGGTCCCTCCTGCCGGGCGGGGAGCCGCACGCCCCCCGACGTTCTCGTGCGGTCAACCTACCCGGGCCGGCGCGCGCGGGCGGGCCACGGGTCCGCCGCCCGGGCGAACCTGGGGACCACGGGCGCGACCGCACGAGGACCGACGTGCCGACGTGGCCCGACCGCATAGCATGACTGCGCTGCGCCCGGGGGCAGGCGGGTCCGCCGCCGCCGTCCGTCCCGAGCGCCCGACCGCGGAGGGAGCGCGCGTGACGGTCCAGGCACCCGCGGCGCTGACGCGCGTCGCCGTGCACCTGGGAGGCCGTCGCCTCGACGTCGCCCTCGACGCGGGCCGCACGCTCGGGGAGCTCCTCGCCGCCGCGCAGGTCCCGCTGGTCCCCGGACTGCTCGTGCTCGACTCCGCGGGCGGCGTCCTCGACCTCGCCGCCCCTGTCGCCGCCCAGGTGCCGGACGGGGCCGCCGTCCACGTGGTCGCGCCCGCCCCCCGGCCCCGCGGCCGCGCCGCCCGGCTGCGGACCGGCCGGGTCGCACGACGCCCCGACCCGCAGCCGGCGCTGCTCGCCGCCGCCGCGGCGTCCGCCGGCGTCCTCGCGGTCGTCGTCCTGGCGGATCCCACCCCGCGTGGCGCCCTCACGCTGGTCGCCGCGCTGGTCCTGGCCGTCGGTGCCCTGGCGCTCGCGGTCGTCCCCGTCCCGGCGCGCTCGGCCGCCACGCTCGTCGTACCCGTGCTGGCGTTCGCCGCGGGGGTCGCGGCCGTCGACCCGGCCACCGCTGCCGACCGCCGCCTCGCGCTCGCCGCCGGCCTGGTGTGCGCGACCGCCGCCGCCGCCGTCCGGTGGGTCGCCGCCCGCGCGCACCGCTCCGGCCGCGACCTGGCCTCCGCCGTCCTCGCCGGCACCGGCGTCCCGGCCGCCGTCGTCCTCACGGTGCTGCTCGCGGGCCTGCCCGGGGTGCTCGCCGCGGCGGCCCTGCTCGGCCTCGTCCCGGTCGCCCTGCGGGCGCTGCCCGTGCTCGCGCTGTCTGTGCCCGACGAGCAGCTCGTCGACCTCGCGCACGTGGCCCGCACCGCGCCGTCCGTCCGCGGCCCCCGGCCGCGGGCGCTCGGGCGCGTGAACGAGCGCCAGGTCGTGCTCACCGTCGGCGCGGCCGAGCGCCGCACGGATGCGGGCGTCCTGCTCGTCTGCGCGGTCCCGCCGCTGCTGGTGCCGGTCGTGGTCGGCGCCGCCCTGGCGGACCCGGTGCGCGGCACCCTGCGCGGCTGGGCGGCGGTGGCGCTGGTGGCCGCGCTGCTCGCCGTGCTGGGGCTGCAGCCCCGCGCGGCACGGGGGCCGGTCGCCCGCTGGGCGCCGCGCGCCGCGGCGGGCCTGGTGCTCGTCGAGCTGGCGGTGCTCGGCGGCCCGCGGCTCGGAGGGTCGGCCGTCCTGGTCGCCGTCGGCTGCGCGGTGCTCGCCGTGCTCGTGGCGGCCGTGTCGGTCGCGCTCGGCCGCGGCTGGCGCTCCGTCGTGGCGTCCCGGTTCGCCGACGCGGTCGAGGGGTTCGGCGTCGTGCTCGCGCTGCCCGCCGCGCTCGTCGCGGCCGACCTCGTGGAGACCCTGCGGCGGGTGACCTCGTGAGGCCCGGAGCGAGCCGGTGGAGCCGGCCGTGAGCACGTGGAGCTGGAGGACCAGGGTGACGGCGACAGGGGGCGGGACGTGGAGCAGACGATGAGCGCCGTGCCGGTCGCCACCGTCGCGGCGTGCGCGAGCTGCCGGCGTCCCCTGCAGCCCGGGGCGCGGTTCTGCACCGCCTGCGGGACGCCGGCGCAGCCGGACGCCACCGTGACCCTCGTCGAGGGCGCCCAGGGCCGCACCCGGTCGGCGTCCGCCGCGCGCGAACCGCGCCCCGCCGTGCTGCACCCCGCCTTCGGGGACGCGACGCCCGCCGCGCCCGCGCGCCGGGTCCTGGCCTACGCCCTCGACGCGGTCGCCGTCGGCGCCGTCGCCGGCGGGCTGCTCGCGTGGACCGGGTCGTGGCTGCTCGTCGGTCTCGCCGTCCTCGAGCTGGCCGTCGGGCTCGTCGTCTGGGAGGCGCACACGGGCCGCACGTTCGGCAACACCGCGCTCGGGCTGCGCACGGCCCGCGAGGAGACCCCGTACTCCGTCGGGCCGGCCCGCGCGTTCCTGCGCGGTCTGGTGCTCACCGCCGGCCACGCCGTCGCGGGACTCGGGCAGTGGGTCGTCGTCGCGTCCGGAGCGTTCGACCGCACCGGACGCGCGCAGGGTTGGCACGACCGCGTCGGCCGGGCGGTCGTCGTGGACGTCCGGGCGCACGAGCGCGCCGCCGAGGCCGTGTCGGACGCCGCGGAGCGCGAGCGCGCGGGGGCCGTCGCGGAACCGCGCGGCTCCGCGGTGCCCGGGCCGGTCGCGTCGGTCGCGTCGCAGGTCGGTGGGCCGGGGTCGTGGGCGACGAGCACCCCGGGAGGTGTGGCGGGGCCGGCCGCGCCGCCCGGACCCGACGCGTACGCGACCGGGGTGCCCGGCGGCCCCGCGGTGTCGCCGGCCGCGGCTGCGGGCGGTGCCGGCCCGGGCCCGGGTGCCGCCACGACGACGCCGCCCAGCTCCGTGCCCGCTGCTCCGTCCGGCGCCGTCCCGGCGGGCGCGGCAGCGCACCCGCCCGCACCCGCCGGCCGCCGCGCCGCCCGCGCTGCCGCGGAGCAGGCGTCCCCCGCCGCGGCGGGGTCGTCGTCCACACGCCCGGGGTCGGGGGTTCCGTCGCCGGTCGGCCCGGCCGCGGCCGCGCCGACCCCGCCCACCTCGGTGCCGTCCACCCCGGCGCCCACCGCGCAGGCGCCGTCCTCGGCGGGGATCCGGCCGGTCGTGCCCGGTCCGGCCCCGGTCGAGCCCGCGCCCGCAGCTGCCTCACGCGCGGTGGACCGGGCGCAGCCGGCGCCGTTCCTCGTCACCCTCGACACGGGCCAGGTCATGTCCGTGACCGGTCCGGGCCTCATCGGCCGCGCGCCGCGTCCCACCCCGGGCGAGCGCTGCGACCACGTGATCGTCGTCGAGGACCCCGAGCGGAGCGTCTCCCGCACGCACGCGCGGTTCGGCATCGAGGCGGGGACGTTCTGGGTGTCCGACGCGGGCTCGGGCAACGGCACGACCCTGCGCCTGCCGAGCGGCCGCGTGGTGCCGGTCCCCTCTGACCAGCGCGTGCCGGTGCCGTCGGGCTCGACGATCCAGGTCGGTGACCGCGGCGTCCGGATCGACGCCCCGACGCCGCGCGGCTGAGCTTCCCGGGCCCGATGGATGCCCCTCGGCGCTCGGCGGCCCGGGTGGTCCGCACCGCGTGACGTCAGCGCCGCGGGAGCTCGCCGAGTCTGTTCAGCGAGGCGGGCGTGCGCCGCCCGCCCGGGCCGCGGACGCGAGCGCCATGGTGCGCGCCGCCTGGTGGACGAAGACGGCGAGCTGCGCGACCCCGAGACCGACGATGACGGGTGTGGTGACCGACAGCAGGAGTGAGCCGGCACCGCCCGCCACCCGCGCGACGCCGTGCACCAAGCCACCGAGCGCGAGCAACGGTGTCAGGCAGACCAGGACGAAGGAGGAAGCGACAGGGGCCCGCCCTGCGACCACCGCGAAGCCGCAGGCGGAGGTGCCGAGCCCGACCCCGGTGAGCGCTGCCGCCCACGCCGCGAGGCGGAGGTCTGGTTCGGTGCCGTACACCGCGGTCAGGACACCCGTCGCGAGCGCGAAGGGTGCGGCGAGAAGCGATGCGATCGCGCAGACCAGGGCGTTGCGGCGGGCTCTTTCGGGTGTCATGAGGACTGGTGCCGTGCTCATGACAGCGCGAAGGACGGCCAGGCGGTCAGGCCCGAGGACGCGACCCCGTTGAGCGTGTTCTCGGCGGACGACGCCTTCGACGTGAGGACGAGGAGCGTCCCGCCCAGCTCCATGAGCGCAGTGAGCGCCGCGAGAGTGGCGAGGACCGGAGCTGCTGGGAGACCGATGATCGTCCCCGTCGCGACGATCGCGCCGCCGATCCCCGCGAGCAGGGAGAAGACCGCCGCTCCGACACCGCACCAGAACACGACGATCCCGTCCCGCACCTGGTCGAGGGCCGCGGTGATACCTGCCGTGAACTCGTCACGGACGGCCCGGAGGGCCGCCTGCTGCTCGGGCACCTTCTGGCGGTACTGCTCGGCGGCCGCGCCGTCCCACGCGTCGTCGGTGCGCAGGTCGCCGGCGTCGAGCCTCTCCGCCAGGGCGGACGTCACCGCGGCGACCTCCGCATGCCAGGCGTCGCGCGTCTCGGTGAGCTCCCCGGGGTCCCCGGCGTACAGCAGCTTGTCCCCGATCCACAGCGTCACCTCGCGGAACCGGCGCACGAACGCGTTCCAGCCGTCCTCGACCCGCTCGACGACCCACGTGAGGAGATCCGGCACCGCCCGCAGCGCGGAGCTCACGGCCGCAGCCAGCTCGGCGACCTTGCGGTCGAGCCGCTCGCGCAGCTCCGTGATCTCGGCGACCACCTCGTCCATCGCAGCTCCTCTCAGTGGTCCCAGGTCCAGAGGCCGGCGATCCTGTCGCGGGCGTCCTGGTCGGCGCCCTCGTACGTCGCGCGCACCCGTCGCAGGGCGGTGGCGGCACCGCCGCTCGCGGCTTCACCCTCCTGGAGCAGGCGCTCGACCTGGGCCCGGAGGGACTCGTAGGTGTCCGCCACGCTGAGAGCGGCGAACGAGAAGGCCCGGGGGCGCACGTGGAGGCCGATCACGCGCGTCCTCGCGTCCTCGAGCCCGTCCGCGGTGTCGTCCCAGAGCGCCGCGTCGGCGGTCAGCGCGTCCAGAGCGGCCGTGACGCTCATCGCCGTCCTCCCGCCTTCACAGCACACCGAGGCGGGCCGCGAGACCCCGCGCGTCGGCGACGTCGGCCGCGATCGCCCCCAGTGCGGTGCCGTCGAGCAACGAGGCCGGTGCAGCCGCGGCGGCAGCCGCGGCGGCAGCGTGCACCGCCTGCGTCATCTCCCGTGAGATGTTCGTGCCGTGGGCTCGTGCAGCCCAGCCCTCGTCGACCTCCACCCGCACAGGGGACCCCGAACCGTCCGCCCAGGCGCGCACGTGGCCGTCCGAGCTCCGACCCGCGTGCTCCCGCGACGCGCGCTGCTGGACCTGCTCGAGCGCCGTGTCGAGCTCCGCGTTGATCTCCCGGAGCATCTCCGCGAGCGACCGCATCGCGTACCGGGCGTCCAGCCGATCACCGCGTGCGCTCACGATGTCGGCCAGGTCGGCGGCGAGACTGGTGCTCCTGGGCGGAGCCGGTCGTGTCAGCGGCGTCGAGTCGTCGTCGGCGACCTGCTCCGCCCAGGAGCGGAGCCGTGCGGTGGCAGCCGAGGCCACCGCGCTGACCAGGGCAGGGCCGAGATCGGCTGGTGCCAGGACGTTGCGCCAGGTGCTGGTCAACTTGACCCGGTGGAGCCGGCCGTCCGCGCCGAGGAGCACGCTCAGCTGTCCGGTCTCGTCCGCGCCCGCGACCGGGGGGCCCGCGTCGACGGCGCGCTCGTAGACCTGCGCGCGCCGATCCAGATCGTCCCGGAGGTCGGCGAGCGGCTCGGGGTCGTCACTCACGTCGGTCGGACCCTCACCACTCGTCGGGGTCGACGTCGCCCGAGGACGGGCGCTCCTCGACCGGGGTGGTACGCAGGGAGTCGCGGCCCCCGGCGCCTGCCGCCACACCGAGGTCGGGACGCTCGGCGCCCTCCTCGACGTCGATGTCCGGCGCCAGCAGACCGTCGGAACCGCGGCGCTTCGACCCCTTCGACGACCCGGCCCCGGCACCGCCGCCCATCGGGGCGCCGAGCATGCCGCCGGACCGCGCACCCGACGCGCCGGCACCCGTGGCACCCGCTTGCGAGCCCTGCACGAGGGCGGACGTCGACCCGGACAGACCCGAGCCGGACGAGCCCGCGCCGACCGTCCCCAGGGGGATGCCGGCGCCCGACCCACCGGCGCCACCGATCCCCCCGACGCCGCCGACGCCGACTCCGCCGCCTCCGGCGAGCCGGCTGAGCCCGGCGCCGCCGAGCGCGGCGCCACCGACCGTCAGGCCGCCGGCGAGGCCACCCGCACCGAGGCCGGACAGGCCGTTCGCGCCGGAGCCCCACGCCGAGCCGCCGGGGCCGCCGAGGTGGGCGCCGCTGCCTCCGCCGCCCGAGCCGGGCACCGTCCCGCCGACGAGACCGTCGGAGGAGCTCCCGTCGCCCGTCCCGGGCACGTAGCCGCCGCCGGTCCCGGAGCCGCCGCCCGAGCCGCTGCCGCCGCCGGAACCGGAGCCGGACCCGCCGCCGGGCTGCCAGCCCGGGCCGACCGACCCGCCGTCGGAGCCACCGCCGCCGGTGCCGGACCCGCCGCCGCCGTTCCCGCTGCCCGAGCCGCCGCCGGGAGTCCACCCGATGTCCACGGTGCCCCCGCCCGGCGTCGGGGTCGGGGCGCCCACGGTGCGGCCGCCAGTGCCGCTCGTGCCCGTCCAGCCGTCGGGTCCGCTGCGACTGCCGGTGCTGCCCGTCGGCCCGCTCGGGTCGGTCGTGCCGGTGCCGGGCGTGAAGTCGTTCCAGTCATGGCGCCGCGGAGGATCGACGTTGATCGCGCCCATCGACGCGTCGAGCTGCCGCAGAGCTGCAGCTGCCCTCGCCTCGCGCTCCTGCTCCCGCTGACGGGAGAGGATCTCGCCGGCGGCGATGCCCGTCACGGTGCCGAAGCCGGGGAGTGCGACGGTCGCGGCGGCCGTCAGGCCGGCGCGCTCGGCGAACGTGAGCTCCCCGTCGGGGAGGTTGGCGTACGCAGTCTTCGCTGCGACGATCGCCGTGGTGGAGCGAGCGCCGGCATCGGCGAGGCTCGACAGGTAGTCGGCGACGGCCGCGACCTCGCGCGCGAGCCCCGCGAACCGGTCGGCCGCGGCGTCGGAGCTGGCGCCCTCGATGCCGGTGTCGCTCCCGACGGCCCGGAGTGTCTCGACGGTGGGCTCGATGTCCGACGAGTAGGCCGAGAGCTGCCGCACGGACGTGTCCATCACGCCGAGGTCGAAATCCCGAGTCCGTCCGAGCTGCTCTGCGCGCTCACCCATGGTTCCCCCTCGTGTCGGTCGGCGGTGCGTCGTGGTGGTCGGAGCCGGCCACTGCCGGCTCGCGGCGGCGGCGTGCGAGAACAAGGGTGATGACGGCGCCCAGCGCCACGACGCCCGCGGCGGCACCGAGCGCGGCACCGATGCCCGGGCCGGTCGTGGCCGGCGGCGTGGCGTCGGTGCCGGAGGCGTCGCCCGGCGCGCCCTCGGGGTCGGGGGTGCCGCCGGTCTCGTCGTCGGTCGCGGGTGCGGTCGTCTCGGCCGTACCGCCGATCTCGTCTGCGGTCGGCATCGCGTTCGGGTCGTCGTCGACGAACGGGTTGACGTCAGGGAAGGTGGTGGGGTCCACGGTCATCAGCACGCGGGCGTTGACCACGCCGTAGCCCCAGGCGGGGTCGTGCGTCCACGTGTCCTTGACCTCGCCGTCGGTCGTGCGGACCAGCGCCTGGAGGATCTGGCCGTCCGTGGCCTCCGGGTACAGCGACCACAGCAGGGCGAGAACTCCCGCGGTGTACGTCGAGGAGTTCGAGGACCCGCTCGCCGTCTCGTAGCCGTCCCAGGTGGGAGTGAGCGCGCGGAACCGCGAGCCCGGCGCGACGACGCCCAGGCGGTCCCCCGAGGTGCTCCCGGGGTCGAGTGTCTGGTCTGGGGTCAGGGTGCCCGTCGCGACGACTCCGTTGAACACGGCAGGCATGCCGGTGATCGCGCCGCCGTCGTTCCCGGCCGCGCCGACGACGATCACCCCGGCCCGCTGCGCCTCGGCGACGACCGTCGCGGACATGTACTGGGTCCCGGGGACCACGATGATGTCCGCTCCGTCGGTGATCGCGTCGCGGACGGTGTCGTCCGAGAGGTCCCCGTCCCCGCGGGGGGTCTCGCACGGAAGGCCTTCGAGGTACGAGGCGTACGTGTTCAGGGTGATCCCGGGGGCGACGCCGGGTATCCCGGGCTGCCCGTCGAGGCCGGCGTCGCGGCCGACGAGCAGGGTCGCCATCGACGTGGCGTGGCGCGCATCCGGTTCGGTCGACGTACCTGGATAGGGATCCCCGCCGGTCGTCCCCGCGCAGTAGGACGGTTCATGGGGGTGGATGTCGGCACCGGCGAGCTCGGACACGTCTGTGTTCACGCGCCCGTCGATCAGGGCGACGGTGATGCCTTCGCCGGTCGTCCGCTGGTGGATCTCCGCCACGCTGGTGGCCTCGTAGTACCAGCGGCCGTCGTCGGCCCCGGGCACGGCGGCGGACGCGGTGGTGGAGCCACCGAGGGCGATCAGTGCGACAGCGGCGACCACGGCGCCCGCGCGGCGCGGCGCGAGGCGCATCAGAAAGCGGACCGGCCGAGCCGGCCGACCGCGACAGGCGCCTCGGGGACAGGGGCGGCCTCCAGGCGCTCGGTGAGCGGACGGAACTGCTCCTGGATGGCGGCGGCGTCGGAGCTGGCGCCCTCGATGCCGGTGTCGCTCCCGACGGCCCGGAGTGTCTCGACGGTGGGCTCGATGTCCGACGAGTAGGCCGAGAGCTGCCGCACGGACATGTCCATCACGCCGAGGTCGGCCTCCCGAGTCCGTCCGAGCTGCTCTGCGCGCTCACCCATGGTTCCCCCTCGTGTCGGTCGGCGGTGCGTCGTGGTGGTCGGAGCCGGCCACCGCCGGCTCCCGGCGGCGGCGTGCGAGGACGATCGCCACGGTGGCGCCGAGCACCACCACGCCGGCTGCCGCCCCGAGGATGACGCCAATGCCATCTGCGGCAGTGCCCGGCGAGGCAGGGCGGGTACCGGAGGCGTCGCCGGGCACGTCCTCGGGGGTGGCGGTCGCGCTGGGCTCGTCGCCGCTCGTGGGCGAGGTCGGCTCGGCCTGGCCCAGGATCTCCGCAGCGGTCGGCATCGCATTGGGGTCGTCGTCGACGAACGGGTTCACGTCGGGGAAGGTGGTCGGGTCCACGGTCATCAGCACCCGGGCGTTGACGACGCCGTAGCCCCAGTCGGGGTCGTGCGTCCAGGTGTCCTTGACCTCGCCGTCCGTGGTCCGCACCAGGGCCTGGAGGATCTGCCCGTCGGTGGCATCCGGGTAGAGCGACCACAGCAGCGCGAGGGCACCCGCGGTGTACGCCGCGGAGTTCGAGGAGCCCGTCGACATGCCGTAGCTGTCCCACGTCGGCGAGAGGGAGCGGAACTGGGAGCCCGGCGCCACGACGCCGAGGCGCTCGCCGTCGGGGCTCCCGGGATCGAGGGTCTGGTCGGGTGTCAGGGTGCCGGTGGCGACCACGCCGTTCAAGGCCGCGGGCATGCCCCAGACGAAGCTGCCGTCGTTGCCGGCTGCGCCGATGACGATCACCCCGGCCCGCTGCGCCTCCGCGATGACGCTGGCAGACATGTCCTGGGTGCCTGGGACGAAGATGATGTCCGCCCCCTCGGCGACCGCGTCCCTGATGGGGTCGTCTGCCAGCCAGCTGCCCCCCGTCGGGGACTTGCAGGGGAGGCTGTCGAAGTACGAGGCGTAGGTGCGCAGGGTGATACCCGGTGCGATACCGGGGATGCCGGGCTGGCCGTCAAGGCCCGCGTCGCTGCCGACGAGCACGGTCGCCATCGACGTCGCGTGGCGTGCGTCCGGTGCGGCTGAGGTGGCCGGGTACGGCTCGCCGCCGGGCGTCTCGGCGCAGTACGAGGGCTCGTGGGGACGGATGTCGGCACCGGCGAGGTCGGACACGTCGATGTTCACGGGGCCGTCGAGCAGGGCGACGGTGATGCCCTCGCCGGTCGTCCGCTGGTGGATCTCCGCCATGCTGGTGGCCTCGTAGTACCAGCGGCCGTCGTCGGCGCCGGGCACCGCGGCGGACGCCGGGCTGGCCCCCCCGAGGGCGATCAGTGCGACGGCGGCGACCACGGCGCCCGCGCGGCGCGGCGCGAGGCGCATCAGAACGCGGACCGGCCGAGTCGACCGGCCGCGACGGCACCCGCGACCAGCGCCTCGGGCACGGGCGTCGCCTCCAGGCGCTCGGTGAGCAGGCGGAACTGCTCCTGGATGGCGGCGTCCTGCTGCTCGAGCGACAGCGCGCTGTCGGCCAGGGCCTGTCGGCAGGCGTCGATGGTGGTCCGGATGACCTCGAGGCGCTGCTCGACGAGCTCCAGCGCCCCGCGGTACCGGGCCGCGAACGCCTGGACGCTCGGGATCTCCGGCCACACGCCGCCGCTCTGGTTGTACCGCAGCGTCTGGATGCGGGTCTTGAGCTGGTCCGTGTCGTCGAACAGCCTCACGAGCTGCCGCAGTCGGGCCTCCAGGACCTGCGTCCTGACCTCGACGTCCCCTGCCACGTCCGTCCTCCGCGTGAAGTCTCGGCGCGCCGCCCCCGCGGCGCCCGTGCTCCGCGCGGTCGCGCCCGGCCGTCGGTGGGACGGCGGACGCGACCGCGCGGGTGGTGCTGGGTGGCGCTGCGCGGTGCGCAGCGCCGGGTGGTCACCAGCGGGCGGCGTTGGCTCGCTCGGTGGACTGGTAGTCCTCCCCGGAGGTGGACACCGCACGGCCGACGTCGGCGAGGAGCGCCTTCATGTCGGTGAGCGCGGCCTCCCACTTGGCCTTGGCGGCGGTGTAGGCGGTGGACGCCTCACCGGACCAGTTGGCCTTGAGGGGATGGAGCGACCGGTCGAGGTCCGCCAGGCGGGACTCGATGTTGCCCGCAGAGGTCTGGATGTCCGCGGCGGCGGTCGACAGACCGCCGAAGTTGACCTTGAGATCAGCCATCGTCTCGTCCTTCCCGGGTCAGCCCAGCCGGCCCTGCAGGCGGCTGAACGTGGACTGCTGGGCCTCGTCGGACGCGGTGTACGTCGACTGCGAGGAGAGCAGGTTGGCCTCGAACTCGTTGAGGGCGGACACGATCGTGTTCGCGTCCTCGCGCCAGCGCGCCATCAGCGCGGTGAACGCCACGGCGCCCTGGCCCTGCCAGTGCGACCCGATCCCGGACAGCTTGCCCTCGAGGGCGCTCAGCTCGCGCTGCAGCTCCCCACGACTCTGGGCGACCGCGTCGGCGCCCTGCTTGAGCGCGCCATCTGCTGCGGAGACCTCTGCTGCCATGTCACCTCCCCTGCCACGGCCCTGCGGGCCTGCTCGGTGCGTGCACCCCTGCGGCGCCGCAGAACCAAGGACCGGATCGACCCCTGGGACCGTTCAGGAGGCTAGCCCAGGGCTTCGACGAGCGTCACTCCAGATCACGCAGCCTGTGGACGCTCACGCTGACTGGTGCTGCGCTTCACCCGATCGGCCCAGACGGGGGTGCTGTTCTGCGCCGAGTCGTCCCGATTGTCGTGTTGGCCGTGCACCGCAGGAGTGACGGCCAGTCGGTCGAACGCCGTCGGCGACCACCCGGTCGGGCGCGACCACCCGGGGAGCGTGCTCGGTCCGACGGGCGGTTCCGTGAGCCGTCGCTATGCTGACCGCCGACCTGCCCAGGGAGTACAGGGGACCCGATGACAGACGCCTCCGCCTCCACGACGTCCGTCGGGACGCTCGTGCGGGTGTCGGTGACCGCGGGGGACCGGCGGCTCGACCTCGGGATCCCGGGCGCCGTGCCGATGGCCGAGGTGCTGCCGGGCCTGGCCCGCGCGCTCGGCCTCCTGGACGCCACGACCGCGCACGGCGGGTACCGCCTGGTCCGCGCAGACGGCACGCCCGTTGACTCCGCCCGGAGCCTCCTCGCCGAGGGCGTCGAGGACGGGGCGGTGCTGTCCCTGGAGTCGGGCGCCCGGCGCGAGCAGGAGCGCATCTACGACGACGTCGTGGAGGCCGTCGCGGACGCCGTCGAGCAGCAGTACGCCCCGTGGACGCCGCGCGACTCGGCGCTGAGCGCCGCGTGGGCCTCTGCCGCGCTGCTGCTCGCCGGGGCGGCGCTGCTGCTCGGCGCGGACCGTGCCTCCCTGGTGCCGCCGGTCGTCGCGGGGCTCGGCTCGCTGCTGGCGCTCGTCGCCGGTGCCGTCGTCGGCCGCGTGGGCACGGAGCCGGCCGCGGGCCGCGTCCTCGTGCTGGTCGCCCCCGTGCTCGCGGGCGTCGCCGGGCTGACCGCCACGACGCAGGCGCCGTCCTGGGGGTGGCCGGCCGCGCTGGCCGGTACGGGTGTGCTGGTCGCCGGACTGCTCGGCATGCCGGCCCTGGTGGACCACCGCGAGCTCGGCGCCGCGCCGCTCGCCGGCGGGCTCGCGGTCGCCGTCGCCGGGACGGCCATCGCGCTGACGGGTGCCGAGCCCGGCGAGGTGCTGGCCGTCGTCGTGGCCGCGGTCGCCACGGCCAGCATCGGGGTGCCCTGGCTGGCGCTGTCGAGCACGCCGCTGCGGGTCGTCTCGCCGCGCAACGACGCCGAGATCCTCGCGGACCCGCAGCCGGTGGGCCCGGGGCAGGTGCGGGCGCAGCTCGCCGCCGGGCACCGCGTGCAGGTGGCGCTCCGCGTCGCGATCGGAGCTCTGGCGGTGCTCGCCGCCCCCGCCGTCGTCGCGACCGGCGTCGCCGGGACCCTGCTGCTCGTGCTCGCCGCCGCCGGGCTGCTGCTGGCCACACGGCAGACGTACTCCCGTCTGGACGTGCTGCTGACGGTCGGCATGTCCGTGCTGGTGCTGGTCGTCGTGGCGGTGGTCGCCGCGACGCAGCACCCGTCGTGGCGCCCGGCGCTGGTCGTGCTGGCGGGCGCCGCTGCGGCCGTCGTCATCGGGCTCGGACTCGTGGCGCCGCGGCGTCGTGTCGGCCTCGCGCGGCTGGGCGACTTCCTCGAGATCGCCTGCCTCGCGCTGCTGCTCCCGCTCGGCGTGACCGCCGCCGGCCTGGTCTGAGCCGTGGCCTCCAAGCGCGACCTCGTCGAGGCGCAGACCTACAGCCGTCGCCGGCTGCTCACGGCGTTCACGAGCGGTGCGCCCGGCGGCCGGGAGCTCGAGCCCACCAAGCCGCTGCGCGGCGTCGTCGCCGGGGTGTCGCTGACCGTGCTGCTGGTGCTGGGCAGCCTCGGGCTCGGCCTGCTCAGCCCGTCCCTGCCGGACGGCTGGGACGACCAGTCGCTCGTCATCGTCGAGGACGACGGCAGCCGGTACGTCGGGATCCAGGGGACCCTGCACCCGGTGCTCAACGTGACGAGCGCGCGCCTGGTGCTCGACTCGGGCTCGTTCCACGTGGTCGACGTCGGCGAGGACGACATCACCGACGCCCCCCGCGGGGCCACCATCGGCATCCCGGGAGCGCCCGACGAGCTCCCGCTCCCGAGCCGGCTCACCGCCACCGGGTGGGCGTCCTGCGTAACCCCGGACGGCGGCACGACCCTCGACCTCGACCCGGAGGCGCCGGCCCCGGACGTCGACCCCGACGCGGGGGTGCTGGTGGAGGTCGCCGGGGAGCTCCACCTCGTGGCCGGCGGCGTGCGTCACGCCGTCCCGGAGTCCGACGAGGCCGCGGTGCTGCGCGCGCTCGGCCTCGACACGGCCACCCCGGTCCAGGCGGGCGCCGACTGGCTGACGCTCTTCCCGCTGGGCTCCGACCTGGCGCCGCTGACCGTCGAGGGTGCGGGCGAGCCCGCGCTGCCGGAGGGCGGGCTGCCCGTGGACACGCGCGTCGGGACGCTGGTGGAGGTCACCGGGACCGGGGAGGGCGACCGGCGCTACGTCGTCGACGCCCGCGGCGAGCTGGCCCCGCTGAGCGACCTCGCCTACCCGCTGTACCTGCTGGGCGCGGGCGACCTGGCGGCGGAGCCGCTGCGGGTGAGCGCCTCGGACATCGGGGAGGTCCGGACCTCGACGACGCCGGTCGCGCCCGCGGACCTGCCTGCGACCGTGCCGACGCTCCCCGCGATGGCCGGCCAGGTGCCGTGCGCGGTGCTCCGTACGGGTGACGACGGCGGCGTGGACCTCGTGCTCCGTGACGGCGACGTCGAGCCGGGCGTGCGCGTCGCCCCGGGCTCCGGTGCACTCGTGCGGGCGCAGACCTCCGAGGGCGGGACGGCGACCGTCAGCCTCGTCGACGGTTCCGGGCGCGCGTACCCCGTGCCGGACGCGAGCGACGAGGTGCTCGCCCGGCTCGGCTACGAGCCCGAGGACGTGACGCCCGTGCCGCCGGCGTGGGCGGCACTGCTGCCGAGGGGGCCGTCGCTGACGGTCGAGGCCGCCGCCACGGAGGTGTCGGGCGCGACCGCCGCGTCGGGCGCGACCGCCGCGTCGGGCGGCGCCGGGGACTCGTGAGCGGCGTGCCCGCCGGGCGTCGCCGGGCGGCCGCCGGGCTGGTCGGGGCGGCGCTGCTGCTCGCGCCCGCCGCGCAGCCCGCGTCCGCCGCACCTGCGTTCCCGGGTCGCGCTGCCGCCGTGCCCGCGACCGTCGCGACCGCCGCGCCCGACCAGCAGTGCACCCCCGATCGCGTCGCGTACTGCACCGAGCGGCCGCAGGCGCTCGCGCGGCTGTCCGCCGAACGTGCCTGGGACACCGCCACGGGCCGGGGCGTCCTCGTCGCCGTCGTGGACTCCGGGGTCGACGCCCGCAACGCGCACCTCGCGGACGCGGTGCAGCCCGGCGTGGACCTCGTCGCGGTCAGCGGCGACCCCGGCGGGCGCACGGACACCGCGGGCCACGGCACCGCCGTCGCCGGCCAGATCGCCGCACGGCCCGTGGACGGCTCCGGCGTGGTCGGGCTGGCCCCCGACGCCGAGATCCTGCCGGTGCGCGTGTACTACGCCGACGACGACCGGGCGCGGGAGCAGGGCGTGGCGCCGGACGCCGGGCGGATCGCCGCCGGGATCGAGGCCGCCGTCGCCGCCGGGGCGCAGGTCGTCAACGTCTCGATGAGCACGCCCACCGACACCCCGGCGCTGCGCGACGCCGTCGCCCGGGCCACCGCCGCCGGCGCGCTCGTCGTCGCGAGCGCGGGCAACCGCACCACCAGCAGCGACGAGACGGACGGACCCCGGTACCCGGCGGCGTACGACGGCGCGCTCGCGGTCACCGCGGTCGACGTGGACGACGCGCCGTCCGCGGACGCGGTCCACGGGGAGCACGTGGACGTCGCCGCACCGGGGACGAACGTGCTGACGACCTACCACGCGGCCGGCGACTGCCTGCTGTCGGGCGAGAACGTCTCCACCAGCTTCGCGACGGCGTACGTCAGCGCGGCGGCGGCCCTCCTCGCGGAGCGGTACCCCGACGAGACCCCCGAGCAGTGGGCGCACCGCCTCGAGGTGACCGCCGCCCGCACGCAGCCCGGCGAGCGGGACGACCTGGTCGGCTGGGGCGTCGTCCGGCCCGCCGAGGCGCTGGGTTTCGTCGACGACGGCACCGCGGTCGGACCGCCGAGCCCCCTGCACGGCACCGACGCCGCCGCTACCCCCGAGCCGCGCACGATCGACGTGTCTCCGCGCACGGACCCGCTGGCCGCCGCGCGCCGGGGCGCCACGTGGTGGGGGATCGCCGGGCTCGCGCTCGTGCTGCTGGCCGCCCTCGCGGGCCGCGTCGTCGGCCGCCGCCGGCGCCGCTGACCCTCCCGCGCGCCGCGCCGTGCCGAGCCGCCGCACGGTGGTTCGTGGACGTGTCACGGGATCGTGCGGAACTGGACGTGGTGCGAAGGGCTCAGCCCCGCCTACCGCATGCAGGCGCCGGAGCGTGGGACGTGGTTGGAGCTGGGCGGTGATTCGACGGTCGGAGCCACGATCCTGGACCTGTCGGGTCGCCGTATCGACGCCGGTGAGCAGATCGACCAGTTCGTGTCGTCGGCTGAGCTGTGCTCGACGCTCATCGAGGCGGGCGAGGCCATCTCGGGCATCGACGCCGGGGATTCCCGGGTCGTCGCGTGGCGCACACAGGACTCGGACGGCCACTGGGGTGAGTTCGCGGTGATGCCGCTCGACGACGCGCGGGTCCTGGCGGTGGGGTTCGAGACCGACGGGGATGACGCGCCCGCCGATCTCGACGACCTGATCCGGCTCGCCGAGCAGGGCGCGAGGCAGTTCCCGTCAGGCCGGGGCTGACCGCTCGCCGACTGCCCGCCGCGGGCTCAGCGCGCCGCGAGGTCCGCGAGCCGCAGCACCGACGCCCGCCGCGCCCGCACCCCGTCGACCGTGAGCAGCACGAGCGCGACCCACACCAGCCCGAAGCCCCACCACCGCGCGGGCGGCATCGTCTCGTGCAGGACGAGCACGCCGATGACGAGCTGCAGCACCGGTGCGAGGTACTGCAGGCTGCCGACGACGCTGAGCGGGAGGCGCCGGGCGGCCTCGCCGAACAGCAGCAGGGGCAGGGCCGTCGCGATGCCGGTGCCGGCGAGCGCGAGAGCGTGCCAGGTGCCGTCGGCGCTGAACGTCGCGTCGCCGGTGCCCTGGAGCCACACGAGGTAGACGGCTGACGCCGGCGCCAGCACGAGCGTCTCGGCCGCGAGCCCGGGCGCCGCCGCCACGCTGCGCCCGACGCGGTTCTTCAGCAGCCCGTACAGCCCGAACGACCCGGCCAGCGTGAGCGCGACCCACGGCAGCCGACCGAGGCCGAGCGTGATGACGACGACGGCCGCGACCCCGAACCCGAGGGCGACCCACTGCAGCCGCCGCAGCCGCTCGCGCAGCACCAGGACGGCCAGCAGGACGGTGACCAGGGGGTTGATGAAGTACCCGAGCGCCGCGTCGACGACGTGCCCGCTGAGCGCGGAGAACACGAACGTCAGCCAGTTGACCGCGAGCAGCACGGCCGCGGCGGCGAGCAGAGCGAGGGTCCGGCCGGAGCGCAGCACGACGCCCAGGGCGCGCCACGTCCGCGTGACCGAGAGCACGGCAGCGCAGAACACGAGGGACCACAGCACGCGGTGGGCGACGATCTCGGTCGCACCCGACGGCTTCAGGAGCTCGAAGTACAGCGGAAGGACGCCCCACAGCAGGTAGGCGCCGGCGCCGGCGGCGAGCCCGCGGGGGTCGAGCGCCGCGGGGGCGGCGGGCGAGGAGGGCGGCGCGGGGGAGACGGCCGCGGTCGTGCTCGGGGCGGCGCCGGCCGCCGGGGACGGGGTGGTCACGAGCAGACGCTAACGCCCTCCGGGGACAGTGCCGGCACCTGCCGGGCCGGGCCTCGGAGAACGGCAGGAAGTCGCGCACCTCCGGCAGAGGTTAGGCCGTCCTACACTGGCAGTGTCATCCTGTGCGCGCCGCGCCGGGCTCCGGCCGGGACGTCCTCCCGACGCCGCCGGGGCCGTGCCGCGCCGGGACCTCGGAGGAAGGACCTGCGTGAGCTCGAACCGCCCTGTCCGTGTGGCCGTCGTCGGTGCCGGACCCGCCGGGATCTACGCGTCGGACATCCTGTCCCGCTCCGGCCTGGACGTGTCCATCGACCTGATCGAGAGGCTGCCCGCGCCGTTCGGTCTGGTCCGGTACGGCGTGGCGCCCGACCACCCGCGGATCAAGCAGATCATCGTCGCCCTGCACAAGGTGCTGGAGCGCGGTGACATCCGGCTGATCTGCAACGTGGACTACGGCGAGGACCTCAAGCTCGACGACCTGCGCCGGCACTACGACGCCGTGATCTTCGCGACGGGCGCGATCAAGGACGCGGACCTGCCGATCCCGGGCATCGACCTGGAGGGGTCGTTCGGCGCCGCGGACTTCGTGTCCTGGTACGACGGCCACCCGGACGTCCCGCGCACCTGGCCGCTGACCGCGCAGCACGTCGCGGTGCTCGGCGCGGGCAACGTGGCGCTCGACGTCGCCCGCATGCTCGCGAAGCACGCCGACGACCTGCTGCCGACCGAGGTCCCGCAGAACGTCTACGACGGCCTGAAGGCCAGCCCGGTCACCGACGTGCACGTGTTCGCCCGGCGCGGCCCGGCGCAGGCCAAGTTCTCCCCGCTGGAGCTGCGCGAGCTCGGGCACGTGCCGGACGTCGACGTCGTCGTCTACCCGGAGGACTTCGACTTCGACGAGGGCTCCATGGCGGCGATCCACTCGTCGAACCAGACGAAGCAGGTCGTCAAGACCCTGACCGACTGGACGCTCAAGGAGCCGGAGGAGCTCACCGCGAGCCGCCGCATCCACCTGCACTTCCTGCACAGGCCCGTCGAGGTGCTCGGCGAGGACGGCCACGTGGTCGGCCTGCGGACGGAGCGCACGGCGCTGGCCGGCGACGGCACGGTCGCCGGCACCGGGCAGACGCACGACTGGCCGGTCGAGGCCGTGTACCGGGCGGTCGGGTACTTCGGTTCCCCGCTGGTGGACGTGCCCTTCGACGAGGCGGCGGGGGTCATCGCGAACCGCGAGGGCCGGGTCGTGGACGTCGACGGCGAGCCCGTGCCGGGCGTCTACACCACCGGCTGGATCAAGCGCGGGCCGGTCGGCCTCATCGGGCACACCAAGTCCGACGCGAGCGAGACGATCCGGCACCTCGTCGAGGACGCCGGCGACGTCAGCGACCTGGGCAACCCGTTCCTCTCCGCCGCGGAGCCCGACCCGCAGTCGGTCCTCGACCTGCTGACCGCGCGGGGTGCCCGCCCGATCCACTGGGCCGGCTGGGAGCTGCTCGACGCGTACGAGCGCTCGCTCGGCGAGCCGCACGGTCGCGATCGCGTCAAGGTCGTGCCGCGCGAGGAGATGGTCCGCATCGCCCTCGCCCAGGCGGCCGGCGAGGCCTGACCCGCCCACCCGGGCCAGTCCGCGTCCCCACACCGTCACCTGCTCGCCCACCGGGACCCGTTCGGATCCGTTCGCACCGACACGCTGGGTGTGTCCGGCCGTTCGGATCCGATCGCGCGGACAGGCAGGCAGACAGGCAGACAGACAGACAGGCAGGCAGACAGACAGGCAAACAGACAGACAGGCAAACAGACAGGCAGGCAGGCAGCCGGCCGCAGCCGGGGGCCGGGGTCGCGTGGGCGGCCCGTGCCGGGGGTCAGGCCGTGAAGCGCCGGAGGAACTCGCGCGTGCGGGCCTCGCGGGGGTCGACGAGCACCTGCTCGGCCGGCCCCCGCTCGTGCACCCGGCCCGCGTGCAGGAAGCACACCTCGTCGGCGACGTGCCGGGCGAAGGCCATCTCGTGCGTGGCGACCACCATCGTCGTGCCCTCGTCCTTGAGCTCGCCGAGCAGGTCCAGCACCTCGCCGACCAGCTCCGGGTCGAGGGCGCTCGTCACCTCGTCGAGCAGCATGAGGGCCGGCTGCGTCACGAGCGCCCGGGCGATGGCGACGCGCTGCTGCTGACCGCCCGACAGCTCGTCGGGGAACGCCCCCGCCTTCGCGCCGAGCCCGACCCGCTCCAGCATCGCGGCCGCACGGTCACGGGCCTCCGCGCGCGGCACCCGGTGGACGAGCCGCGGCGCCAGCGCCACGTTGTCGAGCACCCGCAGGTGCGGGAACAGGTTGTACGCCTGGAAGACCATGCCGATCCGCGAGCGCACCGCGTTCGCGTCGACGCGCGGGTCGGTGACCTCCTGGCCGTCGACCTCGATGACGCCGTCGTCGACCTCCTCGAGCAGGTTGATGCAGCGCAGCAGCGTCGACTTCCCGGAGCCGGAGGCGCCGATCAGCACGACGACCCGGTGCTCCGCGACGTCGAGCGAGAGGTCGTCGAGGACGACGTGGTCGCCGAACGCCTTGCGCACCCCGTCGACGCGCAGCAGCGGGGCACCCGGCGCCCCGGTCCGGTCCCCGCCCACCGCACCGCCGGCGGTCACCGCGTCGCGCCCGCTCACCGCATCGCCCCCGCCCCGGCGAGCCCCGCCTGCGACCCGAGCCAGCCGCTGCGCCGGGCGAGCGCGTCGGTGAACCGGGTCAGCGGGATGGTGAGCAGCACGAACAGCACGCCCGCGACGACGTAGGGCGTGAAGTTGGCGTAGGTGGCGGTCTGGATCTGCGCGGCGCGGACCGCGTCGACGGCCCCGAGGATCGAGATGAGGCCGGAGTCCTTGGACAGCGCCACCAGGTCGTTCAGCAGCGGCGGGACCACCCGGCGCCACGCCTGCGGCAGCACGACGTGCCGGAGGGTCTGCCCGCGCGTCAGGCCGAGGGACCGGGCGGACGCGATCTGCGAGGGGTGCACGGACTCGATGCCGGCGCGGAACACCTCGGCGACGTACGCCGAGTACGTCAGCACGAGAGCGAGCCCGCCGAGCACCACGGCGGACGTCGGGATGCCCTGGAGCCGGAGCCCGGGGAGCCCGAACCCGACGAGCAGCAGCACGAGGATGAGCGGCAGCCCGCGGAACACGTCGACGTACCCGGTCGCGAGCGCCCGCAGCGGGAAGAACGCCGGCCCGCGGAGCGTCCGCGCGAGGGCCAGGAGCATCGCGACCACGACGATGAGCACGGCGCACACGGCCATGACGCGCACGTTGAGCCACAGCCCCTCGGCGATCTTCGGCAGCGACGCCCACGCCACGTCCGGGTCGAGGAACGACTGCCGCACCCGCGGCCAGCCGGGCGACGACACGAGGCCGAGCACGGCGAGCCCCGCCACGACGACCGTGCTCACGAGGGCCACGAGGGTCGAGCGGCGGGTCTGCGTGCGCCGGTACGCGTCCCGGTCGCGCTGCCGCTCGGACGGCACCCACGCGGGGCGGGCGCCGTCCGGCGGCGTCGTCGGGATCACTTCAGGACGGGAGCGCCGGCCGCGTCGGTCAGCCACTCGGCCTCGAGGTCGGCGAGCGTGCCGTCCTCGCGCAGCGCGTCGACGGCGTCCGTGACGGGGCCGGTCAGCGCCGAGCCCTTGTCGAGGACGAGGCCGAGCTGGTCCGGGTCGTCGCCCGCGGGCAGCTGCCCGACGAGGACGCCGCCGTCGAGCTCGGCCGCCGTGATGTACAGCGCGGTGGGCAGGTCCACGACGATCGCGTCGACCAGGCCGGACTGCAGCGCCTGCTTGACCTGGTCGTTGTCGTTGAACACCTGGATGTCGGTGGCCGGGTCGATCGACTCCTGCGCCACCGCGAGGCTGGTGGTCCCGACCATCGCGCCGATCCTCGCGTCCCGGAGGTCCGCGAGGGAGGACGCGTCGTCGACCGGGCTGCCCTCCACGGTCACGACGGCCTGCGCGGTGTCGTAGTACGACGAGGAGAAGTCGAGGTTCTCGGCGCGCTCCGGGCTGATCGACACCTGGTTGATCGCGACGTCGAAGGACTTGGCGCCCGGGGCGATGATCTGGTCGAACGTCACCGGGACCCACGTGACGTGGTCGGCGTCGAAGCCGAGCTCCGCGGCCACGGCGTACGCGACGGCAGACTCGAAGCCCTTGCCGGTGGACGGGTCGTTGTCGACGATCCACGGCTCGTAACCGGGGTCGGACGTGCCGATGGTGAGGACCCCGTCGGTCAGGGTGTCGAGCGAGCCGTCGGCGGCGGGCGAGCCGGACGCGGCGGGCTCCTTGTCGGCGGGGGCGCACGCGGCGAGCGCCAGGGCGCTCGCAGCGGCCAGGGCGATCAGGCGGGCGGTGCGCACGGTGCTCTCCAAGGGGGTCCGGGGCGGGGTTCGACGACGTGCGGGGTCAGGGTAGGGGAACCAGTGCGCCCGCCGCGGCGTTGTCCTCCACGCGGGACGAGTCGACCGACCCGCGTGGAGCACCGAGAGGACGGACATGGGTCACCGGCACTACAACGGCCTGAAGACGGCGCTGCTCTTCGGCGTCCTGTGGGCGGTGCTGCTCGGCATCGGCACGTTCGTCGCGAACGGGCGCTACATCTTCCTGTTCGCGCTGTTCGGGCTCGCGATGACCGCGTACTCGTACTGGAACTCCGACAAGATCGCGATCCGCGCGATGCGCGCCCGCCCGGTGTCGGAGATCGAGCAGCCCGCGATGTACCGGATCGTGCGGGAGCTCTCCACGGCCGCGCGGCAGCCCATGCCGCGGCTGTACGTGTCGCCGACCGCCGCTCCGAACGCGTTCGCCACCGGCCGCAACCCCCGCAACGCCGCCGTCTGCTGCACGGACGGGATCCTGCAGATCCTCGACGAGCGGGAGCTGCGCGGTGTCCTCGGGCACGAGCTCATGCACGTCTACAACCGCGACATCCTCACCTCGTCGATCGCCGCAGCCGTCGCGGGCGTCATCACGTCGGTGGCGCAGTTCGCCCTGTTCTTCGGCGGCGGCAACGACCGCGACCGCGGTGGCAACCCGATCGCGGCGCTGCTCATGGTGTTCCTCGCCCCGTTGGCGGCCACGATGATCCAGCTCGCGATCAGCCGCACGCGCGAGTACGACGCCGACGAGGACGGGGCGGCCCTCACCGGCGACCCGCTCGCGCTGGCGTCCGCCCTGCGCAAGCTCGAGGCCGGCACGCAGGCGCGGCCCCTGCCGCAGGACCGCGAGCTCGTCGACGTGTCCCACCTGATGATCGCCAACCCGTTCAAGGGCGCAGGCATCGGCCGGATGTTCGCGACCCACCCGCCCATGGCCGACCGCATCGCGCGGCTCGAGCGCATGGCCGGCACCGGGGGCCCGGTCACGCGCTACTGAGCGCACCGCAGACGGAGCGACGACGGCCCGGCCCCCCCACGCCGGGGGTGGCCGGGCCGTCGTGCGCCCGCGTCAGCGGTAGTTGATGAACTGCAGCGCCGCGTCGATGTCGTCCGCGCCCTTGAGCAGCGCGATCACGGACTGCAGGTCGTCGCGGCTCTTGGCCGAGACCCGGACCTCGTCGCCCTGGATCTGCGTCTTGACGCCCTTCGGGCCCTCGTCGCGGATGAGCTTGGTCACCTTCTTGGCGATCTCGGAGGACAGGCCCTCCTTGACCGACGCCTCGAGCCGGTACTCCTTGCCCGACGGCTTCGGGTCGCCGTCGCCGGTGTCGAGCGACTTGAGCGAGATGCCGCGCTTGATGAGCTTGGTCTGGAACACGTCCAGCACGGCGCGCACCCGCTCCTCGGAGTTGGCGACCATGAGGATCTTCTCGCCGCTCCAGGCGATCGAGGCGCCGACGCCCTTGAAGTCGTACCGCTGGGCGATCTCCTTGACCGCCTGGTTCAGCGCGTTGTCGACCTCCTGCCGGTCCACCTTGCTGACGACGTCGAACGACGACTCGCTTGCCATGACTTCCTCCTGCCGTGCGGTGCGGGTGCTGCGGGTGTGCGCCCCGGGGGCCGATTGCGGTCCGGGGCCGATCCGTTGCTATCCTTCCATCCGCAGCACGGGGACGCAGTCGCCGTGCGCGCATCCCCGGCGGGTTACCCGAGTGGCCAAAGGGGGCTGACTGTAAATCAGCTGGCATCGCCTACGGGGGTTCGAATCCCTCACCCGCCACGCGATGGACGACAGGGCGTCCTCCTCACGGAGGGCGCCCTGTCGCGTGCCGCGGGTGCGACGGGGCCGGGCGGTGCCGGGTCCGGGCCGGGCGGCGACGCCCGGCGGCGGGTGCCGCGTGATCGTGCGGGTCAGCCGGGTGCGGGCGGCGAGATTTCGCTCCGGCCGCGGCCACCGTGTAACCTAGCCCGCGCTGCCCCGATAGCTCAGTGGTAGAGCACTTCCTTGGTAAGGAAGAGGTCACGGGTTCGAATCCCGTTCGGGGCTCTGCGGTGTGTCGCAGGTCAGGACTCCCGTCCTGGCCGGGCGCATCCGAGGCGGGGTAGCTCAGTTGGTGAGAGCGCACGACTCATAATCGTGAGGTCGCGGGTTCGAACCCCGCCCCCGCTACCAGTGTGGAGAACCGCGCGTCGGCCGGCGCGTGACGACGAGATCGCAAGCGCCCCGGCGCGAGAGGTGGCAAGACCATGGCCAGCAAGAGCGCGGACGTCCGTCCGAAGATCACGCTCGCCTGCACGGAGTGCAAGGAGCGGAACTACATCACCAAGAAGAACCGTCGGAACGACCCCGACCGGCTCGAGATGAAGAAGTTCTGCCCGCGCGACGGCCGGCACACGCTGCACCGCGAGACCCGCTGACCTCAGCGCACCGTCGTGGCCGTCAACCCTGAGTACGCGGGACGCGAGTACCCGCCGAACGAGGCGTACGAGGTCGGCCGCGAGAAGCTCCGCGAGTTCGCGGAGGCGGTCGGGGCGACTCACCCGGCCCACACCGACGTCGACGCGGCGCGAGCACTCGGGTACCCCGACGTGATCGCGCCGCCGACGTTCGCCGTCGTGGTCGCGCAGCGCGCCGAGGCGCAGCTCATCGCCGACCCCGGTGCGGGCATCGACTTCACCCGCGTGGTGCACGCCGACGAGCGGTTCATCCACCACCGCCCGATCCACGCCGGGGACCGTCTGGTGACGGTGCTGCACGTGGACTCCGTCACGGAGCGTGCCGGGCTGTCGATGGTGACGACCCGCGCGGTGATCAGCGCCGCCGACGGCGAGCCGGTCGCGACCGTGACCTCGACGCTCGCCGTGCGGGGGGAGGACTCCTGATGGCGCTGCCCGTGCTCGAGCACCTGTCGGTCGGCCAGGAGGTCGGCCGGCGCGAGATCGCCGTCGACCGCGCCCGCCTGGTCCGGTACGCCGGCGCGTCGGGGGACTTCAACCCGATCCACTGGAACGAGCGGTTCGCGACCGGGGTCGGCCTGCCGGGCGTCATCGCGCACGGCATGTGGACGATGGGTGCGGCTGTCGGCGTCGTGTCGGACTGGCTCGGGGACCCCGGTGCCGTCGTGGACTACCAGACCCGGTTCAGCCGCCCCGTCCCGGTGCCGGACCCCGGTGCGGCGACCGTCGAGGTGGTCGCGACCGTCGGCGCCGTGGACGCGGACTCCCGCACCGCGCGTGTGGACCTGGCCGTCTCGACCGGCGGCACGCGCGTGCTGGCCAAGGCGCAGGTGCTCGTCCGCCTCGCCTGATCCACCCGGGCTCGTCCGGGCGGGGCCCCCGGGCTCGTACGGCCCGGCACACGCGTCAGTCCCGCGGTGCCGGCCCCGTCGTCGTGCCCACCCGCAGCTCGACCGGCAGCACCGCGTCGGCCGGTGTCTCCCCGGCGAGCAGCGCCTCGATCGCGCGACCCACCGCGGCGCCCTTCCGGGCGATCGGCTGCACCACCGTGGTGAGGACGTCGGGCGCGAGCCACGGCAGGTCCAGTCCGTCGAAGCCGGCCACGGAGACGTCCTCGGGGACGCGGAGGCCGAGCTCGCGGGCGCCGAGCACGACGCCGGAGGCGAGCAGGTCGGACTGCGCGACGACGGCGGTGGGCCGGGTGGCGGCGGGGCCGGACAGCAGCGCGTGCGCGGCGGCGGTGCCGTGCTCGACGAGCGATGCGGGCGTCTCGTAGACGACGGTGGGCGTCACGCCGGCGTCGGTGATGCCGTCGAGCCGGCGGCGAGACAGCGTCCACGTGATCTGGGCGATGCGGTCGGCGTCGGCCACGGCCGCGCGCCGCTCGGGCCCGAACGGGAGCGTGACCGCGGCGATCCGTCGGTGGCCCAGCCCGACGAGGTGCCGGGTCGCGTCGGCGATCCCCCCGCGGTCGTCGATGCCGACGGTCACGACGCCGGGCAGGTCCTGGCCCTCCACGACGACCGCCGGGATGCCGCGCCGACGCAGTGCCTCCAGGGTGGGGTCGTCGAGCGTGCCGCCCCACAGCATGACGGCGACGTCCATCGCTGCGGTCTCGAGCAGGGGGTCGACGGCCATGGCGTCGGGGGCGGTGCTCCCGGGCACCAGCAGCACGCCGAGCCCGAGCGGCCCGATGGTGTCGACGAGCCCGTCGAGCAGCTGGACGGACACGGGGTCGCGGAACGAGCGGCGGAGCGTGTCGCCCACGACGACCCCGACGATGCCGGAGCGCCCGCTGCGCAGCTGCCTCCCGAGCGGGTTCGGCCCGGAGTAGCCGAGCCCGGCGGCGGCGTCGAGCACGCGGGTGCGCGTCGCGTCGGCGATGGGGCCGGCTCCGGAGAACGCCAGGGAGGCGGTGGAGACCGAGACGCCGGCGGCGGACGCCACGTCGGCCAGGGTCGGTCGCTGGGACACCGGTGCTTCTCCCGGATCGGGGGCGGTGGCAGGCGTCACGGTTGACGCCGCCGTCAGCGTACCCGCAGACTGGTCGTCTCCCTCGCATCGATTCGACCGCTGCTCGCGGCCCGGGATCGAATCGATTCGACCGAGTGTCGCCCCTCGTCCGCCCGTCCCCACCAGGAGCTGCCGTGAGCCAGCCGCGCGCCCGCACCGGCCGCGCCTCCCTGCGACCCGCGAACCGCCGTCCCCGCCCCGGGTCGCCGTCCTCCGCGGGGCGCCGGCCGGGCGCGAGCCGCCGCCCCGCCGCGCCCGTCGACCCCGAGGTACAGCGCGCCCGGGTGCTGCTGCTCGGGCTGTTCGGCCTCGTCGGCGTGATGTTCTCCGGGTGGCTGGCGCGGATCCCCTCCGTCCGGGACGCCCTGGGCATGAGCCCGGCGGAGCTCGGCGGGATCCTCATCGCCGGGTCGGTCGGGTCGCTGGTGACCGTGTCGGTGGCCGGCCTCCTGGTCACGCGGTACGGCGGCCGCCTGGTGCTGTACGTGTCGACGGCGGCGTTCGCGGCGGCGTACGTGCTCATCGGGATCGGGCCGACCGTCGGCTCCGCGCCGGTGCTCACCGTCGGCATCTTCCTGTCCGGTGTCGCGTTCGCGCTGGGCAACGTGCCGCTGAACGTCGAGACGGCCGCCGTCGAGCGGCGCATGGGCCGCACGGTGCTCCCGCAGTTCCACGCGGCCTTCTCCATCGGCGCGGTGGTCGGCTCCGGGATCGGGGCGCTCTGCGCGGCGGCCGGCGTGCCGGTCCTGGTCCAGCTCACCGCCACGGCGGTGGTCGGGACGGTGTGGCGCCTGCTGTCCATCCCCGGCGCGGTCATCGAGTCGCTGCCGCCCGACCGTGCCGCCGCGCGCGCCGCCCGGGAGGCACTGCTCGCGGGCGCCGGGCCGCGCGAGGCCGGGCTCGCCGGTCGCCTGCGCGTCGCCCGCGTCCGGCGGAGCGCCCGCCCGGGCTCGGCGCTCGGGGCGTGGCGGGAGCCGCGGACGCTGCTCATCGGCGTGGTCATCATGTCCGCCGCGCTCTCGGAGGGCTCCGCGAACGACTGGCTCGCGCTGGCCGTCGTGGACGGGTTCGGGCAGGCCGAGGCCGTCGGCGCCGCGGTCTTCGGCGCGTTCGTCGGCGCGATGACCGCGGTCCGGCTGCTCGGGACCCGGCTCATCGACCGGTTCGGGCGCGTGCGCGTGCTGCGCGCGTCGGGCCTCGTCTCGCTGGCCGGGCTCCTGCTGTTCGGGTTCGCGCCGTCGCTGCCCCTCGCGGTGGCCGGCGTGCTCGCGTGGGGCTTCGGCGCGGCGCTGACCGTCCCCCTCGGCATCGCAGCGGCCTCGGACGACCCGCTGCGCGCGGCCGGCCGCGTCGCCGTGGTCTCGGCGTTCTCCTCCACCGCCTCGCTGGCTGCGCCCCCGCTGCTGGGGCTGGCTGCGGAGGTCGTCGGGCCGCGGCACGCGCTGCTGCTCATCACGGCAGCGATGGCGACGACGATCCTGCTCGCCCGCACGGTCCGCCGCCCGGACGGCTTGCCGGCCGCGACTCCGGTCGACGCGCCCGGCGCGACCACCCCGGCCGCGGCGGCCCTCACGCCCGCGACGGCCGCGCCCGTCCCCACGTCCCCGCACGAGCCCGCGCAGGACGCCGCGGCGTGCGTCCCCTCCGGTAGCGTCCGACGGGACGCCACCCCGGAGCACCGGCCTGAGCCGGCCCGCCCCGCCTGACCGGCCGGTCCCGGCGCCCCGCACGCCGCGACAGGCCCGGTCCCCGCACCACCCACCCACGAACCCGCGAGGAAGCACGGCGATGGCGCAGCACCCCCCGATCGACGCCCGGCGCGTGAACGCCGCCTCCGTCGCCGTGTTCACCGTGTTCGCGCTGTCCGGGTTCAACTTCTCGACCTGGGCCGCGCGGCTGCCCGCCGTGCGGGACGGGCTGGACCTCTCGGCGAACCAGATGGGCCTGCTGCTGCTCGTCGGCTCGTTCGGGTCGCTCGTCGCCCTGCCGCTGTCCGGCCTCGTCGTGACGCGGATCGGTGCGGCGCGTACCGTCCTCGTCTTCGCGCTGCTCAACGCGACGGGCCTGGCGACGGCGGCCGTCGGCGCCTCCGCCGGGGAGGTCGTCCTGGCCGGCGCGGGCCTGGTGGTCTACGGCGTCGGCACCGGGGTGTGGGACGCGGCGATGAACCTCGAGGGGGCCGTCGTCGAGCAGCGTCTGGGGCGCACCGTGATGCCGCGCTACCACGCGGGGTTCTCGGTCGGCACGGTCGCGGCCGCGGGGATCGCCGCGCTCGCCGCCCGCGCGGACGTCCCGGTGCACGTGCACGTGCTGCTCGCGGTCGCCCTGTCGTCGGTCGCCGTCGTCGTCGCCGTGCGCTCGTTCCTCCCCGCCGGCCACGACGCCTCCCCGGACGGCGAGGTCGCGCACGGCGCCGGACGGACCTCGGTGTTCTCCGCCTGGCTCGAGCCGCGGACGCTGCTCATCGGGCTGGTGGTGCTCGCCGCAGCCCTCACCGAGGGTGCGGGCAACGACTGGCTGAGCCTCGCCGTGGTCGACGGTTTCGGGCGCTCGGACGAGATCGGCGCGCTGTCGTTCGGGGTGTTCGTGGCCGCGATGACGCTGATGCGGTTCCTCGGCACCGGCCTGCTCGACCGGTTCGGCCGGGTGGCCGTGCTGCGGTTGTGCGCGGCGCTCGGGCTGGTGGGCCTGCTGGTGTTCGGGCTGGTGCCGGACACCATGCTGTGGCTCGCGGTGCTCGGCGCGGTGCTGTGGGGCATGGGCGCGGCGCTCGGGTTCCCCGTCGGCATGAGCGCCGCGAGCGACGACCCGCTGCGGGCCGCCGCGCGCGTGAGCGTGGTCTCGACCATCGGGTACACGGCGTTCCTCGCGGGGCCGCCGCTGCTCGGCCTGCTCGCGGAGCACGTGGGTTACCGGCACGCGCTGCTCGCTGTCGCCGGCCCGATCGTCATCGGTCTGCTCGTCGTGAACGCCGCCGCCCCGGCGCGGCGGGAGCCCACGGACCGGCCTACGCTCGTGCCGTGACCACCGCCCTGCAGCCCGCCACCTTCTCGGAGCTCACCACCCTCGGCGTGGGCGGGCCGGTGTCCCGGTTCGTCGAGACCACCTCCGAGGCCGACCTCGTCGAGGCGGTGCGCACGGCCGACGCCGAGGGCGTCCCGGTGCTGGTGGTCGGGGGCGGCTCGAACCTGCTGGTCTCCGACGCGGGGTTCGACGGGCTCGTGGTGCGCGACGGCCGCCGGGACCTGACCACGCCCGACCACTCGGCGTGCGCGGGCGTCACCGTGTCCGTCGTCGCCGGCACCCCGTGGGACGACGTCGTCGCGCACGCCGCGTCGCACCGGCTCAAGGGCATCGAGGCGCTCTCCGGCATCCCGGGGTCGACCGGCGCGACGCCGGTGCAGAACGTCGGCGCGTACGGGCAGGAGGTGTCCCAGACCGTCGCGACCGTGCGGGTCTGGGACCGGTCGCGCGCCCGCGTGCGGACCCTGCCGCTGGTCGACCTGCAGTTCGGCTACCGCACCTCGCTGCTCAAGCGCTCCATGCGCGCGCTGCCCGACGCCGCCGACCCGGACGCCCCGTGGTACCCGACGCCGCGCTACGTGGTGCTCGACGTGACGTTCCAGCTCCGCGTCGCCGACCTCTCCGAGCCGATCGCGTACGGCGAGCTGGCCCGCGAGCTCGGCATCGCCGTCGGGGAGCGCGCGCCGTTGCCGGACGTCCGCGAGGCGGTGCTCGCGCTGCGGGGCCGCAAGGGCATGGTGCTCGACCCTGCGGACCCGGACACCCGCTCGGCGGGGTCGTTCTTCACCAACCCCGTGCTCACGGCCGAGGACGCCGCCGACCTGCCCGAGGACGCCCCGCGGTACCCGGCCGGTGACGGCCTGGTGAAGACCAGCGCCGCCTGGCTCATCGAGCAGTCCGGCTTCGCGAAGGGCTACGGCCTGCCCGGCCCGGCCGCGCTGTCCACCAAGCACACGCTCGCGCTGACGAACCGCGGCGGGGCCAACGCGGGGGACGTGCTCGCGCTGGCGCGGACCGTGCGGGACGGCGTGGCGCAGCGGTTCGGCATCGTGCTGGAGCCCGAGCCCGTCGTGGTGGGCGCCGACCTCTGACGGCGCCCCGGCGTTCACCCGGGCCCTTCGGATCCGTTCGCACCGACGCGCCCGGCGAGCCTGCCCGTTCGGATCCGAACGCCCAGCCAGGGGGCGGCGCGGCGGGCTCAGCCGCGAACAGCCCTCGCACCCGGCCCCGGCCCCGCCGCCAGCCACGCGTCCACGCCCGCGAGCAGCCGGACCTTCGTGCCGTCGGACGCCCGGCTGGCCCGGATCGACGCCCGCGCGAGGTCCGCGAGCTCGGCGTCCGAGAACCCGTGCACCTCGCGCGCCGTCCGGTACTGCTCGACCAGGCGCGACCCGAACAGCAGCGGGTCGTCCGCGCCGAGCGCCACCGTCGCACCGGCGGCCACGAGCTCGCGCAGCGGGACGTGCGCCGGCTCGCGGTAGACGCCGAGCGAGACGTTCGACGCCGGGCACACCTCCAGCGCGATGCCGCGGTCGACGATGCGGCGCAGCAGCGCCCCGTCCTCGGCCGACCGCACGCCGTGCCCCAGGCGGTCCGGCGCCAGCGCCTCGAGGACGTCCTCGACGTGCGGGGGGCCGAGCAGCTCGCCGCCGTGCGGCACAGAGGCCAGACCCGCCCGGCGGGCGATCGCGAACGCGGGCGCGAACTCGGACGTGTCGCCGCGCCGCTCGTCGTTGCTCAGCCCGAACCCGACGACCTCGCCCGGCCCGTCCCCGGCGTACCGGGCGGCGAGCCGCGCGAGCGTCCGCGCGTCCAGGGGGTGGCGCATCCGCGACGCCGCGACGACGACCCCGACCTCCAGGCCGAGGTCGCGCGAGGCGAGGCGGGCCTCGTCCAGCACGATCTCCAGCGCCGGGGTGATCCCGCCGACCGGGGGCGCGTACGACGTGGGGTCGACCTGGATCTCCAGGCGGCCGGAGCCCTCCGCGGCGTCGTCCGCGGCGGCCTCGCGCACGATGCGCCGCAGGTCGTCCTCGCCGCGCACGCAGGCGCGCGCCGCGTCGTACAGACGCTGGAACCGGAACCACCCGCGCTCGTCCGCGGGCACCCGCAGCCCCTCGCCGTCCAGCAGCGTGGCCGGGAGCCTGACCCCGCGGTGGTCGGCGAGGTCGGCGAGGGTGGCGACCCGCATGGACCCGGTGAAGTGCAGGTGCAGGTGGGCCTTGGGCAGGAGGGCCAGGTCTCGCACCCGGTGAGTGTGCCCGATGCGGGCGGTGGTCACGACCGCGACCCGCCCGCACCGCGGCCACGTCCTGGCTCAGGGTGCCGGCAGCAGGCCCCGCTGCATGGCGACCGTGACCGCCGCCGTCCGGTCGTCGACGCCGAGCTTGCCGAACGCGCGCAGCAGGTGCGTCTTCACGGTGGCCTCCGCGATGAACAGCTCGCGTCCGATGGCGGCGTTCGACAGGCCCTGCGCCACCCGGCCCAGCACCTCCAGCTCGCGGGCGGTCAGCCGGTCGGACTCGCCCCGCACCTGCTGCACGAGCCGTGACGCGACGGACGGCGACAGCGCCGACTCCCCGCGGGCGGCGGCGCGCACCCCCGCGACGAGCTGCTCCCGCGGGGTGTCCTTGAGCAGGTAGCCGGTCGCCCCCGCCTCGACGGCACGCAGGATGTCGGCGTCGGTCTCGTACGTCGTCAGCACCAGCACCCGGACGCCGGGAAGCTCCGCGACGATGCGGGCGGTCGCGGCCGCGCCGTCCAGCACCGGCATCCGCAGGTCCATGAGCACGAGGTCGGGCCGCAGCTCGGCCGCCGCCTGCACCGCGGCGGCACCGTCCGCGACCTCGCCGACCACCTCGATGTCCGGCTCCACGGCCAGCAGCCCGGCCAGCCCGGAGCGGACCACCGGGTGGTCGTCGGCCAGCAGCACCCGCACCGTCGTCACGTCGTCCCGTCCTCGTCCCTCGGTCCGTCCCCGTCGCCCGCCGTCGCGCCCGCGGGGAGGGGCAGCGCGAGCCGCACCCGCGTGCCGTGCCCCGGCTCGCCCGTGACGTCGAGCGTGCCCCCGCCGGAGGTCACGCGGTCCCGCATGCCGCGCAGCCCCACGCCCTCCGCGGTGCCCGGCGCCAGCCCGCGGCCGTCGTCGAGCACCTCGAGCGTGACGGAGCCGTCGCCACCCGCCAGACGCAGCAGCACCCGACGGGCACCGGCGTGCCGGCGGACGTTCGCGAGCGCCTCCTGCGCGGCGCGCAGCAGCACGACCTCCGTGTCCCGCCCGGCCGGTCCGACGTCGGTCAGCGTGACGTCCACCCGCACGCCCGTCTCGGCGCGGAACCGCTCCGCCAACCGCTCGAGCGCCTCGCCGAGCGTGGCGTCCGCCAGGGCGGCGGGCCCGAAGGCGGCCACCAGCGCCCGCGCCTCCGCGAGGTTGTCCCGCGCGACCTGCTCGATCTGCGCGAGGCGGTCCGCGGCCTGCGGCTGCTGGCCGACCTCGAGCTGCGCCTGCGCCGTCTGCGCGAGCATGACGACGCTCGTGAACCCCTGGGCCAGGGTGTCGTGGATCTCCTGCGCGACGCGCTCCCGCTCGGCGAGCACCCCCGCGGCGTGGTGGCTGGCGGCCAGCTCCGCCTGCGCGGCCTCGAGCTGCTCGATCAGGGCGGCGCGCTCCTCGGACTGCTCGGCGACCCGGGTGATCCACAACCCGAGCGCGAGCGAGAAGATGAGCCCGATCGCCATCTGGCCGGTCAGCGACAGCAGGTCCCGGCCGGTCGCGCGCTCGGCGACGGCCATCGTCGCGCTCGTCGCCACCGCGAGGACGACGGACGCCATGACGCCCTCGCGCAGGCTGCCGGAGAAGAACCACACCTGCGAGAACCCGATGAAGAGCAGGATCGAGCCGATCGGGTTGACGCCGCTCGCCAGCGCCACGACCGCGACGAGCACCACCACGTAGGCCCGGGTGAGCCGGGCGTCGCCCCGCAGCGCTCCGCGCCGCCCGAGCAGGAGGTACGCCGCGAGCAGCACCAGCAGGCCACCGAGAGCCGCGGAGGTGCCGGGCCGCGGGGGGAGCGCACCGTCGACCGCCAGCATCGAGACGGCGCTGATCGCCAGCAGGGCGTAGAACGCGGCGTCCCAGCCGGCGAGCGCCCGCCGCCAGAACTCGTGGCGCTCGGCCGGGCCGGCACCGGCGGGAAGCCGCGTCCGGACGGCGCGCGCCCGCCCCGCCGACGCTCCCGCGCCGGACCCGTGACCCGCGTCGTCGCCCGGGGACCACCCGGGCGCGCCGCCGACGGGCGGGGGGCACACCCCCGGCCGTCGGCTCCTGCGGGCTGCTCACCGGCCCAGTGTGGCGCAGGTCAGCCGTCGTCACGCCGACGCCACCGGAACGTGCGGGCGCCGACCACGAGGCCGACCACGAGCCACGCGACCAGCACCGCGGCGATCGCCCCGTGCTGCCACTCGCCGGAGGGCTCGAGGGCGCGTGCGCTGTCCGGGAGGAACACGGAGCGCATGCCCTGCGCCATCCACTTGAGCGGGAACACCGACGCCAGGTCCTGCATCCACGACGGCAGGTCGTAGAACGTGAAGAACACCCCGGAGATGAACTGCAGCACCAGCACGACGGGCGTCACGACGGCGCTCGCGGACCGGCCCGACCGGGGGATCGAGGAGAACCCCACGCCGCACACAGCGCCGGAGGCGGCCCCCAGCAGGAACACCCACGCGAACGTCGCCCACAGGGCCGAGCCGTCCGGCATGTCGACGTCGAACAGCAGCGCCGCGACGGCGAGCAGCAGCGCGACCTGCACCACCGACGTGACCAGCACCTGGCCGACCTTGCCGAGGAAGTACGCGGCGGGCGGCAGCGGGGTGCCGCCGAGCCGCTTGAGGCCGCCCTCGTCGCGCTCCACGGGGATGGACACCGCCAGCGACTGGAACGACGACAGCAGGACGCCCGTGGCGATCATCCCCGGCAGGAAGTACTGCGCGAACGGCACCCCGTCCGCGACCTCCGCCCCGTCCTGCCCGAACACCGTCGCGAAGATCGCCAGCATGATGATGGGGTACGCGAAGATGAAGATCACCGCGTCGCGCTCGCGGAAGAACCCGCGGACCTCGTAGCGGGCGCGCTCGTACCCGAGGCGCAGCGTGCCGGGCAGCCGCGCGGCCGGCCGGTCCAGGGCGGGTGCGCTCATCGCAGGGCCTCCGTCGTGACGAGGGCGGCCGCGGCCGCCGGGGTGGTGGACGCGTCCTCGGCGATCAGGCCCAGGTAGACGTCCTCGAGCGTGGGCCGCGCGACCTGCAGGCCGGGGACCTCGCCGCCCAGCCGGTGCGCGAGAGCCGTGACCAGGCCGGTGGGGGAGTCCGTCCGCTCCTCGCGGTGCACCCCGCCCTCGACCCACCGCACGACGGCCTCCTGCGCGGAGCGCCCGCCGAGCTCGGCCGGGGTGTCCACCGCGACCACCCGCCCGGCGCGGACGACCGCCACCCGGTCGGCCAGGTGCTCGGCCTCCTCCAGGTAGTGCGTCGTGAGGACGATCGTCGTGCCGCCGTCGCGCAGGCCCGCGATCAGGTCCCAGAACGCGTGCCGCGCCTCGGGGTCGAACCCGGTGGTCGGCTCGTCCAGGAACAGCAGCTCCGGGCGGCCGACGATGCCGAGGGCGACGTCGAGCCGGCGCCGCTGCCCGCCCGAGAGCTGCCGGCTGCGGGTGCGCACCTTCTCGCGCAGCCCGACGGCGTCGATGACCTCCTCGGGGTCGCGCGGGTGCGGGTAGTAGCGCGCGAAGTGGTGCACCAGCTCGCCGACGGTGGCCTCGGCGAGGTCGTTCGTCGTCTGCAGCACGATGCCGATGCGGGCGCGCCAGTCCCGACCGGCGGTCTGCGGGTCGGCGCCGAGCACGCGCACGTCGCCGCCGTCCCGGTGCCGGTAGCCCTCGAGGATCTCGACGGTCGTGGTCTTGCCCGCGCCGTTCGGCCCCAGCACCGCGACGATCTCGCCGCGGGCCACGGTGAGGTCCAGCCCGTCGACGGCCCGCTTGTCGCCGTACCGCTTCTGCAGGCCGGTCACCCGGACCGCGAGGTCGTCTGTCGTCATGACGCCAGCGTCCCGCGCGGGCGGGCGCCGCCGCGACGACCGGCGGTCGGGACCTGGCGTCCACCGACCGGTGGACGCCGGTGTCAGCCCTCGGCGAGCAGCGCCTGGATGCGGCCGACGCCCTCGGCCAGGTCCGCGTCCCCGAGCGCGTACGACAGGCGCAGGTACCCGCTGGGCCCGAACGCCTCGCCGGGCACGACGGCGACCTCGGCCTGGTCGAGCAGCAGCGCGGCGAGCTCCGCCGACGTCGTGGGCGTCACGCCGCGGAACGTCCGGCCGAGCAGGCCGTGCACGTCCGGGTACGCGTAGAACGCGCCCTGCGGCGCGGGGATCCGCACGCCGTCGACCTCCCCGAGCATCGCGACCATCGTGCGGCGGCGCCGGTCGAACGCCTCCCGCATCGCCGCGACCGCGGACAGGTCCCCGGTCAGCGCGGCGACCGCGGCCCGCTGCGACACGTTCGCGACGTTCGACGTCAGGTGGGACTGGAGGTTCGTGGCGGCCTTCACGACGTCCGGGGGGCCGACCAGCCACCCGACGCGCCAGCCCGTCATCGCGTAGGTCTTCGCGACGCCGTTGAGCGCCACGGTCGTGGACGCGAGCTCGGGCACGACGCGCAGCACCGGGGTGGCGACCGCGCCGTCGTAGGTGAGGTGCTCGTAGATCTCGTCGGTGACGACCCAGATGCCGTGCTCGAGCGCCCAGCGGCCGATCTCGGCGGTCTCCTCCGCGGTGTACACCGCGCCGGTCGGGTTGGACGGCGAGCAGAGCAGCAGCACCTTCGTGCGCGGGGTGCGTGCCGCCTCGAGCTGCTCGACGGTCACCCGGTAGCCCCGGTCGACCCCGGCGAACACCTCGACGGGGACGCCGCCGGCCAGCCGCACGGCCTCCGGGTACGTCGTCCAGTACGGCGCGGGCAGGAGCACCTCGTCGCCCGGGTCGAGCAGCGTCGCGAACGCCTCGTAGACGGCCTGCTTGCCGCCGTTGGTCACCAGCACGTCGGCCGGCGAGATCTCGTACCCCGAGTCGCGCAGCGTCTTCGCCGCGATCGCCTCCTTGAGCACGGGCAGGCCGCCGGCGGGCGAGTAGCGGTGGTTGGCGGCGTCGCGCGCGGCGGCCACGGCGGCCTCGACGATGTAGTCCGGCGTCGGGAAGTCGGGCTCGCCGGCCCCGAAGCCGATGACGGGCCGGCCGGCGGCCTTGAGCGCCTTGGCCTTCGCGTCCACGGCGAGCGTGGCGGACTCGGCGATGCCACCGACGCGCGCGGAGACGCGGCGGGGCGAGGGGGCGGACGGGGCGGGCTGGTCGGCGTGCGCGCTCACGGGTCCCATCCTCGCAGACCTGCGGCCGGGCGGGTCGAGCGGCCCGACGGGGCGCGGTTCGACCCCGGGCCGACCGTCGCGTACAGTTGTCCCTCGGTGGTTGACGCCCGCCATGATGAGCCGTGCCCACGGGGGCGGCGCCGTCGTGGGGGAGGGACGCCGCCGTAGGGCAGTGGCGCAATTGGTAGCGCACCGGTCTCCAAAACCGGCGGTTGTGAGTTCGAGTCTCGCCTGCCCTGCGTTTGTGGTCACGGACCGCCGACCCCAGCGGGCCGGTGGACGACAAGAGGCGCCCGGCGACGGCCGGCGTCGCGAGACGTAGGGGAACGAACAGGTGAGCGACTCGGCACCCGTGGCGGCGTCCGGCGCGGGCGAGCCCGCCGAGCGGACCGGTGCCGGCAAGCCCGCCCGTCCGGAGAAGCGCCGGGGCCTGTTCGCCCGGATCGCGCTGTTCGTCCGCCAGGTCGTCGCGGAGCTCAAGAAGGTCGTCCGCCCCACCCGGTCCGAGCTCGTCACGTACACGACCGTCGTGCTGGTCTTCGTCGCGGTGGTCATGGCGTTCGTGACGGTCGTCGACCTGGGCATCGGCCAGGCCACGCGCTGGATCTTCGGGGGCTGAGCCTCCGCGGCGCCCCGCCCGGGCGCTCGACACCTCAGCACCATCGTCCGCAGCAGAAAGCAGGTTCGCACGTGTCGCAGGAATCGCAGCAGCCCGGTCCGGGTGCCGCCGAGTCCGAGCTCGACGACGCCCTCGCGTCGGTCGAGGCGGTCGAGGCCCCCGCGGCGGGCTCGGACGAGCCGGCCGACGTGAGCGACGAGGCGGGGGACGAGCCCGAGGTCGCCGAGGCGGAGGGCGACGAGCCCGTCGCGGACGAGCCGGACGTCGACGAGGACCCGGTCGCGGCCTTCAAGGCGCAGCTCCGCTCGCAGCCCGGCGACTGGTACGTCATCCACTCGTACGCGGGGTACGAGAACCGGGTGAAGACCAACCTCGAGAACCGCACGCAGAGCCTCAACATGGAGGACTTCATCTACCAGGTGGAGGTCCCCATGGAGGAGGTCGTGGAGATCAAGAACGCGCAGCGCAAGGTCGTGCGCCGCGTCCGGATCCCCGGCTACGTCCTCGTCCGCATGGACCTCACCGACGAGTCGTGGGGCGCCGTCCGGCACACCCCGGGCGTCACGGGCTTCGTGGGCCACACCCACCAGCCGGTGCCGCTGACGCTCGACGAGGTGTTCTCGATGCTGGCGCCGACGATCGAGGCGAAGGCCCCGGCCGCCGCCCCGCAGCAGAAGGCCGCCGCGGCGATCGAGGTCGACTTCTCCGTCGGCGAGTCGGTCACCGTCACGGACGGCCCGTTCGACACGCTGCCGGCCACGATCTCCGAGATCAGCCCCGAGAACCAGAAGCTCAAGGTCCTCGTGTCCATCTTCGGCCGGGAGACCCCGGTCGAGCTGTCGTTCAGCCAGGTCGCCAAGATCTGACCGCCGCCCGGCCCCGCCGGGAGCACGACGGCACTGCAACCGGGTCATCGCCCACGGCGTCGGCCCACGAGAGAAGAAAGGGTGGCTCATGCCCCCGAAGAAGAAGGTCACCGGCCTCATCAAGCTCCAGATCAACGCCGGTGCGGCCACGCCCGCCCCGCCGATCGGCCCCGCGCTCGGTCAGCACGGCGTGAACATCATGGAGTTCTGCAAGGCGTACAACGCGGCGACCGAGTCGCAGCGCGGCAACGTCATCCCCGTCGAGATCACGGTGTACGAGGACCGCTCGTTCACCTTCATCACGAAGACGCCGCCGGCCGCCGAGCTCATCAAGAAGGCCGCCGGTGTCGCGAAGGGCTCGCCCACGCCGCACACCGTCAAGGTCGCGACGCTGACCGCGGACCAGGTCCGCGAGATCGCCCAGACCAAGCTCGAGGACCTCAACGCCAACGACCTGGCCGCCGCCGAGAAGATCATCGCCGGCACCGCCCGCTCCATGGGCATCAAGGTCGAGGGCTGACCCTCACGCACCACCCGCCCGCCCCGGGACGTCCGGGGCGGGCACCCCAGTGGCAGGGCCCTGTGCGGCCCGACGACCACGACTGCTGACAAGGAGACAGAGCAGATGGCGAAGCACAGCAAGGCGTACCGCGCCGCGGCCGAGAAGATCGAGCCCGGCGCCGTCTACGCCCCCCTCCAGGCGATCCGTCTGGCCCAGGAGACGTCGACCACGTCGTACGACGCGACCGTCGAGGTCGCGATGCGTCTCGGCGTCGACCCCCGCAAGGCGGACCAGATGGTGCGCGGCACCGTCAACCTGCCGCACGGCACCGGCAAGACCGCCCGCGTCATCGTGTTCGCGACCGGTGAGCGTGCCGAGCAGGCCCGCGCGGCCGGTGCGGACGAGGTCGGCGGCGACGAGCTGATCGAGAAGGTCGCGGCCGGCTACACCGACTTCGACTCCGCGGTCGCGACCCCGGACCTCATGGGCAAGGTCGGCCGGCTCGGCAAGGTGCTCGGTCCGCGTGGCCTCATGCCGAACCCGAAGACCGGCACGGTGACCATGGACGTCGCGAAGGCCGTGTCCGACATCAAGGGCGGCAAGATCGAGTTCCGCGTCGACAAGCACGCGAACCTGCACTTCATCATCGGCAAGACGTCCTTCTCGGACACCGCGCTGGTGGAGAACTACGCGGCGGCGCTGGAGGAGATCCTGCGTCTGAAGCCGTCCGCGTCGAAGGGTCGCTACATCACCAAGGCGACCGTCTCGACCACGAACGGCCCCGGGATCCTGCTCGACCAGAACAAGACCCGGAACCTCACCTCGGAGGACGACGCGGCCTGACGCCCGTCCCCACCGCGACCGCAGGCCCGGCCCCCCGCTGAGGGGAGCCGGGCCTGCGGCGTGACGGGGCCGTGCGGCGTGGAGCCGGCGGGCGGGTGGCCGGCGGCGGGCGCGTGCCGCCGACGGGCGCGGTGCCGGGCGGCTCAGTGATGCGGCTGCTCGGCGGGCAGCCCGGGGCCGCGCCCCGGGTCCTGCTGCCCGTGCTGCCCGTGCGGGACGGCGTGCTCGCCCGCCTCGGTCGCGGCGAGCCCCGGCACGGTGACGAGGGCGACCAGCACCGAGCCGGTCGCCAGCGCGGCGAGCTGCCCGACCGGTCCGGGGCGGCGTCCGGGACGACCGGGCGCACCGGCCGCGCGCTCGGCGAGACCGAGCAGCACCGCGCCGGCCAGCGCCAGGACGAGGGCGGCGCCCTCCGCGGCGGTCGGGCCCCTGCCCGTGGCGGGTGCGCTCAGCAGCACCAGCGGACCCGCGGCGAGCAGGGCACCGAGTGCCGCGCGGGGCGCCGGAGCGGGACCGCGGAGCGCGGCGAGCGACCAGCCCAGCGCGGCGAGCCCGAGCACGGCCAGGGCGACCCCCACCGGGAGGTGGTGCGTCAGGTGGCCCGCGCCGGTCCCGCACGCGACCAGCCCGAAGCCCAGGGCGGCGGTCGCCGACCACGCGCGGGCGGTGAGCGCCAGGGCACCCTCCGCGCGCGGGGGCGCACCGCCGGCCGGCCGGGTCGCGGCCGGCCGGCGGGCGGTCATGCCGCGCGGCGGGCGGTGGTCCCCGCCTCCGCGGTGCGGTCGGCGCCCAGGCCCACCCCCAGCAGCAGGACGGCGCTCGCGAAGTGGAGCACGTTGTCGGCGCCGTTCAGCGCCAGGATGTTCGCGGACGACCCCACGAGGAACAGCCCGAGCAGCCCGACGAGCAGGTAGACGCCTCCCACCGTCGAGTTGGCGGCCTTCGCGGCGCGCGTCGAGGCCGCCGCGGCGCCCAGCAGCACCGCGCCGATGCCGAGGTGCACGATGTTGTGCAGGGGGTTCACCTCGAACACGATCAGCGTCCCGCCCTCGGTGCCGGCGAACGCCGCCCCGGAGCTGACGAAGAAGCCGGCGATGCCGACGAGCAGGTAGACCGCGCCGAAGATGCCGCCGACGAGGCGGTTGGCCGACTGGCTCATGCGTTCTGTCTCCTTCCGGGGCCACGTCCCCGCTGGTGGTGCGCGCCGGTCCGCGCGCACCCCGGGTTCGGAGCGGTCGACGCGGCGGATGGGTGGCGCGGTGCAGCCGTCCGGGGGCTGGACGCGGGCCCGGCACCTGCACCAGGGTGGGAGGCATGCTCGTGGCCTTCTCCGTCTCCCCGCTCGGTTCCGGTGAGTCCGTGACCGAGGCCGTCGCCGACGCCGTGCGGGTGGTGCGCGAGTCCGGGCTCCCGAACCGCACGGACGCGATGTTCACGACGGTCGAGGGCGAGTGGGACGAGTGCATGGACGTCGTCCGCCGGGCCACGGAGGCCGTCGGCCGCCACGGTGCGCGGGTCAGCCTGGTGCTCAAGGCCGACATCCGGCCGGGTCGCACGGGCGAGCTGACGGGCAAGGTCGAGCGGCTGGAGGAACGCCTCCGGTCGTGAGAGGTCGGGCGGCGGGCCGGGCAGGGCCGCGCCCGCGTGGACATGTCGTGCAGATGGGTGGTTCCCGGGCCGGGTGACGCCCGGGGGATGACAGACTGCCGTGCGGTGGAGCGCGTCCGCGGGCGCCGGCGAGGGGTGCCGGCCGCGGGATCCGCGCCGCGGTGCGGCACGACGGCGGACGCAGGAAGGGAAGCAGCGTACTGATGGCGATCTTCGAGCTCGACGGCGGCCGCAGCAGTCTCGTCCAGCCGATGCGACCCCGCTCCGACTCGTTCGACGCCGACTCCTCGGCCCTCGTCACCGACCACGTCTCCGCGCTGCTCGGCGAGCAGGTGCTGCCGGTGCGCGAGGGAGGCCCCGGAGGCCCGCACCTGCTGGCCCTCGACGCGTCCGCGCGCCCGGTGGTGGTGGAGGTCGTGCAGCTGCTCGACGAGGCCGCGCTGGTGCGCGCGCTGCGGCACGCCGGCGGTGCCGCGCGCCTGAGCCGGTCGGACCTGGCGCGGATGTACGCCGGCGGCGCGGAGTCGTTCGAGGCCGACCTCGCCGTGTTCCGCGACCGCTCGCCGATCCTCGCGAGCCGCGACTCCGCGGCGGGCGTGCGCCTGGTCGTCGTGTGCGCGGACGTGACCGGCGGGCTGCTCGACGCCGTCGAGTTCGTCACCTCGGGTCTGCACGTCGAGGTGCTGCGGATGGGCGTGACCCAGGGACCCGGCGGTCGCCGCTACGTCGACGTGTCACCGCTGCGCTCGACGACCGCGGGAGCCCGGCGGGCGGTCGAGCCCGGCCTGCGCACCGGGGCGGTGCAGGTCGCCCCGCCCCCGTCCGCCGCGGTCACGGACCCCACCCCGGTCGTCCCCGCGCCGGCCGGGCCTCCGCCGGAGGACGGCGCGCCCGCCGGCCCCCGCCGGCACGCCGCCGCGCCGGCCGCGCCGGCACCTGCCGGCACGCCGACGCCCCGGCCCGCACCGGTGTCGCCGCGCAGCGACGAGACGACGCTCATCCCGCCTGTGCCGACGGACGGGGGTCCGCAGCACCGCGGCGAGGTCGACCACCGCCCGCTGCCCGAGCTCGCCGCGCTCGCGGCGGCGGAGCGCTCGGCGCTGGAGCTCGTGTGGCACCGCGTCCGACGGGGTCAGCGGCTCACGGCGACGCTGCGCACCGACGGCCTCATCGAGCTGCCCGGGGGCAGCCTGCACGCCGACCCGGACGACGCGGCGACGGTCGCGGCCGACCTCGAGTCGACGGCCGACGGCTGGCGTGTGTGGCGGTTCGGCGAGGACGGGCCGACGCTGGGCGAGGCGGTCGGCGTCCGCTGACGCGCGCGGCGGTCACGACCAGCCGTAGGCCGCCGTCCACCGGCTGATCTCGGCGTACAGCCGCGCCCGGACCGGGGCCGGCGACAGCGTGAGGTCGTGCAGCCCGCCCGCGATCCGCACCACGGACACCACCGGGCCGAGCTGGACGGCGCGCCGCGCCAGCAGCTCGACGTCGAGCACCACGTCGGCGGCGCGCATGTCCTCGCTCCACCGCGGGCTGATGACCGTGCGGTCCGAGGCGAGCATCAGCACCGGCCGGCGGATGTGCAGACCGCGCGCGACCTCGGCGTGACCGTCGAGGATCGCCGCGAGCCACCCGGGCCGCACGGGGAACGACCGGGCGGGGCGCCAGGCGTCCTCGTACGTCCACTCGCCCCCGTCGGCGCTCCGCAGCGTGCGCGCGTAGTACCCCGGGTCGATGTTCGGCAACGGCGCCTTGGGCTGCAGGCGGGCGAGCCGCGCGATCGCGGGCGCGCTGACGTGCCGGGCGACGGCCGCGCCCTGGAGCTCCAGCCACGGGCTGTTGAGGACGAGGCCGTGGAACCGGCCCGGGTGCCGGTTCGCCCACAGGACGCTGATCAGGCCACCCGTCGAGTGGCCCATGAGCATGACCCGGGCGAAGCGGCCGAGATCGCGGTGCACCTGCTCCAGAGCGGCCTCGATGTCCTCGTCGTAGGTCCGCAGGTCGTCGACGTAGCCGGGCGTCTGGTGCGGGCGGAGGCTGCGGCCGTACTTGCGCAGGTCGAGGGCGTAGAACGCGGCGCCCTGCGCGTGCCAGAACTCGGCGAGCCCGGTCTGGAAGAAGTAGTCCGACCAGCCGTGCAGGTAGAGCACCGCGCGGGACGGGCGCAGGGGCTCGGGCGTCGGGGGCGCGTACCGCACGAGGCTCGCGACGACCTCGCCCTCGTCGTCGGGCGCGAGCTCCAGCGTCCGCACCCGGTAGCCGTCGCCCAGGACGTCCGGCTGCCAGCGTCCCGCCATGCGCCCCCTCCTCCGTCGTGGGCGCGGCCCGGCGCCTCAGACCTCCGCGACGACCTTGCCGAACTGCTCGCCGCGCGCCAAGCGTGCCAGCCCCTCGCCGACCCGGGCCAGCGGGATCGTCGAGTCCACGACAGGCCGGACGCCGGTGCGGGCGAGGAACGCCAGCAGCTGCTCGAGGTCCTGGCGGGAGCCCATGGTGGCACCGAGCACCGCGATCTCGAGGAAGAACAGCCGCTGGATCTCCATCGCGGCGGGGTCGCCCGTCGTCGCGCCGGCGACGACGATCGTCCCGCCGGGCCGGACGGACCGGACCGAGTGCGACCAGGTCGCCGCGCCGACGGTCTCGACGACGAGGTCGACGCGGGCGGGCAGCCGCTGCCCGGGCGCCACCGCTCCCGCGGCGCCGAGCGCGACCGCCCGCTCGCGCCGGCCCGCGTCCCGGCTCGTCACCCAGACCTCCAGGCCCGCGGCCGACGCCAGCCGGACCGCGGCCGTCGCGACGCCGCCCCCGGCGCCCTGCACGAGCACGCGCTGGCCGGGCCGGGCGCGTCCGGTGCGGAACAGCATGCGGTACGCCGTCAGCCACGCGGTGGGCACGCACGCAGCCTCGGCCCAGGACAGCTCCGCGGGCTTCGGCACGAGGTTCCAGGTGGGGACGGACACCTGCTCGGCGAGGGTGCCGGGGTACCGCTCGGACAGCAGCGAGCGCGGCTCGTCCGGTCCGACGCCGTGGCCGGAGTCCCCGCCGACGACCGCGTGCACCACGACCTCCCGGCCGTCCGCCGTCACGCCCGCCGCGTCGGTGCCGAGCACCATCGGCAGCTGCTCGGCGCGCAGCCCGACTCCCCGCAGCGACCACAGGTCGTGCTGGTTGAGGGCCGCGGCCCGCACGTCGACCGTCGTCCAGTGCGTGCGGGGCTCCGGTGCGGGCAGGTCCCCGACGACCAGGCCGGCGAGCGGCTCCTCGGGCGCGAACCGGTCCACATAGGCAGCGAGCACGAGCCCAACCTAGCCACTCGCGCCGCCCCGCGCTGCGCTGCTCTCACGCCGAGACTCCAGGACACGCCCGGGGTTCGCGGGTGCGGGTCAGCGTGTCCTGGCGTCCCGGTGATCGCGGGGCGGGTTGCGGGCGTGCGGGTGCGGGCCGGGTGCGCGGCGCGGTCAGAGCAGCGGGAGCATGCGCCCGAGGTCCGGGACGGCGTCCGAGGGGAACCGCGGCGCGAGGGCGGATGCGAGCGCGTCCACGTCGTACGGGAGCCGGCCGGCCGCGAGGCGCACCCAGGTCAGGGGGCGCACCACCTCGAGGTCCCAGCCGCCGCGGGCCCGCACGATGCGCAGCAGCTCCTGGGCGACGAGGTCGAGGGCGTCGCCGTCGAGAGGTCCCCCGGAGGTGACGCCGTCGCCGAGGCCGTCGGCGGGTCCGAGCCCACCGGGCACGCCGGGGAGAGGGCCCACGCCGTCGCCGAGCTCGGCCCGTGAACCCGGCGCGGCGCCGCGGGCGCGGGCGAGGGACCGCTGGAGGTCGTCGGCGTGGACCACGAGCTCCGTGATCCGGGACGCGAGCATCGTGGACAGCAGCACCGGCCCGCGGCGGGCCTGCACCACGCGGTCCGCGGGGCCGAGCGAGTCGACGTGGCGCAGGGCCTCCCGGACGAGGTCGTCGACGTGCCGCAGCGGGTCGTCGGCGATCTGCGCGGCGAGCTCGCGCGTGACCCGGTCGATGTCCGCCGCGCGTCCCGCGTAGGTGCCGAGGTACTCGCCGAGCGTGAGCGGCACGGTGCCCTCGGGGGCGGGCTCGCACGCCGTGAGCGCGTTCATCGCCCGCCCGAGGTGCGCGACGAGGTCGGCCACCGTCCACCCGTCGAGGATGCTCGGGGTGCCCGTGCCGCCTGCCGCGACGACGTCGCCGACCCAGGCGCGCAGGGTCTCCCACTGCCGGCGCAGCACGGTCGCGCGCTCGGTGACGTCCCCGCCGGTGGTCGCTGCCATGGGCTCAGGGTGCCACGCGGGCGGTCGGCTGCACGGTCTCAGCCCTCGAGGTGCGCGCGCACGAGGGGGCCGAGCTGGTCGTGCTCGATGAGGAACCCGTCGTGGCCGTACGGCGTGTGCAGGGTGCGGACCGGGCCGGAGCCGGGGACGCCGGCCGCGATGCGGGCGGACTGCTCGGGCAGGAACAGCCGGTCGGAGTCGACGGCGACCACGAGCGTGCGGGCGGTGACCGTCGCGAGGGCCGCCTCGACGCCTCCGCGGTCGCGCCCGAGGTCGTGCGTGATCATCGAGCGGGTGAGCACGGCGTACGTGTTCGCGTCGAAACGTCGCGCGAGCTTGTCACCGTGGTGGTCGAGGTAGGACTGCACGGCGAAGCGCCCGCCCTCGAGCGGCTCCTCGCCTCCCTGGGGGATGCGGCCGAAGCGCTGGTCGAGCTCGGCGGCGCTGCGGTACGTCTGGTGGGCGATCTGCCGCGCCAGGCCGAGACCGACGTGCGGGCCCTCGCCGTCGGCCGCGTCGTAGTAGTCCCCGCCGCGGAATCGCGGGTCGGCCGCGAGCGCCGCGAGCTGGGTGTGGAACGAGGCGATCTGGTCGCCGGAGGTCTGCGCGGTCGTGGCGATCGCGGCGAGCCGCTCCACCCGGGGCGGCGCGGTGACCGCCCACTCGAGCGCGCGCTGCCCACCCATCGACGCGCCGACGACGAGCGCCCAGGACCCGATGCCGAGCGCGTCGGCGAGCCGGACCTCGGCCGCCACCTGGTCGCGGACGGTCAGGTGCGGGAACCGGCTGCCCCACGGCCGGCCGTCGGGGGCCGGGGTCGCGGGCCCGGTGCTGCCCTGGCACCCGCCGAGGACGTTCGGCGCGACGACGAACCACCGGTCCGTGTCGATCGGCGCGCCGGGGCCCACGAGCGTCGACCACCAGCCGGGCGTCGGGTGGCCGGGTCCCGCCGGCCCGGTCACGTGCGAGTCGCCGGTCAGCGCGTGCAGCACGAGCACCGCGTTCGAGCCGTCGGGCGCGAGGGTCCCCCAGGTCTCGTAGGCGAGGCGGACGCCCGGCAGCCGGCCGCCGGCCTCCAGGTCGAGCGGGCCGAGGTCGGCGAACTGCCGCCGTCCGACGGGGTCGCCCTCGCGCCAGGCGGACGACGCGCGCGGAGGGCCGTCGGGCAGGGCGCGACGGCGGGGCTGACGGGTGGTGCGGTGCTCGGGCACGTCGGACCGTCCTGACGCGGGCGCGCCGACGGGCGCCGTGGGGGTCACGGCGCCCGTCGGACGGGTGGTGGCGGAGGTCACGGCGGCGCTCAGGCCCCCTTGGCGGCGCGGAAGCCGGCGTCGAGGTCGGCGAGGATGTCCTCGATCCCCTCCAGGCCGACGGCCAGCCGGACCAGGCCCGGGGTGACGCCGGACAGCGCCTGCTCCTCGGGCGTGAGCTGGCTGTGCGTGGTGGACGCCGGGTGGATGACGAGCGAGCGCACGTCACCGATGTTCGCGACGTTGGAGTGCAGCTCGAGCGCCGAGACGAACGCCTGCCCGGCCTCGGCCCCGCCGGCGATCTCGAACGCCAGCACCGCGCCCGTGCCCTTCGGGCCGTACTTGCGGCCGAGCTCGTGCTGGGGGTGGGACGGCAGGCCGGCGTAGGTGACGGAGAGCACGTCGTCGCGTGCCTCGAGCCACTCGGCGACCTTCTGGGCGTTCGCGACGTGCCGCTCGATGCGCAGGGACAGCGTCTCGAGGCCCTGCGCGATGAGGAACGCGTTGAACGGGCTGATCGCGGCGCCGAGGTCGCGCAGCAGCTGCACCCGCGCGCGCAGGACGTAGGAGAGGTTGACGCCGAACGCCCCGTCCTTGCCGAGGTCCCGGGCGAACACCAGGCCGTCGTACGACGGGTCGGGCTGGTTGAACGACGGGTAGCGGTCGGGGTCCGTCCCGTAGTCGAAGGTGCCGCCGTCGACGATCACGCCGCCGATCGCGGTCCCGTGGCCCCCGAGGTACTTGGTGGCGGAGTGGACGACGACGTCCGCGCCCCACTCCAGCGGCCGGATGAGGTACGGCGTCGCGACGGTGTTGTCGACGATCAGCGGGACGCCGGACTCGTGGGCGATGCCGGCGACGGTCTCGATGTCGAGGACGTCCTGCTTCGGGTTGGGCACGGTCTCGGCGTAGAACGCCTTGGTGTTCGGCCGCACGGCGTCGCGCCAGGCCTGCGGGTCGTGCGGGTCGGTCACGAACGTCGTCTCGATCCCGTACCGCGGCAGCGTGTGGCGCAGCAGGTTGTAGGTGCCGCCGTACAGGGAGGGGCTGGCGACGACGTGGCTGCCGGCCTCGGCGACGTTGAGGATCGCGTAGGTCTCCGCGGCCTGGCCGGAGGCGAGCAGCAGGGCGCCGACGCCGCCCTCCAGGGACGCGATCCGGTCCTCGACGGCCTGGACCGTCGGGTTGCCGATGCGGGTGTAGATGGGGCCGAGGTCCTTGAGGGCGAACCGGTCGGCTGCCACGCCGGCGTCCGGGAAGACGTAGGACGTGGTCTGGTAGATCGGCAGGGCGCGGGCACCGGTCGCGGCGTCGGGGGTCTGGCCGGCGTGGATCTGGCGGGTCTCGAACGACCACTGGGGCTGGCTCATGGTGGGGCTCCTGGCTGGGTGGGCTGGTGGGGCGGGGGACGGCGGCGCACGCGCGTCGTGCCAGGAGGGGTCCGGGCCGGGGTGCCGGTGTGCGGCTGCCCCGGTGCGACGGTCGGTGTCGCGTCAGCGGGGAGCCGGGGCCGCGGGCCGGTGGACCGGTCTGCGGGCACAGCCGAGCGTGCGCTGGTCAGCGACACATTCGGCGGGACATGGCGCCACAGTACGGAGCGGCGGGCCGGGTGCGGAACAGGTGTCTCATGATCCGAGACGCGCGTCCGCGTGGTGAACGCGCCGCTGCGGTCGCGGTGGCCGGGCGGGACGCACGGAGCCGGTGGTGGGGCGCCTGGGAGGTCCGAACGGGTGATCGAGCCCCCGTCCTGTCCGGTTCGTCCCGAACCACGCCGATGTGACTCATGTGAACGGTGTGACTGGTGTTCACTTCTGTGATTCCAGCCGGTAGCGTTCCCGCGGGCGCGCCGCTCGGTGGCGCCCCGGATCTGCCGGTCGAGAGCGGCGACCGGCAGGCGACGGGAGGCGGACGACGTGCGGACGACGGGACGGGCGCGACTGGCCCGCGGTGCCACCGCGGCGGTCGCCGCCGCGCTGCTGCTCCTGCCGGCCGGGGCGGCGGTCGCCGACCCCGACGTCTCCGACCAGGACGTGCGCGACGCGCAGCGCGCGGTGACCAGCGCCGCCGGTGCCGTCGCCGACATCGAGGTGCGGCTCGCCGAGCTCAGCACCCGCGCCCAGACCGCGCAGGTCGCCGTGCAGCAGGCCGGCGAGACGTACGCGCAGGCCCAGGCCGACCTCGCGTCCGCCCAGCAGGACGCCGCGCGCGCCGCCGAGCAGTACGACCAGGCGCGCGAGCAGTTCGCCTCGGCGCGCTCGACGCTCGTCGCGATCGCCCGCGAGGCCGCCCGGTCCGGCGGCTCGATGGACACCGTGCAGGCGCTGCTGTCGGCCGACGGGTTCCAGGACGTCGTGTCCCGCAACGAGGCGCTGTCGCACGTCAGCGACAAGGCCGACCAGGCGGTGCAGACCTACCTCGCCGCGCAGCAGGTCGCCGACACCCTGAAGGGCGCGGCCGAGCAGGCGGAGGCCGCCCAGGAGTCCGCGGCCGCCGACGCGCAGCAGGCGCTCGAGGCCGCCGAGCAGGCGCAGACGGACGCCGACACCCAGGTGGCCGCCGCGCAGACCGAGCGGCAGTCGCTCATCGTCCAGCTCGCCGCCGCCCGGGACACCAGCGCCGAGGTCGAGCAGGCGCGCCAGGACCAGATCGACGCCGACCGCCGCGAGCGCGAGGAGGCCGCGGCCCGCGCCGCGCGCACCGACGCGCCGGACGCCCCGGCCCCCGGTGCGGGGAGCGGCGGCACGGGCTCCGCCCCGGCAGCCCCGAGCACCCCGTCCACGCCCTCGGCCCCGAGCGCGCCGTCGAACCCGGGCACGCCCTCGACGCCGAGCACGCCGTCGAACCCCGCCCCGCCGTCGAACCCCACCACGCCGAGCCAGCCCAGCACGCCGGCGACCCCGCCCAGCGGCGGCGGGTCGTCCGCCGGCACGACGTCGGGCGCCGAGGCGGCCATCGCCTGGGCGAAGGGCCGGCTGGGCCTGCCGTACCAGTGGGGCGGTGTCGGCCCGAACGGGTACGACTGCTCCGGCCTCACGCAGGGCGCCTGGTCCGCGGGCGGTGTGAGCCTCAACCGGACGTCGCGCGACCAGTACCGGCAGGTCAAGAAGATCTCCTACGACCAGCTCCGGCCCGGCGACCTCGTGTTCTGGGGCTCGGACCCGAACGACGCGTCGTCGATCTACCACGTGGCGATGTACATCGGCGGTGGGCAGATCATCGAGGCCCCGCGCCCGGGCAAGACCGTGCAGATCTCCCCGATGCGCTACGCGTCGTCGATGGCGTACGCCGGCCGCCCCTGACGTCCCGGCCCGTCCGACGCACCGCCCCGGGGTTCCCGGGCACGGCCGAGGCCCGGCACCCTCCGGTGCCGGGCCCGCTGCCGTGCTCAGTGCTGGTCGTACCCCGCGTCGATCGCCCGCTGGCGCGACCGCTCGATCTCGGCCTCGGCCTCGGCGCGCCCGACCCAGTGGGCGCCCTCGACGGACTTGCCGGGCTCGAGGTCCTTGTAGACCTCGAAGAAGTGCTGGATCTCCAGGCGGTGGAAGTCGGACACGTCGTCGATGTCCTGCCGCCACGCGGCCCGCTGGTCACCGGTCGGGACGCACAGCACCTTGTCGTCGCCGCCTGCCTCGTCGCGCATGCGGAACATGCCCAGCGCGCGGCAGCGGATCAGGCAGCCGGGGAAGGTCGGCTCCTCGAGCAGGACGAGGGCGTCGAGCGGGTCCCCGTCCTCGCCGAGCGTGCCGTCGATGAAGCCGTAGTCGTCGGGGTACCGCGTCGACGTGAACAGCATGCGGTCCAGCCGGATGCGGCCGGTCGCGTGGTCCACCTCGTACTTGTTGCGCTGGCCCTTCGGGATCTCGATCGTGACGTCGAACTCCACACCCGCTCCTTCGTCGCCGCCCGGCCGGCCCCCTGGCCGGCCGCGACGGGCAGCTGATCACGACGACGGTGCCAGGTGGCGGCCCGTCGCACTTCAGTCCCCTAGTGTGACGCACGGACGGCGGGGATCCACCCGCGGCGCGGATGGTGGTCGACGGGAGGCGGGCGGGCCGGTGGCACGCGCGGTGAGGACGGTCGGGGCGGCGGCCCTGGTCGTGCTGCTCGCGGGCGGCGCCTACGTGACCGCGGACGCGTACGACGTGGTGCCCGGAGCGGTGACGCTGGCCCCCGAGGTCGCCCCCGCCGCGCCGTTCCCCACCGCTCCCGCGGCCGGCGCGCCGGCCGCGGGAGCGCAGGTGCTCGCCGGCCTGGACCCCACGGTCCCGCTGCCGGACGCGGCCACCGTGCAGGGCATGCTCGACGCGCTCGTCTCGGACCCGCGCCTCGGCCCCTCGGTCGGCGCCGTGGTCGCGGACGCCCTCACGGGCGAGGTGCTCGCCGAGCACGGGCAGAGCGGCGCGCGCACGCCGGCCTCGACCGCCAAGCTGGTCACGGGCGTCGCGGCCCTCACCGAGCTCGGCCCGGACCGCACGTTCGACACCGTCGTGCGGCAGGGGCCGGGCGACACCGTCGTCCTCTCCGGCGGCGGCGACATGATGCTCGCGGCCGGCCAGGGCGACCCGGACGCCGTGAACGGCCGCGCCGGGCTGGCCGACCTCGCGGAGCAGGTGGCCGCGAAGCTCCGCCTCGCGGGCCGGGACAGCGCCACCGTCGTGCTCGACACCACGCTGTTCAGCGGCCCCGCGCTCGCACCCGGCTGGGACGAGGCCGACGTGGCGATGGGGTACGTCGCGCCCGTCGCCCCGCTGGCGGTCGACATCGCGAAGATGTCCGAGGGCGAGTACCCGCCCCGCCACCCGGACCCGGCTCTGCACGCCGGACGCGTCTTCGCGCAGCGGCTCGCCGACGCCGGGATCACGGTCACCGGCGAGGTGTCCTGGGTCGACGCCCCCGCCACCGGCGACGTGCTCGGCACGGTGTCGTCCGCCCCCGTCGCGGAGGTCGCCCAGTACTTCCTCGACACGTCGGACAACACCATCACCGAGGTCGTCGCCCGCATGGTGGCCGTGGAGCTCGGGCTGCCCGGTTCGTTCGAGGGCGCCACGAAGGCCGTGCTGCGGACCGCGTCCGCGCTCGGCGTGGACACGTCCGGGGCCGTGCTCGCGGACGCGTCCGGGCTCGCGGAGGGCTCGGCGCTGCCGCCCCGGATGCTCCTCGGCCTGCTCCAGCTGGTGATCGACCCCGCCCACCCGGAGCTGCGCGAGGTCGGCACGGGCATGCCGGTCGGAGGTCTCACCGGGACGCTCGCCGACCGGTTCACCGGCGGCGCCGGGACCGGACTGGTCCGCGCCAAGACGGGCAGCCTGAAGGACGTGACGTCGCTCGCCGGCACGGTGCTGGACGCCGACGGGCGCCTCCTGCTGTTCGTCCTCATGGCCGACCGGACCGGGGCGGTCGGCCAGGCCCAGCCGCGCGCCGCGCTCGACGGCTTCGTCGGCGGGCTCGCGGGGTGCGGCTGCCGGGGATGACCCCACGGACCGGCGCCGCGGGTGGTTACCGTGGTGCGGTGCAGCCCGCCGTCGACTGGGACCTGGCCGCCCGGCTCGCCGCCCGCGCGGTGCGGACCGGGCCGGAGGCGACGCAGGCCGAGCGCGAGGACGTCGTCGCCGCGCTGCGGGCGGCCGCGCCCGAGGCCGTCGCGCACGTCGCCCGCCTGACGCGCCTCGTCCCGGCCGCCGCGCCCACGGGCGCAGTGGCGCACGACGTGCGGGTGGTCGACCGGGCGTCGTGGGCCCGGGCCAACGTCCGCTCGCTGCGGTCCCTGGCGGAGCGCGCGGGCGTCCCCGCCGCGCACGGCGTCCGCGCGACCGCGGGGGCAGGTCAGGTCGCCGCCGTCCTGGGCCTGCTCTCCGGCTCGGTGCTCGGGCAGTACGACCCGTGGCACCCGCCCGGCACGCTGCTGCTGGTCGCGCCGAACGTGCTGGCCGTCGAGCGCGCGCTGCGGCTGGACCCCGCGGACTTCCGGCTCTGGGTGACGCTGCACGAGCAGACCCACGCCCTGCAGTTCGCCGCGGCGCCCTGGCTGACGGACCACCTCGCGGCGCGGGTGGCGGCGTTGCTCGCGGACGAGGAGCACTCCCGCCGCCGGCTCCCCGGCGCCTCCCGCGACCGGGCCGGAGGGGGCCGGGCCGGAGGGGGCCGGTCGGTGCTCGACCTGCTCGACCCGCGGCAGCGCGGCGTCGTCGACGAGGTCGGTGCCGTGATGGCGCTGCTCGAGGGCCACGCGGACGTGACGATGGACGCGGCGGGTCGCGGCGCGGTGCCGTCCGTGCGGCGGATCCGGCGCCGGTTCGAGGCGCGCCGCTCGGGCGCCCCCGGCACCGGTGCGATGCGCCGCGTGCTGCGGGCCCTGCTCGGCGCGGACGTCAAGCTCGCGCAGTACCGCGACGGCGCCGCGTTCGTCCGGGCCGTCCGCCGCAGCGTCGGGACCGACGGCCTGAACGCGGTGTGGACCGGCGCGGAGGCGCTCCCTACGCCGGCGGAGATCGCGGACCCCGCCGCCTGGGTGCGGCGGGTGCACGGCTGACGTGGCGGGCCCGCACCCGGCGGTCGCGGCCACCCGGTCCGCCGTCGCCGCGTCGGTCACGGACCTGCCCGACGGCGCGCGGGTGCTCGTCGCGTGCTCCGGCGGGCCGGACTCGCTCGCGCTGGCGGCGGCGACCGCGTTCGTGGCGGCGGGGGGCGGGCGCGCGCGCCTGCGGGCGGGTGCCGTGGTGGTCGACCACGGGCTCCAGCCGGGCAGCGCCGAGGTGGCGTCGCGCGCCGCCGCGGCCTGCCGGCGGCTGGGGCTGGACCCGGTGGAGGTCGTCGCGGTCGACGTGACCGGACCCGGCGGCCCCGAGGCCGCCGCGCGTGCGGCGCGCGCCGACGCCCTGCACGAGGTCGCCGGACGGCTCGGCGCGGCGGCGGTCCTGCTCGGGCACACACGGGACGACCAGGCCGAGGGCGTGCTGCTCGGGCTGGCCCGCGGCTCCGGGGCACGCTCGCTCGCCGGGATGGCGCCCGTGCGCGGGCTGCTGCGCCGGCCGCTGCTGGCCGTGACGCGGGAGCAGACCGTCGCGGCGTGCGCGGCGCTCGGCCTCGACCCCTGGCACGACCCCACGAACGCCGGCGCCGCGCCCGACGACCCCCGGCGGTCACGGGTGCGGGCGCACGTGATGCCGGTGCTCGAGCGCGAGCTCGGCCCCGGTGTCGCGGCGGCGCTCGCACGCTCGGCGGAGCTCCTGCGCGAGGACGCCGACGCCCTGGACGCGCTGGCAGCGCAGCTGCTCGACCGGGCACGCGCCGTCGCCGGGGCCGGGGACGCGCCCGGTCCCGCGCTCCCCGAGCCCGCCGTGGCGCTCGACGCCGCCGTGCTCGCCGCCGCCCCGGCGGCGCTGCGGGCCCGCGCCCTGCGCGCCGCCGCGGTCCTGGCGGGGTCGCCGGCCGGCGCGCTCGCCGCGGCGCACGTCCGGGCCGTCGACGCGCTCGTGACCGCGTGGCACGGCCAGGGCCCGGTGCACCTGCCCGGGCGCGTGGAGGCCTCCCGCGCGTGTGGCAGGCTTGCGCTGCGCGCCGCACCCCCGGCCGAGCCCGCGGACGACGACGGGGGCGCGCGAGGCACCGACGGGGCCGGCGAGCCGGCCGAGGCGACACAGCGAGGAGACCGGCACCGGTGAACGCCGACGACATGGGCGCGGACCTGGAGCGCGTGCTCCTGACCGAGGAGCAGCTCGGCACCCGCCTGGACGAGATCGCCGCGCAGATCGACGCGGACTACGCCGGCCGGGAGATCCTGCTGGTCGGCGTGCTCAAGGGCGCCGTCATGGTGATGGCCGACCTGGCCCGCCGCATCAGCACCCCGCTCGCGATGGACTGGATGGCGGTGTCCTCCTACGGGTCGGGCACCAAGTCGTCCGGGGTCGTGCGCATCCTCAAGGACCTCGACGCCGACCTCACCGGCCGGCACGTGCTCGTCGTCGAGGACATCATCGACTCCGGCCTGACGCTGTCGTGGCTGCTGGCGAACCTGCGCAGCCGCGGCCCGGCGACCGTCGAGATCGCGACGATGCTCCGCAAGCCCGACGCCGCCAAGGTCGAGGTCGACGTCCGGTACGTCGGTTTCGACATCCCGAACGAGTTCGTCGTGGGCTACGGCCTGGACTACGCGGAGAGGTACCGCAACCTGCCGTTCGTCGGCACGCTCGCGCCGCACGTCTACGCGTCCTGACCGCGCCGGGTCGCCGCGGGGCCCGGGGCGGGAGTCCCGCCCTGGGCGAACACGCACCGTCCGCGTCAGGTCCACCGTGTAACTTCGGAGCCTCCACCCCTGCGACCGGAGGGACGAGGGGGCACGCCCCCGTCTGCCCATGACACTCAAGCGCCTCACCCGCGGACCCGTCCTGTGGATCATCCTGGCCGTCCTGATCCTCTGGATCGGGGCGAGCGCCTTCATGGGGTCCGGCGTGCAGCGGATCGACACCTCCGACGGCCTCGAGCTCATCCGCGACGACAAGGTCGAGCAGGCCCGGATCACGGAGGGCGCGCAGCGGGTCGACCTCACGCTGAAGGACGACTTCGTCAAGGACGAGCAGAACCTCGGCAAGGACGTGCAGTTCTACTACGTCGTGCCGCAGGGCCCGGCCGTGGTGGAGGCGATCGCGGAGGCGGACCCGTCCGGTGGCTACACCTCGGACGTCCCGCAGCAGTCGTGGTGGGCGAGCCTGCTCGGGGTGATGCTGCCGTTCATCATCATCCTGGGGCTGTTCTGGTTCCTCATGTCGTCCATGCAGGGCGGCGGCTCGCGGGTCATGTCGTTCGGCAAGTCCAAGGCCAAGCTGGTGTCGAAGGAGTCGCCGCAGGTCACGTTCGCCGACGTCGCGGGCGTGGACGAGGCCGTCGAGGAGCTCCAGGAGATCAAGGAGTTCCTGTCGGAGCCGTCGAAGTTCCAGGCGGTCGGCGCGAAGATCCCGAAGGGCGTGCTCCTGTACGGCCCGCCGGGCACGGGCAAGACGCTGCTCGCGCGCGCCGTCGCGGGCGAGGCGGGCGTGCCGTTCTACTCGATCTCCGGCTCGGACTTCGTCGAGATGTTCGTCGGCGTGGGCGCCAGCCGGGTGCGCGACCTGTTCGAGCAGGCGAAGCAGAACGCCCCCGCGATCATCTTCATCGACGAGATCGACGCCGTCGGCCGGCACCGCGGCGCGGGCATGGGCGGCGGGCACGACGAGCGCGAGCAGACCCTCAACCAGATGCTGGTCGAGATGGACGGCTTCGACGTCAAGACGAACGTCATCCTCATCGCGGCCACGAACCGCCCGGACATCCTCGACCCCGCCCTGCTGCGGCCCGGCCGGTTCGACCGCCAGGTGTCCGTCGAGGCGCCCGACCTCAAGGGCCGCGAGCGCATCCTCCAGGTGCACGCGCAGGGCAAGCCGATGGCCACGGACGTCGACCTCGGCGCGGTCGCGCGCCGCACGCCCGGGTTCACGGGCGCGGACCTCGCGAACGTGCTGAACGAGGCGGCGCTGCTCACCGCGCGCTCCAACGCGCAGATCGTCGACAACCGCGCGCTGGACGAGGCGATCGACCGCGTGATCGCCGGCCCGCAGAAGCGCACGCGCGTCATGAACGTCAAGGAGCAGAAGATCACCGCGTACCACGAGGGCGGGCACGCCCTGGTCGCGGCGGCGCTCCGGTACACCGACCCGGTCACGAAGGTGACGATCCTGCCGCGCGGCCGGGCGCTGGGGTACACGATGGTCATGCCCACCGAGGACAAGTACTCGACCACGCGCAACGAGCTGCTCGACCAGCTCGCGTACGCGATGGGCGGCCGCGTCGCCGAGGAGCTCGTCTTCCACGACCCGACCACGGGCGCGAGCAACGACATCGAGAAGGCCACGGCGACCGCGCGCAAGATGGTCACCCAGTTCGGCATGAGCGAGCGGGTCGGCGCGGTCAAGCTCGGCCAGGACGGCAGCGAGCCGTTCGTGGGCCGCGACATGGGCCACGGGCGCGACTACTCCGAGACGGTGGCCGGCACGGTCGACGTCGAGGTGCGCCGCCTCATGGACGCCGCGCACACCGAGGCGTGGGAGATCCTCGTCGAGTACCGCGACGTGCTCGACCGGCTGGTGCTGGAGCTGCTCGAGAAGGAGACGCTCAACCAGGCGGAGCTCGAGCAGATCTTCGCGCCGATCACGAAGCGGCCGCCGCGCGACGTCTGGCTGTCCAGCGAGCAGCGCTCCGTGTCGGACCGGCCCCCGGTGCTCACGCCCGCGGAGAAGGCCGCGCAGAACGGCTCGGTGGTGCCGCAGGACGAGGCCGCCGCCGCCAAGGACGAGCACCCGCCGGTCGGCGTCGTCGAGGTGCCGCCGGGCCAGACCCCGGACGTCGGCCCCGCGGGCTCCGAGGCGACCCCGGACGGCCCCGGCCCCGGCGCCGGGCCGCGGGCCTGACGGGACGGGCGCGACCGTGACCGACGCGGGAGGGCCCCCGGCGGAGGACGACCGGCGGGCTCCGCGCGAGGTCCCGCCGTACGACGCACCGCGCGCGGAGGCGGCGATCCGCGAGCTCCTGCTGGCGGTGGGGGAGGACCCCGACCGGGACGGGCTGCGGGACACCCCGGCGCGCGTGGCCCGGGCCTACCAGGAGATCTTCGCGGGTCTGCGCCAGGACCCGAAGGACGTGCTGAGCGCGACCTTCGACATCGGGCACGAGGAGATGGTCCTGGTCAAGGACATCGAGGTGTACTCGACGTGCGAGCACCACCTCGTCCCGTTCCACGGCGTCGCCCACATCGGCTACATCCCCGGCGCGTCCGGTCGCGTGACGGGGCTGTCCAAGCTCGCCCGGCTGGTCGACGTGTTCGCCCGGCGGCCGCAGGTGCAGGAACGCATGACCGGGGAGATCGCGGACGCCCTGGTGGAGGTCCTGGAGCCGCGCGGGGTCATCGTGGTCGTGCAGTGCGAGCACCTGTGCATGTCGATGCGCGGGGTCCGCAAGCCCGGTTCGCGCACCGTGACGTCGGCCGTGCGCGGCCAGATGCGCAACCCGGCGACGCGCGCCGAGGCGATGAGCCTCGTGCTCGGCCGCTGAGCCCCGCTGCCGCCGACGGCTCCCGGTCCGGCACCCCCTAGGCTGGTCACGTGCGTCCCCCCTCGCCGCTCCCGCCCGCGCTGACGTCCGCCGGTCAGGCCGGCCGGACGGTCGTGATGGGCGTGCTGAACGTGACGCCGGACTCGTTCTCCGACGGCGGGCGCTGGTTCACGCCGGAGGCCGCGGTGGCGCACGGCCTCGCGCTGGTCGCCGACGGCGCGGACCTGCTGGACGTGGGCGGCGAGTCGACCCGTCCCGGCGCAGCCCGGGTGCCGGTCGCCGAGGAGCTCGACCGGGTGCTGCCCGTGGTGCGGGAGCTCGCGGGCCGCGGGGTGCCCGTCAGCGTCGACACGACGCGGGCGGAGGTCGCGGAGGCGGCGGTGGCTGCGGGCGCCGTCGTGGTGAACGACGTGTCGGGCGGACTCGCGGACCCCGCGATCCGCGAGGTGGTCGCGCGCACCGGTGTCGTGTACGTCGCGATGCACTGGCGCGGCCACGCCGACGTCATGGACGACCTGGCGCAGTACGACGACGTGGTGACCGACGTGCGCCGGGAGCTCGCGCAGCGGGTCGCCGAGCTGCGGGAGGCCGGCGTCGCGGACCACCAGGTGGTGCTCGACCCGGGACTGGGCTTCGCGAAGCCCGGTGCGGCGAACTGGCCGCTGCTCGCCCGGCTGCCCGAGCTCGTCGCGGACGGGTTCCCGGTGCTGGTCGGCGCGTCCCGCAAGCGGTTCCTCGGGCACCTGCTCGCCGGCCCGGACGGGACACCCGCCCCGCCGGGGGCCCGGGACGCGGCGACGGCGGCGGTCTCGGCGCTGGCAGCGGCCGCGGGTGCGTGGGGAGTGCGCGTGCACGAGGCTCGGGGGACGGCGGACGCGGTGCGCGTCGCCGCGCGGTGGACGGCCGCGGTGCCGTCCGGGAGGGACGACCGATGAGCGACGAGGACGAGGTCCTGGGCCGCACGGGCCGGCGGCTGGACCGGATCCGGCTGGTGGGCGTGACGGCCACGGGCTACCACGGGGTGTTCGAGCACGAGCGCCGCGAGGGGCAGACGTTCGTGGCGGACGTGACGGCCCACCTCGACACCCGGCGCGCCGCCGCGACGGACGACCTCGCGCACACGCTGGACTACGGCGCGCTCGCGGAGCAGGTCGCGGCCGTGCTGGCGGGGGAGCCCGCGGACCTCGTCGAGACCGTCGCCGAGCGCATCGCCGCGACCGTCCTCGGGCACCACCAGGTGCAGGCCGTCGACGTGGCGGTGCACAAGCCGCAGGCACCCATCACGGTGCCGTTCGCGGACGTGGTCGTCGAGGTGCGCCGGGACCGCTCCTGGCTGCCGGCCGCCGAGCCGCTCGACGCGCAGTCGTCCGTCCCGTGGCACCCCGTGACCGCGCCGTCGGCGGAGCCCGCCGCGGCGCCGCCCGCCGAGGACGACCCCCTGCCGGTCCCGGACCTCGTCGCCGCGGGGCCGCAGCTCCCGTCGGCGCCGCTGCCCGCGCCGACGCCGCCGAGCGGGGCCGCCGCGACCGCCGCGCTGCCGCTCGCCGCCGCCGGTGCCCTCCCCGGACCGGGGGCGGATGCGGTGCCCGCAGGCCCCGGCTCCGACGAGCCCCGCCCCCTGGACGTGCCCGGCGAGGCGGACCGGGCCGGCGGCCCCGTCCGGCCCGCGGTCGCGACCCCCGCGCCGCCCGGTGGGCCGGACGAGCCGTCGGGCGTGCCGGTCGCGGCCGTCGTGCCCGACGGGTTGGGCGCCGGGGTGGGCGCGTGGCCCGCTGACGACGACGTCGTCGAGGCCGAGCTCGTGCAGGACGCGATGGACGTGCCGCCGGACGAGCCGGTGGAGGTCGTCCTCGCGATCGGCTCGAACGTCGGCCCGGCGCAGGACACGCTGCGCGACGCCGTCGCCGACCTCGCGGCGGTGCCCGGCCTGGAGGTGGTGGACGTCTCGGCGCTCGCCCGCACCGCGCCCGTCGGCGGTCCCGACCAGCCGGACTTCCTCAACGCCGTCGTCATCGCGCGCACCACGCTGTCCCCGCGGGACCTGCTGCGGGCCACCGCGGAGGTCGAGCGCGTGCACGGGCGCGAGCGGACCGTGCGCTGGGGCCCCCGGACGCTGGACGTCGACATCGTCGTGTACGGGCAGGTGTCGGCCGTGACCGACGACCTGGAGCTCCCGCACCCGCGGGCGCACGAGCGGGCGTTCGTCCTGCAGCCGTGGGCGCAGGTCCGGCCGGACGCGGTGCTGCACGGCCTGGGCGGCGGCCCGGTCGCGGCGCTGGCGGCCACCGCGCCCGACCGGGACGGCGTGCGCTGGCTGGCGCTGGACTGGCTGACGGCCCCGGTGCCGGCGGCTCTGCCCGACCCGGGCGCGCAGCCCGCCGCGGCGTCCCCCTGGCCGGGCACGGAGCCGGACCCGTCGGACGCGCCCGGCCCGTCCGGCCCGTCCGACCCGGCCGACCCGCTCGGACCCGTCGACCGCCGGGACCTCTGATGCAGCGCACCCACGCCCGCACGCTGCTGCTCGTCGCCGCCGTCACCGCGGCGCTGGGGTGGCTGGTGCTGCGGCTGCTCGCCAGCCGCGGCGTCGAGCCGCCGCCGGTGCCGTGGCCGATGGTCGCGGTCCTGCTGCTGATCGCGGCGGTCGTCCTCGGCATGGGCTGGTCGGTGCGGCAGTACCTGCGGGGCCGGCACCCCACGCTCGACCCGGTGCGGGCCGCACGGACCGCGGTGCTCGCGAAGGCCTCCTGCTACACGGGGGCGCTGCTGTCGGGCTGGTACGCCGCGCAGGTGCTCGTCGTGCTGGGGGACCTCGACATCGACGCGCAGCGCGACCGGGCGACCTCCGCGGGCCTGGCCGTGCTCGGGGCGGTCGTGCTGGCGGTGACCGGGCTCGTCGTGGAGTGGTTCTGCCGGATCCCTCCGCCCAGCGACCCGGAGGACGCGGCGGGCCCTCGGGGTGACGCGTCTCCGGACGCGGCGCACGGCTGAGCGCCCTCCCGCTGCGGCGCCGGGGTCGCGCGGGGACGGACCTCCGGGCCGCGCCGCCCTCCCGCGCGGTGGAAGGATGGGCGCATGACCACGCCTGACGGTGGCGCCGCCGCCCTCCCGCAGCCCGACGCCGTGCCCGCGACGCCGCCGTCCCCGGTACCCAGCAGCGAGCCGTTCGAGCCTGCCGGGGTCGTCTGGACGCCCGTGTCGAGCCGTCTCGCGACCGCGCGCCTCGTGGTGGGGCTCTGCTGGCTGGGGGTGCCGCTGCTCGCGCTGGTGCTCGCCGCGGCGCTCTCCGGCGTCGCGTGGCTGTGGGCCGGTGCCGCGGTGCTCGCGGTCCTGACGGTCTGGCTGCTGTGGCTCGTGCCGCGGCAGGTCCGCGCGATGGGGTACGCCGAGCGCGCCGACGACCTGCTGCTGCGCCGGGGCATCCTGTTCCGCTCGATGGTCGTGGTCCCCTACGGCCGCATGCAGTACGTCGACGTGACGGCCGGCCCGCTCGCACGCCGCCTCGGCATCGCGTCCGTCCAGCTCCACACCGCGTCGCCGGGCACGGACGCGTCGATCGACGGCCTCCCGACGGCCGAGGCCGCCCGGCTGCGGGACCAGCTCGCCTCGCGCGGCGAGGCCCGCCTGGCGGGGCTGTGAGCGGCGAGCAGCTCCCGGCCGGCCCCGCGGGACCCGCCGTGACCGGGACACCGGCACCGGTCGCACCGCCGCCGCCCGACGACGCGCTGGGATGGCGCCGCATGCACCCCGTCACCCCGGCGGTGAAGGGCTGGAAGGTGCTCGTGGCGGTGCTCGCGGTGATCGTGTGGAACTCCGCGGACGACGTGCGCGAGCTCGCCGAGTGGCTGGGCGCCCGCGCCTGGTTGTTCCTCGCGGGCGGTGTCGTCCTGGTCGGGCTGATCGGGTTCGGGTACTCGGCGGTCGCGTGGCGCATGACGCGGTTCGCCGTCACCGACGACGCGGTGCACCTGCGGTCCGGCGTGCTGTTCCGGCAGCAGCGGCAGGCCCGGCTGGACCGGTTGCAGGCCGTCGACGTCGTGCAGCCCCTCCTCGCGCGGATCCTCGGGCTGTCCGAGCTGCGGCTGGAGGTCGCCGGCGGCGCTGGTTCCGCGGTCTCGCTCGCGTTCCTGCGCGAGGCGGAGGCCGAGCAGCTGCGGGCGGAGCTGCTCGCCCGGGCGGCCGGGCTGCACCGCCCGGCGGGGGTGCCGCCCCTGGCCGTGCCCGCGGGCGTCGACCTCGAGCCCGTCGGCGCGGACGGTGCGGACGGGGCGGGCGGTGCGGACGGCGCGCCCGGCACCGGCCGCCCCGGGCCCGCCGCCGTCGGTGGGGTCGCCCCCGGCGCCCCGGGCACCCCGACGGCCGGGCCGGGTGCGCACGACGCGGGCGCCCCGGGGTGGGTCGGGCCGGCACCGGTCGCCCCCGAGCGCCCCGTCTACGAGGTCCCGGTCGGGCGGCTGCTGGGGTCCACCCTGCTGTCGTCCGCGACCTTCTGGCTGCTCGGGATCCTGGTCGCCGTCGTCGCGCTGATCGCCACCTCCGGGCGGTTCGAGTCCGCGTTCGCGCTGCTGCCTGCGCTGCTCGGCGTGGTGTCGTACTCCTGGACCCGCTTCAACCGGGGCGCGAACTTCCGCGCGGCGATCTCCCCGGACGGGATCCGCCTGCGGCACGGGCTGACCGAGGCGCGCGCCCAGACCGTCCCGCCCGGCCGGGTGCAGGCCGTGCAGGTGACGCAGGGGCTGCTGTGGCGGCGGGCGGACTGGTGGCGGGTCGAGGTGAACGTCGCCGGCTACGGCGCCGGCACCGAGCAGACCCACACCGAGAACGTGCTGCTGCCGGTCGGGACCCGTGACGACGCGCTGCTGGCGCTGTGGCTCGTGCTGCCGGACCTCGGCACACCCGACCCGCGCGCCCTCGTCGACGCCGGCCTGACCGGCCGGGAGGCCGACGGCACCTGGGCGGTCGCGCCGCGCCGGTCCCGGTGGCTCGACCCGGTCGGCTGGCGGCGGCACGGCGTGACCGTCACCGACCGCGCCCTCGTGCTGCGCTCCGGCGTGCTCGTGCGCCGTCTGGTGGTCGTGCCGCACGAGCGCACGCAGTCGCTCGGCCTCGCGCAGGGGCCGCTGCAGCGGCGGCTCGGCCTGGCGTCGTTCCAGCTGCACTCGACGCCCGGGCCCGTGTCGCCCCGGGTCGACCACCTGGACGCGCGGGTCGCCGCCGGGCTGCTCGACGAGCAGTCGACGCGCGCCCGGACGGCACGCGCGGGGGCGGGGCCGGAGCAGTGGATGCGCCGGGCATGACGCGGCTGGGGACCGGCGTCGTCGGCGCGGGCCGGGTCGGCGCCGTGCTGGGGAGCGCCCTGCGCGCCGCCGGGCACCCGGTGGTCGCGGTCAGCGCGGTGTCGGAGGCCTCGCGGGAGCGGGCCGACGCGCTGCTGCCGGGCGTCCCGGTGCTGGACGTGCCGGAGGTCGCCCGGCGCGCGGAGCTGGTGCTGCTGGCCGTCCCGGACGACGCGCTGCCCGGCCTCGTGACCGGTCTCGCCGCGACGGGCGCCTGGCAACCCGGTCAGATCGTCGTGCACACCGCCGGTCGCTACGGCGCCGGTGTCCTGGACCCCGCCCGCGCCGCGGGCGCGATCCCCATCGCCCTGCACCCGGCGATGACGTTCACCGGGACCTCGCTGGACCTGTCCCGCCTCGTCGGCTGCACGTTCGCGGTCACGGCCCCGGCCGCGGTGCTGCCGATCGGCCAGGCCCTCGTCGTCGAGATGGGCGGCGAGCCGGTGGTGCTCGGCGAGGACGCGCGGCCGCTGTACCACGCGGCGCTCGCGCACGGCGCGAACCACCTCGTCGTGCTCGTCGCGCAGGCCGGGCAGGCGCTCGCGGCGGCGGGGGTCGCGGACCCCGGCGCGGTGCTGCGACCGCTGCTGTCCGCCGCGCTGGACGGCGCCCTGCGCGCGGAGTCCGCAGGCGGCGGCCGGGACGCCGAGGGCGAGGTCAGCAACGGCGCGATCACGACGCTCACCGGGCCCGTGCGCCGCGGCGACGCCGGGACGGTGCGCGACCACCTGGTCGAGCTCGGCGCGCTCGGCGTCCGCACCGGGGCCACCGACGTCGCCGCGTCGTACCGCACGCTCGCGCGCGCAGCGGCCGGACGGGCGCACGCGGCCGGGCTGCTGCGGCCGGACCAGGGCCAGGCGGTGCTGGACGCGCTCGCGGACCCGGCGGGCGACGCCCCGGAACCCGGTCGGGCGGTCGGCGCCCCGTCGGACGCGGCCCCCGGTCACGTCGCGGGACCCGAGAGGGGTACCGTGCACGGCGCGCACCACGACGAGAGCGGCCGGCCCGGGGACGCCCCGGCGCCCGCCGACGAGGAGGACCAGGCATGACCCAGGCACGCACCGGTGCCCCCACCGTGGTGCGCACCCGCGCCGAGCTCGCCGCGGCCCTGGCGCCCGGCGACGCCCGACGGCGACGCGCGGTGGTCATGACCATGGGCGCCCTGCACGCGGGGCACCTCGCGCTCGTCCGGGAGGGCCGGGCGCGGGCGGAGCAGGTCGTCGTCACGATCTTCGTCAACCCGCTGCAGTTCGCCCCGCACGAGGACCTCGACCGCTACCCCCGGGACCTGCCCGGCGACCTCGCGTCCCTCACCGCTCCGGGCCTGCTCGGCGCGGGCGACGTCGTGTTCGCCCCCGCACCGGCCGAGATGTACCCGGACGGCGACCCGGTCGTGCGCGTCGACGCGGGCCGCATCGGCAGGGTGTACGAGGGCGTCACCCGCCCGGGGCACCTCGACGGGGCCCTCACGGTCGTGCTCAAGCTCCTGCACCTGACCGCGCCCGACGTGGCCCTGTTCGGGCGCAAGGACGTGCAGCAGCTCGTCGCGGTCAGCCGCATGGTCCGCGACCTCGAGGTGCCCGTCGAGGTCGTCGGCGTGCCCACGGTCCGCGACGACGACGGGCTCGCGCTCTCCTCGCGCAACGTGTACCTCTCGGCCCCCGAGCGGCAGCAGGCGCTCGCGCTGTCCCGTGCGCTCGCGGCGGGTGCCGCGGCGGCCGAGGCCGGCGGGTCGCCGGACGACGTCAGGTCCGCCGCCCGCACGGTGCTGGACGCCGCGGGCGTCGCCACCGACTACGTGGCGCTCGTGGACCCGGCGGGGTTCGACGACGTCACCCGGCCCGGGCCGGCCGGCACGACGTCGGTCCTCGCGCTCGCGGCCACCGTGGGCGCCACGCGCCTGATCGACAACTCCGACGTGAGGTGGGGCTGAGGCATGACCTCGCTGCTGCGGCCGATGATGATCGGCAAGATCCACCGCGCGACCGTGACCCAGGCCGACCTGCACTACGTCGGCTCCATCACCGTCGACGCGCACCTGCTCGCGGCCGCGGACCTGCTGCCCGGGCAGCAGGTCGACGTGGTCGACGTGACCAACGGCTCCCGGCTGACGACCTACGTCATCGCGGGGGAGGCCGGCTCCGGGCAGATCTGCATCAACGGCGCCGCGGCGCACCTCGTGCACCCCGGTGACGTCGTCATCCTCATCGCCTACGGGATGCTGGCCGACGCCGAGGCCCGCACCTACGAGCCGCGCGTCGTCCTCGTCGACGCCGACAACCGCGTGGTGGACACCGGGCACGACCCCGGCACCGTCCCCGTGCAGTGGACCGACGCCTCCGGGCTGCACCCCAGCGGGGTGCCGTTCGACGAGGGCCGCGCGCTCGTGGAGCGCGACCCCGCGGGCCCGGCGGGCCGTGCGGCCGGTGACTGACCGGGTCGCACGCCGGCTCGCGGCCCCCGCGCCCGGGTGGACGGCTCGGGCCGACGCGGTCGTCGTCGGCTCCGGCATCGCGGGCCTGACCGCCGCGCTGGAGCTGCGCGCCCGGCTGGCGCGCGTCCTGCTCGTCACCAAGGACGTGCTCGTCTCGGGCTCGACCGTCTGGGCGCAGGGTGGCATCGCCGCGGCGCTCGACCCGGCGGACTCCCCGGAGGCGCACCTGCGGGACACCCTCGAGGCCGGCGTCGGGCTCTGCGACCCGCGGGCCGTCGAGGTGCTGGTCACCGAGGGGCCCGCGCGCGTGCGGGAGCTCGTGGCGCGCGGTGCCGTGTTCGACACCCAGCCCGACGGGCACCTGAGCCTGACGCGCGAGGGCGGCCACCACGCGGACCGCGTCGCGCACGCCGGCGGCGACGCCACGGGCGCGGAGATCTCCCGGGCGCTGGTCGACGCGGTGCGCTCCGACCCGGGCATCGAGGTGATCGAGCACGCGCTCGTCCTCGACGTGCTCACCGGCGCGCCCGGGCGCGACGGCCGGCCGGGCCCCGTGTGCGGGGTGACCCTGCACGTCATCGGGGAGGGCAGCCGCGACGGCGTCGGTGCCGTCCTCGCGCCCGCCGTGGTGCTCGCGACCGGAGGCATCGGGCAGGTGTTCCGGTCGTCCACCAACCCCGTGCAGGCCACCGGTGACGGCCTCGCCGCCGCCCTGCGCGCCGGTGCCGCCGTCGGTGACGTGGAGTTCGTGCAGTTCCACCCGACGGTGCTGTGGCTCGGGTCGGGCGTCAAGGGCCAGCTCACGCTGGTCTCGGAGGCCGTGCGCGGCGAGGGGGCGGTGCTCGTCGACACCGACGGGCACCGCTTCATGCCGCAGGTGCACCCCCTGGCGGAGCTCGCGCCGCGGGACGTCGTGTCGCGCGCGATCGTCCGGCAGCTCGCCCGCACCGGGTCCGACCACGTGCTGCTGGACGCCCGGCACCTCGGCGCCGAGCGGCTGCGCCGCCGGTTCCCCACCATCGCGGACCGCCTCGCGGAGCACGGCATCGACCTCGCGACCGACCTGGTGCCGGTCGCCCCCGCCCAGCACTACCACTCGGGCGGCGTCGTCACCGACCTCGTGGGCCGTTCGACGCTGCCCGGGCTGTACGCCGTCGGCGAGGTCGCCTGCACCGGCGTGCACGGGGCGAACCGGCTGGCGTCCAACTCGCTGCTGGAGGGGTTGGTGTTCGCGCACCGCGCCGCCCGGGACGTCGCCCGGCGGCTCGACGCGGGCACGCTGCGGCCGTCCGAGCCCGTCGAGCGCCCCGGCGGCGCGGCGCTCGTGGCCGGCGCCGCGCGGTCCCGCATCCAGCGGATCGCCAGCGACGGGCCGGGCGTGCTGCGGTCCGCCGCGGGGCTGGAGGCGGCCGGGCGGGCGCTGCGCGCGGTCCGCACGGACGCCCACCGCACCCCCGACGGCGGCGCGGTGCCGGTCGCCGGCCCGCAGGTCGCGGAGTGGGAGACCACCAACGTGCACCAGGTCGCCACGGTGCTCACCGCCACCGCGGCGACCCGGCGGGAGACCCGCGGCGGGCACCTGCGCAGCGACTTCCCCGCGGGCGACGACGCCTGGCTGCTGCGGGTGGTCGCGACGCTCGACCCGGACGGGGGCCTCGTGCAGCGACGGGTGCCGCTCGAGTGAGGTCCTAGGCTTGCTCGCCGTGACCCCCACGGATCCCCCGGCCCCGACGGTCCCCCACGCCGTGCCCGCGCCGGCGCCCGCTCCGGCGCCCGCGTCGGCCGGCTCGCTCGACCCGGCGTGGCTCGCCCGCACGGTCGCCGTCGCGCTCGACGAGGACCTCGGGCCCGCGCCCGGCCGGGACGTCACGACGCAGGCGACCGTCGACCCCGCCGTCACCGGCGAGGCGCACCTCGTGGCGCGCGAGCCGGGCGTCGTCGCCGGGCTGCCGGTCGTCGCCGAGGTGCTGCGGCAGGTCGCCTCACGGCTCGGTCTCGCGGCCCCGGCGGTCGAGCAGCGCGTGCCCGACGGCACCACGGTCGCCGCCGCGGACGTGCTCGCCGTGCTCACGGGGCCGGTGCAGGCCCTGCTGGTCGCCGAGCGCACGGCGCTCAACCTCGCGTCCCGGGCCTCCGGCGTCGCCACCCACACCCGGCGCTGGGCTGACGCGCTCGCCGGCTCGGGCGCGCAGGTGCTCGACACCCGCAAGACCACCCCGGGCCTGCGTGAGCTCGAGAAGTACGCGGTGCGCTGCGGCGGCGGCACGAACAAGCGCATGGGCCTCTACGACGTGGCGATGGTCAAGGACAACCACGTGGTGGCGGCGGGAGGCGCCGCCGCCGCGGTGCGGGCGGTGCGCGAGCGGTTCCCGGACGTCGTCGTCCAGGTCGAGGCGGACACCACCGCCCAGGCGCTCGAGGCCGTCGGGGCCGGCGCCCGGTTCCTCCTGCTCGACAACATGCCGACCCCGGTGCTCGCCGCGACCGTGGCCGCCGTGCGGGCGCTCGAGCCCCGGGTGGGTCGCGTCGAGCTCGAGGCGACCGGCAACCTCACGCTCGCCCGAGCGGCGGAGGTCGCCGCCACCGGCGTCGACTACCTGTCCGTCGGCGCCCTCACGCACTCCTCGCCGATCCTCGACCTCGCGCTGGACCTCGTCGCCGGGCTGTCCGGGCCGGTCCCCGGCGCTCGGTAGGATCGGCGGGTGACCGACGCCCCCGCCGCAGCCCCCGTCGACGACCTCCCCGAGCAGCTCCGGTTCCGTCGCGAGAAGCGCGACCGCCTGATCGCCGAGGGCGTCGAGCCGTACCCGGTCGGCGTGCCCCGCACGCACACGGTCGCCGAGGTCCGCGCCGGCTACCCCGACCTGGAGCCGGGCCAGGAGACCGAGGACGAGGTCGGCGTCGCCGGCCGCGTGGTGTTCCTGCGCAACACCGGCAAGCTCTGCTTCGCCACGCTGCAGGACGGCGAGGGCAACCGCCTCCAGGCGATGCTCAGCCTCGCGAACGTCGGCGAGGACCGCCTGGCGGCGTTCAAGGCGGACGTCGACCTGGGCGACCACCTGTTCGTGCACGGCCGTGTCGTGTCGTCGCGCCGCGGCGAGCTGTCCGTCATGGCGGACGCCTGGCAGCTCGCGGCGAAGTCGCTGCGGCCGCTGCCGAACCTCTACGCGCGCGGCGACGAGGAGGCACCGGAGCTCTCCGAGGAGGTGCGCGTCCGGCAGCGCTACGTCGACCTGATCGTGCGTCCGGCCGCCCGCGACGCGGTCCGGCTGCGGGCGGGGGTCGTGCGCTCGCTGCGGGACAGCTTCCACCGGCGCGGCTACCTCGAGGTCGAGACGCCGATGCTGCAGACGCAGCCCGGCGGCGCGGCGGCCCGTCCGTTCGTCACGCACATGAACGCGTTCGACATGGACCTGTACCTGCGGATCGCGCCCGAGCTGTTCCTCAAGCGCGCGGCCGTCGGCGGCCTCGAGCGCGTCTTCGAGATCAACCGGAACTTCCGCAACGAGGGCGCCGACTCCTCGCACTCGCCCGAGTTCGCGATGCTCGAGGCGTACGAGGCCTACGGCGACTACGACACCATGGCCGCTCTCACCCGCGACCTCGTCCAGACCGCCGCGCAGGACGTCCTCGGCACCACGACCCTGACGCTCGCCGACGGCTCGGAGTACGAGGTCGGCGGCGAGTGGGCGCAGCTCACCATGTACGGTTCGCTGTCCGAGGCGCTGGGCGAGGAGATCACGCCGCAGACGTCGGTGGCGCACCTGCAGGCGGTCGCGGACAAGCACGAGGTCGTGCTCGACCCGAAGCGGGTCAGCCACGGCAAGCTCGTCGAGGTGCTGTGGGAGGACCTGGTCGGCGAGAAGCTCCACGCGCCGACGTTCGTGCGTGACTTCCCGGTCGAGACCAGCCCGCTGACGCGCGACCACCGGACGGTCCCCGGGCTGGTCGAGAAGTGGGACCTGTACGTGCGCGGGTTCGAGCTCGCCACCGCCTATTCCGAGCTCGTCGACCCGGTGATCCAGCGCCAGCGGTTCGAGGCGCAGGCGCTCCTCGCGGCAGCGGGCGACGAGGAGGCCATGCGGGTCGACGAGGACTTCCTCGCCGCCGTCGAGTACGCGCTGCCGCCCACCGGCGGCATGGGCATGGGCGTCGACCGGCTGCTCATGGCCCTCACCGGCCTCGGGATCCGCGAGACGATCCTGTTCCCCCTGGTGAAGCCGCAGGCCTGAGACGGGTCCGGGGTGCGGCGTACGCTGACCGCATGGACATCGGCCCCGCGCTCGCCGCGCTGATCCCGTCGATCGGCGTCGGGCTCGTCTTCTGGTTGGTCATCCGGGCGCTGGTGAACGCCGACCGCACGGAACGCGCCGCATTGGCGCGCCTGGACGCGCAGGACCTCGAGCGGCAGAAATCCGCTGAGAACGCCACCGAAAAGTGACGTCCGCGTGCGTTCGCTTTGACGGTCGCGCACCGTGGTGCCATGCTTTTCCGGACCGCACGAATACATGCCGCTGATGATGGCGGGGGGAAGCGGCGGCCAACGGCTCGGGAGGGCGAAATGGCACAGAAGGTTCAGGTCCTGCTCGTGGACGACATTGACGGCGGAACCGCCGACGAGACGGTGTCGTTCGCGCTGGACGGTGTGTCCTACGAGATCGACCTGACGACCGAGCACGCCACCGAGCTGCGCGACGCGCTGGCGACGTGGGTCGGGCACGCGCGCAAGACCGGCGGTCGTTCCGGCGGCCGCGGCGGTTCGGCGGGCGGTGCGAGCCGTCCCCGCCGCTCGTCCGACGCGGGCGCCGTCCGCGCCTGGGCGAAGGAGAACGGCTTCGAGGTCTCCGAGCGCGGGCGCATCTCCGCGGAGATCCGCGAGGCGTACGACGCCGCGCACTGACGCGACGACGCCGCCGCGCACGAAGGCCCGGCCCCCGCGAGGGGGCCGGGCCTTCGTGCGTCGAGCCGCGGGGCCGGGTCAGGGACGGGTGCCCGTCAGGTCCCGCACCGCCGCGTACTGCTCGCGGACCCGCGGGGCCGCGTCGGCCGCGAACACCTCGGCCGCCCCGCTCGCGGTCCACGCCGGCGGCTCCTGGGCACCGGACAGCACCCACGCGGCCTGGCGTGCGGCGCCGTCGGCCACGTACTCGCCGGGCGGGGGCACGAGCACGTCGAGCCCCAGCACGGCGGGGGCGATGCGGCGGACCGCCTCGGACTGCGCGCCGCCGCCGATCAGCGACACCCGCTCCACCGGCACGCCCTGGGCGCGCAGGGCGTCGAGGCCGTCGGCGAGCGCGCACAGCATGCCCTCGACGGCCGCGCGCGCGAGGTGCGCGGGCGTGGTGTTCGCCAGCCGCATGCCGTGCAGGGCGCCGGTGGCGTCGGGCTTGTTCGGGGTGCGCTCCCCCTCGAGGTAGGGCACCAGCACCAGGCCGTCGGCCCCGGCGGGGGCGGACAGCGCGAGCGCGGAGAGGCCGGCGTGGTCGACGCCCAGCATCCGCGCGGCGGCGTCCAGCACCCGGGAGGCGTTGAGCGTGCAGGCGAGCGGCAGGTAGCGGCCGGTCGCGTCGGCGAAGCCGGTCACCATGCCGGTGCCGTCGGCCGTCGGCCGGGCGGCGACCGCCGAGACGACGCCCGACGTGCCGATCGAGATCGCGACATCCCCGGCGACCATGCCGAGCCCGAGCGCCGCCGCGGCGTTGTCGCCGGCGCCGGACCCGAGCAGCGCGCCCTCGCGCACCGGACCGCCGGCGCCCGCGCGCCCCGCTGCCTCGTGCGGCGCGACGACCCGCGGCAGCGCGGCGTCGTGCCCGAGGCCGAGCTCGAGCAGGTCGCGGCGGTAGTCCTCGGTGAACGGCGACCAGTAGCCGGTGCCGGACGCGTCGGACCGGTCGGTGGCGAGCGCGGCGAGGTCGGCGGCACCCGGCCCGTGACCGGCGAGGCGCCAGGTCAGCCAGTCGTGGGGGAGCGCGACGGCGGCCACCCGGGCGGCGGCGTCGGGCTCGTGGTCGCGCAGCCAGCGCAGCTTGGTGACGGTCAGCGACGCCACCGGCACGGAGCCGATCGCGTCGGCCCACGCCTGCGGCCCGCCGAGCTCGCCGATCAGGTCGAGCGCCGCCTGGGCCGAGCGGGTGTCGTTCCAGAGCAGGGCGTCGCGCACGACCTCCCCGTCGGCGTCGAGCGTGACCATGCCGTGCTGCTGCCCGCCGACCGCGACCGCGTCGACGTCGTCCAGCCCGCCGGCGTCGCGGACGGCCGTCTGCAGGGCGTCCCACCAGTGCCGGGGGTCGATCTCGGTGCCGTCCGGGTGCGAGGCGCGGCCGGTGCGCACGAGCGCCCCGGTCTCGGCGTCGCGCACGACGACCTTGCAGGACTGGGTGGAGGAGTCCACCCCGGCGACGAGTGCCATGGGATGCGTCCTTGCTGTGCTGTGGGGGTCGGGCGGGGGAGCGGGGAACCGCCGAGGGCGGGCACGACGTCGGACGTCGTGCCCGCCCTCGGCAGCAGGGTGTGCGTGTGCTCAGCGGGCGCCGAGCGCGTGCTCCAGCGCGAGCTGGTTGAGGCGGACGAAGCCGAAGCCGCGCGCCGCGACGCCGTCGACGTCGAAGTCCTCGAACGCCGAGCGGTCGGCCAGCAGGTCGGCCAGGGTCTCGCCCTCGCCGAGCGTCGGCTGGGCCAGCTCGAGCACGCCGGACGCCTCGAGGGCCTCCTGGACCTCCGGGTCCGCGCGGAACGCCTGCGCGCGCTCCTTGAGGATCAGGTAGGTGTCCATGTTCGCCTTGGCCGAGGCCCACACGCCGTCGAAGTCCTCGGTGCGGGACGGCTTGTAGTCGAAGTGGCGCGGGCCGTCGTAGCGCGGGCCGCCGGCCGGGAAGCCGTTCTCGATGAGGTCGACGGTCGCGAACGCGGAGAACAGGTCGCCGTGCCCGAACACCAGGTCCTGGTCGTACTTGATGGAGCGCTGGCCGTTGAGGTCGATGTGGAACAGCTTGCCGGCCCACAGCGCCTCGGCGATGCCGGACGTGTAGTTCAGGCCCGCCATCTGCTCGTGGCCGGTCTCCGGGTTCAGGCCGACGATGTCGCCGTGCTCGAGCTTGGCGATGAGGCCGAGCGCGTGGCCGATCGTCGGGAGCAGGATGTCGCCGCGGGGCTCGTTCGGCTTCGGCTCGATGGCGATCCGCAGGCCGTAGCCCTTCTCCTTGATGTACGCGGCGACGGTGTCGATGCCCTCGGCGTACCGGTCGTGCGCGGCGTTGAGGTCCTTGGCCGAGTCGTACTCGGCGCCCTCGCGCCCGCCCCACATGACGAAGGTGTCGGCACCGAGCTCGGCGGCGAGGTCGACGTTGCGGATGACCTTGCGCAGGCCGTAGCGGCGGACGCGGCGGTCGTTCGAGGTGAACGCGCCGTCCTTAAAGATCGGGTGGCTGAACGTGTTGGTCGTGACCATCTCGACCGTGATGCCGGTGTCCGCGAGCGCCTGCTTGAAGCGGGCGAGGATGCGGTCGCGCTCGGCGGCGTCGGAGCCGAACGGCACCACGTCGTCGTCGTGGAAGGTCACGTGCGCGGCGCCGAGCTCCGCGAGCTTGTGGACGGACTCCACCGGGTCGAGCCACGGACGGCTGGCCGAGCCGAACTGGTCCTGGGCGTTCCAGCCGACGGTCCAGAGACCGAAGGAGAACTTGTCGGCGGGGGTGGGCGTGCGCACCATCGGGGTTCACTCCTCATCGAAGAACACGGCGACCGCTGCGGACACTGCGAGCACAGCGGGTTTGTCTTGTGGATGAACTTATCGCCGGAACCGGCTAGGGTCAACCGCGTGACCGACCCCGCCGCCGACCCCGCCGCGCCGCCCGCCGGCGTGCCGCTCGGCGCGGTCGCACCACCCCCGTCCGGGACCGTGGCCCGCCGGCGGTCGCCCGCGCGCCCCGCCCGGCAGGGGTCGCTGCGGGAGCACAACCTCGCGCTCGTCCTGCGGCACGTGCTCGACGCCGCGCTGGCGGGGGAGCCCCCGCCGTCCCGCGCCGACGTCGCCACGGCCACCGGCCTGACGCGCGGGGCGGTCTCGGCGCTCGTCGACCTGCTCGTCGGCGCCCGGCTCGTCGCCGAGCTGCCGCCGCTGACCACCGCCCGGGCCGGGCGACCCGCCGTCCCCCTCGTCCCGGCGTCCGGCACCGTCGTCGGACTCGGCGCCGAGGTCAACGTCGACTACATCGGCGTCCGCGCCGTCGACCTCGCCGGGGACCTCGTGGCCGACCGCACCACGGTCGGGGACTTCCGGCACAGCGACCCCGCGCAGGTCCTCGGTCTGCTCGCCGGCCTCGTCGGCGACGTGCGCGCGTCGCTGCCGGACGGTGCGCGGCTCGCGGGTATGTGCCTGGCCCTGCCCGGGCTCGTCGACCGCGTGACCGGGCCGCTGCGGCTCGCGCCGAACCTCGGCTGGCGGGACGTCGACGTCGTCGCGCTGCTCACCGCGCAGCCGCAGCTCGACGGGCTGTCCGTCCGCCTGGCCAACGAGGCCAACCTCGCCGCGCGCGCGGAGGCCCGCACCGGCGCGGCCGGCCAGTCGTTCCTCTACGTCTCCGGCGAGGTCGGCATCGGTGCCGCGATCGTCCTCGACGGCGAGGTGTTCGCCGGGCGGCACGGGTGGAGCGGCGAGCTCGGTCACACCGTCGTCGACCAGCAGGGCCCCCGCTGCACGTGCGGGGCCCGGGGCTGCCTCGAGCAGTACGCCGGCAAGGACGCGCTGCTCCGGGCGGCCGGCCGGGACGTCGAGGAGCCCGTCGACGCGCTCGTGACCGCCGTCGCCGCGGGGGACGAGCGCGCCGCACGGGCCCTGCGGTCCGCCGGGGACGCGCTGGGCGTCGCGCTCGCCAACTTCGTCAACCTCGTCGACGTCGAGACCATCGTCCTGGGCGGCATCTACGCCCCGCTCGCCCCGTGGCTCACCGACGCCGTCGTCGCCCAGCTCCGCTCCCGCGTCCTCGCGGCCGCGTGGGAGGACGCCCGAGTGGGCGTCGCCGCGGGCGGCTCGCACGCCGCCATGACGGGCGCGGCCGTCGTCGTCCTGCGCGCCGTCGCCGACGACCCCGCCGCCTGGCTGGACCCCCCCACCACTCCCTGACCGGCGCCGCCCCGGGGTCCTCCGGGGTCCTCCCCTCGGAGGCTCCGAACGTGCTCGGTGGTGGGCGCGCGGGATCGTGGTGGTCCGGGGAGCACCACGACGCCCCGTCGGAGCCTCCGACGGCGCGGGACGGGGGAGAGGAGGCGGGGTCGGCGCGGCGGGTGGGGGTGGTGTCGCCTAGAGTCCTCGCCGTGACGGAGCACCTGCGCGACCTGTGGATCGGGACCTACCCCTCGGCCGGCGCGGGGACGCCCGCCGGGGTCGGCGAGGGGGTCTGGCGCGTCGCGCTCGACACGGGCACGGGGCAGCTGGGCGAGCCCGTGCTGGCCGCCGAGTCCCCCGCGCCCTCGTTCCTGGCCGTCGACCGGCAGGCCGGCCTGCTGCTCGCGGTCGGTGAGCACGCCGACGGCACCGTGTCCGCCTTCCGCATCGGGACGGGCGACGACGGCCGGTCGGTCCTGACGCCGGCCGGCACGGCGGCCAGTGGCGGCGACGACCCCTGCCACGTGCTGCTCGACCCGGCGGGTCGCGTCGCGTACGTGGCGAACTACTCCTCCGGGTCGGTGGCGGTCCTGGAGCTCGGCCCGGACGGGCTGGCCGCCGAGGCCCCCGCGCAGGTGCTGGTGCACGACGGCTCCGGCCCGGACGCCGAGCGCCAGGAGGCGTCCCACGCGCACTTCGCCGCCCTGACCCCGGACGGCGCGCACCTGCTGGTGTGCGACCTGGGGACGGACGAGATCCGCCGGTACCGGCGCGACGCGGCCACCGGCCTGCTGACCGAGGACGGGATCGCCGCGGCGCTGCGTGCCGGTTCCGGGCCGCGACACCTGGTGCTCTCCGCGGACGGCCGGATCGCGTACGTCGCGTGCGAGCTCGACGCGACCGTGGCGGTGCTGGCCTGGGACGCCGCGACGGCGTCCGGCCGGGTGGTGCAGCACGTCCCCGCGTCCGAGGACGGCTCCGGTGCGGGGTCCGGCGTCCGGCCGCTGCCGTCCCACATCGACCGCGCGGGCGACCGGGTGCTGGTCGCGACGCGCGGCCCGGACCTGCTCGCGGCCTTCGCGCCCGCGCCGGACGGCACGCTCGCGCCGGCCGGTCAGACCGCGCTGCCCGGCGCCTGGCCCCGGCACTTCGCGGTGGTCGACGGCTGGACCGTGGTGGCGGACGAGCGCGGGGACACGCTGACGGTCCTGCGCGACGGCGCGGTCGTCTCCCGCGCGCCCCTGCCGGCACCGGCCTGCGTCGTGGCGGCATGACCGCCGCCGTCCCGGAGGGCGCACGACGCGCGCTGCCCCCGCTGCTGCCCGGGCCGCACCTGCGGCGCCTCGACGTCATCACGGTCGTCGCGACCTTCGGCGGTCTGCTGTTCGGCTACGACACGGGCGTCATCAACGGGGCGCTCGACCCGATGGTGGCGGACCTCGGCCTCACGCCGGCGACCGAGGGGCTGGTGACGAGCAGCCTCCTGGTCGGCGCGGCGCTCGGTGCGCTGGTCGGCGGGCGGCTCGCGGACCGGCTGGGACGCCGCCGGACCCTGGTCGTGCTGGCGGTGGTGTTCTTCCTCGGGGCGCTGGGCAGCGTCGTGGCGCCGTCGTTCGAGGTCATGGTGCCGATGCGCCTGGTGCTCGGCGCGGCCGTCGGCGGGGCGTCCGTCACGGTGCCGGTCTACCTGGCGGAGCTGGCGCCCACCGAGCGCCGCGGGGCGATCACCGGGCGCAACGAGATCGCCATCGTCGTCGGCCAGCTCGCGGCGTTCGTCGTCAACGCGGTGATCGGCACGGTGTGGTCGGACCACGCGGGGGTGTGGCGGTACATGCTCGCCGTCCAGGCGGTGCCGGCCGTCGCGCTGTTCGCGGGGATGCTGCGGATGCCGGAGTCGCCGCGCTGGCTGCTGGGCCGCGGCCGGGACGAGGACGCGCTCGCGGTGCTGCGGCAGGTGCGCGACCCCGGCCGGGCCGCCGCGGAGCTGCTGGAGGTGCGCGACCTCGTCGAGCTGGAGCGTGCCGAGTCCGCCACGCGCGGCGGCTGGGCCGAGCTCCGGCTGCCGTGGGTGCGCCGCCTGGTGCTGGTCGGGATCGGGGTCGCGGTGGTGAACCAGCTCGGCGGGATCAACGCGGTCATGTACTACGGCACGCAGCTGCTGCGGGAGTCCGGGTTCTCCGGCGACGTGGCGCTGGTCGCGAACGTGCTCAACGGCGTGTTCTCCGTGGTGGGCATGCTGATCGGTCTGCGGGTGATCAACCGAGTCACCCGCCGCTCGCTGCTGCTCGTGGGGCTCACCGGCATCATCGCGTCGCACCTGATGATCGCCCTGTCCTCGGCGGCGCTGCCGGAGGGGCCGGGCCGGTCGGCGGCCGTCACGGCGTTCCTGGTGCTGTTCGTCGGCTTCAACCAGGCGTCCGTCGGGCTGGTCTGCTGGGTGGTCCTGGCGGAGCTCTTCCCGCTGCGGGTGCGCGGCCTCGCGATCGGGCTGTGCGTGTTCTGGAACTGGACGTCGAACGCCGTGATCTCGGGGTTCTTCCCGACGGTCGTCGCGGCGATCGGCGTGAACGGGACGTTCCTCGTGTTCGCCGGGGTCAACGTGCTGTCGTGGCTGTTCGTGCGCTTCGTGCTCCCCGAGACCCGGGACCGGTCGCTGGAGCAGCTCGAGGAGGACTTCCGGGCCGCACGCGCCTGACCTGGGACGCCGGTCCGTCACCCGCGGGCGCGCGCGGCCTGCGTCGCGGCACCTCGAGGATGACGGACAATGGGAGCAGTCCACCGTCCGTCGCCCGCAGGAGCCCGCCGTGCCGCAGCAGCGCATCGCCATGCTGTCGGTGCACACGTCCCCGCTCGACCAGCCGGGGACCGGCGACGCCGGCGGCATGAACGTCTACGTGGCCGAGCTGTCCCGGGCGCTGGCCCGCCGGGGCGCCGCGGTGGAGATCTTCACGCGCGCGACCTCGTCCGCGTCGCCGGAGACGGTGGCGCTCGACGGCACCGGCGACCGGGTGCTCGTGCACCACGTGCCCGCCGGTCCGTACGAGGGGCTCGACAAGAACGACCTGCCCGGCCAGCTGTGCGCCATGGCGGCCGGCGTGCTGCGGCTCGGTGCGACGCGGCCCGCGGGCTGGTTCGACGTCGTGCACTCCCACTACTGGCTGTCGGGCCAGGTGGGCTGGCTCGCGGCGGAGCGGTGGGACGTGCCGCTGGTCCACACCATGCACACGATGGCGCGGGTGAAGAACGCCGCGCTCGCCCCGGGCGACAGCCCCGAACCGGCCACGCGGGTCATCGGCGAGGAGCAGGTGGTCGCGGCCGCGGACGCGCTGGTCGCGAGCACCGCCGAGGAGGCTCACGACCTGGTCGGCATGTACGACGCGGACCCGGAGCAGGTGCACGTGGTGGCGCCCGGGGTGGACCTGCGGACGTTCCGGCCGTGGCCGGGGGACGTCGCGGACCTGCGCCGGGAGCTGGGCCTGCCGGCGGGGCGTGACGTCGTGCTGTTCGCCGGCCGCGTCCAGCCGCTGAAGGCGCCCGACGTGCTGGTGCGGGCGCTCGGCGTGCTGCGCGCGACCGGTCGGCCGCTGCCGCTGCTGGTGGTCCTGGGCGGCCCCAGCGGCCGGGCCTCCGCACTGCGGGAGCTGCAGGCGCTCGCGGCCACGGAGGGCGTCGCGGAGCACGTGCTGTTCCGTCCGCCGGTCCCGCGCCAGGAGCTCGCGCGGTGGTTCGCCGCCGCCGACGTGGTCGCGATGCCGTCGAGGTCGGAGTCCTTCGGCCTGGTCGCGGTCGAGGCGCAGGCCGTGGGCACACCCGTCGTCGCGTCGGCGGTCGGCGGGCTGCGGTCCGTGGTGCAGGACGGCGTGTCCGGTCGTCAGGTCCGCGGCCACGACCCGGCGGTGTGGGCCGACGCGCTCGCGGCGACGCTCGCCGACCCGGCGGTGCGCGGACCGTGGCGCCGGGGCGCGCGACGGGTGGCCGAGCAGTACGGCTGGGACGCGACGGCCGAGCAGGTGCTCAAGGTCTACGCGCTGGCGTCCGAGCGGCGCGCACGCCTCGCGGTCTGACGCGCGCGAGCGGGGACGACCGCGGCGCGGCGCCCGGGCGGGCCGTCGGCCGTCGCGGTCAGGCCCCCGCCTCCACCGGCTCCAGCACCAGCACCGGGATCACGCGGTCGGTCCGCCGCTGGTAGTCCGCGTAGTCCGGGTAGGCGGCGACGGCCCGTTCCCACCAGAGCTCCCGCTCGGCACCCGTGACCTCGCGCGCCACGTAGTCGCGCCGGGTGGGCCCGTCCTGCAGCTCGACGTGCGGGTCGGTCCGCAGGTTCCGGTACCAGACGGGGTGCTGCGGCGCGCCGCCGAGCGACGCCACGACCGCGTACGTGCCGTCGTGCTCGACGCGCATCAGCGGGATCTTGCGGACCTTCCCGGACGTCGCGCCCCGCATGGTGACGACCACGACGGGCATCCCGCGCAGCGTCGTGCCCTGCGTCCCGCCGGAGCTCTCGTACAGCTCGACCTGCTCGCGGGTCCGGGTGTCGGTGCTCGGTGCGTACTCTCCGGTGATCGGCATGCCCGCGACAACGCGCACCGCGGCGCCGGTGTTCCGCGGGCCGAACGTCCCCCGACGCGTCGCGAGCGCGTGCGGCAGGATGGGACCCATGACCTACACCCTCGTTCTGCTCCGCCACGGCGAGAGCGAATGGAACGCCAAGAACCTGTTCACCGGCTGGGTCGACGTCGCGCTGTCCGAGAAGGGCGTCGCGGAGGCCAAGCGCGGCGGCACCCTGCTGACCGACGCGGGTGTGCTCCCGGACGTCGTGCACACCTCGCTGCTGCGTCGCGCGATCATGACCGCGAACTACGCGCTCGACACCGCCGACCGCCTCTGGATCCCGGTCAAGCGCTCGTGGCGCCTGAACGAGCGCCACTACGGCGACCTGCAGGGCAAGGACAAGAAGCAGACCCTGCAGCAGTACGGCGAGGAGCAGTTCATGCTCTGGCGCCGGTCGTACGACGTGCCGCCGCCGGACATCGAGCTCGGCTCGGAGTTCTCGCAGGACCAGGACCCGCGCTACGCCGGTGAGCCGATCCCGCGGGCGGAGGCGCTGAAGCAGGTGCTCGAGCGCGCGCTGCCGTACTGGCAGTCGGACATCGTGCCGGACCTGCAGGCCGGGAAGACCACCCTGGTGGCCGCGCACGGCAACTCGATCCGCGCGATCGTGAAGTACCTCGACGACGTGGACGACGCGACGATCGCCGGGATCAACATCCCGACGGGCATCCCGCTCGTGTACCACCTGGACGAGGAGACGCTGAAGCCCACGAACCCGGGCGGCACGTACCTCGACCCGGACGCCGCGGCGGAGGCCATCGCCGCGGTCGCCAACCAGGGCCGCTGAGCCCCGGTCCCCGCACGCACGAGGGCCCGGTCCGACAGTCGTCGGACCGGGCCCTCGTGGTGTCCCCGCCGGACGAGGCGGGCGGCGGGGTCAGCGCGTCGTGGCGGAGCGCTCCGCGGCGAACTCGCCGGTCACGAGGAACACGATGCGCCGGGCGACGGACACGGCGTGGTCCCCGAACCGCTCGTAGTACCTCCCGACCAGCGTGACGTCGATGGTCTGCTGCGGCGTGCCCGTCCAGGAGCCGCCGAGCAGGACGCGGAACGTCTCCTCGTGCAGGCTGTCGAGCAGGTCGTCGTCCCGCTCGATGCCCTCGGCCTCGGCGAGGTCGTGCGTGGTGAGCACCTGCGTGGTGCGCTGGGCGACCCGCACCGCCGCGGCGTTCATCTCGGTGAACACGCCGACCAGCGCCGGGTCGATCGCCCCGTGGGGGTAGCGGGCCCGCGCCACCTGGGCGACGTGCCGCGCGAGGTCGCCCATGCGCTCCAGGGTGGCGCTCATCCGCAGCGCCGACACGACGACCCGCAGGTCCGTGGCGACCGGCTGCTGCTGGGCGAGCAGCAGGACGCAGCGCTCGTCCAGGTCGCGCTCCAGGGCGTCGATCGCCAGGTCGTCGGCGATGACGGTCTCGGCGAGCGCCAGGTCCTGGCGCAGCAACGCCTCCCCGGCCGCCGCGATCGCGTGCTCGACCCGCCGGCTCATCGCGACCAGGTCGTCACCGAGCTGCTTGAGCTCGGCGTCGAAGATCTCCCGCATGGCTTCCTCTCGTCCGCGCGTGCGCGCGTCTGGGCACAGAACAGTCCGGGTGCCACGCTCGCACGACCAGGTGAACGCCGCGGTGAACGCCGGGTCGCCCCCAGGTGAACGGCGGTGAACTCTGGACGCGGTGCGGCGTGGCGGGGGCGCGGACGGCCCGTGGCACCCCCGCGGCGACCGTACGCTGACGACGTGGAGGGTCTCAACGGCTTCGTCGTGCTGCTCGCCGGCGCGCTCGGCCTGGTGACGGGCATCGGCGCGACGCTGGCGTTCCGGTGGAGCGAGCGCGCGCAGCACACGCTGCCCGAGCCGCCGGAGCGCGAGCTCGACGACGGCCTGGTACGGGTGCTGGCCGTGCTGCGGTCAGCGGCGGTGGTGCTCGACGACGACGACCGGGTGGTGCGCGCGAGCCCGCCCGCGTACGCGCTGAACGTCGTGCGGGACGGCGCCGTGGTGCACCCCGCAGTGCGGGACCTCATCGCGGACGTGCGGCGGACCGGCGTCATCCGGGACGAGGAGCTGGAGCTGCCCCGGGGGCCGCTCGGCCCGGGGACGCTGATGCTGCAGGTGCGGGTCGCGCAGGTCGGTCCGGGGCTGCTGCTGGTGCTGGCGGAGGACCGGACGCAGGCCCGGCGGCTGGAGGCGATCCGCCGCGACTTCGTGGTGAACGTGTCCCACGAGCTGAAGACCCCGGTGGGTGCCCTGTCGCTGCTCGCCGAGACGGTGCAGGACGCCGCGGACGACCCGGTGGCGGTCCGGCGGTTCGCGGGCCGCATGGTCGGGGAGTCCGCCCGGCTGTCCGCGTTGGTGCACGAGATCCTCGAGCTGTCGCGGCTGCAGGTGGCCGGCGCGCTGCAGGACATCGCCGTGGTGGACGTCGACGGGGTCGTGGCGGAGGCCGTGGACCGTGCGCGGACCGGCGCGGCGGCCAAGGAGATGGCGTTCGACGTCGGTGGCGAGACGGGCGCGCAGGTGTTCGGCGACCACACGATGCTGGTCCAGGCCGTGCGGAACCTCCTCGACAACGCCGTGTCGTACTCCCCGGCGGGCACCCACGTCGGCGTCGGCGTGCGGACGTGCGACGGCCTCGTCGAGATCGCCGTCGTGGACCAGGGCATCGGCATCTCCGCCGAGGAGCAGGAGCGCGTGTTCGAGCGGTTCTACCGCGTGGACCCGGCGCGCAGCCGCGACACCGGGGGCACCGGCCTGGGCCTGTCGATCGTCAAGCACGTCGCGGCGGACCACGGCGGCGACGTGCAGGTGTGGTCGCAGCCGGGCCGCGGGTCGACCTTCACGCTGCGGCTGCCCGAGGCCGCGCGCCCGGACGGTGCGGAGCCTGCCGCGCCGGACACCGCCGTGACGGAGCCCGGCGCGCCCGCGGGCGAGACCGCGCCGCCCGCCGCGTCCACCCCGGCGGCCTCGTCCACCCCGGCGGCCCCGGGGCCCGGCCCGGCCCCCCCCCCCCTGACCGTGCCCGCCCGCGCGGACGGCCCCGCCCGGCCCGCCGACCCCACCCCGGAGGACTGACCCCGTGACCCGCATCCTGCTCGTCGAGGACGAGGAGTCGTACCGCGACCCGCTGGCGTACCTGCTGGGCCGCGAGGGCTTCGAGGTCACCACCGCCGCGACCGGCCCGGACGCCCTGGCCGCGTTCGACGCCGAGGGCGCGGACCTCGTCCTGCTCGACCTCATGCTCCCGGGGCTGTCCGGCACGGAGGTCTGCCGCCAGCTCCGGGCGCGCAGCGACGTGCCGGTGATCATGCTGACCGCGAAGGACGGCGAGATCGACAAGGTCGTCGGCCTGGAGCTCGGGGCGGACGACTACGTCACGAAGCCGTACTCGTCGCGCGAGCTCCTGGCCCGCGTGCGCGCGGTGCTGCGCCGGCGCCAGGCACCGGCGGCCGTGACGCCCGCCGTGGACGACGACGAGGACGAGGGCGTGCTGGCGGCGGGTCCGGTGCGCATGGACGTCGAGCGGCACACCGTCACGGTCGGCGACCGCACCGTCGCGTTCCCGCTGAAGGAGTTCGAGCTGCTCGAGCTGCTGCTGCGCAACGCCGGCCGGGTCCTCACCCGGGGGCAGCTCATCGACCGCGTGTGGGGCACGGACTACGTGGGGGACACCAAGACCCTCGACGTCCACGTGAAGCGGGTGCGTGCGAAGATCGAGCCGGACCCCGCGAACCCCACGCTGCTCGTGACGGTCCGCGGCCTCGGCTACAAGCTGCTCGACGACGAGCCCGCGTAGCCGCCGCCGGGGGCGCCGCGGCGGGCGCCGCCAGGATTGGCCGGTCGTTCACCTGGGGTTCACCGGGCGACGGAGGGCTGGTCACCTCCGCTCCTTAGCGTCGGCGTCAGGTCGCGCACAGACGGGTGCGCGCCGCGTCACGACAGGACGGAACAACGTGAAGCTCAACCGCGGTCGTACGGGTGCCCTCGCCCTCGCCGGCGTCGTCGCCCTCTCCCTCACGGCATGTGGTTCGGACGACCCGACCGGCTCCGGCTCGACCGACGGCACCGACACCGGCTCCGAGACCTCGCTGTCCGGCGAGCTCGTCGGTGCGGGCGCCTCGTCGCAGGAGTCCGCCATGGAGGCCTGGCGTGCCGGTTTCCAGAGCGCGAACCCCGACGTCACCGTCTCGTACGACCCCGTCGGCTCCGGCGGCGGCCGCACGTCCTTCCTCGACGGCTCCGTCACGTTCGCCGGCTCGGACGCCGCGCTGGACGAGGAGGAGCTGGCGCAGGCGAAGGACCGCTGCTTCGGCGCGAACGCCGTGGACCTGCCGGTCTACATCTCCCCGATCGCCGTGGTCTTCAACCTCGAGGGCGTCGACACGCTGAACCTGTCGGCGGAGACCATCGCCAACATCTTCAACGGCACCATCACGACGTGGGACGCGCCGGAGATCGCCGAGGCGAACCCGGACGTCACGCTGCCGAGCACCGCCATCACGCCGGTGCACCGCTCCGACGAGTCGGGCACCACCGAGAACTTCACCGAGTACCTGGCGGCCGCCTCGAACGACGCCTGGACCGAGGAGCCCTCCGGTGACTGGCCGATCGACGGCGGCGAGTCGGGCGCGCAGACCTCCGGCCTGATCCAGGCCGTCCAGGGCGGCGAGGGCACCATCGGCTACGCCGACGCCTCGAAGGCCGGCGACCTCGGCATCGTCTCGCTCGGCGTCGGCGACTCCTTCGTCGCGCCGACCGAGGAGGCCGCCGCGGCCGCGCTCGACGTCTCGCCGCGTGACGAGACCCGCGAGGACGGCGACATCGTCATCGCGATCGACCGCGAGACGACCGCCGAGGGTGCCTACCCGCTGATCCTCGCCTCGTACCTGGTCGTCTGCCAGGCGTACGACACCCAGGAGGACGTCGACCTGGTCAAGGCGTTCGCCACCTACGTCGCCAGCGCGGAGGGCCAGTCGGCCTCCGAGTCCGCCGCGGGGTCCGCGCCGATCTCCGACACGCTGCGCGCCGACGTCCAGGCCTCGATCGACGCGATCAGCCTGGCGTCCTGAGCCGGAAGGGACCGGCGGCCGCGACCCGGCCGCCGGTCCCTTCCGTGGCCGGTCCACACCTGTGGGCCGGCCCTCGGCGCGAAGGCCCGCTCCTCCCCCTCCCCCTGGAGACAGTGTGACCAGCACCCAGCCCCGCACGGGGACCCCTCGGCCGGACACGGACCCGGCCGCTGCCGCCGCCCGCCGCGGGCGCAACCGCCCCGCGGACCGTGGCGGCAGCCGTGTGTTCCGGTGGCTCGCCACCGGGGCCGGCGTCCTGATCCTCGTGATCCTCGCCGCCGTCGCCGTGTTCCTCGTCCAGCGGGCGTGGCCCGCCCTCAGCGCGGACCCGGCCGACCTCGCGGACACGGTGAGCTGGTTCCCGGAGGACACGTCCCTGCTCGGCTTCGTGGGGCCGCTGGTCTTCGGCTCGCTGCTCGCCGCGGCTCTCGCCCTGCTGCTGGCGACGCCGGTCGCGATCGGCATCGCGCTGTTCATCTCGCACTACGCCCCGCGGCGTCTCGCGACCGCCCTCGGCTACGTGGTCGACCTGCTGGCCGCCATCCCGTCGGTCGTCTACGGCCTGTGGGGCGGGCTCGTGCTCAGCCCGCTGGTGCAGCCGCTGTGGGCGTTCCTGGGGGAGTACCTCGGCTGGATCCCGTTCTTCGCCGGTGCCGTCTCCCCGACGGGCCGCGTGATGATGACGGTCGGCGTGGTGCTGGCGGTGATGATCCTGCCGATCATCACGGCGATCTGCCGCGAGGTGTTCCTGCAGACGCCGCGCCTGCACGAGGAGGCCGCCCTGGCCCTCGGTGCGACGCAGTGGGAGATGGTGCGGATGGCCGTGCTGCCGTTCGCGCGCTCCGGCATCGTGTCCGCCGCCATGCTCGGCCTGGGCCGCGCGCTCGGCGAGACCATGGCCGTGCTGATGATCCTGTCGCCGGGGTTCCTCTACTCGTTCCAGCTGCTCGCCGCGGGCCAGCAGCAGACCATCGCCGCGAACATCGCCGCCCAGTTCCCGGAGGCGAACCAGACCGGCGTCGCCACGCTCATCGCGACCGGCCTGGCGCTGTTCGTCATCACCCTGGCCGTGAACATGGCCGCCCGCGCGATCGTCGCGCGGCGCAAGGACTTCTCGGGGGCCAACTGACATGACCGCCACCACCCCCGCGGCACCCGCCGGCCCGGCGGCGGACGGCTCCGCCACGCTGCGCGAGCTGCTGCAGACCACCGACCGGCGCCGCCGGCGCACCGACGTCGTCATGCGCGTCCTGGTCACCGCGGCGTTCCTGCTCGCGATGCTGCCGCTCGTCTCGCTGACGTGGACCGTGGTGTCCCGCGGCATCGGCCGGATGAACGCCGACTTCCTCCTGTACTCCATGCGCGGCGTCTACGGCGGCATGGACGCGGGCGGCATCTACCACGCGATCGTCGGCACCCTGCTGATCACGTTGTTCGCGACGCTCATCTCCGTGCCGATCGGCCTGCTCGCCGCGATCTACCTCGTCGAGTACGGGCGCGGCGCCCTGGCCCGGCTCATCACGTTCCTCGTCGACGTCATGACCGGCATCCCGTCGATCGTCGCCGGCCTGTTCGCCTACGCCCTGTTCGCGCTCATCTTCGGGCCCGGCGTGCGGATGGGCCTCGTCGGCTCCGTCGCGCTGTCGGTGCTGATGATCCCCGTGGTCATCCGCTCCAGCGAGGAGATGCTCCGGCTCGTGCCGAACGAGCTGCGCGAGGCGTCGCTGGCCCTGGGCGTGCCGCGCTGGCTCACGATCATCAAGGTCGTGCTGCGGACCTCCGTCGCGGGCCTCACCACCGGCGTCATGCTGGCGATCGCCCGCGTCATCGGCGAGACCGCGCCGCTGCTGCTCACCGTCGGCGTCGTCGACTCCATCAACACCAACCTGTTCGACGGCCGCATGATGACGCTGCCCGTCTACGTGTACCGGCAGTACGCCCAGGGCCTCGTGCCGTGCTCCGCCGACGACCTGGCGTGCGTCCCCGACATCACCCTCCAGCGGGCGTGGGCGGCGGCCCTCACCCTGTTCCTCATCGTCATGCTGCTGAACCTCGTGGGACGCCTCGTCAACCGCTGGTTCGCACCGAAGGCCCGCTGACCTCCCCGACCTCCCCTTCTGACCCGGCAAGGAGACGACCGATGGCCCAGCGCATCGACGTCAAGAACCTGAACATCTTCTACGGCTCGTTCCGCGCCGTGGCCGACGTGGACATGACCATCGAGCCCCGTTCGGTCACCGCGTTCATCGGCCCGTCCGGCTGCGGCAAGTCGACGTTCCTGCGCACCCTGAACCGGATGCACGAGGTGATCCCCGGCGCCCGCGTCGAGGGCACCGTCGCCGTCGAGGGGGTCGACCTGTACGGCTCGGACATCGACCCGGTGGCGGTCCGCCGCCAGGTCGGCATGGTGTTCCAGCGTCCGAACCCGTTCCCGACCATGTCGATCGCCGAGAACGTGCTCGCGGGCATCCGCCTGAACAACCGCCGGATCTCGAAGGGGGACGCGAACGACCTCGTCGAGCAGTCCCTGCGCGGGGCGAACCTCTGGAACGAGGTGAAGGACCGCCTCGACCGGCCCGGCTCCGGCCTGTCCGGCGGTCAGCAGCAGCGGCTGTGCATCGCGCGGGCCATCGCGGTGAAGCCGCAGGTGCTGCTCATGGACGAGCCGTGCTCGGCGCTCGACCCCATCTCGACGCTCGCGATCGAGGACCTCATCGCGGAGCTGAAGTCGCAGTACACGATCGTGATCGTCACGCACAACATGCAGCAGGCGGCGCGCGTGTCCGAGAAGACGGCGTTCTTCAACATCGCGGGCACGGGCCAGCCGGGGCGGCTGATCGAGATCGACGACACCGCGACGATGTTCTCGTCCCCGAAGGAGCAGGCGACCGAGGACTACATCTCGGGCCGCTTCGGCTGACGGGCCGTCCCCGGGCGACAGCAGCCCCCGCCCGGTCACCGGGCGGGGGCTGCTGTCGTCTGCTGTGGCGCACCCGCGTCCGCGTGCGACGGGGACCGGTGGGGCCGGCGGGGTGGTCCTGGGCGCCGTCCCCGCGGGCCCTCAGGCGCCGGTGCCGCCGTCGGCCGCCGGCACGAGGTCGGCGTACTCCGGGAGCGTGCCGTCGAGCACGGGCACGGGGACGCCGACCTCGCCGTCGGTGCCGGTGCTGAGGGTCACGTCGGCGACCGCGCCGGGCGCCGCGGGCGTCGTGAGCACGACCTCGTCCCCGTCGGAGCCTCCGAGCAGGACGGTGTCGCCGGCGGGCAGCCACACGCGGGCGCTCTCCTCGCCGAGGGCGACCGTCACCGTCACACCGTCGTCGCCGCGGTTCGACAGCGCTCCCTGCAGGGCGCCCGGGGCGTCGGCGTCGGCGGCCACCAGCAGGAGGTTCTCCGCGGTCACGGTGCCGAGCGTCGCCCGCACGCCGTCGGACGCCGAGTACGCGTCCATCGACGTGATCTCGTTGGTGGCGGAGCACCCGGTCAGGGCGGCCGCCAGGACGACGACCGCGCCGGCGAGGACGGGACGGGTGGACGTGCGGCTGCGGGCCACGGTGACTCCTCGGGTGTCGGGACGACGGGGGCGCGCTGCGGTGCGCGGACGCTCGGGCGCACGCGGGGGCGTGCGGTGCTGAGCCTACGTGGGCGGGGTGCGGGTCCGCACGACCCCGCCGCCGGGGGGAGTCGGCAGGGCGGTCGGCCGGGGCTCCCGTGCGAGGAGCCGGCCCGACGGGCGGCGGGCGGCCGTCGCCGCAGGTCACAGGGCTCGTGAGCGCGGTAGAGGCCTGGTCGGAGACTAGCCACGACCGGGCGCGGATGCGCGCGCTGCGCCCGGCGTGTCGGACCCCTGACGAGGTCGGCAACGCTCTGACCTGCGCAAACGTCGGAGATCTCCACCAAGTCCCCCCGAGTCCGCGTGATAGACTGGGCTTCCGCGAAAGGGGACACCTGCAGATGACTTTCACTGTTGGGGAGACTGTTGTCTACCCGCACCACGGTGCAGCGCTGATCGAGGAGATCAAGACCAGGACCATCCGCGGCGAGGACAAGATCTACCTCAAGCTGAAGGTCGCCCAGGGTGACCTGACCATCGAGGTGCCGGCGGAGAACGTCGACCTCGTGGGTGTGCGTGACGTCGTGGGCCAGGAGGGCCTGGACCGGGTGTTCGAGGTGCTGCGCGCCCCGTACACGGAGGAGCCGACCAACTGGTCCCGCCGCTACAAGGCGAACCTGGAGAAGCTGGCGTCCGGCGACGTCATCAAGGTCGCCGAGGTCGTGCGCGACCTGTCCCGCCGGGACGCCGACCGCGGGCTGTCCGCGGGCGAGAAGCGCATGCTCGCGAAGGCCCGGCAGATCCTCGTCTCGGAGCTCGCGCTCGCCGAGCACACCGAGGAGGAGAAGGCCGAGGCCATCCTCGACGAGGTGCTCGCGTCCTGACCCCGCGCTGACCACGCGCGCATGTCGACCGCCGCGATCCTCACCGCCGCCGGCAGCGGGACGCGCCTCGGGCTGCCCGGGCCCAAGGCGCTGGCCGAGGTCGGCGGGGCCCCGCTCGTGCGGCACGCCGCGCACCGGCTGGCGGCGTCGGGCGTGATCGCGTCCGTGGTGGTGACCGTGCCGCCCGGGTGCACCGACGCGTTCCGGGCCGCGCTCGGCGACGTGGGTGTGCCCGTCGTCCTCGTCGAGGGGCAGGCGGCGTCCCGGCAGGCCTCCGTGGCCGTCGGGCTCGCCGCTGTGCCGCCCGAGGCCGACGTGGTGCTCGTGCACGACGCGGCTCGTGCGCTCGCCTCACCCGCGCTGGTCCGGTCCGTGGAGCGTGCCGTCCGGGCGGGGCACCCGGCGGTCGTCCCGGGGCTGCCCGTGACGGACACGGTCAAGCAGGTCGGCGAGTCCCGCGACGGCGCCGCGCCCGTCGTCGCGACGGTCGAGCGAGCCGCGCTGCGTGCGGTGCAGACCCCGCAGGGGTTCGACCGGACGCTGCTCGACGCGGCACACGCCGCCGGGGCGCACCGGGCCACGGACGAGGCCACCGCGGCGACCGACGACGCCGCCCTCGTCGAGGCGCTCGGCGAGCAGGTGTGGGTCGTTCCCGGCGACGAGTCCGCCGCCAAGATCACGACGCCGCGGGACCTGGCGGTCGCGGAGCTGCTCGCGCGCGCCGAGGTGCCGGCGTGAGCGGGCTGCCGCGCACCGGCGTCGGCGTGGACGTCCACGGCTACGACCCCGACCCGGCTCCCGGCGCGGTCCTGCACCTCGCGGGCCTGGCCTGGCCCGGCGAACGCCCGCTCGCGGGGCACTCCGACGCCGACGTCGCCGCGCACGCCGCCGCGGACGCGCTGCTGTCCGCCGCCGCGGTGGGTGACCTCGGCTCGGTGTTCGGGACGTCGCGGCCCGAGTGGGCGGGAGCGGCGGGGACCTCCCTGCTCGCCGAGGCCGCACGGCTGGTCCGCGAGGCGGGGTTCGAGATCGGCAACGTCGCCGTCCAGGTGATCGGCACCAGGCCGCGCCTCGGCCCCCGGCGCGCCGAGGCGGAGGCCGTGCTGTCCGCCGCTGCCGGGGCACCGGTGTCGGTGTCGGCGACGACCACCGACGGTCTCGGGCTCACCGGCCGGGGGGAGGGCGTCGCCGCGATCGCGACCGCCCTGGTGGCCCCGCGCGCCTGACGCCACGCGGGCGCGCGGCTGACCGCGCGGTCGATCGGTCGGCACCCGGAGCCCGCGCGCGAGTCGCGCGCCCGGTCCGGGTCACCGGCCGGCACCGCCGCCGGCACCGGCCCCCGGTAGCCTTGACCCTCGTGAGCCTGCGCCTGTTCGACACCGCCACCCGCGAGGTGCGCGACTTCGTCCCCGTGGTACCGGGCCGGGTCGGCATCTACCTGTGCGGCGCGACCGTGCAGGCACCGCCGCACATCGGGCACGTCCGCTCCGCGGTGGCGTTCGACGTGCTGGTCCGGTGGCTGCGGCGCACCGGCCACGACGTCACGCTCGTGCGCAACGTCACCGACATCGACGACAAGATCCTGGCCCGCTCCGCGGAGGCCGGTGTCCCGTGGTGGGCGTGGGCGATGCAGAACGAGCGCGCGTTCACCGCGGCGTACGACGCGCTCGGTGTGCTGCCCCCGACGTACGAGCCGCGCGCGACCGGGCACGTGCCGGCGATGGTCGCGCTCATGCAGCGACTGGTCGACACCGGCCACGCGTACGTCGCGGCCGAGGGGGACGTGTACTTCGACGTGCGCTCCTACGCCGACTACGGCTCGCTGACCAGCCAGCGGCTCGACGACATGGCGCCGGCCCCCGACGGCAGGGCGGACGACAAGCGCGACCCGCACGACTTCGCGCTCTGGAAGGCGTCGAAGCCCGGCGAGCCCGCCACGGCCGCCTGGGACACCCCGTTCGGTCGCGGCCGCCCCGGCTGGCACCTCGAGTGCTCCGCGATGGCGCAGCGCTACCTCGGCGACACGTTCGACATCCACGGCGGCGGCCTGGACCTGCGGTTCCCGCACCACGAGAACGAGCAGGCGCAGTCCCGCGCGGCCGGCTACGGGTTCGCCCGGTACTGGCTGCACAACGGCTGGGTGACGCAGTCGGGCGCGAAGATGAGCAAGTCGCTCGGCAACGGGCTGCTGGTCGACGTGCTGCTGGAGACGGTGCGCCCGGCCGTCGTCCGGTATGCGCTCACCGCGGTGCAGTACCGCTCGATGCTGGAGTGGACCGCCGACACGCTCGTCGAGTCGGAAGCCACGTGGGACCGGCTCGCCGGCTTCGTGGAGCGTGCTGCCGAGCGTGTCCCGGGCGAGGTCACCGCCGCCGAGCTCGCCGCCGCGGAGCTCCCCGCCCCGTTCGCGGCCGCGCTCGACGACGACCTCAACGTGCCCGCCGCGCTCGCGGTGGTGCACGAGCACCTGCGGGCCGGCAACACCGCGCTCGCCTCCGGGGACGACGTGGCGGTCCGCGCGGAGCTGGTCTCCGTCCGGGCGATGCTCGACGTGCTCGGGCTCGACCCGGCGAGCCCGCAGTGGGCCGCCGGCACCACCGACGACCGCCACGCGGCCGCCCTGGACGCGCTCGTGCGCGCCGAGCTGGACGCCCGCGCCGCCGCGCGTGCCGCCCGGGACTGGGCGACCGCCGACGCGATCCGTGACCGACTCGCGGCCGCCGGGGTGGCCGTCGAGGACTCCGCCACCGGCGCGCGCTGGTCCCTGGCCGCGCGCCCCACCACCGAGGACGAGGACTGATGGCCGGCAACTCCCAGCGCCGAGGCGCGACCCGCAAGGCGGGTTCCAAGAAGGGCGCGACCGTCGGATCGGGCGGCCAGCGCCGTCGCGCGCTCGAGGGCCGCGGCCCGACACCGAAGGCCGAGGAGCGCGAGTACCACCCGGCGGCGAAGCGGAAGGCCGCGGCCGAGCGGCGTCAGTCCGCCGCCGGGCGGGCGGGCCGGCCGACCGGCCGCGGCGGCTCCGGAGGGGGGCGCAACCGCAGCGGGTCCGTCACCGAGGTCGTCGCGGGGCGGAACTCCGTCGTCGAGGCCCTGCGTGCCGGCATCCCCGTGTCCGCCGTGTACGTCGCGACCCGGCTCGAGGGCGACGACCGCACGCGGGAGATCCTCCGGACCGCCGCCGACGAGGGCTACCCGCTGCTCGAGGTCACGAAGCCGGAGCTCGACCGCATGACCGACGGGGCCGTGCACCAGGGCGTGGCCGTGCAGGTACCGCCGTACGACTACGGCGACGTGGAGGACCTGCTCGACGTCGCGGCGGCGAGCGACCGTGCCCCGCTGATCGTCGCGCTCGACGGAGTCACCGACCCCCGCAACCTCGGAGCGGTCCTGCGCTCCGCGGGCGCCTTCGGCGCGCACGGCGTGCTGGTGCCCGAGCGCCGCTCGGCCGGTGTGACGGCGTCCGCGTGGAAGGTCTCCGCCGGCGCCGCCGCCCGCGTCCCGGTGGCGCGGGCCACCAACCTGGTGCGGGCGCTGGAGCGGCTGCACGAGGCGGGCTGCTTCGTGGTCGGCCTCGACGGCGGCGGCGACGTCGCGATGGGCGACCTCCCGTACGCCACCGACCCGCTCGTGCTCGTCGTGGGGTCCGAGGGCAAGGGCCTGTCGCGGCTGGTGCGCGAGCACTGCGACGCGATCGCCTCCATCCCGATCGCCTCGGAGGTCGAGTCGCTCAACGCCGGCGTCGCGGCCGGCATCGCGCTGTACGAGGTCGCCCGGCACCGCGCGTCCTGACGCCCGGCCGGCGCGCGGGTCCCGCCGCGCGCCGGTCCCGCCCGGCGGCCCCGCGCGCCGCCCTGGCGTGCGACCCGGCCGCCCGCGACGGACGATGGAGGCATGACCGACCACGACACCGCCGTCCGGACCGTCGCCGACTTGCTGCGCGAGCAGCGCCTGGGCGTGCTGACCACGCTCGCGCCCGACGGGACCCTCGTCGCGCGCCCCATGGCGCTGCAGGAGGTCGAGTTCGACGGGGACCTGTGGTTCTTCGCGGAGCGCGGGTCGCGCAAGCTCGCGCACGTCGCGTTCGAGCCGCGGGTGAACGTCGCGGTCGGGTCCGGCGCCACCTGGGTCTCCGTCGCCGGGACCGCGGAGCTGGTCGACGACGTCGAGAAGAAGCGCGAGCTGTGGAGCGCCGGCGTCGAGGCGTGGCTCCCCCAGGGCCCGGAGTCGGAGGAGGCGGTGCTGCTCCGGGTGCGGGCGGAGTCCGCCGAGTACTGGGACGCGCCGGGCGGGCGGCTCGCGACGCTGCTCAGCTTCGTCCGGGCGAAGGCCCGCGGCGAGCGCCTGGAGGGCCAGAACGAGCGCCTGGACCTCTGACCCGCCCGGAGGCGGGGGCGGCGCGCCGGTGCGTCAGTCCCGGACGACCGGGATGACGTCCGTGTCCTCGCGCAGGTCGGCGGGGGAGACGCCGAGCACGGCCTCCTCGTCCGGCCGGTTCGGCAGGATCGTCGCGATGTAGGACCGCACGGCCTCCTGCATCGGCACGTCCCGCCGCTCCTGCTCGGACAGGAACCACCGGTGGTCGAGCAGCTCGTGGTAGATCTGCGCGGGCTCGAGCTTGGGGCGCAGGGCGCGCGGCACGGCCCGGACGGCGGGCTCGAAGACCTCCGTCAGCCAGTCGTGGGCGACGAACGTCTCGTCGTCGTTCTGCCGGTCGGTCGCGGCGCGGAACTGGTCCAGGTCGTTGAGCAGGCGGCGGGCCTGGTTCTCCTGGACGTCCAGGCCGGTGAGCCGCATGAGCCGCCGGGAGTGGTGGCCGGCGTCGACGACCTTCGGCTGGATGCGCACGGACGTGCCGTCGATGTCGGTGGTGATGTCGAGCTCGCCGACGTCGAAGCCCAGGTCGTTGAGCCGTTCGATGCGCGCCTGCACGCGCCACCGCTCGTCGAGCCCGAACCACTCGGAGCTGGTCAGGGCCGTCCAGAGCTCGGTGTAGCGCTCCGCGAGCATGTCGCCGATCGCGACCGCGTCGACCTCTTCCTCGAGGAACTCGCCCGCCTGCAGGTCCATGAGCTCGCCGATGATGTTGACGCGCGCGACCTCCAGGTCGTACCCCCGCTGGCCGTCGGTCAGGCTGTCGTGCAGGTCGCCGGTCTCGGCGTCGACGAGGTACGCGGCGAACGTCTCGGCGTCGCGCCGGAACAGCGTGTTCGACAGGGACACGTCGCCCCAGTAGAAACCCGCGAGGTGCAGCCGGACGAGCAGCACCGCGAGGGCGTCGATGAGCCGGGTCGCGGTGTCGGGGCGCAGCGACTGGCTGAACAGCGCGCGGTAGGGCAGCGAGAACCGCAGGTGCTTCGTGATGAGCACGGCCTCGAGCGGCTCGCCGTCGGGGGAGGTGCGACCGGTGATGACGCCGACCGGCTCGACGCTCGGCACATCGAGGCGGCCGAGCTGGCGCAGCAGCTCGTACTCGCGGTACGCGACCGTCTCGCCGATCTCCTTGATCGCGATGACGCGTCCGGACAACCGGGCGAACCGCACCGTGTGCCGGGAGATGCCTCGGGGCAGCGCGGCGAGCTGGTCCGCGGGCCAGTCCGCCAGCGGGACGTCCCACGGGAGGTCGAGCAGGGCGGGGTCCGGCGCGGCCGCGGTGATCTGCAGGCGCGTGCGAGGGGTCATGGGGTCGATTCTCCCATCCGACGACGAAGGGGCGGGGCCGGTGGTGTGCCGGCCCCGCCCCTCCGAGGTGGAGATGTCGTGCGTCAGACGGCGATGCGCTCGCCCGAGCCGGCGTGGAACAGGTGCTGCTCGCCGGTGCGGATGCGGACCCAGATCTTCTCGCCCTTGGCGGGGACCTGGCGGGGGTCGACGCGCACGATGACCTGCGCGTCGCCGGCGCCCGAGTGGACCTCGGCCGCGCCGGTCTCGCCGACCAGCGAGCCGTACACGAACGCGTCGGAGCCGAGCTCCTCGACGATGTTCACGACCACCGGCAGCGCGTCGGGCGTGCCCTCGGGGACGACGTCGAGCGACTCCGGGCGGAAGCCGATCGTGATGCTGTTGTTGTCGTCCGCGGCCAGGGTGTCGAGCGCGGTGCGCGGCACGGCGATGCCGGCCGAGCCGACCGTGGCGACGCCGTCGACGATCGGGAACGTGCCGATGTTCATGGCCGGGGACCCGATGAAGCCGGCGACGAACACGTTGGCCGGGGTGTCGTACATGTCGCGCGGCGTGCCGACCTGCTGCAGGAGGCCGTCCTTGAGCACCGCGATGCGGTCGCCCATGGTGAGCGCCTCGGTCTGGTCGTGGGTGACGTAGACCGTGGTGACGCCCAGGCGGCGCTGCAGCGAGGCGATCTGGGTGCGCGTCTGGACGCGGAGCTTGGCGTCGAGGTTCGACAGCGGCTCGTCCATGAGGAACACGCGCGGCTGGCGCACGATCGCGCGGCCCATGGCGACGCGCTGACGCTGACCGCCGGAGAGCGCCTTCGGCTTGCGGTCGAGGTACTGGGTGAGGTCGAGGATCTTGGCGGCCTCCTCGACGCGGGTGCGGATCTCGGCCTTGGGGGTGCCGGCGATCTTGAGGGCGAAGCCCATGTTGTCCGCGACCGTCATGTGCGGGTACAGCGCGTAGTTCTGGAACACCATCGCGATGTCCCGGTCCTTCGGCTGGACGTCGGTGACGTCGCGGTCGCCGATGAGGATGCGACCGGCGTTGACGTCCTCGAGGCCCGCGAGCATGCGGAGCGAGGTCGACTTGCCGCAGCCGGAGGGGCCGACGAGGACGAGGAACTCGCCGTCCTCGATGTGGAGGTCGAGCGCGTCCACCGCGGGGCGCTCGGTGCCCGGGTACACCCGGGTGGCCTTGTCGAACGTGACCGTAGCCATGCGTGATCAGTCCCTTCACCGGCAGGTACGTGCCGGACGATCCGTCGTGAAGAGTGTCAGTGTGTCTTCGCTGACACGGCTCGAGGGAGGTCGGGTGACCCCCCTCGGTCCACGGACATCAAACCACACCTGCGTGCGGCGGTGGGACGTCGGTCACACCCTCGGCGACCTGATCAGTTCAGGACCAGCACGTCCTCCGGGCCGAAGCCGAGCAGGTCGCCGTGCCAGGCCCACACGCCCTGCACGGAGTCGGGCAGGCGCGTGGCCCACACGAGGGCGCCGGTGCCGAGGTCGAACGCCAGCAGCGTGCGCGAGGATGCCGCAGCTGGGCCCGCGTCCTGGCCCGCAGCCGTCTCGACCGGCGTCCCGGCGGCGGTCACCTCGAGGGTCGAGGCGAGCGCGAGCACGGAGCGGCCGTCGGTGAGCAGCCCGCCGTACGCGGTGAGCAGCGGCGCGGGCGTCCGCCACACCTCGCGGCCCGTGGCGACGTCCACCGCCCACAGCGAGCCGCGGTCCTGCCCGTACAGCGTGCCCTCGAGCAGCACCACGCCCGTGTCCAGCCACATCGGCCGGGCGAGCGTCCACAGCGGCCGGTCGCGGGCGACGTCGTAGCCGACGAGCTCCCGGCCGTGCTCGCCGGCGGCGACGACGAGCTCGACCTCCGCCTCGCTGCCGTCGTCCACGAGCAGCGTCACCGGGGCGCCGGGCAGCGTCGCGACGGTGCCGCCCCCGCCGTCGAGCACCCGCACCGGGTAGCCGGGCGCGGTCAGGTGACCGGAGCGCGTCAGGTGGAGGAGCTGCGAGCCCGCGCTCTCCAGCTCGCCGTCGCCGGCGGACAGGACCCACGCCCCCAGCGCGCCCTGCACGATCACGCGACCCCGGTCGACGTCGACGGACGGGGGGTAGGTCAGCGCCTCCCGGGTCAGCAGGGCGGGGTCGACGGGGACGCGGGTGCGCCAGCGCGGCTCGCCGTCCAGGGCGTCACCGGCCTCCCAGGCCGTCACGACCAGCGTCGAGCCGGTCACGGACGCCAGCACGTGCACCGAGCCGTCACCGTCCCAGCCGGAGACGGGCGGAACGGGGCGCGACCCGAGAGGGTGGCCGGTGCCGGCGTCGAAGGACATCAGCCGCCCGGACTCCGGCGGTCCGGCGACCCCGCCGTCGTCACCGGCGGCGACCGCGAGCGCCGACCGGTCGAGCACGACGCAGTCGACCACGGCGGCCGGGCCGGCGTCGCCGGCGCAGAGCGGGTACTCCGCGCCCAGCCCGGGGGCCGCGTCGGTCGTCGCCCGCGCCTCGAGCGACGCGCGCCAGACCGTCTCGCCCTGCGCGTCGACCGCGATGAGCTCGCGGGGGTCCTCCCAGGTCGGCTGGGCGGGCCCGACGCGTAGCCCGTCCTCGGTGGCGACCCCGCTGAACACCACCGGCGCGACGTCGTCCGACAGCCGCCGGGTCGGTGCGAGGGCGGGGGAGACGGACCGCAGCACGCCGTCGACGCGCTGCCGGGCAGCGACGTGGGACTGCTCGTGCGCGGCGACCACGGCCTGGGTGCCCGCGAGCGCCGCCAGCACACCCACCGGGAGCGGCCACCAGCGGCGCAGCAGACGTCGCCGGCGGGCGAGCCGTCGACTGCGCTCGGCCTCGGCGGCGGGGTCGTCCGCCGGCGGTGCCAGGGCGTCCGCGCCGGTGCCGACGTCGACCAGCTCGACGTCCTGCATGGCGGCGCGGTCGCCCCTCATGGCCGCAACCTACGCCCCGGTGGCGCTCGCCGCCCCGCGGGTGCCGGGCGCCGGGCGGTCGTCCGGTGCGCCCGCCACGGCCGCCGCGAGCCCGGACAGCAGCGCCGCGAGCTCCTCGGGGTCCGCGACCCGGAACCGGGCGGTGGTCGCCCCCTCGCCGACCTTCACCGTCACGTCGGCCGGGCCCAGCGCCCGGAAGGCGTGCTCGTCCGTCACGTCGTCGCCGGCGTAGACGACCGCGCCGGCGTGCAGCTCGTCGCGCAGGGCCGCGAGCGCCGCGCCCTTGTCGGCGTCGAGCACGGACACCTCGACCACCTTCTTCCCGTGCAGCGTCACGGAGCCGAGGCGCTCGCCGACCGCCAGCGCCTCGGCCTCCGCCAGGTCGGCGACGTCGGGGTCGGCGAGCCGGGTGTGCACGGCGGCCGCGGCGGGCTTGGTCTCCACCCAGACGCCGTCCCGGCCGCGGGCCACCGCCTGGAGCTCGCCGCCGAGCGCCGCGAGCCGGTCCGCCTGCTCGTCGGTCAGCGCGATGACGTCGCGGTCCAGCCCGTGCTCGGTGACGCGCGCCCGCTCGGCCCCGTGGCTGCCGATCAGCACGGTGCCCGGGGGCACCTCCGCGAGGCGGTGCAGGTCGACCATCGCCCGCCCGGAGACGAGCGCCAGCCGCACCCGCTCGGGGCTGCCCGCCAGGGAGCGCAGCGCGGCTGCCGCCCCGGGCAGCACCCGGGAGAGCTCGGGGTCGTCCTGGAGCGGCGCGAGGGTGCCGTCGAAGTCGAGGGCGAGCAGCAGCGGCGGCCCACCGGGGTCGGGTACGGCCCCGAGCAGGGCGGTGCGCAGGTCGTCGGTCACGCGGGGTCCTCCTCAGACGTGCTGGTCGCGCACCGGCACGGCCGTCAGCACGGACAGGAACGAGTCCGACCAGTGGGCGACGTCGTTCTCCAGCACCCGGCGCCGGAGCCGCCGCATGCGCTTGCGCGCCTCGCGCGGGTCGATGTTCGCCGCGTGCTGGATGGCGTTCTTCAGGCCGGCGATGTCGTGGGGGTTCACGAGGATGGCCGCCCCGCCGAGCTCGTCGGCGGCGCCGGTGAACTCGCTGAGCACCAGGGCGCCGCGGTCGTCCGAGCGCGCCGCGATGTACTCCTTGGCGACCAGGTTCATGCCGTCGCGCAGGGCGGTCACGAGCATGACGTCCGCCGCGAGGTAGAGCGCCGCCATCTCCTCCATCGGGTAGGAGTGGTGCATGTAGTGGATCGGCGGGTGGCCGAACTCGCCGAACTCGCCGTTGATCCGGCCGACCAGCACCTCGACGTCGTCGCGGAGCTGCTGGTAGGCGCCCACGTTCTCGCGGCTCGGCGACGCGACCTGGACGAGGGTGGTGTCCGGGACCGTCATGCGCCCGTCCTCGAGCAGCTCGCCGAACGCCTTGATGCGGTGCCGGATGCCCTTCGTGTAGTCCAGGCGGTCGACGCCGAGCAGCAGCACCTTCGGGTCGCCGAGCTCGGTGCGGATCTCCTTCGCGCGCTGCTGCACCTCGGGCGTGCGGGCGAGCCGGTCGAACGCGCGCGAGTCGATCGAGATCGGGAACGACGCGGCGCGCACGTGGCGCTGCACGCGGCCGTCCGGACCGGTGAGCGTGATCATCTGCCCGCGGGTGGTCCGGTCGGTCAGGCGGCGCACCGCCCGCACGAAGTTCGCCGCGTCGCCGCCGCGCTGGAAGCCCACGAGGTCGGCGCCCAGCAGCCCCTCGACGACCTGGAGCCGCCACGGGAGCTGGACGAAGATCTCCAGCGGGGGGAACGGGATGTGGTGGAAGTACCCGATCCGCACGTCCGGGCGCAGCTCCCGCAGGTACGCCGGCACCAGCTGGAGCTGGTAGTCGTGCACCCAGACCGTCGCGCCCTGGGCCGCCTGGGCGGCCGCGGCCTCGGCGAACCGGCGGTTGACCCGCTGGTACGCGTCCCACCACTGCCGGTGGAACGTCGGCGGCTGGATCACGTCGTGGTACAGCGGCCACAGCGTGTCGTTCGAGAAGCCCTCGTAGTAGTCGCGCAGCTCGTCCTCGGTGAGCTGCACGGGCACGAGGCGCATGTCGTCGGCGTCGAACGGCTCGAGCTCCAGGTCGGCGGAGCCACCCCAGCCCACCCACGCGCCGTCGGACCGCTGGACCACCGGCTCCAGGGCGGTCACGAGGCCGCCGGGGGAGCGCGTCCAGCTCGGGTTTCCGTCGTCGTCCAGGGTCACGTCCACCGGCAGGCGGTTCGCGACGACGACCAGGTCGTAACCAGCAGATGTCACGGATCCATCAGCTCCTTGGTGTCGACCTGACCCTAACGTGACCTTCTCGGTCCCGCCCGGGAAACGTCGGACGACAGGTGACGGCCCCCGGCGGCGGCTTCACCGGGACACCGCGTGCCGACCCCGCGCGCCGCGGGGGCGGCGGCTACCGTGCCCGCATGGAGCGCATCGGCCTGGCACCGGGCGCCGAGATCGGCGGGTACACCATTCTCGCGCCGCTCGGCTCCGGGGGCATGGGCACGGTGTACCGGGCCGTCGACGGCGGGGGTACGCCGGTCGCCCTGAAGCTGCTGCACCCGCACATCGGCGCCGACCCGACGTCGCGCGAGCGGCTGCGGCGGGAGGTGCTCGCCCTCCAGCGGCTGCGGCACCCGGGGGTCGCCGCGGTGCTCGACGCGGAGGCCGACTCGACGGAGGCGTTCCTCGTCACGGAGCTGGTGCCCGGTGAGGACCTCAGCGAGCGCGTGCGCCGGCGGGGGCCGCTCGACGCCGCCGCGCTGCACCGGCTGGCCGAGGGGCTGCGGGACGCGCTCGCGGCCGTGCACGCCGCCGGGGTGGTGCACCGCGACCTCAAGCCCAGCAACGTCCTCGTCACGCCGGACGGCCCCGTGCTCATCGACTTCGGCATCGCGCAGTCGGTCGACGAGACCCGCGTGACGTCGACCGGCTTCGTCGTCGGCACGCCCGGGTACCTGGCCCCGGAGCTCGTGGACGGGGCGGAGCCGACGCCTGCGACGGACTGGTGGGGGTGGGCGGCGCTGCTCGCCTTCGCCGCGACCGGGCGCGCGCCGTTCGGCACCCGGCCGCTGGAGGCCGTGCTGGTGCGCACCCGGTCGGGCGACGCCGACCTCGCGGGGCTCGGCCCCGTCACCGCCGGCGCGCTGTGGGACGCGCTCGCCGCCGACCCCGCGGACCGCGCGCAGCCGGACGAGGTGGTCGCCGCGCTCGCGGAGGCGCAGCGGCGGGGGGAGCGGTACTCGCCTGAGGCGGCGACCGTCGCGCTCGGCACGGTCGTGCCGTCCCCGCCGCCCGCCGCGACCGCCGCGGGCAGCACGGTGGCCTTCCCTGCCGCGGACGCGACGCCGACGGTCGTGCAGGCGGCCGGGACCGGGCCGGTGCCGCCCGCGGTGCTGCCGGCGACGGGGACCGCCGCGACGGCCGCATGGCCCGCCGGCCCGCCGACCGACCCGACGCAGGCGCTGCCCTCCGGCACCGCCGCCGCGGGACCGGCCGGGACCGCCGCGACGCAGGCGTGGCCGCGCTCCGACGGCCGGCGGTCGTCGCGCCCGCCGAGGCGCCGGTGCGGGACGGGGCGACGCGGGCGTTCGCGCCGCCGTCCGTCGCGCCCGCCGCCGCGGGGCCGTCCGGGGAGCAGGCGTGGCCGGGTGCGGCGGGCCACGACGGTGCCGCCCCGGGAGGCGCGTGGCCGGGAGGTGCGGGGCCTGACGGTGCGTGGCCCGACGGTGCGTGGCCCGACGGTGCCGGGCCGGCGGGCGCGTGGCCGGACGTCGACCCACAGCCCGCCCCCGCGCCGCCGCGTCGCGCCGGGACGCTGCTCGCGCTCGGCCTGCTCGCCGTCGCGGGCGCGGCGCTGGCCCCGGGCTGGACGCTCGTCGCGCTGCTGCCGCTGCTGCTGCTGGCGCGCACCGTCGGGTCGGCGGCCCGCGCGGTCGCCCGCCGGCGGGAGCGCGCGGGCGCCCGGCGCAGCGACACCCTCGTGGCCGTCGCGTCGAGCCCCTGGCACCTGCTGCGGGCGCTCGTCACCGGTCTGCCGTCGCTGCTCGTCGCCGCGAGCGTGGTGGTCATCGTGCTCGGCGTGGGCTGGTGGCTGGTCGGCACGGGGACGCTCGAGGCCGGCCCGCTGCGCGCGGGCGACGACGGGCCGGCGCCGGACGCGGTGCCCGTCCTGCTCGCGGTCGCGGCGGTCGCGGCCCTGGTCGCGCTGTGGGCGGGGCCGTACGCCCGCGACACCCGCGACGGCGCCCGTCGGCTGCTCGCCGGGGTGGCGCCCGGACGCGGCGGGGCGGCGGCGGTCGTCGTCGTCGCGCTGCTGGCCGCCGGCGTGCTCGTGGCGCTGGCCGCCGGGGGGACGGCCGTCGACTGGACGCCGCTGCCGGAGCCGTCGCTGCCCACCGTGGGTGGCTGACGCGCCGCCCCGGGAACGCCCGGCCCGACCCCGTACCCTGTGCCCCATGACCGGGGACGACCGAGGCCGCGTACCGGGCCCCGGCGTGCCCGTGGGCGTGGTCGTGCGCCGCACCCGGACGCACCTGCCGGCCGTCCTCGTCGCGCTTGCCGCGCTCGCCGTGCTCGCCGCCGGGACGACCACGGGCGCGGCGCGCGTCGTGCTCCACCAGTGCGTGCGGCTCGACGAGCCGCTGGCCGCGATCGGCATCCGCCTCTCGCTGCTGCAGGACGTCGCGGACTGCCCGACGGGGACGCTCGCCGTCACCCCGGACCCGTCGCACGGGGCCGTGCTCACCTTGGGGCTCGTCCTCCCGGTGCTCGCCGCGCACACCGCCCTGGCCACGGCGGGGGCGGGCATGACCGCACTGCTGCTCCGCCTGGCGGGCAGCGCACGCCGTGTCCTCGGGGCCGTCGTCCACGCGCTGCCCCGCCCGGCCGGCCCGCAGCCGGCAGCCACCCCGCAGCCCGTCACGTGGCGGGCCGAGAGCTCCCGCCCCGCACGGGTCCCACGCGAGCGGCACCCTCACCGTGGCCCTCCGGTGGCGCTCGCCTGAGCCCACCACCGGACCACCACGAGAGCAGGACCACCCATGAGCAGCACGACCCCCGGCAACGGGAAGCAGACCAAGAACCAGCGGCGTGACGCCGCCCGGGAGCAGGCGCGGGTCCTCCGCGAGCAGCAGGCCAAGCGGGACCGCCGCAACAAGATCGTCGGCATCAGCGCCCTGAGCGTCGCGGTCATCGCGCTCGGCGGCGTCGTCGTCTGGCTCCTCAACCAGGGCTCCAGCGGCGAGGGCCTCCCGGAGTACGCGGACACGCCCCTGAGCGAGGTCACGGACGCGCCGAGCGTCGCCCTGGAGGACGGCGGCATCCCGGTCGGCGCCGACGGCGTCGGCTCGGACGTCGACGAGGACCTGGCGCGCGTCGACGTGTACCTCGACTACATGTGCCCCGCCTGCGGCGCGTTCGAGGAGACGAACGGCGACAACCTCATCTCGCTCGCGTCCGACGGGCAGGCCACGGTCGTGTACCACCCGATCGCCATCCTCAACCGGTACTCCAACGGCACGGGCTACTCGACCCGGGCGGCGTCGGCCGCCGCCCTCGTCGCCGAGCAGGCGCCCGAGGCGTTCTCCGTGTTCAACGAGCAGATGTTCGCGGGCCAGCCCGACGAGGGCACGTCCGGTCTGACGAACGACGAGATCGCGGACATCGCGAGCGACGCGGGCGTCCCCGACGCCGTCACGTCCCTGATCTCCGACGGCACCGCGCTCGACCGGTTCGGCCAGTGGGTCACGTCGGCGACCAACGCCGCCTCGGCGAACCAGGACCTCGTGAACCCGCAGTCGGGGAGCTTCGGCACGCCGACGATCCTCGTGGACGGCACCGTCTGGACCGAGAACTGGACCGACCCGTCGGCCCTGCTCCAGGCCGTCGCGGGCTGATCCCCCGGGTCCCCGCGGACCGCCCGCCCTCAGCGCCCGGCGCAGGGGGCGGGCGGTGCGCGTCCGGGGTCGCGCCGCCGCGGCACGTAGGCTGAGCGCTCGTGCCCTCCCTGCTCGTGGACCTGACGCCGCTGCGCGTCAGTCCCGAGTTCCGGCGGCTGTGGTGGGGCCTGTCCGTGGCGAACCTCGGCGCGCAGCTGACGGTCGTCGCGGTGGGGCTCCAGGTGTACGAGCTGACCCGCTCCACGTTCTCCGTCGGCCTGGTCGGGCTCTGCGCGCTGGTGCCGCTCGTCGTCTTCGGGCTGTACGGCGGCGCGATCGTCGACCACGCGGACCGCAGGACGGTCGCGCTGGTGGCCTCCGCGGTGAGCTGGGTCGCGACCCTCGGGCTCGCGGTGCAGGGGTGGGCGGGCAACGAGCACGTCGGCGTGCTCTACGCCCTGGTGGCGGTGCAGTCCGGCGCGGGGGCGGTCAACAGCCCGGCACGGTCGGCGATCATCCCGCGGCTGCTGGAGCCCCGGCTCATGCCCGCCGCGAACGCCCTGCAGACCGTCGGGTGGAACGTGGCGCTGACGCTCGGGCCGCTGCTGGGGGCCGGGCTGGTGGCGGCGCTCGACTACGGCGTCGTCTACACCGCCGACGCGCTGCTGTTCACGTTCGCCTTCACGGCGCTGCTGCGGCTGCCCCCGATCCCGCCGGAGCCGTCCGGGACGCGGCGGGCGCGCGCCGGGCTCGCGTCGGTGCTCGACGGCCTGCGCTACCTCGGGACCCGGCCGAACGTCCGGATGACGTTCCTCGTCGACCTCATCGCGATGATCACGTCCTCCCCGCGCGTGCTGTTCCCGGCCGTCGGTCTGGTGTACCTCGGCGGCGGCGAGACGACCGCGGGCGTCATGACCGCCGCCGTGGCCGCCGGCGCGATGCTCGCGGGGGTGTTCTCGGGCGGGCTCGCGCGGGTGCGCTGGCAGGGCCGCATCATCGTGCTCGCCATCACCGTGTGGGGGTTCGCGGTCGCGGGGTTCGGCCTCGTGCTGGTGCTCGCGGGGCGCTCCCACCCGGACGACGTCCTGTGGTGGTCGCTGGCGCTCGCGGTCCTCACGCTCGCCGCCGCCGGCGCCGCGGACGCCGTCAGCGCGGTGTTCCGGCAGACGATCCTGCAGACCGCCACGCCCGACGACATGCGCGGCCGGCTCCAGGGCGTGTTCGTGGTGGTCGTCGCCGGCGGTCCGCGCCTGGGCGAGCTGCTGCTCGGCGCGGTGTCGGAGCGCCTCGGGGAGGGAGGCGCGGCCCTCGTCGGCGGCTTGGCGTGCGTGGTGCTGCTGTGGGCGCTCGTGCGGTGGCAGCGCGGGTTCTGGCGCTACGACGCCCGCGACCCGCAGCCCTGACGCGCCGGTAGGCTGGCCCCGCGCGACGCTGCGGCGCGCGCCCGCCTCCTTAGCTCAGCTGGCCAGAGCAGCTGTCTTGTAAACAGCAGGTCGTCGGTTCGAATCCGACAGGGGGCTCCGATCCGGTCCGATGGGGCCGACCGACGGCGCGCCTCCTCGCCCCGGGCCGTCGGCCGTGGTAGGTGGTTGAAGTGACAGCACATCCCGCTCCCAGCCCCACCGCCCTCATGTCCGCCGCCGCCCGGGCGGCGCACCCCCTGGTGGACGACGGTCCACCGCTGCTCGTCGACGAGCAGGCGCCCCTGCTGTGCGCCGCCGCCGGGTCGCCGGGGCCGCTCGACTACCAGCGCGCCGCGCCGCGCGAGCCCGTGCTCGCCGCCGCCCGGTTCTCGGCGGTGGTCCGCAGCCGGTTCGCGGAGGACCGCGTCCGCGCCGCGAGGACCGCGCAGGTCGTCGTGCTCGGCGCCGGCCTGGACACCGCGGCGCACCGCCTCGGGCCGGACCGGACCGTCTGGCTGGTCGACCTGCCGGGTGTCCTCGCGTGGCGGGCGGGGATGCTGGCCGCCGCGGGGATCCGTGAGGTCGGCCGGCCCGTCGGCGCGGACCTCGCGGGGGACGGCCTGGCCGACGCCCTCGTGGCCGCGGGGTTCGACCCCGGACGACCGGCGGCGGTCGTGTGGCTCGGCACGACCATGTACCTGCCGAGCGAGGCGGTGCGGCGGGTGCTGGACCGGCCGGGGCTGTGGGCACCCGGCTCGCACGTGGTGCTGGACCACGTGCTGCCGCCCGGTGAGCGGGACGACGCGGGCCGGGCGTACGCCGCGGCGCTGGCGGCCGTCGCGGGCGGGTCGGGGGAGCCGTGGCGCTCGTCGGCGACAGCGGACGAGGTGGCCGCGCTGCTCGGGGCCGCCGGCTGGCAGGTCGTCGAGGCCGTCGACGAGGGCGACGCGGTCCCGTCCGGGTTCTGGCCGGACCGGGGGGCCGCCCGGCCCGACGGCCTGCGGCGGCAGCGCCTCGTGCGGCTCGTGCACGCCGAGCGCTGATCCGCGGACGCGGCGCGAGGTCGTCACGTGCGGACGAGGTCGTCAGGCGGACCTGACGACCTCGTGCCGACGTGACGACCTCGCGGGGCCGGGCGGGGTCGGCCGGGCGGGGTCGGCCGGGCGGGGCCGCCGTCAGGGGACGATGTGCCCCGCCGCGCGGGTCAGGGCGTACCACTCCGCGCGGGTCAGCGGCAGGTCGGAGCCCTGGGCGGCGCCGGCGACGCGCTCCGGCGTCGTGGTGCCGAGCACGACCTGCATGCGCGCCGGGTGCCGGGTGATCCACGCCGTGGCGATCGCGATCGGCGGCACGTCGTAGGCGGCGGCCAGGTCACCGATCACCTGGTTCAGCTCGGCGTACTCCGGGTTGTCCAGGAACGTGCCGGTGAAGAACCCGGCCTGGAACGGCGACCACGCCTGCACGGTGATGTCGTTCAGCCGGCAGTAGTCGAGGATGCCGCCGGCGTCCCGGGTGACGGATTGGTCGGCGCCGACCATGTTGGCCGCGAGGCCCTGCGTGACGATCGCCGCGTGGGTGATCGAGAGCTGGAGCTGGTTCGCGACGATCGGCTGCCGGACGGAGCGGCGCAGCAGGTCGATCTGGCGGGGCGTGTGGTTGGAGACGCCGAACGCCCGCACCTTGCCGGCGGCCTCGAGCTCGTCGAAAGCGCGGGCGACCTCGTCGGGCTCGACGAGCGCGTCGGGGCGGTGCAGCAGCAGCACGTCGATGTGGTCGGTGCGCAGGGCGCGCAGCGAGCCCTCGACGGACTCGAGGATGTGCTCGTACGAGAAGTCGAAGTACGGGCCCTCGCGGACGATGCCGCACTTGGTCTGGATCGTGTACTCGTCGCGCTCGGACGGCGTGAGGGCGAGCGCCTCGGCGAACCGCGCCTCGCACTCGTGCAGCTCGCGGCCGTAGACGTCGGCGTGGTCGAGGAACGTGGTGCCGGCGTCGCGGCCGGTGCGCACGAGCTCGCGGATCTCGTCGTCGGACTTCTCGGCGATGCGCATGAGGCCGAGCACGACGTTGGGCGCCTCGATGTCGGTGCCGGGCAGGGTGAAGGTCTTCACGGTGGGGCCTCTCGGTGGTGCGGGCGGGCGGTCAGGCGGAGAGCCGGGCGACCTCGTCGGCGTCGAGCACCAGCTCGGCCGCGCGCACGGAGTCGGTGATGCTCTCGGGCCGGGAGGCCCCGGGGATCGGGATGACGACGGGCGCGAGCGCGAGCTCCCACGCGAGGGCGACCTGCTGCGGGCTGACGCCGTGGGCGTCGGCGACCTCGCGGAACGCCGCGTGGCGCTCGCCGAGCTCCCCGGACCGGGTGATGCCGCCGAGCGGGGACCACGGCAGGAACGCGAGGCCGAGGTCGGCGCAGTGCCGCAGCTCGTCCAGGCTGGACCGGAACGCCGGCGAGAACTGGTTCTGCACGGACACGAGCCGGCCGCCGAGCACCTGCTGCGCCTCGTCGATCTGCGCGACGGTGGCGTTGGAGATGCCCGCCTGCTGGATGACGCCCTCGTCGAGCAGCTCGGCGAGCGCGCCCACGGAGTCGGCGTAGGGGACGGCCGGGTCGGGCCGGTGGAACTGGAACAGCCCGATGGCCTCGACGCCTAGGCGCCGCGCGGACGCCTTCGCCCCGGCCTTGACGTGCTCGGGGCGGCCGTCCTGCGTCCAGGTGCCGTCGCCGGGGCGCAGGTGCCCGGCCTTGGTGGCGACCAGCACGTCCTGCGTGCTGCCGCCGTAGGTGCGCAGCGCCTCGGCGATGAGCTCCTCGTTGTGGCCCACCTCCCCGGCGTGCAGGTGGTAGGAGTCGGCCGTGTCGATCAGGGTCACGCCGGCGTCGAGCGCCGCGTGGATCGTGGCCAGGGACCGGGCGCGGTCGGGTCGTCCTTCGATCGACATCGGCATGCCGCCGAGTCCGATCGCGCTCACGGTGCGGTTGCCGAGGGTGCGCTGCTGCACGTGTCCACCTCACGTCGTCGGGGTCGGTCCCTCGACCGTAGGTACGCTGGCTCCACAAGTCCAACGACTAGGACTCATGAGATTCAGAAGCGAGGCCGATGATGGACCTGCGGCAGATGGAGTACGTCGTCGCGCTGGCCGAGGAGGAGCAGTTCACGCGCGCCGCCGCGCTGTGCGGCGTCTCGCAGTCCGGGCTGTCCGCGGCGATCCGGGCGCTCGAGGACGAGCTCGGCACCCGGCTGTTCGCGCGCACGACGCGCCGGGTCGCCCCGACGGAGGCGGGCCTCGCGCTGCTGCCGTACGCCCGCGCGGTGCTCGACCAGGCGGCGGCCGGCCGGGACGCGGTGGTCCGCGCCACCCACGAGCTGAGCGGCACCCTGCGGCTCGGCGCCGAGCAGTGCCTCGGGGTGGTCGACGTGCCTCCTCTGCTCGAGCGGTTCCGGCGCCGCTACCCTCAGGTGGACATCGCGTTCACGCAGGCCGGCTCGCACGAGCTCGTCGCCGCGGTGCGCTCGGGTGACCTCGACGTGGCGTTCGTCGCCACGCAGGAGCACCTCACGGGGGTGCGGCCCGTGGAGCTCGGGCGCCGGGAGGTCGTGCTGCTGTGCCCCCCCGGGCACCCGCTGAGCGCGGCCTCGAAGGTGGACTGGGAGGCGCTGTCCGGCCACGACTTCATCGACTTCCAGCCGAGCTGGGGGGTGCGGTCGCTCAACGACGCGGTGTGCGCGGCCCGGGGCGTCGCCCGGCACGTGCGCTGCACCGTCAACGACATCCACACCCTGCTGGACCTGGTCGACCGGGGGCTCGGGATCGCGCTGGTGCCGCAGCACGTCGCGGCCAAGCCGCAGGCCGCCGGGCTGGTGCCGGTGCGGCTGCCGCAGCAGGCCTGGTGGGTCGTGTCGGCCGTCGTGGGGCCGGCACCGGGCCTCGCGCCGCGGCTGCTCGAGCTGCTCGACGCGGACGAGGACGTGGCCGCCGCCGTCGCGCAGCGCGGGACCGCCCGCGGCCCCGGGGAGCGGGCCACGACCGCCACGGCTGCCGCCGTCGCCGTCGCCGCCGCGCCGGGGCAGGGCTGACCGCCGTGGCCCGGCGCGCGATCATCGTCCACGGCACCGGCGGCCACCCGGACAACGTCTGGTACCCGTGGCTGGCGGACCGGCTCGCGGCGCGTGGCTACGCCGTCGAGCGCCCGCACCTGCCGGCCCTCAACGTCGAGCCCGTCGCGGAGACCCTGCCGCGGTTCCTGGCCGCGCACCCCCTCGACGCGGACACCGTGCTGGTCGGCCACTCCGGCGGTGCGGCGCTGCTGCTGGCCGTGCTGGAGCACGCCCCGGTGCGGGTGGCGCAGGCGGTGCTCGTGGCCGGCTACGCCACGCCGCCGAACGACGCCGACGAGCCCGTGCTGCAGGACGCCTACGACTGGGACCGGATCCGCGCCCGCGCGGGCGACCTGGTGTTCGTGAACTCCGTGCGGGACCCGTACGGCTGCGACGCGACGCAGGGGCGGGCGCTGCTGGACCGCCTCGGCGGCACGCTGGTGGTCCGGGACGACGGCCACTTCGGGGACGGGGACCAGCCGTACGACGAGTTCCCGCTGCTGGAGCGGCTCGTGCTGTGAGGGCGGGTGCGGAGGCCCGCGTCGAGCCCGGGCACGAAGAAGCCCTCGGCCGCGCAGGGGGCAGGCGACCGAGGGCTTGCCTACTGTAACCCACGCCGCGGGGTCGTGGGCAAGTCTCACCCGAACGGACGCCAGACATCTCGGCCGCGCAGCGCGCCCGCGGTCGTGCGCGGCGTCAGGACGCCCGGCCGGTCTCCTCCAGCAGCCGGAGCGCCGCCGTGACGCGGGGGTTGCGGCCGGGGTCCACGTCGATCCCGAGCGTCGCGTAGATGCCGTTGATGTGGTTCTGGACGGACTTCTCGGTGATGCGCAGCGCCTCGCCGATCCCGGCGTTGGACAGCCCCTGCGCGAGCAGCCGGAGCACGGCGTACTGCCGGTCGGTCAGCCGGGAGACGGTCGACCCGGTGCGCGGCGCCATCCGGTCGAGCAGCGCCGGGTCCAGCGTCGTGCGGCCGGCCGCGGTGGCGCGGATGGCCGCGACCAGGGTCTGCGCGCTCGTGGACGACGTCTTGGACAGGTAGGACCAGCCGCTGGCGACGTCCGGGGGCAGGTCGAGCAGCAGGTCCATGGCGTCGTGCGCGGACAGCAGCAGGATGCCGAGGTCCGGCTGGTGGCGCCGCAGCGTGACGCCGAGCGCGATCCCGTTGCCGTCGGGCAGGTCGATGTCGAGCACGGCGACGTCGGCGGCACCGGGGCGCAGGGCCGCGGCGCCCTCGCTGACCGTGCCGACGGACGCGACCACGCGCACGTCGTCGGCGGCTCCCAGCGTGAGCTCCAGCATCGACCGGAACAGCGGCTGGTCCTCCACGACGACCACGCGGACCGGGGCGGATGTGGGATCGGACATCTCGGACAGTATGGTCAATGCGACCCGCGGACGTCGGGTCGGCGCGCGAACGGTCCCACGGATGGGGGAGTGCACATGCCCGCAGCGACGGCGGACGACCCGGCAGCGGTGCGGGCCGACCGGCGGACGCTGCTGCTGGCTGCCGGCACCGTCATGGCGGTGTTCGCCGTCGGGGCCGCGGCGCAGACCGCGTGGGTCTACGGCAACCAGGACGGGTCGGTGCCGGTGCTGCTGCGCATCGCGGCGAACCTCACCGCGGTGGTCGGCATGCTCGTCCTGCTCGTGGCGGTGGGTGTGGCGCGCCCACGCCGCCCCACGGCCCTGGTGGTGCTCGGGGTCCTCGCGGCCGGCATCGCGGCGGCGGTCACCCGGTTCGGGGTGCAGGTGGCGCTGGACATCTACCCCCATCCGGCGCGCTCGGTCGTGCTCGCCGAGGTGGTCAGCGGTGCGGTGGTGGCGTGGATCGCGGGGTTCATGGGCCTGGCGGCGATGCTGTCGCAGCGCCGCCTGCGGACCCAGGTCGCGGCCGCGGCGGAGAGCCGGTTGCAGATCGAGCTCGCCCTGCAGGCGCTGCAGTACGAGGAGGTGCGCGTCCGCAGGGAGGTGGCGGAGGGCCTGCACGGCAGCATGCAGCAGCGTCTCGTGCTCGTGGTCGCGCGCCTCGACCGGCTGCGCGACCAGCTGTCCGGGCGCACGGAGCCGGAGGACCTCGAGCTGCTGGGGGAGGTGCGCGAGCAGCTCGAGCTGGTCCGGGAGACGGACGTGCGCTCGACCTCGCGCATGCTCTACCCCGACCAGCTCGAGGTCGGCATGGTCCCCGCGATCCGCGCCCTGCTGGGCCGCATCCCCGCGACGGTCAACACCCGGCTCGGTGTCGCGGACGAGGTGCGCGCGCTCGACGACCCCGCGGACCCGCGTCTGACCCGGTCCGAGCGGCTGCTCGCGGTGCGCGTGGTCGAGGAGGGTGTCACGAACTCGCTGCGGCACGGGCACGCCGCGGTGGTCGACGTGCGGGTCGCCGTCGTCGGGGACGCCCTCGAGGTGCGGGTGGCGGACGACGGCGTCGGCTTCGTGCCGGGCACCGTGCCGGCGTCGGGGACGGCGCGTCTCGGCGACCGCCTGCGCCTGGCCGGAGGCGACCTCCGGGTGACATCCGTCCCGGGGAACGGCACCCAGGTGGTCGCCCGCCTTCCGGTGGAATCTCTGCGCACCGCGGCGCGCTGACCAGCGACGCGACGGAAGTTCACCCACCCGATATGTCCGATTTGAGGGGGTATCTGGTGCAAATTCGCACTTGACGTACCACGGCGGGGGTGGTGCCACCCAAACGGGTGCGCGGCGCTCCCGGGCGCAGGCCCTACCGTTCGGCAGCCGGCGCGCGTGGGCCAGGGGGACTTCGCTGCGCCGGAAGGCGCGTCCCGTCCACCGGCTCCACGGTCGCGCCTCGCCCTGGCGAGCCGTCGTCCGCGAGGAGTCCCATGTCCCGCCGCACCGCCGGTCCCACCCCCGTCCGCCGCACCGGCCGCCGCAAGGTCGTCGCCGTCACCGTCGTCGCCCTCGGCGTCGCCGGCCTGGGCCTGGCGTCCGCCGCCCAGCTCACCCTCACCGCCGGCTCCCTCGGCGCCGGCACCACCGTCGTGGCCTCCTGCGACACCGACGGCGTCGAGATCGGCTTCACGAACGCGTTCTCCGTGGCCGCCAAGGGCTACACCGTCAACGGCCTCACGCTGACGGGCGTGGCCGACACCTGCGCGGGCCAGACCGTCACCGTCGAGCTGCTCGACGCCGACCCGGCCGCCACGACCGCCGGCACCTCCCTCGGCCAGGCCCAGGGCACGGTGCCCCCGGGCGGCGGCACCGTCACGCTGACGGTCACCGGCTCTCCGAAGGCCGCCGACGTCCAGGGCGTCGCCGCCGTCATCGCGGGCTGACGCCGGACGGGTCGTGCGCGTCGGGGACGCCGGCCGGGCCGGTGCGGGCAGCAGGTCTGCCCCGCGCCGGCCCTCCGGCGTGCCCGGACGCGTCCGCTCCGCCGTCGGCTGGGCGCTGACCGCCGGCGTCGTGGGGCTGCTGATCTGGTTCGGCTGGCCGAGCACGCTCGGCGGCTGCACCACCCTCACGATCGTGTCCGGCCGCTCGATGGAGCCCACGTACCGCACCGGTGACCTCGTCGTCTCCCGGTGCGGCGTCCCGGAGGCGGGCGACGTCGTCGTCTACACCCCGCCGGGCGTGGACGGGCGGATCATCCACCGGGTCGTCGGCGGGGACGCGGACGACGGCTGGTCGATCCAGGGCGACAACAACGACTTCCTCGACCCGTGGCGGCCGCACCAGGAGGACGTGCTGGGCACCGCCCGGGTCCACCTCCCCGGAGTCGGTCGCGTCGCGTCCCTGCTGCTCGACCCGTGGGCGTGGGCGTCGCTGCTCGTGATCGCGGCCGGCGTGCTGCTGTGGCCGGGACGCCCGGAGGAGCAGGCGGCCCCGGGCCCCGGTGCGGCGTCGGGCACCGGGCCGGACACGGTGCCGGACGCGGTGCCCGACACGGTGCCGGTGCCGGAGCGCGTCCCGTGACCCCCCGCCGCGCCGGCGCCCTCGTCGCCGCGGTCGCGGGCGTGCTGGTCCTGCTGCTCCTCACCCCGGCCAGCGCCGCCCGCCTGCAGCTGTCCGCGGGAGGCCTGACCGCCGTCGACGCGGCACCCTGCACCACCGCGGCGCTCGCGGGCGGCACCGGCGGCGCGTCCGGCACGCTCACGACCGTGGTGCTGTCCGGCGTCCCCGCCGCCTGCCGGGGCCAACGCGCCTCCCTGCGGCTGCACGCGGCGGACGGGACGCCGCTCGCGGCCTCCGACACCTCCGTGACCCTCGCGGCCGCTGACAGCACCACCGTGACGGTCCCCGCGTACGCCGCCGAGCGGGTCGCCGGTGTCGCGCTCACGGTCGGCACGTGGGGTGTGCCCGTCACCTGGACGACGCCCCAGGCGGGCCCCTCCGGCCCCGTCACGCCCGGCCCCGGGACGGTGCTCGGACCGCTGCGCTGGACGGTGCTCCCGCAGTCCGGCACGCAGGCGTGCGTCGTCGTGCCGGTCTCCGGGGACGCGGGAACCACCTGGCGGATCGACCTGCACCTGGACCAGCGGCCGTTCAACGGCGTCGCCGACGGGTCCGGCTTCGCGGTGCACACGCCCTACTGGGCGAAGGTGCTCGACCCGCGCCCCGTCGACGGCGTCGTGCAGGTGGGCGGTGTGGCCTCGGGCGGCGCGCCCGGCGCAGCCGTGCTGCAGGCCGGGCAGGCGTTCGAGGTGGAGATCTGCCACTACCGCCTGCCCGCACCGGCGTACGACCCCGCGCTCACGTACAGCCAGACCTCCACCGCGGTGACCGGCAGCGCCTACGACGCCTGCTTCAGCACGACCGTCCGCGTGACGGGGACGCCGCAGTTCTTCGCGGGCTGGCGCGCGGACGTGGACCTCGCACCGCTGCAGGCGTTCTTCGCGGCGTCCGGGCGGTCGCTCGACACCTCGAGGATCCGCACGAGCACGGGCGAGCTGTCGGTGTCACCGCTCAGCGGGACCGTCTACCGCGTCACCGCCCGGCAGGGCTGGAGCGCCCTCGGCATCCGGGACGACGTGCCCCAGACCTTCGGGATCTGCGCCGGCAGCCGCTGACGTCGGGCGTCCCCCGAAGGGGTGGACCGTGCCCGGGGGTGCTCACCGCCGCTCGCGGGCGGACGATGATCCTGTCAGGTCGACGGATCGACCGGGCAGGGTCCACGGAGGGGGCGCCCATGGCGCACGAGCACGCCCGCGCACGTCGCGCGGCAGGGGTCACCCTGGCGTGGCTCGGGTGCGCCGGGCTGGCGGTCTCGATGGCGCGCGCGATGACCTGGGACGGCGGCGAGGCGGCTCCCCCCGGTGCCTGCGTGGTGAGCCGGATCAGCGTGGGCTACGACGTGGGCTACGACGCGGCGATCGGCGGCTACGCGGTGACGCGGGCGTCGCTGTCGGGCGTCCCGGACGGCTGCGAGGGCCGCGAGGTCGCGCTGACGCTCCGGGGGAGCGGGGACCAGGCGCTCGCCGAGGCGCGCGCCCCGGTGACGCTCCCGAGCACCGTCGTCGCCCTCGACGGGGCGCCGGTGCCCGCCGAGGAGGTGTCGGGCGTCTCGCTCGCCCTCGTGACGGACGCCCCGGCGGCCGGCTGAGCCCGGCCGGGCCCGGTCAGAGCTCCGTCAGCGCAGGCAGCTTCGCGGTGCGGGCGTCGCCCGACGACCGGCCGCGGAGCCGGCGAGTCGCCCAGGGGTAGGCGTACATCCGCACCCACCGGGCGTCGAGCCGGGCCTGCTGCGCGCGCGGCAGACGCGGCAGCGGGGCCAGGGGCTCGTCCCACTCCGGGTCGTCCGGCGCGAGGCCCAGCGCGGCGAGCGCACCCTGGGCCACCCGGGCGTGCGACTCGGTGGTGAGGTGGATGCGGTCGGGCGCCCACATCCGCAGGTCGCGCAGGTGCCGCATGCCCCACAGGTCCAGCACGTGGGCGCCGTGCCGTCGGGCGATGGACCACAGGTGGGAGTTGAACACGCCCACGCGGGGTCTCGTCGTGGAGACCAGCGGCGACCCCGACGAGTCGAAGCCGGTGGCGAGCAGCACGTCCGCCCCGGTGCTCCGGACGAGGACGACGGCCCGCTCCAGGTCCCGCGCCAGGCGGTCCGGGTCGGCGCCCGGGCGCAGGATGTCGTTCCCGCCGCCGACCAGGCTGACCAGGTCCGGGCCGAGCTCGAGGGCCCGCGGGAGCTGCTCGGCGACGATCGGGCGCAGCAGCCGGCCCCGCACCGCGAGGTTGGCGTACCGCAGCGCGGGGAGCCCGGCCGCGCGGCGCCGGTCGGACATCAGGCCGGCCAGCACGTCGGCCCAGCCGCGCGCGGGACCGTCCTCGCCCTCCGGCGTGTCCCACAGGCCCTCGGTGAACGAGTCCCCGACCGCCACGTACCGCTCCCAGCGCGGCGGTGCGGCGTCGTGGACCGGGCCGGCGCCCGTCGCGGGCTGCGGGCCGGTGGTGCGTGCGGGTTCCCTGCTGTCGTGCGTCCTCACCCCCGCAGTCTGCCCCCGGCGCCGCGGGCGTGTCAGAGGTTCCGACGACGACCGTGGCAGCGGTCCGTCCGCCTCAGGGCAGCGACCAGTCGACGGGGTCCGCTCCCTGTTCGGCGAGCAGGGCGTTCACGCGCGAGAAGGGCCGGGAGCCGAAGAACCCGCGGCTCGCGGACAGCGGGCTCGGGTGCGCGCTGGCCACGACGGGCACGTCCCCGAGCGCGGGCCGCAGCGACTGGGCGTCGCGGCCCCACAGCACCGCGACCAGCGGGCCGCCCCGCTCGACCAGCGCCGCGATCGCGCGGTCGGTCACGGCCTCCCAGCCCTTGCCGCGGTGCGAGGCGGGCTCGCCGGGCCGGACGGTCAGCACGCGGTTGAGCATCATGACGCCCCGGTCCGCCCAGGGGGACAGGTCCCCGGTGCTGGGCGCGGCGACGCCGAGGTCGGCCTGGAGCTCGGTGACGATGTTCGCGAGCGACCGTGGCAGCGGCCGGACGTGCGGCTGCACGGAGAACGACAGGCCCATCGGGTGACCCGGCGTGGGGTACGGGTCCTGGCCGACCACCAGCACCCGCACCTCCGCGAGCGGCCGGGTGAACGCGCGCAGCACGTCCGGGCCCGCGGGCAGGTAGCCCCGGCCGGCGGCGACCTCGGCCCGCAGGAACTCCCCGACGGCGTGCACGCGGTCCTCGACGGGGGCGAGCGCGGCGGCCCAGTCGGCGGCGACGAGCTCGGTCAGCGGTGCGGCGGGGCTCACGGTCGTCCACGCTAGCGGACCACCGCCCGGCGTCCCGCGACGAATGACAGCCGTGTCATTCCGGCCGTACGATGGGCGGCGGACCGCAGGCGTGGCAGCACGCAGCAGCGAGCACGGGAGGGCACGGATGGACGCGACGGCGGGGCTCGACCTCGGCACGGCGACCCGGCCCGCGCTCGTCGCCGTCGACGGCGGCGCGGACGACGGCGAGCTCACCGAGCGCGACCAGCAGGTGCTGGCGTTCGAGCGGCAGTGGTGGAAGTACGCCGGCGCCAAGGAGCAGGCCATCCGCGAGCTGTTCGACATGTCGGCCACCCGCTACTACCAGGTGCTCAACGCGCTGATCGACTCGCCCGCCGCGCTCGCGCACGACCCGATGCTCGTCAAGCGGCTGCGCCGCATGCGCTCGACCCGCCAGCGGGCGCGGTCCGCCCGCCGCCTGGGCGCCGACGCCTGACCCGCGCGGCGTGCTGGACCGTCCGGCCAGGCTGAGCCGTTAGCCTGTCCGCCGTGACCAAGGCCAGCTCCCGCTTCCCGGAGGACGAGTTCGACGCCGGCCCGGCGATGGACGCGCCGATCGGTGTGCACCGTGCACCCCGGAGCTGGTGGAGCCGGTGGTGGCCGTTCGTCGCCGTGATCGTGGTCGTGCCGGCCCTGACCGTGTCCGCCGTGCTCTGGGCCGCGTCCTGGGACGGCACGCTGCCGGTCATCGGCCGGGGCGACGACACGAACGCCTCGGCGCCCCCGCCGTCCAGCCCCTCCGCCAGCCCGGACGACACGGGTGCGGCCCCGACGGAGGAGACCTCCGAGGAGCCCCCTGCGGACGAGGTGCCGCCCCCGGCCCCCGACCTGTCCGTGCCGGTCCGCGTGCTCAACGCGGCGAACATCAGCGGCCTCGCGGGCGGTGCCGCGGAGCAGCTCGAGGGCGCCGGGTTCACGGACGTCACCGCCGGGAACGGCAACGCCGGCGGCAGCACCGCCTCCACGGTTTTCTACGCGAACGCCGACCTCGCGGTCACGGCGCAGCAGGTCGCGGCCACGCTCGGGCTGACGAACGTGGTCGAGTCGGCCGAGGTCGCGGACCAGGGTGTCGTGGTGCTCCTGCTGGCCGACTTCGCAGGCTGAGGGTCCGCCCGCCTCTTCCGCCCGTGAGGGGGCGCGGCTACGCTCGGCGCGTCGCGGTGCCTGCCCGCCGGCCCGCCGGGGGACGGGGGCCGTCGTCGACCGGTCACGTCGTCATCAGGAGCACCGCATGCCGCAGGGAACCGTCAAGTGGTTCAACGCCGAGAAGGGCTACGGGTTCATCACCCCGGCCGACGGCGGTCAGGACCTGTTCGTCCACTTCAGCGCCATCCAGACGAACGGCTACCGGACCCTGGAAGAGGGTCAGTCGGTGGACTTCGAGGTCGGCCAGGGCACCAAGGGCCCGCAGGCCGAGCAGGTGCGCCCGCTCTGAGAGCCCCGGCCGTCGGCGCGCCGGGTCAGCCGTCCAGCGCGTCGACGGCCAGCACCACGCACGCGGCGGTCCACGCCAGCGGCGCCACCGCCGCGGGCGAGCCGTCCGCGAGCACCTTCTCAGGCAGCGCGCCGAGCGGCGTCCGGTGGGCGTCGAGCCAGTCGAGCCGGGCCCGCGCGTCGTCCGGCCGGCCGTTCTCCGCGGCCACCAGGGCGTACAGCGCGGTCTGAGGCGTCCAGGAGATGCCGTCGCTCTTCCAGGCCGCACCGGGGGCCAGCCCGCCGGCCGGGCGCTCCATCGCCGCCGCCGAGGCCTGCCACGCGTCGAGCGCCCCGGCCAGCGGGCGCGGCTGGAGCGGCGGCAGGACGAACGCGCTCGCCGCGTCCGCGACGCTGCCGTCGGCGTACCGGCCGTACGCGGTGTCGTCGCCGAACGCCCGCTCGACGGCGTCCCGGGTGCGCCCGGCGGCCTCCCGCGCGGCGGCCGCCGCCTCCTCCTCGTCGAGCAGCTCCAGGAGCGCCGGCGCGGACTCCAGGCCGGCGAGCAGCGGCGCGACCGTCCCGAGGGTCAGCTCGTCCTCCGCCACCTCCCAGTAGTCGGGGGACGCGGGCGGCAGGCCGTCGCGGGCGGTCAGCGCGACCGCGCCGGCGGCCGACCGCGTCACGAGACCGCGGAGCCGCTCGGCGACCGGCTGCTGCCGGTCCGCGGGCTGCGCGGCGACCACCTCGCCGGCAGCCCACAGCGCCCAGCCCGTGCCGTCGGTCTGCGGCGCGCGGTCGTCCGGCGGCCCCGAGCCGTCGGGCAGGTAGCGCGCCTCGAACGACCCGTCGGGCGCCTGCACCCGCTCGAGGAACCCGAGCACGTCCAGGGCGTCGTCGCCGTGACCGGTCCGCGCGAGCGCGACCGCGACGAACGCCGCGTCGCGCGGCCACACGTAGCGCCACCGGTCGGTCCACGCGGCGACCGCCGCACCGTCGTCGAGCAGCAGGGTGCGCAGGTCCAGCAGCGCGTCGGCGACCATGTCCGCGTACGGCCCGTCCGCACCGCCGGGCAGGGATCCGGAGGCGAGCCACGCCCGCTGCTCCGCCGCGAGCACGTCGTCCGCCCGGCTCCCGGGGTCGTCGAGCACGCGTGTCCCCGCGTGCAGGGCCACCTCCGAGCCGACCGGGACGTCGACCACGGCCCCGTCGACGTCCAGGGCGACGCCGGCGGCGTACAGCGGCAGGGAGGCGTCGCGCGGGCCCGCCGAGCCCCACGCCACCAGCCCCGCGCCCAGCGCGGCCAGCAGCACGACGGCGGTGGCGCGGCGGGCGGGCATGCGCGGCAGGCTACCGGCCCCGGAGGGGCGCGTCGTGCGGCTCGTGCGGGCGCCCGCCCACGTCCGCCGAGGGCGGAGCGCCTTGCACTCACCAGGGTCGAGTGCTAACCATTGGTGTTAGCACTCTCGGGTCGAGAGTGACAGGATGACAACCCAGGCCGACCCGGTGAGGTCGCACCGCCCGACGGGACATGACCGGCGGGCCGGCGCGACCGTCCGTCGCGGGCACCGACCGGCCGAACCACGAGCCAGAGTGAAGGATCGATAGCCCCATGGCCAAGATCATTGCCTTCAACGAGGAGGCCCGTCGCGGCATCGAGCGGGGTCTGAACACCCTCGCCGACACCGTCAAGGTCACCCTCGGCCCCAAGGGCCGCAACGTCGTGCTGGACAAGAAGTGGGGCGCCCCCACGATCACCAACGACGGCGTCTCCATCGCCAAGGAGATCGAGCTCGAGGACCCCTTCGAGAAGATCGGCGCGGAGCTCGTCAAGGAGGTCGCGAAGAAGACCGACGACGTCGCGGGTGACGGCACCACCACTGCCACCGTGCTCGCCCAGGCGCTCGTGCGCGAGGGCCTGCGCAACGTCGCGGCCGGCGCGAACCCCATCGCCCTCAAGCGCGGCATCGAGCAGGCCGTCGAGGCCGTCACCGCCGCCCTGCTGGAGCAGGCGAAGGAGATCGAGACCAAGGACCAGATCGCCGCCACGGCGTCGATCTCGGCCGGCGACACCGCCATCGGCGAGCTCATCGCCGAGGCGCTCGACAAGGTCGGCAAGGAGGGCGTCATCACGGTCGAGGAGTCCAACGCCCTCGGCCTCGAGCTCGAGCTCACGGAGGGCATGCGCTTCGACAAGGGCTTCCTGTCGGCGTACTTCGTGACCGACCCGGAGCGCCAGGAGGCCGTCCTCGAGGACGCCTACGTGCTGCTCGTCGAGTCGAAGATCTCGAACGTCAAGGACCTGCTGCCGCTGCTGGAGAAGGTCATCCAGTCCGGCAAGCCGCTGTTCATCGTCGCCGAGGACGTCGAGGGCGAGGCCCTGGCCACGCTCGTCGTCAACAAGATCCGCGGCACGTTCAAGTCCGTCGCCGTCAAGGCCCCGGGCTTCGGCGACCGCCGCAAGGCGATGCTGCAGGACATGGCCATCCTCACGGGCGGCCAGGTCGTGTCCGAGACCGTCGGCCTCAAGCTCGACACCGTGGGCCTCGAGGTCCTCGGCCAGGCGCGCAAGATCGTCGTCACCAAGGACGAGACCACCATCGTCGAGGGTTCCGGCGACGCCGCGCAGATCGCCGGTCGCGTGAACCAGATCCGCGCGGAGATCGACAACTCCGACTCGGACTACGACCGCGAGAAGCTCCAGGAGCGCCTCGCCAAGCTGGCCGGCGGCGTGGCCGTCATCAAGGCCGGCGCGGCGACCGAGGTCGAGCTCAAGGAGCGCAAGCACCGCATCGAGGACGCCGTGCGCAACGCGAAGGCGGCCGTCGAGGAGGGCATCGTCGCCGGTGGTGGCGTCGCCCTCATCCAGGCGGGTGCCGTGGCCTTCGACAAGCTCGAGCTCACGGGTGACGAGGCGACCGGCGCGAACATCGTCAAGGTCGCGATCGACGCCCCGCTCAAGCAGATCGCGATCAACGCGGGCCTCGAGGGCGGCGTCGTGGCGGAGAAGGTGCGCAACCTCCCCGCCGGGCAGGGCCTGAACGCCGCGACCGGCGTGTACGAGGACCTGCTGGCCGCGGGTGTCAACGACCCGGTCAAGGTCACCCGCTCCGCGCTGCAGAACGCGTCGTCCATCGCGGCGCTGTTCCTCACCACGGAGGCGGTCGTCGCCGACAAGCCGGAGAAGGCCGCCCCGGCCGCCCCGGACGCCGGCGGCATGGGCGGCATGGACTTCTGAGCCACGCCGCGCGCGGGCGCTGAGCGCTCGCACCGCACACACGACGGGCCGGTCACCCCTCCGGGGGTGGCCGGCCCGTCGTGTGTCCACCGGCCCCGCCCGGCCCCGCCCGGCCCCGCCCGGCCCCGCCCGGCCCCGCCCGGCCCCGCCCAGCCCCGCCCAGGCCCGTCCGGCGAGTTCGGCAGTCCCAGTCGAGTTCGGCAGCTGGAGGTGCCGAACTCGCACGCGGAGTGCCGAACTCGCGGGGTGGGGTGGGGCGGGTGCGGGCGGGGGCGGGTGCGGGGTGGGTCGGTCAGGTCGGGCGGCGGTCGCGGGCGGGGACGCGCAGGCCCGACGCGCGCAGGCGGCGGATCAGCTCGCCGGCGGAGACCGGCTCGGCGCCCAGCGCCACGAGGGCGGGGTGCCGGTCGTCGGGCACGTCGTAGTGGTCGAGGTCGAACGCGCGCCGGGGCAGGCCGGCGCGGGCGGCGAACGCGTGCAGCTCGTCCAGGGACGTGTCGCTCACGAGGTGCGACCAGGTGCGGCCGTGCCGCGGCCAGAGCGGCGGGTCGACGAGGACCGTCACGCCCTCGGCCGCACCGGGTGCCGGTCGGCAGGCGTCGAGTCGGCCGGCGCGGCCGGGTCCGGACCGGCGGTGCCGGCCGCCGTCCCGTCGGAGCCGTCCTCGAGCTCGGTGAGCACCTTGTCGAGCTTGTGCAGCTCCGCGCCCAGGTTCTGCCGGGCGGGCTCCTCCCACGCGGCGCCCAGGGGGCTGACGAACAGGCTGGGCCGGGCGAGCAGCTTGCGGACGATGCGCTGCCGGGCGCGGATGTAGTCCGCCATGGGGATGTCGGCGTACTCCTCGCGCACGTCGTGCAGGTACGCCTTGTAGCGCTGCGGCTCCGCGGCCAGCATCGCGAGGTCGGCGTCGCAGAGCACGGCGCAGTCGAAGTCCGCGGGGTCGGCGCTGTGCCGCACCAGGGCGGTCACCAGCTGGTGGACGCGCTCGACCCGCTCGGCGGGGACGCCGAGCCCGGTGAGCTGCTCGCGGGCGAGGACACCCGAGGCGACCTCGTCCTCCCCGCCGCGGTTGGCGTACGCCGCGACGTGCGCCGCGTCGAAGACCGCGCCGTGGTACCAGGCCGCCAACCGGACCAGGTCGGGCTCGTGGGTCTCCTCGGCGAGCTCGTCGACGCGGGCGAGCACGTCGGTCAGGTGCCGCAGGTTGTGGTACGTCCGCCCGGGGCCGGTCCAGCGTCCGACGAGGTCCGCCCCGACCTCACGGACCTGCTCCGGCGGTGCGGTCGCCCCCGCACCCTGCGCGCTGCGGACGAACGCGGACAACAGCCACTGTGGCGCGTCGTAGACGCCCATGGACAAGCCTCACTGCACCAGACGACCCTGCTCGGACGCGCCATCGTAGCCCCAAGCCCGGACGGTCGCGCACGGGCGCCCGCTCAGCCGCCCGGGTGATCCTCCGCCACGTGCGAGCGGCCGGGCTCGCCCACCGGGAGGGCCACCCGGACGGTCGCCCCGCCCCCCGGCGTGGCGGTGATCGCCACCTCACCGTCGTGCGCCGCGACGATCGCCGCGACGATCGCCATGCCGAGCCCCGCGCCGCCACCGGTGCCGTTGCCCTCGCGGGTGCGCGAGGCGTCGACCCGGTAGAACCGCTCGAACACCCGGTGGGAGTGCTCCGGGGCGATGCCGGGGCCGTGGTCGCGCACCTCCACGACGACCCGGTCCCCGAGGCGCCCGACCGACAGCTCCGCCGGTGAGCCTGCCGGGGTGTGGCGCGCGACGTTGCCGACGAGGTTGGCGAGCACCTGCCGCAGCCGGGGCTCGTCGCCGACCACGACCGAGGACCCGCCGGTGGCGCCGTCGAGCGACCCGACGCGCACCTCCCGGGCGGGGTCGAGCGCGCGCAGGTCGTGGGCGGCGTCGGTCGCGAGGACGGCGAGGTCGACCGGGTCGGTGCGTCCGGGGCGGTTCGCGTCCAGCCGTGCCAGGGCGAGCAGGTCCTCGACCAGCCCGCCCATGCGGGTGGCCGACTGCTCGATGCGCCGCATGGTGTCGTCGACCTGGTCCTTCTCGGTGAGCGCGCCCATCCGGTACAGCTCGCCGTACCCGCGGATCGCCGCGAGCGGGGTCCGCAGCTCGTGCGAGGCGTCCGCCACGAACCGGCGCATCCGCTCCTCCGAGCGGGTCCGGTCGTCGAACGCCGCCTCGATCTGGCTGAGCATCGTGTTGAGCGCGGCGCCCAGCCGGCCGACCTCGGTGGACTCCGGAGCGGGCGGCACGCGCTCGGACAGGTCCCCGGCGGCGATGCGCGCGGCGGTGGCCTCGATCTCCCGCAACCCGCGCAGCGACCGCCGCACCGCCCAGCCGCCGACGACGACGCCGATGACGAGGATCGACAGGGCGCTCGACCACAGCAGCAGGGCGGCGCGGCGGACGATGTCCTGCACCTCGCCGAGCGGCTGCGCGAGCATCACGTACCCGACGACCGTCGTCCCCTCCGCGCCGGAGGCGGTGATCGGCGACAGCGCGACCCGCCACGACGATCCGCGCGGGTCGCTGCCGACCGTGAAGAACGTGGTCGCGCTGGGCAGTCGGGTGGTGTCCACGGACGGCAGCCGGGGCGTGCCGAAGTCCTCGCGGGTGTCCTCCGTCGGTGTGAGGTCGCCGGCCTCCCCGAAGATCTCGGCGCGCAGCGCGTAGTCGATCGCGCCCCAACCGGTCTCGTCGTCCAGCACCGAGAGCGTGCCGTACTGCTGGTAGATCTGCGCGATCTGGCGGCCGTACAGGCGGTTGTTGGCGTCGAGCTTGGTGTCGACCTGCTTGACCAGGTAGTCCGACAGGAGCGTGGTCGTCACCGCGCCGGCGATCCCGAGCCCGGTCGCGAGCAGCACGGTCGTGATCCCGACGAGGCGCGCGAGCAGGGGGGTGCGTGCCCAGGCGGCGCGCAGCGGCGCCACCAGCCGGTCGGTCGCGGCCGGCGCGGGTGCGGCGGGCCCCGGCTCGCCGGGTCGAGGCCCACCGGGCCGGACCGGATGGTCCCGTTCGGCGCGGTCCTGCTCGGGCGCGGCCGTCACGACCCGCTCGGCTTGCGCAGCATGTACCCCACGCCGCGCTTCGTCTGGATCAGGGGGGCGACCTTGGTGCCGTCGGGGAGCGTCACCTGGTCGACCTTGCGGCGCAGGTACGAGATGTACGACTCCACGATGTTCGCGTCGCCGCCCCAGTCGTACTGCCAGACGTGGTCGAGGATCTGCGCCTTCGACAGCACGCGCCCCGGGTTGAGCAGCAGGTAGCGCAGCAGCTTGAACTCGGTGGGGGACAGGTCGACGACCTGGCCGGCGCGGCGGACCTCGTGGCTGTCCTCGTCGAGCTCCAGGTCCTCGTAGCTCAGCACGCTCGCGGCGACCACCTCGCCGACGGCGGTGCGGCGCAGCACGGCGCGGATGCGGGCCACGACCTCCTCGAGGCTGAACGGCTTGGTCACGTAGTCGTCGCCGCCGACGGTGAGCCCGGTGATCTTGTCGGCGGTGTCGTCGCGCGCGGTGAGGAACACGACGGGGACGTGCTGGCCCTTCTCCCGCAGGCGCCGGGTCACGGTGAAGCCGTCCATGTCCGGCAGCATCACGTCGAGCACCAGCAGGTCGGGCTGCACCTGCTTGGCGAGGCGCAGCGCGGTGCCGCCGTCGGCGGCGGCGTGCACCTCGAACCCCGCGAAGCGCAGGGAGGTGGCGAGCAGTTCGCGGATGTTGGGCTCGTCGTCCACGACGAGGAGCCGTGCCTCGGGGGTGTGCGGTGCGGCGGTCACCGCCCCAGTGTGCGCCCGGTCCCTGGACGCTTCCTGGGAGCGCGCTGGTCGTGACCGCGGCGCGGTACCGTGCTGCCTCGTGAGTGCCGACTCCCCCACGACCCCCGTCCTCACCGTCGTCCAGCTCGACGAGACCGCGCCGCTCGACCGGTTCGCCGACGCGCTGCCCGGGGTGCAGGTGCACCTCGTGCGCGCGTACGCGGGCGAGGGCCCGTCCGGCGTGCGCGACGGCCTGCTGGTGCTCGGCGGGGAGGCGAACGCGTACGACGACGACCCGGCGGTGGCGGCCACCCGCGCGCTGCTGGCCGACGCGGTGGCCACGGGCGTGCCCGTGCTCGGCATCTGCCTCGGCGCGCAGCTGCTCGCGGTGGCCACGGGCGGCCGCGTGCACGTCGACGCCCCCCCGGGGCGCGAAGCCGGCGTGGTGGACGTGCGCTGGCGCCCGGAGGCGGCGGCGGACCCCCTGCTGGGGGCACTGGCCACCGAGGCCCGGCGGAGCACGCCGATGCCGACCATGCACGGCGACGCCATCGTCGACCTGCCCCGCGGTGCGACGTGGCTCGCGGCGTCCCGCACCTACCCGTACCAGGCGTTCCGTGTCGGCGAGCGGGCGTGGGGGCTCCAGTTCCACCCGGAGGCCTCGCCCGCCACGATGCACCGCTGGGCGGAGCTGGCGGGTGACGCGGACGTCGCGGCGATCGACGCCGCCGTGTCGGCCGCCGACGACCGCGTGCTCGTGGACGGCCCGCGCATCGCGGAGGCGTTCGCGGGGCTCGTCGTGGCCAGGGCGTCGCAGCCCGCCGCCGCCTGACGCCGCACGCACCACGGCCCGGCCGCCCCTCGCGGGGCGACCGGGCCGTCAGCGTCCGGGGTCGGACCCGGGTCAGGCCTCGATCTGCGGCGTGACCGGCGTCGTCCCGAGCTGCTGCGGCTGCCCGCCGGACTTCAGGGCGGCGAGGCGGGCCTCGATCTCGATCTCCTCGCCCGAGGCCTCGAGCTCGGCGAACTGCGCGTCGAGCGACGACGCCGCGATCTCCGCCTGGCCCATCGCGAGGGCCTCCTCGCGGCGCACCTTCTCCTCGAAGCGGGCGAGCTCGCTCGTCGGGTCGAGCACGTTGATCGACGAGATCGCCGTCTGCACGGTCTGCTGCGCCTGGGCCGACTTCTGCCGGGCGACCAGGGTGTCCCGGCGCTGCTTGAGCTGGCCCAACTTGTCCTTCATCTGCGCCAGGCCGGACTTGAGCTTCTCGACCGTCTCGCGCTGCGACGCGATGAGCGGCTCGGAGTCACGGACCTCGCCCTCGGCGGTGATCTGCTTGCCCAGTGCGACCTTGGCCAGGTTGTCGAACTTGTCGGCGTTCGCCGCGTCGCCCGCCTGGCGGTACTGGTCGGCGCGCGACGACGCGGCCAGGGCCTTCGCGCCCCACTCTCGGGCGGCGGCGACGTCCTCGTTGTAGTCCTGCTCCGCCAGGCGCAGGTTGCCGATCGTCTGCGCGATCGCCTTCTCGGCCTCCGCGATCGAGTTCGTGTAGTCCCGGACCAGCTGGTCCAGCATCTTCTGCGGGTCCTCGGCCTGGTCGATCAGGGCGTTGATGTTCGCCCGCGCGAGCTGGGTGATCCGCCCGAAGATGCTCTGCTTCTCGGTCATCGCCTGGTGCCTCTCTCGATTCTTGCGCCTGCCGAACATGATCAGAACCCGCCGCCCCGGCCACCACCGCCGAAGCCGCCGCCGCCGAACCCGCCCCCGTGGCCGCCGCCGCCGAACCCGCCTCCGCCGCCGTGCGCGCCGCCGCCGCCCCAGCCGCCGCCCCCGCCGCGCAGGATCGAGTCGATGATGATGCCGCCGAGCACCATCCCGCCGATGTCGCCGAGCCCGCCGCCGCCCCCGCCGCGCGGGCCGCCCCGGCGCTGGTCGTCGTACCAGTCGACGTCGCGCTGGGCGAGCGACTGCGCCTCGCGGACGAGCCGCTCGGCCTGCTGCGCGGCGACCAGGCCCTGCTCCGGGTCCGCCTCCCGCTGGTCGACCGCGGCGCGGAACAACCGGTGGGCCTCCGCGAGGCGGGTGCGGGCCTCCGGGCCGACGGCGCCGCGGCGGGTCTCCACGTAGTCGGTGGTGCCGCGCAGGGCGGAGTCGACGCGGCCGAGCGTCTGCTCGAGGATCTGCCGGGCGCGCGCCGCGCGGTCCTGCGCCTCGCGCATCGGCGCGAGCGCCCGGTCGATCGCCGCCTCGGCGTCCGTGATGGTCGCGAGCGCCGCCAGCGGGTCGCCCTGCCCGTCCCGGGCGGTGCGCGCGGTGGCGATCGCAGCCCGGGCGGCGTCCGCGCGGGCGGACACCTCGGGGTGCCGGGGCGCGAGCCGCGCGGCGTCGTCGAGGTCCGAGCCGATGGAGGCGATCGCGGCGTCCAGCCGGGCCCCGATGGTGGCCAGGTCGGTGCCCGCGCGGTCGACGGCGTCGAGCAGCGTGGTGACCTGGCCGAGCGCCTCCTCCGCCGCCCGGGCGTACCGCACCGCGATGCCGCGGTCGCCCGCGGCGACGGCCTGACGGCCCTGCGCGACCGCGGAGCCCACCTCGTCGAGCAGCCGCAGCGCCTGGTCGGGGTTGCCGGTCACGGAGGCGAGCGAGGCGGCGGGGTAGGTCGCGGCGAGCGTGCCGAGCGTGCCGCGCGCGGCCTCGACGCGGGCGCGCAGGGCGGCGGCGACGCGCTCGTGCGCGTCCAGCGCCTCGCCCGCGCGCGACTCCACGTCCCGCAGGCGGTCGAACGCCTCCTTCTGCGCGTCGAGCGCGTCCGAGACCTGGTCGACGATCGCCAGGATGCGCCCGGCCGTCTGCCGCACCTGCGGCTCGGTGTCGGGGACGTCGTCGTCGAGCGTCTGGCGGAGCCGGAACGCCTCGGTGACCTGGGTCTTCGCCTGGGCCAGGACCTGCTCGAACTCGCGGGTCGCGTCCGGGCCGAACTGCGCCTGGGCGAAGCCGAGCTCCTGCTCGGAGGACCGCAGGGCGTCGTCCGCGCCCACGAGCGCCGACGACGAGCGGCGGTCGAGCTCCGCGGTCGGCAGCTCGGCGTACGGGTCGGCGGGGCGGCCCGGCACCTGGGCACCCCCGGCGCCGGCGGGCGTCGTGACGCGGGAGCGGCGGCGGGCGCTCGCCCAGCCGACCGCGGTGAGCACCGCGATCACCACGAGCCCGCCCACGAACAGCCAGCCCAGCGCCGATCCGCCGCCGCCCCCGGTCGCGGCCTCGCGGATGCCGTCGGCGGCGGTCACGGCCGCGCCCGACCAGTCGTCCTGGCGCAGCCGGTCCTCGACGTCCGTGGCCACGCGGTCGAGCGCGCTGCCCGACAGCCCGTCCACCGACTCCGGCGCCAGCACGTACGAGCGCTGGTCGACGGCGACGGCCAGCACCATGTCCTGCGAGCCCAGGCCGGTCTGCTGCGCCGTCTGCTGGACCCAGTCCTCCCGGTCGAGGTTGCCGAAGTCGTCGACGTACACGACGTACAGCTGGTACGGGGTGGCCTCCGCGAGCTCGTCCAGCGCGGCCTGCACCGTGGCCTCGTCGCCGCCGAGGACGCCGGCCTCGTCGGTGATCTCCCCGGCGAGCGGCAGCGGGTCGGTCGCCGGCAGCACCGGCCCCGCGGGCGTGGACGCGGCGGCCACCGCCGGGGTCAGCGGGGCGGTCGCCGCCGGCGCGGCCCCCACCAGCAGCGGTGCCGCGAGCAGCACGGGGACGAGCGGGAGGGCGGCGGACCAGCCACGGGACGACGACGGCACCCGACGATCCTTTCTCAGGGCGTGCACCCGTCGCAACGGAGGAACACGCGCCGGGGTTCCCGCGCCCGCGCCCGCGCCCGTCCCCGCGACAGCTCCCGCGCTCCCGGTCCGCTCCCGATCCGTCCGGGTACCCGCGCGCCGAGAGTCCAGGACACGCCCGGGGGCGCGGCCGATGTGCCGGCGTGTCCTGGACTCTCGGTGAGCGCACGGAGGCTGGGTGCGCGGGGTGCGCGGGGTGCGCGGGGTGCGCGGGGTGCGCAGGGTGCGCGGGGTGCGCGAGGGGTGCGCGGGGTGCGCGCTGGGAGCGCGCGTGCGCGGGGGACGTCAGGCCGGCTGCTCGAGGTCCTCCGCGTCGACGATGCGGTAGGCGTAGCCCTGCTCCGCGAGGAACCGCTGGCGGTGCGCCGCGAAGTCCTGGTCGACCGTGTCCCGGGCGACGACCGCGTAGAAGTGCGCCGTGCGGCCGTCGCCCTTCGGCCGCAGCAGCCGGCCGAGCCGCTGCGCCTCCTCCTGGCGGGAACCGAACGAGCCGGACACCTGGATCGCCACGGACGCCTCCGGCAGGTCGATCGAGAAGTTCGCCACCTTCGACACCACGAGCGTCGTGATCTCACCGGCCCGGAACGCGTCGAACAGCCGCTGCCGCTCGTTCACGGTGGTCGAGCCGGTGATCACGGGCGCGCCGATGTCGTCGGCGAGCTCCTCGAGCTGGTCGATGTACTGGCCGATGACCAGCAGCGGCTCCCCGGCGTGCCGGGCCACGAGCTGCTTGACGACCTGCGTCTTGCCCGGGGCGCTGGCGGCGAGGCGGTACTTGTCCTCCGGCTCGGCCGTCGCGTAGAGCATGCGGTCCCGGTCGGGCAGGGTGAGGCGCACCTCGACGCAGTCGGCCGGCGCGATGTAGCCCTGCGCCTCGATGTCCTTCCACGGCGCGTCGTACCGCTTGGGGCCGATGAGGCTGAACACCTCGTCCTCGCGGCCGTCCTCGCGCACCAGCGTCGCGGTGAGCCCGAGGCGCCGCCGCGCCTGGAGGTCGGCCGTCATCCGGAAGATCGGCGCCGGCAGCAGGTGGACCTCGTCGTAGACGATGAGGCCCCAGTCGCGGGCGTCGAGCAGCTCGAGGTGCGGGTAGACGCCCTTCCGCCTGAGCGTGAGCACCTGGTACGTCGCGATCGTGACGGGCCGGATCTCCTTGCGGGAGCCCGAGTACTCGCCGATCTCGTCCGGGGTCAGCGACGTGCGCCGGATCAGCTCGTCCCGCCACTGCCGCGCGGAGACGGTGTTGGTGACGAGGATCAGCGTCGTGGTCTTCGAGCGGGCCATCGCCGCGGCGCCGACCAGCGTCTTGCCGGCGCCGCAGGGCAGCACGACGACGCCGGAGCCGCCGTGCCAGAACCCGTCCGCCGCCTCGGCCTGGTAGGGCCGCAGCTGCCACGGGCGCGGCGTGCCGTCAGCCGCGGGGTCGGATTCCCCCGAGGTGTCGAGGTCGATGGGGTGCGCCTCGCCGTCGACGTAGCCCGCGAGGTCCTCCGCCGGCCAGCCGAGCTTGAGCAGCGCCTGCTTGAGCGTGCCGCGCTCGGAGGCGTGCACGACGACGTCGGTCTCGTCGACCCGCTCGCCGACCAGGCCTGCGGTGCGCCTGGACCGCAGCACCTCCGCCAGCACGGCGGCGTCCAGCGCGTGCAGCACCAGGCCGTGCACCGGGTGCGCCACGAGCTGCAGCCGCCCGTACCGGGACATCGTCTCGGCGACGTCGACCAGCAGGGCGTGCGGCACCGGGTAGCGGGAGTACTCGAGCAGGGTGTCGACGACCTGCTCGGCGTCGTGTCCGGCGGCCCGGGCGTTCCACAGGCCCAGCGGCGTCAGCCGGTAGGTGTGCACGTGCTCGGGCGCGCGCTCCAGCTCGGCGAACGGGGCGATCGCGCGGCGGCAGGCCTCCGCCTGGTCGTGGTCGACCTCGAGCAGGAGGGTCTTGTCGCTCTGGACGATCAGGGGTCCGTCGGTCATGCGGTGTCCGTCCTCCACGGGTCGGGGGCGTGGTCGTCGACGTCGGGCACGGCGACCGGGGTGACCGCGGCCACGCGGTGCGCGGCGACGACGATCTCGGCGTCCCGGGTCGTGTCGACGACGCGCACGCGGCCGCCGTCCACCCGGACGGGACGCACGCGCCGCCGCTCCAGGGCGCCGCGCGAGCCGACCACGTCCAGCCACACCTCGGTGTGCCCGGCGGCCGCCTCGCGCAGCAGCCCCAACGCCTCGGCGACGTCGGCTGTTCCCCCCGCGCGGCCCGGGCCGCCGGCACCGGTGCCGGCGGTCGCGGACGCTGCCGGACCCGCCCCGGGTGTCGTCCCGGGGCGCGCCGCGGCGCGGGGCTCCGACCCCGCGCGGCGCAGCAGGCCGACCAGGGCCGCCGCCCGCTCGGCCTGCGGCACCCCGCCGCGTGCCGGCTCGTCGGCGCGCGTCCGGCCGGCGGTGACCCGGCGGACGGTCGGCGCCGCGTGCAGCACCTGCCCGTCGGGCGTCTCCGCCACCGGGGCGAGACCGTGCGCGCGCAGGGCCGCGAGCAGCTCGTGCACAGGCGCCTGGGCGGCGAGCACGGTGGGCGCGAGCCGCACGAGGCCCAGCGCGGCGTGGCGCGGGTCCTCGGCGAGGCCCGCGAGCAGGGCGGGGTCCTCGGCCCGGACGTACGACGAGGCGGCGCCGGCGCGCAGCCGCCCGTGCCGCCGGGCGGCGTCGCGGACCAGGTACTCCAGCGGCTGCGGGACCCGGCCCCGGGCGTGCGTGGCGAGCGCCCCGAGCAGGTCGTCCGCGGAGCGGCCCGCGTCGAGGGCCGAGCGGACCGACTCCGGCGTGAACCGCACGGTGACGGCGCCGCCGCGGGACTCGACACGGGCGCACGCGTCGACCAGCGCCTCCAGGGCGGCGCTCGGGCGCCCCGGGACGATGCCCGTGAGGTCGGCCTGCAGCAGCAGGTCGTCGACCGCGGGCGGCAGGGCGGCGTCCAGCCCGCGCGCCAGACCGGGCAGCGGGTCCTCGTCCCGCAGCGCGCGGCCGGCGGCGGGCAGCGCGCCCGCGCCGAGCACCCCGAGCCAGCCGGCCTCGCGCAGCACGGCCCCGACGGCGTCCGTCGGGGGCTGGGCCCGGGGCGTGCGCCACGCGAGGACGGCCCGCACCTGCTCCGGCCCGGGGGCGGCGCCCGGCGCCGCGTCCTCCAGCACGTCGAGCACCTGCCGGCGCAGGCGCGGCGCCCACGGCCGGGCGCCGTCCGGGCCGAGCGCCGCGCGCACCCCGCCGCGGTCGTCGCGGGTGCCGACCAGCGCGGGCGTGCGCGTGGTCGCCGCCCACCACGCCGCCAGCCGGGCCCATCGGCCGGGGAGGTCCCGGGCGAGCCACTCGTCGGCGGCGGTCGTCGGGACCCAGTGCGGCGACTCCTCGCCGTCGTCGCGCACCAGGCCGCCGGCGCCCGCGAGCTCGACGACGAACGCCGCCTCCGGCTCGGTGACCTCGAGCGCCGCGGCCGTGCGCCGCAGGTCCCGGACCCCCAGGCCGCCGGCCCGCAGCACCGGCGGGGGTGCCTGCTCCCACAGCCGGACGAGCCCCGCGACCAGGCGCACGACCCGCTCGGCCGCCGCGGCGTGCTCGGCCTCGACCAGGGCGGCGTCGCGGTGCGGGAGGTCCGCGTCACCGGGCGGCGTGGCCGGTGCGCGGTGCGTCCGGCCGTCGCGCAGCACGAGGGCGACGGACCGGGGCAGCAGGACGTGCCGGTCGTCCGCGCGCACGAGCAGCCCGAGCCGCAGCAGCTCGGCCACGGCGTCGGCGGCCGGTCCGGCGGACGGGCGGACGCCCACCGGCGGCCCCCAGACGAGGGCGTCGAGCACCGTCCGGCCGGCGGCGGGCGCGGACGCGAGCGCCTCCCGCACGGCAGCCTCGTCCGGGTCGTCCCCGCGCGCGGCGGCGCGCCCGGCCGCCCCGGGGCCGAGCAGCTCGGCGACGCCGGGCGCCGGACGCAGCAGCGGGTCCGCGGTGCGCCCCCCCACGGGGTGCAGCAGCGCGAGGTCGGTCGCGTCGCGCAGGGCCTCGCGCACCGACGGGGCGGTCGCCCGGTCGCCGCCGACGGCCGCCACGACGTCGCGGGCCCGCACACCGGCGCCGGGGTCGGCGCGGTCCAGCAGCACGACGACGGACTCCACGGCCTGCAGCACCGCGGCGTCCACGCCCGCGAGCGCGCGCTCGAGGCTCGGCCGGCTCGTCGCGCGCGCGGCCAGCGAGGCCAGGGTCGCGGGCGACGGGTGCGCGAGGTCGGGCCGCCGCAGCAGCAGGCGCACGAGATCGTCGTCGGACCTGCCCCGCAGGTGCTCGCTGAACGTGGCCATCCGCACCACGATACGGCGCGGGCCGCGGCTCCCGGCGCGTCGGCCGACGGCCGGGAACCGGCGGGTGCACGATGCGGTGCACCGCGTGCCGACCCGGTGCGCCGGTGCGGCGGGAGGCAGCGGTGGCGGGTGTGCGCCGGACGCGCGTGGTGGTCGCGAGCACGGCGGGGATCTTCGTCGAGTCGCTGGACTGGACGATGTACGGCCTGCTGGCGCCGTACTTCGCCGGGCAGGTGTTCCCCGGGGACGACCCGGTGACGAAGGTGCTCGGCGCCTACGCGGTGTTCGCGATCGGGTTCGTGGCCCGGCCGGTCGGGTCGTACCTCATGGGGCGGGTCACGGACACCCGCGGCCGGCGGACCGGTCTGCTGGTGTCCGTCTCGCTGATCGCGGTCGGCTCGGCGCTGATCGCCGCGGCACCGACCTACGCGGTCGCGGGGTGGTGGGCCGCGGTCGTCGTGGTCGCCGCCCGGGTGCTCCAGGGCGTCGCGATGGGCGGCGAGGTCGCGACCGCCGCGACGTACGTGGTCGAGGTCGCGCCCGCGGACCGGCGGCACCGGTACGGGGCGTTCGCGTACTCCGGGGACGCCCTCGGGACGCTCGGTGCGACGGTGGTGCTCGCGGTGCTGCTGGGTGTGCTCGGGGCCGACGCCGTGCGGGACGGGGGCTGGCGGGTCGCGTTCGTCGTCGCGGCGCTGTGCGGGCTGCTCGCGCTGTGGATCCGGCGCGGCGTTCCCGAGTCGGAGGTGTTCGAGCGGTCCCGCGCGGCCGGTCTGCAGGCGCCCGGCCCGCTGCTGCGCGCCCACGCCGGGCGGATGGCGCTCGCGTTCATGCTCACCATCGGCTCCACCGTCGGCGTCTACTTCGGGTCCGTGTACCTGCCCGAGTTCGCCGGCCACACCGGCCGCTACACCGAGGCCCAGGCCACGTCGCAGCACACCGTCGCGCTCGTCTGCCTGCTGGTCGCCATGATCGCCTCCGGGTTCCTCGCCGACCGGTTCGGGCCGCTCGCGCTGATCCGCACCGGGTTCACCGCCGCGGCGGTGCTCGTCGTGCCGCTCATGCTGGGGCTGGCGTCCGGGGTGCTGCCGTACGTGGTCGCCGCGCCGCTGCTGACGACCTGCGTCGGGCTCCAGCTCGGCGTCACCCCCGTCGCCGGCGCGCGGCTGTTCCCGGTGCCGATCCGCGCCGTGGGGCTGGGCGTGCCCGCCGGGGCCGCCATCGCCGTGTTCGGCGGTACGTTCCTGTTCGTGGCCGAGTGGTTGATCGCGCAGGACGCGCTGCGCCTCGTGCCCGTGTACGCCGCCGTCGGCCTCGCGGTCTCCGCCGTCGGGTCGTGGCTGGTGTCCGAGCGCCTCATGTACCCCGCCGACATCCCGGCGGAGCCCGCTGCCCTGGAGGTCTGAACCGTGCTCGACCCCGCCGTCCTGACCGCGCTGCGCGAGGAGGCCGCCGCCCAGCTCCCCGAGGTGGTCGCCCTGCGGCACGCGCTGCACCGCACCCCCGAGCTCGGCCTGCACCTGCCGCGCACGCAGGCGCTCGTGCTCGAGGCGCTCGCGCCGCTCGACCTGGAGGTCGTCACCGGCACGGGGCTGACGTCCGTCGTCGCGGTGCTGCGCGGCGGGCGCCCCGGCCCCGCGGTGCTGCTGCGCGGCGACATGGACGGGCTGCCGGTCACGGAGGACTCGGGCGAGCCGTTCACCTCGGAGAACCCCGGCGTCATGCACGCGTGCGGGCACGACCTGCACGTCGCGGGGCTCGTCGGTGCCGCGCGGCTGCTCGCCGCGCGCCGGGAGACGCTGCCGGGCTCGGTCGTGCTGATGTTCCAGCCCGGCGAGGAGGGCGACCACGGCGCCCGGCACATGATCGACGAGGGCGTGCTCGACGCGGCCGGCGAGCGGGTGGTCGCCGCCTACGGGCTGCACGTGCTGTCGGCCCTGCTGCCCGCCGGTCTCGTCACGTCCCGGCCCGGCACGATGCTCGCCGCCGCCGACACCGTGCACGTCACGGTCCACGGCCGGGGCGGCCACGGCTCCATGCCGCACCTGGCGCAGGACCCCGTTCCCGTCGCGGCGGAGATCGTCCTCGCCCTGCAGGCCGCGGTCACCCGGCAGTTCGACGTCTTCGACCCGGTGGTCGTCACCGTCGGGCGGATCGAGGCGGGCACCACCGACAACGTCATCCCCGCCGAGGCGCGCCTCGAGGCGACGGTGCGCACGTTCTCCGAGGCCACCCACGGCGTCGTGGCCGAGCGCCTGACGCGGGTGTGCGAGGGCGTCGCCGCCGCGCACGGGATGTCCGTCACCGTCGACTACCGGCCGGGGTACCCGGTCACGTCGAACACCCCCGGCGAGGTCGGGCGTGCCGCGGACCTCACCCGCGCGCTGTTCGGCGAGTCGGCCTACTACCCGGCGCCGCAGCCGCTGCCGGGGGCGGAGGACTTCTCGTACGTCCTGCAGCAGGTGCCCGGCACGTACCTGGGCCTCGGTGCCACCCCCGCGGGGCACGACCCGGCGACGGCGGCGTACAACCACGCGGCCCAGGCCCGCTTCGCCGACGAGGCGCTCGCGGTCGGCCCGGCGGTGCTCGCCGCCCTCGCGCTCGACCGGCTGGCCGAGGGCTGAGCAGCGGCGCCACCCGTCCGGGTGCTCAGGACGCGGGCGGTGGTGCCGATCAGCAGGTGGTCAACGCCCTCGCGCGGCTTCAGGAGCGCGCGCGCCGACCGGAAGGGACCCCATGGCCCCGATCACCGCCGGGCACCTGCCCGGGGCGACGCACGAGGTGTGCGTCGCGCGCCAGGGCATCTACGACGTCCTCAGCCGCCCGATCGGCCACGAGCTGCTGTTCCGCGCGAGCGCCGACGCCGTCGAGTCCGGTGTGCGCCCCGGCATCGACGACAACCGCGCGACGGCCACGGTGATCGTCGCGACGCTCACCGAGTTCGGCGTGGAGGACCTCGCGGGGAGCGGCGACCTGTTCGTCAACGTGCCCCGGTCCTTCATCGTGGACGAGCTGCCCGTGGCGCTCGACCCGCACCGCGTCGTCCTCGAGGTGCTCGAGCAGGTCCCCGCGGACGAGGAGGTCGTCGCCGGCGTCGAGCGGCTGCGCCGGCTCGGGTTCGGCATCGCGCTGGACGACTTCGTGCCCGGCGACGCGCGCTGGCCGCTGCTGCCGCTGTGCGACTACGTCAAGGTCGACATGTCCGACGTCGGGGACCGGCTCGCGGAGTTCGCCGCGCAGCTGCGCGAGGAGGCGCCGACGGCCGCCCTGGTCGCGGAGCACGTGGAGGACGAGGACGACTTCCTCGCTGCCCAGGACGCCGGGTTCGACCTCTTCCAGGGCTACCACTTCCGGCGCCCGACGGTGCTGACCCGGCCCGCGCTCGCCCACCACGCGATGGTCGCCGGCCGGCTGCTCGTCCAGCTCGGCGACCCGCAGGTGTCCTACCGCCGGCTCGCGCGGCTCACCGCGGCCGACCCGGCGATCGCGCTCAAGGTGTTCCGGGTCGTCAACAGCGTCTCCGGCGCGGGCCGGACCGTCCGCAACCTGCACCAGGCCCTCGTGCTGCTGGGGCGGGAGCGGTTCCGGGCGATGCTCGTGCTGGAGGTGCTCGCCACCGCCGGCCACCACGACGACGAGATCCCGCTGATGGCGCTGGCCCGCACGCGCGCCGCCGAGATCCTCGCGCCGCAGGACCCGCTCGAGGCGTCGACCGAGGCGCTGGTGCGCATCGTCTCCGAGCTGCTCGACGTTCCCGTGGCGGACCTCGACCCGGAGCTGCACCGCTCGCAGCCGAGCGCCCGCGTGGTGGCGGCCTGCGACGTGCTCGACGCGTACCTCGACGCCATCGCCGAGGAGCACTCGCCGAGCATCAGGTCCCCGTACTCCGCCCTGCACGTGTCGCTCGTGTACCTGACGGCCCTGCGCGAGGCGCGCGCCCTGCTCGCCACCGTGTACCAGCCGGTGCCGCGGCTGCAGGCCCTGGACGGCGAGCCGGACGACGGCGTGGCGTTCGGCTGAGGCCGGGGCGCTCCCACCGCCGCGCGGGGGCACCGCCCGCGGCGGAGCGGGCCGTGGGGACGCGGCGCGACCGGTAGCCTGGTGACGTGCGGGCGGTCCGCGCGCTTCCGACGACACACCAGGGGATCGCAGTGCCCACCGGCAAGGTCAAGTGGTTCGACACCGATCGCGGCTTCGGCTTCATCGCCGCCGACGACGGCACCGAGGTGTTCCTGCACGCGTCCGCCCTGCCCGCCGGCATCGGCTCGCCCAAGCCCGGCACCCGCGTCGACTTCGGTGTGGCGGACGGCCGCCGCGGTCCGCAGGCGCTGTCCGTCAAGCTGCTCGACCCGGTGCCGTCGGTCGTGAAGGCCGCGCGCAAGCCCGCCGACGACATGGCGGTCATCGTCGAGGACCTCATCAAGGTGCTCGACCGCGTCGGCAACGACCTGCGCCGCGGCCGCTACCCCGAGAAGTCCCGCGCCGGCCAGGTCTCCGCCCTGCTGCGCGCCGTCGCCGACGACCTCGAGGCCTGAGATGGCGACGGCGACCCAGGACGCGGTGCTCGGCGGCGCCGTCGACCTCGCGCGCGCGGCGGCCCTCGATCTCGCGGAGCACCCCGAGGACGTCGGGGAGCACCTCGGGTACACCGTCGAGGCCGACCGCCTCGTCTCCCACCGCTTCGCCTGCACCGCGAAGGGCTACCGCGGCTGGGTGTGGACGGTCACGCTGTCGCGCGTGCCGCGTGCCCGCAAGGCCACCGTGTGCGAGGCGGTCCTGCTGCCCGGCGACGACGCCGTCCTGGCGCCCGCCTGGGTGCCGTGGGAGGAGCGCCTGCGTCCCGGCGACATCGGTGCCGGCGACGTGCTGCCGTTCCGCGCCGACGACCCGCGCCTGGAGCCCGGCTTCACGCCGACCGGCGACCCGGAGGTCGACGAGGTCGCGATCGGCGAGCTCGCGCTGGCCCGCAACCGGGTGCTGTCGCCCGTCGGCATCGCGGAGGCGGCCGAGCGCTGGTACCGCGGGCGGCAGGGCCCGGCGACCGCCGGATCCGTCGCGTCCGCCGAGCCCTGCATGACCTGCGGGTTCCTCGTGCCGCTGCAGGGACCGCTCGGCACCGTGTTCGGCGTGTGCGTCAACGAGTGGTCGCCCGACGACGGCAAGGTCGTCGCGCTCGAGCACGGCTGCGGCGCCCACTCGGAGACCGACGTCGAGCCGCGCCCGTCGGAGTGGCCGGACGTGCCGGTGACGCGCGACCTCGTGCTGGAGCCGACCTCGGGCACCGGCGAGGCGGGGGCCGCCGAGGCGGGGGCGACTGCTCAGGGAGCGGTCGATGCCGAGGTGGACGCGGCCGGGGACGACGTCACCGGAGCAACCCCGGACGCCGGGGCCGGAGAGGCCCCCGCCTCGCAGCCGGAGCCGTGACCGCCGACGTCCTCGGCACGCGCGCGCTGCGCGAGCGGGTGCTGAGGACGTGGCGCAGCGACCCCGCGCGCCTGCGCGAGGACGCGAACACCGAGGAGGACCACGCCCGCGGCTACTACCGCGACCGCGTGGTGGTGGAGCTGGCGCAGAACGCCGCCGACGCGGCCGTCCGCGCCGGCGTGCCCGGGCGGCTGCTGCTGCGGCTGACCGCCGCGGGGTCGGACGGCGGCGGCGCGGACGGGGCCGGCACGGGCGGCGGCCCGACCGGGGTCGCGGACGGCGTACCGGTGCTGGTCGCCGCGAACACCGGTGCCCCGCTGGACGAGGCCGGCGTGGCGTCGCTCGCGTCGATGCGCGCGTCCTCCTCGCGGGACTGGGGCGGGCCGGCGTCGGGCGGCGGCCTGGTCGGGCGGTTCGGCGTCGGGTTCGCCGCGGTGCGCGCGGTGTCCGACGAGCTCGCGGTGCTCTCGACCTCGGGGTCCGTCCGGTTCTCGCTCGCGGAGACGCGCCAGGACCTCGCGCTCGCCGCGGCCGGTGAGCCCCGGCTCGCGGACGAGGTGGCCCGGCGGGAGGGGTCGCTGCCGGCGCTGCGGCTCCCGCGGGAGCACGCGGGACGACCGCCCGGCGGGTACGACACGGCGGTGGTCCTGGCGCTGCGCGACGAGGAGGCCGTCGACGCCGTGCGGCGGATGCTGGCGGAGGTCGGCGACCCGCTGCTGCTCGCCCTGCCGGCGCTCGCGGAGGTCGTCGTCGAGGACGACCTGGCCGGGACGCGGCGGCGCGTCGCCGACCTGGACCAGAGGTGGCGACGGCGCACCGCGGAGGGGGAGCTCGAACCGGCCCTGGTCGCGGACCGACCCGTCGAGGAGCGCGGCCGCCGCGGGTGGCGCGTCACCTGGGCGCTGCCGCGGGACGGGCGGGCGCCGGACACGTGGACGGGCGACGGGGGTCCGGGTGCCGTGCGGGCCCCGGCCGTGCTGCACGCGCCGACGCCGACCGACGACCCCCTGGACCTGCCGGCCCTGCTCGTCGCGACGCTGCCGCTCGACCCGACCCGCCGGCGTGCAGCGCGCGGCCGGGTGACGGACGCGCTGCTCGACGTCGCGGGCGACCTGTACGCGCTGCTGGCCGCGGACGTGGCGTCCGACGGCGGGGACGCCCTGCGGCTGGTCCCGCAGGGTCTGCCGGCGGGGGAGGTCGACGCGGCCCTGCGCCCGCGGCTGCTGGCCGCCCTGTCCCGCACCCCGCTCCTCCCGGTCGCGTCCGCGCCCCCCGGTCCCCCGGGGGATCCTGCGGGCGGTGCGGGCGGTGCGGGCGCGGGCAGCAGCGGGGACCCCGCGGCGCTGGTCGAGCCGCGGCGGGCCGTGGCGCTCGCGGGGCCGGCCGCGGCGGAGCTGACGCGGGCGCTGGCGCCGTGGTTCGGCGGGATGGTGGTGCTGGCCGAGGGAGACCTGCCGGCCGCGCGGGCGCTGGGCGTCGAGGTCCGGGAGGTCGCCGACGTCGTGGAGGAGCTGCCCGCGGCGGCGAACCTGCCGCAGGCACGCTGGCGTGCGCTGTACGAGGCCCTGGCGCCCGCGGTGGGGGACCCGCTGGTGCGGGAGGCGCTCGCCGGGCTGCCGGTCCCGCTGGCGGACGGGCGCGTGGTCCGCGGGGCGCGGGGGCTGCTGCTGCCGGCCGACGGCTCGGCGGCTGACCGGCCGGGCGACCCCGCGCAGCCGGGGGGCCTCGCCGCCGCCCTCGGCGTCCTGGGCCGCTGGGGCCTGCGGCTGGTGCACCCGGAGGCCGCGCACCCGGTGCTGGAGCGGCTCGGGGCCGCGCCCGCCGACCCCGCGGCGCTGCTGGGGCACCCGGGCGTCCGGCAGGCCGTGCTGGACCAGGCCGGCGAGGACGACCTCGACCTCGCCGAGCAGGTCACCGACGCGGTGCTGACGCTGGTGCGCGCCACGCTCGCCGGGGGCCCGGACGCCGGCCTCGACCCCGGCACGCCCGTTCCGGCCGGCCGCGCGGTGCTGGGCCTGCTGACGCTGCGCGACGCCGACGGGGAGCCGGCGCCGGCGCACGGCCTGGTGCTCCCGGGGTCGCGGGCCGCGGCGCTGCTCGACGACCGGGTGCTGGCACCGGCCGACCCGGCGGCGGTGGACCGCTGGGGGCCTGCGGCGCTCGCGGCCGTGGGGGTGCGCGCCGACCTGGTGCTCCTGCGGCTCGCCGACGTCGCCACGTCCGGGCCGGACCTCGACGAGGACGCCGAGCTGGTGACCGACGGCCTCGACGGGTGGGACGACTACCTGGCGGAGGTCGCCCGGCTGCTCGGCGAGGGGGAGTCGCTGCCGGAGGTCGTCGCGGTCGCGGACCTCGACGCCGTCGACCCCGGGGCGTGGTCGCGGGTGCTCGCCCGGTTCGCGGAGCCCGGGCCGCTGCGCCGGGCGCTGCTCGAGCCGGTGCGGGCGGAGCAGGCCACGGGCACCGCCCCGTCGTACACGGCGTGGTGGCTGCGGCACCGCTCCGGCCTCGTGCCGGGCGGGCCGTTCGCCGTCGCGGGCGCCGAGCCGGCCGCCGCACGGCTGCTGCCCCCGGCTCCGGCGGACGTCGCCGGGCTGGACGACGCGGTGCTGGCCGCGCTCGGCGGGGTCGCGCGCGTCGCCGACGTGCCGGCCCCCGACTGGAACCGGCTGCTGCGCGCCGCGGCTCCGGTGGGCGCCCCCGTCGACCTCGCACTGGCCGCGGCGGTCTGGGCGGCCTGGGCGGGCCGCGCCCGGGCGTGGGCGGACGACGACGCCGGGCGGCCCGGGCTGGACGTGCTCCCCGCGCTCGTCGCCCCGGACCGGGTGGCGCTGGTGCACGCGGAGGACGCCGCGGTGGCGCCCGAGCCGATGTGGTGGCAGCGCACGGACGTGGCCGCGATGGTGCCGCCGGTGGGGCCCGCGGACCCGGACGACCTCGCGGAGGCGCTGGGGGTGCCGACCGCGGACGAGCTCGCCGACGGGGCGGTCGCGCAGGAGGACGGCGACGACGCCGGCGCCCTGACGGCCACGCCGCCCGCCGTGCGGACGCTGCTGCCGGGAGCCCCGTCCACCTGGGTGGAGCACGAGTCGCTGCGGGTGGACGGCGTCCCGGTGGACTGGTGGGTCGAGGGGACGGGCCCGGCAGCCGTCGTGCACGCGACGCACCTCGCGGGACTGGCGCGCGGTCTCGTGCAGGCGGCCGGCGCGTGGCACCTGCGGCACGCGGTGGAGCTGGTGCTGCTCGAGCCGGAGCGGGTGGCGGAGCTCGCCGTGGAGCAGGCCGCCGACGGGCGGGGCATGATGTCGGGGCGATGACCCGCTCCCTCCTGACCTCCGCCTACCTGCCCGCCCTGCTCTACGAGACGGGGCTCGGCGCCGTCACCCCGGTGGTCGCGCTGGTCGCAGCGGAGCTCGGTGCGGGCCTCGACCGGGCCGCGCTCGTGGTGGCGCTCGTCGGCGTCGGCCAGATCCTCGGGGACGTCCCGGCCGGGGCGCTCGCCGCCCGCGTGGGCGACCGGCGCGCGATGATCGTGGCGGCGGGCGTCGCCTGCGTCGCGCTGGCGACCTGCGCGCTCGCGCCCACGCTCCCGGTGCTCGGCGCGGGGGTGCTGGTCATGGGGGCCGCCTCCGCGGTGTTCCACCTCGCCCGGCAGGCGTACCTCACGGAGGCCGTGCCGGTCGTGAACCGGGCCCGTGCGCTGTCGACGCTGGGCGGGGTCGCGCGGATCGGCGTGTTCCTCGGGCCGTTCCTCGGGGCGGGGGTGCTGCACCTCGGCGGCCTGCGGTCCGTGTTCTGGCTCGCTGTCGGCACGAGCGTCGCGGCCGCGCTCGTCGTCGGCCTCGCGGGAGACCCGGACGACCCGCACGGCGCCCCGCGCCCCCGGTCGGCCGTGTCGACGGCGGCGCTGGTCCGGCGGCACGCGCGGCTGCTGGCGACGCTCGGCGTGGCGGTCGTGCTGGTCGGCGCGGTGCGCTCCACGCGCCAGGTCGTCCTGCCGCTGTGGTCGGAGCACCTGGGCCTGTCGCCGGCGACCACCAGCCTCGTGTTCGGGATCTCGGGCGCGGTCGACATGCTGCTGTTCTACCCGGCGGGCAAGGTCATGGACCGCCGCGGCCGGCTGTGGGTGGCGGTGCCGTCGATGCTGGTGCTCGGCGGGGCGATCGCGGCGCTGCCGCTGACGGGCTCCCTGGCGGGGCTGACGGTGGTGGCGATGGTCATGGGGTTCGGCAACGGCATCGGCTCGGGCATCCTCATGACGCTCGGCGCGGACGTCGCACCGCCGGACGCCAGGGCGAGGTTCCTCGGGGTGTGGCGGGTGTTCCAGGACTCCGGCGCGGCGGCCGGACCGCTGGTCGTGTCCGCGGTGGCGGCAGCCGGGAGCCTGGCCGCGGGCATCGTGACGATGGGGGCTGCGGGCGTGCTGTCCGCGGCCGCGCTCGCGGCGTTCGTGCCCCGGTGGTCGGAGCACGCGACGGGCCGGACGCGGGCGCGGGCCGCGGAGGCGCGCGCCGCGCGCGAGGTCGCCCGGACGGACGACGCCTGACGGTGCGCGCCCGCGCCGTGCCCGGCGGGCCGAGCGCGCCGTGCCCGGCGGGCCGTCAGCGCCCGGGCCGGCGGCGGCTCCAGCCGAGGCCCAGGACCCCCAGCGCCGCGCCCACGGCGCAGGTCCACACGCCGAGCGGCCCGGCGGCGCCCGTGAGCCACAGCACCAGCGCGACGACCAGCGCCGTCAGCCAGACCGCGATGCCGACGAGGAACACCGGCCGCAGGCTCACGGGCACCGGGTCGGGCGCGGGCTTGCGCTGCTCGGGGCGCAGGGCGAGGCGGATGAACGACGGCACGGCACCACCCTAGGCCGTGCGGGACGGCGCCCGGTGCGGGTCGCAGGCCCCTGCGGTCAGTCGCCGAACGCCAGCGCCGTGGCCGTGCCGAGCGCCTGCGGCACGGCCGCCAGGTACGCGTGCGCGACGTCCCACGGCTCCAGCCCGGTGGCCTGCACGGCCTCGGTGTCGTTCTCCTCGTGCGCCAGGACCGCGGCGAGCACCTTCCCGAGCCGGCCGTCGTGCCGCAGCAGCGCCCCCGCGAGCGCGTCGGAGACCCCCGTGCGCTCGACGAGCTCGACGAGGTCGATGGACTGCTGCGCCGCCACCGCGGACAGCAGACCGACGGTGTACCCGGCGTCGTCGCCGGCGAGGGTGTGGCACGCGGTGGCGCGCGTGAGGACCGACCACAGCGACGCCACGGACGTCGGCCGGGCCTGGATGAGCGACGCGATGGCCAGGGCGTGCAGCTGCCGCGGCCCGACGAGCACGACGGCCTGCTGCACGGAGTCGATCTCCCGGCGCAGGCCGAACGCCGAGGAGTTGACCAGGTGCAGCACGCGCATCGACAGCTCGGGGTCGGCGGCGACGGTCCGCACGACGGCGTGCTGGTCGACAGGGTCCTGCCCGAGCACGCGCACGAGCTCCAGGCACTGCAGCTCGCCCGCGGAGAACGTCCGGCGCACCGGCGGGGTGTCGCGCTGGAACATCGGGCCCTGCATCAGGTCGGCGCCGAGGGACAGCGCCAGTGCGACCCGCTCGGCGTCGTCCGCGTGCTCGCCGACCACCGTGGCGCCGGCGGCGTGCGCGCGGGAGACGAGGTCGGCCAGCTGGTCGGGCCCCCGTCGCAGGTCGACCTTGACCAGCGACGCCCGCGGGAGCAGGCGGTCCTGGGGCAGGGAGCCGTCGTAGTCGGCCAGCGCGACGCGCGAGCCGCGGGCCGTGGTGGCGGCGACGAGCGCATCGGCCTCGGGGTGCCGCGTCAGGGCGGGCGTGACCTCGAGCACCAGGCGCGCGGCGTCGTACCAGACGGCCACGGAGCCGGAGAGCAGCCCGGTGGTCGCGCGCAGCAGCACGGGCCGGTCGTCCGCGAGGCCCGTGAGGTCCAGGCGCCGGTACGCGGTCTCGACGGCGGGCTCGGTGACCTCCTCCGGCAGCGGGACGCCGGACGGGCCGCCGACGCGCACGCGCACGGCGTAGCCGAACACGCTCCGGTCGGGGTGGACGACCGGCTGGCGCAGCACGGTGGTCTCACCGCCGCCGATGGGCCCGGCGGGGCGGGGAGCCGCCGGCGCGACGTCGTCGCCGAGGGGGGTGGTCATGGCGGGCTCCTGCGGGAGGGGACGGTCAGGCGGCCGGGGCGAGCGGCGCGCGCAGCGGCCAGTCCTCCGTGAGGACGGTCTGCACGGCCGTCCCGCTCACGGGGTCCAGGACCAGGGGCGCGAGGAGGTTCGCGGTCGGCGGCTCGCCTCCGTCCGCGGGGCGGACCACGACGAGCCGCACCGCGTGGGCGCGGTCGGTGCCGAGGGCCGCGAGCACGTCCGCGTCGAGGGCGGGCGCGTACTCCGGGAAGAACACGGCCGGGTCGACGACGAAGAGCCGCACCGGGCGGGCACCCTCGGGCTCGGAGCGCAGCGCGTAGAGCACGCCGGCGTCGTCCAGCGGGGTGAGCGTGAAGTCCTCGTAGCCCGCGAGCCCCGGCATGGGGGACTGCAGGTGGAGGTGCTCGGGCAGGTGGGTGCGACGCGCGGCGTCGACGAGGTCAGCGGTCATCGCAGGAAGTCCAGGAGGGTCGGCTGAAGCACCTTGGCGGCGGCGCCCAGGGCGCCCTGGTACGCGACCTCCTGCGACTGGATGTCGAGGATGATCTGCGCGAGGTCGACGTCCTGGATGGCTCCGAGGCGCGTCTTGGCGGTGATCTGGTTGGCGGAGATGAGGTCCTGCGCCGAGTCGACCTGGTTCTGGCGGGCACCGTTGGACGACAGCTCCGTGAGCATGTTGTCGAGGTGGCCGTCGATCTCGTCGAGGAACGCGGAGGGGGCGAAGTCCGTGGTCGTGTCGTTCAGCGCGGCCGTGATGCGGTCGAGCACGGCGAACACCGAGTCGGTGCCCTCGCCGAAGACGGCCGAGCCGGTGCTGTCGACGCGCACCGTGGTGTCGCTCGCGACCGTGCGCTCGACGCGTCCGGTGGCGACGCCGTTGAAGACGTAGCCGCCCGCGGCGTCGCTGAACGCCTCCCCGGAGACGGTGCCCGCGAAGACGGACCGCCCCAGGTACGTGGTGTTCGCCTGGGCCAGCAGCGACTCGCGGATGCCCTCGATCTCCTGGGCGAGCGCCGCCCGGGAGGTGGTGCCGAGCGCACCGCTGCCGCCCTGGACGGTGAGGTTGCGGGCCTTGCGGAGCGAGGCGAGCGACGTGGTGAGCGCGCTGTCGACCGTGAGCAGCCAGGCCTCGCCGTCGGCGGCGTTCCGGCTGTACTGGTCGAGCAGCCGCTGGTCGCCCTGGATGCGCAGCACGTCGGCGGTGCCGGCGGGGTCGTCGGAGGCGACGTTGATCTTCGTGCCCGACGACATCTGCGCCTGCAGCTCGGACATCTTGTGCAGGTTGGTCTGCAGGTTGCCCAGCGTCGAGGCCCGCACCGTGAAGTGCGTGACGCGCCCGATGGTGCTCATCGGCCCACCACCCCCGTCCGGTTGATCAGCGTGTCGAGCATCTCGTCCACCGCGGTCAGCACGCGGGCCGCCCCCTCGTACGCCCGCTGGAACGCGAGCATGTTGACGGTCTCCTCGTCGGTGTCGACGGAGGTCTGCGCGAGCTGGGCGGTCGCGGCGGTGGCGCGTGCGGCCTCGGCGACCGTGGCGCGGGAGGACGCGCTCGCGGACTTCACACCGAGGTCGACGACGAACGCGGACCACAGGGAGTCGGGCCCGCCGGCGGTCTTCGCGAGCCCGGCGATCTTCTCCCCGACGGTGCCGTCGAACGCCTCCGCGGCGTTGGCGGACACCGCGATGTCGTCGGGGTCCGTGATCGCGACCGCGAGGCTCTTGGCCGGGCTGCCGGAGTCGTAGGTGAAGAAGTCGATGCCGGTGCGCCCGTCGACGGTGTAGCCGTCCTGGTGGATCGCGTTGACCTGCTCGGCGATCTGCGTGGCGAGCCCGTCGAGCTGCGCGGCCGCCCCGGTGAGGACGCCGCCGCTGCCCGCGGGGGCGAGGACGGTGAGCAGGCCGGCGACCGTGCCGCCGTCGATGCCGGAGGCGTGGCCGGTCTTCGCCCACCGGATGGTGACCGCGTCCCCGGCGACGGCGCCCTGGAACGACACCGGGCTGGTGGGGGCGACCTCGAGCGCGTTGGCGCTGCCCCCGGAGACCAGGGCGTTGCCGGCGACCATCACGTCGAGCGTGCCGTCCGCGTTCGCGCGGGTGGACGCGCCGACGAGGGACGACAGCTGCGTGACGAGCAGGTCGCGCTGGTCCATGAGCTCGTTGGCCGACCCGCCCGCGTTGGTGATCGCGAGGATGCGGGTGTTGAGGTCGGCGACGTTCGCGGCGGTGGTGTTCACCTGCGTGACGAGCGACGTGGTGGTCGTCAGCGCCTGCTGCCACTGGGTGTCGATGTCGCGGTACATCGTGCCGATCCGGTCGGCGACGGCCTTGCCGCGCTCGAGCAGCACGGAGCGGTTGGCGACGGTCCCGGACGAGTTGGCGACGTCCGACCAGGACGTCCAGAACGCGGTGAGGTCCTTCGAGAACCCGGTCGCGGACGGCTCGCCGATGGTGGTCTCGAGCGTCTTGTACTCGGTCGCCACGGCGGACAGCCGGGAGGCGCCGGAGGTCTCGTTGCGGACCCGGGCGTCGAGGAACACGTCGCCGAGCCGCTCGATGCCGGTCACCGCTGTGCCGATGCCGACGCCGTCCGTCGTGGAGAACATCGACGGCACGGTGGCGGCGGGCAGGGAGCTCATCGCGGCGCGCTGCCGCGTGTAGCCGACCGTGTTGGCGTTGGCCACGTTCTGGCCCGACACCTCGAGCGCCTGGCGCTGCGCGATCAGGGAGCTGAGGGCGGTGCCCAGTCCGGAGAAGGTGCTCAACGGGTCCTCTTCCTCAGAACGAGCGGTCCAGCAGCTGCGCGCTGCGGTCGGCTCCGGCGGTCGTGTGGCCCGTCGGGTCGTAGGTCTGCACCGACTCCTGCAGGGACATCAGGGTCTCCTGCGTGGCCCGGTGCGACAGGGCCAGCAGCTCGCGGTTGCCGTCGGCGAGCTGCGCGATCTCGGTGGTGAGCTGGACGAACGCGTCACGGTGCGCCTGCAGGAGGTCGTCCCAGGGAGCCGGCGCGTGCTGGGCCAGCGTCTGGAGCGTGGCGCCGGGCTCGAGGCCCAGCTCGAGCGCGACGGCGTCGGCCTCCACGGACCGGCCGAGCTCGGCGTCGCGGATCTCGTCGAGGACGGTCTCGACCTCACGGGTGGCGTGCGCGAGCCAGCGCGTGCGTCCGCTGGTGAGCACCAGCTGCTCCTCCTCGAGCTTGAACAGCAGCAGCTCGAGCAGGCGGCGCTCGGTCCACAGGACGTCGGACAGCTCGCTCAGGGCCATGGCCGTGAGCCCCCCTTTCCGTGTGGTGGTGCGTCGCTGGGCCGGTCGCGGCGGTCGCCGGGCGGCACGTCCCTCCTATCGGGCCGGCGGGGGAGGTCCTGAGCGAAATCGGACAGGTGGGTGACGGGCCGCGTGGCCTCCCAGGTCAGGGCCGCCGGAACCTGCGTCATGCAGGTTGCCGGCGTCGCCGAGCACCCACCGGATGTGATCTGCCTCACACCTGGGACCAACGTCGCGGAGCTATGGGGGTCCATGTCCGTTTTGTCGGTCCGGAACGTCCGAAATGGCCGTCCAAGTCGGATAATTCGGATACTCAGGAACTTTATGGGAATCGCTCAAGCCCGGATTCCCCGGGGTCGAGAACCGGTCCGTGAACAGCTCCGCAGCCGCCCCCGCCGTCGCCGACGACCTCGTCGTCGCGCACATGCCGATCGTCGGCTACCACGTCAGCGAGGTCCTGGCCCGGGTCCCCGCCACGGTCAGCCGCGAGGACCTCGTGTCCGCCGGCCACCTCGCCCTCGTGCTCGCCGCCCGCGCGTACGACCCGGAGACCGGCGTGCCGTTCGCCCGCTACGCCGCGCTGCGCATCCGCGGTGCCCTGATCGACGAGCTGCGCTCGATGGACTGGGCGTCGCGCGGCGCCCGGCACCGTGCCCGCGAGCTGTCCGCGGCCAGCGACCGGCTCACCGCCGCGCTCGGCCGCACGCCGTCGCGCGAGGAGCTCGCGTCGGCGCTCGGCACGGACCTCGCCGCGGTCGACCAGGCCCGCCAGGACGCCGAGCGGCGCGTGCTGTCCATCGACGCGACCGTGCACCCCGTGGCGGAGCTGGTCCGCGACGAGACGCCCGGCCCGGAGGAGAACGTGCTCACCGGCGAGCGCCTGCGCTACCTGCGCGCCGCCGTCGAGACGCTGCCCGAGCGGCTGCGCACCGTCATCGAGGGCCTGTTCCTGCAGGACCGGTCCGTCGCGGAGCTCGCCGACGAGCTCGGGGTGACGCAGTCGCGCATCAGCCAGCTCCGCACCGAGGGCCTCGCGCTCATGCGGGACGGCCTCAACGCGAGCCTCGACCCCGACCTGGTGCCCGCCGCCGAGCGTCCCGACGGCGTGGCGGAGCGCCGCCGCCGCACGTACTTCGCCGCCGTCGCGTCCCGCGCCGCGATGACCGCCGCCAGCCACCAGGCCGACGTCGCCCGGGCCGTCCCCACGCCGTACGAGGACGACGCCCGCCGGGCCGCGGCGGTCTGAGGCGCACCGGAGCAGCTCACGCACGGCGCAGGGCGCCGGCCGCACACCCGCGGCCGGCGCCCTGCGCCGTGCGGGGGGGTGCCCGCGGGGCGCGGCGGCCGTGCCCCACCCGGACGGGTGAACCGGCGCGAAACCCTCAGGCCTCCCGGCGCCCGGTCGAAGGTCAGGGGTGAGCCCACGGATGGGCCACCTCGACCCGAATCAAGGAGGAAGAGAACCATGGGTCTCTCCGTCAACACCAACATCGCGGCGCTGAACGCGTACCGCAACCTGTCCAGCACCCAGAACGACCTCAGCAAGTCCCTCGAGAAGCTCTCGAGCGGCCTGCGCATCAACCGGGCTGCGGACGACGCTGCTGGTCTGGCGATCTCCGAGGGTCTGCGCGCCCAGATCGGCGGCACCACCCAGGCCGTGCGCAACGCCCAGGACGGCATCTCGGTCGTCCAGACCGCTGAAGGCGCGCTCACCGAGACGCACTCGATCCTGCAGCGCATGCGGACCCTGTCCGTGCAGGCGTCCAACGACGGTGGTCTGTCCTCCACCGCCAAGGGCAACATCCAGGACGAGATCGGCGAGCTCAAGAAGGAGCTCACCCGCATCTCGGACACCACGCAGTTCAACGGCAAGACGCTGCTGAACGGCTCCTACGAGGGCGTGTTCCAGGTCGGCGCCAACACCTCGAGCGCCGACTCGATCACGGTCGACCTGACCGCGAAGTCCATGAGCGCGGCCGGCCTCGGCGTCGACAACATCGACGTCACCTCCGGTGGCTCGACCTGGACCTTCGGCCCGGGCACGATGGACTACGCGGGTGCGGCCCCGGCCGCCGACCTGTCCTTCGCGTTCGGCGGCAACACCTACACGGTCGACGCCGCGTCGATCACCTGGGCCGGCGGCGGTACCGCCAACGCCAGCCAGGCGGAGGCCAACCGCAACGCGCTGCAGTCCGCCGTCGACTCCGCGCTGTCGGGCTCCGGCCTGTCGGTGAAGTTCGGCGCCTACGGCGACGTCACGGTCCAGGGCCCGGAGAAGACCGCCGCGGGTGCGGCCGTCGTCACCGGTGACCTGGTCGCGGACGTGGACGGCGCCGCCGGTGCCGACACCGCCACCTTCGCGAACGTCGCGTCCAACGCGGGTGCGACCTCGGCGATCGACGCCATCGACGCGGCCATCCAGTCCGTGTCGAAGGTCCGCTCGCAGCTCGGTGCGGTCCAGAACCGCTTCGACCACACCATCAACAACCTGAACGTCGCGGTGGAGAACCTCTCCGCGTCGGACAGCCGGATCCGCGACACGGACATGGCCTCGGAGATGGTGTCGTACACGCGGGCGTCGATCCTGTCGCAGGCCGGCACCGCGATGCTCGCCCAGGCCAAGTCGCTGCCGCAGAGCGTGCTCCAGCTCCTGCAGTGACCTGACCGCCGCCCGGCCTCGTGACGGGCGGCACCGCACGACCGGCCAGGCGGTGGGTGGACGACCGTCCGCCCACCGCCTGGCCGCATCACCACCACCGCCGACCAGCACAGCGAGGGACTGCAGACGATGGCGAGCAGCATCGGGATCGACGGCCTGAGCTCCGGCCTGGACACCACCGCGATCATCGACAAGCTGATGGCGGTCGAGGCGAACCAGCAGAAGCTGCTGGCGAGCAAGAAGTCCGGGCTGCAGTCCGTGGTCTCCGCGCTCCAGTCGCTGAACACCAAGGTGTCCTCGCTCGGCACGGCCGCCGGCGCCGCCGCGAAGGCGGAGTCCTGGCAGGCGGCGAAGGCGACCTCCTCGTCGACCGCGGTCACCGCCGTCACCTCGGCCGGCGCGCAGCCGTCGTCGCTCGCGTTCACCGTCGACGCGGTCGCGGCCTCGCAGTCCACGCTCTACACGCTGCCCGCGCAGTACACGGACCTGCAGCCGTCGTTCACGCTGACGCGCGGCGGGGAGACCACCACCATCAAGGCCCTGAGCTCGAACATCGGGGACGTCGTCGCCGCCTTCAACGCGGAGGGCACCGGCGTCACCGCGACCGCGGTCAACGTGGGCACCGCGGCCGCCCCCGTCTACACGCTGCAGCTCACGGGCACCGAGACCGGCGCCGCCAACGGGTTCACGGTCGCCGTCGGGAACCCGGCTGCGGGCCAGACCCTCACGTCGCAGCAGCTCCGCGCGGCGTCGGACGCGTCGATCACGCTCTGGCCCGACACCGCCGGCGCGACGACGGTCACCTCCGCGAGCAACACGTTCGAGGGGCTGCTCACCGGCGTCGACGTCACCGTCTCGGCCACCACCGAGGAGCCGGTCACGCTCACGGTGACCCGGGACGCCAAGGCGATGAGCACGCTGGCGCAGAACCTCGTGACCAACCTCAACCTGGTGCTCAGCGAGATCACCAGCCGCACCACCCCGGGCACCGGCACCGCCGCCGACGGCAGCTCGATCATCACCGCGGGCCTGCTGTCCGGCGACACCACCATCCGGCTCCTGCAGCAGCAGCTGCTCGCCGCGGGCTCGACGGCGGCCGACGGCACCGACGTGGCCAGCACCGGCATCGTGCTCGGCAAGGACGGCACGTTCAGCTTCGACGCGGAGAAGTTCGCCGCGGCGTACGCCGCCGACCCCACGGCGGTGCAGGACGTCGTCCAGAAGATCGCCGCCTCGCTCGAGACCGCCGCGAAGGACGCCTCCGACGCGACCGACGGCACGCTGACGACCTCGATCAAGGTCCGCGAGGACGAGGTGAAGGACCTCACCGACCGGATCGCGAGCTGGGACGACCGGCTGGCCACGCGCCGCGCCGCGCTGGTCAAGACGTACGCCGCCATGGAGGTCGCCATGTCGCAGATGCAGTCGACCTCGAACTTCCTCACCCAGCAGCTCGCCCAGCTCAACGCGAACAACGCGAGCTGAGCCGCCCGATCCCGAACGGAGGGCCGTCGTGTACGACGTCCGGACCCGGTACCTCGCCGACGCGGTCGCCACCGCGGGCCCCGCGAAGCTCCTCACCATGCTCTACGACCGGCTGCTGCTCGACCTGGACCGCGCCGAGGTGCGGCTGCGCGCCGGCGACCGGGTGGGCGGCACGTCCCAGCTCGGCCACGCGCAGGAGATCGTCGCGGAGCTCATGGCCAACCTCGACGTCGACGCGTGGGACGGCGCGGAGCGGCTGCTGTCGGTCTACACGTTCCTGCTGTCCGAGCTGATCGGTGCCGGCACCTCGGGCGACGCGGACCGGGTCGCGGCCTGCCGCGGCGTCGTCGCGCCGCTCGCCGAGACGTGGCGCGAGGCCGCCGCTGTCGTGGCGCAGGACGTGCCGGCCCCGCGGCCGGCGTCGGCGTTCGAGACCGCCTCGGGCGCCGCGGGCGGCACCGGGGTGCTCGGTGTCGGCTGAGGCGCCCGCGGTCGGCGCCGTGACGGCGCCGGCCGAGGGCCCGGCGGTCGACGGCTACGCCGACCCCGGCACGGGCACCCGCGGCGGCGACGCCCGCGGGCGGGACGAGCGGGAGTCGGCCTGGGCGCGCGCGCTGGCCGAGATGGAGTCGGTCGCGGACCGGGCCGAGGCGCTGCTGCGCGCCGCCCGGTCGCCCGAGGTCGCGGCCGGTCCGGACGTCGCGGTGACGGAGCCGTGGCGCACCCCCCGCGGGCTCGGCCCCCTGCCGCTGGACCTCGCGCCCCGCGCCGCCGCCCTGGTGGAGCGGCAGCGCGACCTGGTGCGCCGCACCGCCGAGCAGCTCGGCGAGCACCGCCGCAGCCTGCGCCTCGCGGACTCCATGCGGACCCGGCCCGCCGCGGTCCCCGTCTACCTCGACGCGGAGGCCTGACCCCGGTCGGGCGACCCTGCGAACGCCCCGCACCCCGCGCGGCTGGGGACGGGAGCGGGCGAAGCGGACAGACCGCGCGTATCCCCTCCCTCGCGCGGGTGACGCGGCAAGAAGTCCGCCCTGGACCCTCAGTGCGGTCCCGTCGCCGCCGATGGGGGCAGTGAGCAGGGATCGCTCGCGCAGCAGGCCACGGACAGGCCGATCAGGACCAACCTCGGTGAGGGTGACCCTGCCATGGGCATGTTCGACTCCGTGAGCTACGTCGCGCTGAACAGCGCGCTGGACGGGCTGGCCCTGCGCCAGCGCGTGATCGCCGAGAACGTCGCGAACATCCAGACGCCCGGCTACCAGGCCAAGAAGGTCCAGTTCGAGGACGCGCTGGCCCGCGCGGTCGACGGCGGCACCGGCGCGACCTCCGCCACCGTCGCCCGGTCGCTCGAGCCCACCCGCACCGACGGCAACAACGTCAACCTCGACGAGGAGACGCTGCTCAACGTCGACACGAACCTGCGGTACCAGCTCGCGACCCAGGCCGTCGACGGCACGTTCTCCGGCGTGCGCATCGCGATGCGGACCTCCTGATGACGACCTTCGGGGCGATCGGCGTCGCCAGCACCGGCATGACCGTGTACCGCAAGTGGATCGACGCGGTCAGCGACAACCTCGCGAACATGAACAACGCGACCTCCACCACGGAGGCCGCGTACCAGGCCAAGTACGTCGTGGCGAGCGAGATCCCCACCGAGAACGGTGGCGGGGCGCAGGTGTCCGGCATCGCGCTGGGGTCCGCCGAGGGCCGCGTCGTCTACGAGCCCACCAACCCGCTGGCCGACGAGGAGGGGTACGTGCGCTACCCCGACGTCGACATGGCCAGCCAGATGACCCAGCTCATCATGGCGCAGCGCGGCTACCAGGCGAACGCGGCGGTCGTGGACCGCGCGCGGGCGTCCTACGAGGCCGCGCTGCAGATCGGACGGACCTCGTGAGCATCCAGCCCGTCGGCGGCGTCTCCGGCGTCAGCCCCACCACGTACCTGTCGGCGCTGTCCGACCTGGCGGGCGCCTCCGCCACGTCGGGTGCGTCCGCCACCGGCGTCGCCGGGCTCGACGGCGGGTTCGCCGCGGCCCTCGGTGCCGTCGACCACGTCCAGCAGCTGCAGTCCACCAGCCAGGCGCTGGCGGTCCAGGCCGTCACCGGCGACCTCGACGACGTCCACGACTACACGGTGGCGTCGTCCGAGGCGAAGCTCGCGCTCGAGCTCACCGCCGCCGTGCGCAACAAGGCCGTCGACGCGTTCACCGAGATCATGAGGATGCAGGCCTGATGCCCGCCCAGGTGAAGTCCCTGTTCGGCCGCATGAGCGGGGCCGTCAAGCAGTTCTCGCTGCCCCAGAAGACGTTCGCGGTCATCGCGGTCGCCGCGATCCTGCTCGGCGGGTTCGCGGTGTACTCGTGGGCCAGCAAGCCGACGCTCGCGCCGCTGTTCTCCGGTCTGTCCGCCACCGACGCCTCGGCGGTGGTCGACCAGCTCTCCGCGCAGGGCGTGTCCTACGAGCTCACCGACGGCGGCGGCACCGTCATGGTCCCGCAGGACAAGCTGTACGCGATGCGGCTCAAGCTCGCCGCGGCCGGGCTGCCGGCGAACGCCGAGGGCGACGGCTACTCGCTGCTCGACGGCATGTCCATGACGTCCAGCGAGTTCCAGCAGCAGACCACCTACCAGCGCGCGCTGGAGGGCGAGCTCGCCAAGACGGTCGGCGCGATGTCCGGCGTCGAGGCGGCGTCCGTCAAGCTCGCGCTGCCGCAGGAGACCGTGTTCGTCTCCGAGAAGCAGGACCCGACGGCGTCGGTGTTCGTGCGCACCCGCACCGGCACCGAGCTGACCACCGACCAGGTCGAGGCGATCGTCCACCTGGTCTCCGCCGGCATCGAGGGCATGAAGGCCACGGACGTCGCGGTCGTGGACTCCACGGGCAAGGTGCTCTCCGAGGTCGGCACCGGCATCACCGCCGGCTCCGGGGACGAGGCGACGTCGGCCTACGAGCAGCGCGTGACCGGTGCGGTGCAGGCGCTGCTCGACCAGGTGGTCGGCGCCGGCAAGTCGGCCGTGACCGTCACGGCCGAGCTGAACCAGGACCAGACGCAGCGCACCTCGGAGGAGTTCTCGACCGCGGAGGACGTGCCGCCGCTGGTGTCCTCCACCACGGAGGAGACCTACACGGGCGCCGGGACGGGCACCGCCGCGGGCGTGCTCGGCCCGGACAACATCGCGGTGCCGAGCGGGACCGACGGCACGGGCGAGTACGCGAAGACCACCGAGGACGTCAGCAACGCGGTGAACAAGGTCACCGAGGTGACGACCGTCGCGCCCGGCACGGTCCAGCGGCAGTCCCTCGCGGTGCTCGTGGACCAGACGGCCGCCGCGGGGATCGACCTCAACCAGCTCACCGCGACCCTGACCGCCGCCGCGGGCATCGACACCGGCCGTGGCGACACGATCGCGGTGCAGGCCATGGCCTTCGACACGACCAGTGCGGACGCCGCCGCCGACGCGCTGGCCGCCGCCGACGCCCAGGCCGCGGCCGACCAGCGGGCGGACCTGCTGCGGCAGGCCGTCATCGCCGGAGCCCTGCTGCTGGTGGTGGTCGTGGTGGCGATCGTGCTGGCCCGCCGGTCGCGGCGCAGCCGTCGCGAGGCGCTCGACATCGGCGAGCTGCCGCTCGTCGACGGCCCGTCCGAGGCCGCCGAGCTGGAGGCGCCGGCGGACATCCCCCCGGCGCTGCCCGGCCCGGCCGAGGTGGACCCGGTGGCCGCCTCGCTCGCGGTCAAGCGCGCCGAGATCGCCGCGCTCGCGGACGAGCAGCCCGACGAGGTCGCGGACCTCCTGCGCGGCTGGCTGACTCCGGCCGGACGGCGCTGATGGCCACCACGACGCTCACCGGCACGCAGAAGGCCGCCATGCTGCTGCTGCAGCTCGGTCGCGAGCGCGCCGCCCGGGTGATGGCGCAGCTCGACGTCGCCGAGATCGAGGAGCTCACGGCCGAGATCATGCGGTTGGAGCGCGTCGACCAGACGATGGCCGACGAGGTCGTCGAGGAGTTCTACTCCGCGTCGATGATCGGGCCCGGCGTCAACGGCGGGCTCGGGCTGGCCACCCAGCTCCTCGAGGGCGCGCTCGGGCGCGACCAGGCGGCCGGCGTCATCGAGCGGCTCCAGACCTCGATGGCGGGGCAGCCGTTCGAGTTCCTGCAGAACGCGGACGCGCGACAGGTGCTGTCGCTGCTGAACGGCGAGCACCCGCAGGCCGTGGCGCTCGTGCTCGCGCACCTGCGCCCCGAGCACGCCTCCGCGATCATGGCGGGCCTGCCGCCGGAGCAGCAGTCCGAGGTCGCGCACCGCATCGCGCTCATGGAGCGGGCCTCGCCGGACGTCGTGCAGGTCATCGCCGAGTCGATGCAGCGCAAGGCCTCGACCGTTCTGACGCCGAACGAGCTGTCGGCCGTGGGCGGCGTGCAGCCGCTCGTCGAGATCATCAACCGGGCCGACCCGACCACGGAGAAGCTCATCCTCGAGGGCCTGCAGAGCCGCGACGAGGCGCTCGCCGACGAGGTGCGCAGCCGGATGTTCGTGTTCGGCGACATCGTGCTGCTCGAGGACCGCGCGATGCAGCTCGTGCTGCGCCAGGTCGAGACCAACGAGCTGTCCGTGGCCCTCAAGGGCGCGACGCCGGAGGTCCGCGACAAGACGCTGCGCAACCTGTCCGAGCGCGCCCGGGAGAACCTCGAGGAGGAGATCGAGCTGCTCGGCCCGGTCCGCCTCTCGCAGGTCGAGGAGGCGCGCGCCGGCATCGTCCAGGTGATCCGCCGCCTCGAGGAGTCGGGCCAGATCGTCATCCGGCGCGAGGGGGAGGACGAGTATGTCTCCTGAGCCCCGGTTCACCCAGGTGTTCGGTGCCACGAGCGTGGCGGAGCCGTCGTCCCGCGCGGAGGGCTATGCCGCGGGGTACGCGGCCGGCTACGCCGCGGGCGCCCGCGAGGCCGCCCGCGCCGCGGAGGCCGAGGCCGCCCGCGTGCAGCGCGAGCGCGCCGAGGCCGACGCCCGCCGCGCTGCCGAGCACGCCGACGCCCTCGCCGTGCTCACGGCCGCCGCCCGGGCCGCCGCCGAGCGGAGCGCGCCCGTGCTGGCGGCGTCCGAGGCCGTGCTGCACGGCGCGGCGCTCGAGCTCGCGGCCGTCGTCCTCGGTCAGGAGCTCTCCGACGCGCCCACGGCGGCGAGCGCGGCGCTGCGCCGGGTGCGCGCGCAGGACCCGCGCCGCGAGGTGCACACCGTGCGGCTGCACCCGCGCGACCTCGCGGTCGTCCGGGCGGTGCTGTCCGCGCCCGCCACCTCGGGCGACGTGCTCGCCGGCCTGCCGGACCTGACCGGCGTCGAGCTCGTCGCCGACCCCGCGCTCGAGCCCGGCGACGCCGTCGGCGAGCTCCCGGACGGGTACCTCGACGCGCGCATCGGCGCGGCGCTGGACCGTGCGCGGGCGGCGCTCGCCGAGTCCGCGCAGGCGGGCGGTGCGCTGTGACCACGACGGCGGGCGTGCTGCCGACGCCGCGCACGGGAGCCGTGGGCGGCGCTGGGGCGGCCGGGACTGCCGGGGCGCACCCCGGCGGGCCGGCGTGGGCCGCGGCCCTGAGCGCCGCCCGCCCGGAGCGGGTCGGCTCGGTGCGCGGCGTCGTCGGTCTGACGGTCGAGGTCGCGGGCACGGGCGCCGCCGTGGGCGAGCTCGTCACCATCGAGACCGCCGACGGCCTGGTCCCCGCCGAGGTGGTCGCCACCGGGCAGGGGTCGGCCCACGCCATGCCGCTCGGCCCGACGCACGGCCTGCGCGCCGGGATGCGGGTGCGGCCGCGGGGCTCCGCGCTGACAGCCCCCGTGGGCCCCGGGCTGCTCGGCCGCGTGCTCGACGGCCTCGGCCGTCCCATCGACGGTCGCGGCCCCCTCACCGGCGTCGGCCGCGTCGAGGTGACCGGCCAGGCCCCGCACCCCCTGGCCCGCGCGCGCGTCGAGCGGCCGCTGGACCTCGGCGTCCGGGTGCTCGACACGCTCGTCACCGCCGGCCGCGGTCAGCGCCTCGGCCTGTTCGCCGGGTCGGGCGTCGGCAAGTCGAGCCTGCTGTCGATGATCGCGCGCGGCACGGACGCGCAGGTCTCCGTCATCGCCCTCGTCGGGGAACGGGGCCGCGAGGTCCGGGAGTTCCTCGAGGACGACCTCGGGCCGGAGGGTCTCGCGCGGTCCGTCGTCGTGGTCGCGACCTCCGACGAGCCGCCGCTGGTGCGCCTGCGCTCCGCGTTCGTCGCCACCCGCATCGCCGAGTGGTTCCGCGACCGCGGCGACGACGTCGTGCTCATGATGGACTCGCTCACACGCGTCGCGATGGCGCAGCGCGAGATCGGGCTGTCCGTCGGCGAGCCGCCCGCCACGCGCGGCTACCCGCCGAGCACGTTCGCGCTGCTGGCCCAGCTGCTCGAGCGTGCCGGCACCGGCGCGAGCGGCTCCGTCACCGGCCTGTACACCGTGCTGGTGGACGGCGACGACCACAACGAGCCGGTCGCCGACGCCGCGCGGTCGATCCTCGACGGGCACGTGGTGCTGGACCGCAAGCTCGCCGTGGCCGGCCACTTCCCGTCGGTCGACGCGCTCGGGTCCATCTCCCGCGTCGCGTCGCGCGTCCTGCGACCCGAGCAGAAGGACCTCGCCACCCGGCTGCGCCGCGTCATGGCGGCGCGGCGCCAGGCGCAGGACCTGCTCGACGTGGGCGCCTACGTCACGGGGTCGAACCCGCTGGTCGACGCCGCCGTCACGCACGGCGCGGCCATCGACTCCTTCCTGCGTCAGGGCATGGACGAGCGCGCGCCCGCCGCCGACTCCTGGGGGCGGCTCGCCGCGCTCGTCGCCGCGATGGGGGACCTGCCGTGAGCCGCGCCTTCCGCCTGGCCGGGCTGCTGCGGCTGCGCACCCTCGCCGAGGAGCAGGCCGCCGCCCGCCTCGGCGACGCCACCCGCAGCCGTGACGCGGCCGCCGCGCGCCGCGACGCCACCCAGGCCGCGCTCGGGGACGCCCGGTTCCCGTCCGGCACGGACGCGCTCGGCATGCGCGCGGTCGTCGCCAGCCGGATGGCGCTGTCCGCGCTGCTGGTCGACCAGCGCGCCGCGGCCACCGCCGCGCAGGACGTCGTCGAGGCCGCGGACACCGCCTGGTCGCAGGCCCGCACCCGCACCCGCACGCTCGAGAAGCTCCAGGAGAAGCACGAGGAGACGGTGCGGGTCGAGGACCAGCGCGCCGAGCAGGTCGTGCTGGACGAGGTCGCGGGGCGCCGCAGCGTCGCGCCGTCGCCGGGGGAGCTCCGGTGACCGGCGCGGTGACCGGAGCGGTGGCCGCCGTGCAGGCGCGCATCGCCCAGATCCAGCAGTCCGTCGCGCCCGCGGCCGTCGTCACGACGCCCGTGGTGGGCGGCGTCGACGGGCCCGGAGCCGCCGCGAGCGGTGCGTCCGGGACCTCGCTCGCGTCGTCGTCCACGACCGGCGCGGCCTTCGCCGCCGCGCTCGCGGAGCTCACCGGCACCGGGTCCGCCGTCGCAGGCTCCGACGTGGCTGCGGCGGGGGCGGGGAACGGGACCGCCGGGACCGCGACCGGGCAGGACCTCGTCGCCGCCGCCCGGCGGTACCTCGGCGTGCCGTACGTGTGGGGCGGGGAGTCCCTCGACGAGGGCGGCCTCGACTGCTCCGGGCTGGTGCTGCGCTCGCTCGCCGACCTCGGCGTCACGGGCGTCCCGCGGGTCGCCCGCGACCAGGCGACGCTCGGCACGGAGGTCCCGTCGCTCGACCAGGCGCTCCCGGGCGACCTCGTCGTGCTGTCCGGCGGCTCGCACATCGGCATCTACGTCGGTGACGGGAGGATGATCGACGCCCCGAAGCCCGGCGCCAGCGTGACCGTGCGCGACGTCTACGCCGAGCCGACCACCATCCGGCGGGTGCTGCCGCAGTCCGGGGCATCCTCCGCCGCGACCGCGCTCACCGGCGCGCTCGCCTCCTCCAGCGCCGGGCGCACCGCCCTCGCGCTGCTCGCGGGCTCCGGCTCGACCTCGACCCTGACCTCGTCCCTGTGGGGGGCTGCCTCGTGACCACGACCACCCTGACCGCCCTGCCCGCGCGCGCCGCGGCAGCCACCGCCGGCGGCACCGGCACGGGCACCCGGACCGCCGCGAGCGGGTTCGACGCCGTGCTCGCCGGTGCGATCGCGGAGTCGCCGCAGGAGCGCGCCACCGGTCGGACGGCCGAGCGGGCCGCCGACCGGGCCGCGGCCGCGCGCGCCGACGACCGCGGGCGTGCGGACGCCCGCGCGGCCGACCGGGCCGCCGACCGGGTGCGCGCCGACCGTGCGCGGGCCGACCGCCGCGACCGTGCCGCGGGGCGGACCGTCCCTCCCGCACCGACCGCTCCGACAGCACCGACCGCACCGACCGTGCCGCCGGGGCGCAGCCGCGCGATCGCGCCGACGCCGTCCCCGGCGCGGACGGCCCCGACGCGACGCCCGCCACGCAGGCGCCCGCGGACGCGCCCGCCGCGACGACGACCGACCCGGCGGCGACCACCGACCCCGCGGCGACGCCGGCACCCGCCACGCCCGCGCCGACCGCGACCGCTGCGGCGGGAGCCGCGGCCCCGGCCGTCGCGGTCCCGGGCACCCCGGCCCCGGGCGCCTCGTCCGCGGACCCCGCCGTGGTCGCCGCCGACGCCGCCGCGCCGACCGCGAGCGCCCCGGCCCCGGCCGCCGCCGGCGGGCCGGCCGCTGCCGCCCCCTCGTCGTCGGCGCAGGACGCCCCGGCCGCCGGGGAGGTCGCCACCACGCCCGCCCCCGCGGGTGCCGGCGCCGTCCCCGCCGGGACGACGGCTCCCGCGTCCGCCGCCGCGCCGGCCGGCCCGGCCGGACCGCAGCCCGCCGCCGCGTCCGTCGCGCTGGACCCCGCCGGCCCGGGTGCCGCGCCCACCGCCGCCACGGCCGCCGCCGGCGGGGCTGCTCCCGCACCGACCGCGCTCGCGGGCGCGGCGCAGCCGTCCGCCGGCTCCGCGGCGTCGGGCTCCGCCGCCGCGTCCACCGACCCGGCGGGCGACGCGCCGGCCCCCGCGCCGGCACCGACCGCTCCCGCCGCGCTGCAGGTCGGCACCGTGCAGCACCGCGCCCCCGTCGCCGCCGCGCCGGCCGCAGGGGTGCCGCTGTCCGACCAGATCGCCGCGAAGCTCGGCGAGCAGCTGCCGGCCCTGCGGTCGCTCGGCGGAGGCTCCCACGTGCTCACGCTCCGGGTGGACCCGGAGCACTTCGGGCCGGTCACCGTCGTCGCGCACATCTCGCCGGAGGCCGTCCGGGTCGAGCTCGTCGGCGCGACCGACTCCGCGCGCGACGCGCTGCGGCAGTCCCTGCCCGACCTGCGGCGCGACCTCGCCGCCACCGGGCTGTCGTCCGACGTCAGCCTCGGCTCCGGTGACGCCTCGGGCGCCACAGGCGGCGACACCCGGCGCGACTCCCTCGCGGCGGCCCGGCCCCTGGGCGCCGCGCCCGCCGGCACCGCACCCGCCGGGCCGGCCACCGACCTGCCCGCCGCCCGTCCGTCGACCGCCTCCGGTGGTCTCGACCTGCTCGTCTGAGGAGACCCGCGTGTCCATCGACGTCTCGTACATCACCAACCAGAGCGCCGCCGCGGCCGAGAGCACCTCCACGCCGAGCAAGACCCTCGACAAGGACACGTTCCTCAAGCTGCTCGTGGCCCAGCTGTCCAACCAGGACCCGAGCAGCCCCATGGACACCAGCGACATGATGGCGCAGACCACGCAGCTGTCGATGATGGAGTCCCTCTCCGAGATCCAGGCGTCCGCCCGCGAGCAGTTCGCCCTGCAGATGCGCATGGCCTCCGCGGACCTCGTCGGCAAGCAGGTCACCTGGACCGACGCCGACGGCGCGACGCAGACCGGCGTGGTCGGCTCGGTCGACTACTCCGCCACCGTCCCCGTGCTCCAGGTGGGCGAGACGGAGATCCCGCTCGACGCCGTCGCGGGCATCAGCACCGTGCCCGCCACCACCCCCACGACCACCGCCTGACCGCGGTCCGGCTCCACCACACCGAAGGGATCCACCATGCTCCGCTCCCTCTTCTCCGGCATCAGCGGTCTGCGCAGCCACCAGACGATGCTCGACGTCACGGGCAACAACATCGCCAACGTCAACACCACCGGCTTCAAGGCGTCCCAGATCCAGTTCCAGGACACGCTCAGCCAGATGCTGAACGCCGCCTCGGGCGCCCAGGACGGCGTCGGCGGCCAGAACCCCGCCCAGGTGGGTCTCGGCGTGCAGGTCGCCGGCATCACGACCAACTTCAAGCAGGGCGCGTCGCAGCTCACGGGCCGCAGCACCGACATGATGATCTCCGGCGACGGGTTCTTCGTCGTCCGCCAGGGGACCCAGCAGTTCTACACGCGCGCCGGGTCGTTCGACTTCGACTCGACCGGCCAGATGGTGCTGCCGGGCGCGGGCGCCATGGTCCAGGGCTGGGCGGCCGTGAACGGCGTCATCGACACCACCGAGCCGGTCGGCGACATCAAGGTCGCCGTGGGCACCGTGATGCCGGCGAAGGCCACCCAGAACGCCCCGTTCGCCGGCAACCTCAAGGCCGACGCCGCCGACGGCACCGTCCAGACCGTCACGACCAAGGCGTACGACGCGCTCGGCAACGCGCGGGAGATCTCGCTGACGTTCACGAAGTCCGCCACCGGCTGGACGATGGCGGCCTCGGACGGCACCAGCACCGTGGCGGCGGCGCCGCTGACGTTCGACGGGTCGGGCAACCTCACGGGCGCCGGCGCGTTCACGCTCGGCGGCGTCAACGTCGACATCTCCGGCCTGACCAGCATGGCCGGCGTCGACACCGTCGCGGCGGGCAAGCAGGACGGCTACGCGGCCGGCATCCTGGAGTCCTTCACGCTCGGGTCGGACGGCACGATCAACGGCGCGTTCTCGAACGGCCTCAAGCAGGACCTCGGGCGCATCGCCATGGCGTCGTTCACGAACCCCGCGGGCCTGTCGAAGGCCGGTGGCTCGCTCTTCACGACGACCGTGAACTCCGGCGACGCGCAGATCGGCGCCGCGGGCGTCGGCGGCCGCGGGACGCTGTCCTCCGGCTCGCTCGAGATGAGCAACGTGGACCTGTCCACGGAGTTCACGCAGCTGATCATCGCGCAGCGCGGGTTCCAGGCGAACTCCCGCGTGATCACGACGTCGGACGAGGTCCTCCAGGAGCTGGTCAACCTCAAGCGCTGACCCACGCCGGTCGAGAGGCCGGCACCCGGGCACCCGTCCCCACCGGGACGCCCGGGTGCCGGCCTCTCGTGCACGCCCGGAGGCTGCGGGTGGGTGGCCGGGCGGGCGGGCCGGTCTGTGCGCGGGGCAGGGGCGGGGAGCGCGCGTTCGTCGTCGACCAGGGCCCAGCGGCCGGCGCAGCGGCAAGGCGACCGGGCGAAGTCCCGCAAACGCCTCAGCCCCTCCGGGCCCCGTCCGATGGGCTGGGGTGAGCGGCACACGGACGGGCCGCCGCGGCGCACTCCGCCGCAGACGCACCACCAGGGACGGGAACCGCTGTGATCATCGTGACGCGCCTGAACGGGGCCCAGTTCGGGGTCAACCCGGACCTGCTCCAGCGCGTCGACAGCGCTCCCGACACCATCCTGACCCTCATCGACGGGACGAAGTACATCGTCCGGGAGTCGATGGCCGAGGTCATCGCGCGGGTCAACGAGCACCGCGCGCAGCTCCTGGCGCGCGCCCAGGAGATCCAGGCCGCGCCGTCGCCGGCGGTCGAGCTGGTCCGGGACGCCGACGAGGCGCCGGCCGGTGACGACCCGGGTGACGAGGGCGACGGCCCGCTCGCCGACCCTGTCCCCCTGAGACCCAGGAGCCGCTGATGGATCCCGCCGGCTTCATCGGGCTGGTCGTCGCCTTCGGTGCGATCTTCGGCGCCCTCATCATGGAGGGCGCCGACCCGATGTCGATCTTCCTGCCCGCGCCGCTGCTGCTGGTGTGGGTCGGCACGATCGGCGTCGGCATCGCCGGGCACACGGTCAAGGACGTCATCGAGTCGTACAAGGCGGTGCCCCGCGCGCTGATGAGCAAGGTCCCGGACCCGACGACGACGGTCGACACGCTGGTGGAGCTGGCGGACCGGGCGCGGCGCGAGGGCCTGCTGGCGTTGGAGGACGCCGCGAAGGACATCGACGACCCGTTCCTGCGGGGCGGCCTGCAGGCGGCGATCGACGGCACCGACCCGGACGACCTGCGGATGATCCTCGAGGACAAGATCGCGACGAAGCGGACCCGCGAGAAGACGCACGCGAAGTACTTCCAGGACATGGGCGGCTACGCCCCGACCATCGGCATCATCGGCACGGTCATCTCCCTGGTGCACGTGCTGGAGAACCTGTCCGACCCGTCGTCGCTGGGCCACTCCATCGCCGCCGCGTTCGTCGCGACGCTGTGGGGCATCCTGTCCGCGAACGTCGTCTGGCTGCCGCTGGGCACCCGCATCAAGCGGTTCTCCGACCTGGAGTGCGCGCAGATGGAGGTGACCCTCGAGGGCCTGCTGGCCGTGCAGGCCGGCGCCAACCCGCGCCTGGTCGGCGAGCGCCTGCGCAGCCTGCTGCCGGACACGCCCGCCGCGAAGGAGGCGGCGTGAGCGGCCACGGCGGGCGCGGTCGGAGCCGGCGCGGCGGGGGGCACGACGAGGAGCACGTGAACCACGAGCGCTGGCTCGTGTCGTACTCCGACATGATCACCGTGCTCATGGCGCTGTTCATCGTGCTGTTCGCGATCAGCCAGGTGGACCAGCAGAAGTACGTGCAGCTGCGGGCGTCCCTCGCGGCGGGGTTCGGCGACGGCACCGTGAACCAGTCGGTGCTGGACGGCAGCGACGGCACGATGGACGGCCTGACGCCCGGTGCGGAGCAGCAGCCGGACTCGGGCACGGCCGGCATCGTGAGCGCCGACGAGGGCCTCGGCCTGCAGGCGTCCGACCCGTCCCCGGAGGAGGTCAAGGACCCCGCGCAGGTGGACGCGTCCACGCTGGCGGCGGCGCGGGCGGAGGCTGCGCACCTCGACGAGGTGAAGCAGCACATCCTCGCCGCACTCGGGTCGGCGGGCCTGCAGGACGCCGTGCGGTTCCGGATGGACGAGCGCGGGCTGGTGCTGGGCCTGGTCGCCGACGACGTGTTCTTCGCGCAGGGGTCGGCGCAGCTCACCCCGACCGCGATGCAGGTGCTGGACCTCGCGGCCCCGACCCTCGTGGGTCTGCAGGAGCAGATCTCCGTCGAGGGGCACGCGAACACCGTGCCGATCTCCGGCCGGTACGCGACCAACTGGGAGCTGTCCTCGGACCGCGCCACCCAGGTGCTGCGGCACCTCGTGGAGGGCGACGGCATGCCGGGCAACCGCATCCAGGCGGTCGGCTACGGCGACACCCGCCCCCTGGTGCAGGGGAGCGGCGACGACGCGATGACCGCCAACCGGCGGGTCGACATGGTGATCCTGAGCGCGGCCCCTGAGGCGGTCCGTGCCCTGCTGCCCGCGGTGGCAGCCGGAAGTGCGACGGGAGGGTGAGGACGAGGTGCCCATCGAGCAGCGTGTGGTCGGCGGCGGCCAGAAGATCGGCGGCGGCCAGAAGATCGGCGGGTCCAAGGACGCCCCGGCGCCCGAGCCGGAGGAGCCGAAGAAGAAGAGCAAGAAGATGCTGGTCGTGATCATCGCCCTCCTGCTGGTGGTCGGCGGCGGCGCGGCGTACGTCTTCCTGTTCGCGAAGGGCGGCGACGCCGAGCCGGCGGCGGAGCCGGAGCCCGTGCCCGGGGCCGTCGTCGCGGTCGAGCCGATCAGCCTGAACCTGGCCGACGGGCACTACCTGCGGCTCGGCTTCGACCTGCAGCTGACCGAGGAGGTCGGCGAGGAGGCTCCCGACACGGGCAAGGCGGTGGACGCCGCGATCGCGCTGTTCTCCGGCCGGTCCGTGTCGGAGGTCAGCGACCCGGAGAAGCGCGAGGAGCTCAAGACCGAGCTCCTGCACCAGGTCGAGGAGCTCTACGAGGGGGAGGTGATGGACCTCTACCTGACGAACTACGTCACGCAGTGAGGGGGAGCGCGGCGACGCGCCTCCCTCCGGCCGGGACCCGGGCCAGCAGCGTCCGGGGCCGGTGAACCACGGCGCCACGGAGGGCGCCACATCGCTCCGCAGCACGCCGGCCCACGACGGGCCGAGGGCGGAGGAAGTTCCGGGCACGACCCCTCACATCACCTGTTCGCGCGCCGATGAGGGTGGGCGTGACGGTCCACACCCAGGGTCAGCCCCCTGCGCGCTCGCGGCGGCGGACGCACGTGCCCGAGCCCTACGACTTCCGGCGCCCCATGACGATGGCGCGTGAGCACGCCCGCGTCCTCGAGATGGCGTTCGAGACCTTCGCCCGGCAGTGGGGCAACCAGCTCACCGCCCGGCTCCGCGCGATGGCGCAGGTCACCCTCGACGGGCTGAGCCTCACGTCCTACGACGAGTACGTCCGCACCCTGCCCGGCACCACGGCGATGATGCTGTGCACAATCGAGCAGACCCGGCAGACCGCCGTCGTGCAGGTGCCGGTGAGCACCACGATGGTGTGGATCGACTTCCTGCTCGGCGGCCCCGGCAGCGGTGACCCCCGCGAGGACCGCGAGCTCACCGAGATCGAGCTGACCCTGCTGCGCGGCGTCATGCAGGCCGCGCTCGGCGACCTCGGCTACGCGTTCTCCGCGCTCGCCCCGCTGGACGTCACGTTCCGCGCCGTCCAGTACAACCCGCAGTTCGTGCAGGCGGTGCCGGCCTCCGACGCGGTGCTCGTCGCGACGTTCCAGATGCGCGTCGGGGAGCGCGAGGACCTCGCGACCGTGATGTTCCCCGCCGAGCTGCTGCTCGGGGCGGTCCGCCAGGCCGACGGGACGAACGGGCGGTCGCTGGAGGACCAGCGCGCCCACGAGGTCGCCCTGGCCGACCTGGAGACCGCCGTCGAGGACGTCCCCGTCGAGGTCGCCGTGCGGTTCGCCCCGGTCGTCGTCCGCCCCCGCGACGTCGTCGGCCTCGCGGTCGGCGACGTCGTGCCCCTGTCCCACCCGTCGTCCCAGCCGCTCGACGTGGTGGTGGACGGCGTCGTGCTCGCCCGAGCCGCCGCCGGGAACAACGGCTCCCGCCTGGCCTGCATGGTCGTCACCGTCGAGGAGAAGCCCTGATGAACGCCCCCACCGCCGAGACCACGGACGCCGCCGTCGCGCTCGCCGCGGCCACCGCCGCCGCCCGGCTGCTGCCCGCCGCCGCACCGCTCGTGCCCGCGCCCGCCCCGGCCGGCGCCCGCCCCGACCCCGGCGCCCTCGCGGTCGTGGCGTCGTTCGTCGGACCGAACAGCGCGGACGTCGTGCTGGTCGCCGACGCGGCCGTCAGCGAGGCGCTCGCCGCCGGTGCGCCGGACGGCAGCCCGCTGGACCTCGCCGCCGCCCTGCGCCCGGCGCTGGAGGCCGCTGTCGCCGAGCTCGGCGCCGGCGTGCTCGAGGCCGCCCGCACCGAGCCGGTCGCGACCGCGCTGCCCGCGGACGCCCACCTGGTGGCGCTCACCACGGACGACGGCGTGCAGGCGTGGTTCGCGCTGCGGCTGCGCACCGAGCCGACGCCCCGCACGCCCGGCGTCCCGACGCAGCGCGCCAGCCTGCAGGTGCTCTACGACGTGGAGATGACCCTGACCGCCGAGCTCGGCCGCACCAAGCTGCCGGTGCGCCAGGTGCTGGAGCTGACCCCGGGCGCCGTCCTCGAGCTGGACCGCGCCGCCGGCAGCCCCGCCGACGTCATGGTCAACGGCCGCCTCATCGCCCGTGGCGAGGTCGTCGTGATCGACGAGGAGTTCGGCATCCGCATCACCGAGATCGCCCGGGGCGAGGACGGCGCCCTCTGATGGACTCCGTCGTCCTGGGGCTGCGCGTCCTCCTGGCGCTGGCGTGCGTGATCGGGCTCATCTGGGTCCTCGCGCGCCGCGCCGGGTGGGGTGCGCGCCGCCGTCCCGCGGGTCCGGCGGTCGAGGTGGTGGGGCGCCAGGCGCTCGGCCGCCACGCCGGCGTCGCGGTGGTGGCCGTCGGCAACCGCCGGCTGCTCCTCGGGTACGGCGAGCAGAACGTCACGATGCTGACCGAGCTGGCGCCCGCGCCTGCCGAGGCTCCCGCCTCCCCGGCGGCGGGGACCGCGCAGCCCGCCGCGGACCGCGCGCCGGTCACGCTCGGCTCGCTCGCCGCCGCCGTGCTGCCGACGCCCCGGCGCGCACGGGCCGCTCGGCCCGCTGCCGCGGCCGCCGCGCCCGAGGTGCCGGCCGCCTCTGCGTCCGCCGCCGGCCCGCGGGTGCCGTCCGCTCCGCCCGCCACCGGGTCCGCCGCGCAGCGTGAGCGCGTGTTCGCCCAGGCCCTGGCCACCGCGAGCAGCGCCCCCGCACCGGCCGCCCCGACCACCCCCGGCCCCGGTGCCGCCGGCCCCGCGCGTGACGCCGCCGCTGCCTCCGCCGCGTCGGCCGCCGCCGCCCTCGCCGCCGCCGCGGCGATCCCCGTCGAGCCCGTCGGCAGCGAGCCCGTGCCCGGCCTGGCAGGCCTCGAGGTCGCCGAGGTCGACGCCGCCCGCCTGGAGCTCGCCGCCCACCCGGCGGAGGCCACCGGTGCCCTGCACGGCTCCGTGCTGGCGCCCTCCACGTGGAAGCAGGCCGTCGCGGCGCTGCGTGAGCGGACGGTGCGCCGGTGACCACCGACCTGCGCGTGCGTCCCGCGGCCGTGCGGCCGGCCGGGGCCACCGCGACCGCCGCCGCGGCCCCGACGGCCCCCGCGCCGCCCGCCCCACCTGGCCGCTCGTGCTGGCCGCCGTGCTGGCGCTCGCCGTCGTCCTCGTCGTGCTCGGCTCGGGCGTCGCGCACGCCGCGCCGGTCCCGCCGGACGGTCCCGCCGCGCCGACCGGCCCGGCCGACCCCGCGGGCGGCGGCGAGGTGTCCGTCGCGATCAACGGCGTCAACGGCTCGCCGAGCAGTTCGATCGTCGTGCTCATCGGCATCACGCTGCTGTCCGTCGCACCGGCGCTGCTGCTGATGATGACGGGCTTCACGAAGATCTTCGTGGTGCTGTCCCTGACCCGGAACGCCCTGGGCCTGACGACGGTGCCGCCGAACCAGGTCATCGCGGGCCTCGCCCTGTTCCTCAGCCTGTTCGTCATGGCGCCGGTGCTGTCGGACGTCAACCAGGCCGCGGTGCAGCCGTACCTGGACGGCAGCATGGACTTCCAGACGGCCCTCGACGCCGGCTCGGCGCCGCTGCGCGACTACATGCTGGGACACACCCGGGAGGCCGACCTCGCCCTGCTGACGCGGGCCGCGGACCAGCCGAACCCCGAGGACCCGGCGTCCGTGCCGATGCTCACGCTCATCCCGGCGTTCATGCTGTCGGAGCTGCGCTCGGCGTTCATCATCGGGTTCGTCATCTTCGTGCCGTTCCTCGTCATCGACCTGGTCGTGTCCTCGGTCCTGATGAGCATGGGCATGATGATGCTGCCGCCGGTCATGGTGTCCCTGCCGTTCAAGCTGCTGCTGTTCGTGCTGGTGGACGGCTGGGGCCTCATCGTCACCGCCCTCGTGGGCGCGGCGTCGGCGGGGGGCGGCTGATGGACACCGCGGCCGTCCTCGACATCGGGCTCGACGCCCTGATCCTCACCGCGAAGCTCGCGGCACCGGTGCTCGTCACCGCGCTCGTCGTCGGGTTCGCCGTGTCCCTCGTGCAGTCCGTGACCCAGATCCAGGAGGTCACGCTGTCGTTCGTCCCCAAGGCGATCGCGGCGGCCGTGGCGCTGCTGGTGTGCGGGAACTGGATGATCTCGGAGCTCGTGTCCTTCACGCAGGAGCTCTTCGAGCGCATCCCCAGCCTGCTCGGGGGCTGACCCCGGATGGACGTCACCCTCTCCCTGGCGGCCGTGCAGACCGCGATGCTCGCCGGCGTCCGGTTCGCGGCGTTCTTCGTGGTCGCGCCGCCGTTCGCGCACCGCGGCATCCCGGGGGCGGTCAAGGCGATGCTGTCGGTCGGCCTCGCGCTGGCCGTGCTGCCGCGGCTCGACCTGGTCGCCACCACGTCCACGGGGGAGTTCGTCGGGGCCCTGGTGCTGGAGGCCGTCGTCGGCGCCGCGCTCGGGTTCCTAGTGTCGCTGGTGTTCGCGGCCGTGCAGGCGGCGGGCAACCTCATCGACCTGTTCGGCGGGTTCCAGCTCGCGCAGGCGTTCGACCCGCAGAACATGACGTCCGGCGCCCAGTTCGCCCGCCTGTACAACTGGACGTGCCTGGTGCTGCTGTTCGTCTCGGGCGCCTACCAGGTGCTCATCGGCGGGCTGGCCCGGTCGTTCGACGCCGTGCCGCCGGGTGCCGGGCTGGACCTCGCGGCCCTGGCGTCGGTGGCGACCACCGGGCTCACGCAGATGTTCCTGGCGGCGCTGCAGATCGGCGGGCCGCTGCTCGTCGTGCTGTTCCTCACCGACGTCGGCCTGGGACTGCTCACCCGGGTGTCGCCCGCGCTGAACGCCTTCGCGATGGGCTTCCCGCTGAAGATCCTCATGACCGTGACGTTCGCGGGCTTCGCGTACCTCGCCATGCCGGGCGTCATCGACGACCTGGCGGGCCGCGCGCTCGAGGCGATGCTGGGGGTCGCGTCGTGAGCGGCGGCGGGGACGGCGGGGAGAAGACCGAGAAGGCCACAGCCCAGCGGATGAAGCAGGTCCACCGGGACGGGAAGCTCTCCCGGTCCCAGGACCTCACCGCGTGGGTCGGGCTGGCCGCGGCGGCGGTCATGCTGCCCGGCACCGCGAGCCGGGCGGCCGACGCGGCGTACGAGCAGCTCGGGGCCGTGCGCGAGGCCATCGCGTCGCCCGACGCCGGCACCGTCACGCAGCTGCTCGGCGACGGCCTGTGGTCGGTCGTCGGCACGATCGGCCCGATGCTGGCCGTCGTCGCGGGCGTCGTCGTGGCGGTCGCGGTCGCGCAGGGCGGTGTGCACGTGAAGAAGTTCAAGCCGCAGGTGCAGCAGTTCAACCCGGTGTCGGGCGTGAAGCGGCTGTTCGGTGCGCACGCGTGGTGGGAGGCGGCCAAGACGCTGCTCAAGACCGCCGTCGTGGGCGCCGTGCTGTACCTCGCGGTGCAGGCCCTCGTGCCGCAGCTCATGGGCACCGGCCGCATCCCGCTCGCGCACATGCTCGGCGTCGCCGGGTCGGGCGTGAAGCAGCTCCTGGTGTGGGGTGTCGCCGCGGGCGTGCTGCTCGCGGCGGTCGACCTGCTCGTCGTCATCCGGCGCAACCGGAAGCAGACGCGCATGTCCCGCCAGGAGATCAAGGAGGAGAACAAGCGCACCGAGGGCGACCCGCTGGTCAAGGGGCAGATCCGGTCCAAGCAGATGGCGATGAGCCGCAACCGCATGATGGCGGCCGTCGCCGACGCGGACGTGGTGATCGTCAACCCCACGCACGTGGCCGTCGCCCTGACGTACGTGCCCGGTTCCGGGGCGCCCCGCCTCGTCGCGAAGGGCGCCGGCGCCGTCGCGGCCCGCATCCGCGCGCAGGCGACCGAGCACCGTGTCCCGATGGTCGAGGACGTCCCCCTGGCGCGGGCGCTGCACGCGGCCTGCGCCGTCGACCAGGAGATCCCCGCGTACCTGTTCACCGCGGTGGCGCGCGTGCTGGCGTTCGTCATGCAGCTCAAGCGCCGCGGGGCCGCGATGGGCCGCCACACCATGCCCGGCGGGTCCGTCGCCCCGGACGACGTCCCCACCACCGTCGTCGCCGCCCGCCGGCGGATGCGTGCGGAGAAGGCCGCATGACCGGGCCCCGCCTGCCGATGACCAAGGGAGGGGACCGCCGTGCGCCGTGCCCTGCAGATCGCGTCCGCCCCGCCGACCGACCCGACACCTCCGAGGACCTGTGATGAAGAACCGGCAGATCTCGCAGCTCGCCGTCCCGGTCGGCGTCGTCGGCATCGTCCTGCTGCTCGTCGTGCCGCTGCCCGCGGCGATGCTCGACGTGCTGATCGCCGTCAACATCACGGCGTCGCTCGTCATCCTGCTCACCAGCATGTACGTGCAGCGGCCGCTGGACTTCAGCGTCTTCCCGTCGCTGATCCTCGTGTTCACGCTGTTCCGGCTGGGGCTCAACGTCGCGTCCACCCGCCTGGTGCTGCGCGACGGCTACGCGGGCGCCGTCATCGACGCGTTCGGGCACTTCGTGGTCGGCGGCTCGCTGGTCATCGGGCTCGTGATCTTCCTGATCCTCGTGGTCATCCAGTTCGTCGTCATCACGAACGGTGCCGGGCGCGTCGCGGAGGTCGGGGCGCGGTTCACCCTCGACGCGATGCCGGGCAAGCAGATGGCGATCGACGCGGACCTCAACTCCGGCCTCATCGACGAGGACACGGCCCGCAAGCGCCGCGCCGACGTGGCGGCCGAGGCGGACTTCTACGGCGCGATGGACGGCGGCTCGAAGTTCGTCAAGGGCGACGCCATCGCCGGCATCATCATCACGCTCATCAACCTCATCGGCGGGTTCGTCATCGGCATGGTCCAGATGGGCCTGTCCATGCCGGAGGCGCTCGAGCGGTTCAGCCTGCTGACCATCGGCGACGGCCTCGTCACCCAGATCCCCGCCCTGCTGCTGTCGGTGTCGACCGGCATCGTCGTGACCCGCGCCACCGCCGAGGGCGACATGGGCACCGCGGCGTCCAAGCAGCTGCTGCAGTCCCGCACCGCGCTGATGATCGCCGGCTCCGGCGCCCTCGCGCTCGCCCTGCTGCCCGGCATGCCGAAGCTGCCGTTCGTCCTGGTCGGCGCCGGCCTGCTGGTGGTCGGGCAGCGCGTCAAGGCCACGCAGGCCCGGGAGGCCGCTGCCGCTGAGCTGGCCGCCGCCTCCACCGCGACCGCCGCACCCACCAGCAACGACACCCCCGAGGCGCTCATCGAGCAGATGCGCGTGCACACCCTGGAGATCCTGCTGGCGCCCGACCTGGTCGACATGGTCGGCAACGGCCCGGACCAGGACCTGCTGCAGCGCGTCCGGGGCCTGCGCCGCAAGATCGCGATGGAGCTCGGCATCGTCGTGCCGCCGGTCCGCACGCGCGACTCCGTCGACCTGCCGCGGTCCACCTACGTCGTGCGGATCGCCGGCGTGGAGGTCGGCCGGGGCGAGGTCCCGCCCGGGCGCATCCTGGCGCTCGGGGACGACCTGGCCGCCCTGCCCGGGCAGGCCGTCGTCGAGCCCGTGTTCGGGCTGCCGGGCAAGTGGGTGGCCGCCGAGCTGCGGCACGCCGCCGAGATGGCGGGGGCCACCGTCGTCGACCGGGTGTCCGTGCTCATCACGCACCTCGGCGCGATCATCACCGCGAACGCCCCGCGCCTGCTGGGGCGCGAGGACGTCCGCGTGCTCACCGAGGGCGTCAAGCAGGTCAACCCGTCCGTGGTCGAGGAGCTCGTGCCCGGGCTGCTGTCGCTCGGCGAGGTGCAGCGCGTGCTCCAGGGGCTGCTCGCGGAGGAGGTGCCGATCCGCGACCTCGGCCGGATCTACGAGGCGCTGACGCTGCGCGCGAAGGTCAGCACGGACCCCGAGGGGCTCGTCGAGGCCGCCCGCGGTGCGCTCGGCCCGGCGCTGTGCGCGCAGCACGTGCAGGACGGCGTGCTCCGCGTGCTCACGCTCGACCCGGTGTTCGAGCAGTCGCTCGTCGAGTCCCTGCGGCCCTCGGACAGCGGCACGCAGGTGGTCACCGACCCGAACCGGCTGGAGGCCATGCTCGAGCGGCTGCGCGTCGCCGTCGCGGACGCGGAGGCGACCGGCCGGTCCGTGGTGCTGGTCTGCGCGCCCGCGCTGCGGCCCGCCCTGCGCAAGGTGGTCGTGCTGGGCCTGGAGCGGCTCCCGGTGCTGTCCTACGCCGAGGTCACCGGCGGCGGGGTGCGCATCGAGACCGTCGGGGTGGTGAGCGGTGCCCACGCGATTGCTGCTTGAGGGCGCCGACCTCGCCGAGCTGATGGTGCACGTGCGGGAGGAGTTCGGCCCCACCGCGCGCATCGTCCGTGCCGAACGGGTGCGCAGCGGCGGCATCGCGGGGTTCTTCGCGCGCGAGCGGTACGAGCTGACGATCGACGTGCCCGACGCTGCGCCCGCGCCCACCGCCGGGCTGCCGCGGCGCCGCGGGGCCGGCCAGGTGGTGGCCGCCGGGGGCATCGACGCGCTGCTCGCGGCCGCGGACGCGGGGGACGCCGCGCCGGACGGCACGCTGGTCCCGCCGCCCGCGGCGACCTCCGCGCTGCCCGAGCAGCGGACGCCGCGCGTCTCGACCGGTGAGCAGGCGTTCGCCTCCGTGCTCGAGCAGATGCGGGCCATGACGGGCCTGCCGCCGGAGCACCACCTGGAGGTCGCCCCCGAGCCGGTGCCCGCCGCCGAGCGGACGTTCGAACCGCTGGGCGTGCCTGGCCCGTCCCAGAGCGCACCGGCGGGGCCGACGGGGGCGGTCGCGTCGGCCGCGCCGTCGCGGGCGGAGCCGTCCGGGGGAGCGTCGACCGGGGGAGCGTCGACCGGGGCCGGGTCGGGCGGGGTCGGGGCCGCGGCGGACGCGGCGGCTCCCGCGGCGTCCGGCGTGTCTCGCACGGTGCTCGCCGAGCTCGGCGTCCCGGCCGAGTTGCTCGACGGCGACGGTCCTGTCGGGCTGTCCAGCCTGCTCGCCGCGGTGCCGTCCGCCCCGCCGCTCCCGCGTGCCCCCGGGACCGTGGTGGTCGTGGCGGGGCCCCCTGCGGACGCCACCCGCGTCGCGGACCTGCTCGCCCTGCGCACCGGTGGGACGACCGTGGTCGCGGCCGGCGACGCCGAGCCCGTCGGCGGCGGACGCCGGCTGACGACCGTGACCGCCGCGCAGCGCTGGCGGGCCGAGCACCACGACGCCGCCGGCGTGACCGTCGTCGCGCTCGGCGTCCGCCCGGGACGCGCGCGCGAGGAGGCGGCGGCGGAGCTGCTCGCGGCCCTCGCGCCCGACCAGGCGTGGGGCGTCGTCGACGCGCGCAGCAAGCGCCGCGACTGCGCGCGCTGGATCGCGGCCGTCGGCGGGCGGCGGCCTCTCGACGCGCTCGCGGTCGGCGGGCTGTTCGACACGAGCGAGCCCGGCACCGTGCTGGGGCTCGGCGTCCCGGTGGCGTGGATCGACGGGGTCCCGGCATCGCGCGTCGCGTGGGCGGCCGCCCTCGCGGAGCACCTGCCCGAGGGGACGGCCTGGGGCTGACCTCGACGTCCGCGCCCGGCCGGGGTCGAGGCCGACGGGGCCGCCGCGTGGATGCCGGCGCGGAGGCGCGGCGGGGGTGGTCGGTGGGCCGGCGCGCGCGGGGCGGGCGTCGCCGAGACCGCCGTGCGGTCGTCGTGGACGTGCCCCGCGCGCGGGTGCCGGCCGCTTGCGTGCGGCGGGTAGGGTCGGCGCCATGCTGGTGCTGAGCAGGCGGGTCGGGGAGCGACTCGTGATCGGGGACGACATCGTCGTGACCGTGATCGAGGTGCGCAGCGACGGAGTCCGCCTGGGCATCGACGCCCCGCGCTCCGTGTCCGTGCACCGCGCGGAGGTCCTCGAGGCCGTCACCGCCGCCAACGTCGCCGCGACCGACGCCGGCGACGACGCCGTCGAGTCGCTCCGCGGCCTCATCCCGCCCACCCCGGAGGACCCGGAGGGCGGCCCCCGCCCCCGCTGACCCGCGCCCGGCCGCCTGCATCGAGACGCCAGGACACGCCGGCGCTGGGCCCGGATCCCGGGCGTGTCGTGGACTCTCGGCGGGCCGCGGCGAGGCGGGTGGGGGCGAGTTCACCCCGTTGGCGGGTGGTCGCGCGGGCCGAATGCCTCACGCAGCGGTGCTCGCCGCCGATCCTCACGTCAGACGGTGCACCCGCGAGGAGGCTGCAGTGGAGGACATGGACGACATCGTCCGCGAGTTCCTGGTCGAGAGCCACGAGAACCTCGACCAGCTCGACCAGGACCTGGTCGCGCTCGAGAGCGAACCGGGATCCCGGTCGCTCATCGCGAGCGTCTTCCGGACGATCCACACGATCAAGGGGACCAGCGGGTTCCTCGCGTTCTCCCACCTGGAGCGTGTGGCGCACGCCGGTGAGAACCTGCTCGTGGAGCTGCGCGACGGCCGCCGCTCAATGGACCAGGCGACGACGGACGTGCTGCTGCGGCTCGTCGACACGATCCGCGAGATCCTGCGCGCGATCGAGGCCGAGGGCGGAGAGGGCGCGGTGGAGATCGACGCGGTGATCGCGGCGATCGACGCCATCCAGGCGGCCGACCCGTCCGCCGCCTCGGCGCCCGCACGCGACGCCGAGGCCCCCGCGCCGGCACCCGCTGCGTCGGCATCCCCGCCTGCCCCGTCCGCACCCGAGCCGGCACCCGCCGCCGGGTCGGCCGAGCCGGCAGCGGCGGCGGAGCCCGTGCAGCCCCTGCCCGCCGCCGCGGCACCCGCTGCGGCGGAGTCCGCGCCCGTCGCGCAGCCCGCGCCCGTCGCGCAGCCCGCCCCCGCGATCGCGGCACGCGCCATCGGCGAGCCCCCGGCCGCCGCGACCGCGTCGCCCGCGTCGCCCGCAGCCCCCGCCGCTGCTGCGGCCCCGGCCGCCGAGGAGGTCGGCACCCTCCGCGGGGGTGCCGCCGACGCGTCGATCCGCGTGGACGTCGACCTGCTCGACGCCCTCATGCGCCAGGTCGGCGAGCTCGTGCTGGCCCGCAACCAGATCAGCCGCCTGGCCACCGGGACGGACGACGTCGACCTGGCCCGCTCCGCGCAGCGCCTGAACCTCATCGCCGGCGAGCTGCAGGAGGGGGTCATGAAGACCCGCATGCAGCCCATCGAGCACCTGTGGTCGAAGATGCCGCGGATGGTGCGCGACGTCGCTGCGGCGTGCCACCGCGAGGTGCAGCTGGAGCTCTCCGGTGGCGACACCGAGCTGGACCGCAGCCTGCTGGAGGCCGTGAAGGACCCGCTGACGCACCTGGTGCGCAACGCCGTGGACCACGGCATCGAGTCGGCCGCGGACCGTGCGGCCGCCGGCAAGCCCACCAAGGGCGTCCTGGCGCTGCGTGCGTACCACGCGAGCGGTCAGGTCGTCGTGGAGGTCGCGGACGACGGCCGCGGCATCGACCCGGACAAGATCGGCGCGAAGGCGGTCCAGAAGGGTCTGCGCACCGCGGACCAGGTCGCCGCCATGAGCGCGGCGGACCTGCTGCAGCTGCTGTTCCTGCCGGGGTTCTCGACGGCGGAGGTCGTCTCGAACGTCTCCGGCCGCGGCGTCGGCATGGACGTCGTGCGGACCAAGATCGAGTCGATCGGCGGGGCGGTGGACGTGGAGTCCGTCGTCGGCCGCGGCACGACGTGGCGGCTGCGCATCCCGCTGACGCTGGCGATCATGCCGGCGCTGACGGTGGAGTGCTCCGGGGACCTGTACGCGATCCCGCAGGTGAACCTGCTGGAGCTCGTGGCCCTGGACTCGCAGCGCTCGGAGTCCGGCATCGAGCACATCCACGAGGCGCCGGTGTACCGGCTGCGCGGGGAGCTGCTGCCGCTGGTGTCGCTGTCCTCCGTGCTGGAGGCCGGCGGGGAGCGCCCGGACAACGCGGTCATCGCGGTCGTGCAGTCCGACCACCAGCGGTTCGGGCTGCTGGTCGACCGGGTGCTGAACACCGAGGAGATCGTGGTCAAGCCGCTGTCGGCCCGCCTCAAGGCGATCGGCGCGTACGCCGGCGCCACGGTGCTGGGTGACGGGCACGTGGCCCTGATCCTCGACGTGCAGGCGATCGCCCGCCGGGCGCTGGCCGGGGAGCTGGACGTCGCCGCGCGCGACGCGCACACCAGCAGCACCGCGGCCCTGGCCCACGAGGTGCAGCAGGTGCTGGTCGTCGGGATCGGCGGTGGCCGGCAGGTCGCGATGCCGCTCGCGTCCGTGGCCCGCCTCGAGCACGTGCAGGCCGAGCAGGTCGAGTACGTCGGCGGCCGGGAGGTCGTGCAGTACCGCGGCACGATCCTGCCGCTCGCGCGCCTGGATCGGATCCTCGGCGCGTACGGCGAGGAGGACAGCTCCGAGCTGCTGCTGGTGGTCTACAGCCGGGCGGGCCGCAGCGTCGGCCTGGTCGTCCGGGAGATCGTCGACATCGTCGACGACGACTCCGCGCGGCACTCCGACATCGAGGACGCCGGCCTGGTCGGCTCGACGGTGCTCGGCGACCGCGTGACCGAGCTGCTGGACGTGCGCCGTGCGATCCTCGCCGCCGACGCGGCGTTCTACGACGAGCGGACCGAGCACCGCTCCACGTTCGACGACGTCCCGACGCAGGCCGCCGGGACCGAGCTGGTGGGAGCCCTGCGATGAGCCAGTACGTCACGTTCTCCCTGGGCGGCAGCCTCTACGGCGTCGACGTCACCCGGGTGCAGGAGGCGCTGCGGTCGCACGTGCGCACCCGCGTGCCGCTCGCGCCGCCGGGGGTCGCGGGGCTGGTGAACCTGCGCGGGCAGGTCGTGCTGACCGTCGACCTGCGTCCGCGCCTGGGCCTGGAGCCGCTGGACGAGGACGCCGAGCCGATGATGGTGGTCGTGCAGGTGGCCGGTGAGCCGGTGAGCCTGCTGGTCGACGAGATCGGCGACGTGATGGAGGTCGGTCCGGAGACGTTCGAGGCGCCGCCGGAGACGCTCGACGCCGCGCTGCGGCCGCTCATCCTCGGGGCGCACAAGCTCGACGGCCGGCTGCTGCTGGTGCTCGACGTCGACCAGGCCACCGCGGCCTGACCCCTCACGCCCACGTCGCGGGGCGCCCCACCCGGTCCGCCGGGAGGGGCGCCCCGCGCGCTGTTCCCCCTGTTGGCGACCCGCGTCACCCGCCTGGGCGATCACACGGACGGCCGCGTGGCCGATGAGGCGTCACGAACCCCGGTCCGTCCTGCGAGGAGATCAGCATGTCCCAGTCGTCCGCCGTCGCCGCTCGTCCCCGGCGGGGGCTGAGGTCCTCGATCGCCGCGAAGGTGCTCGGTCTGCTCGCCGCGGCGGGCCTCGTGGCCGTGCTCGTCGTGCTGTCCGCGGCGGTGAGCCTGGGCGAGCTCCGGACCGACGTGGAGTCGTCCGCGGCCCGCGTCGCGCAGCTCGGCCGGGTGAGCGACCTGCAGCGCGCCCTGCAGGCGGGTCGCGCGCGGATGGTCGAGTACCCGGCGGCCGCGGACGACGTGCGCGACGCCCTGCGCTCGCAGCTCGACGAGTACGAGGCGAGCATCACCGAGCAGCAGGCCGCGTACGACGAGCTCGCGGTGGACGCGCAGGCGTGGGCGGACTTCGACTCCGGCTGGTCCGAGATGGTCCGGCTCGCCGAGGAGGAGCTGTTCCCGCTGGCCGACTCGGGCGACGTCACCGGTGCGGCGGCCCTGTACCGGGAGAAGATCCTGCCGCAGACCACGATCGCGGCCGAGGCGATCGTCCAGGAGAACGCCGCCGTCGCTGCCGTGGCGGACGCCAGCGCGGAGGACTCCGCGGCGACCGTGTCGCGCACCCTGGTGATCGTGGTGGGCGTGGTGGTCGTCGGCCTCGCGGTGGTGCTGGTGATCGGCCTGCGGGTGGCCCGCCGGTTGTCGCGGGACGCCCGGGAGGTGCAGCAGGCGCTCGAGGCGATGGCGGAGGGTGACCTGACGGTCGGGGCGGACGTGCGCAGCGTGGACGAGCTCGGCGCGATGGCGCGGTCGCTCGGCACGGCCCAGGAGAGCCTGCGCGGCGTCGTGTCGGGCGTGGCGGAGACCGCGCACACGGTCGCCGCTGCGGCCGAGGAGCTGTCGGCGGCCTCGACGCAGGTGGTCGCGGGCTCGGACGAGACGTCGGCGCAGGCGGGTGTGGTGGCGGCTGCGGCGGAGCAGGTGTCGCGCAACGTGCAGACGGTGGCGGCGGGTGCCGAGCAGATGGGCGCCAGCATCCGGGAGATCGCGCAGAACGCGTCGCAGGCGGCGAAGGTCGCGGCGCAGGCCACGGGCGTCGCGCAGGCGACCAACGAGCAGGTGTCGCGGCTCGGCGTCTCGAGCCAGGAGATCGGCAACGTGGTGAAGGCGATCACGTCGATCGCGGAGCAGACGAACCTGCTGGCGCTGAACGCGACGATCGAGGCGGCCCGAGCCGGTGAGGCCGGCAAGGGCTTCGCGGTGGTCGCCGGTGAGGTGAAGGAGCTGGCCCAGGAGACGGCGAAGGCCACCGAGGACATCGTGCGCCGCGTCGAGGCGATCCAGACGGACACCGGGTCGGCCGTGACCGCGATCGGCGAGATCTCGGAGATCATCGCGAGCATCAACGACTACCAGCTCACGATCGCCTCGGCGGTCGAGGAGCAGACGGCGACCACCACGGAGATGTCCCGGTCGGTGGCCGAGGCCGCGACGGGTTCGGGGGAGATCGCGTCGAACATCACCGGCGTCGCGTCCGCGGCGGCGACGTCCTCGCAGACGCTCGGCCAGATGGGCGGGGCGGTCGCGGAGCTCGCGCGGCTCTCGGAGGACCTGCGCGGCCGGGTGTCCCGCTTCACCTACTGACCGCACCGACGACGCGCCGCGCGGCCCCGGGGTGGGGCGGCGCGGCGCGTCGTCGTGCGGCAATCACCCGCTGCCGGGCTCAGCCGGTGGCGCGTGCGGACGATCGGTGGGGCAGCAGGGGACGGACAGGAAGGACCCACCATGAGCGTCACCACGACGACGGTGTCGACGCCCGCGCGGGTGCCGACGGTCGACCGGGTGCCCACCCAGCGCGGCCACGGCCAGGCGCCGGCGTCGGGGCCCCGTCCTCGCGGCACCCGCCGCGGCACCGCCTGGTTCGCGAACCGCGGCGTGCGCACCAAGATCCTCCAGCTGCTGGCGCTGGTGGTCGTGATGGTCGCGGCCACGGGCACCTTCGCCGTGCTGCGGCTGGACGACCTCGCGGCGAGCACCGCGAGCGTCCAGGAGGTCAACGCGGACGTCGCCACCCCGCTCGCCATGGTGCACCAGGAGGAGCTCAAGGCGCGGATGCTCGTCGCGCAGGCGGGCGCCAGCCAGACGGACACGCAGGAGCAGCGGCAGGCCGCGCTCGACGCGATCGCCGCGACGGACGCCGACCTGCAGGCCGCCGCGGACGCGTTCGAGGCGGGCATCGGCGAGAACACCGTCGAGGGGTGGGACGACTTCACGGCCGGCTGGGTCGCGTGGACGCAGATCCGGGACGAGCAGCTGGTGCCCGCCGCCCTGAACAACGACCAGGTCACGTTCGGCCGGGTCACCGCGGGCGAGGCCCAGACCGCGCTCGACGGCATGATCGCGGGCCTGGAGACGGCCGAGAAGGCCGTCCGCGCCCACCTGCAGGGCGTCGCGGACGAGGCGCAGGCCGAGGCGTGGTCGAGCACCGTCGTGCTCGTCGTGGTGCTCGTCCTCGGCGTGGCTCTGGTCGCCGTGGTCGGCCTGGTGATCGCCGGGATGATCCGGCGCCAGGTGACCGAGGTGCAGCGCGCGGTCGAGGCGCTCGCGGACGGCGACCTGACGGTGACGCCCCAGGTCGACTCCGACGACGAGCTCGGCCGGATGGCCCGGGCGCTGACCCGGGCGCAGGGCAACCTGCGCGGCGCGATCTCCGGCGTGGTCGAGACGGCGCAGACGGTCGCGGCGGCGGCGGAGGAGCTGTCGGCGGCGTCGAACCAGGTCGTGGCCGGTTCGGACGAGACGTCGGCGCAGGCGGGTGTGGTGGCGGCTGCGGCCGAGCAGGTGTCGCGCAACGTGCAGACCGTCGCGGCGGGCGCGGAGCAGATGGGGGCTTCGATCCGGGAGATCGCGCAGAACTCCTCGCAGGCGGCGAAGGTCGCCGGGCAGGCGACCGAGGTCGCGGCGAGCACCAACGAGCAGGTGTCGCGGCTCGGGGTCTCGAGCCAGGAGATCGGGAACGTGGTGAAGGTGATCACGTCGATCGCGGAGCAGACGAACCTGCTGGCGCTGAACGCGACGATCGAGGCGGCGCGCGCGGGGGAGGCCGGTAAGGGCTTCGCGGTCGTGGCGGGTGAGGTCAAGGAGCTGGCGCAGGAGACGGCGAAGGCGACGGAGGACATCGCGCGGCGGGTGGAGGCGATCCAGGGCGACACCTCGGGTGCGGTGGCGGCGATCGGGGAGATCTCGCAGATCATCGCGTCGATCAACGACTACCAGCTGACGATCGCGTCGGCGGTGGAGGAGCAGACGGCGACCACGAACGAGATGTCCCGGTCGGTGGCCGAGGCCGCGACGGGTTCGGGGGAGATCGCCACGAACATCACCGGCGTCGCCTCCGCGGCCTCCGAGGCCAGCCAGACCCTCAACCAGATGGGCGGGGCCATCGCCGAGCTCGCCCGGATGTCGGAGGACCTGCGCGCCCAGGTCGGCGGCTTCCGGCTCTAGCCACGGCGGCGCGAGCGCCCCGGGGAGCCGGCGCCCCGGGGCGCTCGTCGTGCCCCGCCCCGGAGCGCTCGTCGTGCCCCCCGGGGCGGGTCACCGCCCGCTCACCGGGCGGCGGAAAGCGCTTCGGACCGGCCGTGCCCCGCCGATGGGAGGGAGGACCGACTCCGTACCGGAAGGGCGAACCGACCACGATGAGCGCGCAGCACGATGCCTCCACCCGCCGGCTCTGGGCCGACCGGCCCGTCCTCGTGAAGATCATGACGGCCGTCGCCGTGATGGCGGCCATGACCGCCGTCGTCACGGCCGTCGCCGTCGCCTCGCTGCGTACCCTGCGGGCGGACGCGGCCGAGATGTACGCGGGCAACGTCGTCCCGCTCCAGCAGCTCACCGAGATCCAGCGGTCCTACCAGGGCGACCGCGCCCGGGTGATCCAGTACGGCATCGCGGACGACGAGACCCGCGCGACGCTGGTGCAGGAGCTGACGGAGCGCCAGCAGGACCTGGACGCCCAGATCGACGAGTACCGGGCGGGCGCCGTCGACGGGGCCCAGGTGGACGCGATCGTCGCGGCGCTGGATGCGTACTACGCGGCTGCGGAGGACACGCTGTTCCCGCTGGCCGACGCGGGCGACGACGCCGGGTTCGCGGCGTACTTCGACGAGACCATCCGGCCGCTGACCACCGCGGTCATGGACGCGCTGCAGGTCGAGACCGCGGCCCAGGGCGAGCAGGCGGAGGCGCTGGCGGCCGAGACCGACACGCTCGCGGGCCGCTCCGCCCTCGCGACCGTGCTCGTCGCCGTCCTCGGCGCGCTGGCGGCGGCCGCCATCGCGGTGGCGGTCGCTCGCGGCATCGTGCGCCGGCTCCGCGGGGTGTCCCGCAGCCTGGCGGCCGCCGGCGACGGCGACCTCACCGTGCCCCCGGGCGTGACGGGTGGTGACGAGCTCGGCCGGCTCGCGGTGGACCTGGAGCGCACCCAGCGGAGCCTGCGGGCGCTGGTGGCGGGCGTCGCGGAGACGGCGCAGACGGTCGCGGCGGCGGCGGAGGAGCTGTCGGCGGCGTCGAACCAGGTCGTGGCCGGTTCCGACGAGACGTCGGCGCAGGCGGGTGTGGTGGCGGCTGCGGCGGAGCAGGTGTCGCGCAACGTGCAGACCGTCGCGGCGGGCGCGGAGCAGATGGGCGCGAGCATCCGGGAGATCGCGCAGAACGCGTCGCAGGCGGCGAAGGTCGCCGGGCAGGCCACGGAGGCGGCGACCGTCACGAACGAGCAGGTCGCCCGGCTGGGGTCGTCCTCGCAGGAGATCGGCAACGTGGTGAAGGTCATCACCTCGATCGCGGAGCAGACGAACCTGCTGGCGCTGAACGCCACGATCGAGGCCGCGCGCGCCGGGGAGGCCGGCAAGGGCTTCGCCGTCGTCGCGGGCGAGGTGAAGGAGCTGGCCCAGGAGACGGCCAAGGCGACCGAGGACATCGCCCGGCGCGTCGAGGCGATCCAGGCGGACACGGGGTCGGCCGTGACCGCGATCGGCGAGATCTCGCAGATCATCGCGAGCATCAACGACTACCAGCTCACCATCGCCAGCGCCGTGGAGGAGCAGACCGCCACGACCACGGAGATGTCCCGGTCGGTGGCCGAGGCCGCGACGGGTTCCGGGGAGATCGCCACCAACATCACCGGGGTGGCGTCGGCCGCGGCGACGTCGTCGCAGACGCTCGGCCAGATGGGCGGGGCGGTCGCGGAGCTCGCGCGGCTCTCGGAGGACCTGCGCGGCCGGGTGTCGCAGTTCTCCTACTGAATGCCGGGCGTTCACCCGCAGGACTGCTCCGGTTGGGCCACGTGACCGCGGGAGCGCTCACATCCTGGGCACCGCATCCGATCCAGACGGCACGGCGACGACGGGCAGTGTCGCGCCGCACAGACGAGGGAGTCCACATGAGGCAGGGGAAGCGCCGTCCGGCCGCCGCCGCCACCGCGGTCGCCGTGGCCGGGGTGCTCGCCGGGTGCGCGTCGGCGACCGGTGCGGAGGACGACGGGGACCGGCCGCTGGTCGGCGTCGCAATGCCGACGACGACGTCGGAGCGCTGGATCGCGGACGGCGAGAACGTGCAGGACCAGCTGCTCGCGCTGGGGTACGACGTCGACCTGGAGTACGCCGAGAACGACGTGCCCACGCAGGTCGCCCAGCTCGAGGACATGATCGCGGCGGGCGCGGACGCGCTCGTGATCGGGTCCATCGACGGCGTGGCGCTCAAGGACGTGCTGGGGGAGGCTGCCGCGGCGGACATCCCGGTGATCGCCTACGACCGGCTGATCCGGGAGTCCGGCGACGTCGACTACTACGCGACGTTCGACAACGCGCGCGTCGGCGTGCAGCAGGCCACCACCCTCCTGCAGGGGCTCGGCCTGCTCGACGAGGCGGGTGACCGCACGGACGTCACCGGCCCGTTCGCCGTCGAGCTGTTCGCCGGCTCGACGGACGACAACAACGCGACGGTGTTCTTCGACGGCGCGATGGGCGTCCTGCAGCCGTACCTCGACTCCGGTGTGCTGACGGTGCCCTCCGGGGAGACCGGCTTCGAGGAGGTCGCCACCGACAAGTGGGACCCGAAGAACGCGACCGCCCGGATGGACACGCTGCTGCCGCTGTACGCCGACCGCCGGCTGGACGGGGTGCTCTCGCCGTACGACGGCATCTCGATCGCGGTGCTCGACGCCGTGAAGACCATCGGCTACGGCACGGCCGACCAGCCGCTGCCCGTCGTGACCGGCCAGGACGCCGAGCTCGCCTCCGCCAAGTCCATCGCCGCCGGCGAGCAGTACGCGACGGTCTACAAGGACACCCGCCAGCTCGCCGAGGTGGCCGTGTCGATGGTCCGGGCGCTGCTGGACGGCGCGGAGCCGGAGACCAACGACTCCCGGTCCTACGACAACGGCGTGAAGGTCGTCCCGTCCTTCCTGCTGACGCCGCAGGTCGTCACCGAGCAGAACTACCGCCAGGTCCTCGTGGCCGGCCGCTACTACACCGCCGAGGAGCTGGGCTGATGGCCACCGACCGCACCGCCGCGCAGCACGCGCCCCGGCGCCGGGCGTCCTGGTTCTGGGACCGCCCGGTGGCCCTGAAGATCGCCGTCTCCCTGCTGGTGCTCGGGGGCACGTTCGCCGTCGTCGGCGGGGTCGGGGCGATCGCGCTGTTCCGCGCCGGGCAGCACCTGGAGCAGATGTCCGGCCTGACGGGCGACCTGCAGTCGGCGATGTCGGAGCTGCGTGCCGCGCAGACCCGCAGCCACCTGCTGGTGCACCGCGCCGCCGAGGCCACGGACGACTCCGTGCGGGCGCAGCTCCTGGAGTCCTCCGCGTGGACCGACCGGGACGTCGCCTCGCAGATCGACGCGATCTCCGCGTTCCCGCAGTCGGGGACCCGGCAGTGGAGGGACTTCGTCGACCGCTGGGACGCCTGGGTCGCGTACCGCGACGCCACCCTGCTGCCGCTCGTCGAGGACGGGGACCTCGCCGGCCTGCGCACGGCGCTGGCCGCGGACGCGTCCGCCGACCCCGACTGGGCCGGTCGGGCCCTGGCGCTCGCGCAGGGTCAGGTCGACGCGCAGGTCGACGACATCCTCGCGGCGAGCCGTGCCGAGGTGAACCGGACGATCCTCGCGCTCGTCGTGGCGTTCGTCGTCGGTGCGGCGCTGTCCGGCGTGCTCGCCGTGCTCGTGATCCGGCGCATCACCACCGCGGTGCGCAGCGTCCAGGGCTCGCTCGAGGCGATGGCCGACGGGGACCTGACGGTGCAGGCCGACGTGCCCTGGCGGGACGAGACGGGACGGATGGCCGCAGCGCTCGCGCAGGCCCAGGAGTCGTTGCGCACGACGCTGTCCGGTGTCGTCACCGCGGCCCGTTCCGTGGAGCGGACCGCCGCGACCCTCGCGGCCTCCAACGGCACCGTGGTCGAGGGATCCCAGGAGACGTCCGCGCAGGCGGGGGTCGTGGCGGCCGCCGCCGAGGAGGTCTCCCGCAACGTGCAGGCCGTCGCGGCCGGCGCCGAGCAGATGGGGGCGTCGATCCGCGAGATCGCCCAGAACGCCTCGGAGGCCGCCAAGGTCGCCGGGCAGGCCACCGACGTGGCCGCCGCGACCAACGAGCAGGTCGCCCGCCTGGGTGCCTCCAGCCAGGAGATCGGGAACGTGGTGAAGGTCATCACCTCCATCGCGGAGCAGACGAACCTGCTGGCGTTGAACGCGACGATCGAGGCCGCGCGTGCCGGGGAGGCCGGCAAGGGCTTCGCCGTCGTCGCCGGCGAGGTCAAGGAGCTCGCGCAGGAGACGGCGCGCGCCACCGACGACATCGCGCGCCGCGTCGAGGCCATCCAGAACGACACGGGTGCCGCCGTCGTGGCGATCGGGGAGATCGCGCAGATCATCGCGTCGATCAACGACTACCAGCTCACGATCGCCTCCGCCGTGGAGGAGCAGACGGCCACGACCAACGAGATGTCCCGGTCGGTGGCGGAGGCCGCCACGGGCTCGGGGGAGATCGCGAGCAACATCACCGGGGTCGCGGGCGCGGCGTCCCGGTCGGCGGGCGTGCTGGGCGAGGTCTCGACCCACGTGGCCGACCTCGCGACGCTGTCCGCCGACCTGCACGACCGGGTCGCACGTTTCACCTACTGACGCCCCGCTCCGCCACGCGGCGCCGCTCAGGAACCGGCCGCACCGACCGATCAGAACCACGAACCGGCCGGTGCGGCCGGTCCGTTCCGTCCCAGGGGAGCCCATGACCAGGATCCGCGTGCTGGTGGTCGACGACTCGGTCGTCGTCCGCCGGCTGGTGACGGACTCGCTCTCGCGCGACCCCGACATCGAGGTGGTGGGCTTCGCGTCCAACGGCCGCATCGCGCTGGCCAAGGTGGAGCAGCTCGGGCCGGACCTCGTGACGATGGACATCGAGATGCCGGAGATGAACGGCATCGAGGCGGTCCGCGCCCTGCGCCGGGGCCGGCAGACCATGCCGATCATCATGTTCTCGACGCTCACGGAGCGCGGCGCGTCGGCCACCCTGGACGCGCTCGTCGCGGGCGCCACGGACTACGTGACGAAGCCGGCGAACGTCGGCAGCGTCCAGGAGTCGCTGGACCGGGTCGCGAGCGAGCTGATCCCCAAGATCAAGGCGCTCGTGCCGCGGCGGGGGCTCCCGGGCGGCGGCCGGCGTGGTCGCTCGGGTGGCTGAGCTCCCGCCCGGTCCTCGGCTTCGGCGGGCCGCTCGCTGAGGACGACGTCGGGCGTGACGTGACCCTGGGGCCGCGTCCGCGCGGCGCCCCGTCGTCCTGCGGCCCGCGCCCACGCCGCACCCGGTGTCCGCCGTCGTCCTCGGGTCGTCCACCGGCGGCCCGGAGGCGCTGTCCCGCGTGCTGGGCGCGCTGTCCGCCCCGCCACCGGTGCCGGTGCTCGTCGTGCAGCACATGCCCCCGGTGTTCACCCGCCAGCTCGCGGCCCGTCTCGACCGGCTCGGCCCGGCGACGGTCGTGGAGGCCACCGACGGCGAGGCGCTGCGGGCGGGCACCGTCTACGTCGCGGCCGGCGACCACCACCTGGAGGTGAGCCGCTCCGCCGGTGCCCTGCGCACCGTGCTCACCGACGGCCCGCCCGTGAACTTCTGCCGCCCCGCGGTCGACGTCCTGTTCCGCTCCGCGGTCCGCGAGCTCGGTGGCCAGCTCCTCGCGGTCGTGCTCACCGGCATGGGCGCCGACGGCCGCACCGGTTGCGAGGACGTCGTCGCCGCCGGCGGCACCGTGCTGGTCCAGGACGAGGCCACGAGCGTCGTCTGGGGCATGCCGGGGGCCGTCGCCGCCGCCGGCCTCGCCCACCGCGTCCTGCCCCTCGGGGAGGTAGCCCCCGCCCTCGAAGCCGTGCTCGCCCGTGCGGGCAGCCGGCCGACCGCACCGATCGGAGGTCGGCCATGAGCCTGACCCAGGAGACGTTCGCCTTCGTCGCGGACGTCGTGCGCCGTCGCAGCGCCATCCAGCTCGAGGCAGGCAAGGAGTACCTCGTGGAGAGCCGGCTGCTGCCGCTCGCCCGCGAGGGCGGCCACGCCGGCGTCGACGCCTACGTCCGGGAGGTCCGCGCGGGCCGCCGCGAGTCCGACCTCGCGCAGATCGTGGAAGCGCTCACCACCAACGAGACGTCCTGGTTCCGGGACGCCACACCGTTCTCCGCGCTGCGCACCCACGTCGTGCCGACGCTCCGCGCCGAGCGCCCCGTGCTGGACTCCGTGCGTGTCTGGTCGGCCGCCTGCTCGACCGGTCAGGAGCCGTACTCGATCGCGATGACCCTCGCGGACGTGCTCGGCCCCGGCGTCCGCGTCGAGATCACCGCCACCGACCTGTCCGACCAGGTACTCGCCCAGGCGCGCTCCGGCCGGTACTCCCAGCTCGAGGTCAACCGGGGCCTGCCCGCGCCCATGCTCGTCCGGCACTTCCAGCGCTCCGGCGCGGACTGGCAGATCTCCGACGCGCTCCGGCGGGCGGTGACGTTCCAGAAGCACAACCTGCTGGACCTGCCGCCCACCGGGCCGTTCGACATCGTGTTCCTGCGCAACGTGCTCATCTACTTCGACCTCGGGACGAAGCGCTCGATCCTGTCCCGGGTGCACCGCGTGCTCAAGCCGGGCGGGTTCCTCGTGCTCGGCGCCGCGGAGACGACGATCGGTGTCGACGGGGACTGGGAGCGCGTGCCCGTCGAACGCGGCTCCGTGTACCGGCCGGTGCACGCCGGCCTGGTGCCGCGCCAGCGTCCGGCACCCGCCGCGGCCCTCGCCCCGGCCGCGCCCGCGCCGGCGCGGACCGCCGCGGCCTGGCCCACCAGCACCCCGCTGCCGCCCGCGCGCCCGCGCGTGGGAGCTCCCGCCTTCCCGACCGTCCCGGCCGGCCGCCCCGGCACGGCACCCGAACAAGGAGTGACGCGATGAGAGCCCTCGTCATCGACGACTCGCGGACCATGCGCCGCATCGTCGCGAGCGCCCTGGAGGACCTCGGCTTCGCCACGGTCCAGGCCGGCGACGGCCAGCAGGCGCTCGACGTGCTGGAGTCCGGGGAGGAGGTGGACCTCGCCTGCATCGACTGGAACATGCCGGTCATGGACGGGCTGACCTTCGTCACGCGCGTCCGCGCCGTGCCCGCCTGGCGGAACATCACGCTGATGATGGTCACGACGGAGAGCGAGCACGGGCAGATCGTCCGGGCCCTCGCGGCGGGCGCCCACGAGTACCTCATCAAGCCGTTCACCATCGACGCCATCCGCGACAAGCTCGACCTGCTCGGGCTCGTCCCTGCCGAGGAGCCCGTATGACCGCCGCCGTGGAGCACGACCAGGTGTACGCGATCGCCGAGGAGGTGTTCGCCGCCATGATCGACGGCGAGCCCGGCTACCTGCGCCCCTGGGAGGGCGACGTGCCGGTGCCCGCCGAGCCGCTGGTCGCCTGGGTGGACGTGCGTGGCGAGCTCGCCGGCCGGGCCGCCGTCACCACCGACGTGCCGACCGCGCACGAGCTCACGCGCGCGCTGCTCGGCATGGCTGCCGGCGAGCCGGTCGGTCCTGAGGACCTCGTCGACGCGTTCGGTGAGGTCGCGAACGTCGTCGGCGGCAACGTCAAGGCGCTGCTGCCGTCGCAGGGCACGCTGACCCTGCCGGAGGTCGCCACCGAGCTGCCGGTCGTCCCCGGCACCTCGCTCACCCACGAGCTGCGCCTGGACTGGCGTGGCCGCCCCGTCGTCGTCGTGGTCTGGTTGTTCCCGTGACCTCCGCGCCGACCGCCCGACCCGCCGCGGCCCCGGCCCCGGCGCCCCGACCCGAAGGGAAGTGACGAGCATGATCCGCGTGCTCATCGCCGACGACAGCCGCGTCATGCGGCAGATCGTGATCCGCACGCTGCGCCAGGCCGGCTACGACTGGGACGTCCGCGAGGCGTCCGACGGCCAGGAGGCGCTCGAGGCGGTCCGCGCCGACGAGCCGGACGTCGTGCTCTCGGACTGGAACATGCCGAACCTCACCGGTATCGACCTGCTGCGCCGGCTGCGGGCGGAGGGGTTCTCGACCCCGTTCGGCTTCGTCACCTCGGAGGGGTCGGACGAGATGCGGACGCTGGCCGACGAGGCGGGTGCCCTGTTCCTCATCGCCAAGCCGTTCACCGCGGACACGTTCCGCGACGCGATCGACCCGGTGCTGGCATGAGCGGGACGCCGCTGCCCAGCGCCCTGGAGGTCCGCGAGCACTGGGAGGGCCTCGTCGGCAGGGACATCGAGGTCACCACGGGCGGCCCGATGGTCGACCCCGTGCTGAACGGCGGTGCCCTCGTGGGCGTCTTCGTCGACAGGCTGATGAAGCTGTCCGCGCTCGTCCTGTTCGACCTGCCGCTCGCCGCCCACCTCGGCGCGGCGATCGCCCTCGTGCCGGCGCGCACCGCGCAGGCCGCCGTCGAGGAGGAGACCCTCCCCGCGGCGCTCACGGAGAACGCCGGGGAGATCCTCAACGTCACCGCCGCGCTGTTCAACGTCGGCGACGCCCCGCACCTCAAGCTCGACGCCGTCTACGCGCCGCGCGACCCGCTGCCCGCCGACGTCGCGCAGTGGGTGCTCGCGTACGTCCGGCGGCTCGACCTCGAGGTCGAGGTGTCCGGCTACGGCAAGGGCTGCGCGTCGGTGCTCGTGCTCTGACGGCTCCCGGGGCGGGCCGCCGGGCGCGTCGTGTTTCCGGGAGGTGAACGTTCACGGACGGGGGCGCGGCGCCCTTCACGGTTCTGCCACACTTCGCCCCATGTCCACCACCTCCACGGGGGCGCCCGCGTCTGCGCCCGTCCAGCCGCGGAACGCGATCGACCGGTTCTTCAAGATCTCCGAGCGCGGCTCGACGATCGGGACCGAGATCCGCGGCGGCCTCGTCACCTTCTTCACGATGAGCTACATCATCGTGCTGAACCCCCTGATCATCGGCACCGTGCAGGACGGCTCCGGGTCGTTCCTCGGCGGCGGGTCCGAGCCGAACATCGGCATGATCGCCGCGACGACCGCCCTCGTCGCCGGCGTGATGTCCATCCTCATGGGCGTGGTGGCGAACTTCCCGCTCGCCCTCGCCGCGGGGCTCGGCCTCAACGCGGTGGTCGCCTACTCGATCGCCTCGCTGCCCGACATGACGTGGGCCGACGCGATGGGCATCGTGGTGCTCGAGGGCCTCATCATCCTGGTGCTCGTGCTCACCGGGTTCCGGGAGGCCGTGTTCAAGGCCGTCCCCATGGAGCTCAAGACGGCCATCAGCGTCGGCATCGGCCTGTTCATCGCCTTCATCGGTCTGGTGGACTCCGGGTTCGTCCGCATCCCGCTCAGCCAGGCCACGCCCGTGGAGCTCGGCATCGCCGGCTCGCTCGGCTCCTGGCCGCTGCTCGTGTTCGTCGTCGGCCTGTTCCTCGCGATCATCCTCATGGCGCGCAAGGTCAAGGGCGCCATCCTCATCGCGATCGCCAGCGCCACCGTCCTCGCGATCGTCGTCGAGGCGGTCGGGTCCATCGGCGGGCAGAGCGCGGACAACCCGGGCGGCTGGGAGCTCAACGTGCCGCAGCTGCCCGACAGCGTCGTGGCCACCCCGGACTTCTCGCTGCTCGGCCAGTTCTCGCTGTTCGGGTCGATCGAGAAGATCGGCCTCGTCGCCGTCATCCTGCTGGTGTTCTCGGTGATGATCGCGGACTTCTTCGACACGATGGGCACGATGGTGGCCGTCGGCGGCGAGGCCGGGCTCCTCGACGAGCAGGGGAACCCGCCGCGCACGAAGCAGATCCTCGTCGTCGACTCGCTCGCCGCGGCCGCCGGCGGTGCCGCCTCGGTGTCGTCCAACACGTCCTATGTGGAGTCGGCCGCGGGCGTCGGCGACGGTGCCCGCACCGGCCTGGCGTCCGTGACCACCGGCGTCGCGTTCCTGCTGGCGACGTTCCTGTCCCCGCTGGTCGACATGGTGCCGTTCGAGGCCGCCACCCCGGCGCTCGTCGTCGTCGGCTTCCTCATGGTGATGCAGGTGTCGGGCATCGACTGGAAGAACTTCGAGGTCGCCGTCCCGGCGTTCCTGACCATCGTGCTCATGCCGTTCAGCTACTCCATCACCGTCGGCATCGGCGCGGGCGTCATCTCGTTCATCGTCATCAAGCTGGCGATGGGCAAGATCCGCCGGGTGCACCCGCTGATGTGGGTCGCCGGCGTGCTGTTCGTCGTCTACTTCCTCATCGGCCCGATCAAGGGCTGGCTCGGCCTCTAGGCGCGACGTCCCCGACCGGTCGACGCCGGCCCCGTGAGACTCGCGGGGCCGGCGTGCCGGAAATGTCCTGTGTGCCTGCGCAACACCCCGCAGGGTAGGTTCGACGCCGTCCCACGTGTCGGTCGAAGGAGCAGTCATGCGCGTGTCGGTCATCGGGTGCGGCTACCTGGGAGCCGTGCACGCGGCCAGCATGGCCAAGCTCGGTCACACCGTCGTCGGGGTCGACGTCGTCCCCGCGAAGATCGAGATGCTCGCCGCCGGCAGGGCGCCGTTCTACGAGCCCGGCCTCCCCGAGCTGCTGACCGAGTCGCAGGGCACCGGCCGGCTCGAGTTCACCACGGACACGGCAGCGGTCGCCGGGGCGCAGGTCCACTTCCTCTGCGTCGGCACCCCGCAGAAGCACGGCGAGTTCCGCGCCGACCTCAGCTACGTCGAGGACGCGTTCGCGGCGCTGCTCCCGCACCTGCAGCCCGGCGACCTGGTGGTCGGCAAGTCCACCGTCCCCGTCGGCACCGCCGAGGCCCTGGCCGAGCGGCTCAGCGGGACGGGCGCGACGCTCGTGTGGAACCCCGAGTTCCTGCGCGAGGGCTTCGCCGTGCAGGACACGCTGCACCCCGACCGTCTCGTCTACGGCCTCCCGACGGACGACGCGGGCGTCCCCACCGCGGAGGGCGAGCGCGCCCGCGTCCTGCTCGACGAGGTCTACGCCACGCCGCTCGCCGACGACACCCCGCTGGTGGTCACCGACTACGCCACCGCGCAGCTCGTGAAGGTCGCCGCGAACTCGTTCCTCGCGACCAAGATCTCGTTCATCAACGCCATGGCCGAGCTGTGCGAGGCGACCGGGGCCGACGTCACCCGCCTCGCCGACGCCATCGGCTACGACGCCCGCATCGGCCGCAGGTTCCTCAACGCGGGCCTCGGCTTCGGCGGCGGCTGCCTGCCCAAGGACATCCGGGCGTTCATGGCCCGCGCCGGCGAGCTCGGCGTCGACCAGGCGCTGTCGTTCCTGCGGGAGGTCGACGCCATCAACATGCGCCGCCGGGTCCGCATGGTCGACCTCGCCCGCGAGGTGTGCGACGGGTCCATCGTCGGCCGCCGCATCGCCGTGCTCGGTGCCGCGTTCAAGCCCGACTCCGACGACACCCGCGACTCGCCGGCCCTGTCCGTCGCCGCGCAGATGCAGCTCCAGGGCGCGCACGTCACGGTCACCGACCCGCAGGCCGTCGACAACGCCCGCGCCGCCTGGCCGGGGCTCGCGTTCGCGCCGACCGTCGAGGAGGCCGTGACCGGCGCGGACGTCGTGCTGCTGGCCACGGAGTGGGCGGAGTACCGCACGCTCGACCCGGACTCGATCGCGGGCCTCGTCGCGGAGCGCCGCATCCTCGACGGCCGCAACGTGCTGGACCCGGCCCGCTGGCGGGCCGCCGGGTGGACGTACCGCGCCCTCGGCCGCCCCTGACCCGCGCCCGTCAGCCGTCCCTGTCCCTCACCGCCCGCCCGCGCCTCGCGTCGAGATTGCAGCAGCTGCGGGGTTCGTCGCGCTGAACCCCGCATCTGCTGCAACCTCGTCGGGCCGGGTGAGGGCCGCGCGGATCCAGGTGAGTGCCCGGGCGGGCCGTCGGAGGTCGTCCGCGGTGCACGTGACGACCCGCCAGCCGAGCGCCTCCATCACCTGGCGCCGGCCGATGTCCCGCCGCCAGGTCGTGCGGTCCGTCCGGTGCACGTCCCCGTCGTACTCGATCGCGACCTTCGACGCCGGGTAGCTGAGGTCCGGCAGGGCGACGAACGTCCCGGCGCCCGACAGCACCGGCAGGTTGACGACCGGCTCGGGGAGGCCTCCCCTGACGACCAGGAGGCGCAGCCGTGTCTCCATCGGCGAGTCCGTGCGAGGTCGGACCTGCGACAGCGCCGCGCGCAGCCGTCGCCGGCCACGGGCCCTCGGCGGCAGGAGCGCGAGGGCGTCCTCGAGCCCGCCGACGGACGACAGCGGGGCGCGTCGGCGGGTGAGCGCGTCGCCGAGCACGACGAGCTCCTCCTCGTCGAGCTCGCCGCCCATCCGGGTCCACACCACCTCGGGTGGCATCACCCGCACGCCGCCCGCGAGCAACCGCGTGGGGACCCCGGGCCCGCTACGGCGATGGCCCCGGACACCCGGCCGACGCGGCGGCGTGGTGCCCGGGCCGACCTCGACGTGCAGAGCGCCCGCCGGGTCGACGCCTCGCGGCAGGTCCACGTGCAGCAGCGCGAGCGCCGTCACGCCGCAGAACACCGCGTCCGCCGGTAGCCACGGCAAGGCCTCGCGGCACCGGGCCAGGACGTCGACCGTCTCCGGGGGCGGTCCGGTGGCGCGGACGCCGCGGGTCGGCGCCCGGAGGGACTCACGACGGAGCTGCGCCGGTGTCATGCCCGCGGCCCGGCCCTCGCGGACGCTGAACGCCGCCCCGAGCCCTGACGGCACAGGAGCGGGGCGTTGCGGCATGCAGCCACGGTGACGCGTCGGGCCCGCGAGGGGCTGCACCCGGGTGGTCGTCCTGGGGACCGGGCCATCCGGTTGGCCCTGTGGAGGACCCGTCCCCGCTGACCGACCCGTGCGGACTGCTCTGACCCGTGCGGCCTGCTCGACCTACCCGGCCCGCTCGACCTCCCGCCCGTGCTGCCCCACGAGAGTGCAGTCGTTGCGGGGTTCAGAGCGGTGAGACCCGCAACGACTGCACTCTCGACGAGCCGACCGGCTCGCGGGTGCGGCGGCCGGAGGGGCGGCGGTGTCGTTAGCGAAGGTAATGAGCTAGGCTAACGACATGCCTGCCGCCGACCTCCCCGAGGAGCCGCGCGTGCCCGCGGCGCAGTGCCGGCCGTCGACGCTCGCGGGCGAGCTGCGCGTCGCGCTCGGCAAGTCCACGCGGCGCATCCGCTCGCGGCGCGGCGCCGCCGACCTGCCGGACCCGCAGTTCAACGTCCTCGCGATCCTGCTGCGCGAGGGCCCGCTGACGCCCGGGGCACTCGCCGAGGCCGAGCACGTGCAGCCGCCGTCGATGACCCGCACCGTGAACGCCCTGGTCGGGCTGGGGTTCGTCGCGAAGTCCGAGCACCCGACGGACGGGCGGCAGGTCGTCGTGAGCCTGACGGACGCAGGGGAGGCCGAGGTCCGGGAGACCCGCCGCCGCCGCGACGCGTGGCTCGCCGACCAGCTCAAGGACCTGACCCCCGACGAGCGCCGGACCCTGGCGCAGGCCGCCGTGCTGCTGCGCCGGATCGCGGCAGGATGAGGCCGCCTGCATGAACTCCACCTTCGCCTCGCTGAAGTACGTCAACTACCGCCTGTGGTTCGCCGGCGCGCTCGTCGCGAACATCGGCACCTGGATGCAGCGTGTCGGCCAGGACTGGCTGGTGCTCACCGACCTGTCCGACGACTCGGGGCTGGCGGTCGGCATCACCACGGCGCTCCAGTTCGCCCCGACGCTGCTGCTGTCCGCGTGGGCCGGCCTGCTCGCCGACCGGGTGAACCGCCGCAAGCTGCTGATGATCACGCAGGGCGCGCAGGGCGTGCTCGCGTTCGGCCTGGGTGCCCTGGTGCTCTCGGGTCGTGCGGAGCTCTGGCACGTCTACGTCTTCGCGGCGCTGCTCGGTGCCGTCGCCGCGATCGACCAGCCGGTGCGGCAGACGTTCGTGGCGGAGCTGGTGCCCGCGGGGCGGCTGTCGAACGCCGTGGGGCTCAACAGCACGTCGTTCAACGCGGCGCGTCTGATCGGGCCGGGGCTCGCGGGGCTGCTCATCGCGGCGGTCGGGACGGGCTGGGTGTTCGTCATCAACGGGGTCTCGTTCGCGGCGACGATCCTCGCGCTCGTGGCGATGCGGACGTCCGAGCTGCACCCGATGCCGGTCGCCCGGCGCGCGAAAGGCCAGATCCGGGAGGGTGTGCGCTACGTCCGCCGTCGCTCCGACATCCTCGTGATCATGGCGGTCATCGGCGTGGTGTCGACGTTCGGCCTCAACTTCCAGATGACGTCGGCCCTCATGGCACGGGCGGAGTTCGACAAGGGGGCGGGGGAGTACGGGATCCTCGGGTCGGTGCTGGCGATCGGGTCGCTCGGCGGGGCGCTGCTCGCGGCCCGGCGCGAGCGACCTCGGGTGCGCCTCGTGATCGGGGCGGCGTTCGCGTTCGGGGTGGCGACCGGCGTCCAGGCGCTGATGCCGACGTACGTCTCCTACGCGGTCGCGTGCATCCCGGTGGGCCTGGCGTCCCTGACGATGCTGACCGCGGCGAACACGACGATCCAGATGTCGACCGACCCGACGGTGCGCGGGCGGGTGATGTCCCTCTACATGATCGTGATGCTGGGGGCGACGCCGATCGGGTCGCCGATCGTGGGCTGGATCGGGGAGACGTTCGGCCCGCGCTGGTCGATCGGCATCGGCTCGATCACGGCCCTGCTGGTCTCGGCGCTCGCCGCCGTGTGGGCGAAGCGGCGCTGGCAGGTCGAGCTGCGGTACCACGTGCGGACGAGGCCCCACCTCGAGGTGCTGCACCCGGAGGTTCCGGCGCCTCGCCGTGCCGCTGCGGACCAGCTCGCCGCGCGCGAGGCCGCCGACGCGTCCGTGTGACACCACCCGGGTGAACTTGGGTCCTGCCATGCCGGTCGATTTGTCCGGTATGTGACGATCGCTTGATGACGACCCGGCGGCGTGTGCTCCTGGCCGGCGCCGTGCTGCTGACGGCGCTGCTGCTGGTGGGCGGCTGGCTGGCGTACCGGGTCTGGCAGGCCGCCGACGCCGCTCGGGACCTGCAGGCCGCCACGTCCGGTGCGGACGAGGAGGTCTCGCGGCTGGACGTCGCGGCCCTGCGTTCCCGGCTCGCGGCGGTGCAGGACGCCGCCGCCCGCGTGCACGCCGCCGGGCAGGACCCCGTGTGGCGCGTGGCCGAGCACCTGCCGGTGGTCGGCGACGACCTCGCCGCCGTCTCGGCGATCGGCCGGGCGGCGGACGCGCTCGCGGGGGATGCCGCCCCCGACCTGCTCGACGCCCTCGAGGCCCTCGCCGGCCCGTCCGGCAGCGCGGGCGCGTCGGCCGGAGCGGCTCAGGTGCCCGACGGCTGGGTCGACCTGCAGGCGCTCGCCGACGCGGCACCGGCGCTCGACCGGGCGGCGGTCACCGTCCAGCAGCTGCGCGCCGACCTGGCCGCCGTCGACCCCGCCGGGCTGGCCGGGCCGCTCGCCGGCCCGGTCGCGGGGGTCCGCGACGCCGTCGACGCCGCGGCGGGTCCGCTGCAGACCGTCCGCGAGCTCGCGCCCGTCCTGCCCGACCTCCTGGGTGAGGACGGCCCGCGGACGTACCTGCTGCTGTCCCTCAACCCGGCGGAGCTGCGCGCGCAGGGCGGCATCGTCGGCGCTGTCAGCGTGCTCCAGGCGCGCGACGGAGCCGTCGGGCTCGTGGGTCAGCGCAGCACCGCGGACCTGCCGGAGCTCGCCGAGCCCGCGCTGCCGCTGAGCGACGACGAGCTGGCCCTGTTCGGCGACAGGCTCGGCCGGTGGGTGCAGGACACGGTGCTGACGCCCGACTTCCCGCGTGCCGCCGAGGCCGCCTCCGCGTTCTGGACCGCGTCGACCGGCCAGCAGGTCGACGGTGTGCTGGCGACCGACCCGGTGGTCGTCGCGGACCTCCTCGGCGCGACCGGTCGGACCGTGAGCGCGGACGGGACCGAGCTCGGCGGCGAGGACCTGCTGCGCGGCCTGCTGCGCGACGCCTACCTCGCCTACGGCGACCCCAAGGCCGGCGACGCGTTCTACGCCCAGGTCGCGGCGGCGGCGTTCGCGGTGCTGCGTGACGCGGCGGCCGACCCGCAGACGGCGGGGGCGGCGGTGCAGGTCGCGGCTGACGCGGTGGAGCAGCGCCGGGTCGCGCTGTGGTCGGCGGACGCCGGCGAGCAGGCGCGGATCGCCTCGTCCGCGCTCGGCGGGGCGTTCCTCACGGGTGACCCCTCGACGCCGACCGGCACCGTGGGGCAGGCCGTCGGCGTGTTCCTCGACGACGCGACGGCCGGCAAGCTCGACGTCGACCTCGACGCCCGGGTGGCGGTGACCCTGACGGGGTGCGGGTCGTCGGACGTGCGGGCCCGCATCGAGCTGACGCTCGGGTACCGGCCGCCCGCCGACGTCACGACCTTCCCGGCGCAGGTGCTCGGGGACGGCGGGTCGGGGCTGCCGCCCGGGTGGCTGGCGACGAACGTGTCGTTCTACTCCGCGCGCGACGGTCGGCTCGGTGAGGTCCGGCGGGACGACGCCGTGGTCGGCGGGCAGGAGGTCCGTACCGCGCGCCGCGACGTCGCCGTCGTGACCTCCCGCCTCGAGCCGGGCGCGACGGAGACCTACACGCTGACGGTGCCGGCCCCGGCGAGCGGGATCACCGTCTGGACCACTCCGACCCTGACGGGCCCGGGCACCGTCTCGTCCCCCTGCCCCACCCCCCGCTGACCCCGCCCCGCACCCCGCACCCCGCACCCCGCACCCCGCACCCCGCACCCGTCCTGAGCCCGTCGGAGGCTCCGAGCGGTGATCGTGGTGGTCCGCGGAGCACCACGACGACGTGCGGCCACCACCACCCGCGTCCGGCGCCTCCGACCGCGCCGCGACCGACCGGCACGGGCCCCTCATGGCCGGACCCGGAACCCGTCGGAGCCTCCGAGCGGTGATCGTGGTGGTCCGCGGAGCACCACGATGGCGCGCGGGTACCTCCGAGCACGGTGGGAGTCTCCGAACGGGGTGGGGTCGGTCGCGCCGGGCGGGCCCGGGTGTCTCGGCTGGTCGGGAGGTTCCGGGGCCACTCTTCCGCGTGATCATGCGGATTTCACCCGGCCCTCCGGCGCGCGCTCCGAGGCCCGGTGCCCGTAACATGGGTGAAATGTCCGATTTGTACGAATCGGCGAGGCGAGCCCGGCGACGACGTCGGGCGGGTGGAGGTGTGACATGGCACGGACGCGACGAGCGCTCGCCGGGCTCCTGCTGGCGGCGCTGGCCGTGACCGCGGGGGCGGCTCCGGCCTTCGCGACGTCGACCCCGGCGGAGCCCCGGCCGGCGGCGGACGGCCCGGTGGCCGAGGGCCCGACGGCGGGCGACCCGGCGGCGGGCGACCCGGTGGCCGCCCCGGACGCGACCGGCCCCGACGCCGGCGCGCCGGACCCTGACGCCGCCTGCACCACGCCCTCCGACGGCTACGCCCCGCCCGGGCGCTGCGAGCTGGTCATCGCCCGGGCGACCGCCCTCTGCGTCGGCGACGCCCCCGTGCTCGACTACGCGGTCGAGCCGTACGGGACGCCGAACGACACCGTCACGCTCACGTGGGTCAACCCCGACGGCGACGCGGTGGTCCAGTCGGGCCTGCCGCTCAGCGGCCGCGTGTACTGGCCCGGCACCGTGCTCGACGGCGACCAGGTCGTCGACTGGCCCGGATGGTCGCAGCAGCCGGACGGCACGTGGGTGCAGCACGACGAGTTCGACTTCTCGCGTCCGGTCGTGCGGCTCGAGTTCGAGGTGAACCCGTCGGCGTCCACCGTGGTCGCCTACCCGCCCGCGACGTCGGCGTGCGCGGGCCCGCAGGAGGACGTCGACGCCGTCGTCGTGACGCCCCCGGACTCGGAGGTCTCCGGTGTCGTGACGGCCTCCGAGGTGCTCGCCGCGCCCGCGACGCAGGTCCGCTACCAGTCCGCGGTGCTGGCGGTGACCGGTGCGAACTCGTGGCAGCTCCTGGCCGCCGCGGGCGGCGCGGTGCTGCTGGGTGCCGGGCTGGTCGTGGTCGCGTCCCGCCGGGCTCACCGGGCCCGCTGAGCGCACCCGCGCCGAGCGGACGGCGGCACCGACCGGGCGCGACAGCCGCAGCCCCGGCCGGTGCCGTCGGCTGCGGCCGTCGTGCACCGCAGCGGGGTCCGCTCGTGCTCCTGTGCGGGAGCACGCCCGCGCCTCAGGCCAGCCGGTCCACCACGTGGTCGATGCAGGCGGTGAGGGCGAGCACGTCGTCGGGCTCCACCGACGGGAACATCGCGACCCGGAGCTGGTTGCGCCCGAGCTTGCGGTAGGGCTCCACGTCGACGATGCCGTGGGCCCGCAGGATGCGTGCCACCGTCGGTGCCTCGATCTCGGGCGCGAGGTCCACCGTCCCGACGACGGGGGACCGCTGCCCGGGGTCGCTGACGAACGGCCGGGCCCAGTCGCGGGCGTCCGCCCAGCCGTAGAGGTGCCCGGCGGAGGTCGCGGTCCGCGCGGCGCACCAGTCGAGGCCGCCGTTCGCGAGCATCCAGTCCACCTGCTCCGCGAGCAGCACGAGGGTGGCGATCGCCGGCGTGTTGAGGGTCTGGTCCGCCCGCGAGCTGCGCACCGCGGCGCCGAGGGACAGGAACTCCGGCACCCAGCGGCCGGACTCGACCCGCTCGGCGCGCTCGACTGCGGCCGGGGACAGCACGGCCAGCCACAGGCCGCCGTCGGACGAGAACGACTTCTGCGGCGCGAAGTAGTAGGCGTCGGTCTGAGCGACGTCCACGGCGAGCCCCCCGGCGCCCGACGTCGCGTCGACCAGCATCAGCGCACCCTGGTTGGCGGAGCCCGGCACGCGGCGCACGGGCGCGACGGCACCGGTGGAGGTCTCGTTGTGCGCCCACGCGTAGGCGTCGACGCCGTCGGCGGCCGCGGGGGTCGCGGAGGACCCGGCGGGCACCTCGGTGACGACGGGGTCCTCGAGGAACGGCGCGCGCGCCGTGGCGGCCGCGAACTTGCTGCCGAACTCCCCGAACACCGCGTGGGCGGAGCGGCGCTCCACGAGGCACAGCGTCGCGACGTCCCAGAAGGCGGTGGAGCCGCCGTTCCCGAGCGCGACCTCGTACCCGTCGGGGAGCGAGAACAGCTCGCCGAGGCCGGCCCGCACGCGGCCGACGAGGGAACGGACGGGGGCCTGGCGGTGCGAGGTGCCGAGGAGGCTGCGGCCGACCTCGGCGAGCGCCCGGACCTGGGCGTCGCGGACCTTCGCGGGCCCGGACCCGAACCGGCCGTCCGACGGCAGGAGCTCCTCGGGGATGGTCACGGTGGCGGGCGTCACGGTCACGCGCCGCACCCTACGCGCCCGACGCCGCCCGGCGGCAGGACCAACTAGCCTGTGGACGGACGTCCGCGCACACAGGAGGGCACCGGCGTGAGTGACCTGATCGACACGACCGAGATGTATCTGAAGACCATCTACGAGCTCACCGAGGAGGGCATCACGCCGCTGCGGGCCCGCATCGCCGAGCGCCTGGGCCACAGCGGACCGACGGTGTCCCAGACGGTCGCCCGCATGGAGCGGGACGGGCTCGTGGTCGTGTCCGGTGACCGCCACCTGGAGCTCACCGAGGCGGGCCGCACCAAGGCGATGCGCGTGATGCGCAAGCACCGGCTGGCGGAGCGGCTGCTCGTCGACGTGATCGGGCTCGACTGGGAGTACGTGCACGAGGAGGCGTGCCGCTGGGAGCACGTCATGAGCGAGCGGGTGGAGCGCCGGCTCGCCGGCCTTCTCGACCACCCCCACTTCGACCCGTACGGCAACCCGATCCCCGGTCTCGACGAGATCGGCGAGGAGCGGACGCCGGTCGGGTTCCTCGACGGCGTGGAGTCGCTGGTCGCCGTCGCGGCGGCCGCGCCCGGCCCGACCACGGGTGTCGTCGCCCGGCTGGGGGAGCCCATCCAGACGGACGTCGACCTGCTCGCGCGCCTCGCGCAGGCGGGCGTGCGGCCCGGCCAGCAGGTCACGGTCGAGAAGGGCGTCGGCGTCGTGACGGTCGGCGCGCCCGGCGCGGAGACGGTGCTCGACCTGCCGCAGGAGGTCGCGCGCCACGTGTTCCTCGGGGTGGGCTGAGGTCCGCGCCCCGCGCCGGCGACCGCGTCCGGCACCGACGGCCCCGCGGTGTGGCACGCGCCACTCGCGGGGCCTCGTCGTGTGCGTGACCAGGGTCCCCGCGGGGGCCTGCGGGTGCTCGGCAAACGGATCGTGACCGGAACGTGACAATCGGCTCGGGGGTCGGGTACGGTCGGTCCTGCTCGACGGAACCCTCCTCCGTCAGAGCCCTTGGACGGTACGCCGAACCCTGCCGCCGCCCGAGGTCCGTACGACTCGCCGGCAGGGGCGGGGGAACCACTTGCGGGCACCGGCGACGGTGTCCTTGGGGTGAAGCCGCGCGACGTGACCGGACCTCCCGGGAGCGCCACGCGGCCGGGTATCTCCACCCGAACCCGACAGCTCACCTCGTAGGCGCCAGGAGAGGCTGTACGTGTCCGCTAGTGCTGTGCGCGCCCGACACCGTTCCGCGCGTCGCCCCGTCACCCCCTTGACCGACCTCGCCACCGCCGCCACGGGCACCCTCGCCCAGGCCGGTCGCCGCACCGCCGTCGTCGCGGCCACCACGGGGCTCATGGTCTCCGCGGTCGCCGTCCCGGCAGGCGCCGCGACCACGTCCGGCGACCAGGCGGCGCTGCCGTCGGTCGACACCACCGCGCTGACCGCCTCCGCGAAGACGGTCCTCGACACCGCGCCGGTCGTCACCGCCCCGGCCGACGCCGCGTGGACCTTCGAGGCCCCCGCCGTGACCGCCGTGGTCCCCGAGCCGGAGCCGGAGCCCGAGCCGGAGCCGGTCGTCTCCCGCAGCGCCCAGCGCGCCACGGCCGCGGCCGCCCCGGTCGAGGTCGCCGCCGCCGCCGTCCCGCAGTCGGTGGCCGGCAACGCGGTCCTCGAGATCGCGGCCCGCTACGTCGGGACGCCGTACGTGTCCGGCGGCACGACCCCGGACGGCTTCGACTGCTCCGGCTTCGTGTCCTACGTGTACGCGCAGCTCGGCATCTCGCTGCCCCGCACGTCGTCGGCGATCCGCGACGCGGGCACGGTCATCTCGGCCGCCGAGGCGCAGCCGGGCGACCTCATCTGGAGCCCCGGCCACATCTCGATCTACGCCGGCGGCGACCAGCAGATCGACTCGCCGCGCCCCGGCAAGACGGTGCAGTTCCGCGCCATCTGGCAGAGTTCGCCGACGTTCATCCGCATCGGCTGAGCCTCCCGGGCACGCACGACGCCTCCAGGACCCCCGTGGCCACCGGCCGCGGGGGTCCTGCCGTGCCGGGGCGCCTGCGCGCGGCACCGGGGGCGCGGCGCGGGCGGACGGCGCGGGTTCCCGGGGTGGGCGCGTACGCTGGCGCTGCTCGCTCCCCAGCGGACCCGTCAGCCAGACGGGCCCCCCGGTCAAGGAGTTCGCCGTGCTGCTCCCTGCGCCACCCCGGACGTTGCTCCTCAACGCCAGCCTGGAACCGCTGTGCGTCGTGGCCCTGCCGCGCGCCGTCACGCTCGTCATGTCGGGCAAGGCCACCGTGCTCGAGTCGGACGGCCGGGTGCTGCACTCCGAGCACGTGGCCGTGCCGCTGCCGGTGGTGCTGTCGCTGACGCGGTACGTGCACGTCCCGGTGCGCCGGCCGCTGCCGCCGACGCGGCGCACGGTGCTGCAGCGCGACGACCACCGGTGCGCGTACTGCGGCTCGCACGCCGACACCGTCGACCACGTGCACCCGCGTTCGCGCGGGGGCCGGCACGAGTGGACGAACGTCGTCGCGGCGTGCCGGCGGTGCAACCACCGCAAGGCCGACCACCTGCTGCACGAGATCGGGTGGGAGCTCTCCTGGACGCCGTCGGCCCCGCGGGGTGCGACGGCGTTCCTGCGCGGGGTGGCCGCCGACGAGCCCGCCTGGTCCGCGTACCTGGCCGCCTGAGGACCACGGGTCAAGAAGTCGGCAAGGGGACGCCACGCCTCGCTCCGCGGCAGGTGCGGAACCGGCATGATCCGAGGCACACTGGGGTGTGCCACCAAGGAGGTCGGAACCATGAAGCGGGACGCGGAGATCCTGGTCGGGGTGGACGGGTCGGCAGCGAGCATGCACGCGCTCGACTGGGCGGCGGGCGAGGCGCGTACCCGGCGCCGGCCGCTCCACGTGGTGTGCTCGTACACGCTGCCGTCGTTCACGGCGGCCTCGCTGGACGGCGGGTACGCGGCCCTCGACGACACCGCGATCCAGCAGGGCGCCCGCGCGGTGCTCGCGGAGGCCCAGCAGCGCGTCGCGGGACCGGGGCTCGAGGTCACCACCACGGTCGCGACCGGCGACGCGGCCGCCGTCCTGGTCGAGATGTCGCGTGACGCCTCGCTCGTGGTCGTCGGGACCCGGGGCAAGGGCGGGTTCGCGGACCGGCTGCTCGGCACGGTCTCGTCGACGCTGCCGGCGCACGCGTACTGCCCGACCGTCGTCGTGCCGCTGCGCGACCAGCGTCGGGGCGGCATCGTTCCGAGCGACGAGTCCGCGCCGGTGGTGCGGCCGGTCCGGCGCATGGTCGTCGGCGTCGACGGCTCCCCGCAGGCGGACCTCGCGCTGCGCCACGCGATCGAGGAGGCGCAGGCGTGGGGTGCCGAGCTCACGGCCGTCGCGGGCGTGCCCGTCGGCAGCGGCTCGGGCGTCATGGCGTGGCTCCCCGCGACGATCGACCAGACGCAGGTGCTCGCGGACGTCACGGAGGGCCTCAACGTCGTCGTGGACCGCGCGCTGGCCGACCACCCCGGCGCCACGGTGCGGCGGGCCGTGCTGGACGGCACCGGGGCGGAGCTGCTCACGGAGTTCTCCGCGGCGACCGACCTGATCGTCGTGGGGTCGCGGGGCCGGGGCGGCTTCACGGGGCTGCTGCTCGGGTCCACGAGCCAGGCCGTGCTGCACCACTCGGCGTGCCCGGTGATGGTGGTCACGAACCGGTGCGCGGAGCGCGTGGCGTCCGCCGGGGCCGGCGACGCCGCGGGGACCGCGGGAGCCGGGCACGACGGCGGCGCGGCGGGCTGACGCGGGGCGCGGGCCGGTGGCTCAGGCGGGCGGTGGCGGCACGTCCGGTCGCCGCACGAGCGCCGACAGCACGACGGTGGAGCGGGTCCGTGACACGAACGGCTCGGCCGCGAACCGCTCGACCACCTGCTCGAGGTGCCGCATGTCCCGGGCGCGTACCTGCACGACGAGGTCGACGTCGCCGGTGACCGTGCTGGCGGCGACGACCTCCGGGTAGCGCTCGACGGCGGAGCGCATCGTGGCGGGGCTCGTCGAGCCGTGGCAGAACAGCTCGACGAACGCCTCGGTGGCCCAGCCGAGCGCGGCCGGGTCGAGCAGGACGGTGAACCCGCGGACGATCCCGCGCTCGCGCAGCCGGTCCACCCGCCGCTTCACCGCCGGCGCGGACAACGACACGACGGCGCCGAGGTCCGCGTACGACGCGCGGGCGTCGACGGCCAGCTCGCGCAGCAGCGCCTCGTCGATCGGGTCCAGGTCGCCGGAGTAGGGGGGCACGGGTCCCATCCTCGCGCACGGCGCGGGGACCGTCCGCGGTGGTCCGGACGTGCCGGCACCGTCGACGGCGCCACCCGCGGCCGTCGCCGTCGTCACGGGCGATGTTCGGCGACACCCTTCAGGCGGCCGCGTCGCGCGCCGATGACACCGGGGACAGGACGTCACCGAGCAGAGGGGGCAGGCGGATGTCGGCACCGCACGCCGAGCGGACGGCGACCGGACCCGCGCCCGCGGCGGCAGGCCCGGTCGCGCCGGACCAGCGCGTCGGGTCGCTCGCCACCGCGGCGGGGCCCGGGCCGCGCGACGGGTCGACCCGCTCCCGGTCGGAGGCTCCCACCGGCACGATCCCCACGCAGCGCACACACCCGCTCGACCTGACGCCCGCCCCGGCTGCCCCGCCGACGGCGCCGGGCGCGCCCTCCCGTGCGGTCCGTCGCGCGGTCGCCGTGGTCGTGCTCTGCCCGCTGCTCGTCGGCACGGTGGCTGCGGCCGTCGTCGTGCAGCTCCGGGCGGACGCGCGGGCGACCGCGTGGGCGCACGCCCGGGAGCGGGTCGCCGCGCAGGTCGCGGCCGACGCCACCGACGCCGCTGTCGCCGCCACGGCCCGGGCGGGCGCCATCGCCACCTCCTACGCCGCAGCTCGCGACGCCGCGGTCGCGGGGGCCCAGCGGGTGATCGCCGACGCCCGGGCGGCCGCGGACGCCTCCCCGCACGCCGGGGACGAGGCCCTGGCTGCGCTGCGCGCGGCGACCCAGGCGGTCGAGGCAGCGGCCGCCGGGCTCGGCGAGGGCACGAGCGTCGCCGTCCTGCGTGCGACCTCCGCGGACGTGGCCGCCCCGCAGCGCACCGTCGTCGAGGCGCAGACGGCCTGGCAGGCCGCGGAGGACGCCCGGATCGAGGCCGAGCGCCTGGCCGCGGAGCGTGCCGCCGCGGAGGCGGCCGCCCGCGCGGCGACCGCACGACCCTCGGGCGGTTCCCGGCCCGCCATCACCCGCGGCGGAGCCGCGGCGGCACCGGCCGCGGCCGCTCCCGCGAGCGCGTGGGCCGCGGGGGTGTCCTCCTCCGGGATCGGCGGGCTCGGCGCCTCGATCAACGCGGCCCGGGCGGCCAACGGCCTCCCCGCGCTCGCGGTGGCCGGGTCGTCCTCCCTGGCGGACCACGCGGCGGCGATGGCCGCGGCCGGCAGCATCTGGCACTCCGGCAGCGACCACATCGTCGGGTGGGTGCAGCCCGTCAGCGACGAGCAGATGATCCAGGCGTACCTGAACTCCCCGCCGCACCGGGCGTGGATCCTCAAGGACGGGGTGTCGACCGTCTCGATCGGCGCGGTGACGTACGGCGGGCGGCTCTACACCGCGATGCTGTTCTCCTGACACCGGCGGCGACCGTGAGGCCGACGCCGACGCCGACGCCGACGCCGACGGCGGTCAGCGCAGCGCCTGCGTGAGCCGGTCCAGCGCCAGGTCCAGGTCGTCCTCGTCGATGACGAGCGGCGGCGCCAGGCGGATCGTCGAGCCGTGGGTGTCCTTGGCCAGCACGCCGAGCGCGAGCAGCCGCTCGCACAGCTGCCGGCCGGTCATCCGGGCCGGGTCGACGTCCAGCCCCGCCCACAGCCCCACGCCGCGGGACCCGAGCAGCAGCCCGGTGTCGACCAGGGTCGCCAGGCGGGTGTGCAGCCGCTCGCCGAGCACCCGCGCGCGCTCCTGGTGGGTGCCGGTGCGCAGCAGGTCCACCACCGCGATCCCCACGGCGCACGCCAGCGGGTTGCCGCCGAAGGTCGACCCGTGGGTGCCTGCGGTGAGCACCCCGAGCACGTCCGGCCGCCCCACGACCGCGGAGACGGGCAGCACCCCGCCGCCGAGCGCCTTCCCCAGCGTGACCAGATCGGCCCGCACCCCCCAGAGCTCCAGCGCGAACGTCGTGCCCGTGCGCCCGAGGCCCGACTGGATCTCGTCCGCGACGAGCAGCACGCCCGCCTCGGTGCAGATGTCCCGGACCGCCGGCCAGTAGCCGTCCGGCGGGACGACGACGCCCTGCTCGCCCTGGACCGGCTCGAGCAGCACGGCGACCGTCGTGCCGTCGACCGCAGCCCGCAGCGCCTCGGCGTCGCCGAACGGCACCACGCGGAACCCCGGGGTGTGCGGGGCGAACCCCGCGCGCGCCTCCGGGTCGGTGGAGAACGACACGATGGTCGTCGTGCGGCCGTGGAAGTTCCCCGCCGCGACGACGATGGTGGCCTGCTCCGGCGCGACGCCCCGGACCTCGTACCCCCACTTGCGAGCCGCCTTGATCGCCGTCTCCACGGCCTCCGCCCCGGTGTTCATCGGCAGCACCATCGGGATGACGCCGTCGTCCTCCGCCCCCGCGACCACCGGGCGCGCGAGGTCGGACAGCGCGCTCGCGAACGGGTGCAGCAGGTCGTGGTCGAACGCCCGCGACGACAGGGTGAGGCGGTCGAGCTGCGCGTGCGCCGCGGCCGTCAGCGCCGGGTGCCGGTGGCCGAAGTTCAGCGCCGAGTAGCCCGCCAGCAGGTCGAGGTACGTGCGGCCCTCGACGTCCCGCACCCACGCACCCTCGCCGGTCGTGAGCGTGACGGGCAGCGGGTGGTAGTTCTGCGCGAGCGGCCCGGCGGCGGCGCCCTCGGCGTGACGGGCGGGGATCGTGGCGGTCATGGCGTCACCTCGGCGGGCAGGCGCCCCGGGTGTCCTCAGGGCGCGGGTCGAGCGGTGCGGGGTCGGGTGGTGCGGGACGGGCCGGACGACCCGGGCCCGGAGGAGGTCAGCGGGCCGCGCGGATCTCGAGGGTGCAGCACTTCGCCCCGCCGCCGCCCTTGAGCAGCTCGCTGGTGTCGACGGGGTGCGGGCGGTAGCCGCGCTCGGTGAGCTGGGCGGCCAGGTCGACGGCCCCCGGCGCGACGACCACGTTCAGGCCGTCGCTCACGGCGTTCAGGCCCAGGCAGGCGGCGTCGCGCTCGGAGGCGACGACGGCGTCGGGGAACCGGCGCTCGAGCTCCGCCCGGGAGGCGTCGGAGAACGCCGGCGGGTAGTACGCGACCTGCTCGGCACCGGGCTCGGACCCCAGCACGGCCAGCGCGGTGTCGAGGTGGTAGTAGTGCGGGTCCACGAGCTCGAGCGACACGACCTCGCGGCCGGTGACCCGGGCGATCTCGTCGTGCGCGGCCCGGTCGGTGCGGAACCCGGTGCCTGCGAGCAGGACGTCCCCGACGGACAGGATGTCGCCCTCGCCCTCGTTCACCTGCTCCGCGGTGTGCGTGACGTAGCCGTGGTCCGCGAACCACTTCTCGTAGGCCGGGCCCTCGGGCTGGCGCTCCGGGTAGCGGAACCGCGCGGAGTACACCAGGCCGTCGACGACCGTCGCTCCGTTCGCGGCGTAGACCATGTCCGGCAGGCCCGGGATCGGGTCGATCGTCTCGACGACGTGCCCGAGCGATTCGAACGTCTCCCGCAGGGTGCGCCACTGCTGCACGGCGAGGCTCGCGTCCGTGTACCGGGTGGAGTCCATCCACGGGTTGATCTCGTACGACACCGTGTAGTGGGTCGGCTCGCACATCAGGTAGTGCCGGCTCGTGGCGCGGGGCGTGACGGTCATGGGTGCTCCTCGAAGGTCCGGGTGCGGTCGGGTCCACGGGACGTCGGCCGCCTCGTCGGGGCACGTCCCGCACAGCCTACGAGCCCGCCCGGCCGCACATCATGGCGCGACATTGCGCGGCGACCGGCGTTTCGTTGCGCAGATGCACCCTCACCCGGCGGATCGTTGCGCCTCGCGGGCCGCGCGGCGCAGCACGAGGTCGATCATCCGGTCCGTGCCGGCGGCGCCTGCCCACGCCGTCAGCGCCGGCGGCAGCCCTCTCAGGTGCACCTGCTCGGACCACGTGACGCGCGCGCTCCCCGGCCCGGCGGCGGCGACCTCGATGCGGGCCGACCCCAGCAGCACCGGCCCGAGCTTCACCAGCACGGCGACGCCCGGGGCGGCGCCCAGCGGCGGGTCGAACCGCTCGATGCGCATCCGGTCGACGAGCCCGCCGCCCCCGCGCCGCGCCCACGGCCCGGTCACGGCCTCCACCTGGTCCCCCGGCTCGGGGGAAGCCTCCGGCGCGCGCGGCTGCCACGCGGCCCCGAGCGGGCGGCAGAGGGTCACCCGCGTCGACGGCACCCAGCGCCCGTGGTGGCGGACGTCGGCGACCAGCTCCCAGGCCTCGGCAGCACCGAGCGGGATCGTCCGCGACACCCGTGCCCACGGGAGCGGCGGCGACGGCCGAGACGGCTGAGACGGTCCTGCGTGCACCGGGCACCCCCCTCGTGCGGTGACGGCCCGATCGGGGCGCAGGGACCATCTTGCTCCCGGAGGAGTCGACCGGCGCGGTGGCGGACCGACGCGTCGCCCGCCCGTCCGTGCGCGTCACCCCTGCCGGCGCGGGTAGCCTCGCGGCCATGCAGACGAGGACGCTGGGCAGGACGGGACGGGACGTCGGGGTCGTGGGGCTGGGCTGCTGGCAGCTCGGCGCCGACTGGGGCGAGGTCGCCGAGGACGACGCACTCGCCGTGCTCGCCGCGGCGGCCGACGCGGGCGTGACGTTCTTCGACACCGCCGACGTCTACGGCGACGGCCGCAGCGAGACGCTCATCGGGCGGTTCCTGGCGGACCGGCCCGCGGACGCCGCGCGGATCACCGTCGCCACGAAGATGGGCCGCCGCGCGGACCCGCACGTCGCGGAGGCGTACACGCTCGACGCGTTCCGGGCCTGGACGGACCGGTCCCGCTCGAACCTCGGCGTGGACACCCTGGACCTGGTGCAGCTGCACTGCCCGCCGAGCGTCGTGCTCGACCGGGACGCCACCTACGACGCCCTCGACACGCTGGTCCAGGAGGGGCGCGTCGCGGCCTACGGGGTGTCCGTCGAGACCGTCGACGAGGCGCTCGCGGCCGTCGCCCGCCCGCACGTCGCCTCCGTGCAGATCATCCTCAACGCGTTCCGCCGCAAGCCGCTCGAGCGGGTGCTGCCCGCGGCCGCGGAGGCCGGCGTCGGGATCATCGCGCGGGTGCCGCTCGCGAGCGGGCTGCTGTCCGGGAAGTACGACGAGCACACGCAGTTCGCCGCCACCGACCACCGCGCCTACAACCGGCACGGCGAGGCGTTCGACGTGGGCGAGACCTTCTCGGGTGTGCCGTACGAGGTCGGCGTGGCGGCGGCCCGCGAGGTCGCGGCGCTGACCCCCGAGGGCGCCACGACCGCCCAGCTCGCGCTGCGGTGGATCGTCGACCAGCCCGGCGTCTCGACCGTCATCCCCGGCGCCCGGAACCCCGAGCAGGCCCGCGCGAACGCCGCGGCGGCGTCGCTGCCCGCGCTGGACGGGGCCACGCAGGATGCCCTGCGGGCGATCTACGACGACCGCATCCGGGAGCACGTCCACACCCGCTGGTGACCCACCCGGACCCCGCGCCCCGCCCGCGCGCCGACCTCGACGGGGCGGAGGGCGGGCGCGGGGTCAGTCGGCGGGCGTCCGGGGCGGGGCCGGGGTGCCCTCGGGGAGGAGGCGGGGCTCGGCGCCGGTCTCGACGACCACGACGCGGTCCCCGAACGACGCCGGGGCCGGGCCGAAGGCCTGCTGGGCGCCCTCGATGACGGTGCGGGCGAGCGCCCGGGCGCCGGTCACGCCGACGACGGCCCCGACGCCGAACGGCACGAGCCGCCCGAGCGCGAGCCCGCTCTGCCGGGCGAGCTGGCGCCGGAACAGCTGCCGCGTGAGCCGGGTGTTGACGCGGCGGATCGTGCCGGTCGGCATGCGGGTGAGCAGCGCCCGGGCGACCGAGACGGTGCGGATGCCGCCGGCGTCGGCGGCGGCCTTCACGCCGGTCTCCCCGAGGATCGTCGCGAGCAGGAGCGCCCGGCGGCGCTCGGCGTCCTGGACGTCGATGCCGTGCACGCTCGCGACGGCCAGCGAGAACGCCGCGGACGCGCCGAAGAACGTCGCCACGTCGCCGAGCGTCAGGGCCAGGGCGACGCCCGTGCCGACCGCGGGTGCCGCGGCTGCCGCGCCCACCGCGCCGCCGGTGCCCTGCACGAGCAGCAGGTACTCCCGCTCGAGCAGCTCGACGAGCCGCTGCGGCGTGGCGTCCGGGTGCTTGCGGCGGAGCTGGTCGACGTGCGCGTGGACGGTCGCGGACGGGATCGTCACGGCGCGGTCCAGGGCCGCGTCGACCAGCGGGGTGCGGCGGGTCACGGGCTGACGACCTCGAGGTCCACGGTCGCACCGTGCGTGAGGGTGCGGCCCACGGTGCAGTGCTGGTCGACGGCCCGCTGCACGACGCGCAGCAGCCGGTCGCGCGTGGCCTCGTCCAGCCCGCTGAGGTCCACGACCATCCGCTCCTGCAGCGCCGGGTAGCGGTCCTCGGTCGGGTGGTTCGCGCCCTCGACCTCGACGGTGACCTCGACGTCCGGGCCGAGCCGGTGACTCAGCGCGGTGTCGGCGGACATGCCGGAGCAGCCGGCGAGCGCGATCTTCAGCAGCTCGCCGGGGGTGAACACGGCACCGGCCTCGACGGGGCCGATGCTGACCTCGGCCCCGCGGTCGTTGCGGCCGGTGTAGGTGCGGGTGCCGGTCCGCTCGACCCAGAGCCGGGTGGGCTGCGCGGGAGCCGTGGACGGGACGTGCGCCGTGGCGTCCGGCGCGGACGGGGTCTCCATGACGCCCGATCCTCGCACGCACCCGCTCGGGCGGCAGACCGGGCGGCCGGCCCGGCCCGCCGCCCGGCCCGCCGCCCCGGCCCCCCGCCCGGGCCGCCCCCGGTCAGCCCCCGCCCAGGCCGTCCGGGCCGGACCCGCCCCGGTCGCCCGCGTCGACCCGTCCCCGACCGCGGCTCGGACCCCGGCCCCGGCCCCGGTCACCCGAGCCACCCCCGCCGCGGGGCCGGTGCCGCCGCAGCACCGGGCCGGCGGCGGCGAGCTCGGCGGGCGTCGCGGACCGGAACGGCGGGTCCGCCGGCGGGGGCACGGCGCGGCGGCCCTGCCCGCGGGTGGCCCGCAGGCTCGCGACCACCGCCACGGTCAGGATGGTGACGATCACGGCGAGCGACACCGTCGTCGGCACGTCCAGCACGTCGACCTTGAGCAGCATCTTGATCCCGACCCACACGAGCACCAGCGCCAGACCCGTCCTGAGGTGCACGAACCGGTGCATGAGGTCGGCGAGCAGGAAGTACATGGCCCGCAGCCCGAGGATCGCGAACGCGTTGGCCGTGAACACCAGGAACGGCTCCTGGGTGACGGCGAAGATGGCCGGGATGGAGTCGACAGCGAACACCACGTCGGTGACCTCGACGAGCACGAGGACGGCGAGCAGCGGCGTGGCGAGCAGGACGCCGTCGCGGCGCACCAGGAACCGCTGCCCGTAGTACGCGTCGGTCATGGGCACCCAGCGGCGGAACAGCCGGAGCGTCCGTGACGAGGCCGGGTCCACGTGGCTGTCGCGCTCGCGGAGCATGCGGACGCCGGTGAGGACGAGGAACGCCGCGAACACGTAGAGCACCCAGGAGAACCGCTCGACGAGGACGGCACCCGCCGCGATGAACCCGCCGCGCAGCACCAGGGCGCCGAGCACGCCGAGGAACAGCACGCGGTGCTGGAGCTCGCGCGGCACGGCGAAGTACCCGAGCACGACGGCCCAGACGAAGACGTTGTCGACGGCGAGCGACTTCTCGATCAGGTAGCCGGCGTAGTACTGCTGGCCGGCCTCCGCGCCGTACGCCCACCAGACGACGGCGCCGAAGCCGATGCCGAGCGCCACCCAGACCGCCGACCACGTGGCGGCCTCGCGGACGCCGATCACGTGCGCGCGCCGGTGGGCGACGAGGTCGACGGCGAGCATCGCGAGGATGACGGCGAGCACCGCCACCCAGACCCCGAACGGGACGTCCATGGCACACCTCCGGTCTCGTGACCGGAGGTCTCGCCGACCCGCTGCGGGGCCCGCTGCGCCGGGTCACCCCCGTGGGTGCCGTGCTGACGACGCTGCGCGGGGGGTACTCCCCTCCGAGGGGGACCAGTGAAGCAAGCCGGCAGCGCGTCGGCAACGGGAACGGAGGTGGTCGCGCCGGGGCGCTTGACCCGTCCCCGGTCGTGGGCTTAATTTGTGACTAAAGGTAGTCATGAACGAAGGAGTTCGCGTGTCCGTCACGGCGCGGGGGGAACAGGTCCCGGCGGCAACGCTCGCCCTGCTGGGCACGCGGGGCCCGCTGGGCCGTGCGGAGATCGCGCGGCTGCTCGGCGTCAGCCCGGCGACCATCACCCAGGTGACCCGCGAGCTCGTCGAGCGCGGCATGGTCGTGGAGCTCGACACGGCCCCGAGCCAGGGCGGACGCCCGGCCCGGCTGCTGGGCCTCAGCGGCGCGCAGGCCCGGGCGATCGGCGCGAAGGTCACCAACGACCACGTCGCGGTCGTCTCCGTCGGCTTCGACGGCGAGGTCCGCGGCCAGGCCACCTACCCGTTCGACCCGTCCCGTCCCGACGCCCTCGATGCGCTGGGGCACGTGCTGCGCGACGCCGTCGCGGCGGAGGACGGCCCCGTGCTGGGCGTCGGGATCGGGCTGCCCGGGTCGGTGGACGCCCAGGACTCCGGCGTCGTCACCGCCCCGACCCTCGGCTGGACGGCGGTGCCCGTCGGCGCGGCCCTGCGGCACGCGCTCGGCGTCCCGGTGCTGGTCGAGAACGACGTCAACACGCTCGCGGTCGCCGAGCGGCTGTACGGCACCGGCCGCGGCCACCGGACGTTCCTGGTCCTGACGATCGGGCGCGGCATCGGCTGCGGGCTGGTGGTCGACGGCGGCATCTGCCGCGGGGCCGGCGGCGGTGCCGGCGAGATCGGCCACGTGCCGGTCGCCGAGGACGGGCCGGTGTGCGAGTGCGGCAACCGCGCCTGCCTGGAGGCCGTCATCGGCGACGCCGCGCTGCTGGCCCGGGCGGTCGAGCGCGGCGCGGTCGCGCCGGGGGCCGGCGTCGCCGCGCTGGTCGCCGCCGCCGACGCGGGCGACGCGGTCGCGCAGGAGATCTACCGGGAGGCCGGCGCCCTGCTCGCCCGCACGCTGGCCGGTGTCGTCCACGTGATCGACCCGGAGGTCGTCGTGCTGCTCGGCGAGGGCATCCGCGCGTGGCGGCACTGGGAACGCGGGTTCGACCCGGTGTTCCGGGCGCACCTGCTGCCGTCGCGGCGCTCGCTGCCGTTCGTGGTGGAGCCGTGGGCGGAGGACAAGTGGGCGCTCGGCGCCGCGACCCTCGTGCTCGCGACGCCCTTCGACGTGGCCGGGGCGTCCGGCGACCAGGGCCGGCTCGTGCTGGCGCGGCTGCAGGAGGCGACGTCGTGACGACCACCAGCAGCCCCGCGGCCGCCGCCCGCGAGGTGACCCGGCCCGCCGGCGCCACCCGCCCCGTGCGGTCCTCCGACGGCCGCACCGCCCGTACCCGCCGGTGGCGGAACCGCGCGTGGGTGCTGTTCTTCCTGCTGCCCAGCGCCGTGCCGCTCGCGGTGTTCACGCTCGCGCCGATGGTGTCGTCGCTGTGGGTGAGCCTGCACTCCTGGAACCTCATCTCCCCGATGGAGTGGGTGGGCCTCGGCAACTACACGGCGCTGCTGACGTCGCCGACGACGTGGAAGGTGCTGGGCCACACGCTCGGCTACATCGTCGGGTACCTGCCGCTGGTCTACGCCGGCGGTCTCGGGCTGGCGGTGCTGCTCAACCGGGCGATGCGTGGCCGGGCGTTCTTCCGGGCCGCGTACTTCCTGCCCGTCGTGACGTCGTGGGTCGTCGTCGCGCTGGTCTGGCAGTGGCTGCTGAACCCGTCTAACGGCCTGGTGAACCAGCTCCTGGCGCCCGTGCTCGACGCGGTGAACGGCGTGCTCGGCACCGAGCTCGCGCCGCCGGGGTGGTGGACCGACCCGCAGTGGGCGATGCCCTCGGTGGTGCTCGCGTCCGCGTGGAAGGACCTCGGCTTCGTCATGGTCATCCTGCTGGCGGGGCTCCAGGCGATCCCCGGCGACGTGCTGGAGGCCGCGCGGGTCGACGGCGCGAACGCGTGGCAGCGGTTCTGGCGGATCACGTTCCCGCTGCTGTCCCCGTCGACGTTCTTCGTGGTCGTCATCTCGCTCATCAACGGGTTCCAGGTGTTCGACCAGGTGTTCGTCATGACCGGCGGCGGGCCGTCCGGCGCCAGCCAGGTCGTGGTCGGGCAGATCTACGACCTGACGTTCCGGTACGGCCGGGCCGGGGAGGCGTCCGCGCTCTCCTGGATCCTCTTCGTCCTGATCCTCCTCGTCACCGCCGTGCAGATGCGCGGCCAGCGGAAGTGGGTGACCCATGCCTGACACGCTCGCCCCCGCCGCGCCGGCCGCCCCCGCGGCGCCCGCCGCCGGTCCCGCACCCGCCCGCCGACCGCGCCGCGGCGCCCGCCACGCGCTCGGCCGCGCCGGCCTGTACCTGACCGTCGCCGTCGGCGCCGGCGTGATGCTGTTCCCGTTCCTGTGGACCGTCGTCACGTCGATCACCCCGAGCGGCTCGCTGTCCGGCGGCCCGTCGCTGGTGGTCGACGACCCGACGCTCGACGCGTACCGCACGCTCGGGGAGTCCCTGCCGATCTGGCGGATCGTCGCGAACTCGTTCCTCGTCGCGATCATCTCGACCGTCCTGCAGCTCGTCACCGCGTCGATGGCGGCGTACGCGTTCGGCCGGATGGAGTTCCGGGCCAAGCCGGTGGTGTTCGCCGCCTACCTCGCGACGCTGATGATCCCGCTGCAGGTGCTCGTCGTCCCGCTGTTCATCCAGATGACGCGGCTGCGGCTCAACGACACGTACTTCGCGCTGCTCGCCCCGACGATCGCGTCGGCGTTCGGCATCTTCCTGCTGCGGCAGGCCGTCGAGGGCGTGCCGCGGGAGCTCGACGAGGCCGCGACGCTGGACGGCGCCGGGCACCTGCGGATCTTCGGCACGGTCGTCCTCCCGCTGGTGCGGCCGGCCCTCGCGACGCTCGCGGTGTTCGCGTTCATGGGCTCGTGGAACTCGTTCCTCTGGCCGCTGGTCGTCATCCGCTCCCCGGAGCTCATGACGCTGCCCCTCGGGCTGGCGACGCTCCAGGGGCAGTTCACCACCCAGTGGGACGTCGTCATGGCCGGGTCCGTGGTCTCGATCCTGCCGATCGCCCTGGTCTACCTCGTGGCCCAGCGCCACATCATCGCCGGCATGGCACACACCGGCCTCAAGTAAGCACCACCCACACCCACACTGGAAGGAGAGGCTCCCATGGCCTCCAGCATCTCCGGGCGCAAGGTCGCGCTCGTCCCGCTCGCCCTCGCCGGGGCGGTGGTGATGGCCGGGTGCGCACAGGGCTCCGCCACCTCGGGCGGCGCCGCGACCGACGGGCAGACGGTCGTCCGCTACATGAACTTCACGTCGAACGACGGCCACGAGGAGGACCTCGACGCGATCGTCGCCGCCTACGAGGAGGAGCACCCGGACGTCGACGTCCAGGTCGAGACCCTCCCGTACGCGGACTACTTCACGAAGCTGCAGACCGCGTTCGCCGGGCAGACCGTCGCGGACGTCGTCGACCTCAACTACGAGAACTTCGTGTCGTACGCCGAGGCGGGCAGCCTCGCGCCGCTCGAGGACGTCGACACCGCGCCCTACCAGGGCAGCCTGCTCGAGTCGTTCCAGCTCGACGGCACGCAGTACGGCCTGCCGTCGTCGTACTCGAACGTCGTGCTGTTCTACAACAAGGGCCTGTTCGACGCCGCCGGCCTGGACTACCCGACCGCCGACTGGACGTGGGAGGACGAGCAGGCGGCGGCCACCGCGCTCACCGACGCGGGCGCCGGGGTGTGGGGCGACTACCAGCCGGTGTCGTTCCACGAGTTCTACAAGGCGCTGGCCCAGGCGGGCGGGGAGTTCTTCACCGAGGACGGCTCCGCGACGGCGTTCGACAGCCCGGAGGGCCTGCGCGCGGCGCAGTGGCTCGTCTCCAAGCCCGGCACCGTCATGCCGACGGAGGCGGACGGCGCGGGGACGCCGGACTTCGACACCGACCTGTTCAAGGCCGGCAAGCTCGCGATGTGGCACTCGGGCATCTGGATGTTCGGCGGCCTCGCGGAGGTCGACGGGCTGGACTGGGACATCGTCGTCGAGCCGGGGGAGACCACGCACGCCTCCGCGCTGTTCACCAACGGCGTCGCCGTCGCCGCCTCGTCGGAGGTCAAGGAGGCCGCACAGGACTTCGCGCAGTTCCTCACGGCGTCCTCCACCGCGGTCGACACCCGCGTCGCGTCCTCGTGGGAGCTGCCGCCGGTGGACGACGCCGACGCGCTCGCCCCGTACCTGGAGCAGACCCCGCCGGCCAACCGCCAGGCCGTCCTCGACGCGCTCGACACCGTCGCGCTGCCGCCGGTGATCGCGTCGCAGCAGGAGATGCAGGACGCGGTGAACGAGGAGCTCTCCAACGCCGCCGCCGGCCGCAAGACCGTCGAGCAGGCGCTGGCCGACGCCGCCTCGCGCGTCGACGCGCTGCTCGGCTGACGCGCCGCCCGCCCGCCGCCCGCCGCCCTGCCGGCGCGCGGCGGGCGGGCCCCGCACCCTCTCGATCCGCACCACCCCCGGGACCGTTCCATGACCCTCACCGCCCCGCCGTCCACTCCGTCGACGGAGCGCCTGCGCGCGCTCGTCCGCACCTCCGCCGAGGTGATCGCCCGTCACCAGGACGCCGGCGGCGCCTACCCGGCGTCGCCCACGTTCAGCGCCTACCGCGGCTACGCGTGGCTGCGGGACGGCTCGTTCACGGCCGAGGGCATGTCCCGGTACGGCGACGTGGCCGGCGTCGACCGGTTCCACGCCTGGGCCGCGGGGGTGCTGACCAGCCGCCGCGCGCAGGTCGCGGACGTGCTCGCCCGCCGCGACGCCGGCGAGGACGTGCCGCTGACCGACCTGCTGCCGACGCGGTTCCGGCTGGACGGCTCCGACGGCCAGGACCCGTGGTGGGACTTCCAGACCGACGGGTACGGCATGTGGCTGTGGCAGCTCGCCTCGCACGCCGCCCGGCACGACCGGCCCCTCGAGCCGTACCGCGAGGCCGTGGCGGTGGCCGTCGACTACCTGTGCGCCACGTGGGACCGGCCCTGCTACGACTGGTGGGAGGAGCACGTCGAGCAGCGGCACCCCTCGACGCTCGCCGCCGTCCGCGCCGGCCTGCTCGCCGCGGCGGGGGCGACCGGCGCCGACGGCGCGCCGCTGCTGCCCGCCGCGACGGCCGCCCGCGCCCGGGAGGTCGCCGAGGCCGCCGCCGCCCTGGTCGCGACCGCCGGCGTCACGTCCGGGCGGGCCGCCGACCCGGACGCCCCGCACCTCGCCAAGTGGTGCGGCTCGGACGCCGTGGACGCCTCGCTCGCGTCCTGCGTCGTGCCGTTCGGCCTGGTGCCCGTCGGCTCGCCCGTCGCGGAGGCGACGCTGGACGCCGTCTCCCGGGACCTCGACGTCGACGGCGGGGTGCACCGGTTCCGCGCGGACGTGTTCTACGGCGGCGGTCAGTGGCTGCTGCTGTCCGCCCTGCTCGGCTGGAACCACGCCGCGGCCGGTCGCACCGACGCCGCGTGGGCGCACCTGCGCTGGATCGCGGCGCACGCCGACCCGGCGACGGGCGAGATGCCCGAGCAGGTGCCCGACCACCTGCTGCACCCCGGCTCCCGCGACGAGTGGGTGGACCGCTGGGGGACCGTCGCCCAGCCGCTGCTGTGGTCGCACGGCATGTACCTGATCCTCGCCGACGAGCTGGGCCTGCTTGCCCGGCCCGGCCAGTCCGGCACCGACGACGCCCCGGAGGCTTCCCGATGACCTCGACCGACGACCGCGCCGCCACCCGCACGGAGGCGGCGGCTCCCGCGCGGCCCGTGCTCACCCACCGGCCCGCCGGCATCGGCCACCCGTACGCCGCGTCCGCCGACCAGCGCCTCCCGGTGCACCCCGGCGTCGGCGACCGGCCCGCGCTCGGCGTCGTCGCCACCGGCCTGCCCGCGGCCGCGTCCGTGGTCTGCGAGTGGGCCGCGGGCGACGAGGTCACCGTGCTGCCGTGCGAGCCCGGGTCCGTCTCGCCCGCCGACGCCGCGGCCCTGGCCGGCGGGGACGGGCACCTCGCCGCGGCGCAGGCGGGCCAGCTCGCCGCCGACGGCGCCTGGCACGTGACCGCCCCGGCGCTCGCGGCAGGCGTGCGGTACCGGTACCGGTTCGTCGTGACGGGCGCCGGCGACCCCGCGGACGGCGCCGTCGCGACGCCCTGGTCCGCGGTCTCCGCGGGCGCGTGGGCCGAGGCCCCGGACGCCCCCGTGACGGTCGGCGGCGTCCCCGCCGCCGACCACCCGCGCGTCGTCCCCGGCTCCGTGCGGGTGTGGCGCGACCTCGACGGCGCGCGCCGGGTCCGGTTCGCGTTCCGGCTCGCCCCGTCCGAGCACGTCGTCGGGTTCGGCGAGCGGTTCGACGCCGTCGACCAGCGCGGCCGCCGGCTCGACGCCGTGGTGTTCGAGCAGTACAAGTCGCAGGGCGCGACCGGCCGCACGTACCTGCCCATGCCGTTCGCCCACGTCGTGGGCGGCGACGGCTGGGGGTTCCACGTCCGCACGTCCCGCCGCACGTGGTTCGACGTCGGCGCGTCCACGCCGGACGAGCTGGTGGTCGAGGCCCTGGTCGGGGCGGATGCGGCGCTCGACGTCGCGGTCTACGAGGGCACGCCGGCCGCGGTGCTGCGGGCGTTCGGCGACGAGGTCGGCCGCGCCGAGGAGCTCCCGGACTGGGTGCTGCGGCTGTGGGCGTCCGGCAACGAGTGGAACACCCAGGCGATCGTCATGGACCGCATGGACGCCCACCGCGACCTCGACATCCCCGTCGGCGTCGTCGTCATCGAGGCGTGGTCGGACGAGGAGGGCATCACGATCTTCCGCGACGCCCGCTACGCCGTGCACCCGGACGGCGCGCCGCACCGCGCGGCCGACTTCACGTACCCGCCGGACGGCGCCTGGCCGGACCCGCGGGCCATGGTCGAGGAGCTGCACGCCCGCGGCATCAAGGTCGTCCTCTGGCAGATCCCGCTGCTCAAGACGGAGCACGACCTGGGCCCGGACGTCCCGCACGACGCGCAGGTGCTCGCGGACGGCCGCGCGATGGTGGCCGCCGGGCACGCGGTGCGGGAGGCCGACGGCACGCCGTACCACAACCGCGGCTGGTGGTTCCCGCAGGCGCTGATGGCCGACCTGTCCACGCCTGAGGGCCGGGCCTGGTGGACCGAGCGTCGGCGCTACCTGGTCGAGGACTACGACGTCGACGGCTTCAAGACCGACGGCGGCGAGCACGCGTGGGGCGACGACCTGCGGTACGCCGACGGCCGGCGCGGCGACGAGGGCAACAACCTCAACCCCGTGCACTACGCCCGCGCGTTCGGCGACCTGCTGCGGTCCGCCGGCAAGGCGCCGGTGACGTTCTCCCGCGCCGGGTTCACCGGCTCGCAGGCGCACGGCCTGCACTGGGCCGGCGACGAGAACTCCACGTGGGAGGCGTTCCGCTGGTCGATGACCGCCGGCATCACCGCGTCGGCGTCCGGCATCGTCTACTGGGGGTGGGACCTCGCCGGGTTCTCCGGGCCGGTGCCCGACGCGGAGCTGTACGTCCGGGCGGTCGCTGCGGCGACGTTCTGCCCCGTCATGCAGTACCACTCGGAGTTCAACCACCACCGGCTCCCGCTGCGCGACCGCACGCCGTGGTTCGTGGCCGAGGTGAACGACGACCCCACCGTGGTCGACGTGTTCCGGCGCTACGCCGTGCTGCGCGAGCGGCTGGTGCCGTACCTGGCCCAGGGCGCCCGGGCGGCCATCGCGACCGGCGCACCGCTCATGCGGGGGCTGTTCGTCGACCACCCGCACGACCCGGCCGTGTGGGAGCGTCCCGGGCAGTTCCTGCTGGGCGACGACCTGCTGGTGCACCCCGTCACGGAGCCCGGCGCCACCACCTGGGAGACCTACCTGCCGGCGGGCGAGTGGGTCGACGTGTGGACCGGGGAGCGCGTCGCGGGCGAGCCGCACGGGGACGGCGTGGTCGTCACCCGGGAGGTGCCGCGGGACGTCGTGCCGGTGTACGCGCGGGCGTCCGCCTGGGACGGGCTCGCGGCGGTGTTCGGGGAGGGCTGAGGGCGACACCCGGCGCCGCCCGGCGACACTCGGCGGCGGACGCGCCCCGGCGGCGCTCCCGGACCGCTCCGGGCGCGCCGCCGGCCGGTGTCAGGCGAGCGCGGCGGCCGCGGCGTCGAACTGCGCGACGGCCGCGTCCGTGAGCGGCTCCGCGAACAGCCCGCGCGCGACGTCCGGCGCCAGCGTGACGGCGTCCGCCCCCGCCTCGGCGAGCGTGACGACGTCGTCGGGCGTGCGGACGCTGGCCACGAGGGTGCCCGTTCCGGTGCCCGCCAGCACCCGGACCATCTGCGCCACCAGCGCGTGGCCGTCGCGGCCGGACTCGGTCATGCGGCCGAGGTAGGGGGCGATCCACCGGGCGCCGGCGGCGGCCGCGAGCACGGCCTGCCGCGGGTGGTAGACGGCCGTGACGAGCACGGGCACCCCGTCGTCCGCGAGCCGCCGCGTGGCCGCCAGGCCCTCCGCCGTGGCGGGCACCTTCACCACGAGGCGGTCGGACAGCGCGCGCAGGTCGTGGCCCTCGCGGACCACGGCGTCGACGTCGTGCGCGGTGGTCTGCACGAACACCTCGCGGCTGCCGTGGGCGAGCAGCCAGCCCACCAGGTCCGGCACGGCGGGCAGCCGGACGCCGCCGCGCTGCAGGATGAGCGGGTTGGTCGTGACGCCCCGGAACAGGCCCGTGGCCAGCAGCGGCTCCAGGGCGGTGGTGTCCGCGGCGTCCAGGTACAGCAGCATGCTCACTCCTCGTTCGGGGACCCGGCGGGCGACGTGCGTCCGGGCTGCGGCTCGTCCGGCTGGCGGGTGTCGGCCAGCGCCCGGTAGCGGCGCGCCACCTCCGGGTCCGGGGCGCGGCGAGGCTCGACGACGCCGGTGGTCGCGGGCGCCCACGCGTCCCGCACGTCCCGCACGTCCGCCCCCGCCAGCACCGCGGCGGCCTGGACGGCGGCGCCGCGGGCGGTGGCCTCGTCGACCGCGCGGGTCTCGACCGGCGTGCCGAGCGTGTCGGCGAGCACCTGCCGGTACGCGGCCGACCGGGCGCCGCCGCCGGCCACGACGACCGGGCCGTCGGCGGTGGCGCCGGCCGCGCGGATCGCCTCGTGCCCGCGGACGAGCCCCAGGACGACGCCCTCGACCGCCGCGAGCGCGAGCTCCTCGCGCGTGGTGTCCGTGCGCAGCCCGGCGAGCAGCCCGCGGGCGGCGGGGCGGTCGGGGCTGCGCTCGCCGTCCAGGAACGCGGCCAGCAGCGGCCGGTCCGCGCGGGCGGGCGCCGCCAGCGCGAGGGCGGCGAGCCCCGCGTGGTCGACGCCCAGCAGCCGCGCCATCGTGTCGGTGACCTTGGTGCAGTTGAGGGTGCAGACCAGCGGCAGCCACCCGCCCGCGGCGTCGGCCACGCCGTCCACCCACGCGGACGGGTCGTGCACCGGGGTGGGCGAGGTCGTCATCACGACCCCGGACGTGCCGAGGCTGTACAGCACCTGGTGCGGGGCGAGGCCGGTACCGAGCGCGCCGGCGTGCTGGTCGCCCGCACCCGCGCCGACCACGACGTCGGGTCGCAGGCCGAGCCGGCGGGCGTCCGGGGTGCTCGCCGTGCCGGCGGGCTCCGACGGCGCGAGCACCTCCGGGAGCAGCTCCGGCCACGGCAGGTCGTCGCGGACCCAGCGCCGCAGGTGGTCGACGAGGTACCGGCCGGTGTGCGCGGCGTAGTAGCCGGTGCCCGAGGCCTCGGACCGGTCGGTGACGGCCCGGCCGGTCAGCCGGTGGGTGAGGTAGTCGTGGGGCAGCAGCACGGTGCGCAGCGCGTCCAGGTGCTGTGGCTCGTGCTCGGCGACCCACGCGAGCTTGGTGATCGTGAACGCGGCGGTCGGCACCGACCCGACGGCGTCGGCCCAGCCGGCCGCGCCGAGCTCGCGCACGAGCGCCGCGGCCTGCGGGCTGGACGTCGTGTCGTTCCAGAGCTTCGCCGGGCGCAGCACGCGCCCGGCGGCGTCGAGCATGACGAGGCCGTGGCACTGCGCCGCGACGGACACGGCGTCCACGTCCCGCGCGGCGAGCCCGGCCGCGGCGAGCGCGGCGGCGAGCGCCTGCTCCAGCGCCCGCCACCACGCGTCCGGGTGCTGCTCGCTGACCGGCGGCGACGTCGGCGGGTGCGGGCTGCGTCCCGTGCCCAGCAGGCGGCCGTCGTCCGCGTCGCGCAGCTCGACGGTGCAGGACTGCGTCGAGGAGTCGACGCCGGCGACGACGCCCGTCACGGCTGCACGGCCTCCGGGGCCGGCGCGGCGCCGGTCGCCGCGGGGGACCCGAGCACGGGCAGCGCCGGGGGCAGGGTCTCGAGCCGGCCGACGGCGCCGGCCGGGTGCGTGGACAGCACCTGCTCCCAGCCGTAGCCCCGCTGCTGCATGAGCACCGCGGCGAGGGCGTCGCCCCAGACGGCGGTCGCCAGCGTGGACCCCATCGCGATGACGCCGCCGGGGTCGACCTCCGGCCCGGGGTCGACGACCACCGTCAGGTCCGCGAGCCGCCCGAGCGACGACCCGGGCACGGCGGTGAGCGCGATGACGGGGACGTCGCGCTGCTGGACGCGCCGGGACAGGTCGTTGAGCTCGTCGGACTCGCCGCCGCGCGAGATGGTGATGAGGAGGTCGCCGCGCACCACGGCACCCATCGTGCCGTGCAGGGCGTCCATCCCCGGCAGGAACAGCGACGGCGTGCCGCACACCGACAGCAGGTGCGCCATGCGGCGCGCGACGGCCCCCGACGTCCCGGAACCGGTGACGAAGACCTTGCCCGTGACCCGGCCGATCATCTCGACCGCCGTCACGAACGTCGCGTCGAGCTGGTCGGCGACGTCGGCCACGCCCCGGCCCTCGCGCCGCACGATCGCGCGGGCGGTCTCGAGGCTGTCGGCGGCTGTGGTCATCGTGCTGTCCTCCGGGGGTGTGGGGCGGTCGGGGCGGGCGCGGGTCACGCGGCGTCCCAGGCGGCGTGCCGCAGGGCCTGCGGCGTGCGGTGCTCGGCGGGGACCCGGTCGCCGGTGCTGCGGCCGTGCGAGACGACGACGATGTCGTCGGCGACCTCGCACACCTCGTCCTCCTCGGAGGACACGAGCAGCACCGTCAGCCCGGCGTCGTGCGCGAGCGAGCGGACGATCCGGTGGATCTCGGCCTTCACGCCCAGGTCGACGCCCTTGGTGGGCTCGTCGAGCAGCAGGACGCGGGGCCGCTGGGCGATCGCGCGGGCCAGCAGCACCTTCTGCTGGTTGCCGCCGGACAGGCTGACGACGGGTCCGTGGCGGTCCCCGCGCACCCGCAGGCTGCCCAGTAGGTCGTCCGCCTCGCGCAGCATGCGGCGGGTGTCGAGCAGGCCGGCGCGGCGGTAGCGGCGCAGGACGGGCAGCGCGACGTTCATCGGGGAGTCGAGGCCCGGCACGATGCCGTCGCTCTTGCGCTCCTCGGTCACGTAGACCACGCCCTCCCGCTGGGCGTGCGCGGGGTTGCCCGGGCGGTACGGGCGGCCGTCGAGGGTGATCGCGCCGCCGGACACCGGGGCCAGGCCGACGAGCGCGCGCAGCAGCTCCGTCCGCCCGGCGCCGACGAGCCCGTACAGGCCGAGCACGCGGCCCGGCTCGGCGGTGAGGGTCACGCCGGCGACGCCGGGGGCGCGCAGGCCGCGGACCTCCAGGAGGGGCCTGGGCGTGGCGTCAGGGAACCACGCCCGGGTGTCGGGGACGGCGCGCGCGGGTGCGGCGCCGGCGGGGGCGGGGGCGGGGGTGGGAGCGCCGGAGGGCGCCGGGGCGCCGGCGGGGGAGGGCCGGGGAGCGGCGTGCTCCGCGGCCTCGTCCCCGGCGATCGCCGCGACGACGTCCTGCCGGCCGACCTCGTCGACGTGCGCGTCGATGCGGACCCGCCCGTCGACGAGCGCCACGACGCGGTTGCACACCGCGTACAGCTCGTCGAGCTTGTGGTCGACGAACACGATGCCCAGCCCGCGGTCGGCGGCCAGCGAGCGGACGACGTCGAGCAGCCGCTCGACCTGCCCGCCCTCGAGGCTGGTGGTCGGCTCGTCCAGCAGCAGGTAGCGGGCGTCGCGGTGGGTGGCGACCGCGATCTCGAGCATCTGCCGGGTGGCGACGGGGTAGTCGCCGAGCTTGCGGTCGACGTCCACCTCGATCCCGAACGACGCGACGAGCTCGCGGGCCGCCGCGCGCATCTCCTCCCGGCGCAGCAGCCCCCCGCGGGACCGTTCCTGCCCGAGGAAGACGTTCTGCGCCACCGTGAGGTTCGGCAGCAGCGCCAGCTCCTGGTAGACGGTCGCGATGCCGGCGGCGATGGCGTCCGCGGGCGAGTCGACCGCCGCGGGGCGGCCGTCCACCACGATGCGCCCGCCGTCGGGGGTGGTGGCCCCGGAGATGGTGCGCAGCAGCGTCGACTTGCCGGCCCCGTTGTGGCCGACCAGCCCGACGACGTCGCCCGGCCGGACGTCGACCGAGACGCCGTGCAGCACCGACACACCCGAGTACGTCTTGGTGATCCCTCGGACGCTCAGCCCAGCCGGCGTCCCGGTCGACGTCGTCATGTCAGCCGACCTCGCCCGGTCCGGGGGTCTCGCCGACCGTGAACAGCTTCAGCGGCTTGAGGATCTCGGGCTCCGGGGTGGCGCCGTCGGCCCACGCGCGGATCTGCTCGACGACCTCGGTGCCGTACACGTTCGGCTCCTGGGCGACGCACGCCGGGTACTGCTCGGTGAGCGTGACCTCGGCGGCGCAGAACCCGTAGACCTTCACGTCGCTGCCCGCGCTGAGCGCCTGGAGCGCGCCGTACGCGGCCGGCCCGGTGGAGGCGAAGATGACGTTGATGCCCGGGTTGCCGGACAGCATCTCCGTGGTGGCGCGCAGGCTGTCGTCGGGCTTGACGTTGCCGTCCACGCGGGCGACGACCTCGGCGTTCGGGTTCGACGCGATCTCGTCCTCGAAGCCCTGGTCGCGCATCTGCGTGGGCGTCTCGTCCGGCTCGGTGACGAACCCGATGGTCAGCTCGGCGTCGGCGCCCAGGTCGGCGAGCACCTGCTCGGCGGTCTGCTGGCCGCCGGCGACGTTGTCCGCGCCGAGGTACTGCACGATGCTCGCGCCCTGCGACTCGAGGGCGTCGGGGTCGATGCCGACGTTCACCGTGAACACCGGGACGCCCGCGTCGTTCGCGGCCTTGACGATCGCGGCGCCGGGCTCCGACTTCACCGCGTTGAGCGCCAGGGCGCACGGCTGCTTCTGCAGCATCGCCTGGACCTGGGCGAGCTGGTTGGCGTCGTCGTCGTCGGCGATCTGCACCTCGACGTCGAAGCCGTTGGCCTCGCCCGCGTCCTCGAAGCCCTGCTTCATGGCGACGTAGTAGGGGTTGGTGAGGTTCGGCAGCGCGACCGCGACGTAGGGGGTGTCGTCGTCGCACGAGTCGGGGCGGGGGATCTCGCTCGAGGCGGCGGACGAGCCCGAGCTGTCGTCGGACCCGCCGGAGGACCCGGTGCCGGTGTCGACGGCGCTGCACGCCGCGAGGGTGAGGCCGGCGGCGCACAGGCCGGCGGCGAGGACGGGGGCACGAAGCTTCATCGCTTTATCTCCTGGTGGACGGGGTTCGCTGCGGTCGGGGGTGGTCAGGGGGCCGCGGTGCCGGGTGGTGCGGCCGGTGCGGCGCCGGAGGGGACGGCGGCCGGGGTCGCCGGGGCGGTGGTCCCGGGTCCGCCGGGGTCGCCGGGGCCGCTGCGGCCGGGCAGGTGGGCCCGGATCAGCGCGGACAGCGAGGACTGGCGGCGGTAGGTGTCGACGATGACGCCGCCGAGGATGATCAGGCCGATGACGAGCGGCTGCCAGTACGACTGGACGCCGACGACGTTCATGCCGTTGGAGACGGTCGCGATCAGCACCGCGCCGAGCAGGGCCCCGGGCAGGGTTCCGATGCCGCCGAACAGGCTGACCCCGCCGACGACGGCGGCCGCGATCGAGTAGAACAGCTCGTTGCCGGAGCCCGCGGAGGGGTAGCCGACCATGAGCCGGGACGTGACGATGAGGCCGCCCATGCCGGCGCACAGGCCGGACAGCGCGTAGACCAGCATCGTGACGCGGCCGATCGGGATGCCGGACAGCCGGGAGGTCTCCCGGTTGCCGCCGACCGCGTAGATGCGCACGCCGGTGGGCGTGAGCTTGAGCAGCACGGTGAGCACGACGGCGAACAGCGCGACGAGCACGACGGGCATCGGCACGCCGAACAGCGAGCCGCGGCCGATCACGGCGAACATCGGGTCGGCGACGTTGACGGAGCTGGCCCCGGTGAGGATCAGGGGGATGCTCGCGGCGACGCCGAAGGCGGCGAAGGTGACGATGAACGGTGGCAGGCGCAGGTAGTGGATCAGGGCGCCGTTGATCGTGCCGACCAGCGCGCCGACGGCCAGCGCGGCGAGGGCGGCGAGCCACCACGGCAGCCCGGAGCGCATCAGGAGCGCCGCGACCATGCCGGTGAGCGCGATGTTCGAGCCCGTCGACAGGTCGATGCCACCGGTGAGCAGCACGAACGCCTGCCCCATCGCGAGGAACGCGATCACCGTGCCGTTGAGCAGCAGCAGGTTCGCGTTGTCGAACGTGCGGAACGTCGGCGACATCAGGCTGAAGATCGCGGCGACGAGCACGATCACCACACCGATGCCGAGCTCCTCCGGGATCCGGCGTCGCCTGACCATGGTCTGCCTCCTCGCAGATCGCTCATCTGAGCACGATGCCGTGCTCATCTGCGACGACCGTACGGTGCCGTCGCCGCCTCTGGCAACCCGGTTCCAGATCACGGTTTGGAAACGTTCGAGCGCGCTACAGTGCTCACATGAGCGAGGAGGCAGCCCGTGGGGGCACGTCGGACGAGCGCGCGCTGACGGTGCTGGCGGCGCGGCGCTACTACGTCGACGACGCGTCCAAGGTGCAGATCGCCGAGGAGCTGGGCATCTCCCGCTTCAAGGTCGCGCGGCTGCTCGAGCAGGCCAAGGCCGACGGCGTCGTCACGATCACCGTCCACGCGGACGGCCTGCGCGACCCGGTGCTCGAGGCCCGGCTCCGCGAGCACCTCGGCCTGGCGGAGGTCACCGTCGTCGAGGCCAGCGGCGACGACGCCGCGGTCCGGCGCCAGGTCGGCGAGACCGCCGCCCAGGTGCTCGGCGCGACGCTGCGGCCCGGCGAGGTGCTGGGCCTGGCGTGGGGGCGGACCCTGACGGCGATGAGCGCGGCGCTGCCGCCCCTGCCGCGCGTGGACGTCGTCCAGCTCACCGGCGCGATCGGCACCGACCTCGACGAGTCGCCGGTCGAGATCGTCCGTCGCGTCGCCCTGCGGTCCGGCGGCGTCGCGCGCCCGATCTTCGCGCCGCTCGTGGTGGACGACGCCCGCACCGCCGCGGCGCTGCGCCGGCAGCCCGACGTGGCCGCCGCGCTCGGGATGTTCGGCTCGGTGACGACCGCAGTGGTGTCCGTCGGGTCGTGGGACCCGCCGGAGTCCCAGCTCCTGCGCACCATCGGGGACGACGAGCGGCAGGAGCTGCTCGACGCGGGCGTCCGGGCCGAGGTCGCCTCCCTGCTGGTCTCGGACGACGGCCAGCTCGTCGCGCCGGCCTTCCAGGACCGCTGCGTCACCATCGCCTACGAGCAGATGCGGGCCGTGCCGCGGATCGTCGCGGCCGCGGGCGGGGCGCGCAAGGCGCGGGCCGTCGCGGCGATCGTGCGCGCGGGGCTGTGCACCGAGCTCGTCACCGACCGGGCGCTCGCCGAGGCGCTGCTCGCGCTGCCGCCGGTGGCGGTGCCCGGCCCACCGGGGGCGGGTCGGTGACGCTGCTGGTCGCGGCGTCGCTCTGGTCCACCCCGCGCGACCGGCTGGACGCCGAGGCCGCCCGGCTCGCCGCCGCCGGGCTGCGCCGGTGGCACTGGGACGCCTCGGACGGCGTGCTCGCGGCGCCCGGCGGGTTCGACGTCGCGACCGCGGCGCGGCTGATGGGGCGCACCGGCCTGCCGGGCGAGGCCCACCTCATGGTCGCGGACCCGCTCGCCCACGTCGACGACTGGGCGGACGTCTGCGAGACGGTCGTGGTGCACGCGGAGGCGCGGGGCTGGCAGGAGGCCGTGGACCGGGTGCGCGGGCGCGGGCGCCGGCCCGGCGTGGCGGTGGCGCCCGCGACGCCGCCCGCGGTGCTCGACGACCTGCCCGGCGACGTCGCGGTGCTCGTCATGTCGATCGTGCCCGGCCGGGCCGGCGCGGCCTTCGAACCGGCGACGCTGGCGCGGCTGGACGCCCTGGCCGGCCGCCCGGCGCTCGGGGTGGACGGCGGCGTCACGCTCGACCGCGCGCGGGACTGCGCGGCGCACGGCGCCACGTGGGTGGTCAGCGGCTCCGCGCTGTGCGGGTCCGCCGACCCGGCGGCGTGGCTCACCGCGGCGCAGGGACGCTGGACGGCCGCGAACGTTAGTGACTAACATGTCGCCGTGACCGCATCCCGGAGCGCACGCACGCGGGACCGCCTGCAGGACGCCGCCCTCGCGCTCATGACCGAGCAGGGGTACGACGCGACCACGGTCGAGCAGATCGCCCAGCGGGCCGGCGTCTCCCACATGACCTTCTTCCGCCACTTCCCCACCAAGCAGGCCGTCGTCCTCGACGACCCGTACGACCCGGCGATGGCCGACGCGCTGCGCCGCCAGGACGCGTCGCTCCCGGCGCTCGAGCAGGTGCGGCGCGCCCTGCTCGCGGCGTGGGCGGCGCTCCCGGAGCCGGACGACGACCGCACCCGCGTGCGGGTCCGGCTGGCCGCGACGCACCCCGCGCTGCGCGCCGGCGTCTGGAGCGGCAACCAGCGCACGGAGGACCTGCTCGTCGCCGTGCTGCTCGAGCGTGACGTGCCGGCGCTCGAGGCCCGCGTCGCCGCGGGGGCGTGCCTCGGGGCCCTCATGGCCGCGCTCCTGCACTGGGGTGTCGCGGAGGACGGTCCGCCCCTCGGCTCCGTGGTGCGGACCGCGCTCGAGCAGCTCCGCGGACGTGGGCCGGAGGTGGCGGCCCGTGACTGAGGACGTGCTGGTCGCGGCGCACGGCGTCGGGGTGCGATTCGGACCTGAGACCGCGCTCGACGGCGTCGACCTGTCCGTGCGGCGCGGCGAGGTGCACGCGCTCGTCGGGCTCAACGGCGCCGGCAAGTCGACCCTGCTGCGGGTGCTGCTCGCGATGGTCCGCCCCGGCCGGGGGCACGTGGACCTGCGCCTGCCGGAGTCCGGGCACCCGCTGGTCCGGGTCGGGCCCGGGGCCGCGCGGGTGCCCGACGCCGTGTGGGGTCGCGTCGGGCACCTCGTCGAGAGCGCGCTCGCCTACCCGGAGCTGACCGTCCGGGAGTCCGTGCGGTGCGCCGGGCTGCTGCGAGGGCTCAGCACGCGGGACGCGCGGGAGGCGACGGAGCGGCTGCTCGACGAGCTGGCCCTCCGGCACTGGGCGGACCGCCGCAACGCCGCGCTGTCGCTCGGCAACCGGCAGCGCGCCGGACTGGCCTGCGCCGTGGTCGCACGACCCCGGCTGCTGGTGCTCGACGAGCCGACGAACGCGCTCGACCCGGCCGGGGTGCTCGTCGTCCGGCGGGTGGTGCGCGCGCTCGCCGACGAGGGCAGCGGCGTCCTGGTGTCCAGCCACCACCTGGACGAGGTCGCGCGCGTCGCCGACCGGATCACCGTGCTGCACCGCGGGCGGGTGCTCGGCACGCTGCCGCCGGGAGGGACGGACCTCGAGCGGGCGTTCTTCGGCATGGTCTACGACGCCGAGGAGCGGCTGGGGGTCGCGTCGTGAGCGCCGCCCTGCGCGTCGAGGCGCTCAAGCTCCGGCGTGCCACCGCGGCGTGGGTGGCGGCGCTCGCGGTCGTGCTCGGGGTGCCCGCGCTCAGCGCCGGCCTGCCCGCCGCCGCGCGCGCGAACGGCGACAGCCTGCTGGCCGCCAAGGTCGCGGGGATGGTGACCGGCACGGGCTGGGACGCGGTGCTCGCGCTCGCGGCCCAGGTGGTGTCGATCGGTGCGCTGCTGGCCTCCGGCGTGCTGGTGTCGTGGTGCTTCGGGCGCGAGCTCGCCGAGCACCGGCTCGCCGGTCTGACGTCCCTGCCCGTGGGGCGGGACCGCATCGCGTGGGCGAAGACGGTGGTGCTGCTCGCCTGGGGCGCGGCGACCGTGGTCGCGGCCGCTGCGGCGTCCGTGGTCGCGGGAGTCGTGACCGGGCTGGGCGCTCCGGGCGCGGACGAGCTGGGCGGCGTCGGTCGCGTCCTCGCCGTCGGGATGCTGTCGGTGCTGCTCGCCGTCCCGCTCTCCCTGGCGGCCAGCGCGCTGCGCGGCTACCTGCCGGGGGTGTCGGTGCTGCTCGGCATCGTGGTCGTCACGCAGGTGGTGACCCTCAGCGGCGCCGGGGCGTGGTTCCCGTGGGCGGCACCGGGCATGTGGGCGGGCATGGGCGGCCCGGAGCTCGCCCGGTCGGTGACGCCGGTGCAGCTCGCGTTGCCCGTCGCGGTCGCTGCGGCGTCCGCGTGGGGCACCGCGCGGTGGTGGCGGCGCGCGCCGGTGATCTGACCGGGGCCGCCGGGGTCCACCCGGCGGCGCTCACCGGCCCGTGCTCACCGGCCCGTGCTCACCGGTCCGTGCTCACCGGCCCGTGCTCACCAGCCCGCGCCGGCCCGCTCCGCCAGCACCCGGCGCAGCGCGGCGTCGCGGCCGGCGGCCACGCGCGCGCCGAGCCGGTCGGCCCGCGCGGCCCGTGCCGCCCGGTCGTGCCGGGGGCCCCGGGGCCCCGCCGCGCCGCCGGGCAGTCGGCGCACCGACAGGTAGGGCAGCCGCAGCCGCACGGGCCGCAGTCCGTAGGTCACGTCGAACGTCACCGTGGTCATGTCAGTCCTCCTGCGGCGCGGGTCCGGTCGCCGGCGCGGTCGCCGGAGCGGGGGCGTGGTCGAGATCGGGGTTGGCGGTCGCGAACAGGCGCATCAGCCGGGCGCCGGCGGGGCGGCGCGCGGGGTCGGCGGCGCGTCCCGCGAAGCGCTCGGTGAGCGCGGTGAGCTCCGCGAGCAGCTCCGTCGCCTCGTCGCGGGTCGCCCAGAACGTCGCCTGCGAGGCCTGCGTGAGCCGGACGAGGTCGGGGTCCTCCTGGGCTGCCGTGGCCGACCGCCGCAGGTGGGCGACGAAGCGCTCGGCCTCCCGGCGCACCTGCACCTCGCCGAGCTCGGCGACGGCCCGCAGGCCCGCCGGGTCGGAGGCGTCGGTGGCGAACGACCGCTCGCGGGCGACGGCGCGCCACGGCCGCTCGCGACCGCGCCGCGGGGCCGGCTCCACGAGCCCTGCCTTCGCGAGGCTGCGCAGGTGGAACGAGCAGTTCGCGACCGTCTGGCCCAGGTGGGCGGCGCACTCGGTGGCGGTCGCCTCGCCGACGTCGTCGAGGTGGTTCAACAGGTCCAGCCGCACGGGGTGCGCGAGGGCGCGCATCCGGGCGGGGTCGGAGATGTGCTGCGCGTCGGCGCGCGCCGGGTCGGGCGGCGCGGGGGTCGGCTGGCTCGGTTCCACGACGCGACCCTACGACACGCAACAACTCTTGCGCAACAACGCTTGCGAATAGCGGGCGCCGGACGGGGGAGAGGTCCCGTCCGGCGCCCGTCGCCGTGCTGCCGGTCAGCCCAGCTCGGCGAGCACCGGCCGCAGCCCGGCGCCCGCACCGTCCCGCCCGAACAGCGGGATCACGTGCCGCGGGGCGTCGACGCGCACGGTCGCACCCCCGGCGTGCACGGCGCCGGACCACAGGTCGGTCCACGTCGGACCCTGCGGCAGGTAGACCTCCCGGGTGGTCGCGCCCGGCTCCACGACCGGCGCCACCAGCAGGTCGGCGCCCAGCAGGTACTGGTCGGCGACGGACCACGCGCGCGGGTCGTCCGGGAACTCGTGGAACAGCCCGCGGACCACCGGCTGCCCGTGCTCGTGCGCCTCGGCCATGAGGCGGCGCAGCAGCGGCCGCATCGCCTCCCGCAGGCGCAGGTAGCCGGACAGGACGCCGCAGACCTCCTCGCCGAAGCTCCACAGCTCGTTGCCGGCGCCCGTGGGGGACCGTCGCGAGCCGTCCGCGGCGGAGACCTCCTGGCCGGGCCGGCGGTCGCCGTGCATCCGCAGCACCGGGCTGAACGTGCCGACCTGGAACCACCGGACCAGCAGCTCGTGGAACCCCGGGTCGGTGACGTCGCCGCCGTGGAACCCGCCGATGTCGGTGGTGAACCACGGGATGCCGGCGACACCCATGTGCACCCCGGCGACGACCTGACGGCGCAGCGCCTCCCAGGTGGAGGAGATGTCGCCGGACCACACCAGCGCGCCGTACCGCTGGCTGCCCGCCCACGCGCACCGCACCAGGTTGACCACGTCGCCCTGGCCGGCGGCGGTCTGCCCGTCGTGGAACGCCCGCGAGAAGTGCTGCGGGTACAGGTTGGTGACCTGCGCGCCCGGGCCGGCGTGGTAGCGGTAGTTGTCCAGGTCGTAGCGCCCGTACTCCGGCTCGGCCTCGTCCAGCCAGAACAGCCGGACGCCGTGGTCGTGGTAGTTCCGCCGGCACAGGTCCCACAGCGTCGCGCGGGCGCCCGGGTGGGTCACGTCCACGAACATGCTGGGGCCCTCGAACGACATCTGGACGTCGAGCCCGCGGTCGGCCCGCACCAGGTGGTTGTCCCGCCGCAGGCGCTCGAAGTTCTCCGACTCCACCGAGACCTGCGGCCAGACCGAGACCATGAGCTCCATGCCCAGCTCCCGGAGCTCCGCGACCATCGCCGCCGGGTCCGGCCAGAACTCCTCCTCGAACCGGTAGTCGCCCATGTGCGGCCAGTGGAAGAAGTCCGCGACGATCACGTCGACGGGCAACCCGCGGCGGTGGTACTCGCGCGCCGTCGTCAGCAGCTCCTCCTGGGACGCGTAGCGCAGCTTGCTCTGCCACAGCCCCAGACCGTGCTCCGGCATCGGCGGCACGTGGCCGGTCGCGTCGGCGTACGCCGCCAGGATCTGCGCGGGGGTGTCGCCGGCCGTGACCCAGTAGTCGAGCTGCCGGGTGGACTCCGCGACCCACTCGGTGCGGTTGACGCCGAACGTCGCCCGGCCGATCGCGGGGTTGTGCCAGAGCATCCCGTAGCCGGCGCTCGACAGCACGAACGGCACGGACGCCTGGGAGTTGCGGTGCGCCAGCTCCAGCGTGCTGCCCTTCAGGTCGGCGAGCTCCTGCTGGTACAGGCCCATGCCGGCCAGGTGCTCGTCCGCGGGGGACTCGAACGCCGCGGTGAGGCGGTGGTCCCCGCCGACGATCGCCCGGTAGTCGCGGGCCTTCTGCTTGAGCGCACCGCCGGACTCGAGCTCGCGCAGCAGCACGCGGCCCGAGGCGTCGCGGAACGTGAGCCGGCAGCGGGACACGGAGTACCCGGTCTGCCAGTCGTGCTCCTGCCCGGCCTCGAGGTCGACGGTCAGGCGGCCCTGGGCGAGGCGGGCGGACCCGCCGTCGGGCGCGATCTCGACCGTCGGGTCGGGGGTGCGCGGCGCGGGCAGCAGCGCCCACGCCGTGTCGAGGACGTCGCCGGCCGGCACGGCACGGACGCGCACGGCGTCCGCGCCCCACGGCTCGACGAGCAGCGTCTCGCCGTCGCCGGTCCAGCGCAGGTGGTGTCCGTCGGTCTGGAAGAAGCTCACAGGGTCTCCGATGTCGCAGGGTGGTTCGGGGGCACGGGGTGTGCGGGTCAGTCCTTGACCGCGCCGGCGGTGACGCCGGCGGCGACGTAGCGCTGGGCGACGACGAGCAGGACGGCCGCCGGGACGGAGGCGAGCACGGCGGTGGCCATGACGCCGTTCCAGTTGGTGGCCTCGGCGCCGACGAACCGGAACAGCGCCAGCGTCATCGGCGTGATGCTGTTGCCCGTCGTCAGCGTCTTGGCGTTGAGGAAGTCGCCCCACGAGAACAGGAAGGCGAACAGCGCGGCGGTCACCACCGCGTTGCGGCTCAGCGGGACGACGATCGAGCCGAACGTCCGCAGCCGGCCCGCACCGTCGATCCGGGCGGCTTCGAGCAGCTCGTCCGGGATGGTCCGCATGAACGCCTGCAGCAGGATGATCGCGAACGGCACGGACGCCGTGGCGTTCGCGAGCATGAGCCCCGGGTAGGAGTCCAGCAGGCCGAGCTGCTTGTAGAGCGCGAACAGGGCGGTCACGACCACGACGCTCGGGATCATCTGCGCGAGCAGGAACGCGAACATCACCGCCCCGGTGCCGGGCGCCCGCAGCTTGCTCATCCCGTACGCCGCCGGCAGGGCGATCACCAGCGTGATCACCACGGTGCCGAGCGCGATCAGCAGGCTGGTGCCCATCGAGCTGAGGTTCCGGTCGATCGCCAGCGCGTAGCCGTCGAACGTCGGGTCCGTCGGGAACAGGGCCGGGGGCGAGCGGATGAGGTCCTGCGGCCGGGTCAGCGACACCGCGACCATCCAGTAGAGCGGGAACAGCAGCGCCCCGCACAGCACGGCGCCGATCGCGACGCGGACGGCGGAGCGGGTCCGGGAGCGGGTCATGCCGCGGCCTCCTGGCGCTGGGTGCGGATGTACAGCAGCCCGAACACCAGGGCGACGACGAACAGCAGCGACGCCACCGTCGCGCCCATGCTCAGGCTCTGGTCGGTGCCGCCCTCGAACGACAGCTTGTAGGACCAGGTGGCGAGCGTCTGGGAGCTGTCGACCGGCCCGCCCTCGGTGATCACCCAGATCACGTCGAACGCCTTGATCGTGTAGACGAGCCCCAGCAGCAGCGTCACCGCGGTGACGGGGCGCAGCAGCGGCCACGTGATCGACCGGAACCGGCGCCAGGCACCGGCCCCGTCGAGCGCGGCGGCCTCGTACAGCGTGCCGGGGATGCCCTGGAGGCCGCCGTACAGCAGCACGAGGTTGAACGGGATCCCGAGCCAGATGTTCGCGATGATGACCGCCCACAGCGACCACTGCGGGTCGGACAGCCAGCCGATGTGCGTCCCGAGGACGGCGTTGACGATCCCGTAGTCCTTGTAGAACATCCAGCGCCACGTGGTCGCCGAGACGACGACGGGCAGCAGCCACGGGATGAGGATGAGAGCCCGGAACGTCGCGGACAGCGGGAACGTCCGCTGGAAGAACACCGCCAGCGCCAGCCCGATGACGAACTGGAACACCAGGCTCACGACGGTGAACAGGACGGTGTTCCGCACGACCGGCCCGAACAGCCGGTCCTGCACCAGCGTCACGTAGTTGGCGAACCCGACGAAGTCGGCCTGGCCCGTGAAGTACGACTGGAACGTGTAGTCCTGCAGGCTGAGCTGGATCGTGCGGACGATGGGGTACGCGAAGAACAGCGCGATGAACACGACCACGGGCGCGATGAACCCGAAGGCCGCGAGGCGGGAGGCGCGCCGCGCCCGGCGCCGGCTGGCCTCACGCGCATCCGCGTGGGGCGAGCCGGCGCCGGCGGGCGCCGGGGCGGTGGCCGGCAGCGTCACGGTCGTCCGTCCGCCGGGCTCACTGGGCGGCGTCGGCGAGGGCCGTGGCCGGGTCGGTCTGACCCGCCACCGCTCCGGAGAGCGCCTCACCGAGCCGGGTCGCGACGGACGCGAAGGACGAGCCGAGGTCCTCGGTGCGGCTGCGCGCCGCGCCGACCGCCTCCACCCACGGCACCAGGCGCGGGTCGTCCGCGGCCTGCTGCTCCGCCTGGTCCGCGTACGGCGAGATGTACGTCTGGCCCTCGAGCCAGCCCGCGAGGTTCTCGCGCGAGGTGAAGCAGGAGGCGAACTCGCCGGCCGCGGTCACGATCGCCGGGTCCTCGTTCTGGACCACGTTGATGAACTCGCCGCCGAGCGGGCTCGGCGCGGGGCCGCCGTCCGGGGCGGGGATCGGCACGACGGCGTAGTTCACGTCGCTGTCGTCGAGCGTGTTGAGCTGCCAGGTGCCGTTGACCATCATCGCGGCGTGGCCGGCGGTGAACTGGTCGCGGATCTCCTGCTGGTTCAGGGTGACGTTCTCGCCGGAGGCGTACCCGTCGGCGACCAGGTCGGTCCAGAGCGTCAGCGCCTCGACGGCCTCGGGGGAGCCGACGTCCGTGAGCTCCGCGCCCGCGCCCCAGAAGAACGGCAGGAACTGGAACGTGCCCTCCTGGTCGGGGCGGGCGGAGAACGCGATGCCGTAGCGGCCGGTCGCCGGGTCGGTGAGCGTCTGCGCGGCCGACGTCAGGGAGTCCCAGTCGGTGGGGGGTTCGAGCCCGGCCTCCGCGAAGGCGTCCACGTCGTAGAACAGCGCGAGGGTGTTGGAGCCGAACGGCGCGCCGTAGGTCTTCCCCTCGTAGACGCCCGAGGCCACGATGTTCGGCTGCATCTCGCTGGTGTCGATCCCCGCGGCCTCGTTGTCCGCGAGGATCCCGGTCTCCGCGAACTGCGCGACGTTCGGGTTGTCGAGGATCAGCAGGTCGGGCAGGTCACCGGTCGACGCGGCGCGCGTGTACTTGTCGTAGATGTTGTCGCTGACGGTGCGCTCGATGGTGATGCCGGTCTCGTCCTCGCAGGTCGCGATGAGCTCCTCGAACGGGGACCCGCCGGTGTTGTACTGCGTGAACCCGTCCCAGAACGTGAGCTGCGTGGGGTCGCCCGAGGACTCGCCGCCACCGCCGGAACCACAGGCGGTCGCGAGCAGGGCGAGGGGGAGAGCGAGGGCGGCGGCAGGGGCCAAGCGTCGTTGCTTCACGGTCATCCTCTCTGATGAGCGGCGGTGCGGGTCCTCATGTGGAGAACCGGTTCACCGATGCGCGGCACCGTATCGTCGCGGCGCGCGGCGGATCAAGGGGGTCAGGAGAACCGGTTCACCGATCGTGACCGGATCGTGACCTGCGGCCCCCTTCGCACCAGGTCGTCATCTCCGGGCGAGGCCGTCAGGTCGGCGGGGCGCCGCCGGCCGCACGTGACGACCTCTCGCTCCGCCCGAGCGCCCGGGGCCGCGTGTCAGGCGCGCAGGCCGCGGCCCGCGGGGCCCGTCGACCCGTGCTCGTGCAGGACCGCCGGCAGCAGGTCCACCGCGCCGCCCGCCGCGCCCGCCAGCTCGTCCAGCGCCCGCTCGACCGCGCGGGACACCATCGCCCGGCCCGGCAGGTCCACGAGCGTCGTTCCCGGGTGCAGCGGGAGGAACTGCTCCGCCGGCGCCAGCGCCAGCACCGACACGTCGCCCGGCACCGAGCGACCGCGACGGGCCAGCTCCGCGGTCAGGTCGTCGAACGACGCGAGGCCGAGCACCAGGACGCCGGTGAGGCCCGGCAGCGTGGTCAGCACCTCGTCCAGCCACCGGCCGGCCGCTCCCGGTCCCGGCAGGCACGGCACGACCGCGCCCCGCAGCCCGAGCTCGGCGCAGGTCTGGGCGAACGCCGTGCGGTAGCGGTACCGGAACGCCAGCTCGTCGTCGTGGTCGTCGGGGTGCACGAGCACGGCCACCTCGCGGTGCCCCAGGGCGGCCAGGTGGCGCACCATCACACGGGCGGCCTCCGCGAAGTCCAGGTCGACTGCGCTCATGCCGCCCGGGTCGGCCGGCCAGCCGATCAGGACCGTCGGCAGGCCCCGCTCCCGCAGCACGGGCAGCCGCCGGTCGTGCAGCCGGATGTCCATGACCACCAGCGCGTCGGCCAGCATGTCGCCCGCGAGCTCGTCGTCGCCGCGGCCCATCACCAGCACGTCGTAGCCGCGCGGCTGCGCCGTGTACATCGCCGCGCGGACGAACCGCATGAACACGTCGACGTCCGGCTCCGGCGTCGCAGGCGAGTACGACGCGAGCATCCCGAGGATGTTCGTGCGGCCGAGCGCGAGGGCGCGGGCCGCGGGGGAGGGGCGGTACCCCAGGCGCGCGACGCTCTCCAGCACGCGCTGCACGGTGGCGTCCGGCAGCTTCTTGCGGCCCGACAGGACGTACGACACGGTGCTCGGCGCGACCCCCGCGTCCGAGGCGACGTCCCTGATCGTGGCCATGCGCCCAGCGTAGAGCGGCGGCCGGCCCCGCAGAGCGTGCTCCGGGGCCGGCCGGTCGCGCGTTCAGCCGAGCGCGACCTCCACGCCGCCCGAGAACGGCGAGTCGTGCAGCTCCAGCCGGGTCAGCGCCGCGTCGGCCGGGATGTCGAACACCACCGTTCCCGTCACGGAGTTGCCCGGGTTGATCTGGTTGAGGAACGAGTTCGCGTCCCCGAGGTACACCGCGGCGCTGCCGTCGGCCGACAGCTCGCGGCCCTGCGCGTCGAACGCCTTCTGCGAGGAGCCGTCGAAGTACTGGGCCTCCTCCCCGATGTTCGTGACGGTGAGGTGGACGAGCACGAACTGGCCCTGCGCGTCCTGCCCGAGCACGTCGTCGCCGATGCGGGCGACGCCGGGGTCGACGCCGGTGACGGTGAACTCGAACTTGCCGTCGCGGACCGGGGTGCCGATCCCGGCGGGCTGCTCGGCGGCGGGGGCGGCGTCGTCGCCCGCGTCGTCGGCCGCCGGGTCGTCGGCGGGAGCCGCGGGGTCACCGCCGCCGGCCGTGCTGCCACCGGCGGCCGGGGCGGAGGCGTCGGGCGCGTCGGAGCCTCCGGACGTGGCCGACGCGATCGCGACGACGGCGACGACCAGCACGCCGAGCGTGGTGAGTACCTTGTGACGGGCGAACCACGACCGCTTCCGCGTCGGAGGCTCCGACGGGGGCGGCGTGGGCGCGCCGGGGACGGGGTACGAGCCGGGCGGGGGGACCTGGGACATGGTGCTGCTCCTCGTGGGCGCCGCGGACGCGGACGGATCGGGTGGTGCGGACCGGCGGTGACGGGCACCGCCGTGACGTGCACCGACGCTCCCGGACCGGCCCGGGGTGCGGCGTCGGCCGGCCGGGCAGGACCGGTGTGCCCGATCGGGCAGCACCGACGCGGTCGGACCGCCCGGTCGGCGGACGTGGGGTGTCCCCGGTCGTCCGTACCCTGTGCGGCATGTCCCTGGTCCCCGGCCCGCAGCGCCCTGTGTCGTCGCGTGCCGGGTCGTCGCGTGCCGGGTCGTCGCGTGCCGGGTCGTCGGGTGCCGTGCCGCCGGGGCCGGAGCCTCGGGGCCCGCTGCCGTCGGGCACGGTGCCGCCGGGTCCGGCCGCCGCGCCGTGGTTCCCCGGCGCCCCGCCCGCGGGTGGGGCCCGCACCTCCGCGCCGCGCCCGGGCCGGCCGTGGTGGTCGCGGGCCGGGACGGTCGGTGCCGTGACCGTCGCCGCGTTCAGCGCGATGGTCGCGTCGTCGTTCAGCGGCAACGCCCGGGTGACGGACGACCCGCGCATCGCTCTCGACATCGTGGCGATGCTCGTCGGCCTGGTCGGGGCGGGGTTCCTGGTGGCCCGCCGTTCGGCCGCCGTGCCCCTGACGCTCGCCGCGTCCGCGCTGCCCGTGGTGCTGCCGCTCGACTCCGTCACCGCGCTGATCGCCCTGCCGTGGGTGTTCGCGACCGCGTCCCGCCGGGTCGCCTGGTGGTGCACCGCGGCCGTCGCCGCCGGGACCGGGGCGGCGCTGTGGCGGGACGCCGCACGGCCGCCGGAGCACCGGGTGCTGAGCCTGACCGACCAGGTCACCGGGCAGATCTCGACCGCGAGCCCGCTCGGGATCGTCGTCGTGGGCGTGCTCTGCCTGGGCGCGTCGGTCGCCGCCGGCCTGGTCCGCGCGTCCCGCGCCCGCGCCGAGCGCGCCGTCGCGGACATGGAGGGGCAGGTGGCGCGCGCCGACACCCTGCGGGACCGGATGTCCCGGCAGGAGGAGCGCGAGCTGATCGCCCGCGAGGTCCACGACACGGTCGCCCACCACATCTCGCGCATCTCGCTGCAGGCCTCCGCGCTCGAGGTGCAGCGCGGCGCGACGGACGCGCAGGTGCAGGCCGCCGCCCAGCAGGTCCGCTCCTCCGCGCAGCAGGCGATCGCCGAGATGCGCGGCCTGATCTCCACGCTCCGCACGGGGGACGACCCGCACGCGCCCGGCGCGACGCTCGACGAGCTCGCCGGGCTGCTCGACGGCGCCCGGCGGCAGGGCCGGTGGGTCACCAGCACGGTGTTCGTCACCGACGGCCGCGACGCCTCGCCGGCCCTCACCCGGGCGGCGTTCCGCATCGTGCAGGAGGGCCTGACCAACGCGCTCAAGCACGCCCCGGGCCGCCCGGTCGAGGTGACCGTCCGCGCGTCGCCCGCCGAGGGCGTCCACATCCGGGTGGCGAACCCGGTCTCGCCCGCCGCGCGCCCGCTCGTGCCCGGCACGGGCACCGGCCTCGTCGGCATGCGGGAGCGGGCCGCCCTGCTCGGCGGCACCGTGCAGGCCGGCGTGCACCAGGGGTGGCACGTCCTGGACGCGCGTCTGCCCTGGCAGTCCCGGACGGACGACGGCCAGGCCCTACGCTCGTCCGTGTGATCCGGGTCCTCGTCGTCGACGACGACGCGCTGGTGCGCACGCTGCTCACGACGATCCTCACCGCGCAGGACCTCACGGTCGTCGCCCAGGCCGCAGACGGTGACGAGGTCGTCCCCGCCGTGCAGGCCCACCACCCGGACGTCGTGCTGCTCGACCTGCACATGCCGCGCATGTCGGGCCTCGATGCCCTCGCGGCGCTGCGCGAGCTGCCGTCCCCGCCGGGCGTCATCGCGCTCACGTCCTTCGGCACGGACGAGACGGTGGTCGCCGCGGTCCGCGCCGGCGCGTCCGGGTTCCTGGCCAAGGACGCCGACCCGGCGCAGATCGCCGAGGCCGTCCGCCGCGTCGCCGACGGGGACGGCGCGCTCGGCCGGGCCGCCGCCGGGTCGCTGCTGCGGCACGTCGCCGCCGACCCCGACCGCGGCCGGCGCGAGGAGGCGCAGCGCGCCCTGGAGGTGCTGACCGACGCGGAGCTCGAGGTCGCCGCGTACGTGCCCGCCGGGCTGTCGAACCAGGCGATCGGCGAGCTGACCTACCGCTCGGACTCGACCGTCAAGGCGCACCTCAGCCGCGCGATGGCCAAGCTCGGGGTGACGACGCGGTCGCAGCTCGCGGTCATCGTGGACCGCGCGGGGCTGCGGCCGGGCTGACACGCGCAGCGCCCACCGCCGCCGGAGCAGGCCGGGGCCCGCGCCTGCCGCCGGGCCTCCCGGGCCAGGCGTGAGTAGCGTGGCCGGCATGGGGGCGGGACCCGGGGACGACGACGCGGCGGACCAGGTCCTCGACGCGCTGCGCGCCGGGACCGGGGCGCTGCTGACCGGTGTCGCGGGGTCGGGGGCGGGCGCGCTCGCCGAGCGGGCCGCGGGTGCGCTCGCGGAGGGCGGCCGGCAGGTGCTCCTCGTGCCCGCGCTCACCGCGGTCGACCAGATCCGCCTGGTGGAGAAGATCACCGGCCCGCAGGTCGCGCCTGCGCCGGGTTTCCCACGCAGCGTGGGAGGACGAGCGGCCGGCGAGCGCAGCGCTTCCTACCGTCGGTGACGAGCTCAGAGCGTCTCCGAGGAGGATCGTGCCGACGACCCGTGTGACCCCACCGGTCTTGGCTCTCCGTGCGGAGCTTCACCGCCATGAGCGCCGTCGTCGTCGCACGGAGGTCCCCACGATCAGCGCGCTGCTGATCGTGGGGTCGCTCATCGCGGTGGCGGCACGTGATGATCCCGGCTTCATGCTTCTCGGCGTGTGGATCGCCGGGCTCGGTCTCGTGTTCCTGGCGGCACGGTGTGCGCGCTCCAGTCGTCGGCGGATCCCTTGGCGCGCCGCGCCGCTGATCGCCGAGACCGGCGGGACGCCGGCGACTGTGATCCCGGCCGACGTGCGGGCTGATCGCATCGCAACGGCGATTCCCGGGTGGACCGCGGCGGCGCTCGCCGCGTCCGCCACCGCCCTGAGCGCCGCTGCGGACCCTGTCGGTGTCGTGACGGCCGCGGGCGCGATCGGGTTCGGGGTCTTGACGGTTCGCGCGGTGCTCCGGGCCAGACGGCCCGGGGTGTGGATGACCCCGCAGCAGCTCGTGGTGCGTGACGCGCGCGGATCCCTCACGGTCGCCTGGGCAGAGGTCGTCGACGTGGTCGCACCGTCCGCGGCCTCCGGGCCAGTGGTGCTGCGGGTCGCCGTGTCCCGCGACCGCGGTCCGGCTGCCTCCGGGGCGTCCCTCACGACGATCAAGGGCATCCCGACCGACAGGCTCCCTGCGACCGGGGCGGCGGTCGCCCGGGTGCTGACGCACTACCGCTCCGCCGCCGCAGCGACGGAGCTCGGGACGGAGCAGAGCCTCGGGACCGTGCAGCGGCTGCTGCGCGGCGAGGGCGCATGAGCTGGAGCGGGGCACGCCCGTGAACCGGCGCGGGCTGGCGTCCGCCGCCGGCTGCCTCCGGGTCGCGCTGGTCGACGGCCTGCGGATCGCGCTCATCGGCGGGCCGCCCGAGCGGTACCTGCGCGACCTGCTGCCCGTCGGCGCGATCGGGGTCGGGGCTCTCACCGCGGGGGTCGGGGCGACGGCGTGGCGGCGGCGGCGGCGGATCACGCAGGTGAAGGCGGTGCTGGGGGAGCTGTGGGAGCTGCCAGTCCCGGATGGTCGTCACGGGGGTGATGCCTCGCCGGCTTGCCTGCGCGGTCGCCGCGGACGGCGTCGATCGCCTCTGGTGCCCGCGCGCGGTCCGGCGGTCACCCGCCGAGGCGGCCGGTGGCGAGCACCTCTCCGGTGTCCATGTCGAGCACGACGGAATCGACGTCGGCGGGCCACTCGTCCGTCCGTGTCGGCACGTAGGTCGGGTCGGGGCCGCAGGTGATGCGGTCCCACGTCGAGTACACCTCTGCGTTGTCCACCCCGACGACCGCGACCCGCGGGTGATCGCGCAGCCGGGTGTTCGGCCACTCGTCCGGGTTCTGGATGATGCTGCCGTCAGGATTCGCCGGCGCTCCGTTCCACCAGCCCTCGAGGTCGCCCGCCGATGTCTGCCCAGTGAGCGGGAACTCCGCGCACAGGGCGTACTCCGAGGGGACCCACTCGGTGGGCGCAGCCGTCGGGCCTCCGCGCTCGGCCTGCTCCGCGATGAGCTCGGCGGCGCTCGGGCCGGTGGCGGAGTCCGATGCGGGCGCCGAGGCCTCGCTCCCTGCCGCGCATCCCGCGAGCGAGGCGATGAGGAGGGCTGAACAGCCGAGGGCGAGACTCCACCGGCCGAGCGGCCGTAGACCGGGACGGGTTGTGTTCATCCGTGCGACCTTCTTGCGGTCCATTCAGACAGGGACTGCGCGTACGAGGCCGTCAGCGACCGTCGTGCATCTCCGTGCCGGCCCTTTGTCGCGTCCGACCGTTCAGGCCCCGAGTCGATCGCGCTCCGGACAGGCATCGAGTTGATCGCGCGGTTCGTCGAGCGTGGTCGATCCGGGACCCGGCTGGCCAGGCAGAGGCTAGGACGGGGCTTCACGTCGTCGCAGGCAAACCGATGTGCCGTGGGTCACACATGGCTCCGCCGCAGAGGGCCGACCGGGGGGTCCAGCCCGGGGGACCCGGCCTAGTTCTCTGGCCGGGCCCCGGCGTCTGTGGACCATTGGGGAACTCGTGTGGCCTGGTCGGGCGTGTGCCATACGTTGAGAGACACAACCCGACACTTGTACAAGCGAGGTCCTGATCGACCTCTGACCTGAGAGGTCCTGGACCACCTGCTGGAGGAGATCATCGAGTGAGCGACCAGCCGTTCGACGACATCGACGCGTGGCTCGCGCTTCCGCAGGAGGAGCGGGACGAACGCATGCGTGCCTGGAAGGCACGGCGTGATGCCGAAGCCCCGAGCGGGCCCATCGGGCTCCGCAAGGCTCGGGTGCCGATCGCCAGCCGGGTGACGGGTCGTCGACGACCGGACGGCACGATCGAGCCTATCGATCCGTCAGCGTCGGAACCCGCGGTTGGCCGGGGACGTGAGTCTCACCGATCTCCGGTGTCTCAGGAGCAGGAGGGGGACGCTTGAGCGTGAGTGACGCTGCCCAGGCCTTCCTGAGCGCCGTGGACAAGTTGCCGCGGTTCGACGGCCTCAGCTTTCGCGGTCTACCGGACGGTGCGGAGCCGCCGCAGTCGCTGAGTGCCACGACGGGCGTGCACGCTTCTTCGCGCAGTCCGCGGGTCGCGTCGGAGAACTTCGCCACGGCTGCCCTGCTCGTGCTCCTCAATCGGAACGCGCGGAGCCTCGCTGCATTCTCGGCGCACCCGGACGAGCGCGAGGTGGTGGTGCTGCCGAACACGGTGTGGCGTCCGCTGATCGAGCTGACGGTTCCCGGGCTGGACGCGCGGGTGCTCGTCCTGGAGGAGCTGGACCTCACGCAGAGCCTGCCGGCGCCGACGGAGTGGGGCGCGACGCTGGACGAGCTCGCATCCCGGATCGTGCGGGTCGTGCAGCAGGATCTGGTGGCCGCGCCGGTGCCCGTGCACATCCCCGGGAAGTTCGCAGGTGAGTGGTTCTCCCAGGAGGTCAGGCCTTCCTGACGGCTCCTGCCCTCCCCACGTCCGTACCCGATCCGTCTGCACGTCCCGGCTGGCATCCACGAGCGGACGGCTCCTGGCCGGGGACCTGCGCGGACCCGCTCCGCGCACCGGTAGGCTGAACGGGCGTCGAACGGCCCGTGCAGGGCCGACCGGCGCCGCACGGGGCCGACGAGGATGCGGACGGAACGACCCGGGGTGATCGTCGCCGGGTTGCCGACCACGTCTCTGACCCGGCCCGGGCGCCTGTAGCTCAGTGGATAGAGCACCGCTCTCCTAAAGCGGGTGTCGGCAGTTCGAATCTGCCCAGGCGCACAGAGTGTTTGTGCAGGTCAGCGGCGGTATGGGTGCCGCGAGGGCCGCCGGGGCGGTGTCCGATTTGCCGGGCATTGGTCAGCGTGTGGTCAGCGAGTTGTCTCAGGACGTGGACGGCCTGTTAAGTACGTGGACGGACGTCGGCGGGCAATCGGGCGGCAGGCTCGTTGGCAGCACCGCTCAAGCCCGGGATCGTGACCTCCAGAGTCTCCGACGGTGCGGCGACGGGAGCAGCCGCCGGCTCTTCTTGGAGAGTTGCCCGGCGAACCAGTCGTCGGCGATGAGCCCCGCATCCCACCCCATAAGCATCGAGACGGTCGTCGAGACGGATCGCATGAGCTTCCCCCGCCGTCGTTGGTGACCCGGCAGGAGCCAGCCGCGTTCTGCCGCGTGGATGCGCCTTGTGAAGTCCTCCAGCTGCTCCGTGGCCCAGAGGGCCACCGCAGGGTGATCCCCCCATTCGGCGACGATGACGTCCGTCAGTGCCTTTGCCAGAGGCAGAGGCGCGGTCCCGATCTGACGCCAACGCATCGTCAGTCGGGGTGCGAGGTCCCCCCAGAGCGCTCCGTGAACGGCGGCTATGCGCTCACGACGCTCCCTTATGGCCGCGTCGCGCTGGTCCGCGGCACGTGTGCGTCGGAAGACGAGCACCGCGCTCACGAGGCCTACAAGTGCGGCGCCGGAACTCGCAAACGCCGCCGTCCAGAACGCTGGCCAGTCCACGTTGCTGAGGGTATCGGAGCCCCTCCCGCCGTGTTGTCCTCTCCGTGCACGGCATGGACCCATGCCCCAACAGCGGCCCTCTGCCTGAGCCTCGGCCGCCCGTGGCTCGCGCCTCGGTCCCGGCCGCGAGTCCTGTTCGGGGCCGAGAACAGTGGAGCGTGGAGCGTCCCTACGCCGCCGGATCATCACTTGGCAGCGGGCTCGGCGGAAGGCTCGCGGGGCTCGCGGGACTGGTGCATTCCCGGCGCGGCTTCGGGCTTCGACGTCTCCCGTGTCACCGACCGGCGATAGTGCTCGGGGCGAACTCCGCTCGCCTCTACCGTTAGGTCAGAGGGCCAGATCGTGTGGACCGGCAGAGAGGACGAGCGGTGTCGGTGGACGGAGATGGCATCCCCACGCTGGACGAGGCGTGGTGGGAGCCCGCCCTGGCGGAAGATGACGTGATCGACGCCGCGTGGCGACCGGTCGAGGTTATGAGCCGCCACCTTGTCCAACACGCAAGGGCCGCGCCGGCATCGACGCTGCAGCAACGAGTGCTTGAGGCGCTTGCGGTCGCGTCGTCTGCGATGCTTGACCCCGAGAACTGGGGCGCTCCGTTCAAGCCCATGTGGGTCATGGACGGCCAGCGATCGGCGATTCCCGCAGACCTTACCCTGGAGCAGCTAGATCTGCTCGCGAGTGTGTTGCCCAGCATCAGTCACCCACTCCTGCGGGCGCGTGTCGCCGACGTCCTTTGGTGCTTCCGCGATCGATCCAACGCGGAATGGCTCAACACGGCCATAGATGCGTACTTGCAGGTACCACTAGATCGGAATGTGTGGATTCGCCGGGGTGATGACGCTTGGCGGCGCGCCATCGAAATCGTCCGCCGCCGAGGGAAGGCGGAGAGGGTGCGCCTCGTCAAGATCTCCGAAGCGCTCCACGCCCGGCTTCTTTCCGGCAGTATTGACGATGGGTTCATGCTCCAGGACCTATCCGACATGCTGTTCAAGGTCGGGGATGTTGATTCAGATCGTCGAGAACAACTAGCCAAACACCTAGGTGGACTGGCGATCGCGGCCGCGGACCGCGGAGACTATCGTTTCTCTCGCCACATAGAGCACCAGGTCCAGAAGTGGCTTAGGTCGATTGACGATCTGCAAGGGGCAAATGAATCGGTTGAGCGCGTTGCGCGCCTCTATCTACGCGAAGCGGACGGGCGTCTGGCGAATGGTGACGACGGCGCCGCGATGGCCGCCGGTATGTTCCTCGAAAAGGCTATCGGTACATTCAGGACGTTGCCGCGCAGGTACCGCGCGGCCAAAGGGCTCGACTCTCTTCTGCGCGAAATCCGAGGCCGCCTTGCAGAGAATCGCGAGGCGACGCTCGAGGCGATGCTCCGGATCGACACAGAGCCGATTGACCTTTCAGATGCGATAGCCGACACGCGCCGGCGACTCTCCGGTCTCTCGCGATTCGAGGCTCTCGTCCGTTTGGCGGCATCTTGGCCGCTATCCGACCCGGTCAGAGATCGGGCGCTGGCAGAGGAACTCGCTGAAGGTTCAATCAGGCATCTCTTCGGCGGGGCCACGTACGCATCTGACGGGCGAAAGGTGGCGGTTACCGAAGGGGGGATCGAGCAACTCGAGGCGGCCCTCTGGTCGGACATGATAAGGGGGGCGGTAATGGCGAGAGGGGTCGCGGCGACCGCGTTCATCATTCCCGGCCACGGCGTCGTTACCTTCGAGCATCGTTACGACTTGCCGTTTCTCCGTCGCTTGTGCATCGACTCGCCTTGGGTTCCAGCGGGCCACGAGGACCTTTGGGCGCGGGGGCTGGGCCATGGCCTGAACGGTGACTTCCCGTCGGCGGTTTCGGTGCTGGTGCCGCAGATTGAGCATGCTCTGCGGCAGGTGCTTAAGGCAGGTGGCGCTTACACCTTGCTTGTCGATGATGCAACCGGAGTCGAGTCCGAGAAGGGCCTCGGTTCGTTGTTGACAATGCCCGAGGCGAAGGAAGTTCTGGGTGCCGAGTTGCAGTATGAACTTTCCACGCTGCTCATAGAGTCGCAGGGTGACAACCTCCGACACGATACGGCGCACGGACTGCTCCACGATGGTCAAGCGTGGAGTGCGGGCGCGGTATACGCATGGTGGCTCTGTCTGCGGTTGGTCGTCGTTCCGTTGTGGAATGCAATGGAGACAAGATCCCTGCCTAGCGGCCCTGAGGCAGCAGACGAAGCTCCCCCTGCGGGGCAGGGCGACTCGAACTCGACAGGCGACGAGACCGGCGAGTAGCGATATCGGCCTCCACGGTGGGCCGTGTCGCGTGGCCGTGTCTCCGATGTGTTGCGCAGGGCGATGGTGGCTTCCACGCGTGACTCGGCGCAGACGACGACTTCCACGCCACACGCGGGCTCCGAGGCCGGCGGGCGGTTGTAGTTGATGACGCCGACGTGGAACGCCCCCATGGCATCGAAGGCTACGGCCCCCGCTCAGCGGTACGGGGGCGCGGACCGAGGCGGAGCCGGGCAGAGGGAGTGGCAGTCTTGGCCCGGTGGGGACACGCTGGTTCAGGCGGCGATGGGATGAGCGGCGAGGCGACGCCTTCGACGCCTGGGGTGGGGCGATCTACTACTTCGAGGTCGATGACGACGGCGTGCCGACGCGGCAGATCGAGGTCTACGACGCCGGCCCCCTGCTGCAGTACGGCCCGGGCTGCGAGGAGGACGCGCTCGGCCAGCTCGCTCAGGGGCCGCGCGACCGAGACGAGGACTGGAGCGAGTGGGCGATCTCGCGCGAGGAGTTCCAGGCGGAGTGGGACCGCGGCGAGTCGGTCCTGTGGTCGGCCGGCCTGCCGGACGGCGGTGCCGTCGTCCTCGTCGGTAGGCGCCAGGACGGCCTCGCGAACGAGCTTGCCCGGATCGCCGCCGATGGTCGTCGACTGTGGAGCGTGGAGTCGCCCGCGTCGTCGGACGGCTGGCTTCGCGCGCGCGTTGCGGACGGCTACGTGCAGGCCTGGTCGTGGGGCGGTTGGCGGATCGACTACGAGCTGAGTTCGGGCCGGGAGTTGGGCCGCACCTGGGCTAAGTAGTCGTGTGCGGAGACGACCGGCGCGTGCCGGTCTCCGGCGGCGCCTCGATCGCCCGTGGCGTCTGCATCAGCGGTATTACCGGCAGCCGTTCCATGGCCTGCCACGTCGCCTCGCTAAACAGGTGCCCGTACAGGTCCATCGTCATCGTCGCGGTCGAGTGCCCGAGGATCACCTGCACCGCCTTCACGTCTGCCCCGGCCGCGATGAGCAGCGACGCGGCGGTGTGCCGTAGATCGTGGATCGTCGTCCCCTCCACCCCAGCCCGCCGCGTGGCATCCACCCAGACCGCGCCCGGAAGTTGGTGTTCGTCCACACGCCCCCGCTCGGGCTCGGGAACAGGTAACCACCCGGCGCAGTGAAGGCGACCCGCGTGCGCACGTACTCATCGAGCGCCGCCGGGACCGGCACGGTCCGGGTCTGGTGGGTCTTCGTCGGCCCGAACACGGCCCCGCTGGTCCGCTTGGACTGCGTCGCGGCCCGGTGCACCCGGACGCCGAGCCCGTGCGGGGTCTGCACGACGTCGTCGACCCGCAGCGCCGCCATCTCCGAGAACCGGCACCCCGTGGTACCGAGGAACAGCACGACCGGCTGGCACAGCGGCGGGACCGCCATGACGAGCCGGCCGAGCTGCTCGGGTCGCAGCCAGTGCGGCTCGCGCTTGGTCCCGCCGCGGGGCAGCGCCACCATTCGCGCGACGTTCACGCTCAGCCGTCGGTCGCGGATCGCGTAGTCGAACACCAGCCGCATCATCGACAGCGCCCGGCGCCGCGTCGCCGTCGCGAGACCGCGCGCCGTCAGCGCGGACATCACCCGCTCGACGTCGGCCGCCGAGATCCCGGAGATCGGGTAGGCCCCGACCTCCGGGAGCACGTACTTGTCCAGCAGGAACCGCGTGGTCTCCTGGCTGCGCACCGCAAGGTGACCACGCGAGGCCTGCCACTCCTCGGCCAGCGCGGCGAACGTCATCCGCCCGCGCGCCGGGTCGATCCACGAGCCGGCGTCCAGCTTCGCGAGCTGGTCGGCCTCCCAGCGCTTCGCGTCGACCCGGCGCCCGAACGACCGCTGCGCGATGACCCGGCCCTCGAAGAACACCTTCGCGCGCCAGGTCACGTTGCCCGTCAAGTGCGCCCGCCTGGTGATGGACATCAGCGCCGCTTGACCGGCATCGTCGGCTCGCGCTCGACCCACGCCGCGGGGAGGAGGATCACCGTGCCCAGGCGCCGGTGCGGGATCTGCTCGTGCTCGACCAGGTGGTACAGCGTCCGAGGCGGAACCCCGAGCACGCGCGCCGCGTCCTTCACGCGGTAGTACTGCCGGGCCGGGGTGGTGGGGACGGTGTGCTGTGCGGTGGTGGTCATGACCTTCTCCTTCTGTTGGGTTGGGTGTGGCGGTGGTCAGCGGCCGAGCACCGGTCCATCGGCGGACGTCGGCGGCGGGGAGGTCAAGGGATGCAGCGCGGGCTGTGGAGGCCAGGGGTTCCATGGCTGCTGTGGATGCACGGGCGGCACGGTGGGCGCGGCGCGGCCCGGGCGGTAGGCGTCCGAGGTCTCAGTCGCGCTGGGCTCGGCGTGGCTGGTCGCGAGGATCTGCTCGAGCACCTCGCGGCCCGACGACGGCGCCCGGCCCGGCAGGCACTCTGGGTCGCCCTGGTCGACGACGACGTAGGCGCGGTTGGTGTGGCGGCCGCGGCTCATCGCGACGTAGAGGTCTTCGCGGCCCATGCCGGGGGTGGTGATGGTGTGGGTCTCGTCGACGGTCATGCCCTGAGTGCGGGCGATGGTGGTGGCGTAGCCGAGCTCGACGTGCTCGGCGACGTACTCGGCGGGCAGGCGGACGGTGGCGGCGTCGGTGTGGGTGGCCGGCCGGGCGCGAAGGGATCCGTCGGGCAGGACGGCGGCGACGTCCCACAGGGCGCCGTTGCGGACGAACCCGTCGCCGGTGGTCAGGCGGCGGTGGTTGCGGCGGGTGACGATCCGATCGCCGACGCCGGCCGTCAGCCCGTCGTGCATGCTCACCCCGGCGGGGGCGACGTCGCCGGTGGTGATGCGGTCGGCGCGGATGCGGGCGTTGAGCTCGCGCACGATCCGGTTGTCGACAGCCTGGAGCACCGCGACCCGGCCGCGCTCGGCGGCGGTGGTGACGGCTCCGATGGCGGCGACGAGCATGTCGTCGCGCCCGCCGGAGGCGATGGCGCCGTGGGCCTCGTACGCGTCGAGCGCGGCCGGGTGGGCGCGTCGGAGCTCGAGGCTCGCCCGCGCTTCCCATGGGTTCGCGAACCGCCAGAGGCTGGTGAGCTCGGCGGTCGGCCCGCGGCGGGCGAGCATCCCGAACGCGCCGCCCGCGTCGACCGACCCGCGCTGCAGGTGGTCCCCGACGAGCAGCACCTTCGCGGTCGCCGCCCGCGCCTGCTCGACGATCGCAGCAAGTGTCCGGGTGTCGGCGAGGGAGGCCTCGTCGACGATGACGAGCTGGCCGGGGGAGAACCGCCACTGGTCCTGCTCGGCGCGTAGCCGCCAGTGCTCCTCGTTGGCCGCGCGCTGCTCCCGGTAGTCGCGGCTGGACATGCGGGCGAGGGCGTCGGCGTACCGCAGGGCGCGGGTTGTGGCGCCGTCGCCGGTGGACTCGTGCAGCCACTTGGCGGTCGTCTCACACGGCACCCCGAGCGACTCCGCCAGCGCCCGGGCCGCGGTGGCCGACGGCGCGAGCCCGACGACGGACCCGATCCCGTGCCGCCAGAACGAGCTCAGCGTGGCGAGAGTGGTGGTCTTGCCCGACCCGGCCGGCCCGACGAGCACGTCGAGCAGCCGGCCGGACGTGATGACGGCCTCGGCGGCCGCACGCTGGTCAGGGGCGAGGGCGCCGAGGTGTTGCTCGGTGCGCAGCGGGATGGCGCCGAGCATCTCCACCGGCCGGTGCGGTGCGCCGGTGGTCTCTGCGGCGTCGATGAGCGCCTTCTCCGCCCCGAGCAGCTCGGTCGACGTGAATAGCGACTCCCCGACCCGTCGCGTCATCGGGTCGCGATTGTCATCCAGGTGCACGCACGCCGCCGCGGCGTCGGTCGTGATCACGTTGAGCAGCGCCCGTCGCTCGGCAGGGGAGGCCATCCGCAGCAGCTTCGACGCGCGGACGGCGGCGGCGCCGAGGTTCCACGTCGTCCACACCGACCGCCGCGTCGACACGTCGTCGAGCACCTGGGCGACCATCGCCGCCCGGACCTCCGGGCCGACGTCGTGCGTGTGAAGCGCCCGCCCGTAGGAGCCAGCCAGTGCCCGGGCGGCCAGGTCGCGCGGCTCGAGCCCGGTGAGAGTGCGGGCACGGTTCGCCCAGTCCGCCAGCAGATCCGTCAGCGGCCGGACCGTCTTCGGCGGCCGCGTGGTGCGGGTCAGGTGCTGGCGCGCCCGCGTCGTCTCCACCCGCGTCGGCGCCCGGCCGTGCGTGGTCTCGAACTGGGCGAGCCATTCCTGCTCGGCGCAGTGGATCGCCTCCGCCCGGGTCGAGAAGTGCGCGAGCAGGGCATCGCCGATCCCCGTCGACCTCGAACGCCGGGTTGCGTCGGGGGCCGCGGTCGCGCATTGACCACTGCACCGGCGCCCGCCGCGCCAGCTCGTCCGCCAGCAGAGCGTCATACAGCTCGGACACGGTGACGGCGGCGGCATGCACGGTCCGCCCGTCGAGGCTCCGCCACGCACCGTCGGGACCCTGCACCTTGTTGGCGATGACGACGTGGGTGTGCAGGTTCGGGTCACCCGCGCGGGTGTCCCAATGGTCGAATGCCGCGGCGACCATCCCGCGGGTGCGGGCCTGATGACGGCCCGCGTCACCGATGCGCGTGCGGATGACGCGCTGCTCGACGAACTCCAGCGATGACGCGAGCGCCGCCCGGTGCGCGTCATAGACGATGACGCGCGTCGCGCCATCGGCCAGCGCCCAAAGGACGGAGACGGACTCGGGCGCGGTGAAGGTCAGGTCGAACCCGACGACCGCGTGCCGCTTCCCGTCATCGAACCGGCTATAGGGCCGGCCGAGCGCGTCCTCGGTCAGCGGGTCCACGCCGTCGCGGAACACGGCCGTCATCGCCGCCTCGGTGGTGACGTCGCCCGGGCGGAGCCGCCGAGTGACGTCGCCGAGACCGGCGAGCCCTTCGCCGTACCAGCGCCCGGCCGGGTTGCCGGTCTGCTCGTAGTACGCGGTCAGCGACGCCCTTGCGTCGAGGCCGGCGTCGCCCGCGGCGACGTGCCGGGTCAGGTAGGCGTAGCCGTCCCCAGCCGTCAGCTTGTGCATCGACATCACCGGCACCACCTCCCCTCGCGACTCCGTCGCTACCTGCAGGTGCGCGGACGTGGGAAGAAGATGCGCACCTGCCGCCGCGACGGCGTTCAGGAAGAGGTGTGCCAGCGGACCTACCAACCTGAGAGACTTGGACCGACGTCCGGCAGTCCGATGTCGGGAGTGGCCATCCCCCAGGCTTGGTTGGTGGCAAGGTCCAGCCATGACAGTGCAGGAAGCGCTACGAGCCGCCCTTCGAGAGCATGTGGGCCCGGCGGCGCGGAGCCACGGGTTCCGCGGCACGGCACCGACGTGGCGCAGGTGCAGCCCGTCGGGCGACTGGGCGATCGTCAACGTTCAGTCGTCGTCGTGGAACACTCGCGAGTCGATGAGCTGTGTGATCAACGTCTTCGTCGCTCCAGCGCCGTGGCTCGAGTGGATGAAGGAGGCGCTCGGTGCCGGCTATCCCAGGTCGGTCGGCGGCTCACTCGGCCTCTATGGGGCTCGGCTACACCCGACCGGGGCACCCGCCGGTGCCGACGTCTGGTGGGAGATCAATAGCCAGGCCGAGGCGGAGGCCGCCGCCATGGACATGGGGCACCAACTCGAGCTCAACGGCTGGACCACCCTCACGCGATTGCTCGAGGAGGAGGCGATGCTCGAGCAGGTTCGTACGGGCGGCCTCAGCGACATGAAGCGAGCGAGCCACGAAGTGTTCTTCGCACGCGCCGAGGCCCTCCTCGTCTCCGAAGACGGGCCCGGGCCGGGGCTCGACCGACTGCTCGCAGGTGCCTTCGAGAACACCATGGACACCTAGCGAGCACGCGAGCCGCTTCGAGGCCTGGGTGAGACGCCGAGCGGCGTCGAGGCGATGACGGGCGGCGACTCTTCTTGCACTTCTGCGAAGTGCGAGGTCGGAGTCCGTGGCGTGAACCGTCACCGCGTCGGCATCCGGGGTCGGGGCCCACGCACTAGGAACCAGGGCTTGGCGAGCGACATTGCGAGCTTCGGCGCGGCCGTTGCGTGTCAGAGCACTGGCCGCTACGCCGCCGCCCACGGGACTGCCATGATGATGGACGACCAGGCATGGCCAGCACCGCGACGGCCAGCGTTCAAGCGCCCGGCCTCTTGGCGCAGTCTAGGCGCGCCCTGCGGCGAAGGGAGGAGCGAGGGTGGCGCCGACGGAAGTAGGGCTAGACGAACGCCAGGCTCGCGTCTGGGAGGCGTTGGCCGCAAGGAGCCCCGCTCTGGCGGGCATGTATGCATCGGTGGTACTCGCGCTGGCGGAACCGCCCCGCGATGGATGTGAGCAAGCCAGGGTTTCCCTCATTTGCCACGGGATGCGCGAGATCATGAACGGGCTTCCTGAGGCGATGGCGACCATCCTCATTCCGAGGCCTTCGCCGAATTCGGAAGCGCTGAAAGGGCGACTTCCGGACCTGCTTAGCAAACATCGCGAACTGGATCTGAGCGCCGACCAAGACCTCATCCCAATACCACGCGACGTTGCGCTTTTGCTCGATCAGTTGATTCGAACATCGGTCCAGGAAAAAGGACGAAATCGCTCCAACGCCGCCGCCTTGTTAACCGATGGCTCCGATCCTAACCATCCCCTCATTGGCCAATGGTTGCGAACGCAGCGGTTCTTCCTTCAGTGGGCGCATCTCGACCGCAACCCCGGCGCAGAGCGGCAACTGCCGGCTGATGAGGTGTTGCGAGACAACATCAGGGTCGTCGAAGACATCGTTGAAATCCGTACCGCGCTCTTCTTTGATAACGTGCGCGCGCTCGACGATCTGCTGCAAGCGGCGAACGCGGAAGAAGGAGGTAATGGCGAGTGAGTCAGTTTCGCGCACCCACTGAAGCTGAGGTTGCCGAGGCGGTTCGTCGGATAGGCACGCCTCAACTTCGTCGTGTATTCTTCGAGCGGCTCCGCAACCCGCTTTGGCTCGAGCCCTTGGCAGCTCTCGGCCTATTCAAAAGCCCGCCTGAGCCTAGCGTGGCCCCAGACGGTCTCGTCCATGAAGCGTACTGGCCGGAAATTGACTACCTGAAGCGAGTCGCTCCGGCTAAGCCTCGGGAAGTGGTTGACGCCCTCCTGCAAATGGGCGAAACAAAGAACTCGTGGGTACGCAGGGCGGTCTTCACGATTGGCGCCGTGATCCCTGCCGATCAAGCCGCGCGCCTCAAGCCGCTGTTGAAGTTTTGGCTGGTCAGCGGATTTGGTTGGCGCACGGATCCTCGCGAAATGGCGGCCCTAGCAGCCAATCTGTTGAGCGGTGGAGAGGTCGAGGTCGGGCGCTGGCTTGCAAACGTGTTGTTCCGCCCCCAGGCTGATACGCCGGAAGGTGCGCCAGCAGCCGCGCTTGACGACTTTTGGTACGTCGACGGGCTGCCGAAGATCGTCGATGCACTGGGCACCGATGGGCTCTCAGTCCTGCTCCCGTGGCTGATCGAATATGAGCGTGTGCACGGCAACCTGACGGACACCTACGACATGACAGCTTGGACGCGCGAATCCGTGCGCGCGGCGAATCCCGACCACATCAGCGGCCACCGCGGTGTTGAACAGGCCCTCATAGATGCCGTGCGGGATCTCGCCGCCGTTGCCGTAGCACGGCGCCCGCAAGAGGTGACTGCGGCGCTCTGCTCTAGTGGCATGGCCCTCGGGCGCAAACTCGCGCTCTTCGCGGTTGCGAAAGCACTCGAGGCTCCCGAACTGAACACCGAGGAGGTCGACGCGCTGCTGGCGACGGCCGGCGGCCTCATGTGGGATGCGGACACTCGCAATGACGCTTGCCGGATCGAGTTCGGGGAACTCGCCCGGGCGGTCGCAAACAGGTCCCCCGAAGCACTCGAGCCGCTCGAAGGCTTCCTGGCTGCCGGCCCTCGAGTCGAGCTCGACGAGTTGCGGGAGAGGCTCAACCGAGACCCGGAGGCCGAACCAGAGACGTTGGATGACCGGGTCGCTGACTATGTGGACCGCTGGAAGCACCGATGGCTCGCCGCGGTCGGTCGGCAGGCACTGCGTCCAGGACTGCGCGAGGCGCTCGACGAACTGGACTCTCGCTTTGGGGTAATCGACAACCCGCTCGCTCCTACTTCCAAGATCACGACCTGGGTTGGTCCCACCAGCCCGATGTCTCAGGATGAGATGTCCGTGATGTCGCCGAACGAACTGGTCGCTCATCTTGAAAGCTGGCACGACGGGGGCGACCGGTTCGGTCCCGCGCCGTCACACGAGGGCCAGGGTAGGGAGCTGACCGGCCTGCTCACGACGAACCCGCTCGCGCTCTCCGGAGAAGGTGCGCTCTTGGGTCGCCTTCGACCCACCTACGTCAGCGCTGCGCTTCGAGGCTGGGACGGCGCCTTGCGAGCTGGCTTGAATTTGAACTGGGGCGAGGTCGCCGCCGTCATTCGCGACGTGCTCAACCATAGCGATGAATCAGAGTTTCCCGTTGAGGGGCGCCGCGATTGGGATGACGAAGCGGACTATCGGCACGCGAAACACGTCGCCGTTGACTTACTGGAGAGCCTCGTTGGTGCGAAAGTAAAGCCAGAGGTGCCAGAACCGTACTTGACCGCGTATGCCGACCTGCTGATCGGTCCCGCTAATGATGAAGCGGCGTGGGAAGAGTACATCGAGGGTAGCAAAGAGAGTGGGATGGACCCGCTCAACCTATCGATCAATTGGCGGTGGCCCGTCCGCACGCGGGGACTCTTGAAACTCCTGTCTCACGGCAAGGGGGCACCGTGGTACGAGCGGGCCCGGGAGGCTTTAGAGCGCGAACTGCAGAGGGATGATCCTCCGGCGGCCTCTGCCGCAGCGGTCGGCGAGAGCCTTGGGCGACTCCTTAATGTCGATCCCGAGTGGATCGATCCCAGGATTCCGGCTATCTTCGGCGAGACTGAACTCACCAGGAGCCAGCAGGTTGCGCTCACAACGGCAATGGCCGTGCACTACTATCACCCGGAGCTCTATAAGGTGCTCTCGCAATCTATGCTCGCTGCGATTGCTCTCGGGGACGCTCTCGAGCCGGGATGGAGCAGCAGCACCTCTGGACCACTGGAGCGGATCGGGGACTGGGTCATTGAGGGAGTCATCCGGGGCGACTTCTCAATCGATGACCCGGTAGCTGCTTCCTTCTTCGTCAACACTAGTCCGGACGTGCGCGGCAGGGCGTTGGGGCATGTTGCGTGGAGATTCTTCCATGCCGATTCGGTGGACCCCGAAATTCGCGATCGTTTCGCGGAACTTTGGGATACGCGTTTTCAGCATGTCCGCCGCAGCCCGGCCGACGCCCAGGAGTTGAGCAAGTTTTATTGGGCCGTAAAGTGCGGGAAGTTCCCGCCAGCTTGGTGGTTGCCGCGCCTAAAGGAGGCGGTGGAGCTCGAACCGCACCTCGCGAGAGAACGTTACATGATTGGCAAGGATCTGGCGATGGCCTCTGAGTCCGACCCCGCGGGCGCACTGGACGCTTTGCGAGCTTTGATCGCTGCCAGGAGTGATGCGACCATGCCGGCGCTCGAACTGACACGGAACGCAGTCCCGCTGATCATCGCCCGTGCGATGGCTGCCGGTGATGAGCGGCTCAAGTCCGAGGCGACAGCGTTCATGAACGCCCTGGGTGAACAAGGATACGTCGCGCTCGAAGCAGAGGTGCATGCGGTTCTTGAAGGCAGGATTGGGCAGACGGAGGTGAGCGACGCTTAGGGAAGGGCCGGGGTGGGTCGTCCCTCACTCTGCAGCTCATGCTAACTGTGATCGAAAGTCGCGGTTCCGGTAGCGGTTCACGCCGCACGGGCGGCTGTTCGTGTGAGCCATGGCGGACGCGTGGTCAGCCTGTGGTCAGTGCGACGCCTGCAACAGGGTCACTCCGCGAACTACCCGCATGTAGTTCCGCAGGTCAGCGCGTTGCGACCAGTCCAAGATCGAACTCCTAAAGCGGGTGTCGGCAGTCTGTGTCTGCCCAGGCGCACAGGGGCGTTCCATCAGGTCAGGGTCTCGGAGCCGAGGCCACAGCGGGGATCGGGGACGGAGACCAGGGAGAACTCAGCGAGATCTTGCTAGAACTGCCGGCCCGGGCGTGCGACTGAAGCATCGGACCTGGCAGATGGGCCCATTTCTCTGCCCCGCGCCGCATCTCGCGGTGCAAGACTCACCGGCATGGTCAACGTCCTGGATCTCGCCGTGGACGAGTGGGAGGGCCTCGCGACGCTGGTCCCGTCGGTCGACGGCACGGCTCTGGCCGACATGGTGCAGGCCTTCGAACAGAGCCAGGGCTTCACGCCTGCCGGGGGTTACGCGGGTGTCGCGCCGACGCTCGTCGCGTTCGGCGACATCCCTGACTACTACCTCGGCGTCGCGAGACGGCAGTGGCCCCGGCGTGAGCGGGTCTGGCTTCTCGGGTGTGAGTGCGGTGAGGAGGGGTGCTGGCCGTTCGAGGCTGAAGTGAGGCTCGCCGGCCAGACGGTGACGTGGTCCAGCTTCTCCCAGCCGCACCGCCGGGCGAGGTCGTACGCGGGGTTCGGGCCGTTCGTGTTCGATCGGCGCCAGTACGAGGACACCGTCGTCGCAGCCGTGGCAGCGCTGCGCGCCGGAGGGTGGGGCCCGGCTCCTGACGTGGCGGTGAGTGCGTCGGCCCCGGCGCGCTGGTCTCGGTGGCCTCTGCGGCGCTGACCGCTCCACCCCATCTCACCTGAACCTGGTCCCGCTGCGGCTCCGGGTGATCCCCACCCATAGGCCGTCGCGACGCTGCCCAGGACTCACGCCGACGCCATCCCCGCGAGCCCCTGCTCGAACGTCACCCCCGGCACGTACCCGAGCTCCCTCCGCGCGGCTGTGATGTCGTATGCCCGGTCGCGCCCCGTGAAGCTCACCAGCCAGTTCGTCAGCGGGGGAGCGGTGCGCCGCCGCAGCACCCGCGCCGCGCGGTCCACTGCGGCGGCAAGGGGCGCGGCCACCGCGAGCGGGACGCTGCGGCTCCCCGACACGTCGATGCCCTGCGTCGCCAGCAGCGGCACCAGGAACTCGCGGATCGGCATCGGCGCGCCGTCGGTCACGTGGTAGACGCCGCCGGGTCGCCCGCGGGTGAGCGCGAGGACGAGGGCGGTGACGAGGTTGTCGACGTGGACCATGTCGACGGTGTGGCGGCCGTGGTCGATCCAGGCGAACCGACCCGTCCGCGCCGCCTCGACGAAGCCGTCGATCGTCGCCATGCCGCGTCCCCAGATGAACGGCGGCCGCAGGACCACGAGCTCGGTGCTCCCCGCCGGCGCGGCCAGAAGGGCGCGTTCGGTCGCCAGCTTGACCCGGCTGTAGGCGATGTTCGGCCGGCCCTCGGGGGTCGACTCGTCGACGACCGGGCTGCGCTGGCTGCCGGTGGAGACGGAGGCGGCGCTGACGAGGACGAAGCGGCGCACCCCGGCGGCGGCGACGGCGGCGGCGTGCAGGGCGACGGTGGGCGCGTGGTTGAGGCGCTCGAACAGGGCGTCCGGTCCCCAGAACTCCATGTGCGCGGCCGTGTGGACGACGGCGTCGATGTCGGCGAGGTGTGCGAGCCACCCGGCGCCGGCCGCGTCCGCCAGGTCGGCGAGGTCCCCGCGCAGCGCGACGGCGCCGGCCGCGCGGACCCGCTGGGCGCTGGATTCCGACCGCGCGAGGGCGGTGACCTCGTGGCCCTCGGCGACGAGACGGCGCACGAGCGCGCTGCCGACGAAGCCGCTGCCGCCGGTGACGAAGATCCTCATGGCTGGTCCTCTCCGATCGACGTGCGTGGGCTGCGGGGGGCGCGACGGCACCACCCGGGACCGCATCGACACCAAATAGTTCGGTATCAATACATCGTGATCTATGTAACCCGCCGTAGGATCGACTCGTCAAGGGAGGGGCGGTGCCGATGGCACGCAGGAGAGCGACGGTGACGGCCGCCGAGGTGGCGGACGAGTTCAGCCGCACGGCCAAGGTGCTGGTGCGCCGGCTGGATGAGCGGCTGGGCGAGCACGGCGTGTCGACGCCGCGGTCCCGCCTGGTGGTCGAGGTGGCCCGGTCGCAGCCGGTCCGCCTCACCGAGCTCGCGCACGCGGTCGGCATCGCGCAGGGCACGGCCTCGACGTTGGTCGACGGGCTCGTCCGCGACGGGCTGCTCGAGCGCCGGCCGAGCGCCGACGACCGGCGGTCCGTGCTGCTGCACGTCACCCCCGACGGCGCCGACCTGGCGAGCGCGTGGGTCGCCAGCTACGAGCGCGCGACGGACGAGCTGTTCGCGGTCCTCGACGACGACGAGCTGACGGCCCTGGCCGTGATGCTGCGCAAGCTCGGTGCCGCGCCCACCGGCGACGCCCCCGGCCGCCCCGCCCCGGACTGACCCGGGCCGGAGCGGCCGAGGGCGCCGCCCTGCGCGCGAGGGCTCAGCGCGCGGTCGCCCGCGCCGCCTCCTCGATCAGCTCCGCCACGACGCCCGGCTGCGACACGGTGACCGCGTGCGACGCGTCCACCTCGACCGCGTGGGACGACGCCCGGGACACCATGAACCGCTGCGCCTCCGCCGGGACGGCCAGGTCGGCGAGGGTGACGAGCGTCCACGACGGGATCGTCTTCCAGGCAGCCCTGGTGGCCTTGTCGGCGAGCGCCTCGCCGATGATCGGACGCTGCGTGACGGCCATGACGGACGCGACGTCCGCCGGGACGTCGCCGGCGAACACGGGCCCGAACTGGTCGAGCTGGATGTAGAGGTCGTCGACGGTGCGCCCGTCGGGGGTGTGCACGGGCACGGGCCGCAGCGCGCCGCCGAGCTCGTTGCCGGGGTAGCGGCCGGCGAGCTCGCCGGTGCTCTCGCCCTCCTCGAGCAGGAAGCTCGCGACGTACACGAGCGCCCGGACGCCGGGGTGGCCGTCGGCGGCCTCGCTCATGACGGTGCCGCCGTAGGAGTGGCCGGCCAGGACGATCGGGCCGTCGATGCTGTCCAGGACGTCGCGCAGGAACCGGGCGTCGCCGTCCAGGGAGCGCAGGGGGTTGGCGACGGCGAGCACGGGGTAGCCGTTCTGGCGCAGCCGGGCGATCACGTCGTTCCAGCTGGAGGAGTCGGCGAACGCGCCGTGCACGAGCACGACGGTGGGGGTGGAGGTGCCGGTGCTGTCGAGCGTGGTGTCGGTCATCGGAGTGTCCTCTCGGTGATCCGGAGCGGGCGGGTCCCGCTCCGGTCGGGATGAGTAACGCACGCGGTATCCGATATATTGCATCCAGCGATACGCTCTGTCGAGAGCCAGCCCCCGACCGATCCGAGAGGACCCGCCCGTGCCCGTCCCGGCAACACCCCCCGGCGTGGACCGCCACCTGCTGCGCGACGACGTCTACCTGCGGCTGCGCGACGCGATCGTCGACGGGACGTTCGAGCCGGGGGAGCAGCTGCGGGACCAGGAGATCGCGGCGTGGCTCGGCGTCAGCCGCACGCCGGTGCGCGAGGCGCTGCTGCGGCTCGCGCAGGGCGGTCTCGTGCTCGCCCAGCCGGGGCGCTCGACGATCGTCAGCCCGCTCGACGCGCGCGAGGTCCGCGACGCCCGGGACGTGGTCGCCGCGATGCACGAGGTGGCCGTCCGCGAGGCGGTGCCGCTGCTCACGGAGGCGGAGGTCGCGGAGATGCGGGACGCCAACGTGCGCTTCGCCGCGGCGGTCGAGTCCGGGGACGTCGACGCGGCGCTCCGCGCGGACGGCGAGCTGCACGGCGTGCTGGTCGACGTGGCCGGCAACCGCGCGCTCGAGCGGGTGCTGGAGCTGTTCACCCCCGCGGTGCGGCGCGCGGAGCGGCTGCGGTTCGAGTCGGAGGCCGGCCGGCGCTCGGTCGCGCAGCACGACGAGCTGATCCGGCTGTGCGCCGCGGGCGAGACCGACCGGGCCGCCGCCGTCGCGTACGACACGTGGCACAGCCTGGAGAGCACGCGGGAGTGAGCGCGGGTGCCCGGGGCGCATGAGGCCCTAACCTGGGGCTCTGTCAGGGGGGTAGCGCCCTCCGGGGGCGAGGGACGAGGAGCCGCAGTGCCAGGAACGCGTCGGCGGGCGTCCTTGAAGGACGTGGCGCGGGAGGCCGGCGTCTCGTACCAGACGGTGTCGCGCGTCATCAACGACGGCGGCCGGGTCTCGACGGCCACGCGCGACCGGGTGCTCGCCGTGATCGCGGAGCTCGGGTACCGCCGCAACGACGCGGCGCGCGCCCTGGTGACGAGCCGCTCGCACACGATCGGTGTCATCGCCGACGCCTCGCCCAAGTACGGGCCGGTCAGCACGCTCGCCGCCGTCGAGTCCGCGGCCCGGGACGCGGGCTACACGGCACTCGTCACCACGACCAGCCACCCGTCCCCGCAGGAGGTGGCGGCGATCTTCCGCGCGTTCGTCGAGCGCGGGGTGGAGGGCGTCGTCGTGATCGCCCCCCGGGTGTCCCTGTCGCACGTGACGCAGGAGGTCACCGCCGGGCTCCCGGTCGTGCTGCTGTCGCCGGGGGAGACGAGCCACGAGGGCATCACGGTGTTCTACGAGGACCAGGAGCTCGGCGCCCGGCTGGCCACCCGGCACCTGGTGGAGCTCGGCCACCGCGAGGTCGCGCACCTCGCCGGCAGCCAGGACTGGCTGGACGGTCAGGTGCGGCTGCGGGGCTGGCAGGCCGAGCTGCGCGCGCACGCGCTGCCGGCGCCGGCCGTGCAGTACGGGGACTGGACGGGCGAGAGCGCGTACCGGATCGGGCGCCGCATGGTCGCCGCCGGCCTGCCGACGTCGGTGTTCGTGGCCTCGGACCTCATGGCGCTGGGCTTCCTGCGCGCGCTGTACGAGGCGGGTGTCCGGGTGCCGCAGGACGTCTCGGTGGTCGGGTTCGACGACAACGAGTTCGCCGCGCAGGTGTTCCCGCCGCTGACGACGGTCCGCCAGTCGTTCGCGACCGTGGGGTCGCGCTGCATGGAGATCCTGCTCGGGCTGATCGAGGGCCAGGACGTGGACACGTCGCCGGCCGAGCCGTCGCTGGTCGTCCGGGCGTCCGCCGCCCGGCCCGCGCGCTGACCTCCGCCCGCCCGGCCCGCGCGCTGACGTCCGTCCGCCCGGCCGCACCCCCGCCGCCCGCCCGCCCCGCCGCAGCACCGCCGGGCCCGGAGTAGCGCGCGGCCGCCCCCGGCAAGCCCTGTCGCCTCCGCCGGGACCCCTCCCGCCCGGGTCGAACGTCCTGCCCGCACCGCACCCCGCGCACCGAGACCGAATCGTGATAGGCGAACGTTCGCCCAAACCCTTGACCCCGCTCAGGGCGAACGTTCACACTCCTCGGGTCGGGTGACCCGCCGAGGATGGCGCCCCGCACTCGGGAGCAGCCGTGACAGGCGTCCCGACCCCGCACCACCACCGCACACCGATCGAAGGAGATTGATGATGTTGCGCAGGCTGCGTTGGGTGGCACCACTGGCGGTCGCCGCCATGGCACTGACCGCGTGCTCGTCGGAGAGCGGCGCGACCACCGAGCAGAACACCGAGGTCTCGACCCAGGCCGACGAGGCGCTGGCCGAGCTCGAGGGGCAGGTCCTGGCACAGGGACCGCGCGGTGAGGACCCGGCGCCCGCATCGGAGGCCGCCCTCACGGACGACGAGGTCGCGCAGGTCCGCGAGATGGGGGCGACGGCCGCGATCGTCATGCACTACGGCGGCAACGACTGGGCGAACGCCCAGATCGCCGGGCTGCGTGAGCGGTTCGAGGAGCTCGGCATCGAGGTCGTCGCGGTGACGGACGCCGACTTCGACCCCGGCCAGCAGGTGTCGGACATCGAGACCGTCATGGCCCGCGACCCGGACATCATCGTGTCGATCCCGACCGACCCGGTCGCCACCGCGGCGGCGTACAAGGCCGCGGCGGACGCCGGCGTGAAGCTCGTGTTCATGGACAACGTCCCGGACGGCCTGGAGCCGGGGACCGACTACGTCTCGGTGGTCTCGGCCGACAACTACGGCAACGGCGTCGTGTCCGCCCACCTCATGGCGAAGGCGCTGAACGGCTCCGGCACGATCGGCCTGATCTACCACGAGGCCGACTTCTTCGTGACGCAGCAGCGGTACGAGGGCTTCAAGACCACCATCGAGGAGCAGTACCCGGACATCGAGGTCGTCGACGAGCGCGGCATCGCCGGGCCCGACTTCGCGGGTGACGCCCAGGCCGTCGCGGACGCCTGGCTGACGCAGTACCCGGACCTCGACGGGATCTGGGCCGTCTGGGACGTCCCCGCCGAGGGCGTCATGGCCGCGGCGCGTGCCGCCGGCCGCACCGACCTCAAGATCGCCACGGAGGACCTGGGGACGAACGTCGCCATCGCGCTGGCGCGCGGCGAGATGGTCGTGGGCCTCGGCGCCCAGGTGCCCTTCGACCAGGGCGTGACCGAGGCCGACCTGGCCGCGGGCGCGCTGCTCGGCAGGACGGCCCCGCCGTACGTCGCGCTGTCCGCGCTGCCGGTCACGCACGACAACGTGCTCGACGCGTGGCAGCAGGTGTACCACGCGGACCCGCCGTCCGAGGTCACGGACTCCTACGCCGACTGAGGCGACCCCGCGGCCGGCGGCGCCGCCGGGACCGGGAGCCGCTGCTCCACCCCCCCGGTCCCCACTTCACAGACACGACTGCGCACGAGGAGGTGCCGCATGCCCAGCGAGTCCCCGCTCGCCATCCGGATGCACGGGATCCGCAAGGCGTTCGACGGCGTGACGGTGCTGGACGACGTCGACTTCGAGGTCCGCCCGGGAGAGGTCCACGCCCTGGCGGGCGGCAACGGAGCCGGCAAGTCCACGCTCATGAAGATCCTGCAGGGCGTCTACCAGCGGGACGCCGGGGTCGTCGAGGTGTTCGGCGAGCCGCTCGAGGCCCGCAGCATCCAGGCCGCCCGCGCCGCGGGAGTCGGGATGGTGTTCCAGGAGTTCTCGCTGATCAGCACGCTGACCGTGGCGCAGAACATCTTCCTCGACGGGGAGCCCACCCGCGCCGGGCTGATCGACGACGCCGCGATGCGGACCCGCGCGGCCGAGCTGCTCGGCCGCATCGGCGTCGCGATCGACCCGGGGGCTGAGGTGGGCTCGCTCTCGACCGCCCAGTGGCAGCTCACCGAGATCGCGAAGGCGCTCGGCCAGGACGCCACGGTGCTGATCATGGACGAGCCGACGGCCTCGCTCGCCAAGCACGAGGTCGACGCCCTGTTCGAGCTGGTCGCCCGGCTCAAGGAGCAGGGGATCGCGATCGTCTACATCTCGCACCGCATGGACGAGGTGTACCGGATCGCCGACCGCATCACGATCTTGCGCAACGGCCGGAACCTCGTGACCGCGGCGCTCGACGAGATCACGCCGCAGGAGATCGTCGCCGGCATCGCGGGCAGAGAGCTCGCGGCGATCACCGGGCCGGTGCGGGACACCGAGCCGGGGCCGGTCGTGCTCGACGTCCGGGAGGTCCACGCGGCGGGCGTCGACGGGGCGACGTTCCAGGTGCGGGCGGGCGAGGTGGTGGGGATCGCCGGCCTCATGGGGTCGGGCCGTACCGAGCTGGCCCGGGCGCTGTTCGGCATGAGCCCGGTCACCGGGGGTTCGGTGCACCGCAACGGCAGCCCGGTGCGCCTCGGGTCCGCTGCCGACGCCATCGCCGCCGGGATCGCGCTCATCCCCGAGGACCGGCGTCTGCAGGGCCTGGTGCTCGACCACTCCGTGCGGGAGAACCTCACGCTGCCCCTGCTGGACGGGCTGCGGCGGCACGGCCTGATCGCCCGGGACAAGGTGCGCGCGCTGTCCGACCGGCTGATCGAGCAGCTCTCCATCGCGGTGGCCCGCCCCGACGGGCCCGCCCGCCTCCTGTCCGGGGGCAACCAGCAGAAGATCGTCATCGCCAAGTGGCTGGGGACCGACCCCGAGGTCCTGGTGATGGACGAGCCCACGGCCGGCGTCGACGTCGGCACCAAGACCGAGATCGTCCGCATCGTGCGCGAGCTCGCGCGGACCGGAAAGGGGATCATCGTGATCTCGTCGGAGTACCCGGAGCTGATCGCCATGTGCGACCGGTTCCTCATCATGCGCGACGGCCGGGTCGTCGACAGCATCGACGCCGACCGCATCACCACCGAGGTCGAGCTGGAGCTCGCCGTCCAGGGGATCGCGGCATGAGCACCACGGCCCCCGACCGGCCCGGCACCCGCGCGGCGACGCCGTGGTGGCGGAGCGCCGGCGCGCGCATCGACTGGCGCCGCGACGTCATCTACGTCGGCTTCGTGGTGGTGTTCCTCGTGTTCGCCGTCCTGCTCGGCGACCAGGGCTTCCTGTCGACCACCAACCTGCTGAACATCCTGCGGCAGTCGGCCATCATCACGATCATCGCCGTCGGGATGACGTACGTGATCGCGTGCGCCGAGATCGACCTGTCCGTCGGCTCGATCGCCGGGCTCACGTCCATCACCGCCGCCATGGCGATCGCCGCCTGGGGCCTCGTGCCGGGCATCGTCGCGGGGCTGCTGGTCGGGGTGGTCGTCGGCGCGGTCAACGGCTCGCTCGTCGCGTTCCTGCGCATCCCGTCGTTCCTCGTGACGCTCGCGATGCTCGGGATCGCCGCGGGCGTCGCCCAGTGGGTCACCGCGTCGGCGCCGCAGCCCATCCTCGACCGCACCTTCAACACCGTCTTCGGCAGCGGCAACATCGGCCGCCTCCCGGGCCTGGTCGTCTGGAGCGCCGTCGTCGTCGCCGTCGGGGCCGTCGTCCTGAAGAAGGCGCGGTTCGGTCGCCAGGTGCTCGCCACCGGCGCCAACCGCACCGCCGCGGAGTACTCCGGGATCAACACCCGGGCCATCACGTTCCGCGTGATGATGCTCTCCGCGATGGCCGCCTCCCTCGCCGGCCTCCTGTACGCCGGGCGGCTCCAGTCCGGGCGCTTCCAGTGGGGCGCCGGGGACGAGCTCTCCGCCATCGCCGCCGTGATCCTCGGCGGGACCGCGCTGGCCGGCGGACGCGGGTCCGTGGTCGGCACCCTCTTCGGCGCCCTGCTCATGGGCCTCATCAACAACGGCCTGATCCTCGCCGGCCTCGACTCGAGCCAGCAGCAGGTCATCAGGGGCGTGATCATCGTCCTCGCGGTGGCCCTCGCCCGGAACAAGTAGCACCACCACTCACCCAGGAAGGAAGGGACGCCCCGTGCCACACCACTCCGGCACCCACCGCCCCGTCACGATCCAGAACAGCTCCCTCGCCGTCGACGGCGAGGAGGTCAGCCTCTACGGCGGCGCCGTGCACTACTGGCGCCTCGAGCGCGACCGCTGGGAACCGATCCTCGACTCGGTCAAGCGCATGGGCTTCACCATGATCTCGATCTACATCCCGTGGGAGGCCCACGAGATCGAGAAGGGCCGCTTCGACTTCGGCGAGATCAACCCGTCGAACGACATCGACGCGTTCCTCACCCTCTGCGAGCAGAAGGGCTTCCGGATCGTCGTCCGACCCGGGCCGCAGATCAACTCCGAGCTGACGTGGTTCGGGTACCCCCGGCGCATCCTGGCCGACGAGCGGCTGCACGCCGTGAGCGGCAAGGGGTCCAAGGTGATCCTCACGCAGGTGCCGAAGCCGATCCCCGCCCTCAACTACGCCTCCGAGGCGTTCTACGAGGAGACGGCGCTCTGGTACGACGCGATCTGCTCGATCCTCGCGAAGCACGCCTACCCGAACGGCGGCATCGTCTCCGCGCAGGTCGACAACGAGATGGCGTACTTCTTCGGGGTCAACGCGTACATCGCCGACTACTCGGCCGAGTCGCTCGAGAACTACCGGGCGTTCCTGGTCGGCAAGTACGGGGACCTGCCGGGTGTCGCGGCGGCGTACTCCCGGCCGTACGCCGAGCTGTCCGAGGTCGAGCCGCCGCGGCGGTTCGAGGCGACCGACAAGGCCGACATCCCCTGGTACGCGGACTGGGCGGAGTACCGCGAGCAGTACCTCGTGGACGCCATGGACCGGCTCGCCGGGATGATGCGCGAGCGCGGGCTCGGCGGGATCACCCTGTTCCACAACTACCCGCACCCGCTGGGCCCGGGCGGCGCCGCGTCGGGGTTCACGACCCCGTTCAACCTCATGCGGCTGGAGGACAAGCTCGACTTCGTCGGGTTCGACATCTACTCCCGCAAGGAGCTGTTCTCCCACGTCAAGACGGTCGCGTCGTACGTGGCCGGCACGAGCCGCTACCCGTACATCCCGGAGTTCATCGCCGGCGTGTGGCCCTGGTACCTCAACCCGGGCGACTGGCACGACGAGGAGTTCGTCACCAAGGCGGCCCTCATGCAGGGCATCCGCGGGTTCTCCCGGTACATGCTCGTGGAGCGCGACCGGTGGCTCGACTCGCCGGTGCGCCGCGACGGGCGCGAGCGCCCCGAGAAGGTCGCGATGTTCGGGAACGTCAACGCGATGCTGGACCGCGGCGAGTACCACCGGTTCCGGCGGGACGCGGACGTGCTGCTGCTGGCCAACCGCGAGTACGACCGGCTCGAGGCGACGAGCGTCCTGGTGTCCTTCCCGGGCGACTTCCTCGAGACGCCGTCGGGCTTCTCGGAGTACGCCGGGCCGGTGACGGTCAGCGAGGCGACGCTCGGCTTCGACCAGCCCGTGCAGCTCGCCAAGGGCACGTGGTTCGGCGCGTTCTCGGACGCCCTCGCGGCGACGGGCGCGAGCACGGTGCTGTCCGACACCGACCTGCGCCCCGAGCGCTGGGCGGGCCGCAAGGTCGTGGTGCTCACGACGCTGGACTACCTCGACGAGGGCGTCCAGCGCGGCCTGGTCGACTTCGCGCGCGGCGGCGGTCACGTCGTCATCGGGCCGAAGGTGCCGGGGCTCGACAGCGTGATGCGGCCCTGCCCGGTGCTCGCCGACGCGGTCGGCGAGGCGCTCGCCGACGCGGCGGGTGACGTGGTGACCGCGCAGGTCGGCGCCGGCTCCGTCACGGTCGTGACGCAGCTCGACGCGGTCCCGCAGGCCGTGGCCCGGGTGGTCCGCGACGCGGGCGCCCACGAGGTGGTCACCAACGACCCGCGCCTCGACGTCACCATCCACTCCGACCCGCACGACCCCGGCACGCTGCTGGTGTTCGTCGCGAACCCCACCGCGGAGCCGGTCGACGCCGAGGTCGGTCTGGGCGTCGGCCTCAAGGAGGTCCGCGAGGTCTGGGACGACCGCGACGTCACCACCTCCGGCACCACCGTCGCCGAGCGCATGGCGCCGTACTCGATCCACGTCTACCGGTGCACCGTCACCGCCTGAGAGGAGCACCTTCATGCTGCATCAAGACGTCCTCATGGCTGACATCGACGTCGACCAGTGGCGCAACGCCCAGTCGCTGCTGCTGCGTTCCGCCAAGGCCGCCCGCCGGCTCGTCGTCATCCACGACCGGGGCACGGTGGTGAAGTTCCGGCACACCGCCGGCACCCCGTGCGCGGGCCGTGTCGACCGGGTGGACGACCCGCACGCCCTGGCCGAGGCGCTGTACACGCAGAACGCGGAGGCCGTGGACTTCGTGGTGGTGATGGAGCGCGACGCCGTCGACTCCTACTTCGCCGCCGTCCAGGACTCCTGGGACATCGACGAGGACCTGGATGTGTTCGTCCAGCGCACGTACGCGCTGCTCGACCGGTACCCGGACGGCATCGTCACGTTCCCGGGCGCCGCGCGGGACGTGCTGGGGCTGCAGTGGGCGACCGGCGCGTCACGGGACGACGTGGAGCGCGCCGCCCGGGCGCTCGTGCCCGCGGGGACGACGGTCGTCCTCGGCGTGCACGACGCCGGCAGCCTGTGGGCGTCCCTCGTGCTCGACCTCGACGAGGACCACAAGGTCACGTCGGTGACGACGGCGGACCCGTCGCTGGTCGACATCGTGGGGACCCGGGAGGAGGTGCTCGGACGCCTCACCACCTGGCAGGAGTCGACCGGGCGCACCGTGTCCCTCGCGCTGCTGCTGGACCGGGCGGCGGCGGACGAGTACCTGGCCGCCCCGGCGGACCGCAAGGGCGCCGTCCTGACGGCGCTCGTGGCGGGCGGCGCGGCGACGTTCCGCGTCTGACGACCGGTGGCCGGCCGGTCCCGACCGGCCGGCCACCGGGGCGTCCGCTCCGGCCGCCGCAGCGGCGGGCCGCCCGTCCTCAGGCCCCGCCGGCGTCCTCCCGTGCCGTCGCTGCCAGCGCCGCCGTCCCCGCCCGCAGCACCTCCACGATGCGGTCCACGTCGTACACCGCCCCGCCCCACGTCCCGCCGCTGGCGTCCTGGAGCGCCGACCACAGGCGGGTGTCGTCGGGCAGCAGCGGGTGGGGCGCGAGCCCGGGGTGCGGCGGCCGCGCCGCGAGCACAGCGGCACCCTGGACCGCCGACACCCGCGCGCCGTCCACGGACCCGACGTAGTCGACCGACCCCTCGAGCCGCTCCACGTCGACGCGGATCGACACGACGTCCCCGTCGCGGAGCCGCCCGAGGGGGCCGCCCGCGAGCGCCTCCGGCCCGACGTGGCCGATGCAGGCGCCGGTGGAGACGCCGGAGAACCGCGCGTCGGTGACGAGCGAGATCTCCTTGCCGTAGGACAGGTGCTTGAGCGCGGACGTGACCTGGTAGGTCTCCTCCATGCCGGTGCCGAGGGGGCCGCCGCCCATGATGACCATGATGTCGCCGGGGTGGACGTCGCGGGCCTTGATGGCGGCGATGGCGTCGGCCTCGGAGGTGTAGACCCGGGCCGGGCCGGTGTGCTCGAACACGCCGTCGACGATGCGGGACGGGTCGATGGCGGTGGACTTGATGACGGAGCCCTCGGGGGCGAGGTTGCCCATCGGGAACGCGGTGGTCGGCGTGAGGCCGCGGCGGCGCGCCTGGTCGGGGCTCATGATGACGTCGGTGGGCTCGACGTGCTCCTGGTCGCGCAGGGCCTGGTGCATGCGGGCGCGGCGCTCGGAGCCGGCCCACCAGTCGAGCACGGTGCCGAGGGTCTCGCCGGTGGCGGTGAGCGCGTCGAGGTGCAGCAGGCCGAGGTCGCGCAGGTGCAGCATGACCTCGGGTGTGCCGCCGGCGAGGAACATCCGGACGGTGGGGTGCTGCACGGGCCCGTTGGGGAGCACGCTGACGATGCGGGGCACGGCCCGGTTGGTGCGCGCCCAGTCGTCGACCGTGGGGCGCGGGACGCCGGCGGCGTGGGCGATGGCGGGCAGGTGCAGCAGCAGGTTGGTGGACCCGCCGACGGCGGCGTGCACGACCATCGCGTTCTCGAACGCCTCGGGGGTGAGGACGTCGCGGGTGGTGATCCCCCTGCGCCGCATGTCGAGCAGGGCGCGCGCGGACTGCCGGGCGATCTCCGCCCAGACGGGCTCCCCGGAGGGCGCGAGCGCGGAGTGCGGGAGTGCGAGTCCGAGCGCCTCCGCGATCACCTGGCTGGTGCCGGCGGTGCCGAGGAAGTGGCAGCCGCCGCCGGGGGACGCGCACGCGCGGCAGCCGAGCTCGGACGCGTCGGCGAGGCTCAGCTCGTCGTTGGCGAACCGGGCGCCGAGGGTCTGCACGCGCGCGAGGTCCTCGCCGGTGGTCGGCGGCAGCGTGACGCCGCCGGGCACCAGGATCGTCGGCAGGTCGTGCTGGGAGGCGAGCGCCATCATCGTGGCCGGCAGCCCCTTGTCGCAGGTCGCGACGCCCATGACGGCGTGCCGGGTCGGCAGGGAGCGGATGAGCCGGCGCATGACGGTGGCGGCGTCGTTGCGGTACGGCAGGGAGTCGAACATGCCGGTGGTGCCCTGCGACCGGCCGTCGCACTGGTCGGAGACGAACGACGCGAACGGCAGGCCGCCGGCCTCGGCGATGGTCTCGGACGCGGCGCGCACCTGGTCGACCAGCTCGAAGTGCCCGGAGTGCAGGCCGAGCGCGATCGGCTCGCCGGCCTCGGACCGCAGCCCGCCGGCGGTGGAGACGATCATGACCTGCGGGCCCAGCATGTTGGCGCGCGGCCAGCCCATGCCGGCGTTCTGCGTCATGCCGAACACGTCCCCGCTGGGGGAGTCGCGCAGCACCTCGGCGGTCAGCGGCAGCCGGCCGCTCGGCCCCTCGGCGTGCGAGCGGAGCGCGTAGATGCCGTCATGCGGCTCCAGCAGGCCCCCGAGCACGTCCGCCCCGGACGTCACGGCATGTCCTCGACGGTGGCCATGAGCGCGGCGAGCGCCTCGGCCTGCTCGGGCGTCGCGGGCAGGTGCGGCGCTGTGGAGTGGTGCTCCATCCGCACGCCCCGCCCGACCATGCCCTCCTTGAGCAGCGGGAAGAACGGCGCTCCGAGGGAGTACAACCCCATGAGCACGTCGATGCGCCGCTGGGCCCGCGCGATCGCCGCGGCGTCCCCGGAGTCGACGGCCCGCACGTAGGCGGCGCAGTACTCCGGGTACAGGTTCGCGAGCCCCCCGATGGCGCCGGCGCCGCCGGAGGTCACCACGTGGTGCAGGTTCTCGTCGAACCCGGCGAACACCCGGAAGTCCGGGAACTCCGGCAGCAGCTCGGTGAGCAGGCGCCGGGTGTGGCCGACCTCCTGCACGGTGTCCTTGTAGCCGACGATGTTCGGGTGCCGGCGCAGCAGCCGCCGCGTGACGTCCGGCCCCAGGTCGTAGCCGGTGCGGGCGGGGAAGTTGTACAGGTAGATGTCGCCCGGCACCTGCTCCGCGATCGCCGAGTAGTACGCCTCGATGCTCGCGTCCTCGAGCGCGAAGTAGTACGGGCTGACGACCATGACGGCGGGCGCCCCGGCGTCCAGGGCGTACCGGCTGAGCTCGACGGTCTCGTCGACCCGCAGGCAGGCGGTGCCGACGATCAGGTCGGCGCGTGGCGCGACGTGCTGGACGGCCAGGTCGATGAGCGCGCGCTTCTGCTCGGGCAGCAGCGCGAAGAACTCGCCGGTGCTGCCCATGAGGACGATGCCGTCGACGCCGCCGTCGAGGATGTGCTCCCAGACGGCCACGTTCCCGTCGAGGTCGAGGGTGCCGTCGGCGTGGAAGGCGGTGACGGCGGGGGCGTAGAACCGGGCCATCGCGCTCACCAGACCCGGACGCGCGCGGCGCCGTCGGCGAGGGAGGCCAGCGGGCCCGGCGGGTAGGCGGTCCCGGGTTCCTTGCGGTGCCCGAGCAGGTCGACGTCCGCGACGAGGGGCGTGCCGTCCGGGTTCTCGTACGACGCCGACGCGATCCGCACGTGCCCGAGGTCCCGGCCGGTCACGACGCCGACGCACGGCGCGACCAGGGCGCCGGGCAGGTCGTGCTCCAGGTAGACGGCGTCGCCCTCGTCGACCACCCGCACGGTCGCGGGGCCGGCGACGGTCACGGCGTCGGCCTCGTGCGCGGCGGGCCGGGCGCCGTCCGCGTAGGCGTTCGAGCGGAGGTAGGCGGGCTGCTGCTCGAGGTGGAACCGGGAGTGGTCGCCGGCCCCGCCGGGCGTCCCCACCCGGCGCAGGTACTCCTCCCAGGACCCGGGTGCGCCGTCGTAGGCGTGCGTGCCGAACGTCTCGGGCGGGAACTCCTCCAGCACCAGCGGCGCCTCCGGGCCGTACACGCCGCGCCGGGCGCCGACGAACAGGTTGCCGACGTACCGGTCGTCGCCGGCGTAGACGAACGCGTAGCCCGCCACCTGCGTGGAGTGCGGCACGTGGTACGGCGTCGCACGGTCCAGCACGGCCTGCATCCGCACGGCGCCGAGCACCAGGTTGTGCAGGAACGCGTTGCCCTGGCTGAACAGCTCGATCGCCGCGGGGGAGGCCAGCACGTTGTGGTCGACGGTCGCGGGACCGTGCGCCACCTCGATGAACAGGTCGCGGATGTTGCCGTACAGCAGGTTGCGGGTGACGCGCGTGCCCTGCACCTGCCAGTCGAGCCAGATGCCGAGCGTGGTGTCGTGCACGCGGTTGTGCCGGATGACGACGTCGAGCGGGGCGTGCAGCTTGATGCCCGCGATCTCGTAGCCGGAGAACTCGTGCTTGGTCCCGATGCGGTGGATGTGGTTGTCCTCGATGGTCGAGAACGCGCAGCCCAGGTGCCCGACGACGCCGTTCTGCCCGCAGTCGCGGATCTCGTTGCGGCGCACGACGTGGGAGCCGACGCGCTCGCGCTCCCAGCCCTGGTGCAGGGCGGTGAACACGGACTCGAGCTGGTACTGGTAGCCGGGCTTGTCGCCCCGCTCGTACGCGAAGTTGTCGCCGCTCGCGGCGGTCTTGCCGAGGGAGATCCCGGCGCACGTCGCGTCCCGGACCAGGTTGTCCTCGATGACCCAGCCCTTCGACCAGCCGGGGCCGACGAGGCCGAGCTGCTCGGCGGTCGGCGGCGCCCACGGGGTCGCGGCCTGCGCGAGCTCGAACCCGCGCACGGTGACGTAGTCGATGTGGTGCCGCACGGGCGTGAACACCGAGGGCCGGACGTTGACCTCGACGAGGGAGGCGTTCGGGTCGGCGCCGGCGAAGTTGGCCCAGATCGTCGTGACGTCCTCGCCGACCTCGGCGTACCAGACGAGCACGGTCCGGTCGGGCTCCAGCAGCTCGGTGTCGAGCGCGGTCCACTGGTAGCGGACGTGGGTGCGGCGCTCGGGGGCGGTGACGGCGGCGCGGTCGGGCGCCTCGTGCAGGGAGCGGCCGTCCAGGTACACCGCGCCGCGGTGGACCACGGGGCCGGGGTGCAGCCAGTCGCCGGCGACGGGCTCGTCGAACGGGTTGAGCTCCCCGAACAGGGCGTTCGGCACCTCGGCGCGCCAGACCGTGCCCTCCTCGGGCACCCAGCCGGTGACGACCTCCGCACCGGTGATCGTCACGTGCTCGCCGGGGGCGGCCTCGAACGTGATGCGGCGGTCGTCGCCGGTGCCGCCGCGCACGGGCCGCACCCACTCGCGGTAGGTGCCCTCGTGGACGAGCACGGTGTCCCCGGGCATCGCGGCGCGCGCGGCCCGGTTGACGGTGCGGAACGGGGCGCCGGGGGAGCCGTCCGCCCGGTCGGAGCCGGTCACGGCGACGTGGAAGGTGGTCACGGCGGAGGTCCTCCGAGGGGTCGGGCCGGGTGCGGGCGCACGTCCGCCCGCCGGCGTCGACGCCCCGCGCGACGAAACTGTTTCCGTCGCGTTTCTGCTGCCTCGACCCTAGACGGTGTCGGCCTCGGGCGGAAGTGCTCGTCCCTCCCCTTGCCTGCGCCGCCCCGGGGCTACCGGTCGTGGAAACTCTTTCGCTAGACTTCCCCGCATGTCAGACCGCCCGCGCAGGCCCACACTCGAGCAGGTCGCCGCCGCCGCCGGGGTGTCGACGTCGACCGCGTCCAAGGTGCTCAACGGCCGCCCCGGCATCTCCGCGGAGACCCGGCGGCGCGTCGAGGAGGCCATCGACGCGCTCGGCTACGCGCCCACCACCGGGCCGCGCGCCGGCACGCCGCCGGTCGGGGTGGCCGTGGTGTTCCGGACGCTGTCGGACATCTACGCGATGCGGGTGCTGGAGGGCGTCGTCGCCTCCGCGCGGGAGCACGGCATCGAGGTCGCGGTCGACGTGCTCGACGTGCCCGGCGGCAGCACACCGCCGCTGTCCCCGGGCTGGATCCGACGACAGGCAGCTCCCGACCGCGCCGGCGTCGTCCTCGTGACGTTGCAGACCACCCCCGAGCAGCAGGCCCTCCTGCGGGACCTCGGCGTCGCGACCGTCCACATCGACCCCGTGAACCCGCTGGACGACTCGACGGTCTCCGTCGGCTCCACCAACTTCTCCGGCGGGGTGCAGGCCACCCGCCACCTGCTGGACCTCGGGCACCGCCGCATCGCGTTCGCCGGCGGGGCCGAGTCGTTCCTGCCGTCCTCGGAGCGGCTCCAGGGCTACCTCAGCATGATGCGCGCCGGCGGCGGCCAGGTGGACGAGGCCCTCGTGCGCTCGCGGGCGCACACGTTCGCGGCGGGGCTCGAGATGGCGGACCACGTCCTGGACCAGGCCGAGCGGCCGACGGCGGTGTTCGCGGCGTCCGACTCGATCGCGCTCGGCGTGCTCGCGTCCGCGCAGCGGCACGGGCTGCGCGTGCCGCAGGACCTGTCCGTCGTGGGGTTCGACGACAGCCCGGCGGCCTCGTCCTCCGCGCCGCCGCTCACCACCGTCCGGCAGCCGGTCGTCGAGATGGGCCGGGTCGCGCTGCGCACCCTGCTGCAGCTCGCGCGCGGCGAGGGCGTCGACTCCCACCACGTGCAGCTCTCGACCACCCTCGTGGTGCGGGAGTCGACGGCGCCGCCGGCGGGGTGACGGCCGGGTGCGACGCCGGCCCGGGCCGGTGCGCTCCCGACCAGGTCCGGCACCCCGTGCTCAGGCCGGCGCGGGGCCCGTGCTCGCGCGCACCGTCAGCGAGGTCGCCAGCTCGACGTGCCGCGACGCGGGCCGGCCGCCGTCGGCCATCGCGAGCACGGTCTGCACGGCCATCCGCCCCATCTCCTCCAGGTGCTGGTGCACGGTGGTGAGCGGCGGCGTGGTCCAGGCGGCCTGCGGGGTGTCGTCGAACCCGGTGACGCTGAGCTGCTCCGGCACGCGCACCCCCAGCGCGTGGGCCGCGGCCAGCACGCCGACGGCGATCTCGTCGTCGCCGCCCATGATCGCCGTCGGCGGTTCGTCGAGGGTCAGCAGCTCGTGCGCGTGCCGGGTGCCGGGCGCGACCGCGAACTGGTCGGACCGCACGAGCGCCGGGTCGACGGTGAGCCCGGCGGCGTCGAGCGCCGCCTGGTAGCCGTAGAGCCGGTCCCGCGCGGCGTCGGAGGCCTCGGGGCCGCCGATCCAGCCGATGCGCCGGTGGCCGAGGCCGATGAGGTGCTCGGTGGCGGTGCGCGCGCCGGCCCAGTTGCTCGACCCGACGCTCACCATGTGCCGGTGCCGGGTGTCGACCGGGTCGACCATGACGAACGGCAGGTCCGCGTCGCTCGCCGCGCGGATGAGCCCGTCGGGCGCGGTCAGCGTCAGGCCGATGATGCCGACCACGCCGGCGGCGCGCTGGTCGGCCACCCACTCGCGGGCGACCGTGCGCTGCGTGCGGGACGCCCGCTCGGGGGCGAGGCGCACCAGCAGGTCGACCTGCTCGGCGGTCGCGGCGTCGATGGTGCCCTGGAGGACGCCGAGGATGTACGGCGAGGCGGGGATGTCGAAGACGACCGCGACGGCGCGGCGCGACGTGACCGGCGCGAGGCTCGTCGTGGGGCGGTAGCCGATCTCGGCGACCGCGGCGAGGATCCGCTCGCGGGTGTCGGCGGAGACGTCGTCCCGGCCGTTCAGCGCCTTGGAGACGGTGGCCTTGGACACGCCGGCGGCCGCGGCGACGTCGGACAGGGTGGCGCGCCGCCGCTCCGGACCACTCGACATGGAGCTCCTCAGATCGAAACTGTTTCGCCACTCTATAACAGTCGGCGCGCAGAAAGCACCGATTCGGGACCGGGTGTTGCCAGACGGTGCGCCGACCCTCTACGGTCAAGCCACGATACAGGTTGCGAAACTGTTTCGAACTCACGAGGGGCCGCACGGCAGCGGCCCCGCCGACCAAAGGAGGTCTGCGTGCCTGTCGACGCACCGCCGTCAACCCTACTGATCGACGGTCGCCCCGCGGCTGAGATCGAGCTGCGGCACGTCTGGAGCCAGTGCCTCGGCGCCGGCCGGGCCAACGAGGCGCTGCGCGTCGACTGGCAGGACCACTTCCGCGAGGCCGTGGAGGTGCTCGGGGCCCGCTCCGTGCGGTTCCACGGGGTGTTCCACGACGACATGTTCGTGTACCGCGCGACCAACGGCGGCGGGTTCGGCCCGCCCACACCGCTCGAGAAGCCGGTCTACACGTTCGCGTACGTCGACAAGGTGGTCGACGCGATCCTCGACGCCGGTGCCCGCCCGTTCGTCGAGCTCGGCTTCATGCCGCGCGAGCTCGCCCGGGACACCGAGACGCTGTTCTGGTGGAAGGCCCACGGCAGCCCGCCCACGGACATGGACGCGTGGGTCGACCTCGTCACCGCCACCGTCCAGCACTGGGTCGACCGGTACGGCGTCGAGGAGGTGCGCCGCTGGCCGTTCGAGGTGTGGAACGAGCCGAACCTCGTGCCGCACTTCTGGACCGGCACCAGGACGGAGTACTTCGAGCTCTACGCCGCCACCGCCCGTGCGGTGAAGGGCGTCGACGCGCAGCTCCGGGTCGGCGGCCCGTCGTCGTCGGTGTTCGTCCCGGACGCCCGCTACGACGGCGAGTACCACGACCCCTCGCTCGAGGGCGCGACCGCCGAGGCGCCCGACCCCGACGTGCTGCCGTGGAAGCCGGTCTGGATCCACGAGCTCATCGCGTACTGCGCCGAGCGGGACCTGCCGATCGACTTCCTGTCGACCCACCTGTACCCGACGGACTTCGCGTTCGACACCCAGGGGGTCGGCCGGCCGATCAGCCGCCACCGCGACGCGACCCGCGACGACCTGCGCCTGCTCCGCGAGATCATCGCCGCGAGCCCGTACCCGGACGCCGAGCTGCACATCACCGAGTGGTCGACGTCGCCGTCCAGCCGTGACCGCATGCACGACACCCTGTTCGCCGCCACGTACATCACGCGGGCGTTCCTGCAGTGCCAGGACCTCGCCGACTCGATCTCGTACTGGACGTTCACGGACGTGTTCGAGGAGGGCGGCGGCGGCATCGGCCCGTTCCACGGCGGGTTCGGGTTCGTCAACGAGCAGGGCCTGCACAAGCCGACGTTCCACGCCATGGCGATGCTGAACCGCCTCGGCGACCGGATGCTGCTGCAGACCGAGCACGGGGTGCTGACCCGCACCGCCGACGACGCCGTCGCCGGGGTGTTCTTCAACTACCCCGAGTCGATGGGCTCCCGCTCCGTCGGCAGCGCCAACAGCTACGCCGCGACCCGCGCGCTGGCCTCCGAGGGGCCCGCCCGCCGGATCACGCACACCGTCGCCGGCCTGCCCGCCGGCGCCGCGTACACCGTCGAGGTCCTCGACTGGGAGCACGGGAACGTCGCGGAGGAGTGGTTCCGCCGCGGCGAGCCCCTCAACCTGTCGCGCCGCGACGTCGCCGAGCTCGCCGAGGTCGCCGACGCCCTGGACCGCCGCACCGTCACGGTCGGCGCCGACGGCGTGCTGGTGATCGACCTCGACCTGCCCGCCTGGGCGGTGGCGTCGATCGCCCCCGCCACCACCGACCACGACTCCCGCTGAAACGCCCGCTGGAAACCGGAAACCGGAAAGGACCTCACCGATGAGGATCACCCGCAAGTCCGCAGGAGCAGCCGTTGCCGCTGCCGTCACGGCTCTCGCTCTCACCGCGTGCGGCGGTGGCGGCGGGGGCGGCGGCACCGCCGAGGAGCCGAGCGAGGACAACAAGCCCGACAAGCTGACCGTCGCCGCGTGGATGGACTTCCCGCAGGAGCTGCTCGACTCGTTCGAGGAGGAGACCGGCATCGAGGTCGTCGTCAACTCGTTCCCCGACGGCGCCTCCGCCCAGACCGTCCTGCGCAACGGCCTGTCCTCCGACGGCGCCGGCCTGTCCGACGTCCACCTGGTCGAGCTCGACTGGTGGGCCGAGATGATGGCCGTCCCGGAGGACTGGGTCGAGCTGCCCGAGATCCCGGACCGCTGGGTCGACTGGAAGGTCACGCAGGGCTCCGTCGACGGCGCGATCACCGGCTACGGCACCGACATCGGCCCGCTCGCCATCGCGTTCAACGAGACCATGACGGCCGAGGCCGGCGTCGCGACCGACCCGGAGTCGCTGGGCGAGTTCATCGGCGGGGACGACGCCACCTGGCAGACGTTCCTCGACGCCGGCCGCGAGTACGTCGCCGCCAGCGACAACTACTTCATCGACTCGCTGACCAACGCGTTCCAGGCCGCCATCAACCTGCTCCCGGCCGCGTTCGAGGACCCGGAGTCCGGCCTGCCGTACGACCTGTCGGAGAACACCGAGGTCAAGGACCTCTTCATGATGTTCGCCGACGCCGCCGAGGACGACATCTCCGCCGGCATCGCCATCGGCCACGCCGACTGGGGCGCCGGGTTCCAGAACGAGCAGTGGGCCACCGTGGTCACGCCCGCCTGGATGACCGGGATCATCGCGGACAACGCCGACGGCATCGACGGCTGGCGCATCGCCAGCACGTTCCCCGACGGCGGCGGCAACTGGGGCGGCTCGTTCTTCGCCGTCCCGTCGACCGGCGAGAACACCGCGTGGGCCACCGAGCTCGCGGACTACCTGACCTCGCCCGACGCGGCGATCGACTGGTTCAACACCACCGGCCAGTTCCCGTCGCAGCTCGAGGCCATGTCCGCCCCCGAGATCGCCGAGTCGACCAACCCGTTCTTCGGCGACCAGCAGGTCGGCAAGATCTACGGCGACCTCGCGGCTGCGGCCGGTGACGCCGCGGCCGGCGGCTACCGCGGCGAGAACTTCGCCGGCATCCAGACCCTCGTCACGGACGGCATCCGCCTGGTCGAGTCCGACAGCGCCACCGCGCAGGAGGCGTGGGACTCCGTGGTCGCGAACTTCGACGCCCTGGGCTTCGAGACCGCGAGCTGACCCGACGCGGCCGGCGCCCCCGCGAGGGCGCCGGCCGCGACCGGGGCTGCCGGCCGGTGTGCGCGCCGGCCGGCAGCCCGTCCACCAGACGCACGTCACGGAAGGCTCACGCATGTCATCCAGATCGGCGGCACCGGGTGCGGTGCGCCGCGTGGGGTGGGGTCAGCGGCTCTCGCGGTGGGACATCAAGGTCTCGCCGTACCTGTACGTCTCGCCCTTCTTCATCCTGTTCGCGGTCTTCGGGGCGTTCCCGCTCCTGTTCAACGTCGTCGTGGCCCTGCACGACTGGCACCGTCGCGCCGGCATGGGCGACTTCGTCGGGTTCGACAACTTCACGTGGGTGCTGAAGCAGCCGCTGTTCTGGCGCTCCCTGGAGAACACGTTCTCGATCTTCCTGTGGGGCAGCGTCCCGCAGCTCGTCCTCGCGCTGCTCATCGCGGCGGTGCTCGACCAGAACCTGCGCGCCCGGACGTTCTGGCGCATGAGCGTGCTGGTCCCGTTCGTCGTCATGCCCGTCGCGACGTCCATGATCTTCGGTCAGGTCTTCGGGCAGTTCGGGCTGCTGGTGCCGAACCTGCACGACCTGGGGCTGCTCACCGGGCTCGACTCGCCGTTCTTCCAGGACCGGATGCTGTCGCACATGGCGATCGGCTCGATGGTCGTGTTCCGGTGGACCGGCTACAACGCGCTGATCTTCCTCGCCGCCATGCAGGCCGTGCCGCGCGAGCTCTACGAGGCGTCCACCGTCGACGGCGCGAGCCGCACCCGGCAGTTCTTCTCCGTGACGATCCCGAGCATCCGGCCGACCATGATCTTCGTCATCCTCACGATGACGATCGGCGGGCTGCAGATCTTCGACGAGGCCCGCATGTTCGACGGCGGCGGCACCGGCGGCGGCAAGGGCGGCGCCGACAACCAGTGGACGACCGTCGTGCTCTACCTCTACGAGCTCGGCTTCGGCGACTGGCAGGACCGCCTCGGCCAGGCCGCGGCCGTCGGGTGGATCTTCGCGCTCATCATCGCCGTGTTCTCCCTGGTGAACTTCCTGCTCACCCGGTCCATCTCGTCCACGCAGTCGAAGGCGTCCCGCGTCACCCGCGCGCAGCACCGCGCGGCGGTCGACCGGGCGCGGGCCGTCGCGGCCGGGTCCCTCCCGTCGGGCGCGCCGGTCGCCGCGTCCGCGCCGCAGGGGCCCGAGACGGTGGCGGCACCGGCGGCAGGGCCGCCCGGGTCGTCCTCCGACGTCGACCCATCTGAGGAAGGAGTGCGGTCGTGAGCACCGGATTCATCGAGAACACCGCGGGCCGCGGGGCCGCCGCCTACGCCAAGAAGCGCGCCCGGCGCGGCCGGCCCGTCCCGCAGCACGAGTCGTCCGGCCGCCGGCCCGGGTGGGTCACGTACGTGATCCTCACGGTCGTGTTCGTGGTGTCCGTCTTCCCGCTGTACGCCTCGGCGATGTACGGGTCGTCCACCACGCAGGAGATCGCGCGCGCCGTCGGCAACCTGCCCACGTGGTTCCCGACGCTCGTGCTGATCGAGAACTTCGGCGAGGTGTTCAACGCCTCCCAGTTCAACTTCTGGATGGCGTTCCTCAACTCCGTCCTCGTGGCCGTCGCCGTCACGGCGTCGACGGTGTTCTTCTCGACGCTCGCCGGGTTCAGCTTCGCGAAGCTCACGTTCCGGGGGCGGCAGGCGCTGTACGTCACCGTCATCGCGACCATGGCGATCCCCGCGCAGGTCGGCACCATCCCGATGTTCATCATGATGAACGACTTCGGGTGGATCGACTCGCTGCTCGCCCTGACGGTCCCGACGCTCGTCACGGCGTTCGGCGTGTTCTGGATGACGCAGTACCTGCAGGAGGCGCTGCCGTTCGAGCTCGTCGAGGCCGCCCGCGTCGACGGCGCGTCGATGTTCCGCACGTTCTGGTCGATCGCACTGCCGGCCGCCCGACCCGCCGCGGCGACGCTCGCGCTGTTCACGTTCGTCGGGTCGTGGAACAGCTTCTTCTGGCCGTCGGTGGTCATGCGGTCGCAGCTCACGATGCCGCTGGTGGTGCCGCAGCTCAAGGGGGCGTTCACCACCGACACCGGGCTGGTGATGTCCGGGGTGTTCCTCGTGGCGGCGCCGCTGCTCGTGGTGTTCGTCGTCGCGGGCAAGCAGCTGGTCTCCGGCGTCATGGCGGGGGCGGTCAAGGGCTGACGCCCGCCTCCGCGGCGGCGCGAGGTCGTCACGTCGGGCCGAGGTCGTCAGCCCGGCGTGACGACCTCGGCCGCACCTGACGGCCTCGGGCCGCACCTGACGGCTTCGGCCGCACCTGACGGCTTCGGCCGCACCTGACGGCCTCGGGCCGCTGCCGACGGAACCGCGTGTCGGCGCGTCCGCGGGGTGCGGTGACACGCGGGGGCTCCGCGGCGTTAGGCTGCTCCCGACGGCGACGCACCCACGGTGGTCCGCGTCGTGGTCCCGCGAGGCGTATGGCGGCGTGCCACCCCCGGGTGGCCGGTGGAGTCACTCCTGCCGGGGGCGCAGGCTCGGCCCTGACCGCGGCGCTCCGGCGCGTGCCGGGAGGTCCCGGTCGGCCGGCGGCGCGCACATGCACCACGGTGGCGTGCGGTGCCGGGTGTCCGGCCGGGTCCGGGCGCTCGGATCGTCCGGGGTTCCCGACGGTCGGGGTGCCGGGGCGGTCGGGTCGTCCCGGGCGGCCGGGTGGACCTGGGCGGCTGGATCGTCCCGGGCAGCCGGGTCGTCCTGGGCGGTCGGGTCGTCCTGGGCGGTCGGGGGTCCCGGGCGGTTCGGGGGTTCCGGCGGTGCGGGTGTCCGGGCGGTGTCCGTCCCGGGCGTCGCGGACGCGTGTGCTGCGCAGCCGTCGCGTGCCGCGCCGGCGTCGTCGCTGCGGTCGGTCGTCGAAGGAGGAGATGTGGCAGGAGCGGGCTCGGGTCGACGGCGGTCCGGTGGTGGGCGCTCCGCGTCCGGCGGTGGCGGTGCCGCCACCGCGCAGCGACGTCGTGCGCCGCGCCGCTCCGAGGAGGGGCTCATCCCCGTCCTCGCTGCCGCGGCCCGCGACGTCGACGGGATCGTCCGCCGACCCCCGACGCGCCCGGCCGTCCGCACCAAGTTCCAGGTCGTCGCGCTGCTGGTCCGCGAGGAGCGCGCCCGCGTGATGGGTGACGCCGAGCTGGGGCAGGCGCGCCGCACCGAGCAGCTCAAGCGCCTCGACGGCGTCGCGACGCTGCTCGCGAAGATCGCCGCCCGCGACACGTCCTTGCTGGCGCTGCTCGGCGACGACGCCCGGGTGTCCGAGGCCGCGCGCACCCTCAAGGCCACGATGATGCGCGCCGGCGGCCTGGAGCCCCCGGAGGAGCCCGAGGAGCCCGCGCCCGTGCAGCCCGAGCCGGGCGCCGAGAAGCGCGTCGTGCCCCGCTCCGTGGTCGCCCGCCAGCTCGCGAACCCGTTCCTGGCCCCCGACTTCGAGGCCGCCGCCGAGCGGATGGCCGGCCGCCCGCGCCGCCTCGCCGGCTGGGAGCTGCTCGAGCCGCTGTTCCGGTCGTTCGAGCAGGCGCCCGCCGGTGCGCCCGCGTGCATGCCGCTGCCCGGCGGCCAGCTCGTCCAGGTGCCCGCGGGGCGTGAGCTCATGCCGCACCAGGCGCAGGTCGTCGCCGCGACCGCCGCCGGCCACCGCACGTACCTGCTGGCCGACGAGCCCGGCCTCGGCAAGACCGCCCAGGCGCTGCTGTCCGCCCGCGCAGCGGAGGCGTACCCGCTGCTCGTCGTCGTCCCCAACGTCGTCAAGACCAACTGGGCGCACGAGGTCCGCATGTGGACGCCCGAGCGGCAGCCCACCGTCGTGCACGGCGACGGCGAGGGCGTGAACGGCTTCGCGGACGTCGTGATCGTCAACTACGAGCTGCTGGACCGGCACGTCGGCTGGCTCGGCGACTTCGGGTTCCGCGGCATGGTGGTCGACGAGGCGCACTTCATCAAGAACAAGGGCTCGCAGCGCTCGCGGCACGTGCTCGCGCTGTCCCAGCGGATCCGGGAGCGCGCGCCCCGCCCGCTGCTCATGGCGCTCACCGGCACGCCGCTCATCAACGACATCGAGGACTTCCGGGCGATCTGGCAGTACCTCGGCTGGATCGACGACGAGAAGCCGCTCGGTCGCCTCATGACCGCCCTGGAGGAGACCGGCCTGACGCCCGCCGACCGCGGGTTCTCCGCCGCCGCGCGCACTGCCGTCATCGACATGGGCATCGTCCGGCGTCGCAAGATCGACGTCGTCGCCGACATCCCCGCCCGCCGCGTCGCGGACCTGCCCGTCGAGCTGGACGGCGCGGTCGGCCGCTCCATCCGGGCCGCCGAGGAGGCGCTCACCCGCCGCATGGTCGAGCGGTACCACGCCGCGCTCGCCGCCCGCTCCGAGGTCTCCGACGGCCTCGACCGCGAGCTGGTGCGCCGCGTCGCCGCCACGGAGCTCAAGGACTCCAGCAGCAAGGGCGGCGGCGAGAACGTCTTCACGATGGTCCGCCGCATCGGCCAGGCGAAGGCCGGCCTGGCCGCCGACTACGCCGCCCAGCTCGCCCGCAACGTCGGCAAGGTCGTGTTCTTCGCCAAGCACGTCGACGTCATGGACACCGCCGAGCAGCTGTTCGCCGACCGCGGCATCCGGTACGCGTCGATCCGCGGCGACCAGACCCCGAAGGCCCGTGAGAAGAACGTCACCGCGTTCACCGACGACCCCGAGGTGCAGATCGTCGTCTGCTCCCTCATGGCCGCCGGCGTCGGCCTCAACCTGCAGGTCGCGTCCAACATGGTGCTCGCCGAGCTCTCCTGGACGGACGCGGAGCAGACCCAGGCCATCGACCGCATCCACCGCATCGGCCAGTCCGAGCCCGTCACCGCCTGGCGGATCATCGCCGCCCAGACCGTCGACGCGAAGATCGCCGAGCTCATCGACGCCAAGTCCGGGCTCGCGGCACGGGCGCTCGACGGTGCGGGGGAGCAGGAGGACGCCGGGGCGACCGACGTGCAGCTCGAGACGCTCGTGGGGCTGCTGACGGAGGCGCTGGAGGCGGAGGCCGCCCGGGGCTGAGCGACGGGACGGAGCGAGGTCGTCCCCAGGCCCGGTCGCGCTCTTGCGAATGTTTCGTTTCTCGCGCATCGTGTGCGTATGAGCGCCGCCCTTGCCGCCAGGACCACGCTGCCACCCTCCGAGGGTGCCGAGGTCGAGTCGGTGAGGCTGCTCGCGCGCGCTCTCGAGCAGCCGACGGCCCGGCTCGTCGCCCCGGACGGGACCGCCGTCGACATCCCGTCCCCGGTGCACGACGTGCTCGTACGGGTCGTCGAGGCGATGGAGGCCGGTCGGGCGATCACCGTCGCTCCCGTGGAGCAGCGGCTGACGACCTCCCAGGCGGCCGACTTCCTGGGCGTCTCCCGGCCCACGGTCGTGAAGCTCCTCGAGGAGGGTCGGATCCCGTTCGAGCGGGTCACTCGGCACCGCCGGGTGCGCCTCGACGACCTGCTCGCGTTCCGGGACGACCGACGGCGCGAACAGCGCGCGCAGCTCGACGACATCACGCGCCAGGCGGTGGCCGACGGGCTCTACGACGCCGCCGCCTCCGACTACGAGAACGCCCTCCGTCGCGCTCGTGCGGGCGGGGGCGACGGCGCGAGCGACCGGTAGCGGGGATCCGTGAGCTTCGGGGCGCTGCTCGACGCCTGCGTGCTCGTCCCCGCCTCGCTGGCCGACACGCTCCTTCGCGCGGCGGAGGCGGGGACGCTTCTCGCGCGCTGCCTGAGAGCGCTCTAGTGCTACGCCAACCGGGGGACCGCGAGGGGTGCTGCCCGCCCGCCATGCTTGCTGGCGCTAGCGTCGCTCGATAACGCGGAGTCCGGGCGTACTGGACGTGCTGGATGTTGGCCGGGGACCGTGAGCAGGTTCGGTGCGTCTGGTTCGGCATGCTGGCTCTAGACGGAGTCTCGGCGTGCCGCGGGAGCGAGGAGTGGTGGGTGCGTTACTCGCGGTTTCGGATCTCGAACTTTCGAGGCGTTCGCGACGCGACGCTCGACTTGATGGCGGCTGGGCCAGATTCGAGGATATCGACGCTCGTCGGGCTAAACGAGAGTGGAAAGACAACGATCCTCGAAGCCATCGAGAGCTTCCTCCCAACACAGGATGGCGAGAACACGGAAGTCAGGCCCAATGAGCTGACCGGCTGGATACAGTCCGACCTTGACGCCCTTGTCCCCATCTCCGAGCGAAGCAACTTCAACGGGAAGGTACAGATATCTGCGCGGGTGCGCCTAGAGCCTGATGACGTCGCTCACATAAAGAAGGCAGTTCAGAAGAGAACCGGATTCCGCGTCTCTTCCCTTCGCTCGGAGCTCGAAGTTACGGTGTCGCACTCGTTCAAGAATAGCCGATTCGTGGGCACAGCCACTGCATGGTCCTCGGTCCTGGGCGTGGGCTATAAGGCGAACGGCAGAGTCGAGCGAGATCTCGGGTCCTCTAGTGAGAACCTAGCATGGCGCGCTGCTGTTGGCGCCATCAGGGAGCGCTTGCCGCGGATCTGGTACTTTCCGAACTTCTTGTTCGAGTTTCCGAGGGTGATCACTCTGACTATTTCGCCCGACGAAACCTCAACGAACAGGTTCTATCGTCAGCTCTTCCAAGACATCCTTGACGCGCTGGGTCGCGACTTGCGGCTCGATGAACACGTGGTCGCTCGCGCGCTGTCTCGCGAGTCTGGTGACCTCCAAAACCTGCGCCAGGTCTTGCTCGAAGTTAGCCGTGAGGTCACGAACTCGGTCGTAGCATCGTGGAGTCGCCTTTTCGACCGCGGAGACGACCTTCAAGGCAAACGTGTTGTGGTTGACCTAGTCGATCCGCAGCGGGTCGGACCTGGTGAGGTGGCCGTCGAGTTCCTGCTGGAGGATGCTGACGGCATGTTCGGCATACACGAGCGCTCTCTGGGTTTCCGGTGGTTCTTCGTGTATCTGCTTCTGACGCACTACCGTGGCAGGCGCAGGTCGGAGGAAAGCGAAATACTGTTCTTGTTTGACGAGCCAGCGTCGAACCTCCACTCAACCGCACAGGCTGCCCTTCTTGAGAGTCTGGGCAAACTGGCCGAGCATTCAAGCGTGATATTCACGACACATAGCCACCACTTGATAAATCCGGCATGGCTCTCCAGCGCGTTCGTCGTCGCCAACGACGGCGTGGATCCAAGAGTAATAACGTCGAAGGTCGCGGCACGGCGAACAGACATTAGGGTCGAACCGCTCCAGCAGTTTGCTTCGCAACACCCGAATCGCACCCATTATTTTCAGCCGATTCTGGACGTGTTGCAGTATCGGCCGTCGGAACTCGAGCACATTCCCTCGGTGGTCATGACCGAGGGGAAGACTGACTATTACGCGCTGAGGTACTACTCGGAGGTCATCCGCGGCGCCAACGCCGTTGATCGCCTGAACATACTTCCAGGTACGGGATCGGGCTCACTTCTTCCGGTGATACAAATGTACCTGGCCTGGTCCAGGCCGTTTGTAGTATTGCTGGACAGTGACGCCGCCGGCGATCGTGCCCGCGAGAGGTATCTTCGGCAGTTGGGTCCGGCATTGGCAGGCGTGGTCGTCGACCTGGCGTCGCTCTGTGGTGATAGTGCTGTTTCTGCGATGGAGTCGCTGTTCTCCACGGAGGACCGGCTGAAGGTTCAAAGGTCCGTCGATGCCGCGGCGACTCGATTCTCAAAGAAGACCTTCGCGCGAGGGATCGAGTATCTCTATGCGACTCGAACTGCCGTAGAACTCGACCCGCGGACGTGTGCGCGACTCGATACTGTGCTTTGCACGGTGCGAAGCCTGTTGAGCGGATAGTGTCGTGAGACCGGACGATGCGGGTCACCGACGGGCGGGCGAGGTGTTGCCTGGCGCTGTCGGGCTGGCGGACATGACACGGTCCGTGAAGTGACGAGGCGCCGTTCGCTACCGCGTCCCCGCGCGTCGCCCCGCTGCGGGTGCGGATGGTCGGGCGGGACCCGCTGGAGCGGCTGCGGACCGCGACGCCGCTGGAGCTGCTGTTCGACCTGACGTTCGTCATCGCGTTCGGGCGGACGGCGGAGGAACTCGCCGTCCTGGTCGCGGACGGGCACGTCGGCGCGGCGGTCACCGGGTTCGCGTTCGCGACGTTCGCCGTGTCCTGGGCGTGGATCAACTTCACGTGGTTCGCCTCGGCGTACGACACCGACGACTGGCTGTTCCGGCTCACCACGATGGTCCAGATGGTCGGCGTGCTCATCCTGGCGCTGGGCGTCCCGCCGATGTTCGAGTCCCTCGCCGCGGGGGAGCACCTCGACGACCGGGTGCTCGTGCTCGGCTACGTCGTGATGCGCGTGCCGATGGTCCTGCAGTGGAGCCGCGCGGCGCTCGCCGATCCGGCTCGCCGGCCGAGCATCGCGGTGTTCATCGCGACCCTGCTCGCCGCGCAGGCCGGGTGGGTGGCGCTCGCGCTGGTCGACGTCCCGACGGTCACGGCGCTCGCCCTCGTCGTCCCGCTCATGGTGCTCGAGGCCGTCGGCCCGGTCGTCGCCGAGCGCGTGCACGGCGGCACCCCCTGGCACCCCACCACATCGCCGAGCGGTACGGGCTGGTCGTCATCATCGCCGTCGGCGAGGGGCTCACCGGCACGACGTTCGCGCTCGCCGCGATCCTCGAGGAGTCCGGCTGGACCGTCGAGACCGCGCTGCTCGGGCTCGCCGGCGTGGCCCTGACGTTCGGCCTGTGGTGGGCGTACGACGTCATGCCGAGCGGTGCGCTCCTGGCCGCGCGCCGGCGGCGGTCGTTCGCGTGGGGGTACGGGCACATCGTGCTGTTCGGCTCGATCGTCGCGACCGGTGGCGGGCTGCACGCGGCGGCGTTCTCGCTGGAGGGCGCCAGCGCGCTGGGGCGGGTCGGGACGCTGCTCACGGTCGCCGTGCCCGTGACGGTCTACGTGGCGACGTTCACCGCGCTGTTCGGGGCGCTGAGCCGGGAACGCGGGCGCGTCCACCTCGGGCTCGCGTCGGCGTCGCTCGCCGTGGTGGTGGCGGCCGTGGCGCTGGTCGCCGCGGGGGCGCCGCTCGTGTGGGGGCTGCTCGTGCTGGCGCTCGTGCCGTGGGTGACGGTCGTCGGGCACGGGCTCGCTGGGCGGTGGGCGGCAGACAACCCCGCAGGGTGGGAAAGCGCGGAAGGCGACCCGCGCCGCTAGTGGTGCCGTGCCGACGAACCGGCCGTGCACCTGACCGATTGGCCCCTCTTGCCCATTGGGGGCCGCGGCCCCAGATGCCACGTCGTGAGTCACCTTCCCGGCACCTGTCCGGGCGGACGATCTAGCGTCCGGTGCCTGGGAGGTGCACGTGAAGGGGGAGATGACCGCCGATGATGGTGAGCTGCGCGCGCTCGCGACGACGCTGAGCGGGTTGAGCGCCGAGGCGCGCGGGATCGACGCGTCCGACGCGGTCGCCGCTGCGGGGGCGGCCGTGCCCGGCTCGCACGTCGGGTCGATCTCCGCGCCCGTTGCGTCTGCGCTGGCACGAGTCGCCTGCGCGACGGCCGATCGGCTGATGGGGCTCGGAGATACCGCCCGAGCCAACGCCTCCGCCTACGTCCGAGCGGACGAGATCCCTGCGCACCTGTTCGACAGGCTCGGCCGTTGAGACCTTCACTCCCGACGCTCCGGCTCTGGCAGATGGACGGTCTCTGGTCTCACGCCGCTCGGTTGAGATCGTCGGCCGAGCGCCTGGAGCGCCTTGCGCACGATCTCGTACGCACCGTGGACGAGACGACGCCGAGCTGGTCCGGTGAGGCCGCCGAACGCGCCCGCGAGGCGGTCGCCGCGGAGCGGGCATCCATGCTGCGGGTGGTCGACCTCTGGACCTCGGCGGCAGGCGCGGTGGGGGCTGCAGCCACCCACATCGGAGACCTCCGGTCGCGGATCCTGCTGCTGGCCGACGGCGCGCCACGTGACGGCCTGCGGGTCGACGACGCCGGCGAGGTCACGGTCGCAGTCCCGATGCAGGACCTTGTCGGCTGGGCGCGGGCGCGGGTGCTCGCGCCGGTGTTCGAGCTCCAGATCTCAGGACTCCTCAGCGCGATCGACCGGGCCGACAGGGATGCGGCAGGTGCGCTCGCGGCTGCGGCAGGCGACGAGGTCGATGTGCTCACCCTCATGGCATCGGTGCCCGACGGGGACGGGATCGATCTGACACAGCCCGGCCCAGACGGGTTCCGGATCGGAGCCCCGGATCGGCCCACGATCGACTGGGACGAGGACTACGTGTGGGGATCCGCGACTCCGACTGCGGGCGACTGGACGGCGGCGGCGCAGTGGCGGGCCAAGATGGCTGCCGCCCGCCTCGTCCGGGGCGATCTCGACGACGCGCTCGATGCGTACTCGCACTACTGGAGCAACACCGGGGAGCTGTTCACGATCGACTACGACCGTGCGAGCCGGCAGGACGCAGGAATCGAAGCGAACGTCCGCGCGGAGATCGCACGTGCCGTCGCCGGGGCTGATCGCCTCGCCTCCGGTGGGGTGACAGAGTTCGCCATGACGGGAGGCGCGAGCGCGACGAGCTCCTACCCCGTCACCGAGAACTGGCAGAAGACCGTCGGTGGGTACCAGCAGTGGAGCAGCGCGGACGTCGTGGTGCACGCTGGGACAGTGAGCATGACCGTCACGGTGCACGCCGAGGACTACTACAACTTCAACCGCGGTCAGGCGGACATCGCCAGCGGTGCGCCGGACGACGAGAACGGTCGGTTCACCGAGGTCGGGTGGGCGAGGCCGTTCCCCACGACAGGCTCCTTGACGCGGACCGTCACGTGGCCGCTCGGGGCGCCGGGTGCCGCGACGACGGAACCGGCCCCGAACGGGGCCGACAGATGAGCGGTCACCGTGTGCGCCTGGCGTGCGGTCTCGTGTGGCTGTCGGCACTCAGCGGCTGTCTGGTGGCATGCGCGCCCGGGTCGACCGACGAACCTACGAGCTCGAGGAGTGCGATGACCAGCGAGGCGTCGAGGAAGACAGGTGAGAGGACGATGCGCCGAGATGTCGAACCGCTGGCGTCGCGCATCCCAGCGCTCACCCAGGTCACTGACCCGATGTGGTTCAGCGGGACGTTGGGCGACCCGGACGCGCCGGGCCCGTCGCTGTACTGGATCGACGCTGTGGTCACCTTGCCCCCGGACGCGGCGGACGCTCTGCGGGAGTCGCTCGACCTCACACCCACGGTCGACAGGCCGGGGGTGGTCGACGACCTGGTGCCCGCACTGCCGGCAGGAGATCTCCTGGCCGGGCCGCAGCTCGATGAGGCCTTCTCCGCAGGTGGCTGGCGGTCGACAGCGTTCCTCGAGGCCAGCGGGGACCGCCTGGTGCTGACCGTCGTCGGGCAGTAGTCGTCGGGCCGCGGGGCCGCCGAGGTCGTTCGGCGGCCCCGCGATCCGTGGAGGTCCTGCCGACGTCAGCTCTCCGACGCGGCGCCGCGGTCCACGAGCGTGAACACGCTGGCCGGGCTGGACGGGTCCGGCTCGATCGCGAGGCCGCCCTCCTGGTCCGCGACCACGACGCCCGCCTCCGACGAGATGTTCACCTGGTCCGGCTGGTCGAGCATCCCGACCTGGATCTGCTGGTCCGCGGCCGCCGGGTCGCACGTCGCCACCGTCACGACGCCGTCGCCCGGGATGCTCAGGCAGGACGGCTCCGCGTCCGTCGTCGCGACGGTCCGCACCTGGAACGCCGAGCCGTTCGGCTCGAACACCCACGTGGTCGGCACCCCGCCGGCCTCCGCCGGGTCGGTCACCGTGGTGACGCCACCCTCGACCGTCGTGGTCACCCACTCACCGCCGTACGTCTGGATGTCGACCTGGTGCGTCCCCGCGAGCAGGTCGTCGCCGGCGGGGGCCGACGCGTCGTCATCGGCGCCGTCGTCGGCGGGGTCCGTGGTCGTGACGGGGTCGGGCGCCGGCGCCGTGGTGCCGGTGCTCTCCGTGTCGTCGTCGCCGCCGGTGCACGCCGACGTCCCGACGACGAGGGCACCCGCGGCGAGGGCGAGCACGAACGCGCGAGGAGCGCGAGCGCGGGTCCAGGGGCGGGTGGGGGTCGTGGTCACGGGATGTCCTCCAGCGGGTCGGCCCGATCGCGGCTCGATCGGCGGGTGCCGCGAGGGTCCGGCGGATCGTCCCGCACGGCCCTCACCTCGAACGTAACGGGCGAGGGGGGTGGTGCAAGCGGGATCGGGTCGTGGCCGACGGTCTGTCACCGGATCGGGCTGCCCGCCGCCGCAGCGGTCGGCAGCACCGCGGGGAGCGCCGGGTCGACCGGGTCAGGACAGCCGGCGGGCGATGTGGCGGTCGACGTCGTCGTCCGTCGGGACGCCGTACAGCGGGTCGGAGAGCCGGGACCAGTCGCCGAACTCGGGCCTGTCGAGCCAGAACCCCGCGACGGGCGCGTCGTGGAGCTCGACCTCCTCGCCCACGGGGTTGCCGGTCTCGACGTACAGGACGGTGCCGCTCCCGTCGGGGGCGAAGCGGGCGATCGTGTGGCCGAGCGACTCCAGCCCGTAGACGTAGAAGCGATCTCCGTCGGGATAGCGGTAGTCGAGGGTGGTCTCGCGCCACAGCCTGCCGCTGTGCGGCACGTAGTCGATCTGGCGGTAGAGCGTGCCCGCCGAGGTGAAGAACGAGCACCTGAACCCGCCTGACGTGGACGCCCCGATGACCCAGCGCTGCCGAGGGCGACCGTCGTCCAGCCGTTCCTGGGCGTCGACGACGCTCAGGAGATCGCTCTGCTGCTCGTAGATCGCGCGTGCGCGCCGCTCGTCGTACCAGCCCACGCCGGGGAAGGGGAGCCGTGTGTCGCTGCTCCAGCCGCCGGTGTACAGGACGTCGGTCATGTCGCTCCTCACGGGTCCAGACGGTAGATCGTGCCCCGGGGCGGTATGGCCCTCACCTCGGACGTAGCGGACGTGGGTTGCGGTACCGAGCGGGTTCGGAAGCGTCGGATGCCCGCCACGCGTGCCCGACGTCGGCCTCACGCGGGAGGCAGTGCACCGGCCAACGCGCGGTGCGCGGCATCGACAGCCGCCTGATCCAACGTCCCCTCCGCCCGCAGACGCTCGCTGAGCTTCTTCGGCCACAGCACAGCGACGCCGCCGGTGACGAACGACCCGCCGATCAGCGGCCAGTCCGCGTCCACGAAGCACAGGACCCCGTGCACAGGGACGTCATCCATGCCCGCCGCAGCGAGGGCGTCACGCACGACGCCGACCTGCTTCTGCACGCCGGCGACGAGCGCCGTGCAGTTCCTGCCGCCGACCACCAGCTTCTCGACCCGCGGTCGCAGGATCCCGCCCTCGACCCGGAGCGCCGGCCGGCCGCGGTACCGCTTCGCGTCGACCACGTGCACGCCACTGGCGGCGACGGCGATGTGATCGATGTTCGCGCGGCTGCGAGGGATGCGCCGATCGTGCAGCAGGCGGACGCCGCGGTCGGTCAGCCCGTTGGGCGCCGATCCGAGCAGCTCCTCCCCGCGCGCGCCCCGAGCCCACGCGGTCGTGCTCTGCGGGTCGTCGGACAGCGCCAGGATCAGCCCGCCCAACCGGGGGTGCGCGGCCCGCACGCGCTCCTCACGCTGGTGGTGTCGACCCGCGGCCAGACGTCTGGCTCCGCGACTCCCATCGCCGGGTTCACGGCGGTGAGCGCCTCGAAGCGGACGTCGTCGTCGCTGATGACGAGGACGTCCACTGCGACCTCGCTGGGGACGGTGCGGAGCATGCGCCGACCCCACAGCGCGATGGCGGCGGGGACGGCGAGGAAGAGCAGCAGGACCAGCGTCCGCGGACGGAAGCCCTCGATGGCGTTGACCGCGATCAGCGGCACGAGGAGGAGAGCCGACACGAACAGCGCGAGCCGCATCGCGGCCGTGCCCCGGAGCACCGGGTCGCGGGTGGCGCGACGCTCCAGCGCCTGCCGCGTCTCCGGCCGGAGCTGCACGACGAGGGGTTCAGCCACGCATGACACCTTCCGGTTGGTTCGTGTCCACTGAACCACGCCCGGCACCGGGTCGAGCCGACGCACTCACAGCGCGTGCGCGGTCGCGTTCACCCACCCGGGGGAATGCCGATGCGGAGAGTTGGAGCGCCCGGCGAGGACGACGTGCGAGGCCGATGTCAGGTGGTACCCCAGACAGATGCGCTACGAGAGGCCGCCCGCTTGGCGCTATTACCCGCAGCCGGATCGCCCGAGAACCGAGATGCGTCAGCTGATCGACGCTGTGACCGCGCTCGGGCCGTGGCTGCGGGACGAGTGGTGGCCCAGTGAACAGACGGATACCACGAAGATCACGGCGGCCCTCGAACCGTTCCTGCCGCCGGATCGCGGCGTGTCGACGGCACTGAATGCGCTGCGTCCCGGATGGAATCTCGAGACGCGGGAACACTACCCGGAGATGCCCTTCCTCTACGGCGAGGGTGACCAGAGCATCAAGAGCGTGCGGCCGGACGCCGTCCACGTGGACGAGCATTCGCGGCTCACCCTCGTGGAGATCGAGGGCGGTGGAGCAGAGACCAACTACCGTGGAATGAAGGACATCGTCGAATCCCTCCTCCTCCCGGAGGTCGACTATCTCGCGCTGGTCGTCCCGTTCCGGGCGCACCACACGAAGCCGTACGACACCTACAACAACCTCGTGACGTCCCTGTATGCGCAGCGCGTCATCCAAGGGCATCTCGAAGGCCTGCTCGTGATGGGTTACTGAACTCCCGAGTTCACCTGCCGGGACGGCGACCGGAGGAAGTGGAGCCCGGGGCGCCGCTGCGGTGGGAGATGCTGTGGCAGTCGTCGGTGACGGCCTGTCTGACGCATGGGAGTCGATCTTCGGATGAGCGCTGCGCCACCCTCGGGCGGAATGCCCTCGAGCGGGTCCGGTCGTCCTGATCCGCTCGCTGCCCTGGGCGCCGAGCTCGACCGTCGGGAGAGGGCGGCCCGCAGGCGGGAGATCCCGGTCGTCGCCGGTCTCGTCGTGTTCGGAGCCGTTCTCGCGGGCGGGGGAGCTCCCAGCGCTCTGCTCGTCCTGATCGGCTCCTGGGTCGCGGGCTTCGGGTTGCTCCTCCTCGTCGGTCGTTCCGTCCGGGACCGTGAGGAGCGGGGCGTCGGGCGGAGGAGCGCGGTCACCGTTGCGGAGCTCGATGGCGCGAGAGCGACCGTGCTGCCCGAGCACGGGACCCGGGCGATGCTCACCGCTGGTGTGACCGCGTACCCGGGCCTGCTGTTCCTCGCTCTCGCGGTCCTGGGTGCTGTCCGAGGCCTGCACCTCGCGCTCGTCGTGGTCGCGGGAGTCGTGGGAGCGGGCTTCGTGACGGCGGCCGTGCGTCAGGCGTTGCGTGCCCGGCGCGCGGGAGTCTGGCTGACGCCGGCGTCGCTCGTCGTCGTCCGGCGTGACTCCCGGCAGAGCGTGGCGTGGCGCGACGTCGTGGCGATCAGCGAACCTCGCGGACCCGCGGAGCTCGTGGTGGTGCGCGCGAGGTCGGGCGCGGCGGTGGAGTCGGCCGGGCGGCCCCGGCCGTCGGCCGGGCTTGCCGAGGAGGTCGTCATCTCGTCGGCATCGACTGCGATCGGCGCGCCGTCGATCGCGCGGGTGCTCCGGCACTACGCCTCCGGCGCGGACACTGCCGTGCTGGGAACTGCAGCGAGCGTGCTTGTGGTTCGCGATCTGGCCCGATCGTGATCGCTGGTCCGCCCTCGCGTGCTCTGAGTCGGCGCGAGTGACCGTCGTTCCGGCGTGCGTCGTCTGCACGACGACCGCCTTCTCAGGGGCGGCACGAGCCGTTCATCGTGGACGACGTCCCGACCTGGACCAGGCTGTGGCGTTGCGCAATGCGGGACCCTGTGGCTGGAGGGGACGCCCATCCCCGAGAGCAGTGGGCGTCGACGAGGCCGATGCCGCGGCTCCACGGTGGCGCGACGCGGACGCCTGGATCACGGAGACGTCGCTGCGCGACCTCCTCCGGATGTACGCGGACGGCTCGATCGACGAACGGCCGGCGCACGGAGACGGAGTCGGACCGGCGGAGGGGCGACGCTCGCCGCACGCAGTGAGGCGACCTCGCACGCGAGCTCGAGGCACCCATCCGGAGGGGGACTGCGTGCGATCCAGCAGCTCGCGCGCCTCCCCGCGGCCGACGAGGACTCATCGAGCCCCGACCCGCCGCGCCCCTACGACCCGTCCCCCGTCACCACCGGCGCGAACCCGAGCGGCTGCAGCGGCACCCGGTTCGTGCGGGCGTTCCACGAGGTCGTCGCGGTGACCCACCCCCACTGCCCGTTGACCCTGCGGATGAGCCCCGCGTCGATGTCCTGGTGCTTGTCGACGGTCAGCGTGCCCTGCGCGATCTTGTCGTCCGCGGAGCCGCCGTCGGCGTCCCAGAGGTCGAACGTGATCGACGCCAGGTCGTGGCCGGGCGCGTCGTAGGAGTGCAGCGGGGCGGACTGGCCGGGCCGGATGCTGATCCACTCCCAGCGGTTGAGCAGGAAGTTGTAGCTCGACCAGCCGCTCGGCTGGTCGGGGTGGCGCGTCCGGATGGTGCCGAACAGGTCACCGGGGTTCTCGTCGTCGATGCGGCCGATCGTGACGTTGCGCAGCTCGATGGTGGTCCAGTACCGCTGCACGGTGTACACGATGGTGGCGGAGCCGAAGGTCTCCCGGGATCCGGTGCCGGGGATGTGGTGGATCTCGCCGCGTCGGGTGGTGACCGTGTAGACGCCGTCGGGGGTGCCGGCAGGCAGGTCGATGACCCGTTTGGCGATGAGGTCGTGCGCGGAGGCGTCCCGGTCACGGTCCCACAGCTCCACGTCGAGGGTGCCGCCGCGGAAGAGCGCCTGACCGCCGGCGTCGATGCGCACCTCGGGGGCCGAGGGGTAGTGGGACCGCGAGTCCGATCTCGCGACGTCGAGCGGTGACCTGCCGACGGTGCTGGTGTCACGCAGCTCGACGGTGCCGTACAGGTCGCCGGGGTCCTCGTCGTCGATGTCGGTGACCCGCACGGATCGGACGGAGACCATCATCATCGTCGGACTGAGCCGGCGGGTCCCCTGGTTGACGGCGGGGCTGATGAGGGAGTTCATCGCCGCGGGGGCGGGGTCGACCCGCGTCTGCCCGACAGGTCGCCCGAGGTCGTGGAGCTTGTTCTGGGAGTGGAAGAACGCGTCGATGCTGTCGGTGTCGTCGGCGGTGAGGACGGTCGCGCCGATGTCCTGCATCCACGGCAGGATCGTGCGCTGCTCGTTCTGCTCGGGGTCGTTGCCGGTGTCCGCGAGGCGGAGCTCCAGGGCGTAGCAGCAGCGCGAGTCGTTCTGGAAGTACGCCTCGCGTGGCGTGATCGGCGTGGCGCTGCCGACGACGCTCGGCAGCGCCTGGTCCCAGTCGACCGTGCCGGACCGCCACATCACCCAGTCGGGGACGGGCACGAACTGACCGAGCGGCTTGTCCGACGCCCGGACGAGGGCGGTGAGCCGGGCCATGGTGCCGGGGCGGGCGTTGGCCTCGGTGACGGTGAGGGGCGCGTAGTACTCGACGTCGCGGAACGGCTGCGGTGCGGAGGCGCCGTGGGCGGAGCCCTTCCGGTGGCGCGTCTCGTAGAAGCCCGCCGAGTCCTTCATGGTGACCTCGACGCTGAGCACGCCGTCCGTGGTGGCGTTCGCCTTCGCCCAGGTGGAGGTCGCGTAGTAGCTGGGCGTCTGGCCGGAGGGGGTGCCCAGGTCGGTGCGGCGGTCGACGTCGTCGGCGATGACCCGGCTGACCATGACCTGCGTGAGCGGGGTGCGCGGCAGCCCGGCGATGCCGGCGGTCGCCTGCCGCCACGAGGCGAACGTCGGGTAGGCGTTGAGCCGGATCTTGAACACCACCCGGTCGAAGATCGAGGCCTGCGGGTGCCTCTGGTGGTACGTCAGCGTCTCGCGGACAGCCGGCAGGATGTCGGCGTTGTCCTTGATCTCGACGAACAGCAGCGACGGGCCGCCCCGCTCGACGGCGTCGGCCAGGAACTCCTCGAACGTCACGATGCTCCACTCGGACGGCCGGCGGTCGATCGTCACGAGGCGCTTCTGCTGCAGCTGGGTGAGCGTGAGGCTGGTGAGCGCGGCATTCGGGCCGGTGTTCCGCTCGGGGTCGTAGGTCGGCTCCATCATCTTGCCGACGTGGGTGTCGTGGAACATGACGAGCTTGCCGTCGGCGGTGTGCCGCAGGTCGGTCTCGACGCCGGGACGGCACCGGTCGTACGACCGCCGGAACGCGCCGAGGCTGTTCTCCGGGGTGGCGGCGTCGAAGTCGCCGCGGTGCCGGACGGTCGTGAACTGCTGCTGGCCCCGGAGGCCCTGCAGACCGGTGAGCACCTGCGCGGCGGTCTTCGTGCACGCCGTCGCGGCGGCGGTCGCCGTGACCGTGGCCGTCGGCTCTGGCGGTGCCGCCGCGGCCGCCACGGTGGCGGGCAGCACGCAGGCCGCCCCGACCAGGACGCCCAGCGCGCGCAGCATCGATCTCCTCATGACGGCTCCCTCGCTCGTCGCAGTGATCAGCGCGTCGGTGCCGCCACGCGCCGCGCCCAGGACCAGGCGCCGCAGGGGCCCGACGCCCGCGACGCTAGGACCGCCCCGTCGGAGCTTCCGAGGGGAGTTCCCACGGATGACGACAGGTGGTCAGCCGAGGCGCGACCGGTGAGGTAGCGGTCAGTCGTCGGCGGCCACGCGGCCGACCGAGCCGTGCTCGAGCAGCTCGCCGCGCAGCGACTCGTGCACCGGCTCCTCGGGCTCGCCCTGCATGAGCCGCGCGAGGTGCCCCACCACCTGGTCGGCGAGCTCCTCGACCGGCAGCCGGACGCTGGTGAGCCCGATGAGGTCGAGCCCGGGCAGCACGCCGTCGCAGCCGGTCACGGACAGGTCGCCGGGCACGGACACGCCGCGGGCGCGGGCCTGCCGCAGCACCTCGAGCGCCCGCAGGTCGGTCGGGCACATCACGGCGGTCACCACGTCGTGGCGGGCCAGCTCGAGCACGCGCGCGACGCCGTCGGTGGTCTCGCGGACGGGCACGGGCACCGGCTCGGCGCCCGCGGCCTCCAACAGGCGGGCGGCGCTCGACGCGCGCACCGACTCGGGCAGTGACACCTCGCGGTCGGGGGTGAGGACGGCGACGCGCCGGTGCCCCCGGGACAGCACGTGCTCGACGAGCAGCCGTGCGTGGTGCGCCTCGTCGTAGGCGACGGCGTGGATCTCGGGGTCGGACTCGGGGCGGCCGGCGCGGATCATCGGCACGGCGTCGCGGAACGGCAGCAGGTGCTCGGACGGGACGTCGCCGGTCGCGACGACGAGGCCGCTGACGCGCATCCCGAGCAGGCGGCGCAGGCCCGCGACCTGCCGCGACGCCCCGACGTCGCCGGTGGCCGTGACGGTGAGCACCTCGATGCCCCGGCGGTGCGCGGACGCCTGGAGGCTGGCGTGCAGCAGACCGTAGGCCGGGTTGGACGAGTCGCGGAGCAGCAGGCCGACGGTGCGGGTGCGCCCGGCGGCGAGCTCGCTCGCCATGACGTTGGGCACGTACCCCACGCGGTCGGCCATCTCGAGCACGCGCCGCCGGGTGGGGGCGGACACCCGGCCGGTGCCGTGCAGGGCGCGGGACACGGTCGCCCGGGAGACGCCGAGCCGCAGCGCCAGGTACTCCTCCGTGATCGGACGGCGCGGGGCCGGTCCGCCGGCGGGGTCGCTCACGTCGCCCATGCTAGGGGCGGCCCCGCCGGCCACCGGCGCCTCCGCCCGAGTCAGGAGGCCCGCGGGGACGTCAGTGCCCAGGTGCGCAGGTGCCGCCACACCAGCGTCTCCCACCAGGGTCCGGTCCAGCCGTCGGACCGGAACGCGTACAGCGCGACCCGGCGTGCAGGGAACACCGCGGGCACGGCCGGGGCGGGGACGGCGCGGACGAACGCCTCGACATCGTCCGCGAGGTGGGGCTGGGTGCGCATCTCGTGCGACGCGAGCGAGATGTGCGCCCGGAACCGCTCGGGGTCGAACGGCTGCACCAGGTAGGCGTCGAGGGAGTGCGCGAGCGGGACCAGCGCCGCGTTGACGTCGGCGGCCAGGTCGGCCAGCGCCTCGTTGCGGCGGCCGTCGGGCAGGCGGTCGACGTCGTAGGTGACGGCGGCGCCGTGCCGGACGATGCCGCTGTGGTGGACGTCGAAGCCGGGGCGGTCGCGCAGCACCACGTCGAGGGCGGCCTCGATGACGGGCGCCTCCGCGCGGATCGGCACCGAGCCGGCGAGCGTGGCGTGCGGCGGGAACCGGCCGGCGGACACGAAGCCGAACTGGCGCTCGACGGCGAGGGTGACGGTGGTGACGGCGGCGGACGTCACCGGGTCGGGGAGCAGGAACACGCCGTAGACGGGCTCGGTCATCGGGATCTCGCTTCGGGGTCGGTGCGGGGAGCGGGTGGGGCGGGGGTGAGGTGAGGTCGGCACCGCGGGCCCGGGCGACGCCCCGGGCCCGCGGTGGTCCAGAGGGCCGGCGTCAGCCGAGCCGGTCCAGGTAGCTCGCGATCGCGTCGTTGCCGCGCTGCTCCGCGTCCGCCCAGGTGGCGGCGACGTCCGCGCCGCCGACGACGGCCTCGATGGCGCTGCGCACGGCGTCGCGGGCCTCGTTCATCGCCCCGGTGTGGCAGCCGGCGCTCGGCACCGAGTCGGTGGTCCGGGCGAGCTGGTCGAGCGCGACCTGCTGGACGTCGGTGGTCTGACCCTCGAGGGACGCGAGGGCCTCCTGCGAGGTCGGGAGGTACCCGGTCTCGAGGAAGATCCGCTCCTGGACCTCCGGGGAGGCGAGGTACTGCACGAAGGTCGCCGAGGCCGCGAGGCTCTCGTCGGTGCTGCCCTCGTCGACCAGCCACACGGAGTTGCCGCCGGGGACGGCCCCGCCGTCGGGGCTGCCGACCGGGAGCGGCCAGACGCCGAAGTCGAACGCGGTGGCCCGCTCGGCGTCCCCGAAGATCCGCGACGACTGCACCATGATCGCGGCCTCCTCGGCGGCGAACGCGGTGAGGGACGCGCTGCCGTCGGTGCCGGTGTTGAGCATGGAGCCGTCCTGGACGAGACGCTGCAGGTGCTCCCAGAGGCCGACCTGGGCGTCGGTCGTGTACTGGAACGCGTCGGCCGGCTCGGCGCCGACCCCGTTGTCGGGCGTGCAGTACTCCAGGCCCTCGGAGGCCGTGAACTGCTCGGACCACCACGGGTCGAGGAACATCGTGAGGCCCGCCGTGCCGGTCGCGTCGTGCACGGCGGTGGCGGTGTCGAACAGCTCCGTGATGCTGCCCGGTGCGTCGGCGGGGTCGATGCCCGCGGCCTCCAGCATCGCGGTGTTGTAGAGCACCACCGGCTGGGACACCATGATCGGCACCGACGTGAGCTCGCCGCCGAACGTGTAGTACGAGGCGAGCACCGGCACCAGGTCCTCGCCGTCGAACGTGGTCCCGTCCACGCCGGCGACCTCGCCGGGCGCGACGGTGAGGCCCGTGTCGTTCAGGTACGTCGAGAACGTGTCCCCGCCCTGCACGACGTCGGGCAGCGCGCCGGACTGCACCGAGTTGGTGAGCTTGGCCATCGAGTCGACGTAGCTGCCCTGGAACACGGCGTTGACCGTGATGTCGTCGTGCTCCTCGTTGAACTCGTCGACCAGGGCGGTGAGGGTGTCGGCCGGCACGCCGCTGACGGAGTACCAGAAGTCGACCGTCACCCCGTCGTCGGTCCCGCCGGACGTACCGCCGGCGCTGTCGCCCGGGTCCTCGGCCGACCCGCACGCGGCGAGCGCCAGCCCGCCCGCGGCGAGCAGCCCTGCCGCTCCCAGGCCCTTGCGTCCTCGGATTCTCTGCATGGTGGACATTCCTCTCCTCATTTGACCGAGCCCTGCGTGAGACCCTTGGCCAGGAAACGCTGGCCGAGGAGCACGAGGACGATGGTGGGAACGGCGGCGATGGTGACGCCCGCCAATGACGCACCGAGGTCGGTGCCGGATTCGTCGGTGAGGATCTTGATGCCGACCTGGACGGTGCGGGACGCCGGGGTCTCGGACACCACGAGCGGCCACAGGTACCCGTTCCAGGCGGCGATCGCGGCCATGAGCGTCACCGTGACGACGGTCGGCCGGCACAGCGGGACCAGGAACCCGAACAGGAACCGCATGGGGCCCGCGCCGTCCACGACGGCGGCCTCGTGGATCTCCTTCGGGAACGACAGGAACGTCTGCCGGAGCAGGAACACGTTGTACGCGGAGACCAGGAAGGGCAGGAACACGGCGACGACCGTGTCGAACAGGCCCAGCGACCGGATGGTCAGGTAGTTCGCGACGAGGATGGTCTCGCCCGGAACCATCATGGTGAGCAGGACGAACCCGAACACGAGGTTCGGCCGGCGCAGCCGCCCGAACACCAGCGCGTAGGCCGCGAGCAGCGCGGTCAGCACCTGGGCGGCGGTCTGCGCGAGCGTGACGACGCCGGAGTTCACCATCTGCCGCAGCAGCGGGGCCCGGCCGAGCGCGGCCTGGAAGTTCTCGAACGAGATGCCGGTCGGCAGCACGTCCCGGAACGTGCCGGTCAGCGCCTGGCCAGGGCGGAGCGCCGCGAACACCACGTACAGGACAGGCAGGGCGACGAGCAGCGCCGCGACCGCGAGGTAGGCGACGAGCGCGATGTGGGCGACCCGGGCGCGCATCAGTAGGTCACCCGCCGCTCGAGCACGCCGAACTGCACGACCGTGAGCACGGCGATGACGACCAGCAGGATGATCCCGCGGGCGGACGCGGCGCCGTAGTCGGCGGTCCCGCCGAACGCCTTCGCCCAGATGTCGAAGACGAGCGTCTGGGTGGCGCGGGCGGGGCCGCCGCCGGTGACCACCTGGATGATCGTGAACTCCCGCATCGCCTGCACGGACTGCGTCACGACGATGAAGAACAGCGTCGGCGTGATGAGCGGCAGGGTGATGGAGCGGAGCATCCGGGCGCGGGAGGCACCGTCGAGGGCCGCGGCCTCCTCGACCTCCACGCTGATGGCGTCCACCGCCGCGATGAGCAGCAGCGTCACGAAGCCGATCGAGATCCAGACGTCGACGACGACGATCGACACCATGGCCATGGTCGGCTCGGTCAGCCAGCCCGCGGGACGGCCGGTGAGCGCGATCGCGATCTGGTCGAGCAGCCCGTACGTCGGGCTCATGAGCGCACGGAACGCGAGGCCGGCGACGGCGGCGGACACGGCCATCGGGATGAGCACCGCCGCCCGCGAGAACGCCGTGCCGCGCAGCCGCCGGGACAGCGGGACGGCGAGCGCGAGCCCGACCAGCAGCTTGCCGACGACGGTCAGGACCACGAACGCGGCCGTGACGAGCAGGGTGCGGCGGAAGTCCGGCGACCCGAGCATCGCCGTGTAGTTGTCGGTGCCGACGAAGCCCGCGGGCCGGCCGAACAGGTCGGAGCTCTGGAACGAGAGCACCGCGGTGCGCAGCAGCGGCCAGTAGGTGAAGGCTAGCAGCGCCACCACGGTCGGTGCCAGGGCCGCGTAGGCCCAGGCGTGCGGGCGGCCGCGGGGTCGGCGCGGGGGTCGGTCCGGCCCGCTGCGGGGGCGCGTCGCCACGACGTCGTGCATGGATCCTCCGGGGGTGTCCGGCCCGCGGCGACGCGGGCGCGACAAATGCTGTGTGGTCCACCCAGAACGGGTCGAGATGGACATCCCGTCATTCCGCACCATTGCTGCGTGACCGGATCGGCTTGGCTCGGACTGTACACTCATGAGTAGCATCCGACAACACCCGCTGACGTTTGCGAGAGCGCGTACGCAAATCACGAGAGGAGCCGCCGTGCCCGAGGGGTCGGTCGTCCTGCTGGTCGCGGCGGGCGTGCTCGCGCTGGTGTACGGCTCCAACGCCGGCGCGACCATCGCCGCCACGAGCCTGCGCGTGCACGGAGGACGACCGTGGGCCGCGCTGCTGGTGCTCGGGTGCGCGATCGCCCTGGCGCCGCCGCTGCTGGGGACCGCGGTGGCGACGACCGTGGCGCGCGAGCTCGTCCCGCCCGGCGGCGACCCCGCGACCGGGCGCGCGGTGTTCCTGGCCGCCGTCGTCGCCGCGCTCGTGGTCACCGGGGTCCTGAGCCGGTGGGGCCAGCCGACCAGCCTCACGTTGGCGCTCATCGCGGGCGTCGCGGGCGGCGGCCTCGGCGCGGGGGAGGCGATGGGCTGGGCGGCGATCGGCCGCGTGCTCGCGCTCGTCGCGGCCGCGCCGTTCGCCGGCCTCGCGCTCGCGGGCCTGGTGCACCGGCTGTCCGCGGCGTCCCGGGTCTCCCCGGCGGCCGTGCGGCGCTGGCACGTCGCGTCCTACGTCGTGCTGTGCCTCGCGTTCGGCGCCAACGACGCCCAGAAGCTGCTGGCGATCGTCGCCGTGGCGTCCGCGCCCGGTGCTGCGACCGTCGACGCGGTGGCCTGGCAGCTCGCGCTCTGCGCCGGGCTGTTCACCGCCGGCGCCGCCGTCGGGCTCGGCCGCATGGAGCGGACCGTCAACCGCGGCATCCTCGCGGTCCGCGGCCTCGACGCGGTCACCGCCCAGACGACGACCGCCGCCGTCATGCTCGCCAGCTCCGCCGTCGGCAGCCCGGTCGGCATGGCGCAGACGCTCTCCGGCTCCCTCGTGGGCGCCGGGCTCGCACGAGGGAGAGGAAGAGTCCGATGGGAGTACGCCGGAAGAGTCGCGCTGGCCTGGGTGCTGACGGTGCCCGCGAGCGTCCTGGTGGCGACGGGCGTCGCGTGGCTGACCGCCGGCCGCGGGGCCGGGTGAGGCGGCTGGTCCGCGGCATCTCGGGCGCCGCACGGGACGACCTGGTCGACGGCCTCGCCGGCCAGCTCCGGGCGACCGAGGACGCCGTGACGATCGCGCTGCGGCTCACCCGCGGCACGCTCGGCGTCGCCGACGCGCGCGCGGCCGTCGCGGCGGTCGAGCACGAGGGCGACGCCTGGCGGGCGCACGTCGTCGAGTCGCTGACGCGCGCGCTCACCAGCTACCTCGACCGCGAGGACCTGTTCACCTACTCGCGGGCCGTCGACGACGTGCTGGACAACCTGCGCGACTACGTCCGCGAGGTCGACCTGTACGGCGTCGCCCCCGGCGCGGACGGCGTGCCCGTGCTCGAGCAGATCCGCGACGGCGTGCGAGCCCTCGCGCGGGCCACCGCGTGCCTGCGCGACGACGTCGGTCGGGTGGCGGTCGCGGCGCTCGCGGCCAAGAAGACCCCGGTGCGGGCGCACTACCAGACGGCCATGTCCCGCCTGCTGGCCGAACCGCTCGACGACTCCACGCTCCGCCGCCGCGAGGTGCTGCGGCGGCTCGACATCGTGGGGATCCGGCTGTCGGAGGCGGCGGACCACCTGGCGACCGCGGCGATCAAGCGCGGGACGTGAGGAGAACCCGTGTGTCCGCCCGGCCGCACCGGGCAGAGAAAACCCCTCGTCCTCACCGCGGCCGGTGCATGAGGGTGGAGGCCGTGCCGCCCGCCACCACCCCAGAATCGCCGCTTCCCGTCGCTCGTGCCACGCGGCGGTGGCACGTCGCCCGTGACACGGCCGTGCCCGGTGACGTCGCGCGGATCCTCGGGACGCTGCCCGAGTGGTTCGGGATCCCGGAGTCGACGGCGGAGTACGTCGAGAAGGCGCGTACGGCCGAGACGTGGACCGCCCGGGCCGGCGGGGATCCGGCGGGCGACGTGCGCGGGGTACTGCTGGTGGACCGCCCGTTCGCGTGGGTCGCCGAGGTGCACCTCATCGCCGTGGATCGGCAGGCGCGCGGCGGGGGCGCCGGCCGCGCGATGCTGACGGCGCTCGAGCACGACGCCCGCGACCGGGCCGTCCGGCTGCTCCTGGTGAAGACGCTCGGGCCCTCGCACCCCGACGCCGGCTACGCGCAGACTCGTCGGTTCTACGAGGCGTTCGGGTTCCTGCCTCTGGCGGAGACCGACGAGTGGGGGGCGGACAACCCGTGCCTGTTCATGGTCAAGCCGCTGGACGCAGCCGTACCCCGCTGAGGACCGGGCAGCCGGTGCCTGCCCCCGCCGCTCCGGCGGCGTCTACGGTCGTGCTCGTGCCCTTCCTCCTCGACGACCTGCGCGCCGACGTCGCCCGGCGGTACGACCGCCTGGGCCTGCCGTCGTGGCCGGACCCGCACGCCGACGTCCACGGCCCCGCGGACGACGAGTACGGCCGCGTCACGGACCCGGAGCGGTTCCGGATCGTGCACGCGCGGGCACAGACGTGGGTGGACGCGCTCGTCCCGGGCCTGGGTGCCCGCACCGAACCGCTCGGCCCGCAGGACCGCACGGCTCCGCCGGGGGTCGACCGCGGGGTGGTGGTCGTGCCGCCGCGCGACGACGCGTTGCGGCTGCTGCTGCTCGAGCGGGACGTCCGTGCGGAGGACAGCGACCCGGGGCTGCTGCCGGTGCTCGAGGTCGCGGTCGTCCGCCCGGACGTCGTCGTCGAGAGGGTGCCGGTGTGCGCGTGCGACGCCTGCGACCCGGGCTCGGCGGCGCTGCTGGAGGAGGTCGACCAGGCGATCGGTCACGTGGTGGCGGGCGAGACGGTCGTGCTGCGGCACCCGCGGTGGAGCGCGACGTGGCAGCCGGGCGGCGCCGGGCTCAGCGGCGGGGGCCGGCGGATGCGGTTCGACCGGGCGATGGAGCTGTGCCGGAGGGTGCACGCGGGGGAGAAGGTGCGGCTGCCGTGGCGGGCGGAGGCGTTCGCCGGGGCGCCGTGGTGGGAGCGGTGAGCGGTGTCGACACCGCGCTGGTCGTGACCCCCGGGCACCTCGGCGACTGGCCGCCCGGGGCGGTCCCTGGGCAGTCCCGGCGTCGTCCTGTAGACTGACCGGACTCGATCCGCGGGGACGAGAGACCTCCCCGCCGCGGCAGGACCTGACCGTCGCCCGCACGATGCCGGCGACCACACCTGACCCGCCCCCGACCACCTCCGCAGCCGCCGACGGCGCACGGAGTGAGAGCAGTCACCATCACCACGTTCACCACCGTTCGTCCCCCCTCCGTCCGCCCCGCGCGCGGCACCGCGGCCGCCGAGGTCCCGGCGCGTCCCGCGCCGCTCGACTGGCGGCAGGCCGACGACGACCTCTGGGTCGCGACCCGCGCCGGCGAGTACGCCGGCACGGTGGCGCGCGAGGCCGACGGCCACCACGTCCACGACCACCACTCGCGCGCCCTGGGCGTCGCCCCGTCGTGGCAGGGCGCCGTCGCCCTGCTCGCGGGCGTCCGCGCCCCGGCCGCCGCCGTGCAGCGCACGCTGCACGGCCACCACTGTCCGTGCCCCTCGGGGCGCGGCTCGAGGCGCCGCAGTCGCGTCGCCTCGCTTCGAAGGAGAGAAGACATCATGACCCACGGGACCGTGAAGTGGTTCAACGCCGAGAAGGGCTTCGGGTTCATCGCCCCGTCCGACGGCGGTCCGGACGTGTTCGCGCACTACAGCGCGATCGCCGAGACCGGCGGCTACCGCTCGCTCGACGAGAACCAGCAGGTCGAGTTCGACGTCACCCAGGGCCCCAAGGGCCCGCAGGCGTCGAACATCCGGCCGCTCGCGTGACCGGCGTCCCGGTCGCCGGGCCCCGCCCGGCGACCGGGACCACCCGTCGTCACCCCGCGGGGTGACGACCCGGCGCCCGGGCGGTCAGACCGCCCGGTACCGCCGCACGATCGGGCAGTCGAACGGGTCCCGCGCGGCCAGGCCGACGCGGTTGAGGTACTGCACGACGATGGCGTACGACCGCAGCAGGGACGTCTCCGTGTAGGGGACGCCGTGGCGGGAGCAGTGCGCCCGCACCAGCCGACGGGCCCGCGCGAGGTGCGGCCGCGGCATGCTGGGGAACAGGTGGTGCTCCACCTGGTAGTTGAGCCCGCCCATGAGGGCGCTCATGAACCGCCCGCCCGTGATGTTCCGGGACGTGAGGACCTGCTTGGACAGGAAGTCCAGCCGGCTGTTCTCCGGGATGACCGCCATGCCCTTGTGGTTCGGGGCGAACGACGCCCCCATGTAGACGCCGAAGACGGCGAGCTGCACGCCGAGGAACGCGAACGCCAGCCCCACGGGCAGCAGCCACAGCACGAGCGCGACGTACGCGGAGAGGCGTGCGGCGATCATCGCGAGCTCCAGGGTCCGCGACCGGCTGCGCTCGGCGGTGAGCAGCGAGCGGATCGACGTGACGTGCAGGTTCAGGCCCTCGAGCGTCAGCAGCGGGAAGAACGCCCAGCCCTGCACCCGCGCCAGCGCCGCCTTGACCCGGCCCAGCCCGGCCGCGTCCTGCTCCAGGAACACGATGGTGTCCGGGGCGATGTCCGGGTCCTTGCCGACGCGGTTCGGGTTGGCGTGGTGCCGCGAGTGCTTGGACATCCACCACGAGTGGCTGATGCCCACGACGCCGTTGGCGAGCACGCGCCCGAGCCGGTCGTTCGCGGGGCCGGACGCCAGCACCTGGCGGTGGGACGCCTCGTGCGCGACGAACGCGAACTGCGTCAGCACGATGCCGAGGGCACCGGCGACGAGCAGCTGGAACCAGGAGTGGCCGAGCAGCACCGAGCCGGCGACGAGCGCGGCCAGGGCTACCCCGAGGCCGACCAGCAGCCCCACGTAGTAGCCGGTCGTGCGCGTCAGCAGTCCGGCCTCCCGGACCTGCTGCGAGAGCTCCTGGTAGGAGCCCGTGACGGCGCTCTGAGCGGCCGAGGTGCGCGTGGTGGCGGGAGGGGATGCGGGCACGGGGTCTCCGGACGGTGGGGGTCGGTCGGCTTCCCAGCCGCGGCGTGAGCGTGGCGCTCGGTCGTTCGGATCACCCCATGGTAACCCGCGCACGCGCAGGACCGCCTGGCGGACGGCCCCGGTGCTGCCGGGGACGACGGCGGTCGACGGCGGTCGACGACGGCTCGCCGTGCCCGGGAGAGCCCGCGACGTCCTCGACGACCTCGCCCCCGGCCGCGGGGGCCCCGTTCTCCTTCACCCCCCGTGGCGGGTCGCGACGGCCGACGAGGCCGCCGCGCGCGAGCCGGGCGCGGCGTGGCCGGACGTGGGGCGTCCGGGATCACCCGCGGTGACCGGGTGAAACCGGGCTCCTCGGCCTGCTCCGGCGCACCGCACGGCCGATGATCAGGGCATGTTCCGCGCACCCCGGCACCGTCCCGGCGCAGCAGCCGACGCCGCTGCGCCGCGGTGGCCCGTGCGCGCGCTCGCGGTCGTCGCGGCCGTCGCCGTGGCGACCGCCGTCCTCGCTCCGCCCGCCGCCGGCGTGGCTGCCGGGGCGGTGACGGCCGCCCTGGCGGCGGTCGTGCTGCGCGCCCGGGTGCGGCAGCTGACCGGCACGGACGCCCAGGTGTGGCGCTGGGCGGGCCGGTCCGCCGCGGTCGTGGCCGTGGGTCTCGTGGCCGAGCTCGTGGCGCGGATGCTGCCCGGCGGGCTCGACGGCGTGGGGCTGACGGCGGGGGCGGTGGTGGCGTCCGCCGTGGCGTACCAGGGCCTGGTCCGCTGGAACCGGCTCCGCACGGCGGTCTCCGACCCGGGGGACTGGCTCAACGCGATCGGGTCGACGCTGTGCGCCCTCGCCCTCGGGCTGTGGGTGGTGCAGCAGCTGCCGAACAGCGGGGCGGCTGCCGTGCCGGTGGTCGCGCTGGTGGGCCACCTGGTGCGGCTGTCGGTCATGACGGTGATGCTCGGCACGGCGCTGACCGTGTCCGCCATCGCGGACCTGCGCCGTGACGCCCGGGCGCTGGCGCTCGTCGGCGTGATCGCCGGTCTGTCCCTCGTGGAGGTCGGCGGGCTGCTGCGCGCGCTGCGGCTCGGCGCGGACGCCCCCGGTGCCGGCCCGGGCGTGGTGCTGGCGTGGACGGCGTTCGCGGTGGGGCTCGCGGTGGCGGCGCTGCTGCCGCGCGCGCGGAGCGCCCGGCGGTACGCGTCCTCGCGGGCGACGACGACCGGCTCGATCATCGTCATCGTGGCCGGCGTCGTCCTGCTGCTGCTCGACGTGTTCACGGCCGGCGCCGACAGGGCGGTCGCGCTGCTGGCGGCGCTCGGGGTGTTCGCGGCGAGCGGCCGGGTGTTCCACCTCGTGGGCGAGCTGGCCCAGCTCGCCACATCGCGCATCGAGGCGCGGACGGACCCGCTGACGGGCGTCGCCAACCGCCGGGCCCTGATCGAGGCGGTGGAGGAGGCGTCCGGCGGCGAGGGCGGCGCCGCGCTGCTCATCGTCGACCTCGACAAGTTCAAGGACGTGAACGACCGTTTCGGCCACGCCGTCGGTGACGCCGTGCTCATCGCCGTCGCCGCCCGGCTCGACGAGGCCGTGACCGGCCGCGGGCTGCTCGCCCGGCTGGGCGGCGACGAGTTCGCGGTGGTGCTCCCCGGCGCCGATGCGGCGGCGGCGGTGCGGGTCGCGCAGCGTCTGGCGGCCACGGTGGCCGAGCCCGTCGACGTCGCCGCGCGCACCATCCACGTCGCCACCAGCATCGGGGTGGCCTGCACCGCGCTGGACGGACGTGCCGAGGGCGAGCTGCTGCGCCGGGCGGACGCCGCGATGTACCTGGCGAAGCGCGCGGGCGGCGGCATCCGGGTGTTCGACCACGACGCCGACACCCGGGCCCGCGCCGAGCGCGAGCTGCTCGAGGACCTGCGCGCGATGCTCACGACCACCGGGGGCGAGCACGGTCGGCTGGTGCTGCACTACCAGCCGCAGGTCGACGTGGCGACGGGTGCGCCGGTCGGCGTCGAGGCCCTGGTGCGCTGGGACCACCCGACCCACGGCGTGCTGCCGCCCGTCGCGTTCCTCGAGCTCGCCGAGGCGCACGGCGTGATGCAGCTGGTCACGTGGCAGGTGCTGAGCCAGGCGACCGCCCAGGCGGTGCGCTGGCGGGACGAGGGCCTGGACCTGCGGGTGGCGGTGAACCTGTCGACGTCCTGCCTGGAGGAGCCGCGGCTGCTCGGTGTGATCGAGCAGGCGCTCGTCTCGGCGGGCCTGCCGTCCGACCGGCTGGTCGTCGAGATCACCGAGACCAGCCTCATGCGTGACCCGCAGCTCGCGATCCGGGTCACGCAGCGGATCGCCGCGCAGGGCATCGGCATCAGCATCGACGACTACGGGACCGGCTACTCCTCGCTGGCCTACCTCAACGACCTGCCGGCGGGGGAGCTGAAGATCGACCGTTCGTTCACCGCGCGCCTGACGGCCGACCCCCGCACCCGCGCGATCGTCGCGGGCACGGTCCAGCTCGGGCACCACCTGGGGCTCAGCGTCGTGGCGGAGGGCGTCGAGGACGCCGAGACGCTGGAGGTGCTGCGCCGACTGGGCTGCGACCGGTCGCAGGGGTACTTCCACAGCCGGCCGATGCCCGCCGCGGAGCTGACCGAGACGCTCCGCGGGCTCGCCGCGGCGTCCGCGCGGGTCACCGCCTGAACGCCGTGCCGGACCGCGCGCAGCCGGCCCGGCGCTGAGCGCGTCGGCTCAGCGTGGGCTCAGCGCCGGCGCGAGCGTCGGGCGCCGAGCGGCCCGCCGAACACCAGCGAGATCCCCAGGACGAAGCCGACGTCGTACCAGTTGCCGTTGTTGTGCACCTCGTAGGGCGTCACGGTGTCGGTGAACAGCGACACGATCCAGGTGACGGGCAGGATGGCGCCGTGCCACAGGCCCAGCCAGAACCCGGCGGGTGCGTCGGAGCCCGGGGGCGGGCTGCCGACCTCGGGGTTGACGCCGGCCGCGCAGGCGGCGAGCAGCAGGAGCGTCGCCGCGGCGAGGCCGGCGGCGGCGAGGGTGCGGGCGCGGCGACGAGGCTCCATGCGGTCATCGTGGCACCGGGCCGGACGGCGGGACCAGGGTCCTTCGGGCGGTCACGCGAGGTCGCGGGACGCCCCGGGCGGTGCCGTCCGGCCCCCGCCGCTCAGGCCCGGGCGGGGCTGTCGGCCGCGCCCGTGCTCTCCCGCGCGAGCACGGCGTGCGGGGCGGTGACCTCGACAGCGGGGGTGTCCGGCTCGCCGATGCGGGCGGCGATGCGGGCGACGGCCTCGCGCGCGATGAACGGCGTGTCCAGGGACACCGTGCTCAGCGTGGGCCGGGAGTAGCGGCCCTCCTCGATGTCGTCGACGCCGATGACGGCGACGTCCTCCGGGACGCGCAGGCCGGCGTCGAACACCGCGCGCATCGCGCCCATCGCGAGCAGGTCGGAGTAGCAGAAGATCGCGTCGGGCCGGTCCGGCAGCCGCAGCAGCGCCTCGGCGGCGCGGTACCCGTCGGCGCGGCGGTAGTGCGCGGCGGGACGCAGCAGCGCGGGCTCGACGGGCAGGCCGGCGGCCCGCAGCGCGCGTTCGTACCCGGTGGTCCGCTGCTGGGGCGTCGCGTAGGACTCCTCGGGCTGGGCCCCGATGGCGGCGACGCGCGTCCGGCCCCGGGCCAGCAGGTGCGCGACGGCGTCCTGCGCGGCCTGCACGTTGTCGATGGCGACGTGGTCGTACCGGCCGTCGAACTCGTGCTCGCCCAGCAGCACCAGCGGCATGGTCGTCGCGGGCTGCATCTCGAGGAGCTCGGCGCGGGTGACGAGCGGGCTGAACAGCACGCCGTCGAACAGCATGGTGCGGTCGGCCCCGGTGAGCAGCTCCCGCTCCCGCTCGTGGTCGTGACCGGTCTGGTCGACCATCACCCGGTAGCCGTGCTCGGCGGCGGCGTTGATGATCTCGCGGGCCAGCTCGGCGAAGTAGGGCAGGTCGATCTCGGGTACGACGAGCGCGAGCACGCCGGTGCGGCCGGTGCGCAGGGTGCGCGCGACGGGGTTCGGCCGGTAGTCGAGCTCCTCGATGGCGGTGAGCACGCGGCGGCGCATCTTCTCGCTGACGTGCGCGTAGCCGCTGACCACGTTGGACACCGTGCGCACGGACACCTGCGCGTGCTCGGCGACGTCCCGCAGTGTCGCGGCCATGGCACCCCCTCGTCGGTCGAGGCCCAGCATAGGGGCTTGCCATCGTGTGCAAAGCCGCGCTAGTTTGCACACGTTGGCAAAGAGGTGCGGAGCCGCCGCACCCCTGCTCGCACGAGGGAGTGCCGATGCACCCGACCCACCGCCGCCCGCGGACCGCCCCCGCGGCCCGGACGCGCCCCCGCCCGTTCGCGATCGCCGCGGGCCTGCTCGCCGCCACCACCGTCCTCGCCGCCTGCGGGCCGTCCATCTCGGGCGGGTCCGACGACGGCGCCGGCGGGTCAGGCACCACGTCCGCCGACCCGGACCGCCTCCAGGCACCCACGGGCAGCCCGAGCGGGGAGATCACCATCTGGGACCGCTCCGGCGACCTGTTCGAGGTCTTCGACGCCGTCATCGACGACTTCAACACGGTGTACCCGGACGTCGTGGTCCACCACGAGGCCGTCGACATCGACGCGAAGCTCCAGAACACGCTCATCACCGAGACGGACGTCCCCGACGGGGTGTTCCTCGACGACGCCAAGGTCGCCGGGTACGCCGACTACCTCTGGGACCTCGGCGACGTGCTCGCACCGTACGTCGACGACATCGCGCCGCAGAAGGTCGACGTGAACTCGCTCGACGGCGGCATCTACGGAGTGCCGTTCGACCTCGACCCCGGCCTGCTGTTCTACAACGCGACCGCGCTCGAGGCCGCCGGGGTCGACGCCACGCAGATCGAGACCTACGACGACCTGCTCGACGCCGCGCGGCAGTACCAGGAGGCCGTGCCGGACTCCAAGCCCATCCACCTGGAGCAGAGCGCGTTCCTCGGGCAGCTCCAGCTCGAGATGTACGCGAGCCAGCTCGGCACGTCGATCGCGGACGAGAACGGGGAGCTCCGGCTCGACTCCGACGCCTACCGGCAGATCCTCGGGTGGCTCGACACCGTGCAGTCCGAGGGGCTGGGCACTCGGGCCGAGTACCTGTCCCCGAGCGACGTCGGCCCGCTCGAGGACGGCCGCCAGGTGTTCTACCCGTGGGCCATCTGGTTCTCGTTCGCCCCGGAGCAGCAGCTCACCCAGACCACCGGTGACTGGCGCGCCATGCCGCTGCCGGCCTGGGAGGAGGGCGGTGCCCGCTCCGGCGCGATGGGCGGCTCGTCGTTCGTGCTGCCGAAGGCGGGGGAGAACGCCGACCTCGCGTGGCTGTTCTACGAGTTCCTCATGTACGACGAGGCCGGGTACTCCGCGGTGTGGGGCCCGAACGACACCTACCCGAACGGGCTGGCCACGTCGATCCCCGCGTACCTGCCGGCCGCCGACCCGTCCGCGCCGCTGTTCGGCCCGGTGGCGGGCCTGGGCGACCAGGACCTGTGGACCACGGCCGTCGAGGCCGGCGCGCAGATCCCCGGCGGCGCCCCGACACCGTCGTGGTGGGCCGGCGCCGTCGACTACCTCGGCACCGACGTGCAGCGGATGCTCGACGGCGAGCTCACGCCCGACCAGGTGATCGAGCAGGCGACCGCCGACATCCAGAGCAACCTCGTGGACCGGCAGTGACCGCTGCCGCCGTCGCGACGGCCCGGGGCAGGCGCCGCCCGCACCTGCCCCGGGCCGTGGCCCCGTACGTCTTCGTCCTGCCGTTCGTCGCGCTGTTCGTCGCGTTCAGCGTCTACCCGATGGTGTTCACGCTGCGGCTGTCCTTCACGAGCTGGCGCGGCTCCGGCGCCGCCGAGTGGGTGGGCCTGGGCAACTACACCTACTTGCTCGGCAACGACGCGTTCTGGTCGTCGCTCGGCAACTCCGCGGTGCTGTGGCTGCTGATCGTCCCGGTGCAGATGGTGCTGGCGCTGGTCGTCGCGGTGCTGCTGGACAACGCCAAGGTGCGGATGCGCGGGTTCTACCGGATCGCGTTCCTCGTGCCGTTCGTGACGCCGCTCGTCGCGGTCGCGCAGATCTGGGTCGTCGTGTTCGACCGGGACTACGGCGCCGTCAACGGGCTGCTGAACCTCGTCGGCCTGCCGGACGTCGGCTGGCTGACCACGACCGCCTGGGCGAAGCCGACGCTCGCCCTGCTGTTCCTGTGGAAGACCACCGGGTTCATCGTGATCATCCTGCTGTCCGGGCTGCAGTCCATCGACCGCAGCGTCTACGAGGCCGCGTCCATCGACGGCGCCTCGCCCCGCCGGCAGCTCTGGAGCATCACGGTCCCGCTGGTGCGCCGCACGCTGATGTTCTCCGTGGTGCTGCAGACGCTCGCGGTGTTCCAGATGTTCGCCGAGCCGTACGTCGTCACCGACGGCGGGCCGTACGGGTCCACCACCACGGCCGGCCTGCACCTGTACGACCACATCACCCGCGCCGACCTCGGCACGGGCGCGGCCAACTCGTTCCTGCTCGTGATCGTCGTCATGGCGCTGTCGCTGCTGTTCGTGCGGCTGCTCCGGTCGGAGGACTGATGACCGCCCCCGTCTCCGCGCACACCGCGCCGGCCGCCGCCCTGCCGCGCCGCGCCGCTCCGGTCGGCCCGTCCCGTCGCGACGGCGGACGTCGCGCCCGCCGGGAGCTCGCCGGCACCCTCGGGTCGCAGGCGTTCCTGCTGGTGCTCGCGCTCGCCTTCCTCGCGCCGGTCGTCTGGGCGCTGGTCTCGGCGTTCAAGCCGGCCACGCAGATCATCAGCGACCCGCTCGGCGTCGACCCGTCGGCGTTCACGGTCGAGAACTTCCGGCGCATGTTCACGGACGTGCCGATCGGCCGGGGGTTCCTCAACACGGCCGTCGTGCTGGTGGTGAAGGGCTCGATCACGCTGTTCTGCGCGCCGCTCGCCGCCTACGCGTTCGCGAAGTACACGTTCCGCGGCCGGGACCTGCTGTTCGGCACCGTGCTCATCACGCTCATGCTCCCGACGATCGTCCTGATCATCCCGCTGCTGCTGGAGATGAAGGAGCTCGGCTGGGTCAACACGTACCAGGCGCTGATCCTGCCGGGAGCGGTCGACGCGTTCGCCATCTTCTGGATGCGCCAGGTGATCGCCGCCGTCCCGGACGAGCTGCTGGACGCCGCGCGCGTCGACGGGGCCACCGAGTTCGGCATCTTCTGGCGGATCGTGCTGCCCGTCATCCGGCCGGCGCTCGCGGGCCTGGCGGTGCTCACCGTCATGAACATCTACAACGACTTCGTCTGGCCGGTCGTCGCCGCGTCGTCCTCCCGGATGGCCACGCTCCAGGTCGTGCTGTCGACGCTCGCGCAGAACATCACCGGCAACCGCATCGGCGCCGACTACGCCACCGTCACCGGCGAGCTGCTGGCCGCCGCGTCGATCGCGCTGATCCCGCTCCTGCTGATCTTCGTCGCCCTCCAGCGGCACTTCATCAACGGCATCCTCGCCGGAAGCGTCAAGGGCTGACCCCGCTCTCCTCTCCCGACCCTGTCGAAAGGCTCCACCCGATGTCTGCTGCCCTGCCGCGCGCCGCGTCCGTCCCGCGCCCGGAGTACCCGCGGCCCGACCGCGACCGGTCCGACCGCTGGGTCCCCCTCAACGGCACCTGGGAGCTGGACGTGCCCGACGGCACCGTCCCGGTCGTCGTGCCGTTCGCGTGGGAGACGGCCGCGTCCGGCGTCGCCCGCACGTGGCTGGAGCGCGCCACGTACCGCCGGACGCTGAGCGTGCCTGCCGCGTGGGCCGGGTCGCGCGCGGTGCTCTGCTTCGGCGCCGTGCACCACCGCGCGGTGGTCCGGGTCGACGGGGTGGCGGTCGCCGAGCACGTCGGCGGGCACACGCCGTTCGAGGTCGACCTGACCGGCGTCCTCGCCGCGGGGTCGACCGGCGTGCTGGAGGTCGAGGTGGAGGCGCCCGCCGACAAGCGCTCGATCCCGCACGGCAAGCAGCGCTCGATCCCGCGCGACGACTACGACGGGGTGTCGTTCACGCCGACGTCCGGCATCTGGCAGAGCGTCTGGCTGGAGGCCCGCGGCCGCACCCACGCCGCGTCCGTCGCGGTGCGCGGCGACTCGCTCACCGGGTTCGACGTCACCGTCACCGTCGCGGGCGACGCCCCGGCCGGCGCGCGGGTGTCCGTCGAGGTGGCCGAGGGCTCCGCGGGGCGCGAGGGCGTCGACCTCGTGGCCGACGCGGGCGGCATCGCCCGCGGACGTGTCGAGCCGGCCGACCCCCGGCTGTGGAGCCCCGCCGACCCGCACCTGTACGTCCTCGCGGTCACCACCCGCGCCGACGGCGCGCCCGAGGCGGACGCCGACACCGTCCGGGTGACCGCGGGCCTGCGCCGCGTCGAGGTCCGGGGCGAGCACCTGCTGCTCAACGGCGAGCGGCTCTACGTCACCGGCGTCCTCGACCAGGGCTACTGGCCGCGCACCGGCCCGACCGCCCCCGACGAGGCCGCGCTGCTCGCCGACCTCGAGCTCGCCCGCGACCTCGGGTACACGCTCGTGCGCAAGCACATCAAGCTCGAGGACCCCCGCTGGCTGGACGCCGCCGACCGGATGGGGATGCTCGTCTGGGCGGAGCCGCCGGCGCCCAGCCGGTTCAGCGACGCCGCCGCCGCCGCGTTCGAGGCGCAGCTCGCGCCGATGGTCGAGCGCGACGGCAACCACCCGTCCGTCGTCATCTGGGGGCTGTACAACGAGGAGTGGGGGCTCGACTGGGACATCCCCGGCTCCCCGGCGCGCGCGGAGGCGGCGGCCCGCGCCTACGACCTGATGCGCACGCTCGACGACACCCGGCCCGTGGTCGAGAACTCCGGCTGGTCGCACGTGCGCACCGACCTCGTCGACTGGCACTACTACGACGAGGACCCCGCCGCGTGGGCGGCGAACCTCGCGGCGCTCGCGGACGGCAGCCGCGAGGACTTCCCCGTGAAGCTCGGGCCGGACTTCGTGGTCGACAAGTCGCTGTACGGGTCGGCGGCGTTCCCCCGCGGGGGCGTGCCGGTGCTCAACAGCGAGTACGGCGCCGGGTTCACGTCGCTGGAGCGCGGGTGGCACCTGCGGTGGCAGACCCAGGAGCTGCGCCGCCACGACCGGTTCGCCGGCTACGTCTACACCGAGCTCACCGACGTGGAGCACGAGATGGCCGGCCTGCGGGACGCCGACCGCCGCCCCAAGGACCTCGGCGGCGTCGACCCCCGCGACGTCAACGCGCCCACCACCCTCGTGATCGACCTGGTGCCCGCCCACGCCGGCGCCGACATCCCCGTGCCGGACGCGCCCCTTGCGCTCGACGTGCACGTGTCGCACCACGGGCCGTCGCCCGTGCTGGGGCGGGTGCGCGCCGCCTGGGTACCGGCCGGGACGCCGTTCGGTGCCGAGCCGGTGCCCGCGCAGGCGGAGTCCGAGCCGGTGAAGGCCGAGCCCTGGGAGCTCAGCGCGGCCGTGCGCGTCACCGTGCCGGCCCCTGGCGACGCGCCGGCCGCGCGGCTGCACCTGTGGCTGGAGGACGAGGACGGGCAGGTACGCGCCCGCGCGTACGTCGACGCGGCGCCGGTCGAGGCGCCGAACCGCCGCGGGGCGCGCACCGGCGGGTGACCGCCGCCGGCTGAGCGCCGCGCCCTCGGCGCGACCTCTCACGACCGGTGGGAGGTCGCGCCGGGGGCTCCGCCGTCCCTGGCTACGGTCCGGCGGGTGGCCTTCCCCCTCGACGACCCCGACGCCGCCATCGAACGTGTCCAGGCCGGCGTCCGGGCCGCGCAGGAGCGCGCCGCCTTGGAGGTGGCCGTCGCCGTCGCCGCACGGCTGCTCGAGATGTCGCCGACCGATGCCCGGCGCCACTCCCGGCCGGTGCCAGAGGTCGATGCGTACTACTTCTGGCAGCCCGTGCGTGGGGGAGGACAGCTGCTGGTGCACCGGGACGGTTCGCTGCTGTTCGGCGCATCGGTGCTGACCTTCGACCAGATGGTGTCCGCTTCGGCCGAGGGTCGGCGGACCGACCCGTCCGCCTGGGAGTGAACGGCCGGACTCGACGAGCGATCAGGGGCCGGGGGCGGCGTGGTGTGCATGCCCTGACCGGGGCTTCTTCAGGGAGCTCCGCCACGGGGACCCTGAGGCCCCGAGCGTCCGGCAGTGCGTCGGCCGACGCCGGTGCAGAGCTGCCCGTTCTCCGCAGCAGTCCGAACGTGACCCAGATCGTGCGGATCGATTCCCTGACCGGCGACGAAGTGGTGATCCACCCGTGACCTCATCCGACTCCAACACACTGAGCGAAGCCGTTGTGGCTTACCTCGGGTACAGGCGTGAGCGTTCCCCGCGGGCCGATGCAGAAGCTGCCGACGCGGCCGCGGTCCGGAACGGGAGCCCCTCCAGGACATCCGCCGTCGAGCAGATGGTCGCCGAGTCGCTCGCCGTCCCCGTGGATTGGTCGCGCACCAGCCTGGGAGACGCAGGACGGCAGGTCGCCGCCGAGATGAAGCGTCGCCACCCGGGTCTCTCGGACCTCGCGGCCGACGCACTGGGATGGAACTTCACGTTCCAGTGGCGCTGAGCGGTGTGGACGAGCGCCGTGCCGTCACCACAGGGAAGGGATCCTGGCCCGGTCTCCCGGAAAAGATGGATGTGAGGGCCTCCGCGTCCGGTCAGGCGTCCGCGCGCTGCCGCACCGGGCCGGTGCTGCCCCGCACCACGAACGCGACCGGCGGCAGCAGCGGCTCCTCCGGCTCCCGGCCCTCCACGACGGCCACGAGGGTGCGCGCGCACTCGCGGCCCCAGGTGATGACCTCCTGCCGCACGGTGGTGAGCGGGGGGACGACGTACTCGGCGAGCGGCACGTCGTCGAACCCGACCACCGAGAGGTCGTCGGGCACGCGGACGCCGCGGTCGGTGGCGACGGAGATCCCGGCGATCGCCATGAGGTCGTTGGCGTAGACGATCGCCGTCGGGGGGTGGGGGAGGTCGAGCAGCTCGTGCGTCGCGCGCGCCCCGGACGCCCCGGAGAAGTCGGCGGTGACGACGAGGCCGGCGTCCAGCCCGAGCTCGGCCATCTCGGCGGCCCAGCCGCGCCGGCGCACCTCGGAGTGGACGTAGCCGTCGGCGCCGGCGACGTGCGCGATCCGGCGGTGGCCGAGCGCGTAGAGGTGGCGGACGGCGCGGCGGACGCCGGCCTCGTCGTCGACGCTCAGGGGGCGCGGCCGGCCCTCGACGGGCGCGGCGGGTCCGACCAGGACGTACGGCACGCCCAGCCGGTCGAGGGTCTCGGGCCGCTCGTCGTCGGTGCGCAGGTCGGTGAGGAACACGCCGTCGACCCGGGACTCGCGGGCGAACTGGTGGTAGGCGGCGCTCTCGGACTCCTCGCCGTCGACCACCTGGAGCATGAGGGCGTAGCCGCACGCCGACAGGGCGCTCTCGACGCCGGCGACGAAGTGCGGGAAGAACGGGTCGGTGCTGAGCAGCTCGGGCTCGCGGCGGATGACGAGGCCGAGGGCCTGCGCGCGGCTGCGGGACAGCGCCCGGGCCCGTGAGTCGGGCCGCCAGTCGAGCTCGCGGGCGGCCTCGAGGATGCGGGTGCGCGCCGCCTCGCTGACGCCGGGGCGGCCGTTGAAGACGAACGACACGGCGCTCTTGGAGACCCCGGCGCGCTCGGCGACGTCGCCGATGGTCGCGCGGCGCCCCCGGGGCTCCGGCTTGGTCGCGCGAGGCGCCGGGGTATCGGTCGCGGCCTCGGCGCCTGGTGCGGGTTCTGCGTCCACCGCGGCATCGTAGCGCACCAGTTCCTCACCGGTTTAGTAAACAGAAGCGTCCGTTTCGCGCCGATCGCCCCAGCTTGGCCGCTCCGAAGCCGATGGTTGACCGCTCGCGTTCAAACCGGTTTACTAGCGCCAGCCCGGTCACGACGGACCGGCGCTCCGGCCGCGTCGAGGCGCCCGGAGCACGGGGGGACCACGGGTCCCGGGAAGCGAGGAGCGACGCGATGAAGCGTGGCGCACGAATGGCAGTGCTGACGGCGGCCGCAGCGGTGGTGGTGCTCCCGCTGGCGGCGTGCGGATCGGGCGGCGGCGACGACCAGGGGGCGGGCTCGGGGACGGGCGCGGGGCCGATCGACATCTGGTACTCCACCAACGAGCAGGAGATCGCCTGGGGCGAGCAGGTCGTCGAGGCCTGGAACGCCGACCACCCCGACGAGCAGGTGACCGCCCAGGCGATCCCCGCCGGCAGCTCCTCGGAGGACGTCATCTCGGCGTCGATCACCGCCGGCAACACGCCGTGCCTGGTGTTCAACACGGCGCCCTCGGCGGTCCCGGCCTTCCAGAAGCAGGGCGGCCTCGTCGACCTGTCGACGACGTTCGACGACGCCGAGGACTACATCACCGGCCGGTCCGGGACGGCGGCCGACGGCTTCCGCAGCGCGGACGGGGACCTCTACCAGCTCCCCTGGAAGACGAACCCGTTCATGCTCTACTACAACAAGACGGTGTTCGAGGCCGCGGGCCTGGACGCCGAGGACCCGCAGCTCGAGACGTACGACGACCTGCTGGCGGCCGCGAAGGCGATCAAGGAGTCGGGTGCCGCGGACTACGCGATCTACCCGCCGGCCACCGCGGACTACACGAACGTCAACTTCGACTTCTACCCGTTCTTCCTGGCCAACTCGGGCGGGACGCAGCTGATCGAGGACGGCCAGGCGACCTTCGCGAGCGACGAGGCCCTGGAGACGCTGGAGCTCTGGCAGACGCTGTACGCCGAGGGCTACGCGTCCGCCGAGGCGTACAGCGGCGACATGTGGGCCGGGCCGTTCGCGGACGGCGTCGCGGCCATGGGCATCGCCGGGCCGTGGGGCGCCGGGCAGTTCGACGGCAAGGTCGAGTACGGCACGGTGCCGATCCCGACGCACGACGGCACGCCGGCGGACCAGACGTCGACGTTCGCGGACTCCAAGAACGTCGGCCTGTACTCCTCCTGCGAGAACCAGCAGACCGCGTGGGAGTTCCTCAAGTTCGCGACGGACGACGAGAACGACCTCGCGCTGCTCGAGACCACCGGCCAGTTCCCGACGCGCACGGACGTGCCGGAGCTCGCCGCTGACTTCCTCGCGGAGAAGCCGTTCTTCCAGTCCTTCGCGGCCGCCGTGCCGCTCGCCGTGGACGTGCCCACCGTCGACGGCCTCGCGGAGAAGATGCAGGTGTTCCGCGACGCGTGGGGCGAGGCGGTCCAGTCCGGCTCCGGCGACCTGTCCGGCGTGTTCGGCCAGGCCGCCACGACCGTCGACGGCCTCTCCGGCTGACCTCCGGCGGATCTGACATGACCACTCTCCGCGACGACGCCGTGCTGTCGCCGGTCCGGACCACGGGCAGCCGTGGTCCGGGCCGGGGCCGCCCGGCCCGGGGCCGGCGCCTGCAGCGCTGGCTCGGTGAGCACCCGCTCGGGGCCCTGCTCAGCGCCCCGTACACGGCGTTCGTCGTCGTGGTGTTCCTGGTGCCGTTCGGGTTCGGCGTCTGGATGTCGGTGCACGACTTCTTCTTCACCGCGCCCGGCGTCCAGGTGCCGCACCCGTTCGTGGGCCTGGACAACTTCCGGCAGGTGCTGGCCGACCCGGCGGTGCGCCAGGCGTTCGGCAACCTGCTCGTGTTCCTCGTCATCAACGTGCCGCTGACGGTCGTCCTCGGCCTGCTGCTGTCGACCGCGCTGGACGCCTCGACGCGGTGGAAGGGGTTCTTCCGGGTCGCGTACTACGTCCCGTACGTCACGGCCTCCGTGGCGACGCTCGCGTCGTGGATCTTCCTGTTCAGCGGCAACGGGGTCGTCAACCGGTTGCTCGGCAGCCTCGCGCCGGACCCGACGTGGCTCGCGAACGCCGGCCTCATCATGCCGCTCATCGCGGTGTACGTGACCTGGAAGAACCTCGGGTTCTACGTGCTGCTGTACCTCGCGGGGCTGCAGAACGTGCCGCGCGAGCTGCACGAGGCGGCGGAGGTGGACGGCGCCGGGGCGTGGCGGCGGTTCCGGTCCGTCACGCTGCCCGGCGTCCGACCGGTGACCTCGCTGGTGGTGCTGCTGTCGATCATCACGACCGGGCAGATCTTCACCGAGCCGTACCTGCTGACCGGCGGCGGGCCGAACGGGGCGTCCATGACCCCCGCCCTGCTCATGTACCAGAAGGGCATCCAGCAGGGGCAGCCCGACGTCGCCGCGGCCATCGGCATGATCCTCGTGCTCGCCGTGATGGTCGTCTCGCTCGTCTCCCGCCGGCTCACGGAGAGGAAGGGCTGATGGCGACCACCACGCCCACCACGGCCGCCACGACCACCGGGCGGGCCGCCGCGGACGAGCGGGGCCGCGTGCGCCGCCGCGTGCTGGCGGTCAGCCGGTTCGTCGTGCTGGCGATCGGGGCGTTCCTCGCGCTCGTCCCGTTCTACTCGATGGTCATCGGCGCGCTGCAGGACGAGCGGGACACGAGCCTGCTGGGGATGCTGCCGCTGCCGGGCAACCTGACGCTCGACAACTTCGCGGGCGTCAACCGGTCGATCGACCTGCTGCAGTCGCTGCTCAACTCGCTGATCATGACCGCCGGCGTCGTGGGGTGCACCCTCGTGCTCGGGCTCATGGTCGGGTACGCCCTGTCCGTGCTGTCGTTCCGCGGCCAGGGGCTCGTGTTCGCCCTGGTGCTGCTGGTGCAGGCGATCCCGTTCCAGCTGCTCATGGTGCCGCTGTACGTGATGGTCGTCCGGTACTTCGGCCTCGCGGACAGCTACCTCGGGATGATCCTGCCGTTCGCGGTCAACTCGGTGGCCGTGCTGATCTTCCGGCAGTACTTCCTGCAGATCCCGCGGGACGTGTTCGACGCGGCCCGCATCGACGGGGCCCGCGAGCTGCGCATCATGACGTCCATCGCCGTCCCGCTGGTCCGCCCCGCGATCCTCACGGCGATGCTCGTGACCTTCATCGGACCGTGGAACGAGTTCCTCTGGCCGTTCCTGGTGACGAAGGACGCGTCGATGCAGCCGCTCGCCGTCAGCCTCGCGAACTTCTCGCAGGCGAACTCCACGTTCCAGGCCAACCCGATGGGCGCGGTCCTCGCGGGGGCCTGCGTGCTCGCGGTGCCGGCCGTCGTCCTGTTCCTGCTGTTCCAGCGGCACTTCACGTCCGCGAACCTCGGCTCGGCCGTCAAGGGCTGAGCCCGCCCGACGCCGCCGGCACGTCCCGCCCGCACGTCTGCACGCCCGCACCAGGGCCATCGCCGTCCTCGGCGTGCGCCCACAACCTCAAGGCAAGGTCATGACCCAGGTGAACCCGACCGCATCCGTCCAGACGGTGCCCTACGCGCTGCGCCGCATCGGCACGATCATGGAGCCCGAGCCCGGCAACCCGCTCGAGGTGGAGGGCGTGCTCAACCCCGGCACCGCCCGGGGCCCGGACGGCGAGCTGTACCTGTTCCCCCGGATGGTCGCGGAGGGCAACGTCTCCCGGATCGGCCGGGCCCGCGTCGTCGTCACCGACGGCGTCCCGACCGGCGTCGAGCGGCAGGGTGTGGTCCTGGCCCCGGACGAGCAGTGGGAGCACGGCACCCGGAACGCCGGCGTCGAGGACCCGCGCATCACGTTCGTGGAGCCGCTCGGGCTGCACGTGATGACGTACGTCGCGTACGGGCCGCTGGGGCCGCGTCCCGCGCTCGCGGTCTCCGAGGACACCGTGGCGTGGCGGCGGCTCGGTCCGCTGCGGTTCGGGTACCAGCCCGAGCTCGGCACGGACCTCAACCTGTTCGCGAACAAGGACGTCGTGTTCTTCCCCGAGGCCGTGCCCGGCCCGGACGGCCGCCCGGCGCTCGCGCTGCTGCACCGCCCGATGTGGGACCTGGACTGGCTGCGTCCCGGTGAGGGCGCGCCCGCCCCGCGTGGCGTCGAGGACGACCGGCCGTCGATTTGGATCGGCTTCGTCGACCTCGACGCGGTCCGGCGCGACCTCGCCGCGCTGACGTCGGTGACCCACGCGTCGATGATCGCGGCGCCGGAGATGCCGTACGAGGAGTCGAAGATCGGCGGCGGTCCCGCGCCGATCCGGGTGCCGGAGGGCTGGCTGGTGCTGCACCACGGCGTCACGGGCGCCGACGTCAAGGGGTTCGAGCTCGCCTACGGCGCGCGGTACACCGCCGGCGCGATGCTGCTGGACGCCGCCGACCCGCGGCGCATCCTGGCCCGGACGGCCGAGCCGCTGCTGGTCCCCGAGACCGATGACGAGCTGGAGGGCACCCTCGGCAACGTCGTGTTCCCCACGGCGGTCGAGCAGGTCGGCGGGCGCCGGTTCGTGTTCTACGGCATGGCGGACTCGCGGATCGGCGTCGCGGAGCTCGTCCGCGCCGACGGCGCCGGCAGCCCCGACGGCGCCGAGAGCTGACCGGGGGAGCCGACGTGTTCCTGCTCGACAACCCGGTGCGGCGCTACCCGTGGGGCTCGACGTCGCTCGTGCAGCAGCTCCTCGGGCGTCCGCTGGACGGGCGCCCGGTCGCGGAGGTCTGGATCGGCGCCCACCCGGACGACCCGTCCGTCGCAGCCGCCCCCGGGCGCCGGGTGCCGCTGGACGTGCTCGTCGCCGGGCAGCCCGAGGCGATGCTCGGCCGCCGGGTGCTCGCGACGGCGGGACCGCGGCTGCCGTTCCTCACCAAGATCCTGGCGGCCGCGCACGCGCTGTCCGTCCAGGTGCACCCGACCGCCGCGCAGGCCGAGGCCGGGTTCGCGGCGGAGGAGCGCCGGGGCGTCCGGCGGGACGACCCCGGGCGGACGTACCGCGACCGCTCGCACAAGCCCGAGGTGCTCTACGCCCTCACGCCGTTCGAGCTGCTCAGCGGGCTGCGCGAGCCCGAGCAGGCGGCGAAGCTCGTCGCGGAGCTCGAGGTCCCGGCCCTGGACCCGCTGGTGGAGATGCTGCGGGACGAGTCGCCCGGGGCCGGGCACCGCGCGGCGCTCACCTGGCTACTGCACCAGCGCGGCCCCACGCCCGCCGCCTGGGTGGGCGAGGTCGCCCGCGTCGCGGACGAGGCCGCCGGCACGCGCCCGGAGGTCCGGGTCGTCCGCGACCTCGCGCGGCAGTTCCCCGGGGACCCGGCCCTCGTCGCCCCGCTGCTGCTCAACTTCGCGCGGCTCGAGCCCGGGCAGGCGCTCTACACGGGCGCGGGCACCCTGCACGCCTACCTCAGCGGGATGGCGGTGGAGGTGATGGCGGCGTCGGACAACGTGCTGCGCGCCGGGCTCACCACCAAGCACGTCGACGTCGACGAGCTGCTCGCCGTCACGGACTTCACCCCCCGGCTCACCGGGTTCCTGCGCCCGGTGCGGGTCGGGCCCGGCGCGGTGGACTACGTCCCGCCCGTCCCGGACTTCGTGCTCCGCGTCCTCACGCCGCGCGCCGGGTCGGTCGTCACCGGGCCGGACGACGGGCCGCGCGTGGTCGTGTGCACGGCGGGCGAGGTCCGCGTCGAGGCGGGCGACGTCCGCGGGCTCCGTCCCGGCGACGCCGTGTTCGTGCCGGACGTCGACGGGCCCCTGACCGTCTCGGGCGACGGGACGGCGGTGGTCGCCGCCGCCTGACCGGCGCGGCCCGCCCCTTCCCGTGCCCGCCCCCGACGCAGCACCCGCAGCACCGCAGCGCCGCGCCACCGCACCACTGCAGCACCCGCACCGGACCCCCTGACAGGTGCGGCTCGAGCCACATCAGCGAAGGAGCTGGACGTGAGACACCTCAGAGCAGTGATCGCCCTCGCCGTCGCCCTCGTGCTGGGCGGCGGTGGGCTCGCGGCGGGACCGCGCGCGGCCGCGGCCGACCCCGCCGAGGACCTGGGCACGATCGTCTCCCGCCTCGAGGAGTACTACCTCGGGCAGGGCGACGAGATCATCATCGCGAACGGCATCTACCTGGCGCGCACGTCGGAGGCCCGGGAGTACGCGGCCAGCCAGCGGGCGGACGGCTCCTGGGCGGACGTCGACTACGCGGACCGGACCAGCTCCGCGAACGGGTCCGTGTGGTCCGCGTACACCGCGCTCTACCGGATGCTCGCGATGACCCACGCGTACCGGGACCCCGACGCCGAGGGCTTCGAGGACCCGGCGCTCGTGACCGCGGTCGAGCGGGCGCTCGCCTACTGGGATGTCGCCGACCCGGGGAACACCAACTGGTGGGAGACCGAGATCGGCGAGTCCATCGCGATGGGCCGCATCTCGATCTCCCTCGGTGACGTGCTGAGCGAGGACGCGATGGCCGTCGCGCTGGAGCACAACACCGGCAAGCTCGACCCGGTCGGCGCGAACGGCGCCTGGCGCACCACCAACTACCTGTTCGAGGCGATCGCGACCCACGACCTCGACAAGATCCGCGCCGGGTTCGACACGATGGTCCAGACCGTCGCCGTGGACGACTCCGGGACGGTGCAGGAGGCCGTGCAGCCGGACGCCAGCTTCTGGGCCCACGGCGCCCAGCTCTACAGCGAGGGCTACGGCATGGTGCTGTTCACCAACGTGGCGCTCTGGGCGGACGTCTCCCGCGGCACGAGCCTGGCGTTCAGCCGCGAGCACCTCGACACCATCGCCTTCTACATCATCTCCGGCACCCGCTGGATGATCCGCGGCGAGATCGGGATGCTCTACCTGAACTACCGGCAGCCGAAGACGATCGACGGGGTGACGAGCCACGCGTCGGAGTTCATCGAGCCGCTCACCCGCATGGTGCGGACCGACCCGCTGTACTCCACCGCCTACCGCGCGGTCCTCGACGGCATCCGCGGCGAGACCCGCACCAACGGCGTGACGGGCGACAGGTACTTCTGGCGCTCCGAGTTCGCGTCGCACCTGCGCGACGACTACGGGATCTTCACGCGGCTGAACTCCAGCCGCACCGTCGGCAGCGAGTACCGGTCCACGTTCCGGCCGTCGGTCGGCAACGAGATCGTGTGGAACTCGGCGGGCGCCACCGCGATCCAGGTGAACAACCGCGAGTACCTCGACCTCGGCCCGACGTTCGACTGGTTCCACTACCCCGGGGTGACCGCGCCCTACGTCAAGGAGCAGACGCGCGGCTCGACCGGCAACGGCGGCAGCTTCACCGGCGGCGTCTCGGACGGCACCTACGGCGCGAGCGTCTACACGCTGGACCGCGCCGCGACGACCGGCAAGAAGAGCTACTTCACGTTCGACGACGAGCTGGTGGCGCTCGGCACCGGCATCGCGTCGACCTCCGACGCCCCGGTGCACACCACGGTCAACCAGGCCGTCGCGAAGCCGAACGCCTCGGTCGGCGGCGTGCCGGTCGCGCCCGGGACGGACGGCGCGACCGTGGACGGCCCGACGTGGGCGTACAACGACGAGGTCGGGTACGTCTTCCCGGCCGGTTCCCGGGTGCAGGTGTCGAGCAAGGCCCAGACCGGGAGCTGGCTGGGGGAGGACCCCGTCACCCGCGACGCGTTCACCCTGTACGTCGACCACGGCGTGCGCCCGGCCGACGCCGGCTACGAGTACGTCGTGCTGCCGGCCGCCGAGCCCGCCGAGGTCGAGGCCTACGCCGCCGACCCCGCCGTCGAGGTGCTGCGCAACGACGGCGCCGTCCAGGCCGCGCGCCACCCCGGGCTGCAGCGCACCATGGCGACGTTCTACGAGGCCGGGACCCTCGACCTCGGGGACGGTCGCGCGCTCACCGTGGACCAGCCCGCCCTCGTCATCCTCGACGAGTCCGGGGACGTGCCCGTCGTCAGCGTGGCGAACCCGAACCGACCCGGGCTGGTCGTCCGGGTCGGCCTCACCGGGCCGGACGCGTCCGCGCACGGCACGTTCGGCCTCGGCTCGGGCGCGAACCTGGGTCGCACGGTCACCGCCGCGCTGACCGCCGGGGACGACGCGTCGTCGCCGTACACCGCGAGCAGCGCGCAGGCGGGGCACGCGGCGGCGCTCGCCGGCGACGGGGACGAGGGCACGTCGTGGCGGTCGCGGGGCGACGGCACCGCGTGGCTCGCCCGGCAGCTCGACCACGGCTCGTTCGTCACCGGCGTCACGGTGACCTGGGGCGACGCCCCGGCCAGCAGGTTCCTGCTCCAGACGACCGTCGACGGCAGGACGTGGACCGACCACGCGCTGACCCAGGACGGCACCGGCGGGACCACCCGGATCGCGATCGAGCCGACCGCCGCGAGCGCGGTCCGGCTGCTGCTGCTGGACGGGCCGGGCGACGGGTACGAGGTGCGGGAGCTCGCCGTGGACGCGAGCGTGAACCTCGCGCTCGGTCGCGGGGTCTCGGTGTCCGGGACGTCGAGCGGCGCGGCGGGGAACATCACCGACGGCAGCACGACGACGCGGTGGAGCGGCAACCTCTCCGACACCGCGTGGGCGCAGGTCGACCTCGGCGCGGTGCAGCCGGTCGGGACCGTCCGGCTCTGGTGGGAGGCCTCGTACGCCCGGCAGTACCGGATCCAGGTCTCCGACGACGGCGACGCGTGGCGCGACGCGTACGCCACCCCGGCGGAGGGCAGCGACGGCGGCGTGGACGTCGTCGGCCTCGACGAGCGGGCGCGCTACGTGCGGATGCAGACCGTGCAGCGCAGCACGACCCAGTACGGCGTCTCGCTGTGGGAGCTGGAGGTGTTCCCGGACTCCGCGATCGCCGACGCCCCGCCGGTGGCGGCCGGGCGGGAGAACGTCGCGCTCGGGCGGCCGACCACGGCCGACTCGCAGTACAACGCGACCCTCGCGCCGCAGAACGCCACCGACGGCAACCTCACGACCCGGTGGGCCTCGCTCCGCCAGAACGCGCCGTACACCACGGAGCGCTGGCTGCAGGTGGACCTGGAGCAGCCCCGCACGGTCAACCAGGTGGTGCTGACGTGGGAGTCGGCCACGTCGGACGACTTCCGCGTGGAGGGCTCCGACGACGGGCAGGAGTGGCGCGAGCTCGCGCGGGTGCAGAAGACCTCCACCGAGCTGCGCAACGTGGTCGACTTCCCGGACGCGGAGGTCCGGTACCTGCGGGTCATCGGGCTGCCGGTCACCAAGTACGGCCTGTCCCTCTTCGAGCTCGAGGTCTACGGCGGCTACAAGCTCGGGTGCACCGCGCCCGCGGTGAGTGCCGGGCGGGACTCCACGGCCCTCCTGGAGGCGACGATCACCCCGGTGGAGGCCGACGACGTCGTGTCCGCGGCCTCGCTCGACAGCGCCGTCGCGTCCGTGGCGGGCGCGCCGCGGGTCGACGCGGACGGCCGCATCACGGTCGACCTCGCCACCGGGGCATCGGGCAGCACCGCAGTGCTCCTCACGCACGCGAAGGGCGACGAGCTGGTGTGGTGCGCGGTGAGCATCGCCGTCGCCACCGGCGAGCTCGAGGAGCTGGTCGCCCGGGCGGACGCGCTGGACAGCCGGCAGTACACCCCGGACAGCTGGGCGCCCCTGCTGCCCGCGCTCGAGCACGCCAAGGCCCTGCTCGCGGCCGACGGCACGCCGCAGGAGGACGTCGACGCGGCCGCCACGGCGCTGGACGCGGCCCTCTCGGGGCTGGTGGAGCTGCCGCCGGCGGACACGACGGCGCCCGAGGTCGCGATCACGGCGGACGGCCGGGTCGTGACCGTGACGGCGTCCGACGAGGGCGGGTCCGGTGTGGCCTCGGTCGAGCACCGGCGGGGCACCTCCGGCGCGTGGACCGCGTACACGGGGCCGGTGACCGTGCCCGGCACGGACGCCGTCACCGTGCAGGCGCGGGCGACCGACGGGGCCGGGAACGTCTCCCGCGTGGTCGCCGTGGAGGTCGCGGCGGTGGAACCGGGACCGGGGGAGAGCCCCGGGCCGGGTGAGGAGCCGGGGCCGGGTGAGGAGCCCGGGCCCGGCGAGCAGCCCGCGCCGGCGGTGACGGTCTCGGCCGCCACGGTGCGTCCCGGGGACCGCGTGACGGTCACGCTGGCGCACGTCCCCGGCGACCGGGCCGAGATCGGCGTCGCGTCCACGTACCGCCGGCTCACGGTCACCGCCCTGGTCGACGGCGCCGCGAGCGTCGTGGTGACCGTCCCGGCCGACCTCGCGGCGGGCGCGCACCACCTGCAGGTGCGGGACGACGCCGGACGGGTCCTCGCGGAGACGCCCCTCACGGTGGTCACCGGGGACGGGTCGCTCGCCCTGACGGGCGCGGGCGTGGTGCTGCCGCTCGCGGTGGCGCTCGCACTGCTCGCGCTCGGCACGGCGCTCGCGGTCCGGGCGCGCCGGCGACGGGCCTAGGACCCCGGGGACGGTGCGGCTGCCGCTCGGGCCCGCACCGTCCCCGGGAGCACCTCCGGTTGCCGCGCCCGCCCGCCCGGCGGAGGGTGGAGGTGCCGGTGGGGCGACGAGGCCCCATCGGCCCGCCACGGAAGGGGACGTGACGATGACGGTGCCGATCAGCGACGAGCAGGGTCCGATCGCGGGCGTGCGCGAGGGCATGACGGTGGTCGACGTGGCCGGCGTGGACGTCGGGACCGTCGCGGAGGTGTCGCTCGGCGACCCGGACGCGGCGACCGCCGACGGCCAGCGCGCCACCGGGTCGGGCGGGGTCGGCGGCCTCGTCGGCGCGGTCGTGGACGCCGTCGGCCGGGACTCCGACCTGCCCGAGGGGGAGCGCGACCGGCTGCTGCGGCTCGGCTACCTCCGCGTCGGCGGTGGGCTGCTCGGCGGGTCGCGGTACGCCGCGGGCGACGAGGTGGCAGCCGTGGAGGGCGACGTCGTGCGGCTCGGCGTCCCGCAGGAGCGCCTGGTCGGCTGACCCGCGCCCGCGCGCAGGCGCCGCCCGCCGACGCAGCCCGCGCTCTCCCGGCCCCGCGCCCCGAGATGCGGCCGGGGCGGACGCTCCGCAGGCTGGGGGGACCGAGCGGGAGGGGGCACGCCGATGCGCGCCATGGTGTACCGAGGGCCGTACAAGGTCCGCGTGGAGGAGAAGGACGTCCCGGGGATCGAGCACCCGAACGACGCGGTGGTGAAGGTGGTGCGGGCGGCGATCTGCGGCTCCGACCTGCACCTCTACCACGGCATGATGCCGGACACCCGGATCGGGCACACGTTCGGGCACGAGTTCGTCGGGGTGGTCGAGCAGGTCGGCCCCTCCGTGCAGAACCTGCAGGTCGGGGACCGCGTGATGGTGCCGTTCAACATCTTCTGCGGGACCTGCTTCTTCTGCGCGCGGGGACTGTACTCGAACTGCCACAACGTGAACCCGAACGCGACCGCCGTCGGCGGTATCTACGGGTACTCGCACACGACCGGCGGCTACGACGGCGGCCAGGCGCAGTACGTGCGGGTGCCGTTCGCGGACGTCGGCCCGCGGGTGATCCCGGACTGGCTGGACGACGAGGACGCGCTGATGATGACGGACGCGCTGTCCACCGGGTACTTCGGGGCGCAGCTCGCGGACATCGCGGAGGGCGACACGGTCGCGGTGCTCGGCGCCGGGCCGGTGGGGCTGTTCGCGGCTCGGTCCGCGTGGCTCATGGGCGCGGGGCGGGTCGTCGTGATCGACCAGCTCGACTACCGGCTGCGGAAGGCGGAGGAGTTCGCGTACGCCGAGACCCGCAACTACACGCACCACGACGACATCGTGGTCGAGATGAAGAAGGCCACCGACGGCCTGGGGTTCGACCGGGTGATCGAGGCGGTCGGCGCCGAGGCGGACGGCAACCTGATCCAGCACGTCACCGCCGCCAAGCTCAAGCTGCAGGGCGGGTCCCCGGTCGCGCTGAACTGGGCGATCGACGGCGTCCGCAAGGGCGGCACCGTCTCGGTGATGGGCGCCTACGGGCCGATCTTCTCCGCCGTGAAGTTCGGCGACGCGATGAACAAGGGCCTGACGCTGCGGATGAACCAGGCGCCGGTCGCCCGGCAGTGGCCGCGCCTGCTCGAGCACATCCGCAACGGCTACCTGAAGCCGTCGGACGTCATCACGCACCGCATCCCCCTGGAGCACATCGCTGAGGGGTACCACCTGATGTCGTCGAAGCTCGACGGGATCATCAAGCCGGTCATCGTCCCGGCCGAGGACTGAGGGGGCACGACCATGCCGTACCGCGCCGAGAAGCCGCCGCTGCCGGAGACCCCCGAGCAGCTCCGCGCCCGCATCCCCGGCTGGGGAGCCGACCTCGACCCCGCCGACCGCCCCTCGTACCCGCGGGAGCGGACCGACCTGGAGACGGGCGCCCACTGGGACCTGCCCGAGCAGCAGCCCGAGACGTACCCCCGGGAGCGCTCGATCGAGCACGAGAGGCTCACCCCGGTCTTCGGCACCGCGCAGCCGCTGCACGGTCCGGCGGGCACGATCCGCCGGTACGCGTACGAGCGGTTCAGCGAGGGACGGGCGGCGCACTGGCTGCTGCTCATCGCCGCCGACCGCGTCGAGTCGACGACCGCGCACCTGCGGTCGCTGGCGACCACCCGGCCCGACGACCCGGTCACGGAGTCGGGCATCCTGTCCGAGCCGCGGCACCACCCGGTCGCCTCACGTCGCGGGCGGGCCGACGTGCGCCACCAGGTGCTGGACCCGCTGCTCGTCGCGGGTCCGTGGATCGCCGGCGGCGTCGTGGCCGTCGCCGTGGTCCGGCGGCTCGCGCGGCGAGGCTGATGAGGGGCCGAGGGGCCGAGGGGCCGAGGGGCCCGGCGACATGACGAACCTCGAGGCCGCTGCCACGGAGCGCGTGTGCTCGCCCCTGGCCGTGCCGCCCGCCGGCGGACGACTGCGTAGGTGGTGACGGGCCCCGACTAGGTGGTGCCCGGCGCGGCATGCTGGCCGATCGCGACAGCGGGACGACGCGGGGGGCCGGTGGAGACCGAGGGGTTCGGGGTGACCGTCCGGGCGGTGCAGCGGTGGCTGCCCCGGGGCAGGGACGTCCTCGTGCGCGGCGACCGCGGGTCGGGCAAGACGAGCGTGCTCGAGGCGCTGCTGGCCGACGCGTCGCGGCGCGGGACCACCGGTGTGCTCCTGCGCGCCTCCGGCTCGGGTGACCTGGCTGCCCTGCTGGACCACGCCTCGGCACCCGTGCGCGTCCCTGACGGGACCGCGCTCGCGGACTGGCTCGTCGAGGAGCTGCCGACCCGGCGCAGCGTCCTGCTGCTCGACGACGCCGACCGGGTGGACGCCGCCAGCCTGGCGGTGGTCCGGCGCGTGCTCGGGCGCACCCCGTGCCTGCTGGTGGCCACGACGACGGCGGACCCGCTGCGGGACGCGTCCGCCGGTCTCCGGGAGGTGCTGGTCCACCGCCCGCCCGCGGTGGTGCGCGTGCAGCCGTTCGGCTTCCGGGCCGTGTCGGGCCTGCTCGCGGCGGTGCTCGGCGCGCCCGCGGACGCCGGTCTCACCGCCGCCGTGATGGCGCAGAGCGGCGGGAACCCCCGCGCCGTGGTCGCTCTCGCTGACGCCGCGCGGGCCTCAGGGGCCGTCCGGCGCACGGACGGCCTGTGGGTCGACGCCGGCGGGGCGGCCGACGTGACGGCTGAGGCCGTCGCGTTCACGTTCCTCGCGGACGCGCCCCGGGAGCACGTCGAGGGGCTGGAGCTCCTCGCAGCGACGGGTCCCGTGCCTGCCGAGGTGGCGGAGCGCCTCGTCCCGGCGCCGGTGCTGGCCGAGCTCGCGGACTCCGGCCGCGTGGTGAGCCACGAGACGCCAGGATCGGGGGAGGTCCTGGGCGTCGTGCCGCCGGCCTTGGCACGCGCCCTGCGCGCGCGGGTCGGACCGGTGCGCCGCCGGCAGCTGGCCGGCAGGGTCACGGCTGCCGCGGGCGCGACGTTCGCCCCGGTCGGGCCGCGGCAGGACGACCTCACGGCCGTCCTGCTCCGCGAGGCGCCCGGGGAGGACGACGCCTACTGGAGGTGGACGGCCGAGCTCGCCGGCCTCGTGCACGAGCGGACCACCGTCGAGGAGGCGGCCCGGCGCTCCGCGTGGGTCGCCGCCCCCACGGTGGCGACCGCGAACGCCTACCTGGCGCTGCTCATGCGCCGCCCCGCCGCCGAGCAGCTCGCCGCCGTGTTCGCGGGGACCCGCCCGGGAGACCGCGACGCCGCCGAGGACCGCGTGCTCCACGCGTACTACCGGATGCGGTGGGCGGCGTGGGCGGGGCTGCCCGACGAGGAGATCGAGGCGGGGCTCGCGCGCGCCGGCGCCGACCTCGGCCCGCTCCTGCGGCTGCGGGACCTCAAGCGGCGGCTGGTCGCCGACCTGGCCGCCGGGCGCCCGCCCCACGAGCTCGTGGAGGAGGCGCCCGCCGCCCCGCCGCTGCGGTTCCTCCGCGGCTGGTCGTCGGTGGTGCGCGCCGCCGCCCTCCTGGAGGCCGGTCGGCCCGCCGAGGCGCTGCGGGCGTGCGAGGCGGACGTCCCGGACGACGCCGACCCGGAGGTCGTGCACTACCGGGCGGCGCTGCGGGGCGAGAGCCTGCTGATGTCCGGGCGGCTCGCCGAGGCCGAGCAGTGGGAGCGCCGGCTGCTCGACGCCGCCTCCGATGCCGTGGACGCGCTCGGCATCCGGGTGCACGCGTGCGTCCTGGCGGAGGTCCTGTACTTCGCCGGGCAGCCCGACGCCGCGTGGCGCGTGGTGAGCACGTCGCTGCGGCTCGGCGCCGCGGGCCCGATCGAGACGACGTTCCACCGCCGCGGGCTGACGCTCGGGGCGGTGCTGCAGGCTCACACGGGCAACCACACGCTCGGGCAGGTGCTGCTGCGCGAGCTCGACAAGACGCCGCGGGCGTACCACCCGCTGGTGCGCTCGCTGCACGTCCTGGCCCGCGTCGCGCTCGCCACGGCGTCCGGGGACCGCGCGACGCCCGGGCAGACCGCGTGGCAGGCGGGGCAGCGGTACGCCGAGGCGGGCCTGCTGCAGCCCGCGCTGCTGGCCTGGGTCGGCGGCCCCGCGAGCCTGACACCGGCACGCGCCGACACGGTGCGGGAGGTCCTCGCGCGGACCTCCGTGCCGCTGATCGAGCCGTACGTGCGGCTGCTGCTGGCCGTCGCGGACCGTGACCCGGAGGCTGCCGCTCGCCACCTGGCTGCGACGCGCGCCGAGGTCGCCCCGGCGCTGGTGCGGGCCGGTGAGGAGCTGCTGGGCATCGCCCCGTCGGAGCCGGACGGCGCGCGCCCCCGGCTGGTGCGCGTGGAGCCGCTCTCCGGACGCGAGCAGGAGGTCGCCGTCCTCGCGCGGGAGGGCCTCACCAACCGGCAGATCGCCGACCGGCTGTACCTGAGCGTGCGTACCGTCGAGAACCACATGAGCCGCGCGCTCCGCAAGCTCGGCTACGTCACGCGCGCGGAGCTCGCGGGGTGGCGGGCGGGGTGACGCCGAGGCCGTCCGCGCGCCGCACCGGCGCGCCCTGGCGGAGCGCCCGGGGGATCTCGGCGACGGCGTCCACGGCGGCGAGCAGGCGCGCGGCGTCGGTGGGCGACGGGCCGGACAGCCGCACCGCGTAGTCGACGCCCGTGGACGCCCACGTCGCGGTGTCGAAGCCACCGGTGGCGGTCACCTCCGCGCCGTCCAGCGGGACACCGAGCGCCTCGGCCTCCCGGAACAGGTCGTTCAGGACGCACCCCGCGACCGCGAGGTGCAGCAGGTGCGCGCCGGTGAACGTGGTGCGCACCTCCACGCCGCCCTCCGTCCAGCGGTGGGGGAGCCGGATCGTCGCGTCCTCGAGGTGCAGTGAGCCGGCGGCGACGGTGACGGCGTTCTCCTCGGGGATCGGCACGGTGCCTCCTCCTGTCCGGCGGTCGGTCCGGCGCACCACCCAGTGCAGCACGGCCCGAGCGGTGCCGGAACCCTCAATCGGCCGGCGAGGACCCCTGACGGGAACGATCCCGGTACCCACCTCGGGCGTCGGGGGCACCCAACCGCGGGAGGTACGCCCGACGGGTGGCCTAGAAAGGTCCGGTCGGTGGGGTCCGCAGCGGCTGACGGGCCCCACCGGCACCCACGAGCCCCGGTGCCCGGCACGGCCCCCCGCCGGGCACCGGCCCGCCAGCTGCCCCTGTCACACGGTGATCCCTGTCACGGTGCGCGCGGCACGACCTGCGGCGACGCGACCCGCTCCTCGGCGCTCCCCGTGAGCGTTCACCCGGGAGGACGCCAGGTTGTTGACCGCTGCACCACCCCCGGTCCATAGTTCTCCCGACGGTGCGCATCGCCTGCCCCCTGCGCGGTGCGCACCGTCGACGACGTCCAGGCCCAGCCGCAGCGCCGAGTCGCAGGTGAGGCGCCCGGTCGCCCCGCGACCGTGAGCCCCTGCCCGGCCCGCGGGCGCCCTCGCCGCGCAGGCGCGGTCCCGGGGTCGTGCCCCCGGGGAGCGGAGCCGGGAGCCCCGCTCCCACGCCGGAATCCGCGTGATCACCCGGCACGGCGGCGCGTCACACGCGGCCCCCGCGCCCACGACGGATAGCGTGCTGCGGGTGAAGGTCCCCGCTCGACGCCCCGCCACCGGACAGCCGGCCGCCTCCTCCGAGGCCGCCGTCCCCGCGCCGCGCGCGGACAGCCCCGCGACGGGCACCGAGGACCTCGGGCCCCGGCCGGAGCGGCACGCGCCGGACGGCGGCGAGGTCCCCGTGCCCGACGCCGGACCCGTCGGCCCCGTCCTCGTCGCGCCCCCGGCGCCCGAGGAGCTCGTCGCCGGGGCCACCAGCACGTGGCGCGCGGCGCTCGTCGAGGCAGCCGGCGGCTCCACGCTCGCGGACGTCGAGCTGCTCGGCGACGCGGCGCTCGACCTGTCCGCCGCCCACCCGTCCGGCATCGCGCAGCTGTTCGCCGGCAGGGAGACGCGGTTGTCGAACCTCGTGCGCGAGGGGGCAGCCCTCGGCACGGCCCGCAGGCGGGCCCGCGCGGTGGCCGCCCGCGCCGCGACGTACGCGCAGCAGTACGGCATCGCGCCCACCTACCTGGCGATCGGCGTGGCCTCCTGGACGGAGCACAGCACCCCGGACGTCGCCACGGACGACGTCGCCGCCATCGCCACCGCGACCCGTGAGACCGGGGCCGCCCGGCCGGGCGGGGCGGAGGACGACGCCGCGGAGCCGGCCACGGTCGCCCGCCAGGTCCGCGCGCCCGTGCTGCTGCGGCCCGTGTCGCTGGCGGCACGCGGCACGGCGGAGAGCGACTACGAGCTGACGCTCGAGCCCTCGCTCGAGGTCAACCCCGTGCTGGCGCGCGCGCTGCGGTCGCGCGGTGCCCTGCTGGACCCCGGCGCGGTCGCCCGCAGCGCGTTCACCGGCTCCGGCTTCGACCCCCGCGACGCCGTCGCACGCCTCACCTCGCTCGGGACGGCCGTGCTGGACGACTTCCGGCTCGTGGACCGCATCGTCGTGGGGACGTTCGTCCACCCCGGCCAGGTGCTGGTCGACGACCTGGACCGGCTCGCGGCCGGTCTGGAGCGCCACGAGGTCGTGGCGGCGCTCGCGGGTGTGGCGGAGGCCGCCGAGGCGCTCGCCGTGCCCCTGCCGCCACCGGTGCGCGGGGACCGCGACCCGGCAGCCGAGCGCGGTGTGGGCGACCTGGACCCGGCCCAGCAGCACGTCCTCGACGTCGTGGCCGCAGGCGCGCACGTGTTCGTCGACGCCCCCGCGGACAGCGACGTCACCGGTACGCTCGCCGCCCTGGTCGCGGACGCCGCCGCCGACGGCCGCACGGTGCTGTACGTGCCGGGGCACCGGCGGGCGGCCGTCGCGCTGCAGGAGCGGCTGGAGCGCCTCGGCGTCGGCGAGGTGCTGCTGGACGTCGCGCCCGACGCCGCGTGGCGCGCCGCGTCCGCCCGGCGCCTCATGGGCGCCATGACGCTGGACGTCGACCCCGGCGACCCCGCGGGGACCGCCGAGCTGCGGCGCCGGCTCGTCGAGCGCCGCGAGCGCCTGCGCGGCTACGTCGACGCGCTGCACCTCGTGCGCCGGCCGTGGGAGGCGTCCGCGTACGACGCGTTCCAGGCGCTCGCCCGGCTGACCGCCCAGCGGCCCGCGCCCCGGACGACGGTACGGCTGCGCCCCGAGGTCGCCCGCGAGCTCGACGGGGAGCGGCGGCGAGCTGTCGCGGCGGACCTGACCGAGGCCGCGCGCGCCGGTGCCTTCACGCTGCGCCCGGTCGACACCCCCTGGTACGGCGCCGTCCTGCTGTCCGACGCGGAAGCGGCCGACGCGCTGCGCCGGGTCGAGCGGCTCGCGGGCGACGACGGGCTCCCGGCGCTGCAACGGCGGATCGCCGAGGTCGCGGACGTCACGGGCTTCACGCCCGCGACGACGCTCGCGACGTGGGCCGAGCAGCTCGAGGTGCTCGCCGGGGTCCGCGGGGCGCTCGACGTGTTCCAGCCGCTCGTGTTCGAGCGCAGCCCCTCGGACATGGTGGCCGCCACCGCGTCGAAGGCGTGGCGCGCGGAGCACGGCAGCCCGATGGGGTACTGGCTGCGTCGCCGGCTGCGCAAGCAGGCGAAGGACCTGCTGCGACCCGGTCGACCCGTCGCCGACCTCCACGCGGCGCTCGTCGACGTCCAGCGCCAGCGGGAGATCTGGCAGGCGCACTGCCCCGCCGGGGGCTGGCCGCGGCTCCCCGAGGGCCTCGCGGACATCGAGGCGGAGCACCGTGCCGTGCGCGCCGACCTCGACGCCCTCTCCCCGGTGCTGGCCGGCACGCCGGAGGGAGCGGAGCTGCTGCACCGGCCGCTCGCGGACGTGCTCGACCGGCTGCGCCGGCTCGCGGCCGGCTCCGGCGCGCTCGCGGACCTGCCCGGGCGCACCCGCCTCGTGCGGTCCCTGGTCGCTGACGGGCTGGGGGAGCTGCTCGACGACCTGGCGGACCGCCGGGTCCCTGCCGATCTGGTCGCGGCCGAGCTCGAGCTCGCGTGGTGGAGCACCGTCTTCGAGCAGGTCATCGCCGCCGATCCCGCTCTCGCCGGCTACGACGGCCGGACGCTCGGACAGCTCGCCGCGGAGTACCGCGAGCTCGACCTCGCCCACACCGCGGCGCTCGCCGGGCCGGTGCGGGCCCGGGCCGCGGCGCACGTGCGCGCCGCGATGGCCGCCCACCCGGACCAGACCGAGGCGCTGTTCGCCGAGCTCGTCGAGGACCGGCTCACCGGCCTGCGGGAGACGTTCGAGCGGTACCCGGACGTCGCGCGTCGGCTGCGGCCCGTGCTCGCCGCGGCCCCGATGCTCGTCCCGCAGGTGCTGCCCCCGGTCCGCACGGTGGACCTGGTGGTGCTCGACGCGGCCGCGCACCTGCCGGTCGAGGTCGCCCTGCCGGCCATCGCCCGCGGCCGCCAGGTCGTCGTCGTCGGCGACCGCCGCTGCGCCTCCGGGACGGCCGTGCGCGAGCTCGCGGAGGTGCTGCCGACGGTTCCGCTGCGCGCCGACGCGTCCCGCCGCGACCCCTACCTCACGGCGTTCCTCGCCGCCCACGGCTACGGCGACGTGCTGTCGCCGACGCCGCTCCCGACCGCCACGGCGGCGGTCGGGCACCACCTCGTCGACGGCACCGGCATGCCCGACGGATCGGGGGCCGTGCAGAGCACGCGCGCCGACGTGGACCGCGTGGTGGAGCTCGTCATCGAGCACGCGCTCACCCACCCGGAGGAGTCGCTCGCGGTGGTGACCGCCTCGGCCCTGCACACCGCCCAGGTGCGCGAGGCGGTGCTCGCCCAGGTCCGGGACTCGCCGTCGCTCGCCGCCTGCCTGGACGGCTCCCGGCCCGAGCCCTTCGTGGTCACGGACCTCACGAACGTCGCCGGGCTGCGCCGCGACGCCCTCATCCTGTCGCTCGGGTTCGGGCGGACGCCGCACGGGCGGGTGCTGCACCGGTTCGGGCCGATCAGCGGCCCCGGAGGTGACGCGCTGCTGCTCGCGGCGCTCGGCGTGACGCGCCACCGCCTCGACGTGGTGTCCTGCTTCGCCACGGCCGACATCGACCCCGAGCGCCTGCGCGGACCCGGCCCCCGGCTGCTGGTCGACCTGCTGCGGTTCGCCGAGCGGCGGGCGGCGGGGGAGACGGACGCGGCGGTGGAGCCGTCCGCCGTCCCGGAGGCTGCCGGCGGCGACCTCCAGGCCGGTGCGGCCACCGACGTGGCGGGGCGCGACCCTGCCGGGACCCCCGCGGACGCGGTGCAGCCGGACGACCGCGTGCCGACCGGGGGTGACGTCCCCGCGGAGCCCGACCGCCTGGTGGTCGACCTCGCCGAGCGGCTCTGGCGCCACGGGCTCGTCGTGGAGCTCGACCACGGTCTGCCCGGCGGCCTGCACCTGCCCATGGCCGTGGGGCACCCGGACCTGCCCGGCGAGCTGCTCGTCGCCGTGCTCACCGACGACGACGCGTACCTGGGCGAGCCGAGCGTGCGGGTGCGCGACCGGCAGGTCGCGGAGCGCCTCGAGCGCCTGGGCTGGAGCGTGCTGCGGGTGTGGTCGGCGGCCGCGTTCCTCGACCCCGCCTCCGAGGTCGACCGGATCCGCCGGGCGCTGCACGCCGTGGCCGACCGCCGGATCGCGGAGGCCGAGGCGGAGCGTCGCAGGGGCAGGCTGCTCGTGCCCGAGGTCCCGTTGCTCGGCGACGACGGCACGGGGCCGGCCCCGACGCTCACCGGGTTCGCCGTGCTGCCGGCCGTCGGGCTGCCCGCCGGAGGCGGTGCCCGCCCGGAGGAGGTCCGCGCGCCGGCCCCCGCCGACCGCCGCGGCACCGCGGACGGCACCGGCCCCGACGAGGTCCGGACACCCGCCGTGGCAGGCGGCCGGCGGACCGGCAGCGCCGCGACCGTCACGCCCGAGGAGGTCCGGGCGGAGGCACCGACAGCGACGGCGCCGGGTGGCGCGGCCGGGACGACGTGGACGCCTCCGCAGGCCCCGGGCGCGGCTGGACAGGGCGCGGCGGACCGGGATGCCTCCTCCGCCCGGCCCGCCGACGAGCGCCCCGCCGGCGGCCCGCGCCCGTCGACCTCCCCGATCCCCGCGATCGCCTCGCAGATCCCCGGCGTCATGGAGGCTGCAGCTCCCATGACCGGGGCGGTCCGCGCCGTCCAGCCGACGCTGGCGGTGCCCGGCGGCCCCCGGCCCGACGTGCGCCCGGGCCTGCCGATCAGCGCCTACTCCGACGACCAGCTCGACGACCTCGTGGCCTGGCTGGTGTCGGACGGCAGCGAGCGGACGCCGGAGGAGCTGGGCGCCGCGCTCCGCCGGGAGCTCGGTGTCACGCGACGTGGTGCTCGGGTCGACTCGGTGGTCGCGGCGGCCGTGCGGCGGTCGGCCGGCGGTCGCTGACGCGCCGAGCGGGTGACCGGTACGTGCTGACGCGCCGGGCGGGCGACCGGCGTGTGGGGTGCGCCCGTGCCGGGCGACCGGTGCGCTGACGCCGCGAGGCGGGGGGTGGCGCCCCCGGGACCCGCGGCGGACGGGGTCACCAGTGCGGCGGGACGTCCCGGAGCAGGCGGTCGTCGTTCGAGTCCGACCGGTCGTCACCCCAGCCGCTGTCCGAGTCGTCGGCGCTCCGCCCCGGGATCAGGGGCGTGTCGTCCACCACACGGCGCGTCGGGGGTGTGGTGCCGGGTCGGGGGTCGGTCGGCGGCGTCGTCACCGGGCCAGTGTCCCACCGCCCCGCGGCTCGAGACGTGTCGGCCCGGTGCGACCCCGCGCCGGGCGGGGGGCCGGTGTCAGAGCGGGGGCTGCGGCGCGGCGTGCGCGCCGGGGCCCGAGTCGGCCGGCGGCGTGCCGGGGGCCGGAGGCGGCGTGGCACCCTGCCTCGCGGCGAGCAGGTCGCGGATCTCCTGGAGCAGCAGGATGTCCTCCGACGGACGGGCCGGCTCGGCCTCGATGCCCCGCTTGCGGCGCTCGGCCAGCTTGTTCAGCGGCAGCACGATGACGAAGTAGACCGCCGCCGCGGTGATTAGGAACTGCAGCAGCGCGTCGAGGATCACGCCGACGTTGATCTCGGCGTCGTTCCGGCCGCTGATCACCCAGAGGTTCGAGATGTCCGGCTTGCCGAAGATCATGGCGATCAGCGGGCCGATCAGCCCGGCCTGCACGGCCGCCACCACCGCGCCGAACGCGGCGCCGATGACGACGCCGACGGCGAGCTCGACGGCGTTGCCCCGCGAGACGAAGTCCTTGAACCCCTGGAAGACGCCCGAGAGACCCCGTGCGCGCTCCGTGGTGCTGCGCAGGCCCTGGCGTAGTGCGTCGCTCATGTCGTGAACTCCTCCGGTGCCCGTCGTGAGCACGTCCGGTGCCGGGTGGTCCGGGGCATCATCCCACGATGACCGCGCCGAGCACGCGCGAGGACGCGGACGCCCCCAGGCCCAGCGCGTCCTCGGGCCCGACGGCCAGCAGCACGGGACCGTCGGCGGCGGACGTGCCGAGCAGGCCACCGCCGCGATCGGCGGCGGGCCCCGGGCTGTCCGCAGCCGCCGTGCCCGGCGCGTCACCGGCACCGCTTCCGGCGGGGGCGAGGACGACGGCGCCGCGCGCCAGGCGCTCCGGCTCGTCGCCCTCCCGGACCGGCGCGGCGACGACGTCGACGAGCACGCCCGGACGGAGCAGTGCGGCCACGCCCGCGTCCGCGAACCGCACGGGCACCACGACCGTCCCCTCCGGAGGGACAGCCGTCTCGTCCGTGAGCAGCTCCGGCACGATCGGGAGGCCCTGCGGGACCGCCACGAGGAGCGGCCGCCCCGTGACGTCACCGGAGCGCCGGGGGCCGTCACGCGGCACGAGTGCAGGCGGGACCGGCTGCAGGCGGACGTCCTGCGGCCGCAGGACGGCCCCGGCCTCCAGGTCGCGGGCCGCCACGGGCACCTCGACGGTGGGCGGGTCGGGTGGGCGGACACGCTCGACGACGGAGACCACCGCGAGGGCGGCGCAGACCGCCGCCAGCGGGCGCCGGGCCCGCCAGGCGAGCAGCCGCAGCGCCCGTCGCGCCCGTGGGGGGATCCGTTCGGTGACAGCCATGGCGCGACGCTAGCCGCGGGAGCGCCGACCGCTCAGGTCGCGGAGAGCACGGCTGGGGACGACGGGCGGCAGGGCGCCCTGTGGAGGGGCGGGCACCCACCCCTCGGCGGTGCCGGGCGGCTCAGCCGGCGGCGGGCTTCGCCGCGGAGGAGGACGAGGCCGCCGAGGAGGTCGTCGACGTGCTCGACGACCCGCCGGACGACGACCCCCCGGACGTCCCTCCCGAGCCCGACGAGCCGTTCGACGACGACGAGCCGTTCGACGACGACGCGGCGCTCGACGACGAGCTGCTCGAGCCCGACGTCCGGCCCGACCGGGAGTCGTTCCGGTAGAAGCCCGATCCCTTGAAGACCACGCCGACGGCGGAGAAGACCTTGCGCAGGCGCCCGCCGCAGCTGGGGCACTCGGTGAGCGCCGCGTCGCTGAAGGACTGGTGGATGTCGAAGGCGTGGCCGCACTCGGTGCAGGTGTACGAGTAGGTGGGCACTGCTGTCTCCCGCGGATGACGTGACCTGGTGGGGGAGGTGCCTGCCGTCCGCGCGCTCGTCGGCGGCGTGCCTGGCACTCTCCGTGTCCGAGTGCCAATGATACGCGCCCCGGCAAGCTCACCCCCGGGGTGCGTGGTCACGCCCCCAGGCGGTACCAGCGCTCCGGCGTCGCGACGATGTCGACCGTCCGGTCGTGGGGCTCGCGTGGCAGGGGGCGGACCTCGGCGTCGTAGAGCTCCTCGGCGAACACCAGGGCGATCACGGGCGTGCCGGGGCGCGCGTGCGCGAGGGCGCGGTCGTACCAGCCGCCGCCCTGACCGAGGCGGGTGCCGGTGGTGTCGACGGCGAGCGCCGGGGCGATGATGACGTCGGCCTCGGCGAGCGCCTCCGCACCGAGGGACGGCGTGGAGGGCTCGGGCGGGCGTCCGGGAGCGCGCTGCAGCAGGTCGTGCCGGCCGGCGTAGCGCGCCCACTCGCGCTGCAGCCCCGCGCCGAGCACGGGCAGCAGCACCTCGATCTGCCGTCCCGCCAGGGAGTCGAGCAGCGGGCCGGTGTCGGGCTCGGTGGGACGTGCCGAGTACACCGCGACGCACCGGGCGTCGGCCAGGGCGGGGATCGTCTCGACGACGTCGACGAACGCGTCCGCCGCATCCGTGCGCCTCCGGGCCGACCGGGCCTGCCGGGCCGCCCGCAGGAGGGCCCGGAACTCGTCCTTCACCTCGGTCGCCGTGCTGCCGTCGGAGACGTGCGGGTACGGCTGGGCGACGGCGCTCATGCCCCTAGTGTCGCAAACGCCCGTGGTCGGCAGCAGGACCATCGGCGGACAGCGCGTCGGTGGTCCGCCCTGCCGGGCGGCCGGGAGGGCGGACCAACGTGCACGCCCGGCGCGGTGCGCGCGCCCGCCGCCGTGCCCGCCGGGCAGAATGCGGGCATGAGATCCGTGCAGGACCAGCTCGCGGCCGTGCTGGCCGCGGTGGGCCCGGTCGCCCCGCTCGACGTCGTGCTCTCCGACGCGTCGGGCTGCATCCTCGCCGAGGACCTCGTCGCCCCCGCGGACGTGCCCTCGCGGCCGGTCGCGGCGTGCGACGGGTACGCGGTCGCGAGCGGCGACCTGCACGGTGCGGGAGCCCCGGTGCTCCCGGTCGCCCACGACGTGCTGGCCGGCGACCCGGCCGCGCTGCGTCTCGCCCCCGGCCAGGCCGTGCGGATCGCGTCGGGCGGGCCGGTGCCCGCGGGCGCGGACGCGGTGGTCGCCGCGGAGGACACCGACCGCGGCGCCGTGCGGGTCGCGCTGCACCGGCTGCCCGGTCCCGGTGCGAACGTGCGGCCGGTCGGAGCGGACACCGTGCGGGGAGCGGTCGTCCTGGCGGCGGGCACGCGCCTCGGCGCCCGGCAGCTGGCGGTCGCCGCGGCGAGCGGCCGGGGACGCCTGCGGGTGCATCCCGCCCCGCGCGTGGTCCTGGTCTCGACGGGGTCCGAGCTGGCAGAGCCGGGGACGCCCCGGCGCGACGGCGGCGTCTACGAGGCCGCGGGCCACGCGCTGGAGGCGGCCGTCCGCGACACCGGTGCGACGCCGGTGCGGGTGGGCGTCGTGACCGACGACCGCGCGGTGCTGAGCGAGGCTCTCGAGGACCAGCTCGTGCGCGCGGACGTCGTGGTGACGACCGGTGGGCTGTCCGAGTCGCAGCACGACACCCTCGCCGACGTGCTCGCGCCGCTCGGCACGGTCCGGTTCGACCAGGTGGCGATGGCTCCCGGCTTCCGCCACGGGTTCGGGACGGTGGGCGGCGGCGCCGGTGCGGTGCCGCTCTTCGCGCTGCCCGGCCACCCGGTCGCCGCGCAGGTCGCGTTCGAGGTCTTCGTCCGCCCGGCCCTGCGTGCGATGGCCGGGCACACCGACCTGTTCCGGCCGTCGGTGGCGGCGCGCGCGGACGTGGGCTGGGAGTCGCCGGCGGGGGTGCGGCAGTTCGTCCCCGCCGCCGTCGTGGGCTCGCCGAGCGAGGGCTACCGCGTGACGCCGGTCGGCGACCCGGGTGTGCCCTCGGTGACCGGCCTCGCGCACGCGAACGCCCTGGCCGTGGTCGGCGAGCAGGACACCGCCGTCGTGGCCGGGCAGGTCGTGCACTGCCTGGTGCTGGAGGGCTGATGCCGCGCGGCTGGCCGGTCGTGCTGACCGACGGCGACGTGGCCCTCCGGACGCTGCGCCGCGCCGACGAGGCGTCCTGGATGCGGCTGCGGGCTGCCAACGCCGCGTGGCTCGAGCCGTGGGACGCGACCTCGCCCGAGCCGCTCAGCGGGCGTCGTCCGACGTTCGCGCAGTTCGTGCGGACGCTCGACCGGCAGGCACGCTCGGGGTCGTCGCTGCCGTTCGCCGTCGAGCACGAGGGCGAGCTCGTCGGGCAGCTGACGGTCTCGGGCATCACCTACGGCTCGCTGTACTCCGCGTCGATCGGGTACTGGATCGCGCGGCACGTCGCGGGGCGCGGCATCATGCCCACCGCCGTCGCGCTCGCCACCGACCACTGCTTCGCCGGACTGGGGCTGCACCGCGTCGAGGTGAACATCCGCCCGGAGAACGGCCCGTCGCTGCGCGTGGTGGAGAAGCTGGGGTTCCGGGACGAGGGTCTGCGCGAGCGCTACCTGCACATCCAGGGCCGGTGGTGCGACCACCGGACGTTCGCCCTCACGACCGAGGACGTCCCCGGCGGGCTGCTCGCGCGCTGGCACGCGGCGCGGACGCCGCGCGCCTGACCGGCCGGGCGCGGGACCGGGGAATCACACCGGTGTGATTTCCCCGCGGACACGCCGCGAGGGGTCCGGTCGCACCGCGCGCGCGGCCCCTACCGTCGTGGAGTGTACGAATTCGCCGGACCGACGGCCCTCGTGGTGGTCGTCCTGTGGATCGCGTACCTGGTGCCGCACAAGCTGCGGCACCGGCAGCAGCTGCTCGAGTCGCGGACCGACGACCGGTTCTCCGACGCGTTGCGGGTGCTGGCGGTGACCGGCCCCGCGGGGTCCGGACGGCGCCGGCGCGCGGACGTCGCCCGGGGTGTCCGGCCGGACTGCGGCCCGGTGGACAAGCGAGCCGGGTTGCTCACCCCGGGCACGGGTACCCGGCTCGCCGGAACGGACAGAGGAGCCACGGACGTGGACCGACCGCACGGGACCCAGGACAGGGTCGGCGCCGACGCCGCCCGCCGCGCCGCGCAGCTCCAGGCCGCCCACGCCGCGGCGACGGCACGCCGTGGCGCCGCCGCGCGCCGCCGCGGGGCGCTCGCGGGGGCGCTGCTGCTGGCGTCGGCGGCCGGATGGGTCGTCGTCGCGGCGACCGCCGTCGGCGTGCTCGCCGGGCTGGTGCCGACCGTGCTGCTGGCCACGGTGCTGGGGCTCGGGAGGCACGCCGTCGTGCAGGGCCAGGCCGCCGAGGCCGAGTGGGAGCGCCGGATCGCCGCGGCGCACGAGACCGCCCGCGCCCGCACGACCCGTCCGGCCCGCAGCCACGCCGCCGGCCGGGCGGTCCACCCCTCGTCGGCCGACACCCAGGCCATCACCCGGGTGCGTGCCGACCAGGCGCCTGCCGGACGGCCCGTGCGGGACGGCGGCCGCGAGGGCGACACGTGGTCCCCGGTGGCCGTGCCGCGGCCCACGTACGCGATGAAGGCGCCCGCACCACGCCGCGAGCCCGCTCCGCTGGGCGAGGTCGAGGGTTCGACGCACGCGGCACCGGTGCGGACGCCGGTCGCCGACCGCGACCTCGCGCCCGCGGCCGCGGACGGGCCCGTCGCGGGCGCCGCGAGCTCGGCGGCGGAGCGACCGGCCGAGACCGGTGCGTCGACCGCCGCGGTGGACACGGGCGCGTCCGCCGCGGCGGCCCCGGCCCCGGCGGCGCCGGAGGTCCCCACGGGCTCCATCGACCTGGACGCCGTCCTCGCGCGGCGTCGCGCGGCCGGCGAGTAGCCGCGGCCGGCGGTGTCGTGAGCACCCCTCACCGGGTGCTACGCTGTTCACCGCTCAAGGGGCTGTGGCGCAGTTGGTAGCGCGTCTCGTTCGCAATGAGAAGGTCAGGGGTTCGAATCCCCTCAGCTCCACCAGCAGCACACGAAGGGCCCGCCGTCATGGCGGGCCCTTCGTGCGTCTCCGTCGCCGCGTTCGGCACGGAGCGGCCGGGGCGCGGCGGCCGCGCCGTGCCCCCGGCGCCCCCGGCGCCCTCGGCTTCCGACCGCCGCCCCTGCCCCCCGGGGGTGTCGGACCCCGGCGCTACGGTCGCGCGATGAGGACGATCTACAACACCGCCACGACCCTCAACGGGTACATCGCCGACGAGCGGAACTCCCTCGACTGGCTGTTCGCCGTGGACGACTCGGTGGCGCCCGACCAGGAGGAGTTCCTGGCCGGCATCACGGTGCTGGTGCTGGGGTCCACGACGTACGAGTGGGTGGTCGAGCACGAGCACCTGATCACGCACCCCGAGCGGTGGCCGGGGTACTTCGGCCGACGGCCCCTGTTCGTGTTCACGACCCGTGAGCTGCCGGTGCCCGCCGGAGCGGACGTGCGGTTCGTGAGGGGACCGGTGGCGCAGGTGCTGCCCCGGATCCAGGAGGCGGCGGGCGACGGCGACGCGTGGCTCGTCGGCGGCGGCGACCTGGCCGGGCAGCTGCTCGACGCCGGGGCGCTGGACGAGGTGCAGCTCTCGGTCGCGCCGGCCGCGCTCACCGGCGGCGCCCCGGTGCTGCCGCGGGCCGTCGGGGCGGACCGCCTGCGGCTGCGGACGGTCGAGCGGTTCGGCCAGTTCGCGCACCTGACGTACGACGTGACCCCCGCGGGCTGACGGCGTGACGGGGCGGCCGACCTGCCGGTGGCAGAATGTCCCGGTGCCTGACGCCACCCCGACCCGACCGGGCCGGTGGTCCCGGGTCCGGTCCGCCGTCCGGACGTGGGTGGACCCCCTCGTCGTCATGATCGTCGCCGTGTTCGTCCTGGGGCTGCTGGCCCCGGCGTCCGGGGCGTTCGCGACGGGACTCGACCACGTCACCACCGGTGCCGTCGTGCTGCTGTTCTTCCTGTACGGCGCGCGCATGGCGACCAGCGACGTCTGGGCGGGGCTGCGCAACTGGCGGCTCCAGGGCGGGATGCTCGCCTCCACGTACCTGCTGTTCCCGGTGCTCGGGCTCGGGGCGCAGCTGCTGCCGGAGTCGGTGCTGCCGGGCGACCTGCAGACCGGGCTGCTCTACCTGTCGCTGCTGCCGTCGACCATCCAGTCCTCCGTCGTGTTCACGTCGATCGCCCGCGGCAACATCGCCGGCGCGATCACCGGGGCCACGGTGTCGAACGTGCTCGGCATCGTGCTGACCCCGCTGCTGGTGGGCCTGCTGATGTCGCGCGCCGGCGGGCCCGTCGGCGGCTCCGCGGGCGCCACGCTGCTGCAGCTGCTGCTGCCGTTCGTCGCCGGGCAGGTGCTGCAGCCGTGGATCGGGGGGTGGGTGCGCTCGCACCGGCCCGTGACCCTGCTGACGGACCGCGGGACGATCCTGCTGGTCGCGTACGGCTCGGTGTCCGAGGCCGAGCGGTCGGGCGTGTGGGACGACCTCACCGTGGGCGTCCTCGCGGTGCTGCTCGTGGTGTGCGCGGTGCTGCTCGGCCTCATGCTGCTGGCGACGTGGAGCGGAGGGCGGCTGCTCGGCCTCGGGCGCCGCGACCGCATCGCGCTGCTCATGTGCGGCTCCAAGAAGAGCCTCGCGACCGGCCTGCCCATGGCGAGCGTGCTGTTCGGGCCGGTCGCGGCCGCGGGCGTCGCCCTGCCGGTGATCGTGTTCCACCAGCTCCAGCTCGCGACGTGCGCGGTGATCGCCCGGCGGCTGGCGGCCACCGACCCGGAGGACGAGCGGGCGACCGTCCCCGCCTGACCCGGCTCCCGTCCGGCCTGACGCCCCCGGCCGGCGGGCCGCACCCGACCCGCCGGGCCGACCGCCCCACCGGGCGGGTGACCGCGGTCAGTCCCGTGCGCCGCCCACCACTATCGGTTCGTGCGGACCCGCCGTGCCGCCCCCGGGTGCCTCCTCGTCGGGGCCGCCCTCCGGCCCCCGCCGCGCCCGCCGGCGCCGCAGCACCCGGCGCACCGCGACGACCGCGCCGACGACCAGGGCGGCGACCGCGAGCCAGGGGACGAGCGCGCCGAGCACGAGCAGCGCCACGCCGAGCACCTCGACCAGCGCGTCCCACCCGGACGCCAGCCCGCCGAGGAACCCGGTCCGTTCGTCCGTCGTGGGGGCGGGCGCGCCGTCGCTCCAGATCATGACGTGCAGGGTGGAGAGCGCCACCTGCTCGGCGACGCGCGCCCGCTGCGACTCGAGCTGCTCGAGCGCCGCCTGCCGCTCGGTCAGGGTGTTCTCGGCGCTGATGACGTCCGCCTGCGTGGCGGCGCCGGCGAGGAGGTCCTCCATGCGGGCGACCGACAGCCGCATGGCGCGGATGCGGGCGTCGAGGTCCTGCGCCGCGGCGGTGACGTCCTCGGACCTGAGATCGACCTCCTGCACGTCGCCGAGGTCCTCCAGCGCGTCGAGCACGTCGCTCACGTCGTCCGAGGGCACCCGCACCGTGAGGCTGGCGGACGCGTCGGTGCCGTCCTCCGCCCGCGCGGAGGTCTCCTGGCGCGCGTCCACCCGGCCGCCGGCCCGTTCCACCAGCGCGACGACCCCGTCGGCTGCGCCGCGCGGGTCGGGGGCGGTGAGCGCGACGTCACCGGTCGTGACGACCTGGCGACCCGCGGCGTCCGCGCCGAGGTCGGCCGGGGCGCCGTCCCCGAGGTCGGCAGCGGCCCCGCCCGCGTCGTCCCCGCCGGTGACGGAGCCCTCGCCGGAGAACGCGCCGGTGTCCGTCATCGACGCCCCGCCGGAGTCGGCTCCGCCGCCGGCGCTGCAGCCCGCGACGAGGGTCGCCAGGAGTGCGAGGCCGAGGGCGCCGCGCGCCGCTCCCTTCCGCCACCCGGCCGGCCGCCGGGCCGGGCGGGTGGCGCGCGGTCCCACGGTGGATCCCCGGCGGTCGCGCCCCACCGGGGTCCCTGTCACGTCTCGGCCGATCGGTGCCCGCATGGCTGGACGGTAGTGGGCCGGGTGCCCGCAGCGGGGGCGTCCCGGACCGAAGGAGACCGGATCGTTGCCGTGGTGCCCCGGCCGCGTCCGGCCCGTGACCAGACGGCTCCCAGCAGTCGGTGGCAGGGCACGGCGGGCGGTCGCGGACGCGCTGGTCGCACGCCCCGTCGTGCCCGTCGGTGCGCCCCCGCGCGTCGTCCCCCGCAGTGGCTCCGAGACGGCACACTGGTCCCGGGGGCCGGGCAGGAGTGCGCCCGTCGTCGTCCCGTCGTCCGGAAGGACTCCCGTGCCCACTCCCGTCACCGCCCTGCGTCTGGTCCCTGCCCCCCGGTCGGTGCGCGTGGGAGACGGGCCGCCGTTCGTCGTCTCGGCCGGCACCACCGTCACCGTGGGCGTCTCCCCGGCCGAGGTCTCGCTCGGCGTGCTGGCCGCGGAGGGCCTGAGCCGGGTCACCGGCGCGACCGTGGAGATGCGGTACCGCGACGTCGCCGAGCCCACGCAACCCGGCGACGTGGCGCTGCGGCTCGCGGAGGGACCGGGCACCGAGGAGTACCGCGTGGACGTCGACCAGGACCGCGTGGAGATCAGCGCCGGGTCCGCCGAGGGGTTGATGCGCGGGCTCGCGACCCTGCACCAGCTGCTCCGCCGGGAGGGTGGGACGTTCGTGGCGCCCCCGGTCGTGGTGGAGGACGCGCCCGCGCACGGCTGGCGCGGGCTCTCGGTCGACGTCGCCCGGCACTTCTTCGGGCCGGACGATCTGCGCGTCGTCGTCGACCTGATGGCGGCGTACAAGCTCAACGTGCTGCACCTGCACCTGTCGGACGACCAGGGGTGGCGCCTCGACCTGCCGTCCCGCCCGGCGCTCGCGGCGCGCTCGGGCGGCACCGCCGTCGACGGCGACCCGGGCGGCTTCTTCACGACCGAGGAGTACGAGGCGCTCGTCGCGTACGCCGCGGCGCGCGGGGTGCGCGTCGTGCCGGAGATCGACGTGCCGGGGCACGTGAACGCCGCCCTGCACGCCTACGGCGAGCTGACGCCCGAGGGCGTGCCGACCGAGGCGTACACGGGGATCGACGTGGGCTTCAGCAAGCTGGCGGCGGACCTGCCGGCCACCGAGCCGTTCCTGCGGGACGTGTTCGGGGACGTCGCGGCCGTGACGCCGGGGGAGTACGTGCACATCGGCGGCGACGAGGTGCTCACGATGGGGCACGACGAGTACGCGCGCCTGGTCGCGATGGCCTCCGACGCCGTGCGCGCCGCGGGCAAGCAGGTCGTCGGCTGGCAGGAGATCGCGACGACCCCGCTGGAGCCCGGCACCGTCGTGCAGTACTGGGACACCCGGATGGATCCCGCGCCGTTCGTCGCGGCGGCGCGCGCGGGTGCCCGGCTGCTCATGAGCCCCGGGTCGAAGGCGTACCTGGACATGAAGTACGACGCCGACACCCCGCTGGGCCTGGAGTGGGCCGGCCACATCGAGCTGCGCGACGCCTACGACTGGGAGCCGACCGCGCTGGTGCCGGGGCTGCCCGAGGGATCGGTCATCGGCGTGGAGGCGACGGTGTGGACGGAGACGCTGCGCAGCCTGGACGACCTCATGACGATGCTGCTGCCCCGGCTGGCCGCCGTGGCCGAGGTGGCGTGGACGCGCCCCGAGCAGCGCGACTGGGAGGACTTCCGCGCACGCGTCGCCGCGCACGGCCCGCGGTGGGACGCGCAGGGCCTCGCCTGGTACCCGAGCCTGCAGGTGGACTGGCACGTCGGCTGAGGCGGACGGGGGCGGGGCGGCCCGGGCGCGCCGGGTCCGCCGGGCAGCGGACCGGGCCGCCTAGATCCAGGACCGCAGCCACATGTGCAGGTGCCAGAAGTCGTACGGCACGACCCACGCCGTCCAGACGGGGTAGAAGAACGCGCTGACGGCGAGCACCACGAGCGTCACGGCGACCGTCGTCGCGATCCCCCGGCGGCGTCGCCTGTCGTCCCCGGAGTGCAGCAGCAGGCCGAGCACGTAGACGAGCGCGAGCACCACCCACGGCGCGAACGCGATCGAGTAGAACGTGAAGATCGTGCGGTGCGCGTAGGCGAACCACGGCAGCCACCCCGCGACGACGCCCGACAGCACGGCGCCGGCGCGCCAGTCGCGCCGCACGACGAGGACCACCACCGCGACCACGAGCGCGACTGCGCCGAGCCACCAGAGCACCGGGTTCCCGAGCGACGTGATGGCCTGGGAGCACGCGTCCGCGCCGCAGGCGTCGCGCGCGGCCGCACCGGTCAGCCCGGACACGGAGTCCGGGTAGTAGAACGACGTCGGCCGCCACTGCACGATCCACCCCAGCGGGTGGGCGGCGTACGCGTGCTCGGCGGTCAGGTGGGTGTGGAAGTCCCACATCTGCGTGTGGAAGTGCCACAGCGACCGCAGCGCCGGCGGGAGCCAGGTCACGCCCTCGCCGGGGTGCTCGACGGCCCACTGCCGCAGGTACGCCGCGGGGTGCGCGAACCAGGACCACCACGTGGCGACGTAGACGAGCGCCGCCGTCGGCACCATCACCAGCGCCGCGGGGACGGCGTCGCGCCACAGGGCGGCCAGCGGCCAGCGGCGCACCCCGACGGTGCGGCGCGCGGTCGCGTCCCACGCGACGGACAGCAGGCCGAAGACGGCCAGGACGTACAGCCCGGACCACTTGGTGCCGATCGCCAGGCCCAGCAGCACGGCCGCCGCGAACCGCCACCAGCGCCACCCGAGCCGCGGGCCGAGACCGAGGGGCGCGCCGGAGTCGAGCACGGCGGCCGTCCGCGCGGCGAGCCGGCGGCGCGCCTGGTCGCGGTCCAGCAGCAGCGCGCCGAACGCCGCGAGCGCGAACACCATGAGGAAGCCGTCCAGCAGCCCGGTGCGCGAGTGGACGATGCCCTCGCCGTCCACCGCCAGGAACAGGCCCGCCAGCGTGCCGAGCGCCGTCGACGCGAACAGCCGCCGGCCGATGCGCGCCACCATCAGCACGGCCAGGGTGCCCGCGACCGCGGACGCGAGCCGCCACGCGGCCGACGACCCGATGCCGCCGCCCAGGTGGATCCCGAGGGCCATCAGCCACTTGGCGACCATCGGGTGGACGATGTACTCGGCCTGGTCCTGCAGCGCCGAGCCGTCCCCGGCGGCGAACAGCGGGTTCGCGTCGTCGCCCCAGGTCCCCTCGTAGCCCTGCACGAGCAGCGAGTACGCCTGCTTGACGTAGTAGGTCTCGTCGAAGACCAGCTCGTGGGGCGTCCCGAGCCGCCAGAACCGCAGCACGCCGCCCAGCAGCGTGACGGCGAGCGGCCACAGCCACCCCGTCACGCGTGCGCGGCGCGTCGCACCGAGCAGCAGCGTCCGGGTGCCGAGCAGGGCGACCAGCAGGCGGTCGTGGGTGGAGAGCGCGGCGTCGTCCCCGCCGCCGGCGGCGGCGTGGGCCCGGCGCGACGGGGGCGGGGCGGCCGGGTCGGCGGGGGCCGTCGGGCCGGACCCGACCGCGGGGCCGTGGGCGTCCGCCGTGACGAGGGCGGTCTCCGGCTCCGGCGTCGTCACCGGGTCCCAGCGGTCGGACGCGCGGGGCCGCGCCCCTGCCGGCCCCGGCGGGACGGCCTGCGGCGCGGGCGTCTCGTCGGGCTGCGGCACGTCCGCCATCGTAGGGGCGGCCGCTCAGCGCCACCTGGGAGTCCGCGCACCGAGGAGGTGGCAGGCTGGGCGCCGTGACCCCCTCTGCCACCGGCGCCGGCCGGCTCGTGCTCGCGGCGACGCCCATCGGCGACGTCGAGGACGCCTCCCCGCGGCTGCGTCGGCTGCTGGCGGAGGCCGACGTCGTCGCCGCGGAGGACACCCGGCGGCTGCGGGCGCTCGCCGCGCGCATGGGCGTGACCGTCGGGGGGCGCGTCGTCAGCCACCACGAGCACAACGAGGCCGCGACCACCCCGGAGCTGCTCGACGTCGTCGCCGGCGGCGGCACGGTCCTCGTGGTCACCGACGCGGGCATGCCCGCGGTGTCCGACCCGGGCTTCCGGGTCGTCGCGGCCGCGGTGGAGGCCGGACTGACCGTGACCGCCGCGCCCGGGCCGAGCGCCGTGCTCACCGCGCTCGCGCTGTCCGGGCTGCCGACGGACCGGTTCTGCTTCGAGGGGTTCCCGCCGCGCAAGCCCGGGGAGCGGTCGAGGGCGCTGACCGCCCTGGAGCGCGAGCCGCGGACGATGGTGTTCTTCGAGGCCCCGCACCGGCTGGCGGCGACGCTCGCGGACATGGCGGCGGTGTTCGGGGCGGACCGCCCGGCCGCGGTCTGCCGGGAGCTGACCAAGACGTACGAGGAGGTCGTCCGCGACGGGCTCGGGGCGCTCGCGCAGTGGGCGGCGGACGGCGAGGTGCGGGGTGAGATCGCCGTGGTGGTCGCGGGGGCGCCCGCGCGGGAGGTCGCGTCGACCGCGGACCTGGTGGCCGAGGTGCTCGCACGCGCCGACGCGGGGGAGCGGCTCAAGGACGCGGTCGCCGAGGTGGCCCAGGTCGCCGGCGTGCCGAAGCGGGACCTGTACGGGGCGGCGCTGGCGGCGCGCGCCCGCTGACCGGATCCGGCGCCCGGCACGCCGCTGGGGGCCTGACCTGTGCACCTGCACGGTCCTCCCACCGCGCCTCCACGCACGGGCGTGGCCTCGGGTCTAGCGTCGGGACATGGAGTTCCGACGCATCCCGGGCCTGCCGCCGTACGTGTTCACGATCATCGACACCCTCAAGGTCGAGGCCCGGCGCGCCGGCCGGGACGTGGTCGACCTGGGCTTCGGCAACCCCGACCTGCCGAGCCCGCAGCTCGCGGTCGACAAGCTGGCCGAGGCGGCGCAGAACACCCGCAACCACCGGTACTCCGCGTCCCGCGGCATCCCCAAGCTCCGCCAGGCGGTCGCCGACCACTACCTGCGCCGGTTCGGGGTGACCCTCGACCCGGAGACCGAGGTGATCTCGACGATCGGCGCCAAGGAGGGCTTCAGCCACCTCATGTGGGTGCTCCTGCAGCCGGGCGACGCCGCGCTGGTGCCGACCCCGTCGTACCCGATCCACATCTGGGGCCCGTACTTCGCCGGGGCGGACGCCCGCCAGGTGCCGATCGGCGACGGCACGGACGGCGGCGGCTACGTGGACCGCGTGATGGAGGCGTGGGACCTCGGCTGGCCGAAGCCGCGTGTCGTCGTCCTGTCCTTCCCGCACAACCCGACCACCACGACCGTCGAGCTGCACGACCTGCAGCGGCTGGTCGACTGGGCGCGGGAGCGCGACGTCGTCCTCGTGCACGACCTGGCGTACGCGGACATGAGCTTCGACGGCTGGACGCCGCCGTCGATCATGCAGTGCGTCGGCGCCACGGAGGTCGCGGTCGAGCTGTACTCGATGACGAAGTCGTACTCCATGGCCGGCTGGCGGGTGGCGTTCCTCGTCGGGCGGCGCGACGTCGTGGGTGCGCTCGCGAAGCTCAAGTCGTACCTGGACTACGGCACGTTCCAGCCGATCCAGATCGCGGCGACCGTCACGCTCAACGAGGCGACCGAGTACCCGGCGGAGCTGTCCGCGGTGTACGAGAGCCGGCGCAACGCCCTCGTCGACGGCCTGTCCCGGATCGGGTGGGACATCCTGCGGCCCCGCGGCACGATGTTCGCCTGGGCGCGGATCCCCGAGCCGTACCGGGACCTCGGGTCGATCGAGTTCGCGGAGCTGCTGGTCCGTGAGTGCGACGTCGCCGTCTCGCCGGGAGTCGGGTTCGGCCCGGGTGGCGACGGGCACGTGCGGTTCGCGCTCATCGAGAACGAGCAGCGGATCGCCCAGGCCGTCCGCGGGCTGCGGCGGGGGCTCACCCGGCTCTGACACGACCGCGGCACGGTGCCGCGGCGCGCTCCGGGTGGGGTTCAGGGTGCGCTCCGGGGAGTCCCCGATGCCGCGTCCCCCGGACGGCTGGGAGGCTCGAGGGGACGACGCGGGGACGGCCCCCGGCCGGGGACGAGGAGACGCACGATGGCACCGCTCAGGACGGCACCCCGCAGGACGGCTGCGGCAGCGGCGCTCGGGGCGGCGCTCGCCGTCGCGCTCGGCGGCTGCGTGGCCGGGCCCGGCGGTCCGACGTCGGCCCGGGACGTCGAGGTCGGCGACGTGCACGCGGTGGACCTGGCGACCGGCGGCGACCTCACCGTGCGGCGCGGGGACCGGCCCGGCCTGACGATCACGGCGAGCGAGCGCACCCACGACCGCCTGGTGGTCGAGGAGCGCGACGGCGTGCTGCACCTGGGGGCCGAGGACCGGCTGTTCGGCGGTCTGGGTGACGTCGCGTACGAGCTCGTGCTGCCGCAGCTGGACGAGGTGGCGGTGTCCGGCTCGGGCGACGTCGAGCTGGTCGACGTCACGGGCGGGCGGCTGCGCGTGCTGGTCGAGGGCTCGGGCAGCCTGTCCGCGACCGGCGTGGCCGCGGACCGGGTGGACGTGACGGTCGAGGGCTCCGGCGGCGTCGAGCTGGCGGGCCGGGCGGGTGCGGCCGACCTGAGCATCGAGGGCTCCGGCGACCTGGACCTGGAGGACCTCCGGCTGGAGGAGGCGAACGTCTCGGTGGAGGGCTCCGGCGACGCCGAGGTCAGCGTCCGGGACCGGCTCGCCGTGTCGATCAGCGGCTCCGGGACCGTGCGCTACACCGGCGACCCGCGGGTCGAGCAGGACGTGTCGGGGTCCGGTTCGGTCGAGCGCGGCTGACGTCCGCCGCCGGTCAGAGCACGTCGGAGCCGGCGACCACCCTCGCGCCGGGCACGGGGCCGGAGGCGGTGAGCACGGAGTCGGCGACCCCGGCGGCGGTCATCGCCGCGGCGATCACGAGCGCGTGCTGCCGACTGCGCGCCAGCGCCGCGACCGTCGGGCCGGACCCCGAGACGACCACGCCGAGTGCTCCGGCGTCCTCGGCGACGGCGAGCGTCTCCACCAGGCCGGGCGCGAGCTCCACGGCCGCGTCCTGCAGGTCGTTGTGCAGCAGGGCGCCGACCGCCGGCGCGTCCCCCGCGCGGAGCGCCTGCAGCAGCGCGACGTCGGCGTCGGGCTCCGGCCCCGGGTGGCCGCCGCCGAGCGTGTCGAACTCCTCGAACACGCGCGGCGTCGCGAGCCCCTCGTCCCGGACGCCGAACGCCCAGTGGTACTCGCCGCGGCTGAGGGCGGCGGTGAGCAGGTCGCCGCGACCCGCCCCGACGGCGGTCTGCCCCATGAGCAGGAACGGCACGTCCGAGCCGAGGTCGGCGGCCACCTCGTGCAGCTCCTCCCGCCCGAGGCCCGTGCCCCAGAACGCGTCGCACGCCAGCAGCGCCGCGGCCGCGTCGGCGGAGCCCCCGGCCATGCCACCGGCGACGGGGACCCCCTTGTGCAGGTGCAGGTGCACGCCGTCGGCCACACCGGTGCGGTCGGCCAGTGCCCGCGCGGCGCGCAGGGCGAGGTTGCTGCTGTCGGTCGGGACCAGCTCCGACTGCGGCCCGGAGACCGTGACCCGCAGCTCGTCCGCAGCGGTCGCGACCACGTCCTCGTAGACGGAGACCGCCTGGAACACGGTGGACAGGGGGTGGTAGCCGTCGGGCCGGCGCGCGCCGACCCGGAGGGACAGGTTGACCTTGCCAGGCGCCCGCACGCGGACCTCACGGCCGGTGCGGGGGGCGAGGCGCAGGTCGGTCACGGGACCACTGTGCCAGGTCCGGGCGCTGGTGGCGCGGGGTCGTCGGCCGCGTGCCGGAGGTGCGGCGTCGCGCTCACAGGCCGGGCAGGTGCTCCGCGACGCGCGCGAGGGCGGCGACGTCCAGGGCCTCGCCGCGCGCCTGCGGATCGACCCCCGCGGCGGCGAGGGCCGCGACCGCGGGGGCGGATCCGCCGGCAAGAGGGGCGAGCGCCGATCGCAGCATCTTGCGCCGCTGCGCGAACGCCGCGTCCACGACGGCGAACACCTGCTCGCGGGTGGCGGAGGTCCGCGGGGGCTCGCGCCGGTCCAGGCGGACGAGCGCCGAGTCGACGTTCGGGACCGGCCAGAACACCGAGCGCCCGACCGTCGCGGTCCGCCGCGCCGAGGCGTACCAGGCCGCCTTCGCGGAGGGCACGCCGTACGTGCGGCTGCCGGGCGGTGCGGCGAGCCGGTCCGCGACCTCGGCCTGCACCATCACGAGGACGCGCTCGAGGGTCGGGAACCGCTCGAGGAACGTCAGCAGCACGGGGACCGACACGTTGTACGGCAGGTTGGCGACCAGCGCGGTGGGCGCCCGGCCTGGCAGCGCCCGGACGTCGAGGGCGTCACCGCGCACGACGGTCAGCGACGGGGCGGGGGCGGACCCGGCGGAGGGGGTCGGGCGCTCGGCGGGGCGGGCGTCCGGGCTGACGTCGGAGAGGTCCACGACGTCCACGGACGCTCCGGGGACGTGCCGGCGGACCGTCTCCGGCAGCAGGCCCGCGAGCACCGGGTCGATCTCCACGGCCACGACGTCCGCGCCGGCCTCCAGCAGGCCCAGCGTCAGCGACCCGAGCCCCGGGCCGACCTCGACGACGCGCTCGCCCGCGACCACGTCCGCCTGCCGCACGATCTTGCGGACCGTGCCGCCGTCGAGCACGAAGTTCTGGCCGAGCGTCTTCGTCGGCCGGATCCCCGCGCGCTCGGCGAGGGCGCGGATCTCGGCCGGGCCGAGCAGCGGCCCCGCCGCGGGTGCGACGGGGCCGGTGCTGGAGGACATGCGGGCGAGCCTACCGGCCGCCCGCCGGCGGGCGGCGCGCCGCCGCCCGCCGGGGTGGGTGCGTCAGGAGAACAGCCGCGGCCCGCAGTGCGGCCACTGGCCGGCGCCGGAGCGGTTGTACAGCATCTGCGCCCGCGCGGTCTGCTCGTCGGCCGAGGCCTCCGAGGGCAGGCCCGCGCCACCGACGGCCTGCCAGGTGGCGACCGAGAACTGGTACAGGCCGTGGTACTTGCCGGTCGCCGAGACCGCGGTGGGGTTGCCGCCCGACTCGCACGCCGCGAGCGCGCCCCAGTTCAGGCCCGCCGCGTCGCCGCCGCCGACGGCGGGGCTGCTCGGGGTGGTCGGCGCGGCGACGACCGGGCGCTTCGTGGTGCCCACGTTCGTCACCTGGGCGACGGGCGCCTGCGTGACCTCGTCGGACAGCAGGTCGCGTCCCGTCTCCTCGCCGTCCACGGTGGTGACGCGCTCGATGACGGTCCGCACGCCGGGCACGCCCGCGGTGGTGACCTTCGACTGGCCGACGTACAGCGCCGGGTCGCCCTGCTCGACGGCGTCGAACGGCACCTCGCTCGTGGTGGTGACGTCCTCGACGACCACGCGGTTCACGACGACCGTCACGCGGTCGTCCCGGTGGCGCACGCTCACCCGGTCGAGGGGCTGGAGCTCGACGTCCAGGCGGTCGAGCGCGTCGGCGACCGTCGTGCTGCCGTTCGGGACCGTGAGCGTCGTCCCGTCCACGACCACGTCGGCCGGTCCGTCCAGCGTGAGGTCCAGCGACAGGTCGGGGCGGCCGCCCGCGGTGGAGCGCGACGCGACGAGGCGCACGTCGTCGCCTCGGGTCGCGAGCATCTCGAGCGCCTCGTCGGCGGTCAGCGCGGTCGTCCAGACCGTCGCCTGCTCGCCGTCGGCCTGCACGGTCACCTGGCGGGCGCGCCGGACGACGACGTCGACGCCGTCGCTCAGGGCGCCGGCGGGGCTGACGGTGTCGCGCGCGCCGAGCTCGAGGTCCTGCTCGGCGAGGAGGCCGTCGACGCTGCCCGCGAACGTGGAGACGGTGGTGGTCACGCCGTCCACGTCGAGGGTGACGGTCTTGTGGGCGTCCGCGACGGCGATGCCGCCGGTGGCCAGGACGACCACGGCGGTCGCGGCGCCGATGAGGCGCACGCGACCCCGGCGCGTCCGGCGCTCGGCGGTCGGCTCCTGGTCCGTGGTCCCCGGGTCCGTCGTGTTGCGGACGACGCGGGTGCGGAGGGTGGCGGGCGTGGCTGCGAGGCGCGTGCGGGCGCGACGGAGGAGGGAGGTCACGTGTGTCCAGACGACGACGGTCCCGGGCACGAGGGGCGGGGTGCGTCGCGGTCCGCGACGCCCGGCGGTGCCGGGGCTCAGGAGCCCGCGGCTGCGGCGGCACCTGGAGGGAGGAGCCGCACCCGACGGTCCCGGATCCTCGATCCGGCGGTCGGCCCTCCGGGACCCGGAGGGGCGGTGCTGCCCGATACCCCGGGGTTCCGGGCTGTCACGGGCGACACGCGACCGTAACCCATTCGTGATCTGCTGCCAAGTGGGGGACAGCCCGCGCGGGTCAGTACCAGCCCTTGGCCTGGAACGACGACCAGGCCCCGCACGGCGTCGAGTACCGGCCGGCGATGTAGTTCAGACCCCACGTGATCTGCGTGGCCGGGTTGGTGCGCCAGTCCGCGGCGATGCTCGCCATCTTCGAGCCCGGCAGCGCCTGCGGGATGCCGTAGGCGCCCGACGAGCGGTTCTCGGCGTCGACCCGCCAGCCGCTCTCCTTGTTCCACAGCTCCAGCAGGCAGGCGAACTGGTCGTCGCCCCACCCGCGCTCGGCGGCGAGCTGCTTGCCCACCTCCTGCGCGCTGCCCGGCGTGACCGTGATGTCGACGCCCGACGCGAGCTCCATCGTGCCGACCTTCACGACCTGCGTGACCGGCTCGACGGTCACCGCCGACGCGACGACCTGCCGGTCGACGACCGCGCCGCCCACCGTGGAGGTCGCGTAGGTCGTCGTCCGCACGCCCGCGCGGCCCTTCGTCTCGACGACCCGGGTGCCCGCGACGAGCGTCGGGTCCTCGACCTCCTGCTCCTCGAACGGGACGGCCTCCTCGACGCGCTCGCCACCGGTCGCCGCGCGCGTCACCAGGACCACCAGCCCGTCCGTCGCGGTGGCGTCCAGCGGCACCGACACGCGGTCGCCCTCGTTCAGCACCAGGCCGATCTCCCGCAGGGCGTCGCGCACCGTCCCGGCGCTCGTCACCCCGTCGATCACCTGGCCGTCCACCGCGAGGTGGATCGTCTTCTGCGTCGACACCCGCAGGACGTCGCCGCGGCTCAGCGACGACGACCGGGATGCGGACAGCAGGGTCTCGTTCTCGCGCAGCCCGAGGCCCTCGACGGCCTCGCCGACCGTGAGGGCGGTGGTCCAGACCGTGCGCTGCTCGCCGTCCACCTCGACGTCGAGCTGCCGCCCGTGCCGGACGACCACCTGGGAGCCGTCGCGCACGGGCTCGCCGAGCGCCGGGGCCACCAGGTCGTGCTCGCCGACGGCGATGTCGCCCGCCGCGAGCACCTGGCCGACCGTCCGGCCGAACGCGCTGACCTCGACGGGCGTGCCGTCGACCTCCACCGTCACCGTCTTGTGCAGCCCGGCGAACGCGGTCGTCGCGCCCGCGACCAGCAGCAGGGCGGCGCCCTGAGCCCCGAGGCGCAGCAGCCGGCCCCGGCGGGACCGGTGCGCGCGGTGGGCGTGCGCGCGGTGGGCGTGCGCGTCGCCCGGTGCGGGGTGCGGGGTCGATCCCGTCGAGGCGGACCCGGTCGCGCCGGCGTCGGCGGGGGGCTCGGTGCGCCCGGCCGGCAGCGGCCGGGGAGGCACGGACGGGTCGGGCGCAGGCACGCGGACGGCTCCAGCAGGTCGGGACGGCGGGAGGGAGGGACTCGCGCCGGGTACAGCAACCCCGACCGTAACCGATTCGTGACCCGCAGCGGAAGCCACCGCGATCCCGACCACCCGCCCGGCGGACCACCGCCCGGCACCCCACCCGCCACCCGGAGCGTTCGGAGGCTCCCACCGCTCTCGGAGGTGTCCGCGCGGGCTCGGAGGTCCCCGCGGAGCCCTCCGATGCTGCGTCCCCCTCTCCGATGCCGTTGGGAGCCTCCCACGGTGCTGGAGAGGTGGGGGTGCACGCTCGGAGGTGCTCGCGCGGGCTCGGAGGTGTCCGCAGAGCCCTCCGATGGCGCGTGCCTGTCTCCGATGCCGTTCGGAGTCTCCGAGGGGAAGGAGAGAGGGGGCGGTCAGCTCACCAGGTGCCGTAGACGCGGGTGGCCGTCGCGGCGAGGGTCTCGCACGTCGTCGCCAGGTCGAGGTCGCGCACCTCGGCGAGCCGGCGGACGGTGTGCGGGACGACGTACGGCGCGTTGGGCCGGCCGCGCAGGGGGTGCGGCGTGAGGTACGGGGCGTCGGTCTCGACCAGCAGCAGGTCCAGGGGCAGCAGGCGCAGGGCGGCGCGCAGGTCCTCGTTCGCGGGGTACGTCAGCGGCCCGGCGAACGAGCAGAACCAGCCCTCGCGTGCGCAGACCTCCGCGAGCGCCGGCCCCCCGGAGAAGCAGTGGAAGACCGTCCGCTCGGGGGCGCCGTCGCGCAGCAGGACGTCGACGACGTCGTCGTGCGCGTCACGGTCGTGGATCTGCAGGGCCAGCCCGAGCTCCTTGGCCAGCGCGACGTGCGCCCGGAACGCCTCACGCTGCACCTCCCGCCCGCGAGGTCCGGCGCGGAAGTGGTCGAGCCCGGTCTCGCCGATGGCCCGCACCCGGTCGTTGCCGCGCGCGACTGCCGCCACGCGGGCCAGGGCGTCGTCCAGTCCGACGTCGTGGCGGGGCTGCGGGTCCGGGTCGAGGCCGTCGGGCGCGACCTCGTGGACGCCGGCGTGCAGCACGGCCTCGTTGGGGTGGATCGCGACGGCGCCGAGCAGGGCGCGGCGGCCGGGCCGCTGCGGAACGGGACCGGTGTCTGCCGCCCCGGCGTCCACCGCCAGCACCGCGTCCGTCCAGGCCACGGCGTCGAGGTCGCAGCCGACCTGCACCATGCGGGTCACCCCGACGGCGGCGGCCCGGTCGAGGTGGTCGTCGAGCCCGGTGGGCGCCGGCTCGGCCCCCGGGGGCGCGTCGAAGCCGAGCACCGACTCCAGGTGCGTGTGGTCGTCGACGACGGGGGCCGGGAGCGCGTCCGGCAGCGCCGGCCAGCCGCGGTCCCGGCCGGAGCGTGAGCGGCCCACTCAGCCCTGCCGCAGCCGGTCGAGCTCCTCCTCGACGATCGCGTCGTCGAGCTTCGTGAACACCGGCTCGGGCTTGCCGACGGGCGTGCCCGGCACGAGCGCGGTGGGCTGCCACGCGGGCAGCGTGACGCCGCGGCGGTAGTCGCCGGTGATGACCGGGTACGACCGGGACGCGTCGTCGAGGTCGGTGACCTCGTCGATGCGGGGCAGCGGCGAGAACGCCCCGGTGCCGCCGAGCGCCTCGTGCACCTTCTGGGCCGAGTGCGGCAGGAACGGCGACAGCAGGGTGTTGCAGTCGCTCACGGCCTGCGCCGCGGTGTGCAGCACGGTCCCGAGGCGCTCCGGGTCGTTCTTGAGCTTCCACGGCTCGGTCTCGGAGATGTACCGGTTGGCCTCCTGGACCACCCGCATCGCCTCGCCGATGGCCGCGCGGTGCCGGTGCGTGCCGATGAGCTCCCCGACGCGGCCGAACGCGGTGGTCGTCGTGGCGAGGAGGTCCTCGTCGACCGTCGTGCGCGGCCCGGGCTGCGGGATGGCTCCGACGTTCTTGTGGATCATGCTGGCGGTGCGGTTGACCAGGTTGCCCCAGCCGGCGACGAGCTCGTCGTTCGTGCGGCGCTTGAAGTCGGCCCAGGTGAAGTCGGCGTCCTGGCTCTCCGGGCCCGCGGTGGAGATGTAGTACCGCAGCGCGTCCGGCTGGTAGCGGCTCAGCATGTCGCGGACGTAGATGACGACGCCGCGCGAGGACGAGAACTGCTTGCCCTCCATGGTGAGGAACTCGCTCGACACCACCTCGGTGGGGAGGTTCAGCCGGCCGTACGCCCCCGGCTCGCCGCCCTTGGACCCGCCGCCGGCGTAGCCGAGCAGCTCCGCCGGCCAGATCTGCGAGTGGAAGGTGATGTTGTCCTTGCCCATGAAGTAGTACGACAGCGACTCGGGGTCGGTCCAGAACTGCCGCCACGCCTCGGGGTCCCCGGACCGCCTGGCCCACTCGATCGACGCGGACAGGTAGCCGATGACGGCGTCGAACCACACGTACAGGCGCTTCGACGGGTTGTCCTCCCAGCCCTCGAGCGGGATCGGGATGCCCCAGTCGATGTCGCGGGTCATGGCGCGGGGCCGGACGTCGTCCAGCAGGTTCAGCGAGAACTTCAGGACGTTCGGCCGCCACTCGGTGCGGGTGCGCAGCCAGTCGCCGAGCGCGTCGACGAACGCCGGCAGGTCGAGGAAGAAGTGGTTCGACTCGACGAACGTCGGGGTCTCGCCGTTGATGCGCGAGCGCGGGTTCTTGAGGTCGATCGCGTCGAGCTGGTTGCCGCAGTTGTCGCACTGGTCGCCGCGCGCGCCGTCGTAGCCGCAGATCGGGCAGGTGCCCTCGATGTAGCGGTCGGGCAGGGTGCGGCCGGTCGACGGGCTGATGGCGCCCATGGTGGTCCGCTCGACCATGTACCCGTTCTTGTGGACCGTGCGGAACATCTCCTGCACGACGGCGTAGTGGTTGCGCGTGGTGGTCCGGGTGAACAGGTCGTACGACAGGCCGAGCTGGGTGAGGTCCTCGACGATGACGCGGTTGTACCGGTCGGCGAGCTCCTGGGGCGTGACGCCCTCCTGCTCGGCCTGCACGAGGATCGGCGTGCCGTGCTCGTCGGTGCCGGAGACCATGAGGACGTCGTGGCCCGCCATGCGCATGTAGCGGCTGAACACGTCGGAGGGGACGCCGAAGCCGGCGACGTGGCCGATGTGGCGCGGGCCGTTGGCGTAGGGCCAGGCGACAGCGCTGAGGATGCGGGACATGCCGTCGATCCTAGTGAGCCGCGTGGCCCTCCCGGCGCGCGGTGCGCGTGCCCGGGTCCGGCGCGACCCGGGGCCGGCGCCGCCCTGGTCAGCCCTCGACGGCCTCCGCGAGGGCCATCCACCGCTCCTCGACGTCCGCCACCTCGGCCTCCAGGGCCGCCTTGTCCGTCCCGAGCGCGGTGAGGCCGACGTAGTCCGCGGGGTCGTGCTCGGCCATCGTCCGGTCGAGCGCCTCGATCTGGCCGGTCAGCTTCGAGATCCGCCGCTCCAGCGCCCCGAGCTCCTTCTTCGCCGCGCGCAGCTCCGCGCCGTCCAGCCCGGTGCCGCCGGGCGCCGCCGGGGCGCCCCCGGTGGCCTCGGTCGGGGCCCCCGTCTGCACCGGGTTCCCGCCGCGGTGGTGCTCCAGCAGCCGCAGGTACTCGTCCACCCCGCCGGGCACGTGCCGGAACCGTCCGTCGAGCACCGCGTACTGCTGGTCGGTGACGCGCTCGAGCAGGTACCGGTCGTGGGAGACGACCAGCAGCGTGCCGGGCCAGGTGTCGAGCAGGTCCTCCATCGCGGCGAGCATGTCGGTGTCGAGGTCGTTGGACGGCTCGTCCAGCACCAGCACGTTCGGCTCGTCCAGCAGGATCAGCAGCAGCTGGAGCCGTCGCCGCTGGCCGCCGGACAGGTCCTTGACCGGGGTCGAGAGCTGGGCGCTGGTGAACCCGAGCCGCTCGAGCAGCTGCCCGGGGGTCATCTCCTTGCCGCCCGCGACGTAGGTGGTGCGGTACCGGCCGATGACGTCGCTCAGCCGGTCGTCGGCGATGTCCGCCAGCTCCGCGAGCTCCTGCGTGAGCGTCGCGACCTGCACCGTCTTGCCGCGCTTGACCCGGCCGGCGCTCGGCGCGACGGCGCCCGTGACCAGGCCCAGCAGCGTCGACTTGCCCGCGCCGTTGGCGCCGAGGACGCCCGTGCGCTCGCCGGGCGCGATCCGCCAGGTCACGTGCCGCAGCACCTCGTGGTCGCCGTAGGACACCGACACGTCCTCGATGTCGACCACGTCCTTGCCGAGCCGGGCGGTGGCCATGCGGGACAGCGCCACGGTGTCGCGGGGCGGCGGCACGTCGGCGATCAGGGCGTTCGCGGCGTCGATGCGGAACTTCGGCTTCGACGTGCGGGCGGGCGCGCCGCGGCGCAGCCACGCGAGCTCCTTGCGCAGGAGGTTCTGCCGCTTGGCCTCGGTGGCCGCCGCCATGCGGTCGCGCTCGACGCGCTGCAGCACGTACGCCGCGTAGCCGCCCTCGAACGGCTCCACGATCCCGTCGTGCACCTCCCACGTCGCGGTGCACACCTCGTCGAGGAACCAGCGGTCGTGGGTGACGACGAGCAGGCCGCCGGCGTTCGCGGACCAGCGGCGGTTCAGGTGCCGGGCGAGCCACGTGACGGCCTCGACGTCCAGGTGGTTGGTGGGCTCGTCGAGCATGAGCACGTCGTCGTCGCCGGCGAGCAGCGCCGCGAGGGCGACCCGCCGCCGCTGACCCCCGGACAGGTCGGCCACGCGCTTGTCCCAGGGCAGGTCGCCGACGAGGCCCTGCACGACGTCGCGGACGCGCGCGTCGCCGGCCCACTCGTGCTCGACGCGGTCCCCGACGACCGCCGCGCCGACGCTCAGCGCCGGGTCGAGGGTGTCGGTCTGGTCGAGCACGCCGACGCGCACCCCGCCGCGGACGGTCACGCGGCCGCTGTCCGGGGTCAGCCGGCCCGCGAGGAGCGCCAGCAGCGAGGACTTGCCGTCCCCGTTGCGCCCGACGACCCCGACGCGGTCGCCCTCGTTCAGCCCGACCGTGACGCCGTCGAAGACGCGCGTGGTCGGGAAGGACAGGTGCAGCGCTTCGCCGCCGAGCAGGTGGGCCATTCCGCCAAGCGTAGGGGCCGTCCGGGTGGCGGCTACCGTGGGGCCCGTGCCGCGCCCCGACCTCGACGCCGACCTCGACGCCGACCCCGACGCCCCCGGCTGGCGACGACCGTCCCTGACCGCCGACCAGCGCCGGTACGACGCGCTGCTCGCGGCCGGCCTGCTGGTCGGCGGGGTGCTCAGCCTCGCGCTCGGCGGCACCGCCGGGATGTACGACGACCCGGCCGAGGGTTGGGTGGCGGTGCTGTGCGTGCTCGCCGTCACCGCACCTCTGGCGGTGCGCCGGCGGTGGCCCGCCGCCGTCGCGGTAGCCGTCGCGGCGGCGTTCGTCGTGGTCGGCGAGCTGCGCGTCCCGGAGACCCTGTTCTCGAACATCGCCCTGTTCATGGCGCTGTACACGGTCGGTGCCTGGGACCCGCGGCGGACGCGGGCCCTCGTCGTGCGCGGCGTCGTGGTCGTCGCGATGTTCGTGTGGCTGCTGATCGCCATGTTCCAGGCGGTCACCGACCCCGAGGGGATCGAGGGCTTCTCCAACGCCGGGGCGTTCTCGCCGCTCGTCGCGTTCCTGCTGATCCAGCTGCTCACCAACGTCCTGTACTTCGCCGGCGCCTGGTGGTTCGGCGACCACGCGTGGAACGCCGCACGGGAGCGCGCCCGCACCGACTGGCGGGGCCGGCTGCTCGTCGGGGAGCGCCGCCGCGTCGAGGAGCAGGCCGTGGCGATCGAGCGGCTGCGGCTGGCGCGTGAGCTGCACGACGCCGTCGCGCACCACGTGTCGATGATGGGCGTGCAGGCGGCCGCCGCCCGCACCCTGCTCGGCGTGGACCCGGGGCGCGCCGCGGCAGCGCTCGAGCAGGTCGAGGACTCCGCCCGGGAGGCCGTCGACGAGCTGCACGGGCTGCTGACGACCCTGCGCGACACCCCGGTGCCCGAGCCGGGCGAGGCGGCGGTGGGCTCGCTCGGCGTCGACCGGCTCCCGGAGCTGGTCCGGCAGGCCACGGACAACGGTCTCGAGGCCCAGTTCCAGGTCGTGGGGGAGCCGGTGCGCGTGCCGCCGCTGACGTCGCTCAACCTGTACCGGATCTGCCAGGAGGCGCTGACGAACGTCCGCAAGCACGCCGGGACGGGCGCGCGGGTGGACGTCCGGCTGCGCTACGACGGCGCCGCGGTGGAGCTCGAGGTGGCGGACGACGGCACCGGCGGCCGGCGCGTCGGCCGGGGGACGTCGGGCGGGCTCGGGCTGGTCGGGATGCGGGAACGGGTCGCCGCGGACGGCGGCACGCTGGAGACCGGGGCGCGGGGCCGCGGCGGCTACCTGGTGCGGGCGCGGGTGCCGCTCGCACCGCGGACGGGAGGAGCGCGATGACGCAGCAGGAGGCCGCGGGCACGCCCCGGACGGCGGGGTCGGTGCGGGTGCTGCTCGCCGACGACCAGGCCCTGCTGCGCGCCGGCCTCGCGACGATCCTCGGCGCCGCGCCGGACCTGGAGGTCGTCGGCGAAGCAGGCACCGGCCGGGAAGCCGTCGACCTGGCCCGCGCGCTGCGCCCCGACGTGGTCTGCATGGACGTGCAGATGCCGGACATGGACGGCCTCGAGGCCACCCGCCGCATCGTCGCGGACCCGGACGTCACCGCGGCGGTGCTCGTGCTCACCACGTTCAACCGCGACGACTACCTGCTGGAGTCGCTCCAGGCCGGCGCCGCGGGGTTCCTGCTGAAGAACTCCCGCCCCGAGCAGCTCGCCGACGCGGTGCGCGCGGTCGCCGCCGGAGACGCCCTGCTGTCGCCGGAGGTCACGCGGGCGGTCATCGCCCGGGCCGTCGGGGCGGGCGTGGCCTCCACCCCGGGCCGGAGCGCCGCCGCGGGTCCGCACGGGGGCGGGCGCCTCTCGGCCGCCGGGCTGACCGAGCGCGAGACGGAGGTCCTGCGGCTCGTCGCCCGCGGGATGAGCAACGACGAGATCGCCGCGGAGCTCGTGCTGGGACGGGCCACGGTGAAGACGCACGTCTCGAACCTGCTGATGAAGCTCGGCCTGCGTGACCGGGTGCAGGCCGTGGTGTTCGCCTACCAGAACGGCCTCGCGGACTGACGCGTGCGGCGCCCTCCGCCGCGGGGCGGAGGGCGCAGGTTCCGCCGCCCGGCTGAGGCGCACGCAGCCCCCGATCCCTAGCGTTGACCGAGGACGACGCAGGAGAACGGGAGACGGACATGTTGCGACTCGACGGCATCCACCGGTCCTTCGGGGACCGCCTGGTGCTGGACGACGTGGGCTTCGAGGTGCAGCGCGGCAAGCTGACGGGGTTCGTCGGCGGCAACGGCGCGGGCAAGACCACGACCATGCGGATCGTGCTGGGGGTGCTGTCGGCCGACTCCGGCACGGTGACGCTCGACGGCAAGCCCCTCGGTGAGGACCAGCGGCGCGGGTTCGGCTACATGCCGGAGGAGCGCGGGCTGTACCCGAAGATGAAGGTGCTGGAGCAGATCGCCTACCTGGCGCGGCTGCACGGGTACGACCGGCGCAGCGCCACCGAGCGGGCGCGCGAGCTGCTCGAGAAGCTCGGCCTGGCCGAGCGGCTGGACGACCCGGTCGACGACCTGTCGCTCGGCAACCAGCAGCGGGCCCAGATCGCCGCTGCGCTGGTGCACGAGCCGGAGGTCCTCATCCTCGACGAGCCGTTCTCCGGCCTCGACCCGATGGCGGTCGACGTCGTGCTCGGGGTGCTGTCCGAGCACGCGGCCCGGGGCGTGCCGGTGCTGTTCTCCTCGCACCAGCTCGACGTGGTCGAGCGGCTCTGCGACGACGTCGTCGTCATCGCCGGCGGGAAGATCCGCGCGGCGGGGGAGAAGGAGGCGCTGCGCGCCCGGTACTCCGAGCCCCGGTACGAGATCACGTCCGGCGGCGACATGGGCTGGCTGCGTTCCGAGCCCGGTGTCCGAGTCGTCGAGTTCGACGGCGGCTATGCGCTGTTCGACGCGGACGAGCCGACCGCCCAGCGGGTGCTGCGCGCCGCGCTCGACGCCGCGCCGGTCAGCCAGTTCACCCCCGTGCGCCCGCGGCTCGCGGAGATCTTCCGCGACATCGTCACCGACGAGCAGCGCCACGACGAGGAGCCCGCCGGCGCGCGGGAGAAGGAGACCGCCCGATGACGTCCCCCACCGCCCCGCGGCCCGCCCGTCCCGCGACGCCCAGCGCCGTGCAGAGCACGCTCATGGTCGCCGAACGGGAGATCGTGACGCAGATCCGCACCAAGTCGTTCCTCATCTCGACGGGTGTCCTGCTGCTGCTGGTGCTCGGCGGCATCGTGCTGACCTCGCTGCTGGGCGACAAGCTCGGCGGCGGTGACACCAAGGTCGCCGTCGTGCCCGCGACGGCGTCGGTGATCGCCGACGTGGACGGCCTGGAGCCGGTCGACGCCGCCGACGAGGACGAGGCCCGCGCCCTCGTCGAGTCCGAGGAGGTGTCGGCCGCGATCCTCCCCGACGAGGACGCCGGCAACCCGCTCGGTATCGTCGTCGTCGGCCTGGACTCCGCGCCGGACGGCGTGGTCGGGGCGCTCGCCGTGACCCCGCCCGTGGAGCTGCTGGACGACTCCGCGACGCCCGACGGGTTGCGGTACCTCGTCTCCCTGCTGTTCGGCCTGGTGTTCCTCATGGCCGCGTCGTCGTTCGGCGGCACCATCGCGCAGAACACCGTGCAGGAGAAGCAGTCCCGCATCGTCGAGATCCTGCTGTCGACCGTCCCGCCCCGGGCGCTGCTCGCCGGCAAGATCCTCGGCAACACCGTGCTCGCCGTCGGGCAGATCGCGGCGATCGCGGCGGTGGCCGTCGTCGGCCTGGTCGTCACCGGTCAGGACGACGTGCTGAGCCTGGTCGGCGCGCCCGTCGCCTGGTTCGTGCTGTTCTTCCTCGTCGGGTTCGTGCTGCTCGCGGCGATGTTCGCCTCCGCGGCCTCGCTGGTGTCGCGCATCGAGGACACCGGCTCCGTGCTGACGCCGGTCATCATGCTGGTGATGATCCCGTACTTCGGTGTCATCTTCTTCAACGACAACGACACCGTGCTGACGGTCATGTCGTACGTGCCGTTCAGCGCCGCCGTCGGGATGCCGGTGCGGCTGTTCCTCGGCGAGGCGTCCTGGTGGGAGCCGCTGCTGTCGCTCGCGGTGCTCGTGGTGTCCGCGGCGGTCGTCACCGCGATCGGCGCCCGCATCTACGAGCGGTCCGTGCTCCGCACCGGGCGGCGCGTGAAGCTGTCGGAGGCGCTCGCCAAGGCGGCCTGACCGACCCGTACCGGCGCGCGCGGCACCCGGGAGGGGGGTGCCGCGCGCGTCTGCGTGCCGGGGCGTCGGTCGGGGCCGGGCCGAGGTCCGTGCCGGGGGCAGGGCACGCGCTGAGGGCACGCGCTCAGGGCGTGTCGAAGGGCGCGACCAGCGTGCGCAGCAGGTCCGCGAGCCGCTCCCGGTCCGCGTCCGGCAGGCCGGCGAGCAGCCCCGCCTCCACCTCCAGCAGCGTCGACATCGCCGCGTCCACCCGGGCGCGGCCGTCGTCCGTCAGGCGCACGAGGACGCCCCGGCGGTCCTCCGGGGACGGCAACCGCTCCACCAGCGCGCGCGAGGCCAGCCGGTCGATGCGGTTCGTCATGGTGCCGCTCGTCACGAGCGTCTGCGTCAGCAGGGCACCCGGCGACATCCGGTACGGCGCCCCCGCCCGGCGCAGGGCGGACAGCACGTCGAACTCCCACGGCTCCAGGCCGTGGCGCGCGAACGCCTGCCGCCGCGCCAGGTCCAGGTGCCGCGACAGCCGGGTCACCCGGGACAGCACCGCCAGCGGCGCGACGTCCAGGTCCGGCCGCTCGCGGGCCCACGCCGCGACGATCCGGTCGACCTCGTCCGCCGGGTCGTCCCCACGCGGGGAGGGAGGGGCGGCAGCCGACATGCGGGCGAGGCTACCCGCTGCGCGCGGACGGACCCCCGCAGGGCACGCCGTCGGCGGCGCCGGCTCAGTCCGCGGGTGCGGCCGCCGCGCCGCCCCGCGTGGCCGCCGGGCGCCTCGCGGCCTCGGTCGTCAGCGTCGGGCGCCGTTCCATGCCCGAAAGGCCGTTCCAGGCCAGGTTCACGAGCGCCGCCGCGACGTCCGCCTTCTTCGGGCTGCGCGCGTCCAGCCAGTGCTGCCCGGTCAGCGCCACCATCCCCACCAGCATCTGCGCGTAGATCGGCGCCGTCCGCGGGTCCAGCTGCTGCTTGCGGAACTGCTCCGCCAGCAGGTGCTCGACCTGCGTCGCGACGTCCCCGATCAGGCTGGAGAACGTCCCCGTGGCCTGCGCGACCGGCGAGTCCCGCACGAGGATCCGGAACCCGTCCTCGGAGTCCTCGATGTAGCCCAGCAGCGCCAGCGCCGACCGCTCGACCATGACCTTGGGGTGCCCGCCCTCGTCCAGCGCCCCGGACAGCGCGCTCGTCAGCGCCTGGATCTCCCGGTCGACGACGACCGCGTAGATCCCCTCCTTGCCCCCGAAGTGCTCGTACACGACCGGCTTCGACACCTCGGCGCGCGCCGCGATCTCCTCGATCGAGGTCCCCTCGAACCCCTTCTCGGCGAACAGGCGGCGGCTGACGGCCAGCAGCTGCTCGCGCCGCTGCGTCGCGGTCATGCGGGCGCGCGTCGCCTTCGGGCTGCGGCGGGGCTCGGCGGTCATCCGGCCATCCTGTCAGGCCCGGCGCCCGCCCGGGGGGCGCTGCGTCGCGCGACGTCTCCGCCTGGCAGACTGGCGGCCGACGCGGGCGCCCTCCTGGCGGCCCGCGGTCCGCCCTGGTGTAACGGCAGCACGCAGGCCTTTGGAGCCTTGCGGTCCGGGTTCGAATCCTGGGGGCGGAGCCCGTCCGGCGTCAGCGCGGCGCAGTGCGCCGGGCCACGGTCCGCTCGTGCAGCTCCTCGCGCTGCTCCTCGTCGTCCATCACCAGCCACACGAGCCCGCAGTTCTGCGGGCCGTCCGCCCCGGGGAAGCACAGGGTGCAGGCGTCGCCCGGCCGGATCGGGCACTTCGGGACCGGGTGTCCCATGGCGGCTCCTTCGTGGGCGCGAGCAGGGCGCGCCCTCGGCGAGCGTACGCCGGCGCGCGGGCTCCGGGCGGGGGCGTCGCGGCCCCCGCCCGGAGCCGGTCACTCCCCGAGCAGCACCCGCGCCGCGTCGGCGTCGAGCAGCTCCCGCACCGCCGCCCGGCCCGCCGCGGCGTCCGGCGCGGCGAGCGCGGCGTCCGCCATCGCGCGGCACCGGTCGAGGGTGTGGGCGCGCAGCGCGTACCGCGCGGCGGGCACCCGCCCGGCGGCCATCGACAGGGACGTGATGCCGAGACCCGCGAGCACGAGCGCCATGAGCGGGTCGGAGGCCGACTCGCCGCACACACCCACGGGCTTGCCGAGCGCCGAACCCGCGCGGGCGGTCGCGGCCACGAGGTCGAGCACCGCGGGCTGCCACGGGTCCAGCAGGTCGGCGAGCTCGCCGCGCAGCCGGTCCGCCGCCATCGTGTACTGCGCGAGGTCGTTGGTGCCGAGGGACACGAAGTCGACCTCCGCGAGGATCGCCTCGGCCCGCAGGGCGGCGGCGGGGACCTCGACCATGACGCCGACCCGCTCGACGCCGGCGGCGCGGGCGGCGGTCGCGAACGCGCGGGCCTCCGCGGGGGTGGCGATCATCGGCGCCATCACCCAGACGTCCGCACGGCGCTCGGCGGGCAGGGACCGGACGACCGCTCCCAGGGCCTCGAGCTGTCGCTCGACGACGCCCGGCACGCTGCGCACCAGCCGGTAGCCGCGCACGCCGAGCGCGGGGTTCTCCTCGTCGGGCTGCGTGGCGAAGGCCAGCGGCTTGTCGGCGCCCGCGTCGAGGGTGCGGATGACGACCTTGCGGCCGGCGTAGGCCTCGACGACCTCCGCGTACGCGGACTGCTGCGCGGCGACGGTCGGCTCGGTGCGCGCGTCGAGGAACAGCACCTCGGTGCGGAACAGGCCGACGCCCTCGCTGCGGGGCGCGGCGTCGCGGGCGTCGGCGGGCGTGCCGACGTTCGCGAGCAGCGGCAGGGCGTGGCCGTCGGCGGTGGCGCCGGGGCCGTCGACGGCGCGGATCTCCTCCTCGGCCGCAGCGCGGCGCGCGACCACGGCGACCGCCTCGGGCGACGGGTCGGGCTCGACGGTGCCGGCGGCGGCGTCGACGAGCACCGGGGTGCCGGTGGCCAGCGAGGTCGCGCCTGCCACGCGCACGACGCACGGCAGCCCGAGCTGCCCCGCGACGATGGCGGTGTGCGAGGTCGGCCCGCCGAGCTCCGTGACGATCGCGGCGACCTTCGTCAGGTCCAGCGCCGCGGTGTCGGCGGGCGAGAGGTCCTCCGCGACGACGACCGCGGGGCCGTCCAACGGCGCCAGTCCCGGCTCGGGGACGCCCAGCAGCCGGGCGACAGCACGGTGCCGGACGCTGCGCAGGTCCGTCGCGCGCTCGGCCAGGTCGCCGCCCGCGGCGGTGAACGCGGCCGCGAAACCCTCGACCGCCTGGTCGACCGCGGTGGCCGGCCCGTGGCCGGCGTGCACCAGGCGCGCGGCCTCGGCGGCGAGCGCCGGGTCGCCGGCCATCGTCGCCGCGGCCTCCAGCATGTGGCGCAGGTCCTCGTTGCCGGTCGCGGCGGCGCGAGCCCGCAGGTCGTCGCCGACCTCCCCCAGCACCGCACGCAGACGCGCCTCGGCGGCGTCCGGGTCGGCGGGGGCGGGCTCGTCGGCCGGCACCTGGGGCGCGGGGGCGACGCGTGCCACCGGGGCGACAGCGCAGCCGCGGCCGACGCCGATGCCGCGCAGCGGGCCGCCGGTCACGGGCTGGGCCGTGGGACGGGCCACGGGTCCGTCGCCGGCGGCGCTCACGCCTGACCGACCAGGTCGAGGTCCGACGCCAGCAGCGCGGCCAGCTCGTCCAGCAGCGGTCCGGCGTCGGCCGACTCGGCGGACAGCACGACCTCCTCGCCGTGCTGCAGCTTGAGGCCCATCACCGACAGGATGCTCGCGGCGTCCACGGCCGGCTCGCCGTCACGGCCGATCTGCACGGCGTGCCCGCCGTCCGCGGCGGCGCGGGTGAGGACGGACGCGGGGCGGGCGTGCAGGCCGGTGGCGGTCGCGATGCGCGCTCGACGGTGAGGCATGGAGGTCCCTTTCTCGTCCGGCGCCCGGCGGTGGGCGACGTCCCAGGGCAACAAAAAAGACCTGAGGCGTCCGACGTGGTGCCGGTGCCTCAGGTCTTGCCTGATCCGCTCAGTAACAACCCTGGTGCGCCCAGTTCTACGGCGACCGGGGGCGCGGCGTCAAACCCCGTGCCCAGGACGGTGCCTCGGCCCCCGCTACTTGCGTTCCCTGCCACGGCAGGGGCATGCTGCCGCCCGAAGCACCTGCTTCATCCACGGCCACAGGGTTGTTACTCCTCGCGGAGGCAAGATCGGTGGCCCGGCGCACGGTCGTCCGTGCGTCCGGGTCCGCATCGCCTCCCCGCGACCGGACCGGACGGACGGTCCCAGGTCCCCGGAGGACGACGTGGCCCCTCGCCGCGAGCCACCAGGCGGTGGCGGTCGGTGAGACGCCTCCTTCCTGCGTACCCGGGCGGTCGACGCGCCGCAGGCAGCCCCCGCCTGCGGTCGCCGCGGCCGCCGTCCGTCCCGCGCGCCGGCGTCTGACTGCGACGGAGCAGTCGCCCGTCCAGGTCTCGGCCCCTGCCGAGCCGTATCCGGTCCGCGGTGCAGCGGGTCGGGAGAGGAAGCGCCATGTACACCGAGTTCGCTCGCGTCACCGTCGACGCGGTGGGCGGCCCCGACAACATCAGGCAGGTCACGCACTGCGCGACCCGCCTGCGGTTCCAGCTCGTCGACCCGGCGAAGGTCGACCGCAAGCGCATCGAGGAGCTCCCCGAGGCCGTCGGGGTCCTGGAGTCCCAGGGCCAGTTCCAGGTGATCGTCGGACCCGGCGTCCCCGACGCCTACAAGGCCGTCGCCGCCGTCCCCGGCGTGCCCGGGGAGGAGGCCGCCGCCCGGCCGGCACCGGGTGCGCCCGAGCCCGAGCGCCCGCGGGGCTCGTGGCTGGACCGCGTCCTCGCGACGATCTCCGCGATCTTCACCCCGTACATCCCGGTGCTGGCGTCCGTCGGCATCATCAAGGGCCTGCTCGCCCTCTGCGTGCAGTTCGGCTGGATCGCCGACACCTCGAACACCTACGCGATCCTGTCCGCCGCCGGCAACGCGATGCTGTACTTCTTCCCGATCCTCCTGGCGTTCACCGCGGCCCGGCAGTTCGGCGCGAACCCGTACGTCGGGGCGACGATCGGCGCGGCCCTGATGGAGCCCAGCCTGACGGCGATCAACGTCACGGGGGAGCGCCTCGACGTCTTCGGCATCCCGTTCGTCGGCCAGTCGTTCGCCAACACCGTGATCCCGATCATCATCGGGATGTGGGCGTTCTCCTTCCTGGAGCGCGCGCTGAAGCGGGTCCTGCCGCAGATCACCCACCTGCTCCTGGTGCCGGTGGTCTCGCTCGTGGTCATGGTGCCGCTCATGCTGCTGGTCTTCGGACCCATCGGCTTCGCGATCGCGAACGGCGTGGCGACCGGCTACGACTGGCTCGTCCAGTACCCGCTCGTGATGAGCATGATCTTCGGCGCGCTGTTCGTCTTCGTCATCATGCTGGGCGCGCACTGGCTGGTGCTGCCGCTGCAGCTCGGCATCCTCGCGGACCAGGGCACGGAGTACTCGCTCGCCGCGGGCGGCATGGGCAACTACGCGGTGCTCGGCGTCCTGCTGGCCGTCCTGGTGCTGTCGAAGGACCGTCCCACCCGGGCCGTCGCCGGGTCCGCGGCCTTCGTCAACGGCATCGCCGGCATCACCGAGCCCGGCATCTACGGCGTGCTCGTCAAGAGCAAGAAGTACTTCGTCGGCGTGCTCGCCGGTGGTCTCGTCGGCGGCCTGGTCTGCGGGCTGTTCGACGTGTACATCACGGCGTTCGCGTTCACCGGCGTGCTCGGGGCGCCGGCCTTCCTGTCGTCGCCGCGGGCCGTGCCGTACTTCCTGGCGGTCTTCTGCACGATCGCCGTGGCGTTCGTCGTGACGCTCGTGCTCGACCGGCGCGGACGCTCCCGGTCCGCCGGCGCGGCGTCGGCCGGGACCGCCCGCGCCGCGGCCGTCGAACCCGCCGCGGCCCGCTGAGCCGCACGGCGGCGGGGACGCCCCCGCTCCCCGCCGCCGTGCCCCGCCACGTCGCCCCCCACGCCCGCACCGGAAGGCCCCCATGGATTTCCCGCACCTGTTCTCGCCCCTGCGCATCAACCGGGTGACCACCAAGAACCGCATCGTGGCGACCCCCACCGGGGACTTCTTCGAGGACAAGGCGCTCGGCGGTGCCGGCATCGTCATCACCGGCCACGCGATCGTCGAGCCCGGCCGGTCCTCCTACGCGAGCCCGGACGAGCCCGACGCGTTCGCCAAGTACGAGGTGGAGGAGACCCGCCGCCGCGTGCTCAAGGCGCACCAGGCGGGAGCGAAGGCGTCGATCGAGATCTTCCACGGCGGCCGGCACGCCCGCGTCGCGGACTTCGCCCGCGGCCCCGTGTCGTACGTCCGGGAGGACGGCGTGGAGGTCCGCGGCATGACCGAGGACGACATGGCCGAGGTGGCCGAGCTGTGGGGCCGCACGGCCCGCAACGCCCGCGACCTGGGCTTCGACATGGTGTTCCTGCACTTCGGGCACGGCTGGCTGCCGGCGCAGTTCCTGTCGCCGCGCGCGAACTCCCGGACCGACGGGTACGGCGGGTCCCTGGAGAACCGGGCGCGGTTCCCGCTGGCGATCCTGCAGGCGGTGCGCGCGGCGGTGGGCCCGGACTTCCCGGTGGACATGCGGATCAGCGCGGTGGAGTGGGTGGAGGGCTCCATCTCGTTCGAGGACACGCTGGCGTTCATCCGGCTGGCCGAACCGCTCGTCGACACCGTGCAGGTCTCCGCCGGCGTCGACATCGGGGTCGAGGGCAACGTCCACATGGCGACCACGAACTTCGAGGAGCACATGCCGAACGTCCCGTGGGCGGCGCGGGTCAAGGCCGAGGTGCAGGTCCCGGTCAGCGTGGTCGGCGCGATCATGACCCCGGCCGAGGCGGAGAACCTCATCGCGTCGGGCGTCGTCGACATGGTCGCTCTCGGCCGGCCGCTCATCGCGGACCCGGACTGGCCGCGCAAGGCGCAGGAGGGTCGCGCCGACGAGATCGTGCCGTGCATCCGGTGCCTGCAGTGCTACCACATCAGCACGAACCGCCGGAACGTCGGCTGCTCGGTGAACCCGCGGTTCTGGAACGAGGGGTTCGTCCCGCGGCAGCTCACCGTCACCCCCCCGCCCGCGGCGCACCGTCGTGGTCGGCGGCGGCCCCGGTGGCATCACCGCGGCGCTCACCGCCGCGCAGCGCGGCCACGAGGTCGTGCTCCTGGAGAAGGACGACGTGCTCGGCGGCCAGCTGCAGTACGTGGCACGCGAGCACTACAAGCAGGACATCAGGGCCTACCTGGAGTACCTGCTGCGGCAGGTCGCGAACAGCACGGTCGACGTCCGCACCGGGGTCGACGCCACGCCGGACCTGGTCCGCGAGCTGCGGCCGGACGCGCTGGTCGTCGCCGTGGGGGCCACCGAGGTGGTGCCGCCGATCATCGGCCTGGACCAGCCGCACGTCATGACCGGCAACGAGGCGATCCTGCGCGAGGACGAGATCGGCGACCGCGTGGTCGTCGTCGGGGCCGGGTCCATCGGCACCGAGATCGGGCTGGAGCTCGCCCGGCTGCGCGGCAAGGACGTGACGATGGTCGACATCGGGCAGACCTACGCCCCGCAGGGCAACAGCCTGTACCGGGAGGCCCTGCGGCAGAAGATCGAGGACACCCCGACCCTGGGCTTCCGGCTCGGCAGGCGCTGCCTGCGGATCGAGGCGGACGCCGTCGTCGTGGCGGACGCCGACGGCGTCGAGGAGGCGCTGCCCGCCGACCACGTGGTCGTGTCCGTCGGCATGCGCGCGCGGGACGACCTGGCCCGGTCGTTCTACGGGATCACGCCGGAGACGGTGGTGGTGGGGGACTGCGTGCGGCCCCGGATCATCATGGACGCCGTCTTCGAGGGCCACACGTACGCCATGAACCTCTGACGGGCCCCGCCCGTCCCGCACGTCGCACCACGAGAAGGAGCACCGATGCCCGCGAAGGACGAGAGCCGCCGCCCCCGGTGGGGGCGGGGCAGCCGCCGGGAGGCACCAGCACCCGGCCCCGCCGAGGAGGGTCCCGTCCGGCTCGGTGCGCCCGTCACCGGGGCCGCCGTCCCGCTCGCCGACGTGGAGGACCCGGCGTTCTCCGCGGGGCTCCTCGGGCCCGGCATGGCCGTCCGGCCCACGTCGGGCACCGTCGTCGCGCCGCTGGCGGGCACCGTCGTCACCGCCATGCCGCACGCGTACGGGCTCCGGTCCGACGCGGGCGTCGAGGTGCTCGTGCACATCGGCATCGACACCGTGACGCTGAACGGCCGGCACTTCGCCCCCGCCGTCACGGCCGGTGCCCGCGTGGCGGCCGGGGACGTGCTCGCCCGGGTCGACCTCGCCGGCGTCGAGGCGGCGGGCTGCCCCACCACGGTCGTGCTCGTCGTCACCAACGCCCGGACGCTGGGCGGCGTCGAGACCGAGCCCCCGGGCCCGGTCGACGCCGGCCGGACGCTCCTGACCGTCACCCCCGCGGCCTGAGGAGGACCCGTGCACCACCGCACCCTGCGCCCGTTCCCGCCGACGTTCCTGTGGGGCGCCTCCACGTCCGCCTACCAGGTGGAGGGAGCCGCCGACGTCGACGGCAGGGGCCCGTCGGTCATGGACGCCCGCACCGACCGCCCGGCGGACGTCGCCGACTACACCGTCGCGAGCGACCACTACCACCGGTTCGAGGAGGACGTGGCGCTGATGGCGGAGCTCGGCCTGCGCGCGTACCGGTTCTCCGTGTCCTGGTCGCGCGTGATCCCGGACGGCGACGGCGAGGTGAACCCGGAGGGCCTGGCGTTCTACGGCCGCCTGGTCGACGCGCTGCTCGCGCACGGCATCGAGCCGGTCCTCACGATGTACCACTTCGACCTGCCGCAGGCGCTCCAGGCGAAGGGCGGCTGGTCGTCGCGGGCGACCGTCGACGCCTTCGAGCGGTACGCGCGGGTGCTGACCGCCGCGCTCGGCGACCGCGTGCGGTACTGGCTGACGATCAACGAGCAGAACGTCATGATCCTGTTCGGCGGGGCGCTCGGTGTCCCGGCACCCGCCGGCGACGACCCGCAGCGCGAGCTCTATCAGCAGAGCCACCACATGCTCGTCGCCCAGGCCCGCGCCATGCGCGCGGTGCACGAGGTGCCCGGTGCGCTGGTCGGGCCGGCGCCGAACATCGCGTGCGTGTACCCGGCGAGCAGCGACCCGCTCGACGTCGTCGCGGCCGAGGACTTCGCCGCGATCCGGAACTGGCTGTACCTGGACGCGGCGGTCCACGGCGTCTACAACCCGACCGCCTGGGCGTACCTGGGGGAGCGCGGCTGGCGGCCGGTCGTCGCGCCGGGGGACCTGGACGACCTGGCCGCCGGCCGGCCGGACTTCGTGGCGTTCAACTACTACACCTCGCACACGGTCGGGGCCCCGACGCCGGACGGGCCCGAGAAGGGCGGCTCGCAGGACCAGCACCTGCTCATCGGCGACGCCGGCGTGTACCGCGGCGTCGAGAACCCGCACCTGCCGACCACCGCGTTCGGCTGGGAGACCGACCCGGTCGGGTTCCGGACGACGTTCCGGCAGCTGTACGACCGGTACCGGTTGCCGCTGCTCGTCACGGAGAACGGGCTCGGCGCCCCCGACGTCCTCGAGCCCGACGGCACCGTGCACGACCCGTACCGCATCGCGTACCTGCGCGACCACGTGGCGCAGATCCAGGAGGCGGTCACCGACGGGGTCGAGGTGATCGGCTACTGCCCGTGGGCCGCGATCGACCTCGTGTCCACGCACCAGGGCATGCGCAAGCGGTACGGGTTCGTCTACGTCGACCGCGACGAGGACGACCTGCGCACGCTCGACCGGTACCGCAAGGACTCCTTCCACTGGTACCGCGAGCTGATCGCGACCAACGGGCGGCGGAGGTGACCATGCGCGTCAAGCAGGTCCTGAACAACAGCGTCGTGCTCGGGATCGACGACGCCGGGACGGAGGTCATCCTGCTCGGCCCCGGCCTGGGGTTCCGCACCTCGCCCGGCGACGAGGTGGACCCCGCCGCGGTGCAGCGCACCTTCGTGCCCGACGGCATCGGCTCGCTGGAGCGGCTCGCGGCCATGGTCGAGGAGATCTCGATCGACGCCGTCGCGGCCTCCGAGGAGGTCATGCGCGCAGGACGCGAGCGCCTCGGGCCGCACGTCACGGCGCGGGTGCTCCTCCCGCTCGCCGACCACATCGGGTTCGCCCTCCGCCGCGTGCGCGAGGGCAGCGCGACCGAGTACCCGCTGCGCTCGGAGCTCTCCTACCTCTACCCCGCCGAGCTGGCGTTCGGCCGGGAGGCGCTGGAGATCGTGGAGCGGCGCACCGGCGTCCGGCTGCCCGCGTCCGAGGCCGTGCCGATCGCGATGCACTTCGTCAACGCCCAGTACGGCTCGGACGACATGCGCGAGTACGTGCGGATGACCGAGGCGCTGCAGCAGATCCTGCAGATCATCGACGACGAGCACGGCATCCGGTTCGACGAGGGCGCGGTGGACGTGGCGCGGTTCGTCACCCACCTGCGGTTCCTGTTCGTCCGGGCGCGCCAGGACCCGAAGCCCCCGGCCCCGGGCGTGCCCTCCGGCAGCGGCGACACCGACGAGGTGCTCGCGGCCGTGCGGGCGTCGAAGCCGCGGCAGTTCGCCTCGGCCGTGCGGATCGGGGCGCTGCTCGAGGAGCTGTTCGACTGGACGGTCGACGCCGACGAGCTGCTCTACCTCACGCTGCACGTCACGCGGCTCACCGGGGCCGCGCCGCGCTGACGGGGAGGCTCAGCCCAGGACGACGGCGGAACGGGCGCCCCGCCGGGTCGGCGTCGACCCGCAGCGGCTCGTCCGGGTCGTCGCGCCGGTCGAGCAGCAGCCGGGCCCCCAGGCCCGGCACCCGGCGCCTCCCTCGGCCGCCCCGGCACCGTCCGCCGGGGGCCGCGTCCCAGCATCCCCGCGCGGGGCCGGCGCTGCACGCGGGCCCACGCAGGTCGCGGCGCTCACGTCCGCTGCGCCTCCACTCACCCGCGCGGTGGACGGCCTGAGTGCTCCACGGGCCCGCGTGCGGACGCGGCGACGGAGCACCCACGCAGGACAGGGGTCCCCCACCCGGTCCTGCCGCAGCGCCGTCAGCGTCGGACGCGGTGCCCGCGCGGGCGCCGCCGCGGCGACGAGAGGACCAGGCGTGGACGCCAGACGACCGAGGACGACGATCGGGGGCCGGCTGCGGCGCGCCGGGGCGGGGGTGCTCGCCGTGGCACTGGCCGGGCTCGGGCTCGTGGCCGGGGGCGGCCCGGCGCTCGCGGCGCCGGGGCACGTCGAGGACGGCGCGATCCGCGTCGAGAACACCAGCATCCAGCGGGTGTACCTCGACCCGTCGATGCGCAGCCAGCTCTGGACCCGGCACTCGACGACCTTCGGGGCGTACTACCGGACGACCGACCGCGAGGGCGGCACGGCCGCGGGCAACACCGGCCCCATGGTCACGACAGCGTCGGGGCGCGAGATGTTCTGGGCGTCGGGCACGTTCGTCGAGCAGCGGCACGGCGGCACCGGCACGCCGGCCGACCCGTACTGGATCTCCACGACGCGCGAGGTGGCCGGCGTCATGCGGGTCACCACGACGAACCTCTACGCCGACGGCGACGACTACGTCCAGGGGCGGATCAGCTACACGAACCTCAGGCAGAGGGCGGAGGACGTGCAGCTCGGCTACTGGTACGACTGCTACTTCGCCGGGAGCGACTTCGGGATGTCGGCGATGGACGCCACCTCCTCGAGCTGCATCGCGTCGGAGGGCGCGGGGGCGATGAGCGTCGTGGCGGTGTCGCCCGACCCGATCCTGCTGGGTGGCAACTACTACGCCGTCGCCGCTGCCGCCAGCGGGTACGGCGTCACGACGGGGTGCCTGCGCGCCGACAGGACCACGGCGGCGTGCGACGAGCTCCCGGCGCTCGACAACAGCGCCGCCGTCCTGTGGCGCGCCGACGCGGTGGCGCCCGGGGCGGAGGTGACCCGCGCGTGGTTCGTGACGGTCGGCGAGCGGGTCGAGCCGTTCGCGGACCTCGCGGTCGGCGCGACCGTCGACCCGCCCTCCGTCCAGGTCGGCGACGAGGTGACCTACACGCTCGACGTCCGCGACGACGGGCCCGCGGCGTCGCCCGGGACCGCCGTCGACTTCGCGATCCCCGCCGGCCTGGCGCTGACGGCGCAGTCCGGCGACGGGACCTACGACGCCGCGACGGGCACGTGGACCGTCGGGGACCTCGCGTCCGGGCAGGCGGCGCAGATCCGGCTGACGGCACGCGCCGTGTCCGCCGGGACCTGGGAGGCGTCGGTGACGCGCGCGGCGTCGCCGACGGTGCTCGACCCGTCGGCGTGCGCCACCGGATCGCCGGAGAGCTGCGGCGCCCCGACGACCGTCGAGGTCACCGAGCGGGCCGTCACCGCGACGCTGGACGCCGCCCCGCGCGCGCTCCCGGCGGACGGCGTGTCGGTGTCGACCGTCACGCTCACCACGGGGGCGGTCACCCCCGGCCAGGGGGACGCAGACGCCGCGGTCCCCGCCGGCGACGCGCCCGCTACGGATGCGCCTGATGCGGCTGTGCCTGCCGTGGACGCGCCTTCGGCGGACGCGCCTTCGGCGGATGCGCCTTCTGCGGACGCGCCCGCTGCGGATGCGCCTTCTGCGGACGCGCCCCGCGCGGGTGGCGTCGAGGCCGCGGATGCTGCCGGCGACGTGACGTTCGCCACGGACCTCGGGGAGCTGGACACCCCGGTCGACCACGGCGACGGCACCGTCACGGTCGGGCTCCGGTCCGCGGAGCCGGGCGTGGCGACGGTCCGCGCGTCCGTCGGCGGCACCGAGGTCGGCACGGTGCGCGTGAGCTTCGTCGCGGCGGATCCCGAGCCGGTCGACCCCGAGCCGGTCGACCCGGAGCCCGTCGACCCGCAGCCTGTCGACCCGGTGCCCACCGACCCGCAGCCCGTCGACCCGCAGCCCACCGACCCGGACCCGGCGCCGTCCCCCGACCCGACCGTGGTGGCCGTGCCGGGCGGGACCACCTCGCCGTCGACGGGGAACGCGGCGCCGAGCACGGCGAGCGGCGTCCTGGCGTGGACCGGTACCCCCGCCGGCGTGGTGCTGCTGTGCGCGGCCTCGCTGGTGGTCGCAGGTGGAGCGCTCCTCGTGGTCCGTGGCCGCCGCCGGCCGCGCGGCGAGGGCTGACCCCCAGACGTGCGGGAGGGGCGCGGGCGTGCGGAGGGGTGCGCCCACGTCCCTCCCGCACACCCTCGCGCACCCGTCGCGGACCCGTCGCGGACCCGTCGTGCACCCCCGACCGTCGTGGAGCCGGGCCGCAGCGACGGCCGTCGCGCACGGGTCCGGCGTGGTCGGGCGCGTGCGGGGAGCCGACGGACGCGCGCCGGGGGTCGCCGCGACGGCGGTAGAGTGCGGGAGCACGACGTCCCCGCCCGGCCGCGCCCCCGCGTTCGTCCGGGCAGACCTCTCGACAGGGAGCACCCACAGGTGACCACCCCCCGCCCCGCTGCGGTCGTCGTCCTCGCCGCAGGTGAGGGCACCCGGATGCGTTCGGCCACACCCAAGGTCCTGCACACCCTCGCGGGCCGCTCGATGCTCGGGCACGCGCTCGCCGCGGCCCAGGCGCTCGAGCCCCGGCGGACGGCGGTCGTCGTCCGGCACGAGCGCGACCAGGTGGCCGCGCACGCCCGCGAGCTCATGCCCCAGGTCCTGGTCGCCGACCAGGACGACGTGCCGGGCACCGGGCGCGCCGTGCAGTGCGCGCTCGCGGTGCTCGACGCCGCCGCCCAGGCCGAGGCGGCGTCCGCGGGGGACGGCCCGGGCGTGCCCGGCTCCGCCGCGGACGTGCTCGTCGAGGGCCCGGTCGTCGTGCTGGCGGGGGACATCCCGCTGCTCGACGGCGGCACGCTGGCCGAGCTGCTGGCCGCGCACGCCGCGGACGGCGACGCCGTGACCGTGCTGACCACCGAGGTCGCCGACCCGACCGGGTACGGGCGCATCCTGCGCTCGCAGGACCCGGCCGACGCGGGCGACGTGCTCGGCATCGTCGAGGAGAAGGACGCGACCGACGAGCAGCGGGCGATCGCCGAGATCAACTCGTCGGTCTACGTGTTCGACGCCGCGGTGCTGCGCGGGGCGTTCGGCCGGCTCGGGCGCGACAACGCGCAGGGCGAGGTGTACCTGACCGACGTGCTCGCGATCGCGCGGGCGGACGGCGGGCGGGTGCGGGCGCTGCGCACCGACGACCCGGTACTCGTCGAGGGCGTCAACGACCGGGCCCAGCTCGCGGTGCTGCGCGCCGAGCTGAACCGCCGCATCCTCGACGACTGGATGCGCTCGGGCGTGACGGTCGTGGACCCTGCGACGACCTGGGTCGACGTCGACGTCGAGCTCGCGCAGGACGTCACCCTGCTGCCCGGCACCCAGCTGCACGGAGCGACGTCGGTCGCCTCCGGCGCGACGATCGGCCCGGACACGACCCTGACGGACGTCGAGGTCCACGCCGGCGCGACCGTCGTGCGGACGCACGGGTCGCTCGCGGTGATCGGCGAGGGCGCCACCGTCGGGCCGTTCGCGTACCTGCGCCCCGGCACCGTGCTCGGTGAGCGCGGCAAGATCGGCACGTTCGTCGAGACGAAGAACGCCGAGATCGGCGCCGGCTCCAAGGTCCCGCACCTGTCCTACGTGGGCGACGCGACCATCGGGGAGGAGACGAACATCGGCGCGGCGTCGGTGTTCGTCAACTACGACGGCGTGCGCAAGCACCGCACCACGATCGGCTCGTACGCCCGTACCGGCTCGGACAACATGTTCGTCGCGCCGGTCACGGTCGGCGACGGCGCGTACACCGGTGCGGGCTCGGTCATCCGGCACGACGTCCCCCCGGGCGCGCTGGCCGTGAGCGCCGGCGCCCAGCGGAACATCGAGGGCTGGGTCGCCCGGTCCCGCGCCGGGACCCCGGCCGCCGAGGCCGCCGCCCGCGCGCGAGGCGACGACGACCAGCTCTCGCCCCAGGCGCGCGCCGAGCGTGAGCGCGCCGGACGCGCCGCCGGCTCGGGCGTCTACTCGACGCCGCCCCCGCACCTGCCGGACCACCCGGCCCCGCTGCCCGACGCCCAGCCCAGCACGGAGGACACCGCACGATGACCGGGATCGTCTCGCAGGACGGTGAGAAGCGGCTCGTCCTGGTCTCGGGTCGTGCGCACCCTGATCTGGCCGCTGCCGTGGCGCAGAGCCTCGACATCGACCTGCTGCCCACGACGGCGTACGACTTCGCGAACGGCGAGATCTACGTGCGGTTCGCCGAGTCGGTGCGCGGCGCGGACGTGTTCGTGCTGCAGAGCCACGCGGCGCCCATCAACCAGTGGCTGATGGAGCAGTTCCTCATGGTCGACGCGCTCAAGCGCGCCTCGGCCAAGACGATCACCGTGATCGCGCCGTTCTACGGCTACGCCCGGCAGGACAAGAAGCACCGCGGCCGCGAGCCGATCTCGGCCCGCCTGGTGTCGGACCTGTTCAAGACCGCGGGCGCCGACCGGCTGATGAGCGTCGACCTGCACGCCGCGCAGATCCAGGGCTTCTTCGACGGGCCCGTCGACCACCTGTGGGCGATGCCGATCCTCACCGAGTACGTGCGGACCCGCGTCGACGTGCAGAACGTCACCGTCGTGTCCCCGGACGCCGGCCGCATCCGCGTCGCGGAGCTGTGGGCCCAGAAGCTCGGTGGCGGTCCGCTGGCGTTCGTCCACAAGTCCCGCGACATCCGGCAGCCCAACAAGACGGTCGCGAACCGCGTCGTCGGCGACGTCGAGGGTCGGACCTGCGTGCTGGTCGACGACCTCATCGACACCGCCGGCACGATCACCGGGGCGGTGCGCGTGCTCAAGGAGGCGGGCGCGAAGGACGTCATCGTCGCCGCGACGCACGGCGTGCTGTCCGACCCCGCGACCGACCGCCTGCAGCAGTGCGGCGCCCGCGAGGTCATCGTCACGGACACCCTGCCGATCCCGGACGAGCACCGGTTCGAGAACCTGACCGTCCTCTCGATCGCCCCGCTGATCGCCCGCGCGATCCGTGAGGTGTTCGACGACGGCTCGGTCACGAGCCTCTTCGACGGCCAGTCCTGACCCCGAGCGCGGTCCCGCGCACCCTCCGCGCGCGCCCCGCCACGCCGAGACTCCAGGACACGCCGACCCGGGCGGCGTGCCCCGGGCGTGTCCTGGACTCTCGACGCGGGCTGCGCGCGGACGCAGGGCCTGACCGTGCGTGCCCGCGCGTCCCGCCGCTCGCGCGCGTTCTTGCGGTGAGAGTCCAGGACACGCCGGCCGGGAGTCGCGATCCCGGGCGTGTCCTGGACTCTCGGCGCGGCGCGGCGCGTGGGGATGAGCGGGTGCGGGTGGGGGTGCGCGGATGAGCGGGTGCGCGGGTGCGGGTGGATGGGCGCGGGTACGGGCCGGCACGGGGGAGGGGTGCGGGAGCCGTGGGAGCGGATTCGTCCCGCGGGGTGGGACGCGGGTAGTATCGGGGGGTTGCCTCGGCGAGGGACGTCGGACGGTCGCTCCACGACCCGTCGACGGTCCGGCGGACGGCGCGTCCCGCACCCCAGGGTGCCGCGGACACGGCCGCGCGGACCGCGTCGGATCGAGACCACCGATCTCCGTGATCGACTGGGTGGTCCGCCTCCGCGTGCCCGTCCAGCGTCCCGCGTCGAGGCCACCACACCGTCTCGCCCGTCATCCTCTGCTTCTTGGGAGTCACCGTGTCCGAGGTCAAGCTCGCCGCCACCACCCGCACCGAGTTCGGCAAGGGCGCCGCGCGCCGCCTGCGCCGCGCCCACCAGATCCCCGCCGTCCTGTACGGGCACGGCACCGAGCCGGTGCACGTGGCGCTCCCGGGCCACGAGACGATGCTGGCCGTCAAGCAGGCGAACGCCCTGTTCGAGATCGAGCTCGAGGGCAAGGCGACCCTGGCGATCGCCAAGGATGTGCAGCGCGACCCGGTCAAGAACGTCATCGAGCACGTCGACCTGCTGATCGTCCGCCGCGGCGAGAAGGTCACGGTCGAGGTCCCGGTCACCGTCGTGGGCGAGTCCGCCCCGGGCACGATCCACATCGTCGAGACCCAGACGCTGACCCTCCAGGCCGAGGCCACGCACCTGCCCGAGCACGTCGAGGTCTCGATCGAGGGCCTGCAGGCCGGCACCGCGCTGACCGCCGGCGAGCTCGCCCTGCCGACGGGCGCCCTGCTCGAGGGTGACGCCGAGCAGGTCATCGTGACCGTCACGGTCCCGACCGTGTCCGCCGAGGACCGTGCCGCGGACCAGGCCGCCGAGGCCGCCGCGGAGTGATCCGCCCGGCGCGCCCCCTCCAGGGGGCAGCGCCGACCGCGCTGGGGACGCCCGGTACCGTGCCACGGTGCCGGGCGTCCGGCATGCGGGGCGCCGAGCGGTGCCCCCGACGACGAGAGGGAGTGGCGCCGCGATGAGCGAGGGGCGCTGGCTGGTGGTCGGCCTGGGGAACCCGGGGCCGCAGTACGCCGGCAACCGGCACAACGTCGGGCAGATGGTGCTCGACGAGCTGGCGCGGCGCTCGGGGGCGTCGTTCGGGTCGAAGGGCGGCGTGCTGTCCCGGCGCCCGCAGGCCGCCACCGCGGAGGTGCGCATCGGCACGCTGCCCGGCGGTGCGCCCGGTCCGAGGGCCGTCCTCGCCAAGCCGACCACCTTCATGAACACGTCCGGCGGGCCGGTCGCGGCGCTCGCGCGGTACTACGACGTGCCGGCGGAGCGGGTGGTGCTGGTGCACGACGAGCTCGACATCCCGTTCGGCGAGATCAAGCTGAAGCTGGGCGGGGGCGAGGGCGGGCACAACGGTCTGCGGGACACGTCCAAGGCGCTCGGCACCAAGGACTACCTGCGGGTGCGGGTGGGCATCGGCCGGCCGCCGGGGCGGATGGACGCGGCGGACTTCGTGCTGCGCGACTTCGCGAAGCCGGAGCAGAAGGAGCTGCCGTTCCTGCTCGACGACGCGGCGGACGCCGTCGAGCTGCTGGTGACGGAGGGCCTGGAGCGCGCGCAGCTCCGCTTCCACACCCGCACCCGCTGACCGGGTCGCGCGCAGCAGCCCGCTCGAGGTCGTCACCTCGGCCCGAGGTCGTCACGCCGACGTGACGACCTCGGCCCGGAGCGACGACCTCGCGGTGTGTCCGGGGCGGGTGGCGGGCGCGTGGCGGGTGTTGTCGCAGGCCCGGGGCGTGCGGTGCGGCATCCGGGTGACACCGGGGTGGGAGCGCGTCCAGCGCGGGTGTCGTCGCAGGTCAGCGCCCCGCCGATCGCCCATACGGGTGCGAAAGGGGTGAAAACGGACAGATCGGGCGGACTGGGGCAAACCCGCTGATATAGCCTCAAGTCACACCAACGCCGCCCGGGGGGACCCAGACATGAGCCTGCTCGACGATCACGACGTGTCGCGCTCCGCCGAGCGCGCCGTCGCGGCGACGGAGGCCGGACCCTCGACCGAGCACGACGCCGCCGAACGCCGGCGCGCCGCCCGCGGACCGCGGCTCTCCTGGGCCTCCGACCGCCCGTTCCACGAGCCCCTCGGCACCGCCGCGCCCTCCCGATGGCGCAGCCAGCACGCGACGTACCAGATCGAGACGCTGGCACGGGACGTGGTGCTGGCCACCTGCATCCCGACGCTGCTGCTGTTCCTCATGCACGGGGTGTCGCTGCTCCAGCTGTCCTGGGGCCTGATGATCGGCGTGCTGTTCATCGCGATGGTCGCCGTCGAGCGCGGCTACGACCGGCAGGTGATCGGCGACGGGCACCTGGAGTTCGAGGCGGTGATCCGCGGCGGTGTGCTCAGCGCCGCGGGGCTGGCCCTGCTGGCGGTCGGCCTGGACGTCGACGTGCCGCGCACCATCGTGTTCTTCGCGCTGCCGCTGGTGGTGCTGGTGCTCATCACCGCCCGCCACGTCGCGCGCCGGGCCCTGCACCGGCGCCGGGCGGCCGGGGAGTCCATGCGTCGCACGCTCGTGGTGGGGGACGCGTCGTCGATCACGCACGTCGTGGACGACCTGCGCGGGCTCCCGCAGTACGGCTACCACATCGCCGGTGTGTGCGTCCCGTCCTTCGACGGGTCGCTGCCGCCCCTCGGGGTCCCCGTGCTCGGGTCCGTCTCCGACGTCGTGCAGGTGGCGGTCGACGGAGAGTTCGACGTCGTCATCGTCACCGGCTCCGAGCTGTCCGGCCAGGCGCTGCGCCGGCTGTCGTGGGCGCTGCAGCGCACGCGCACCGAGCTGGTCGTCGCGCCCGGGATCGTCGAGGTGTTCGGCCCGCGTGTCACGCTGGAGCCCACGGCCGGCCTCTCGCTGATCCACGTGAACGCCGCCGAGTCGCGCCGCTCGCGGATCATCGCCAAGCGCGCGTTCGACACCGCGTTCTCGGCGGGCGCGCTGCTCGCGCTGCTGCCGGTGCTGGTCGTCATCGCGGTCGCGGTGAAGGTCACGAGCCCCGGGCCTGTGCTGTTCCGCCAGACGCGGGTCGGCAAGGAGGGCCGCGAGTTCTCGATGCTGAAGTTCCGCAGCATGGTGGTCGACGCCGAGGAGCGGCTCGCGGAGCTGCGCGCGGCGAACCAGGCCGACGGCCCCCTGTTCAAGATGGACCGCGACCCGCGCATCACGCGCATCGGGCACTTCCTGCGCAAGCACTCCCTGGACGAGCTGCCGCAGCTGTTCAACGTGGTCAAGGGCGACATGGCGCTGGTCGGTCCCCGGCCGCCGCTGCCGTTCGAGGTCGCCCAGTACCGCGAGTCGGCGCGCCGCCGCCTGCTGGTCAAGCCGGGTCTCACCGGCCTGTGGCAGATCAGCGGCCGCGCGGACCTGGCGTGGGAGGAGGCCGTGAAGCTCGACCTGCGGTACGTCGAGAACTGGTCGATCGCCTTCGACCTGATGATCCTGTGGCGCACCTTCTACGTCGTCGTGAGCGGGCATGGCGGGCGGTGAGCGCGTCGCGCTGGCGCACGACTACGCCACCCAGCGCGGCGGGGCGGAGCGCGTCGCGCTGGTGATGGCGCAGGCGTTCCCGGACGCGCCCCTGTACACGACGCTCTACCACCCGCGGGGCACGTTCCCGGAGTTCGGGCCCCTCGACGTGCGGACGAGCCCGCTGGACCGCGTCGGGCTGCTGCGTCGCCACCACCGGCTGGCGCTGCCGCTGCTGGCGCCCGCCGTGAGGGCGACGCCGATCGAGGCGGACGTGGTGCTGGCGTCGTCGACCGGGTGGGCGCACGGGTTCCCGACGTCGGGCCGCAAGGTCGTCTACTGCCACGCCCCCGCGCGCTGGCTGTACCAGACCGACCGGTACCTCGGCCCGGCCGGCGGCGCCCAGCGGTGGCTCGCCGCCCGCGCCCTCGGCCTGCTGGCCCCCGGCCTGCGGCGCTGGGACCGCCGGGCCGCAGGGACCGCCGACCGGTACCTCGCGAACTCGACCGTGACGGCCCGGGCGATCCGGGAGACCTACGGGATCGAGGCGGAGATCCTCCCGCCGCCCCCCGCGATGCTGCCCGCCGGTGAGGAGACCGCGCCCGACGGTGTCGAGCCGGGCTTCCTGCTGTGCGTCGCGCGGCTGCTGCCCTACAAGAACGTGGACGTCGTCGTGGAGGCCGTGCGCCGGATGCCGGGAACGCGCCTCGTGGTGGTCGGCGACGGCCCCGAGCGGGCGTCGCTCGCCCAGCGGGTGCGCGACCTGCCGCGGGTCCGGCTCGTCGGGCGCGTCGACGACGCCCGGCTGCGCTGGCTGTACCGGCACTGCGCCGCCCTCGTCGCCGCGTCCTACGAGGACTACGGCCTGTCGCCGCTGGAGGCCGCGGCCTTCGGTCGCCCGTCCGTGGTCCTGCGTGACGGCGGCTACCTCGACACCGTCCGCGACGGCGTCACCGGGGAGCTCTTCGACGCCCCCGACCCCGACCTGGTGGCCGAGGCCGCCGGGCGCGCGCTGGACCGCACCTGGGACCCCCGGGTGCTGACGGCGCACGCCGACGAGTTCGCCGCGGGGCGGTTCGTCGCGCGGCTGCACGCGATCGCCCGCGAGGAGCTCGCGCACGCGGCCGGCACCCGGCCCCGCCTCGAGACCGTCCCGACCGAAAGGCGCCCCCGATGACCCTGCAGGACATGTTCCGGACCATCTGGTTCGGCAAGTGGCTGGTGCTGGTGTCCGTCCTGGCGGCGCTCGCGGGAGCCTGGCTCTACGTCGACCGCCAGGAGCCGGAGTACGCGGCCGAGGCGACCGTGCAGATCGTCGGGACCGAGACGCTGTCCGAGGCCGGCATCCGGCTGGAGAGCGACCCGGCGCTCGTGACGGGCGACGGGGTGACGACGACGGCCGCGACCGCCCTGGGCGACCCGGGCCTCGCCGACGACCTCGCGGCCCGCACGTCGGCCGAGTACGCGCTGGAGAACCCCAACAACGTCGTCGTCACCGAGACCGGGCTGGACCCGCAGGACACCGTCGAGGCCGCGAACGCCGTCGCCACGGCGTACGTCGCGGCGCTGCAGTCGCAGTTCGACGACGACGTCGCCGCGATGCAGAAGCGCCTCGACGGGCTCGCCGTGAGCATCGACGAGCAGCAGCAGGCGATCACGGAGTCCCGGAGGGCGGCCGCCGCGGCGGCCGCGAACGCGAACCCCGACGCCCAGGTGGACCCGGTCGAGGGCCTGCTCGAGGCCCAGTACTCGACGACGATGGAGCAGTACCAGACGCTGTCGTCGCAGCTCACGCAGGCGCAGCTGCTGGCCTCCCCCGCCTCGATCCTCCAGAACGCGGTGCACGGCACGCTCGTGAGCCTCCCGCCGATGCTGGTGTACGCCGTCGCGGGGCTGGCGGGCCTGCTGGTCGGCATCGGCCTCGCGGTGGTCCGGCGCGGCCTGGACACCAAGATCCGCACGACGGGCGCGGCGCGCCGATCGGCGGGCGCCCCGGTGCTCGCCCGTCTGTCCGGCACGGGCGCGGCGCTGAAGTCGTACGAGGCGGAGGGCACGCTCCCGGTCGCCCGGCGCGAGGCGACGGCGTACACCCGGTCCGTCCGCGAGCTCCGCACCGCCCTGCAGGCGGCGGTCGAGAACGACTCGGGCAGCGCCGTGATCGTGGTGACGGCGGCGGACGTCGAGACGCCGCGCTCGTTCGTGGCGGCCAACCTGGCGGCGTCGTGGGCGCTGTCCGGACGCAGCGTCGTGGTGCTGTCCGGTGACCTGCGTCAGCCGCGCCTCAACGCGCTGCTGCCGGCGTCCGCCGACGCCCCGGCCCCGTCCGGCCGTGACGGCGCGCGCAACCGCACCGCGGCGGTCCCGACCGCGATCCCGCACCTGTCCGTGCACCCCGCCCTCCAGACGGAGCTGGACCCCGCCGACTACCTCGCGAGCGACGAGGTGCGCGCGCTGGTGGAGCAGCTGCGACGCGCCGCGGACGTGGTGATCATCGACGCGCCGCCGATGCTGGTCGCGGCCGACGCCACCATCCTCGGCTCCTACGCGGACGGCGTGCTGCTGGCCGTGACGGTCGGGCACACCGCCGCGGCGGCTGTCGAGGAGTCGGCCGAGCGCCTGCGCGCCGCGAACGCCGCGCTGCTGGGCCTGGCGCTCGAGGGCACCGGCGAGCGTCGGCACGTGGCCTACGAGGCGACGTACGCCTACACCGGTGCGGCGGTCGAGCCCGGGGACGTCGCCGACGACGATCGGGCGTCCGGCGCGAGCGGCACGGTGCAGGACGCGAGCGCCGCCGGCGGGCCCGCGGGCGGTGGCGACGCCGGATCCGAGCCCGCCGCGGGGCCGGGCCGGGCGGACGACGCCGGCAAGGGCGCGGCGGACGACGCCGGGCCGGGCGCGGCGGACGACGCCGGGCCGGGCCGGGCGGACGACGCCGGGCCGGACGAGACCGACGGGGCGGTCGAGGGCGACGACACCGCGCGCGACGGCCGGGTCCCGACCCCCGCGCCGGGTCCCGGTGGCCGGGCGTCGGAGGAGTCGGGCACGGGGCCGGGCGCCGGCGACCGCGGCCGGAAGGACCGCGCGCCGGTCGTCGCCGAGACGACGTGACCGCCGGCCGCGCCGCGCCGCGCGGGCCCGCGGCGCCGCACGGACCGGTGCGGGTGGTCGTGCTGGACCACACCGCGGAGCTGGGCGGTGCCGAGCTCGCGCTGCTGCGGACGTGCCGCGCGCTCGACCCGGCCCGCGTCGCGGTGACCGTGGTGCTGTTCTCCGACGGCCCGCTGCGCGAGCGCCTGCGCGACGCCGGCGTGGCCGTGCGCGTGCTGCCGCTGGACCCCGGCATCGCCCGCACGGATCGCGCGGCGGCGGGGCGCTCCGTGCTCGGGGCGGTCAGGTCCGCGGTCGTGACGGCGCCGTTCGTGGCCCGCCTCGGCCGTCTGCTGCGGGAGCTGGACGCGGACGTCGTGCACACGACGTCGCTCAAGGCCGACCTGCTGGGCCTGCCGGCCGCAGCGCTCAGCCGCCGGCCGCTGGTCTGGCACGTGCACGACCGGATCGCGGACGACTACCTGCCCGGGGGCCTGGCCCGGGTGCTGCGGGCGGTCGCGCGCCACGGGCCCCGGCACGTCGTGGTGAACTCGCGCGCGACGGCCGGGACCCTGCTGCCGCTGCGCCGGGGGTGGACGCTCGCGTACCCCGGGCTGGCGCCGGAGCAGGTCGCGGCGGACCCTGCGGCGCGTCGGGCGCCGGAGGTGCCGGTCGTCGGCCTGGTGGGGCGGGTCAGCCCGACCAAGGGGCAGCGGGAGTTCGTCGAGGCGTGCGCCCTGCTGGCCGAGCGGTTCCCGTCGGCCCGGTTCCGGGTGGTGGGAGCGGCCCTGTTCGCCGAGGCGGGCTACGAGGCGCAGGTGCGCGAGCTGGCCGCCCGGCGCGGGCTCGACGGCCGGCTGGAGTGGACGGGCTGGGTCGCGGATCCGGTCGCCGAGGTGGACGGGCTGTCCGTGCTGGTGCACGCCTCGCCGGTGCCCGAGCCGTTCGGCCAGGTCGTCGCCGAGGGGATGGCCCGCGGGGTGCCCGTCGTCGCGACCGCCGGCGGCGGCGTCGACGAGCTCGCTGTGGCCGCCGACGGCACCGAGCGCTGCCTCCTGGTCCCGCCGCGTGACCCGGAGGCGCTGGCCGCGGCCGTCGCGCGCGTGCTGGAGCGCCCGCAGGAGGCCGCCGCACGGGCGGACCGGGCGTGGAAGGACGTGCAGGCGGAGTTCGCCGTCGAGCGCACCGCCGTCCGTCTGACCGCCGTGTGGGAGCAGGTCAGCCGGCGCGGACGCGGCTGAGGACCACCGCCATCTCCTGGACCCGGTCGGACCAGCGCGGCACGTCGGCGGCGGCCAGGGCCTGCCGCGGGAACCGGGGCCCCGTGGCGGCGGCGCCGGTGGCGTCGGCGTCGGAGAGCACGCGGGCGACGACGTCCGGCAGGTGCTGCGGCGAGGCCGTGGTCACGCGGTCCGGCGGCTGGTCCCGGAACCCGGCGACGGGGGTCGCGACGATCGGGCGGCCCACCGCCAGGTACTCGTACAGCTTGATCGGGTCCAGCGAGTCGGTGAAGTCGTCGACGACGTGCGGCACGACGAGCGCTCCGGCGTGCTGCAGGTACGCCGGGACCAGTGCGGCCGGGCGGGCACCGAGCAGCACGGCCCCGGCGGCCTCGAGCCGTGTCAGGTCGAGCAGGTCCAGCAGCGGCGGCCCGACCAGCACGAGCCGGGAGCCGGTCGCCCGCAGGTGCGTGGCGAGCCGCAGGCACGCGTCCACGTCGAGCCGGTCGGGGTGCAGGGTGCCGACGTACACCGCGTACGGGCCGTCCGGCAGGTCGGCGGGGCGGGGCGCGGGTGTGCGGTAGGCGTCCACGTCGACGGCGTTGGTCAGCAGCGTCACCGGCCGGTCGGCGCCCTTCGCGCGGACGAGCGCGGGGGAGCAGACGACGACCTCCGCGCAGCGCTCCATGAGCACCCGCTCGGCGGCCTCGAGGCGCTCGTGCTCGGCGGGCTCGCGGACGGCGCGCAGCCAGTCGTCGGTGACGTCGTACAGCGCCCGCCAGCCGGTGGCGCGCAGCACGGCGGCACCGCCCGGGTCGTTCACCCACAGCACCGGGTTCACCATGCCGAGCCGCCGGGCCACGCGGGCGACCGCCCGGGCCCGCCGGTCGTCGCCGCCCGCGTCGAGACGGCGCGGCAGCCACTTCGTCGGCCGGTACGCCCACGCCCTCCCCTCCGGGGCCCCGTCCTGCGGGCCGAGCCGCCGCACCGGGCGCCCGAGCGTGGGCGGGGCGCCGCGGCGCAGGTCGTGCAGGTGGTCGACGGGCGGCTCGACGAACAGCACCCGCAGCCCCGGGTCGTCGGCCAGGAGGCCCGCGACCAGGTGCTGGTTGCGGCGCCACACCTCGTCCCACGGCTCCAGGGACACCACGACGAGGTCGCGGCGGTCGTCGGGGGCCGCGGAGCGTCGCACGGCGTCGTGGGTCGCGGCGGTCACCGGCGCACCGCCCCGGGCACCGCGGGCGCTGCGGGCCCGGAGGCCCCGGGCTCCCCGCCGAGCACCGCCGCGTACACGGCGGCGATGCCGTCGGCGTGCGTGCCGAGGTCGAAGTGCCGCTGCTGCACGGCGCGGAGCTCCTCGCCGTACGCCGCGCGGCGCTCCGGGTCGCGGGCGAGCCGGGCGAGCGCGGCACCCGCCGCGGGGACGTCGTCGGCGGGCACGAGCACCGCCCCGTCCGCGGACCCGACGGTCTCGTCGTGCCCGCCGCCGCGCCCCGCGACGACGGGGGTCCCGTGCGCCATGGCCTCGACCACCGACAGGCCGTAGGGCTCGTCGGGCCGCGGGGCGAGGAAGATCCCGGCGGTGGCGAGCAGCGCGTCGACGTCGGACCGGGAACCCAGGAACCGCGTGGACGCCGCGACACCGAGCTCGGCGGCGAGGCGCTCCAGCGCGGGCCGCTCGGCGCCGGATCCTGCCACGAGCAGCTGCCAGCCGGCGTCGGCGAGCCCGCTGGACGCCCACACGCGCAGTCCGAGGTCGGTCCGCTTCTCCGCCTCCAGCCGCTGCGCCATGAGCACGACCGGGCGGCGGTCGGCCGCCACCTCGCCGTCCACCCGCGGCACGGACGGCACCCCGGGGTGCACCACCGTCGACGCACCCTCGACGCGGTCGGCCACGAACCGGCTGATCGCGACCTGCGCGGCGATCCTCGGCCCGACGACGCGGGCCACGGCGCGCCCGGCCACGGAGGACCCGCGGTGGTCCGCGAAGTGCCGTGTGGTGACGACGGGGGCGCGGCCGGCCGTGACCGCCGCGAGCTCGGCGGCGGTCATGTGCGCGTGCACCAGGCGGGTGCCGAGCCGGCGCAGGGCGGCCGCGGCGCGCAGGGGCGTCGGCGCGGGCGCCCACCGGACGCCGGAGCCGGCCAGCTCGGCGGGCATCCGGTCCGCCGCACCGCCGAGGACGTGCACGCGCAGGCCGCGGGCGTCCTGCGTGCGGGCGAGGGTGGTCACGTAGCGCTCGACGCCGGCGAAGGCGTCGGTGCACACCACGTGCACGACGTCGGTGGTCACGAGTGCTCCCGGTGGCCGATCGGCAGGGGCAGGCGGCGCCGGCGGGGCCGCTCGGGCCGGGCGTGCCGGGCGCGGCGACCCTCCGCGCTGTCCGCGCTGCCCGGTCCGCGCCGTGCGGGCGGTGGTGGCGCCACCCGGGGCGGCAGGCCGTCCTCCCCGGCGCCCGAGCGGGCGGCGTGGGCCTGCGCCCCGAGGCAGATGCCGGCGATGACGAACGGGATGGACACCTGCGCGGCCACCCAGAACAGGTCGAACTGGCCCTGCACGAAGCGCATCAGCACCAGCACGAACGCGAGCGTCCCGTAGCGGGAGTCGACCCGCCACAGGATGACGAGGATCACGAGGAACATCACCAGGAAGCCGACGAGGCCCACGATGCCGCCCGACGACAGCATCTCGAACTCGGCGTTCGGCGGCTGGAACTTCTCGTCGAACCGGTCCGTGTACCACCAGCGCAGCCCGGCGCCGAACCACGGGTACTGCTCCCAGATCAGCAGCGACTGCCGGAACCAGATCAGCCGCTGGTAGGCGGAGTTGTACTGGTTGCCGGACTCGAGCTGGTCCTGCACGAGGGTGCCGACCACGAGCGCCCCGCCCGCGACGGCGAGCAGGACGACCTTCGAGCGGTGCCGGTGCGGGTCGGGGCGCAGCGCCACGACGGCGACCGCGACGGCGAGCCCGATGAGCGCCTGCCGGGACTGCGCGACGAGGATGCCGGCGACGAACAGGCCGAACAGGCCGAGGCACACCAGGTCGTTCCACCGCAGCCACCGCGGGCGGGTGTAGACGACGATGGCCGCGAACGCCAGCACGCACCCGATGTAGTTCTTGTGCATGAGGAACGGCTCGTTGAGGTACACCGGCGCGGTGCTGCCCTGGCCGAGGTTCACCGCGAACTGCGCCAGCGCGGCGAGCGCCACCACGACCGATCCCGCCACGTAGAGCCCCAGGGCGAGGCGGGCGTGCCCGGCGGCGCCGATCGCCCAGCCGACGAGCAGCGCGCCGCCGACCAGCAGCCAGGAGTGCAGCCACTCGACGGCGTTCGCGACGTAGGGGTTCGCGATCACGGTGAACAGCACGGTGGCCTGGTAGAACGCGGTGGCCCAGAGCACGCCCCGCATCGCGCCGGTCAGAGGACGCCGGGCGAACAGCAGCGCCGGCCAGAACGCCGCGAACAGCACGAAGTCCGACAGCGACAGCGCCCCGCCCACCCGGTTCACCAGCAGCAGGAACGGCATGCCGAGCACGGGGAGCGCCAGGGGCTCCCGCAGGGTCAGCCCCACCACGAGGACGAGCACGCCGGCGCCCAGCGTGAACCAGGGCTGCACGGACGTCAGCAGCACCAGCACGACACCGAGGGTCGCGAGACCCGCGGCCACGGTCACCCGACGCCTGGCGCCCGCGCCGGGGACGCGCTCGAGGACGCCCTGCGGCGGCAGCGCCCGGTGCGGCTCGACGCCGGGGGCGAGCGAGAGACCGGGCCCGCGCGGGACGTCCTCCGCGGGCGGGGGGCCGGGCGGGGCGGGCGGCGTGGTCGTGGTCATGCGGCGGGCTCCCGCTCGTCGACGGGCTCGGGCAGGGTGCGCGGGCCGGGGGGCGGGGCCGCGGGTGGGGCGGCACCGTCGCCGCGGGGGGCGCGCAGGTCGCCGAGCGCCGCCTCGGCACGCACGGGGCCGCCCAGGTAGAGCCGGAGCCGGAGCCGGGCGGCGCGGCCGCGGTCCCCGGGGAGCAGCGCGCGCGGCACGGCCCCGAGGGCGACCGCCGCACGCGCTGACGCCCATCCCGTGGCGCCGTGGTGCCGGCGCAGGTAGCGCTCCTGGCCGGCGTGGAAGTGCGTCTCGCGGCGGGCGGGGTCGGAGCTGGTGCCGCCGCCGGCGTGCTGCGCGACGACGTCCGCGACGACCGCGGACCGCCATCCCGCGTCGCGGGCGCGGCGCTGCCAGTCGGTCTCCTCCGCGTAGAGGAAGTAGGACTCGTCGAACCCGCCGACCCGGGCGAGCGCCTCGGCGCGCAGCAGCAGCACCGAGCCGATCACGAACCCCTGGTCGTCGGGGCCGAGTCCGAGGCCTGCAGCCTGCCGCCAGGCGGCGCGGGGGGTCGGGAACGGCCACCGCACGCGGGCGGGGGCGCCGTCCTCGCCGACCTGCGCCGGGCCGACGGCCGCGAGGTCCGGCTCGGCGAGCAGGCGCCGCTGCAGCACCGCGACGTCGTCCGGCTCGACCCGGGCGTCCGGGTTGAGCAGCAGCACGTCCGCGCCGGGCAGGAGCCGGTCGGCGAGCGCGTGGTTGACCGCGGCGCCGAACCCGAGGTTGGCGCCGGGGTCCAGGTAGCGGGCGCCGGCCGCCTCGGTGACGGCGCGGACGTCCGCGTCGCCGGAGTTGTCGACGACGGTCACGGGCAGCGCGCCGGCGACGGGGGCGAGGGCGCGCTGCAGGAGGTCGGCGGCGCCGTACGCGACGACGACGACCTCGACGCCCCGGTCCGCGCTCCTGCCGGCGCCCGATGTCGCCGGGTCGGTGAGGTCCGGTCCCGGCAGCAGCCCGCGGTACATCGCCTCGTACTGCTCGGCGATCGCGTCCCACGTGTACGCGCGGGCGCGCCGCAGCCCGGCCTCGCGCAGCCGCGCGGCGTGCTCCGGGTCGTCGAGCACGCCCCGCAGCGCCCGGGCGAGCGCGGTGGCGTCCCCGGGCGGGACGAGCACCCCGGCACCGCCCACCACGTCCCGCAGCGCGCCCGAGTCGGACGCCACGACGGGCACCCCGGCGGCCATCGCCTCGACGGCGACGCGGCCGAACTGCTCGAGCCAGCCGGGGGCGGCGACGGACGGCACGGCGAGCACGCCGATGCTGCGGTAGAACGCGGACAGCCCGGCGCCTGCGAGGTGCCCGTGGAACGTGACGCGCCCGGCGAGCGCGGGGGAGGACGCGCGGCGGCGCAGGGCGTCCTCGTGCGGGCCGGCCCCGGCGATCGCGACGTGCAGCCCGGGGTCGGCCTCGGCGGCGTCCAGCAGCACGTCGAGGCCCTTGTGCGGGGCGAGGAGGCGGCCGACGTAGCCGGTGCGTGCGGGGGCGGCCGCACCGGCTACGCCGGCGTCCAGGGGCGCCGGGCCGGACTGCTCGACACCGAGCCCGATGACGTGCGCGGGGGCGGTCAGCCCCTTGGCGCGCAGCACGTCGCCGGCCTCGGTGTTGCAGACGCTGACGGCACCGGCGTGGCGCAGGGCGCGGCGCTCCCACCACCGGAACGGCGGCGGGTAGCGCTTGGCGATGTTCTGCGCGGAGTACAGGACGTAGGGGACCCGGGAGCGCCGCAGCGCACGCAGCAGCAGCACCTCGGCGGTGGCGAGCGCGGCGGGCTCCTCGTGGACGTCGAGGACGTCCCACCGCTCGCCGAGCGCGCGCCAGATCGGACGCGGGTCGTAGAGGAAGACGTTCGGGTGCCGGCCGACGGTGCGGACGCCGACGACGTCCTCGCCGGGCTGCGGGTCCAGGTCGACGTCCCGGCCGCCCTCCTCCCAGCGGCGGGCCGAGAGCGTGCGGACCTCGATGCCGCGGGCGCGCAGAGCGGCCTCGCGACCGCGCCACGCCGTGACGACGGCGCTGTGGGAGATCCGCAGGACGCGCATGGTGACCATCGTGCCGGTCACCAGAACAAAACGGACAATTGGTGCAAGAGGTTCACCCGACCGGCGTGGGTGAAACACCGGCGACCTCCGCCAGCACGCCGTCCAGCACGCCGCGGGCCCAGCGCCAGTCGCGCGCCTCGGCCCAGCGCCGGCAGCGCGCGCCCACCTGGCGGCGCAGCGTCTCGTCGTCCGCCAGCGCCGCGAGAGCCGCCGCGAGGTCGTCCGGGTCGTCCGGCCGCACGGCCACGCCCGCGTCGCCCAGCACCTCCGGGATCCCGCCGGCCGCCGACGCCACGACCGGTACACCCGACGCCATCCCCTCCATGACGGTCAGCGCGAACGGCTCCGCCCACCGGGACGGGACCACGACGACGTCGGCCTGCCGGTAGAGCTCCGCGACCGCGCCCCGCGGGGTGAACGGGAGCAGCCGGACCCGGTCCCCGAGCGCCGCCGCCCGCTCCCGCAGGTCCCGCTCGTACGGCGAGGGCCGCGCGCCCGCGTCGAAGTTCTGCGACCCGACGAGCGTCAGCGCCACGTCGTCCCGGCCGAGGCGCTCCACCGCGGACACCAGCACGTCCGCGCCCTTGTCGGGGATCATCCGGCCGACGAAGAGCACGCGCAGCCGCTCGCCGCGGCCGGGGTCGGCGCGGGGGGCGAAGCGCGTGGTGTCGACGCCGTTGGGCACCACCCGCAGCCGGTCGCGGAGCCGCGCGGGCAGGTGCGCCGCGGTCTGCTCGGCGAGCGCGGCGCTGACGCACACGATCGCGGCGGCGCGCCCGAGCACCCGGTCCGCCTCCCGGGTCGAGTACGTGCGCAGCAGCAGGTTGTGCGCGTACAGCACGGCCGCGTGCCGCTCGTGCACCAGCGGCACCAGCTGCGGCGCGTTGTGCGCGAGCACCACCCCGGGGTCCCAGTCGGCCTGCGCGGCCAGCGTCGGGCGCAGCGTCCGGCGCACACCGGGCCGGGGGAGCCCGAGCCGGCCGGCGGCGGCGTCCAGGTAGCGGTCGGACCGCCGGGCGGCGGCCTGCGGGTAGCCCACCGCCTCGGCGCTCGGGTAGCGGTCGGGGTAGGTGCCGTCGGCGACCACGACGCGCGGGCGCGGGGCCGTGCCGGCGGGCAGAGCGGCGCACAGGCCGTCGACGACCGTCGGGATGGCCGATCCGGTGCGGGGCGAGAAGTGGTCGCCGGGCGTCAGGACGTGCACCTCGGGGACCCGGGTGGCCGGGCCGCCACCCGGGGTCGCGTCCGCCGTCGCGCCGCCCGCCGGCGCGCTCATCGCCGCGAGCTCCGCGGCGGCAGACCCAGCGCCGCCCACACGTCCGCCGCGGGCCCGCGCCAGCGCGGCAGCGTCCACGCCACCGGGATCGTCGCCAGGCACCGGGCCGTCTCGGCGGCGTCGACGGGCGAGGACAGCACGCCGCGCACCAGCTCGATGCTGACCTTCGTGTGCGGGAACGCGAACCGGACGGACGCCTTCGGGGCGTGCCACGCGATCTGCGCCTGGCCCTGCGCCGAGAACTGCTCGGCGTGCCGCCGCTGCCAGAACAGCTGCTCCGGGACCAGCGCGAACGGCCCCCGGCACGCCAGCTCCGCGAGGATCACGAGGTCGTTGCCGACCGTCGGCCGGATGCCGCGCGTGCTGCGCAGGGCGTCGGTGCGGTGCAGGCCGTAGAAGATGTGGGCGGCCTGGGCGCGCAGGAAGTGCGCCATCCGCTCGTGCGGCGTCGGCTCGTCGCAGGCCAGGTCGGCGTCGTGGAGGTCCTCCGTGACCAGGCCGCCGGCGTCGATGATCTGCGTGCGCGGGTAGACGAGCACCGTCGCGGGGTCGGAGTCGGCGAACACCTCCAGGCACCGGCGCACGAAGGCGGGGCGCCGGATGTCGTCCGCGGCGGCCCACGTGAAGTAGGGCGCCCGCGCGAGCTCGACGAGGTGGTTGAAGTTCCACCGCCCGCCGCGGTTCTCCGCCTGCCGGACGTACCGGATGCGCGGGTCCTCGGCGGCCGCCGCGCGGCAGATCTCCTCGGTGGCGTCGGTGGAGGCGTTGTCCGAGATGACGATCTCGATGTCCTCCTCGTCCTGCGCGCGCACGGAGTCGAGGGCGGCGGGCAGGTACTTCTCCCCGTTGTAGACGGGGATCCCCACGGTAGCCCGGGGTGGCATGGCGGCCTCCTGGTCGGCGGAGTCGGGACGGACGGGGTCAGGGGCCGTAGGCGGCGAGGCTGACCAGGGAGACGGGCCAGGTCGGTTCCGGCCGCACCGGCTCCCAGGCCGGGAGCAGGCCGCCGGTCTGGCCGCCGTAGTTCGCGCTGGGGATCGTGACGTCCCGCTGCTCGGTGGTCGGGACGGTGAGGCGCACGGCCGTCGCCTCGACCGGGTCGAAGCGGAGCACGTGGGTGCGCTCGAGGAACGCGCCGGTCACGCGGCCGACCTCGGTCCAGGTGCCGTCGGCGGCCTCGACCTCGACGACGGCGTCCTTGACGCCCGCGGTGCAGCACCGGATGCCCGCCGAGCCGACCACCACCCGGTCCAGGGTCGCCGCTGCGGGCAGCGTGGCGCTCACCCAGGGGCTCACGTCCGGCTCGCCGTCCACCGTCGGGCCGGCCCGCCACGGGTCCGCCAGGGCGCCCGCCCCGGTGACGAGGGTCGCGGCGTCGCCCGCGGAGGTCGACGACGCGCTGACGTCGGCGTCGGCGAGCAGGTTCGCCCCGCCGTCGAGCGCCGCCACCCGCAGCCCGGTGCCTGCCGGCGCGGACAGGTACTGCGGCGCGCCGGTCACGCGCAGCCGGGTCGACTCCCCGGCGGCGACGTCCACCGTGCGGGTGCCGCCGTACACGTCGGTGACGGTCACGGACGCCGCCCGGTCCGCGAGCAGGGCCACGTCGGTGACGGCGTCCAGCGTCCACACCGCCAGCAGCGGCTCGGCGGCCGGCCCGTCGTCCGCGCCGGGCACCGGGCCGACGGTCATCGCGCGCACCGTCGGGTCCTCCACCTCGGCCCGCTCCGCGGCGGGGCGTCCGGCCATCAGGTCGCCCACCGTCGCCATCGCCAGCGCGCCCGGCTTCACGAACGAGCCGACCTGCACCAGCGACCAGGTGTTGTTGCCCTCGCCCCAGCCGCCCTCGCTGAAGAAGTACATCCACGCGTCGACGCCGAGCTCGCTCTGCCACAGCGACGTGCGGGCGACGTCGTACGCCTGGCCCCACTCGTTCGCCGGCCCGTCCGACCACCAGCCGGACTCCGTGTTCCACACCGGCAGGTCGTCCCCGCACGCCGCCAGGACCTCGCGGAGCTGCGTGATCTGGCCGATCGGGCCCTGCTCGCCCTCCTCGTCCCACGACCGGTTGAAGCCCGTGTAGGGGTGGATGCCGACGATGTCCCACGCGTCGCAGGCGCCGGCCTCGACGGCCTGCCGGTACCAGGGCACCACGACGTTCAGCGCGTTGCCGCCGATGACCCGCGCGTCCGGGTCGATCGCGTGCACCGCCGCGGCGAACGGCTCCAGCACGTGCTCGACGTAGGACGCGCCGTCGCCGAAGCCGGTGTTGTTCGGCTCGTTCCACGGCGCCCACAGGTGGACGTCCGGGGCACCCTCGTGCACCGCCGTCACGATCGCCGTCACCCAGTCGCCCCAGGTGCCGTCCGCCACCGCCTGCTGTGCGCGCTCGTCGGCCTCGCCCACCTGCACGTACAGGTTCACCCCGCGCGCGGCGGCCTCGGTGGCGGCCGCCGCGAGCCCGGCGAACGGGTCGTCCTCGGTCGCGCCCGGGAGCGCGGACAGGTTCAGGGCGCTCACCGACGGGGTGGCGTCCTCGGGCACCATGCCCGCGACGTCGAGCTGCACGCGGTGCGTCCCCACGCCGAGCTCGTCCGCGAGCTGCACCCCGCGCAGCGGCCCCGCGCCGCCCCAGTCCGCGCCGTCCGCGAGGCCGTCCGGGTCGAAGGTCGCGCCGGGCGCCCCGACCGCGTAGCGCAGGCAGGTGGCGGTGCGGACCTCGCCCGTCGCCTTCTCGACCAGCGTCGCGTGCACCTGGTACGGCCCCGGGCGCGCCGCCGGGAGGTCGATCGGCACCTGCCCGCCGTCCTCCGGGATCGCGACGGTGCCGCTCACGGTCTCCACGGCCGGCTGCACCCACGGGTCGCCGCTGACCTCGTAGCGCACCTCGTAGTCGTCCGCCACGGTGCCCCACCACGGGTCGAACTGCGCGTGCACGGCCGGCGTCTCGCCGTCCGCGAAGTAGTCGTAGGTCGCGTCCGTGGCCAGGCCCGCGCCGTAGCCGAGCTTGTCGGTCGTGCCGGACACCGACACGTTCCAGGTGATCGGCGCGTCCAGCAGCGTGCGCAGCTCCGGCGGGGTCGCCCGGCTGAGCTGGACGCCGCCGCCGTCGGCCGGGGACAGGAAGTAGTAGTGGTCGCCCGCACGGGTCAGCGGGGTGTGGTCCGCGAGCCGGAACGTCGACCCCTGGCCCTCGCCGGACAGCGCGATGCCGCGCCACATGCCGTCCGGTCCGATCTCGACGACGCGCCACGTGGGACCGGACACGAGGAACCCGTCGCCGTCCGGGGCGGGCGCCACGCCCGACGGGTGGTCGAGCGTCTGCCCGCGCCCGTTGCCCGAGTCGGTGGTCATCGTGCCGCCGACCTGGAGCAGCACGCGACCGTCCGCGTCGTACCGGGTCAGCGTGGTGTAGGAGGACTCCCCGTCCGCGTCGCTCAGCACGAACAGCGTGCCGTCGGGCTGCGGGAAGAACCGGGGGTACCAGTCCCACGCCACCTCGGGTCCGTCCGACACGGTGCCGTCGGCGTGCAGCAGCACCAGGGTGCGCGACCGCTCGAACGCCACGGCGGCCACCGCGTCGTCGTCGCCCGCGGTGAACGGCATGACGTCGACCACCCGGCCGTCGCCGGCGCCGGCGAGGTCCCAGACGGTCTCCGGCTCGTCACCCTCGGTCCACGCCCCGACCTCCCGGCCGTCGGCCGACCCCGTCGGGGCGATGACGTCGCCGTCGGGGGACAGCGTGAACGTGTCCGGAGCGGAGCCGCCGGCCGGGGCGGTCACCGTGACGACCCGCTCGGCGTCGCCGTCCGGCGACCAGACGGTCACCACGGCGGTGCCGCCGGCGCCGTCCGCCCGCGCGAGCGTCGCGACGTGGTCGCCCACGGCCTCGAGGCCCGCGGGGTCGCCGCCGCCCGCCGCGGCCAGGTCGGGCACCAGCGCGGTGGGCTCCACCGACGGGGCGTCCGCCGCGAGCGCCGCGAACCGCCCCGTGTCCGCGACCCCGCACATCCGCGTGGCCGGTACCCCCGCGGGGGCCGCCCCCTCGCCGCTCGAGGACACCGCCGCGCCGCGGTCGCGGGTGAGGGCGACGGTCGTCCCCGTCGCGACCACCGCGCCCGCGACGACGACCGCCGCCACCACCCGGCGCGCGCGCGCGCGGTCCCCGCCCGGCCCTGAGCCCCTGGTGCTGGTCACGTCGTCCCCCTCGGCGCCTGCACGTCAGATCACGTCCGCGAAACCGCGTTCCATCTTCGAGAACACCAGGGCGCCGCCGGCGAACACCACGACGCTCGCGACCGCCGTCGCGACCATCTGCCAGGGGGCCGGCTGCGCGAGCCCCAGCAGCGCCCAGCGGAAGCCCTCGAGGACCCAGGTCAGCGGGTTGATGTCGAACAGCCAGCGGATGTTCTCGCCCACCTCGGACAGCGAGTACGCCAGCGGGCTCGCGTACAGCAGGGTCTGCAGGGCGAACGGCACCACGTACGCGACGTCACGGAACTTCACCATGAGCGCCGAGCACGCCATCCCGAGCCCCGACCCCAGGAGGATCACCGCGAGCACCCACAGGGGCAGCGTCACGAGCGCCCAGCCGGGCTGCACGCCGTAGACCAGCAGCAGCACCACCATGAGCGCGGACGCCACGAGGAAGTCGACGAGCACGGACAGCACCGAGGACAGCGGCACCAGCATCCGCGGGAAGAACACCTTCGACACCAGCGCCTGGTTGTTCACCAGCGACGGCGCCGCCCGGGACACGATCCCGTTGAACAGCGTCCACGCGAGCATCCCGGCGAACGAGAACACGAAGTACGGCACGCCGTCGCTCGACAGGTTCGCGATCTGCCCGAAGACGACCGAGAAGATGCCGGCGCTCAGCAGCGGCTGCAGCACCACCCAGATGACGCCGAGCGCCGTCTGCCGGTAGCGCAGCTTGAGGTCGCGGGTGCCGAACCGGGTGAAGACCTCGCGGGCCTCCCAGAGCTCGCGGACGGACGGCAGCGGCAGCCGGCCGGGCGGGGTGATGACGATCGCGCGGGTGGCCACCGCGGTCACCGCCTCTCGTAGTCGAAGTCGGCGAGGACGAGGCCGGCGTCGAGACCCTCGTCGGACACGGCCTGCGGGTAGGGCAGCACGGGGTGGATCTCGAAGCGGCCGGCGCCCTCGAACGCGTCGAGCACGCCCGAGGAGCACACGAACAGGTCGACGGAGTACTCGCCGGGCTTCAGCCACGGGCCCGAGATCGTCAGCGCGATCTTCTGCTCGACGGACGGGTCGAGCCACAGCCCGGTGACCCGGGAGTCGCACTGCAGGATCGTCGTGCCGTGCCGGTCGTTCACGTGGCAGGACACGAAGTACTTGCCGATGTAGTCCGCGTTGGCGGAGACCAGGAACTCGATGGTCTTCGGCTCGGTGGTCCGGTACAGCGGGCTGGAGATCGTGGCCGACGTGATGCGCAGCTCCCCGGTGCCCGGGCGGCGCTCGATGTCCGTCCGGCTCATCGCCGCCCGGTCGCGGCTGGTCTGGTACAGCTCGATCGCGTCGTCGACGTCCCCGTGCATCACGAGGTTGCCGTGCTCGAGGAACAGCGCCGACGTGCAGAGGGCCTTGACGGTCTGGATCTGGTGCGACACGTACAGCACGGTGCGGCCCTCCGCGGCGACCGTGCGCATCCGCTCGATGCACTTGGCCTGGAACTCCGCGTCGCCGACCGCCAGCACCTCGTCGATCGCCAGGATCTCCGTGTCCAGGTGGGCCGCGACGGCGAACGCGAGCCGCACGTACATGCCGGACGAGTACCGCTTCACGGGGGTGTCGAGGAACTTCTCGACACCGGAGAACGCCACGATCTCGTCGAACCGGGCCTTGATCTCCGACTTCCGCATGCCGAGCAGCGTCCCGTTGAGGAACACGTTCTCGCGGCCGGTCAGCTCGGGGTGGAACCCGGTGCCGACCTCCAGCAGCGACCCGACACGTCCGCCCAGCTCGATGCGGCCGCGGGTCGGGGCGGCCACGCGGGTGAGCAGCTTGAGCAGGGTCGACTTGCCGGCGCCGTTGCGGCCGAGGATGCCGATGGCCTCGCCCCACGGGACCTCGAACGACACGTCGTCCAGTGCGCGGAACTCCTCGAACTGCTGGCGCTCCATCGGGTGGCGCAGCCGGCGCATCACCGCCTCCGCGGCGGTCGACGGGGCGTCCCCGCTCGTGGCGATCCGGTAGTGCTTGCCCACCCCGGTGGCGCGGATGGCGGCGTCGGTCATCGGGACTCTCCGTGCTGGGCGGTGGTGGTCTGCGGCGGACGCGCGCGGCCGGGGGCTGCCCGGCCGGCCGGGGCTCCGCCGCGGTACAGGCGCTCGTAGGCGTCGGCGACGGCCGTGAGCGAGAAGGTGCGGACGCGGTCCAGGCCGCGCGCCGTGAGGTCCGCGCGGCGGCCGGGGCTCGCGAGCAGGTCCGCGAGCGCCGTCCCCAGGCCGTCGAGCTCCGTCAGCACCGCGGCGCGGCCCTCGTCGCTGACGTAGCGGGCGCCGACGTTCGGCGTGGCGACCACGGGCAGCCCGCTGGCCATCGCCTCCGCGTACGGGATGCCGAAGCCCTCGTACGAGGACGGCAGGCAGAACACCCACGCGCGCCGGTAGGCGTCGGCGAGCTCGGCGTCGGACAGCCGGCCCAGCACCCGCACGCCGGGCCCCGGGTCCTGCGGCGCGTCGCGGGTGACCATCCACAGCTCGGCGTCGGGCAGCCGCGGCAGCACGTCCCGCCGGAACGCCGCCGCCAGGTCCCGCCCGCGCTTGCGGCCGTGCCACGTGCCGACGAACAGCACCACCGGGTGGTCCGCGCGGTCACCGTCGTCCGCGGGGGTGAAGCGCGTGGTGTCGACGCCGTTCGGGACCACGGCGTGCGCACGCGGCACCCAGCGGCGGGTCTGCGGCGACACGACGACCACCCGGTCGGCGACGTACGACGCGACCACCTCGCTCACGCCGAGCAGCAGCATGCGCAGCTTCTCCTTGGCACCGCGGATGTGCCGGGCCTCCTCGAAGCACGAGCCGTGGACCGTGCGCACGTGCAGCGGCGCGCGGCGGCGCCACAGCCAGTAGTCGTCGCCGTGCGCGTGCAGCACGTCGAAGCCCGACAGGTCCTGCCGGCGCAGCGCGGTCGCGAACCGGAACGTGCGCAACGAGCCGGACATGGCGACGTGCCGGTGCTCGTACGGGGCACCGGGGACGGGCGGGCAGTCGCTGAACATCGCGACGTGGTGGCCGCGGCGGGCCAGCTCGGTGGCCAGCTCGTGCGCCTGGAAGCCCACGCCGATCTTGCTGCCCGACGGGAGGTAGTAGGACACCATCGCGATGCGCAGGGGGCTGTCGGCGCGGTCGGCGTCGGCGCCGGGCGCTGCCGCGGTGGCGTTCGTCCGGGTGCGGTCAGCCACGCGCGCCCCCCTCCGCTGCTGCTGCGCGGGCGGCGACCGGCCGCGGGGCGCGGGCAGAGGTCGTCGCCGCTGCGACTGCGGTCCCGGTCGCGCGGGTGGCCGTCGTCGTCCGGGCGGTCGGTGCTGCCGCCGCCTGGTCCCTCAGGCCGTCCCGGAGCGCCTCGAGCCAGCCGTGGCCGTGCTCCAGGTCCGGCTCCAGGTAGTTCCCCTCCGCCCACTCGTTCCACGACTTGACCCACAGCAGCCGCTCCTCGGGGCGGCGGTCCTGCAGCGAGTCGGTGGCCTGCCGGACGTGCCGCTCGAACAGCGCGGGAGTCGAGCCGGTCACCGCCAGCCCGCGCGTGCCGGAGCGCGGCGTGTTGTCCCAGCTCGGGTACACGCACGGCTGCAACCGGTCGGAGAGCCCGGCGGGCGCCGGCTGGAAGTCGGGGGCGTGGGGGTACACCTCGGGGCGGCCGAGCTTGCGCCCCACCCGCATCCGCAGCACGTCGGCGCGCGTCCGCCGTGCCGGGATGCGCATGTACACGCCGGCGTCGAACCCGGCGGCGTCCACGTCGGTGTAGCGGGGGCCGCGGCCCAGCAGGTCGGACACCTCCGCCACCAGGTACAGCCCGGGCAGGCCGGCCGCGCGGGCCATGGCCTGCCAGCGGTCGACGAACGCCGCGGCGTCGGGCAGGTCCTCGGGGCGGAACACGTAGAACACCGGGCGGTCGTCGACGCGCAGGTACCGCTCGTCGCGGAACGCCGGCAGCAGCGAGTCGAAGTGCCGCTGCTCGTCCTCCGCCCCGGGGTACGTCTGCTCCATCAGGATGCGGTCGCTGGCGCCGTGCCAGATCCCGCTCCACGTCTGGTTCGCCCAGGCCAGGCAGAACTTCACGGACGGCGCGCCGGACGCGAGCACCTCGGCGAACGGCCGTTCGAGGATCCGCCGGCCGCCGCCGAACCAGTAGTGCCAGTACACGAACGCCTCGACGCCGTACCGCTGGGCGAGGTCGCTCTGCGCCTCCCGCGCCTCCGGCATCCGCAGGTCGTAGAACCCGAGGTCCGCCGGCAGGTGCGGCTGGACGTGCCCCCGGAACAGCGGCCGGGCCTTCGCCGTGTTCGTCCACTCCGTGAACCCCGGGCCCCACCAGGCGTCGTTCTCCGGCACCGGGTGGAACTGGGGGAGGTAGAACGTCACGGCACGGGCGCGCAGCGCGGTGGGTGACGTGGGCGTCGCGGGTGTCGCGGGCACAGCGGTCCCCTCTCTCGGTGTCGGACGGTGACGGGTCGGGGCGGTGTCCCGGGCCCCCGTGGTGGCGAGTCTATGAGCGCATTTGTCCGATTTGTCCCGTCACCCCGGGTGAACTGCCTGGCATCCGGGTGACGCCCCACCCCCGCCCCGACCCCCATCCCCTCGGAGGCTCCGAACGCGTTCGGAGGCGTCCGGGCGCTCTCGGAGGTGTCCGCGGGCCACCACGATGGCGCGCGCACCCCTCCGAGTGCGGTGGGAGGCTCCGAGCGGGCCCCGGGGGGTGGCGGGTCGTCAGGTCAGGGCGGCCTGGGCCTCGCGCAGGCGGTCGACCAGGCGGCCCTCCGGCAGCTCCACGTCGTCGTACGTCAGCGTGGCGTCCTTCGGCACGTCCCGGACCAGGCGACACCCCTCCGCGACGCCCACCGGCAGCAGCTGCTCGGCGCGCGTGACGGACGCCTTCTCCGCCTGGCCGTAGTAGTGGTAGCCCCCCAGTGCGTCCAGCACGGTCCCCGCCGGCAGGTCCGTCTTGGCAGTCGTGACGACCTCGACGGACGGCGCCCCGAGCGGCCGGATGGTGGCGTCGCCCAGCAGGAACGCCCGCGCGATGGTGGTCGGCACCTCGAAGTGGCACAGGTGGTACGGCTGGTAGAACGAGTACAGCGGCCCGGTGCCGAGCTTGTACAGCTCCAGGTAGTGCCGCTGCTTCGGGTCGTCGTGCGTCGCCAGGACGTAGACACCGGGCCCGGGGCGCGCCCCGACCACGTAGTCCACCGCCCCGCCGAGCGCCCGCAGCTCGTCGACGTCGTACCGGGTGGTCAGCTCGTCGACGTGCCCGTCGTGGTCCATGCCGAGCATCCCGCGGCGGTGCACCGACATCCCGGTCGCGTTCGCGACGAGCGCCTGCTCGACGGACACCTTGGTGCCGTCCGCGAAGGACGTGACCATGTGCGGGTCCTGGCCCCAGCGCTCGGCGAACGCCTTCTGGGTGGTGGGCGTGCGGTACTCGTCCTGCAGGCCCTTGATGTTCCCCGCCACGAGCGGCGTCAGGCCGAGCCCCGTGACGAACCGGTGCAGGTTCATCTGCACGCCCGGCTGGTCGCCGTCGCAGCCGGTGTAGACGACGCCGGCCTTGTCGGCGAGGCGCGCGAGCTCGGCGCCGACGGTCGCGTCGACCTCCGCGTTCATGAGCACCAGGTGCTTGCCGTGCTCGAAGCAGGCGAGCGCCACGTGCGCGCCGAACTCGACGGCGCCGGTGACGTCCACGACCACGTCGACCGCGTCGGACGCGATCGCGACCCGGTAGTCGGCGGTGACGACGGGCGTGCCGGACCGGGCGGCCCGGGCCAGCGCGGCGGGGGAGTCGACCTCGACGACGCCGGACAGGCCGGCCTCGGTGTACGCCCGCACGCCCTGCTCGGGGTGCCGGGCGGCGATCGCGACGACGTCCATGCCGGGCACGGAGTTGACGATCTGGTTGACGAGCCCCCGGCCCATGAACCCCGAGCCGACGAGCGCCACCCGGATGGGGGCGCCGTCGGCCTGCCGGGCGCGCAGCAGGGAGTCGACGACGATCACGGCGCCACCTCGGCCGACGCCGACGCCGACGCGCCCGCGGACGCAGGCGTTCCGCCCGACCCGACCAGCGGCCACGACGCGTCCTTGTCGGAGATCACCGTCACCGGCACGGGCCACTCGATGCCGAACGCGGCGTCGTCGTACCGGAACCCCTGCTCGCCCTCGGGCGCGTAGGGCCCGCTGACCTGGTAGACCACCTCGGCGTCGTCGGTGAGCGTCTGGTACCCGTGCGCGACGTAGGGCGGGATGAACAGCGCGCGCCGGTTGGCGGCGGACAGCTCGACCATGACGTGGGCCCCGTAGGTGGGCGAGTCGGGGCGGACGTCCACGGCCACGTCGACGATCGCCCCGGCGGTGCACCGCACGAGCTTGCCCTCCGCGTACGGCGGCACCTGCCGGTGCAGCCCGCGCAGCGTCCCGGCCCGGTGGTTGTACGACAGGTTGCACTGCGCGACCGTCGTGTCGAGCCCGTGCGCCTCGAACTCCGTGGTGTCGAACGTCCGGGCGAAGAACCCGCGGTCGTCGCCGCGCGGCTCGAGGTCGACGATCGTCACGCCGTCGACGGCGGTCGGGGTGTACTTCACGGGTTCACCGTCCAGAAGAGCTGAGAGTCGACCTGTCCGGTCTTGAGCAGGTGCTCGATCTGCGCGAGGCGGGTGTGCCCGCGCCCGGTGAACGTCTCCGTGTCCAGGGAGATCTGCTCGAACACCCGGTGGAGCTGCGCGGCGCCGGCGGCGGCGTCCCAGTCGGTGTCGAAGCCGGGCAGCACCTCGCGGATCTTCGCGAAGGAGACCCGGTAGGACCGGTTGTCCGCGCTGGGCTCGCCGAACGACACCTCGCAGCCGGGGAACTCGGCCCCGACGGTCTCGGCGATCTCGCGCACCGTGTAGTTGTTTGCGTCCGCGCCGACGTTCAGCACCTGGGCGTGCACCGCCTCCCGGGGCGCGTCGAGCACCGCGCGGATGGCCTTGGCGATGTCGAGGCCGTGCACGAGGGGCCGCCAGGGCGTGCCGTCGGACGTCATCGCGATGCGGTGCGTCGTCCACGCCAGGCCGGCGAGGTTGTTCAGCACGATGTCGAACCGCTGCCGCGGCGAGGCGCCGAACGCGGTGGCGTTGCGCAGGAACGTCGGGGAGAAGTCGTCGTCCGCGAGGGCGGTGACGTCCCGCTCGACGAGTGCCTTGCACCGGGCGTAGGCGGTCTGCGGGTCGACCGGGCTGGTCTCGTCGACGGTCCCGTCGGCGACGCCGTACACGGAGCACGACGACATGTAGACGAACCGGGACACCCCGGCGCGCTTCGCGGCGGACGCCAGGGCGACGGAGCCGTGGTGGTTGATGTCGTACGTGACGTCGCCGATGCGGTCCCCGATGGGGTCGTTCGACAGCTCGGCCATGTGGACCACGGCGTCGTACCCGGCCAGGTCGTCGGGTGTGACGTGCCGGATGTCCTTGACGAGCGTGTGCGGCGTCTCGTGGACCCCGTTGTAGAGCCAGCCGTTCTTGTAGTAGCCGGTGTCGAGGCCGGTGACCTCGTCCCCGCGGCCCAGCAGCGTCGGGGCGAGCAGGCTCCCGAGGTAGCCCTCGGTGCCGGTGACCAGGATGCGCACGTGCTCAGTCCTCCCAGATCTTCCACGGGGCCCGGCCGCTGTCCCACAGCCCGTTGAGCTCCGTCCAGTCGCGGAACGTGTCCATGCCCATCCAGAAGCCCTCGTGCTCGTACACGGAGAGCTGCCGGTCGCGGGCGAGCTGCTGCAGCGGCGCGCTCTCGAGCATCACGGTCGGGTCGTCGTCGAGGTACTTGTCGACGAACTCCCGCTCGAACAGGAAGAACCCGCCGTTGACCCAGCCGTCGGCGAGCGTCGGCTTCTCGTTGAACTCGACCACGGTGTCGCCGTCGACGCGCATCTCGCCGTACCGGCTGGACGGGTGGACGCCCGTGAGCGTGCCGAGCAGGCGGTGCTGCTCGTGGTGGCGGAGGGCCGCGGTGATGTCGACGTCCCCGATGCCGTCGCCGTACGTGAGGGCGAACCGCGGCGCGTCGAGGTGGTCGGCGACGCGGCGGATGCGGGCGGCGGTCGCGGTGGTCAGGCCGGTCTCCACGAACGTGATCTCCCAGTCCTCCTTCGCGGCGGTGCCGTGGAAGACCGGCTCGGAGCCGGCGCCGTCCGCGCCGAGGTGCAGCGTGAAGTCCGACGTGAGGTGCCGGTAGTCGAGGAAGTACTGCTTGATCAGGTCGCTCTTGTAGCCGAGCGCCAGCACGAAGCGGCGGAACCCGTGCTCGCCGTAGGTCTTCATGATGTGCCAGAGGATCGGGCGGCCGCCGATGTCGACCAGCGGCTTGGGGAGCTTCTCGCTGGCCTCGCGCAGCCGCGTCCCCATGCCGCCGCAGAGGATCACCACCGGGATGTCGGCCGGGTCGGGCTCGCCTGCGGTCATGGCTCCTCCAGGGCGGGGACGGGGGTGTGGTGGCCGTGGGGACTGCCGGCTCTGGTTCCGAGGCTAGTCGGGGCATTTCCACCCAGACAGGTATGAACGGGTGAAACTCGGACATTTCGCCCGAACGGTCCCGTGCGGTGCCCGGCGGCGGGCCGGGGCCCGGGGCGGGCGCGCGGTCGCGGCCGGCGGAGACAGCCCGCGCCACGTTCGGGTGAACGCGGGCCGCGCATGCTGTCATCAGGGTGAAATGCCGCAAAACGGACATCCAGGACACGCTGGGGCGGGCAGACTGGCCCGGCCAGCCCACCCGCCGAAGCAGCGAGCGCGCCGGCCGGGCGCCGACCCGGTCCCGGCCCGCGGCGCAGGAGGCCGTCATGCCGACACCCCTCGTCCCCCGCGAGCAGTCCGCCCCGCGGCTGCACCCCGGCCGCGGACGGGTCGTCCTGCGCCGCGACATGGGCGAGTTCGGGGCCCCCGCGCCGCGCCCCCTGCCCCGGCGCGCCGTCGTCGAGCTCGCCCGGCCCGTCCTCCAGCCGCTCGCGGCGCTCGTCGGCGTCGAGACGCTCGACCGGGTGGTCGCGCTGACGTTCGACGACGGCCCCGACCCGCACCACACGCCGCGCCTGCTCGACGTCCTGGCGGCGCGCGGCGCGCACGCGACGTTCTTCGTGCTGAGCGAGGCGGCGGAGCAGCACCCGGACCTCGTGCGGCGCATCGTCGCCGAGGGCCACGAGCTCGCCCTGCACAGCCGCGACCACCGGCGCCGGCTCGCGCAGGTGCCGTACGAGGAGTCCATGCGCGTGGTGGCGGAGTCGCGCGCCGTCGTGGAGCAGATCGCCGGGCAGCGGATCCACCTGTTCCGCCCGCCGTACGGGTCCCACACCGTGCGGCAGCGCCGCGGCTGGGCGCGCCAGGGCCTGCGCGTGGTGCTGTGGTCCTCGTCCGTCGAGGACTGGTACCACGGCGAGCAGGACGAGATGGAGCGCCGTGCGTACGCGTCGCTGCACCCCGGGGCGCTCGTGCTCATGCACGACACCCGCGCCGATCCGGAGACCGCCTCCGACCCGTCCGAGCTGCCCCGCCACGACCGCGCCGCGGTGCTCGACGCGCTGCTGCAGCGGATCGCCGCGGACGGCTACCGCACCCGCACCGCCGGTGAGCTGCTCGCCGAGTACCCGCCGGTGCGGGCGATGATGCGCGACATGATGCGCTGACCGGCGCGTCCACCGACCGGCGCCGGGTCCCTCCCTCCATCAGGGGCCCGGCGTCTGCGCATGCGGGCGGGCCGCGTCGCGACGGGATCAGGCGGCCAGCGTCGTCCCGCCCGACGCGCTGAGCGCGACCCGCAGGATCGCGGCGGCCACCGCGCTCTGGTCGAACGCCTGCTGCGCCGCGTGCGCGCGACCGGCGGCGGCGACCCGGGCGTACCGGGCGGGGTCCGCGAGCAGCTCCTCGACCGCGCCGGCCCACGTCTGCGGCGCCGCGTCCGGCTCCACGAGCACGCCACCGGGGCCGACCGCCTCGGGCAGCCCGCCGGCGCGCGTCGCGACCACGGGGATGCCGTTGGCCGCGGCCTCGAGCGCCACGCGCCCGAACGTCTCGACCACGCGGGACGGCGCGAGCAGGACGGCGGTGCGCCGGTAGACCTCCGCCATGCGGTCGGTCACCGGGGCGAGCCGCACGTTCGGCAGTGCGCGCAGCCGCCCGAGCAGGACGTCGCGCTCGTCCGGGTCCAGCGCCCACGCCTCCTGCAGCAGGAACTGCCGGTGCGGCAGCAGGGCGGCGACCGCGAGCGTGGTGTCGATGCCCTTGACGTCGCGGGGGTTGACCATCGTGACGTGCACCGGGTCGTGCCCGGTCGCGCGGCAGTCGCCCAGGTCCACCGGCGGGTAGACCACGGGGGTGTCGAGGCCGAGCGCGTCCCGGACCTGGCCGGCGACGTAGCGGGAGTTGCTCACCACGCGGACGCGCGGGTCGCGCAGCACGGCGGCGAACACCGGGTCCGTGGCGCTGCGCCGCGCGAGCTCGTCGACCTCCTGCATCGCGACGATGCGGATCAGCAGCGGGATCCCGCGGCGGTGCACCGGCTCGACGAGGTCGAACGTGGCCACGTCCTGCAGCGCGACCACGTCCCAGTCGCCGTCGTCCAGCCGCTGCTCCACCCCGGCGCGCAGCGCCCACGGCCCGTACCGCGTGGTCCGGTAGCCCTGGGCGTCGTCCGCCCAGGCGGCCGGGTGGCGCGGCCGCAGCCGCTGCAGGGCGCGGCGGGGGAGGAGCCGCCGGCCGCCGTACTTCGTCGCGACGACCTCCGGGGCGTGGCCCGCGCGCACGAGCTCCCGCGCCAGGTGGTGCAGGTCGAGGATGCCCCCGGCGGTCACCTCCGGCAGCACCGGGTGCTGCACGATCAGGGCGATGCGCATCGTGGTCTCCTTCGACCAGGGACTCGCCGCCGGGGTCGCCGCGTGCGGGCTCATGCGGCGTGCTCCAGGGGGACGGTGGCGTCGAGCCGCTCGACGATGTGGCGCGCGATCTCCAGCGACGCCGTGGCCGCCGGGGACGGCGCGTTCAGCACGTGGACCTGGCGCGCGGTCGTCTGGACGAGGAAGTCGTCGACCAGTCCGCCGTCGCGGCGCAGTGCCTGCGCGCGCACGCCGGACGGCGCGGGCACGAGGTCGCCGGCGGTGATCCCGGGCACCAGCCGGGCGAGGCTCCGGGCGAACGCGTGCGTCGACAGCGAGCGGCCCACCTCGGCCGCACCCGGCACGAGGTTGCGGGCGGCCAGCCGCCACAGACCGGGCCAGCCGAGCGCGTCGGCCATGTCGCCGGGCGACACGTCGCGCCACGTGTAGCCCTCGCGGGCGAGCGCGAGCACGGCGTTGGGCCCGGCGTGGACGTGCCCCTCGATGCCGCGCGTGAGGTGCACGCCGAGGAACGGGAACCGGGGGTCCGGCACGGGGTAGATGAGCCCGCGCACCTGCTCGCCGGCCTCGGGGGTGAGCTCGAAGTACTCCCCGCGGAACGGCACGATCCGCGCCTCCGGCTGCAGCCCGCACGCGCGGGCGACCCGGTCGGCGTGCAGCCCGGCGCACACGACGAGCGCGTCGACCTCGCGGTCCGCCTTGTCGGTCCGCACCTCGACGCGGCCGCGCGTGCCGGGCCGGTCGGGAACGGTCCGCGCGGCGAGCACGTCCTCGCCCAGCACGACCTCGCCGCCGGCGGCCTCGACGTCCGCGGCGAGCGCACGGCACACGCCGGGGTAGTCGACGATGCCGGTCGACTCGACGCGCAGCGCGCCGACCGCGCGGACGTGCGGCTCGTGCTCGCGGGCCTCGGACGGGCTGAGCCGCCGGGCGGGCACCCCGTTGGCGACAGCGCGGTCCGCGAGCTTCTCCAGGCCCGGCAGCTCGCGCTCGGAGGTGGCCACGACCAGCTTGCCGCAGATCTCGACCGGCACGCCGCGCTCGCGGGCGTACGCGGTGAGCGACCGGGCGCCGGCGGCGGCCATCGTCGCCTTGAGGCTGCCGGGCGCGTAGTACAGGCCGGAGTGCACGACACCGGAGTTGCGGCCGGTCTGGTGCAGGGCCAGCCCGTCCTCCTTCTCCAGGACGGTGACCTGGTCGCCGCGCGCGGCCAGGCGGGCGGCCACCGCCAGCCCGACGATCCCGCTGCCGACGACGAGGACGTGGCTCATGCCGTGCTCCTTCCGGGTGGCCCGGTCGGGCCGCAGGCCGCCGCGGCGGCGCGGTGGGCGGACCCCCGTCCGCACCGCGAGGCTAGCCGTCCGTGATGCCCGCTATGTCCGCTTTCGCCGGAATTCACCCTGGAGGCGGTGCCGCCTCCGGGGGACCCCCACCTACGCTCGACGCCATGACCTCCCCGGGCACCGTGAGCGCCGTCGTGTACTCCCGAGACGAGGCCGACCTGCTGCGCGACTGCCTGCCGCGGCTGGCCGGGTTCGACGAGGTGCTCGTCTGCGACATGGGCTCGCGCGACGACACCACCGCCGTCGCCGCCGAGCACGGTGCGCGCGTGGTGCCGGTCCCGGACGCGCCCGTCGTGGAGCAGGTGCGCCAGCTCGGGCTCGATGCGGCGAGCAGCGACTGGGTGCTGTTCGTGGACGCCGACGAGCACCTCCCGGCAGGGTTCCGCGAGGCGCTGCAGCCCGTGCTCGACGGTCCCGACGACGTCGCCGGCGTGCGGCTGCGGTACGACAACGTGGCGTTCGGCCGGCTGCTGGAGCACTCGCTGCGCGGCAGCGCCAAGTTCGCCCTCCTGCGGCGCGGGCGCGCGCACTACGCCGAGCCGGCGCTCGCGCACGTCCCCCCGGTGCTGGACGGCCGCGGGGTCGACGCCCCGGACGCCGTCCCGGCCATCGCCCACCTGAACTTCCGCTCCATCGGCCAGACGACCGAGAAGATCCTCCGGTACGCCGCGAACAACCCCGGACGGTTCACCCGGTTGGACGATCCTGTCGCCCTGCTGCGGGAGCTGCTGCGGTCGACCGTCTACTCCGGTGTCTGGCGCGACGGCCGCGCGGGTTTCGCGGTCGCCGCTCTGCACACGTTCGGGCACCTGTACGGCTCGCTGCTCGAGGACGAGCGCACGGGGCGCCTGACGCAGGACGTGCCGCGCCGCCGCACCCGGCTGCTCGGCCTGGCGGAGGGGCTGCAGCGCACCGCGGTCGGGGTGCGGGACGGGGTCCGCGGCGGCCGGCGGGGGACACGGTGACCGCCGACCGCACGGTGCAGCGGCTGGTGCACGTGACGCGGCTGCCGCCCAGCCCGAGCGGCGTCGCGGCCTACGCCCAGGCGTTCCGCCCGGTGCTGGAGGAGCTCGGGGACGTCGACGTCGAGCGGCTGCCGCCCGATCCGGCGGCGTCCCAGTCGGCGGTGCTGGCCCTGCGGCTGGCCCGTCGGCTCGCCCGTCGCGCCCCGTCCGACGTCCTGGTGGTCGAGCAGGCCGGCCGGGGGCTGGCGGAGTTCTGGGCCGCCTGGTGGCTGGCGCTCCGCGGTCGCCGGGTGTGGCTCATGGTGCACGACGTCCCGGAGCTCTCCGGCGGCGCGTTCTTCACCACGCTGCTCGACCGTCGCGGGGGGCGCAGGCTGGCCGCGTTCCTGTCCGCCACGCTCGGTCGCCGGGCGGAGCGCGGCCTGCTGCAGCGGGCGGAGCGCGTGCTGTGCCTGTCGCCGGCCGGGGCGCGGACGCTGGAGCGCGCGCACCGGCTGACCCGCCCCGTGCAGGACCTCCCGCACGTCGGCGCGGTCGTTGAGGTGCCGACCGGCGGCCGGACCGAGGTCCTGGTGCCGGGCTACGTCGCGGACGCCGCCGACGTGGTCCCGCTGGTGCGGGTGGCGGGCGGGCTGCCCGACGGCTGGACGCTGGCCGTCGGCGCGGCAGCGCCGGCCACCGAGGAGCGGGTGCGGGCGGAGGCTGCGGCGCGGGGGGTGCTCGACCGTGTCCGCCTGCTGGGGTTCCTGCCCGAGACCGAGGTCCGGGCGTCGTTCGCCCGCGCGGCCGTCGTCGTCCGGTGGCGGCGCGACGGCTGGGGCGGGGGTGGAGCCTTCGCGGTGAGCGGCCCGCTCGTCGCCGCGCTGGGCCACGGCTGCGCCGTCGTCACGAACGACTCCCGGGGCGCGTCGCACCTGTTCGACGAGGCGCAGGTCGTCGTCGTCGGGGACGGCGAGCCGGGTGAGCGCGAGCTGGTCGCGGCCGTCCGGGCGCTCGTGGCGGACGGCGGGGACCGGCGCCGGCGGGGGGAGGCGGGACGCGCCCTGGTCCGTCGCGAGCACCTGCCGGGCGCGATCGCCGCACGGCTGGTCGGGGCGCGGGAGCCGGAGCGCGCGGGCGCCGTCCGCGGGAAGGAGGCCTGAGGTGGGACGACGGGGAGAGCTGGTCTTCAACCGGGTCATCACGCACGTGCCGAGCAACGCGCTGCGCATCGCGACGCTGCGCCGGCTGGGCGCGGACCTCGGCGAGCACGTGTACCTGTTCGGAGGCTCCGAGGTCCTCGAGCCGGGCAACCTGCGGATCGCCGGGCGCTGCCACGTCGGGCGGTTCTGCCAGGTGGACGCGCGCGGTGGGATCGACATCGGGCACGACGTCGTCATCGCGAGCCACGTCCTGCTGGTGACCGCCGACCACGACCTGCGCGACCCGGGGTTCGCGGGGCGGCTCGGGCCGATCGTCATCGGCGACCGGGCCTGGCTGGCGAGCCGGTCGACGGTGGTGCGGGGCGTCACGATCGGCGAGGGGGCCGTCGTCGCGGCGGGCGCGGTGGTGACGCAGGACGTGCCGCCGTGGACCGTCGTCGGCGGCGTCCCGGCGAAGCCGGTCGGGGAGCGGCCGCGCGAGCAGCACTACCGCATCGACTACGGGCCCGAGCGGTACTGACGCCGCCGGCCACCGCCCCGGGGGCTGCCGAGGACCGCGGCCGGCGCGGCGTGCGGGACGGCCGGACGCGTGCTTCGATGGGTGAAATGTCACGGTTTGACCCATAGGGGGACCATGCGCGCGCCAGCTCGCCACGCCGGATCCGACCCCGTCGCCGTCTCCGTGGTCATCGCCGCGCGCGACGCCGCCGCCACGCTCCCGGACCAGCTCCGCGCCCTCGCCGCCCAGCGCGCCGAGCGCCCCTGGGAGGTCATCGTGGCCGACAACGGCTCGACCGACGGCACCCGCGAGGTCGTGGAGGAGGCACGCTCCTGGCTGCCGCAGGCCCGCCTGGTCGACGCCGCCGGGACGCCCGGCGCCGGTGCGGCGCGCAACGCCGCCGCCCGGGTCGCCCGCGGCGGCACGCTGCTGTTCTGCGACGCGGACGACGTCGTGGCGCCCGGGTGGATCGACGCGCTCGGCGCCGCCGTCGACCGCGACGGCGTCGTCGCCGGCCGCCTGGAGTGGCACCGTCTCAACGACCGGGCGTCCCGCCGCTCGCGCGCGCTGCCGCAGGTCGACGGGCTCCAGTACACCGAGCCGCTGCCCTGGCTGCCGTGCGCGGCGGCCAGCAACCTCGGGATCGGACGGGAGCTGTTCCACCGCATCGGCCGCTTCGACACCCGCGCGCGCTGGCTGCAGGACACGGACCTGTGCTGGCGGGCCCAGCTGGCCGGGAGCCCCCTGGGGTTCGAGCCGGCCGCGGTCGTGCACATGCGGCTGCGGCACGGGCTCCGCGACACCTGGGACCAGGGCCGCCACAGCGGGATGGGCCAGCGCTGGCTCGCCGCCCGGTACGGGGACGTGCGGGAGGCGCTCGCGGCGCACCACGAACCGACGCCCCGCCCGGGTCCGGAGCGGGGCGGCCCGCACCAGCGCCTGCTGCGGAGCACGCCGGTGCGGGTCGTGCGCCGGGCCGGCGCGGTCGCCGGCGAGATCGTGCGCGTGCGGTCGCGCGGTGATGTGGCACGGCTGTCGTGGTCGACAGGGTTCGGACTGGGCTACGCGCTCGGCGGGCTGCCGGACCCCGAGCCGTTCCCGCCGGGCCAGGTCGCAGGTCTGGCCGGCCGCGGCGTGACGCCCGGCCGCGGGGGCGGTGCGCACGGGCGGGCGGACCCGGGGGACCACCCGGACGGGTGAGACGCTCGACCCGGCCTGTCCGGTTTGGGAGGGTATGACCTCATCCCCGGGTGCCCGTGCCCGGGGCCGTGCCACCGGGAGGTGAGGGTGCCCGAGTCGCTCCCGGGGCGCGTCGACGTCTCCGTGGTCGTCGTGGCCCGCGGGTCGGAGCCGGGACTGCCCCGGACGTTGCTCGACCTCCTCGCCGCCCTCGACGCCGCGGCGCGCGGTCCGCACGCCGGGTCCGGGGGGCCCGCCGTCCCGCTGCGGGGCGACCGGCTCGGCGGGGAGATCGTGCTCGTCGCCGGGGACGCGGCCTCCCTGGGCCCCGTGCTGCGCGCCTGCGGGCGACGGCTGCGGGTCGTCGCCGCGCCCGGCGTCGGTGCGGCGCGCGCCCGCAACCTCGGCGTCGCGGCGTCCCGCGGCCGGTACCTGCTCTTCACGCTGGCGGAGGTGCGGGTCCCCGCCGGCTGGGTGACGGCGATGACCGCGCCGATGCGTGCCGGCCGTGCCGACCTCGTCGGGGGCGCTGTGCACGCCCGGGCCCGCGTGCCGGCCGGCCCGGCCGACCGCGTGCTCGGTCTCGTCCCCGACCCGCCTCCGGCCGGGGCCTGGCCCGCCGCCGCGGGCGGCACGACGCGGGCCGTGCTCGAGGCCGTGGGGTTCGACGAGGGGCTCGCCGCCGACGAGGAGGGCGCGGCGGCCGTCTTCCGGCGTGACGCGGTCGGCGCAGGCTTCCGTGAGGCCGCCGTCTCCGGCAGCCCGGTGCTGCTGGGCCGTGACCCGCGCACCGGACGCCGTGCCGCGGCGCGCCGCGCCCGGGCGCTGGGCCGGGTCGACGCGTACGTCGTCCGCCACCTCGGTCAGGGCCGCCCCGCGCTGCTCCCCGCCCTGGCCGCCCTGCTCCGGGACGCGGCCGTGGTGCTGCTGCTGGGCGCGCGCCACGCCCCGCCGGACCGTCTCCTGCCCGCCCGCGCGGCCTGCGCCCGGTCGGCGGAGCTGCTCCGGCAGCGGCGGGCGTCCGACCGGGAGCCGCCGCGCTCCGCCGAAGGCGACGTCCCCGGCGGCGCGGGCGCGCCCCGGGCGGCCGCGCCCGTCGCGCTGGTCACCCGTCCCCGGTCGTCGGCCGTGGCGGTCTGCGCGGCCCCCGGTGCACCGGGGGCCGCGCAGGACGCTGCCGCGGTCCGGGAGCCGTCCGCCGGAGCGAGAGGGCCGCGCGGGTCCGTGGTCGACTTCTGGCGCCGACCGCCGCACAGCCGGCCCGCCGCGCCCGTGCTGCCGGACCGCAGCGCGTCCTGACACCGGACGCGCCGGAGATCAGGTCCGCGCGCCGCCCGCCCCGGGCGGGACCGGGTGGGCCGGGTGGAGCGGGCGGGCCGCATCGACGGGCCGGGCCGGGCGGGACGGAGGCGGCGGAGGGGACCACGCCGTCGGCACGGGGCGGACGGTCGTCGGCCCGGCGCCGCGCGCCGTGGCCGCGGGTGGTGCGGCCGGGGCCCACGGCCGCACCCGCACCGGTGCCGGCGGGGGCGTGCGCGGCGCGGCCGGCGGGCGCCATCCCGGCGTCCCGTGGTCGGCCGCACCGGCCCAGCGCGCCTCGGAGGCCGAGCCCGGGCCGCCCGGCAGCGCGCCGTCCGGCTCCGCCGCGAGGGCACCCGCGACGGCACCCGCAGCGGCACCCGCGGCTGGTGCCCCGGGCGCGACCGCCCCGTGCACCACGGCTCCGGCGGCGGTCGCCCCGCCGGCCGCGACGACGTGGCCGGCGGGGAGCACGGGTGCCGGGGCGGCCGTCGCGAGCACGGCACGGCCGGCGGTCCCGGGGACAGGGAACGACCACGCGACGGAGCGGGGCCGGGAGTGACGGGGTCGCCGCTCGGCCCGCGCGTGCGCGGCGGCGCCGAGCTCCGCGAGCGACGGCCTCGGCTGCTGCCGGGCCCCGGCGAGCAGCCGCGCGCGGGCCGGCACCTCGACCCCGCGGTACAGCCCGAACGCCAGCGCGGCGGAGACGGCGAGCACCAGCGGGATCGTCACGGGACCCCGCACCGGTGTCACCAGCACCATCTTGATCACGAGCTCGTGCAGCAGGTAGAAGGAGAACGACAGCGCACCCGCCACGACCACCGCCGGGTGCCGCGCCCAGCGGTTGCCACCGTCGATGTCCCCCCGCGCGCACCGGGCGGCGAGCGGCGCGAAGGCGACGGCGAGCGCGGCGGTGAGCACCGTGGGGTGGACCGTGACGGCGGCGGCGCCGAGGATGCCGACGGCGAGCAGGCCGAGCAGCACCGGGGCCGGGACCCGGGGTCGCCACCCCTCCTGCACCGCCATCGCGGTCACCATGCCGAGCACGAACTCCGGGAGCCGGGCCGGGGGCAGGTGGAACAGCAGCGGGACGGTGGCCGGCCAGAGCACGCCCACGAGCGGCGGGACGGCGAGCGCGCCGAGGGCGACGGCGGTGCGCGTGCGCGCGCGCATCCGCCGCAGGCCCCACAGGAGCAGCGGGAACGCCACGTAGAACGCGATCTCGCAGGACAGCGACCACGTGACGCCGTTGACCGCGAACACGAGCTGCGCGTCGGGGGACCACGCCTGCAGCAGGAGCAGGCCCACGACCGCGGTCGTGGGGTCGAGCACCTGCTCCATGAGCACGACCGCGATCGCCAGCCCGAGCAGCCAGGTCACCACGTGGTTCGGGACGATGCGCGCGAGCCGCCTGCGGTAGAACGTGCCGACGGTCGTGCCGGGCCGTGCGGTCCAGGTCAGCACGAAGCCGGACAGGACGAAGAACAGCCCGACGCCGGTGAACCCGGCGCTGGAACCGCGGATCACCTGCAGGTTCCAGGCGTTGACGTGGTACAGCATCACGAGCAGCGCGCCGACGGCCCGCAGCCCGTTGAGGCTCCACAGGACGGGGAGCGACGGGGCCGCGCCGTCCGCCGCGGCAGCGCCCGCCGCCGTCGCGCAGGGCACGCTCCGCGCAGGCGCGGATCCCGTCATGTCGTCTCCCGGTGGGTCGGCGGCAGGGTGGCCGGTGCCGGCGCGGGTGGTCTGCACGCCGTCGGCGGGCCCGGCGGGCCGGGCAGCTGAACCGGGTCCTGCCCGACCGGGTCCGTGAGGGCACGGCCCTCGGTGCAAATTAGGACAAACTGGGTGAGACCGTGTCAAGAACCCGGCCGCAGATGAGGGTGTCGGTGGGCGCTCGTAGAGTGGTGCACCCACCCCGGGTCCTCTGGATCCGGGGTTCTCGTGCTGTGCGCCCCCGTGGCGGAAGGAACCCATGAACGTCGCCGGTCTGCTGCCCGTCCTGCTCGCCGACCCCGCGGTGGCGCGCGCCGTCGGCCTGGTCGCCGCCCGCGGCGAGGTCGACGTCGTCGGGCCGGCCGGCGTGCGCCCTCCGCTGCTCGCCGCTCTCGCGGGGGCCCGGACGGCGGGTGCCGGGGCGGGAGCGGCGGACCGTCCCCGCCCCGGGGCCGGGCGCCCTCTCGTCGTCGTGACCGCGACCGGCCGTGACGCCGACGAGATGGCGGCCGCGCTGCGCTGCTACCTGGCCGACGACGACGTGGCCGTCCTCCCGTCGTGGGAGACGCTCCCGCACGAGCGCCTGTCCCCGCGCGCCGACACCGTGGCCCGGCGGCTCGCGGTGTTCCGCCGGCTGGCGCACCCCGACCCCGAGCCGGGCCACGCCGGACCGATCCGCGTGCTCGTGATGCCGGTGCGCGCGCTGCTCCAGCCGGTCGTCGACGGCCTGGGCGAGCTCGAGCCCGTCGCGCTCGCGGCCGGGGACCGTGCGGACCTCACCGACGTCGCCGAGCGCCTGGTGGCGGCCGCGTACAGCCGCGTCGACATGGTGGAGCGGCGCGGCGAGTTCGCGGTCCGCGGCGGCATCCTCGACGTGTTCCCGCCGACCGAGGACCACCCGCTGCGCATCGAGCTGTGGGGCGACACCGTCGAGGAGATCCGCTGGTTCTCGGTCGCCGACCAGCGCAGCCTCGAGATCGCCGACCACGGGCTGTGGGCGCCGCCGTGCCGGGAGATCCTCCTGACCGACGAGGTGCGCGAGCGCGCCGCCGCCCTGGTGGAGCGGCTGCCCGGCGCGGTGGACATGCTCGACAAGCTCGCGCAGGGCATCGCCGTCGAGGGGATGGAGTCGCTCGCCCCGGCCCTGGTGGAGCGGATGGTCCCGGTGCTCGACCTGGTGCCCGACGACGCGCTGCTCGTGCTCGCCGACCCCGAGCGGGTCCGCCGGCGCGCGCACGACCTGGTCGCCACCACCGAGGAGTTCCTCCAGGCGGCGTGGACGTCGGCGGCGGCGGGCGCCGCGACGCCGCTCGACCTGTCCGCCGCCTCGTTCGCCTCGTTCGCGGAGGTCCGGGCGCTCGCCGCCGTGCGGGGGCTCGGGTGGTGGACCCTCAGCCCGTTCACCCTCGACGCCGACGCGGCGGAGGGCGACCCCGACGGGCTGCGCGTCGCGGACGGTGTGGAGACGCTCGTGGTGGCGGCCCGCGACGTCGAGCGCTACCGCGGCGAGGTCGACCGCGCCGTCGCCGACGTGCGGCGGCTCCAGCAGGACGGCTGGCGGCTGGTCCTGGCGACCGAGGGGCACGGCCCCGCGCAGCGCATGACGGAGCAGCTGCGCGCCGCCGACGTCCCGGCACGCCTGGTGCCGGCGCTCGAGGCCGAGCCCGAGGGCGGGGTCGTGCTGGTCACACCGGCGCAGGTCGGCCCCGGCTTCGTGGCCGAGGGGCTGCGTCTGGCGGTCTTCTCCGAGTCCGACCTCACCGGCCGCCCGGGGTCGAGCACGCGTGACATGCGCCGGATGCCCAGCCGGCGGCGCAACGTCGTCGACCCGCTGCAGCTCCGGCCGGGGGACTTCGTCGTGCACGAGCAGCACGGCGTCGGCAGGTTCGTCGAGCTCGTGTCCCGGACCATCGGCTCCGGCGCGGCCGCGGCGACCCGCGAGTACATGGTCATCGAGTACGCGTCGTCGAAGCGGGGCCAGCCGGGGGACCGGCTGTTCGTCCCGACCGACCAGCTCGACCAGGTGACCAAGTACGTCGGCGGCGAGGCGCCGAGCCTCAACAAGATGGGCGGCTCCGACTGGGCGAAGACCAAGGGCCGCGCCCGCAAGGCGGTCAAGGAGATCGCCGGGGAGCTGATCCGGCTCTACAGCGCGCGCATGGCGACCGCGGGCCACGCGTTCGGCCCCGACACCCCGTGGCAGCGCGAGCTGGAGGACGCGTTCGCCTACGTGGAGACGCCGGACCAGCTCGCGACGATCGACGAGGTCAAGCAGGACATGGAGAAGCCGATCCCCATGGACCGGTTGATCTGCGGCGACGTCGGCTACGGCAAGACGGAGATCGCGGTGCGCGCGGCGTTCAAGGCCGTGCAGGACGGCAAGCAGGTGGCGGTGCTGGTGCCGACCACGCTGCTGGTCCAGCAGCACCTCGACACGTTCACCGAGCGGTACGCGGGCTTCCCGGTCACGGTCAAGGCGCTGTCGCGGTTCCAGACGAAGGCCGAGTCCGAGGCGGTCGTCGACGGCCTGCGCGACGGCTCGGTGGACATCGTCATCGGCACGCACCGGCTCATCACCGGTGAGATCCGGTTCAAGGACCTCGGCCTGGTCGTCATCGACGAGGAGCAGCGGTTCGGCGTCGAGCACAAGGAGACGCTCAAGGCCCTGCGGACCAACGTCGACGTGCTGGCGATGTCCGCGACCCCGATCCCGCGGACCCTGGAGATGGCGGTCACCGGCATCCGGGAGATGTCGACGCTCGCCACGCCCCCGGAGGAGCGGCACCCGGTGCTGACCTTCGTCGGCGCGTACGAGGAGAAGCAGATCGCCGCCGCCATCCGCCGTGAGCTGCTGCGCGAGGGCCAGGTGTTCTACGTCCACAACAAGGTGGAGTCGATCGAGCGCACCGCGTCCCGGCTGCACGAGCTGGTGCCGGAGGCCCGCGTCGCCGTCGCCCACGGCAAGATGAACGAGCACCAGCTCGAGCAGGTCATCGTCGACTTCTGGGAGAAGAGGTTCGACGTCCTCGTCTGCACGACGATCGTCGAGACGGGCCTGGACATCTCGAACGCGAACACCCTCATCCTGGAGCGCGCCGACCGCCTCGGGCTCTCGCAGCTCCACCAGCTCCGCGGGCGCGTCGGCCGCGGCCGCGAGCGGGCGTACGCGTACTTCCTGTACCCGCCGGAGAAGCCCCTGACGGAGACCGCCCACGACCGGCTCGCGACGATCGCGGCGAACACGGACCTCGGTGCGGGCATGGCCGTGGCGATGAAGGACCTCGAGATCCGCGGCGCGGGCAACCTGCTGGGCGGCGAGCAGTCCGGCCACATCGAGGGCGTCGGGTTCGACCTGTACATCCGCATGGTGGGCGAGGCGGTGGCGTCCTACCGCGGCGACCAGCCGGAGGAGCTGCCCGACGTCACCGTGGAGCTGCCGGTGGACGCGCACATCCCGCACGACTACATCGCGCACGAGCGGCTGCGGCTCGAGGCGTACCGCAAGCTCGCGGCGGCCGCGGACGAGGCGGCGCTCACGGAGATCTCCGAGGAGCTCGTGGACCGGTACGGGCCGATCCCCGAGCCGGTCACGAACCTGTTCGCGGTCGCGCGGTTCCGGCTGCACGCCCGGGCGGCGGGTCTGAGCGACGTCACCGCGCAGGGCAGGTTCGTGCGGTTCGCGCCCGTCGAGCTGCCCGAGTCCGCGCAGCTGCGGCTCAAGCGGCTGTACCCGGGATCGGTGCTCAAGCCGGCGCTGCGCACGGTGCTGGTGCCGTTCCCCACGACGGCGCGCATCGGCGGCAAGCCCCTCCACGGCGAGGCGGTCCTGACGTGGGCGCGCCAGCTCATCGACGCGGTGGTGCTCGGGGACGTGGCCGCTGCGGCGGGCGTCGGCACGGCGGGGCGGTGACGGGCTCGCCGACCCGCCGCGCGCACGCCCCGCGTCCCGGGCTGCCAGGCGCGGCCTCTACGATGGCCCGGTCGGGCGAGGGTGCGACCAGGAGAAGGCAAGGTGAGCGTGCGGTGACGCGGAGGTCCAGCAGGCGGTTGCTGACGGTGACGGGCGCCGCGGCGCTGGTGGCGGCGCTCGCCGCGTGCAGCGGTGGTCAGCCCGGGGCGGCCGCGGTGGTCGGTGACCGCGTCGTGTCGTCGGCCGACGTCGACACCGCGACGCGCGAGCTCGGCGACGTGCTCCAGGGCGTGACGCAGTCCGCGATCGTGGGCGTCCTCGTCCAGGAGCCGCTGGTCGTCGGTGCGGCGCAGGACGCGGGCGTGGGCGTGTCGCCGGAGCAGGCGGGCGACGCCCTGCAGCAGCAGGTCGCGGCGGCCGGGGGCGACGAGGACCGCGAGTTCTCGGAGTCCTCCGTCGACGTCATGCGCTACGTCCTGTCCCTGCAGGCGCTGCAGGGCGCCTCGGACGCCGAGCAGCGGCTGACGGCGCTGCAGGAGGACCTGTCGTCCCTCGACTTCACGATCAACCCGCGCTTCGGCACGCGCACCGACGAGGGCACGATCGGCGCGACCACGTACCCGTGGCTCGTCGCCCAGGACGCCGCGGCGGACGCGACCCCGTGACCGCGGCGCCCGGCACCGCGCGGCCGGGCGGGCCCGGCGACGGGCACCCGGACCCGGCCGCGCGTCCGGGGGACGCCGCCGACGTCGCCGACCCGCTGCGCCGGCTCGTCGCCGTCATGGACCGGCTGCGCTCGCCGGGCGGCTGCCCGTGGGACGCCGAGCAGACGCACGCCTCGCTCGTCCCGTACGTGCTGGAGGAGGCCTACGAGGTCGCGGAGGCCGTGGAGCGCGGCGACCGGGCGAACCTGCGCGAGGAGCTGGGGGACCTCCTGCTGCAGGTGGTCTTCCACGCCCGCATCGCGCAGGAGGACCCGGACGACCCGTTCGACGTGGACGACGTCGCGGCGGACCTCGTCGCGAAGCTGGTCCGCCGGCACCCGCACGTGTTCGCGGGCGCGGAGGTCGACGGGAGCGACGGCGTGCACCGGCAGTGGGAGCGGATCAAGCGCGTCGAGAAGCAGCGCGAGTCCGTGCTCGACGGCGTCCCGCTGGCGATGGGGGCGCTGGCGCGGGCGCAGAAGATCGCCTCCCGCGCCGCGCGCGCGGACCTGGACGTCCCGGCCGGCGCGACCCTCCCCGTCGGCGCGGACGCGGTCCCCGCCGCTGACGGCGCTGCGGGCACCGGGGTCGGGGAGCGGCTCCTCGCGCTGGTGCAGGAGGCGCGCCGCGCGGGCCTCGACGCCGAGGGCGAGCTGCGGCGCGCGACGGCGGCGTGGGAGGCCCGGCTGCGGGCCGCGGAGGCCGCGGGCGTCCAGCAGGCGGACTGACCGGGCCGGCCGCGAGGCACGTCACACCGCCACCAGCAGCAGGAAAGCGATTGCCGGGCCGAAGGTCCGGCACGGCCCGCGCCCGGGCTGGGCAGGATGGTCGCGGCCACGCCCCCGCGCGGCCGGTCCCGCGCACCTGCGCGGGTGCGCGTCCACGGATGAGGAGGGGTCGATGAGGATCGGCGTCCCGAAGGAGAGCCGGCCCGGCGAGCGCCTGGTCGCCGCGACGCCCGCCACCGTCGCCCAGCTCGCGAAGCTCGGGTACGAGGTGGTGGTCGAGCACGGTGCGGGTGCCGCGGCGAGCTTCCCCGACGCGGCCTACGCCGAGGCGGGTGCGGCCCTCGCCGACGCCGCCGAGGTCTGGGCCAGCGACGTGGTCACCGCCGTGAACGCCCCGGCCGAGCACGAGATCGCCGCCCTGACCCCCGGCGCGACGCTGGTGTCGATGATGGCACCGGCCGCCCACCCCGAGCTCGTGGCGGCCCTCGCGGCCCGCGGCGTCTCGGCCCTGGCCCTCGACGCGGTCCCGCGCATCTCGCGCGCGCAGGCGCTCGACGTGCTGAGCACCATGTCCAACGTCGCCGGCTACCGGGCTGTCATCGAGGCCGCCGAGGAGTTCGGCGGGATGTTCACCGGCCAGGTGACCGCCGCGGGCAAGACGCCGCCGGCCACGGTGTTCGTGATCGGCGCCGGCGTCGCCGGGCTCGCGGCCATCGGCGCCGCCGGCAGCCTCGGCGCCCAGGTCCGCGCGTACGACGTGCGCCCCGAGGTCGGCGAGCAGATCGAGTCGATGGGCGCGACGTTCGTCCAGGCCGCGGCCGCCCAGCAGGAGGTCAGCGCCGACGGCTACGCCCGCGAGCTCACCGCGGAGCAGGAGCGCCTCACCGCGGAGATGTACGCCGCGGAGACCGCCAAGGCCGACATCGTCGTCACCACGGCGCTCGTCCGCGGCACCGCCCCCCGCACGATCAGCGCCGACATGGTCGCCGCGATGCGGCCCGGCAGCGTGATCGTCGACCTGGCCGCGTCCGGCGGCGGCAACTGCGAGCTGACCGTCCCGGGGGAGAAGGTCGTCACCGCGAACGGCGTGACGATCCTCGGGTACACCGACCTCACCAGCCGGATGGCGCGGCACACCTCGCAGCTCTTCGGCACCAACGTGGTCAACCTGCTCAAGCTCCTCACGCCGGGCAAGGACGGCGCGCTGGTGCTCGACATGGACGACGTCGTGCAGCGCGGGATGACCGTGACGAAGGCCGGGGAGGTGCTGTGGCCGCCCCCGCCGGTGCAGGTCTCCGCGGCACCCGCCGCCGACGCGGCGCCCGCCGTCGCGCCGGTCGACCCCGCCGAGAAGGCCCGGCTGGCCCGCGAGGCCGCGGCGCGCAAGGGCCGCCGGCAGATGGTCGGGCTCGCGCTCGGCGCCGTCCTGCTCGCCCTGGCGATCACGTTCTCGCCCGCCGCGTTCCTCGGGCACTTCACCGTGTTCGTGCTCGCGGTGTTCGTCGGCTACTACGTCATCTCCAACGTCAGCCACTCGCTGCACACCCCGCTGATGGCCCAGACCAACGCCATCTCCGGGATCATCCTCGTCGGCGCCCTGCTGCAGATCGGCAGCGACGACTGGGTGGTGTCGGCGCTCGCGTTCGCGGCGGCCGCGGTCGCCTCCATCAACATCTTCGGTGGCTTCCTCGTGGCCTACCGCATGATCGGGATGTTCCGGAAGGAGGAGGCCTGAGATGCTCACCTCCGCTGTCCAGGGCGTGTACCTCGTCGCCGCCGTCCTGTTCGTCCTGAGCCTCGCGGGGCTGTCGAAGCAGGAGACCGCCCGCCGGGGCAACCTGCTCGGCATGATCGGCATGGGCCTCGCCCTGGCCGCCACCGTCGTGCTCAGCCTCGACCAGTCCGAGCGCAGCCCGCTGGTCACGCTGCTGCTCATCGCCCTCGTGCTCGTCATCGGCATCGCCGTCGGCACGTGGCGGGCGCGCAGCGTCGAGATGACGCAGATGCCCGAGATGATCGCGATGCTGCACTCGTTCGTCGGCATCGCGGCCGTGCTCGTCGGCTTCAACTCCTACCTGACCGAGACGCACGCCGACGCGGTGCACCTCGTCGAGGTGTTCCTCGGCGTCCTCATCGGCGCCGTGACGTTCACCGGCTCGGTCGTCGCCTACCTCAAGCTGTCGGCGAAGATGAAGTCCGCGCCGCTGACGCTGCCCGGCCGCAACTGGCTGAACCTCGGCGCCCTCGTGGCGTCCGGCGGCCTCATGGCGTGGTTCCTCGCGAGCCCGTCGCTCGTGCCGCTGGTCGGCATGACCGTCGTCGCGCTCGCGCTCGGGTGGCACCTGGTCGCCGCGATCGGCGGCGGCGACATGCCCGTCGTCGTGTCGATGCTCAACTCGTACTCCGGGTGGGCCGCGGCCGCCGCCGGCTTCATGCTGAGCAACAACCTGCTCATCGTCACGGGCGCCCTCGTCGGGTCCTCCGGCGCGATCCTGTCGTACATCATGTGCCGCGCCATGAACCGGTCGTTCATCAGCGTGATCCTGGGCGGCTTCGGCGCCGAGGGCGGCACGGTGAGCGCGTCCGCGCAGGACTACGGCGAGCACCGCGAGATCCAGGCCGCCGAGGTCGCCGAGCTGCTCAAGAACGCCGGCTCGGTCGTCATCACCCCCGGCTACGGCATGGCCGTCGCCAAGGCGCAGTACCCGGTCGCGGACCTCGTGGCGCGGCTGCGGGCCTCCGGCGTGGACGTGAAGTTCGGCGTGCACCCCGTGGCCGGGCGCCTGCCCGGGCACATGAACGTGCTGCTCGCCGAGGCCAAGGTGCCGTACGACATCGTGCTCGAGATGGACGAGATCAACGACGACCTGGCGGACACCGACGTGGCTCTCGTCATCGGCGCGAACGACACGGTCAACCCCGCGGCCCTCGAGGACCCGGGCTCGCCGATCGCCGGGATGCCGGTGCTCGAGGTCTGGCACGCCAAGCAGGTCATCGTGTTCAAGCGCTCGATGGCCACCGGGTACGCCGGCGTGCAGAACCCGCTGTTCTTCCGCGAGAACACCGCCATGCTGTTCGGCGACGCGAAGGACCAGGTGGAGCGCATCGTCGCCGCGCTCTGACACCCCGCACGACGGGCCCCGGCCCCGGCCGCCACGGCCGCCCGGGGCCCGTCGTCGCGTGTTCACCGGGCGCTCGCCGAAGGTCCCACCGACGCACGCGGCGGACGGCACTAGGCTGAGGACGCATCCCCACCCGAACTGTCGAAGGAGCACGTATGGCCAGCATCGAGGCCGTCGGCGCCCGCGAGATCCTGGACTCGCGCGGCAACCCCACTGTCGAGGTCGAGGTCGCTCTCGACGACGGCACGATCGCCCGTGCCGGTGTGCCCTCGGGTGCCTCGACCGGTGCCTTCGAGGCCGTCGAGCGCCGTGACGGCGACAAGTCCCGCTACCTGGGCAAGGGCGTCGAGGACGCGGTCAACGCCGTCATCGACGAGATCGCCCCGGAGCTCATCGGCTTCGAGGCCACCGAGCAGCGCCTGGTCGACCAGGCCCTGATCGACCTCGACGGCACCCCGAACAAGGGCAAGCTCGGCGCCAACGCGATCCTCGGCGTCTCGCTCGCCGTGGCGAAGGCCGCGGCCGACTCGGCCGACCTGCCGCTGTTCCGCTACGTCGGCGGCCCGAACGCCCACGTGCTGCCCGTCCCGATGATGAACATCCTCAACGGTGGGTCGCACGCCGACTCCAACGTCGACATCCAGGAGTTCATGGTCGCCCCCATCGGCGCCCCGACCTTCCGCGAGGCCCTGCGCACCGGCGCCGAGGTCTACCACTCGCTGAAGTCCGTGCTGAAGAGCAAGGGCCTGTCGACCGGTCTCGGCGACGAGGGCGGCTTCGCGCCGAACCTCGAGTCGAACCGCGCCGCGCTGGACCTGATCCTCGTCGCGATCGAGAAGGCCGGCTTCGTGCCGGGCAAGGACGTCGCGCTGGCCCTGGACGTCGCCGCCACCGAGTTCTTCAAGGACGGCGCGTACCAGTTCGAGGGCAAGGCCACCACGCCGGCCGAGATGATCGCGTTCTACGAGCAGCTCGTCGCGGACTACCCGCTGGTCTCCATCGAGGACCCGCTGTCCGAGGACGAGTGGGGCACCTGGTCCGAGCTCGTCACCAAGGTCGGCGACAAGGTGCAGATCGTCGGCGACGACCTGTTCGTCACCAACCCGGAGCGTCTGGCCAAGGGCATCGAGCTCAAGGCCGCGAACTCCCTGCTGGTCAAGCTGAACCAGATCGGCACCCTGACCGAGACGCTGGACGCCGTCACCCTGGCCCAGCGCAACGGCTTCACGACGATGACCTCGCACCGCTCCGGCGAGACCGAGGACGTCACGATCGCCGACCTGTCCGTCGCGACCAACGCCGGCCAGATCAAGACCGGCGCCCCGGCGCGCGGCGAGCGCATCAACAAGTACAACCAGCTGCTCCGCATCGAGGAGGAGCTGGACGACGCCGGCCGCTACGCCGGCCTGTCGGCCTTCCCCCGCTGGAAGGCCTGAGCCCTCACGCTCACGACCGGAGGCCGGTAGCCCTGACGGGGCTGCCGGCCTCCGGCGCGTCCGCTCCCGCCGCCTCGCCGGCCGCCGCCTGCCGCCGCCGGGTCCGCGAGTTCGGCAGCTCCGGTGCGAGGTCGGCACCTGGAGCTGCCGAACTCGCCTGGACGTGCCGACCTCGCGGGGGTCGGGGGATGTGCGGATCGTGTGCGTGGCGGCGGACACGGCCGGGCCACCTGCGGGGCGGGCGGCACCGGGCGGGGCACAATCGGGTCCATGCCCGCCCCTCGTCGTCCCGCCGCGCCCCGCACCGGGGCCGGCGACGACGCGAGCCGCGAGGCGGCGCTCCGCACGGACGCCGACCGTTCCGGTCGGACGCCCGCCGCCGGCCGGGGTGTCGCGGGCACGGGCCGCACCGGGAAGCCCCGGTCCGCGACGGGGGTGCGCACGCCGGCCGCCCCGCGCGGCTCCGCGGCCGCACGTCCTGCGGCAGCCGCCGGCACGCCGGGCGCGCCGCGCACACCGACCCGGACCGCGGGGGCGCCGGGCCGGACCCCGGGGGAGCCGGCCCGGACCCCGGGGGAGCCGGCCCGGACCCCGGGGGCGCCCAGCACCGCGGCCGTGCCGCGCTCGCCCGCGCCCGGCGCCGTCGGCACCGCGGGCAGCCCCCGCACGGGCGTGCCGCAGCAGTCCGTGCCGCGTCCCGCGACCCCGCGTCCCACGGCTGTCCCGGGCGCGCTCGGCACCCCCTCGCCCCGCGGCGGGGCGCCCCAGCAGCTCCCGCCCGGGTGCGCGTGCCGGCGGCGGAGACCGCCGGGGCCCGCGCGCCGAGACCGTCCAGCAGCGGCTGCCGCGGCTGTTCACCGTCCGCGCGCTGGTGATGCTGGTCGTGCTGTCGATCGCGTTCGTGCTGGTGTTCCCGACGCTGCGGCAGTACCTCGACCAGCAGGTGCAGCTCGAGCAGCTCCGCGCCGAGGTCGCCGCCGCCGAGCAGGGGAACGAGGACCTGCAGGCGGAGCTGGACCGGTGGTCGGACCCGGCGTACGTGGAGGCGCAGGCCCGGTCCCGGCTGGCGTTCGTGATGCCGGGGGAGCGGGCGCTACGCGTGGCGGACCCTGAGGTCGTGCCGGAGGAGCAACCCGCGGACGAGGCGCCGACCGGGCCCACGGCCTCGGCGGGGTCCGACGACCCGACACGGCCCTGGTACGCGCGGCTCTGGGACTCCGTGCAGGTCGCGGGCGTCGCGGGGACGGGCGAGGCGGGCGGTTCCGCGGAGGACCCGGAGGCGGGGGACAATGGGTCGGCGCCGGCCGACGGGACCCCGAGCCCGGGCGACGGCGCTCCCGACGCGGAGCCGACGCCCTGACGTCCGCCCCGACCGCTGCCGACCAGCCCGACCCGAGGACCGCCGTGACCGACCTGCCCCCGACCACCGTGGGCGCCCTGCCCGACCCCGCCGAGGTGCCGCGCGCCCGCCACGACGCGCCCGACGTGACCGACGCGGACCTCGCGGCGCTGCGGGAGCAGCTCGGCCGGCCGGCGCGCGGGGTGGTGGGCGTCGCCGCCCGGTGCGTGTGCGGGCGGCCGCTGGTGGTGCGCACCGCGCCCCGGCTGGACGACGGCACCCCGTTCCCGACGACGTACTACCTGACGTGCCCGCCCGCTGTCGGTGCGGTCAGCACGCTCGAGGCCGGCGGCCTGATGAAGGAGCTGACGGCGCGGGTCCAGAGCGAGCCGGAGCTGGGTGCGGCGTACCGGGCCGCGCACGAGGCGTACCTGGCGGACCGCGCGGCGCTCGGCGACGTGCCGGAGATCGCCGGGGTGTCGGCCGGGGGGATGCCGACGCGGGTGAAGTGCCTGCATGTTGTCGTGGGGCACGCGCTGGCCGCCGGTCCCGGCGTGAACCCGGTCGGCGACGAGGTCCTGCTGATGCTGCGCGACGTGTGGCGGCCGGACCGCTGCACCTGCTGAGCCGCCGGGCGCACCCGCCGGGGGATGGGAGGATGGCCCGCGTGACGCGTGTGGCTGCCATCGACTGCGGGACCAACTCCATCCGGCTCCTGGTGGCCGACGTCGACCCGTCCGCGGGGACCCTCGTGGACCTGGACCGCCGCATGGAGGTCGTGCGGCTCGGGCAGGGCGTCGACCGCACGGGACGCATCGCACCGGAGGCGCTCGCGCGGACCCTGGACGCCACCCACCGCTACGCGCAGGTGTGCGAGGACCTCGGCGTCGAGGCGGTCCGGTTCGTCGCGACCAGCGCCTCGCGCGACGCGGAGAACCGCGACGAGTTCGTGGCCGGCGTGCGCGAGGCGCTCGGCGTGGAGCCGGAGGTCATCGGGGGCGTCGAGGAGGCCGCGCTCTCGTTCCGGGGCGCGACCGGGGTGCTCGGTGCCCGGCACGACGCGCCGTACCTGGTGGTCGACCTCGGCGGCGGTTCCACCGAGGTCGTGCTCGGTGACGGCGCCCCGGAGGCCGCCTACTCGATGGACGTCGGCTGCGTGCGCATCACCGAGCGCCACCTCCGGTCGGACCCGCCCGCGGTGGACGAGGTCGAGGCCGCGGTCCGCGACGTCCGTGCGGCGCTCGATGTCGCCGGGCGGGCGGTGCCGTTCTCGCGCACTGCGACCCTCGTCGGGCTGGCCGGGTCCGTCACCACCGTCACCGCGCACGCGCTGGGCCTGCCCGCGTACGACCCGGCGGCGATCGACGGCTCCGTGCTCCCGGTCGACGACGTGGTCGCGGCCTGCGACGACCTGCTCGCGCGGGACCGGGCCTCGCGCGCGGCGCTCGGGTTCATGCACCCCGGGCGGGTGGACGTCATCGGCGCCGGCGCCCTGGTGTGGCGCGAGGTCGTGCAGCGGGTCCGTGCCGAGGTCGCCGCGGCCGGCGGCGAGCTCACCGAGGTCGTCACCTCGGAGCACGACATCCTCGACGGCATCGCCTGGAGCGTCGCCGAGCGGCAGGCCGACCTCCGGGGCTGACCGCCTGGGGGGACGGCGGTCGGGCACCGCCGTGCCGCCGGTGCTTCGGTGCCGCGTCGTGCCCGGATGATCCGGTCGCCGAGCCGAGCCGTGACGTCGCCGAGCCGTGCCGTCGCTGAGCCGTGACGTCGCCGAGCCGTGAAGTCGCTGAGCCGTGCCGTCCCTGAGTCGCGCTGTCCCTGGGTCGTGCCGGGCGTAGACGGGCTCCCGTCGACGCCCGGCACGCCCGCGACCGCCACCTCGCCCGTGCTGCGACATGCGGACTATCCAATTCTGCCCGGTACTGCGCGAACTGTAGTACCGTGTGACCTGCGGGAGCCGAGGAGGGTCGACTCCCGCGCCAGCAGCCCGGGGTGCGGCGGACAGGGGGCGCCGCACCCCGGGACGGACGGACCGGCCGCAGGGCCGGCGGTGATGCGGGAGGCGCGGTGGACACGACCCAGCTGCTCAAGGGGGTGCTCGACGTCGCGGTGCTGGCCGTGGTCGCGGACGAGGACGGCTACGGCTACGACGTCGTCCGCCGGCTGCGGTCCGCGGGCCTCGCCGAGGTGGGCGACGCCTCCGTGTACGGGACGTTGCGGCGCCTGTACTCCCAGGGCGCGTTGACGTCCTACGTGGTGCCGAGCGACGAGGGCCCGCACCGCAAGTACTACGGGATCAACGCGCAGGGCAGGGCGATGCTCGCCGCCCAGCGCAAGGACTGGCGCGAGTTCGCGGGCACGATGTCCCGCCTGCTCGAGGAGGAGGCAGCGTGACCGGGACCGCCCACGCCGCGCCCGCACCCGGGCCGGTGCCGGACGTCGGGGCGTACGCCGCCCTGGTCCGCGCCCACCTGACCGGGCTGCCGCAGGACCAGGTCGACGACCTGACCGACGGGCTGGAGGCCGACCTGGCGGACGCGCTGGCCGACGAGTCCCGGCTCGCCGCCGGCAGCGACGTCGCCGACCTGCGGGCGCGGTTCGGCGACCCGCGGGACTACGCGCGCGAGCTGCGCCTGGCGGCCGGGCTGCCCGAGCCCGCGGACGACGTGCCGGACCTCCGGTCGCCCGCCCAGCGGGCGTGGGCCCGCCTGCGCGCCGGTCTCGAGCGGATGGGATCCGAGCTGGGTGCGCAGCCGTGGTGGCCGCCGCTGCGCGACTTCCTCGTCTCGCTCCGCCCGGTGTGGTGGCTCGCGCGCGCGTGGGTCGTCTACCAGGTGATCGCGTTCGTGTTCGGCTTCCGCCAGGGCTGGCTGCCGCGCGACCCCGTGACGATGCTGGTGCTCGCAGTGCTGGCGGTCGTGAGCGTGCAGTGGGGTCGCGGGCGCTGGGTGCCGCGGCGCGGACGGGTGCTCCCGGTGCTGGTCTCGGCGGTCGCGGCGGTCCTCCTGGTGCCGGTGGTCGCCGTCGCGAGCGACTCGGAGGTCAGCCGGATGCAGTACTCGACGCAGTACGTCGAGACCCAGCCGCAGGACGGCGTGTGGGTGGACGGGATGCAGGTCAGCAACCTGTTCGTCTACGACGCCGAGGGCAACGCGCTGACCGACGTGCAGGTGTACGACGACCGCGGCAGGCCCGTGCGCACGGTCACCGACGGCGGCTGGGGCTGGTGGTCGCTGCCGGGGGTCGCGGGGGAGTGGTCGTTCCTGCCCGTGCAGGACGAGGACGGTCGCGAGCGGTGGAACATCTACCCGCTGCGCGGCGCACCGTCGGCGGAGTTCGACTGGGACCGGGGCGACGGCTCGGAGCGCACGACCGAGGAGCTGCTGACGACCGAGCCGCAGCAGCCGCCGCGGCCGTTCGCCAAGGCCCCGGCGATCGTCGACGACGCGGCGGCCGATCCTGAGGACACCACCGACGAGCAGTCCGCCGACCAGGACGAACGTCCTGCCTCGGAACCGTCGGCGAGCCCTGAGTCGGAGGCCACCGCGACCCCGTGACACGTCGTCCGGGACTTTGTGCCCAGGATCACGTGGGGTCAGGTCGCTTTCAACAAGTCATGGGACGTACCGTTGACGTATGTCTGAGGCCACCGTCACGACCCCCGCGCGCGCGTCGGGGAAGCCCCGCAAGGTGCCGCGCATCGTCATCCTCGGCGGCGGTTCCGTGGGGCTGTACTCCGCCCGGCGGCTGCGCCGGCGGCTCGGGAACCGGGAGGCCGCGATCGTGGTGGTCGACCCGCGTCCCTACATGACCTACGCGCCGTTCCTCCCGGAGGCCGCGGCCGGCTCGATCGACGCCCGCCACGTGGTGGCGCCGCACCGGCGCGCCCTCAAGGGCATCGACGTGCTCCAGGGCAAGGTCTCGGCGATCCAGCACGCCGACCGCACGGTCGAGGTCACGCCCGAGGAGGGCGACCCGTACTGGATCACCTACGACCACCTGATCGTCGGCCTCGGGTCGGTCGCGCGCACGCTGCCCATCCCCGGGCTCGCGGAGCAGGCCATCGGCTTCAAGAACGTCGAGGAGGCCATCGCCGTCCGCAACCACGTGCTCGGTCGGATCGACCTCGCGTCGTCCACCTGGGACCCGGAGCTGCGCCGGCGGATGCTGACCTTCACGTTCGTGGGCGGCGGGTTCGCGGGTGTCGAGGCCATCGCCGAGGTCGAGGACATGGCGCGCGACGCGGTCAAGCAGTACCGCTCGCTCGACCAGGAGGACCTGCGGTTCGTGCTCGTCGAGGGCTCGCGGCGCATCCTGCCCGAGGTCTCGGAGGAGCTCGGCGGCTACACGCTCGAGCAGCTCCGCAAGCGCCGCATCGAGGTGTTCCTGTCGACGTTCCTCAACTCGTGCGTCGACGGCCACGTGGTGCTGTCCGACGGCACGGAGTTCGACTCCGAGACGATCGTGTGGACCGCGGGCGTCAAGGCGAACCCGGTGCTGCAGAACTCGGACCTGCCGCTCGACAAGCTCGGTCGCGTCATCACCCTGCCGACGCTCCAGGTGGCGGACGCCGACGGGAACGTCGTGCCCGACGCCTACGCGGCCGGCGACTGCGCCGCCGTGCCGGACCTGACCCAGCCGGGCCAGTTCTGCCCGCCGAACGCCCAGCACGCCATCCGGCAGGCCACGCACCTGGCGGACAACCTCGCCCGGGTGCTGCGCAGCGCGGAGCCGACGGACTACAAGCACAAGAACATCGGCGCCGTCGCGTCGCTCGGCATGTACAAGGGCGTCGCGCAGTTCATGGGCCGCATCAAGGTCCGCGGGTTCCTCGCGTGGGTCATGCACCGGACGTACCACGTGTTCGCCATGCCGACGCTGAACCGCAAGCTCAGCATCATGGCCGGCTGGACCGCGAACCTGCTGTGGCGCCGCGAGGTCGTGCCGCTCGGCTCGCTGCACGACCCGCGCGCGGAGTTCCGCGCCGCGTCGGTCCCGCCCCGCCCGAAGGCCGAGCCGGCCGCCGAGGACCACAGCCCGGTCGCGAGCACGGAGGCGAAGCCCGCCGCCGAGCCGAAGTCCACGGCAGGCACCACGGCCTGACGGTCCACCCCGCCCGCCCACCGACCCCGTCGGAGGCTCCGAACGCGTACGGAGACCTCCACACGTCATCGGAGACCTCCCCGGACACCTCCGATGACGTGTGGAGGTCTCCGACCACGTTGGGAGCCTCCGAACGGGGCGGTGGGCGGGCGGTGTCGTGCCGGGAAATCGCTGGCGTCCGTGTCGGTGCCGGGTGGCACCATGGCGCAGTCGCCGGCGTCCGACCGGCGGACACCCGGAATGCCCGTCCCCCGGCGGGGGTTCCCAGGTCGACGACGCACCGCTGCCCGGCGCCCCCGCGCCCGTGAGCGGCCCCGCACCCCCAGGTGGACGACCACCCGACTCGAGGGAGACCCATGACTGCTCGCACCGGCACCCTGCCGCCGTCTCCCCCGCCCGCCCCACGCGGAACCGCGGACCGGTCGACCGCGCCCGCCGACCCGCAGGCCGCACCCGCGCCGGTGCGGCTCGACCCGGCCGACCGCACCGTCATCGCCCTGCTGCTGGTCGCCGGCTTCGTCGTCATCCTCAACGAGACCGCGATGGGCGTCGCGCTGCCGGTCCTCATGGAGGAGCTCGGCGTCTCCGCGGCGACCGGCCAGTGGCTGACCACCGGCTTCATGCTGACGATGGCCGTGGTCATCCCCGCGACCGGCTGGGTCATGGACCGGTTCCGGACCCGGCAGGTGTTCGTCGCGGCGATGTCCCTGTTCACCGTCGGCACGACGATCGCGGCGGTCGCCCCCGGGTTCGGCGTCCTGCTGGCCGGCCGTGTGGTCCAGGCGAGCGGGACCGCCGTCATGATCCCGCTGCTCATGACGACGGTGCTGACGCTGGTGCCGCCGGCGATCCGCGGCCGGGTCATGGGGACGATCTCCATCGTCATCTCCGTGGCGCCGGCGGTCGGTCCGACGATGTCGGGCCTCGTGCTGTCGCAGCTGTCCTGGCGCTGGGTGTTCCTCGTGATGCTGCCGATCGCGCTCGCCGCGCTGGGCCTCGGGGTGTGGCGGGTCCGCGACGTGACGACCCCGCGGGACGCCCGCCTCGACGTCGTCTCGCTGGCGCTGTCCGCCGTGGGCTTCGGCGCGCTGATCTTCGGGCTGTCGAGCATCGGGGAGTCCGCGGGCGGCCACGCGCCGGTCGCACCCTGGATCCCGCTGACCGTCGGGGTGGTGGCGCTGGTCGTGTTCGTCCGGCGGCAGCTCGCCCTGCAGCGGACGACGGGCGCGCTGCTCGACCTGCGCGTCTTCACGCACCGCTCCTACACGGTGTCGACGCTCGTGCTGGTCATCTCGTTCATGGCGATGTTCGGCGCGCTCATCGTGCTGCCGATCTTCCTGCAGGGCGTGCTGGGCCGCGGGACCCTCCAGACGGGCCTCCTGCTGCTGCCCGGTGGCGTCGTCATGGGCGCGCTGTCCCCGCTCGTGGGGCGGCTGTTCGACCGGTTCGGGCCGCGCCCGCTCGTCACGCCGGGCGCCGTCGCGCTCAGCGCCGCGCTGTGGCTGCTGTCGACGCTGCACCCGGGGACCTCGGCGGCGACCGTCGTCGCGGTGCACACGCTGCTGTCCGCCGGGCTGGCGTTCATGATCACGCCGCTGTTCACGTCCGCGCTCGGGACCCTGCCGCGTGAGCTGTACGGGCACGGCAGCGCGATCGTCAACACGGTCCAGCAGCTCGCGGGGGCCGCCGGTACCGCCCTGTTCATCACGGTGCTGTCCACCACGACGGCCGGCCGGATCGCGGCGGGCGCGGACGTGCTCGACGCGACGACCGCCGGCGTGCAGGACGCGTTCCTGTGGGGCGGCATCGTGTCGGTCGTCGCGGTCGGGGCGTCGCTGCTGGTGCGCCGGCCGCCGGCCGGGGAGCGGCCCGCGGTGCACTGAGCCGCGGCGTGGGACCCGGGGGCGTCCGGCGATGCCCCCGGGCCCGCGCCGTCCCCGCGCGCCCGCACGCCCGCCCCTCCCCACGGGTCCGGACGTCCGGCGTGGGTGGCAGGATGGCCCCGGCCCCCGTAGCCCAACCGGCAGAGGCAGCCGGCTTAAACCCGGCACAGTGTGGGTTCGACCCCCGCCGGGGGCACCTCGAGCTCGACCCGGAGCCCCCCACGTCCTCGTGCCAGTGCCGCTCGCACGGCCGCCGGGGCGTGCAGCCCGGACGCGGCGAGCGCTCTCCGGTGGCGCACCGCGCCGGAGAGCGCCATCCTGACCCCCTGTGCAGCGGCGCGCAGGCCGGCGCGAGCTCGCGGGGGGACCCGATGCCCGGTCACGACGAGGCCGTCCGGCTGCACGCCGACGCCTCGCTGGACGCGCTCATCCAGACGCTCACCGACCGGGCGGGTCGCACCGCCGGGGTCGAGGACGCGCACGCCTGCGCCACCGCGACGGTGCGGGGTGTGGACCGGTGGCTGGCGGCGTCGTCGGTCGGCGCGGCGCGCTGCGACGGTGCGCAGGACCGGCCGCGGCGGGGCCCGCGCTACCAGGTGCGGCTGACCGGTGACCCCGTGCTGCTGCCGGACCTGGCGGACCCCGACGTGCAGCGGCGGTGGCCGGTGTGGGCGCACGCGTGCCGGGTGCAGGGCTACCGGTCCGCGGCTGTGGTCGCGGGGGAGCACCGCGACGTGACCGTGCACCTGTCGCTGTACGGGCGCCGCCCGGCCGGCTGGGACGAGGTGGCGGAGCGGGCCGCGGGCCTCGCCGAGGGCATCGCGTCGGTGGTGCGGGCCCGTGACGAGGTGATCGCGCTCGCGCACACGATGGACGACCTGCTGGCGTGCAGCCGGTCCCAGCCGCTCATCGACCGGGCGGTGGGGGTCGTGATGGCGCAGCGGCAGTGCGACGCGGCCGAGGCGCTGGCCTACCTGCGGGACGCCGCCACCCACCGCGACACCCGCGAGGTGGCCGCCGGGCTGGTCGCCGGGGCCGTGCCGGCGCCGGGCGTGGTCCCGGCTCCGCGCGACGTGGCGTGACCGGGCACCGGCGCTGACCCGCCCGGCGCGACAGCACGGGAGCTCGCGCGCTCGTCGACCGCCGGGCGGCCCGCGGGACTTGGTACGGTCACGCCTCGTGACGGTCCACATCGACGGCGGCGACCTGGGCTGCGCCCGCCTCCTGGTGCTCCTGCGCGACCGCGCGCGCGAGCTGGCGGCCGGCACGGTCGTGCACCTGACGACGTCCGACCCGGTCGCGCCGGTCGACCTGCCGGCGTGGTGCCGGCTCACGGGGCACGAGTACCTGGGGCCGGTGCCGGACGGCCCGCCGCCGGCGACCTACGCGGTGCGGCTGGCCGCGGACCCGCGGGCGACGGACCCGGCGCGTCCGTGGCACCTGGCGCCGGGCGCCTGAGCACGGTCCTGCGGGCTCCGGGGTCCCCCGGGAGCCTCGACGCGCCGGTGGGGGATCAGTCGAGGCCTGCGGCCGACTCCGACTCCTCGATGCCCCGGAGCCAGTCGCGCTTGGCGGCCCGCCAGCCCTCGTCGTCCGTGCCGAGGCGCCAGTAGCCGGAGATCGACAGGTCGGCGGCGGGCAGTCGGCGCTCGACCCGCAGGTACCGCCGGAGGTCGCGCACCGCCCCGGCCTCCCCGTGCACGAACGCGTGCACCCGGCCGTCGGGCCACGGCAGACCGCGCACGGCCTCCACCAGTCGGGTGCCGGGTGCGGCCTCGCCGGCGTGCACCCAGCGCAGCGCCACGCCGTCCGGCACGTGCAGCGCGACCTCCTCGCCGCGGTCGGTCACCTCGAGCACGGCGATCCCCGACGCGGAGTCCCCGAGCCGCTCGAGCGCGACCGCGACGGCGGGCAGCGCGGACGCGTCGCCGACGAGCAGGTGGTGGTCGGCGCCCAGGTCCGGGCTGTACCCGCCGCCCGGTCCGACCACCGCGATCTCGTCCCCGGGCGCGGCGGTCGCGGCCCACGGGCCGGCGAGGCCGGCGGTGCCGTGGACGACGACGTCGAGGGTCAGGGTCAGCTCCAGGTCGTCCCACGCGCGCACCGTGTACGTGCGCAGGCGGGGTTGGTGCTCGGGCGGCAGGGCCTCCCGGGCGGCCGCCAGGTCGACGACGCCCTCGGGCGTGGTCCACAGCGCGAGGGCGTCAGCGCCGGTGACCGTGCGGCCGACGCCGGGCAGGAACACGAGCTTCACGTAGGAGTCCGCGGCCGCCGACGGCGCGAAGCCTGCGAGGCCGGGCCCACCGAGCGTCACGCGGACCATCGCGGGCGTGAGGTGCTGGGTGCGCAGCACGACAGCGCGCAGCGCGGTCCGCCCCTTGCGGGGAGGGCCGGCGGGCGCGGCTGCGGGGTCGGGAGAGGTCACGGGGCACTTCCGGTGGGGGTGCCGGGCGCCGGACGGCGCCGGGGGGAGGCGGCCCCGGGGGTGTCGACCGCCGGTGACGAGCGTAGGTGCTGGTGCGGGGCCCCGTCACGTGCCCGGCGCATCTGCCGGCCCGGGGCGTCCGCGCGCGGTCAGCGCACGGGGTGCGCCCGGCCCCAGGTGTCGATGTCCGCGTTGAGGCGCGTCAGCAGCCGCGCGAGCTCCGTCCGGTCGTCCTCGGGCCAGCCGTCGAGCACCTCGGCGTACAGGCGCGCCCGGACGTCCCGCGTCGTCGCGAGCGCTGCCAGCCCGGCATCCGTGGCGGCGACCAGCGTCACGCGCCCGTCCCCGGGGTCGGCGGTGCGCCGCACCTGGCCGGCCTGCTCCATGGCCAGCACCTGCCGTGTGACGGTCGAGGGGTCGAGGCGGAGGGCGTCGGCGATCGCGTTGACGCTGGCGGTCCCCTGGGCGGCCAGCACGGAGAGCACGAGGTAGGCGGACCGCTCGATCTCCCCGCGGGCGCGCGCGCCGGCCCGGCGGGTGCGGTCCGCGAGGCGGAGCAGCATCGCGACCTGGGCCTCGATCGTGCGCACGTCGTCGGCGGGCTGCTGCATGGTCACCTCGGGTCCCTCGTGGTCGGCGTCGGCAGTCTGCCACGTGCCCCGGTGACAGATGGCTGTATAGTACAGATAAACCCCTCGACGAACCCCTTCCCCAGGAGACGTATGCCCAGCCGGCACCACGAACCGCACCGCACCGCGATCTACGCCACCGCCCTGACGGCCTTCTTCGCCATCGCCGGCATCGCCGTGGTGGACCCGATCCTGCCCGTCATCGGCACGGAGATCGGCGCCTCCACGTGGCAGATCGAGCTGCTGTTCACGGCGTACCTCATCGTGATGGCGGTCGGCATGATCCCCGCCGTCATCGCCACCGGGCGGTTCGGGTACCGCGCGGTGCTCGCGACCGGCGTGACCGTCGTCGCGGTCGCCTCGGTGCTGGCCGCCCTGTCCGGCTCCATCGCCCAGCTCGCCGTGCTGCGCGGCCTGTGGGGCCTCGGCAACGCCATGTTCTTCGCGACCGCGATGGTGCTGCTGGTCGCGCTCGCGACGGACCGGGAGTGGGTGGTCGAGCTCTTCGAGACCTGCGTCGGCCTGGGCTTCGCCGTCGGCCCGCTGATCGGCGGGCTGCTCGGCCAGATCTCGTGGCGCGTGCCGTTCGCGGCCTGCGGCGTGCTCATGCTGCTGGCGCTCGCGATGTCGGTCACCCGGCTGCGTGACCCGCAGGACCCGCCGACGCCGCTGCGGCTGCGCGACGTCCTGCAGCCCTACCGCCGGCCCGCGTTCCGCGCGCTGTGCGCCGTGACCGCGGCCTACAACTTCGTGTTCTTCGTGGTGCTCGGCTACACGCCCGTGTTCCTCGGCCTCGGCGTCATCCCGCTCGGGCTGGTGTTCACGGCGTGGGGCGTCGGCCTCGCCGTCGGCATCCTCGTGGTCGGGCACCGGCTCGCGCACCGCGTCGGCGCCGTCGCCACGGTCGGCGTCGCCGTGGGCGGCCTGCTCGTCGCGCTCGTGCTGCTGGCCACGAGCGCAGGGACCGCGGAGTCCGTCGTCGTCCTCGTGCTCGCGGGCGTCTGCATGGGCATCGCCAACGCCAACCTGACGGACCTCGCGCTCGGCATCGGCGGAGCCGAGCGGCGCACGACGACCGCGGCGTTCAACCTCGTGCGGTGGGGCTTCGCGGCACCCGCGCCGGTCATCGCCGGCCTGCTGCACCCCGTCAGCCCGACCGCCCCGTACTGGCTCGGCGCGGGCGTGCTGCTGCTCGGCGTCGCGGTGTTCGCCCGGAAGGGGCAGGCGATGGCCGGCGCGGTGGGGGAGCGCCTGACGTGGCGCGCCTGGGACCGCGCGGCGCGCGCCGTGGAGGGCACGCCGGAGGAGGCCGTCGGCGAGGCCTGAGCCGTCAGCGCCCGACCAGGCCCGACTCGTACGCGAACACCACGGCCTGCACCCGGTCGCGCACGCCCAGCTTCGCCAGGATGCGCCCGACGTGCGTCTTGACGGTGGCCTCCGACAGGAACAGCCGCTGCGCGACCTCCGCGTTCGACAGCCCCTCGGCCACGGCCAGCAGCACCTCGCGCTCGCGTTGCGTGAGCTCGGCGAGCCGGGCGTCGTCGCGCGGCCGGGCGGCGTCGGCCACTGCGCTGGGCAGCTCCTCCGCGAACAGCTCGAGCATCCGGCGGGTGACCCGTGGGGAGACCACGGCGTCCCCGGTCGCGACCGCCCGGATCGCGTCCGTGAGCTCCGCCGGGCGGGGGTCCTTGAGGAGGAAGCCGCTGGCCCCGGCGCGCAGCGCCGCGAACGCGTACTCGTCCAGGTCGAACGTCGTGAGGATGAGCACGCGGGACGGCGACCCGGACGCGACGATCCGCTGGGTCGCCTCGATGCCGTTCGTCCCGGGCATCCGGACGTCCATGAGCACGACGTCGGGCTGCAGGGCGGCGACCTGCTGCAGCGCCTCGGCGCCGTCCCCGGCCTCGCCCACGACCGTGAGGTCGTCCTCGTCGTCGAGCACCAGCCGGAAGCCCATGCGCAGCAGCGGCTGGTCGTCCACCAGGAGCACGCGGACCGGTCCGGGTGCGCCGCCCGGGGTCCCGACCGCCGGCCCGGTGCCGGGCCCTGTCGCGTCCCCGGTGCTGCTCACGTGCGCTCCTCGTCGTGCTCGTCGGTGGTGGTGGCGGCCCCGGAGTCCTCGGTGCGGAGCTCCACGTGCACCCGCCAGCCGCCCCGGTACGGCCCCGCCGCCACGGAGCCACCGTAGACCGCGGCGCGCTCCCGCATGCCGACCAGCCCGCGGCCGGTCCGGACGGGCTGGTCCGGCACGAGCGCCTCGGTGCCGCCGGCGTCGGTGTTGGTCCCCAGCGGGTCCTCGAGCCGCTCCGCGAGCCGCCCGCTCAGGCGCGCGCGCCGGCCCGGCTCCGGATCCGCCTCGGTGGCAGGGTCCGCGCCGCCGTCGTCCACGACCTCGATCCCGATGCGGCCCGCGCCGTGCCGCACGAGCACGTCCACCCGCGCGCCGCTGCCGGCGTGGCGCAGCGCGTTCGTCAGCGACTCCTGGACCACGCGGTAGACGGTGAGCGCCAGGCCGGCGTCCGCCGGGAGCGCCGGACCCGCCGTCGTCAGGTGGACCGTGAGGCCCGCGGCGCGGAACTGCTGCGCCAGCGACTCCAGGTCGTGCGTGCCGGGCTGCGGCTCGAGCGGCACGTCGGCGCCGCGCAGCACGCCGAGCATCCGCCGCATGTCGGCCAGTGCGGAGCGGCCGGTCTCCGAGAGCAGGTCGAGCGCGGCCACCGCGTCGTCCGGGGACCGCCGCACCGCGACCCGCGCGCCGTCCGACAGTGCGATCATCACGGTCAGGCCGTGCGCGACGACGTCGTGCATCTCGCGTGCGATCCGGGCCTGCTCGGCGGCCGCCGCGAGCTTGGCGTGCTGCTCGCCGGCATCGACCAGCTGCTGGTGACGGTCGACCAGGGCCCGGGTGTGCAGGCGGCGCGCGCGCACGTTCGCCCCGATCGCGAACGCCCCGAGCCCGACCAGCAGGAAGCTCGGCGCGTCGGAGGTCACGACCGGCTCGGGCAGCGGACGGACCTCGGTGCCCTCGGCCGTCGCCACCGTCACCGTGCCCGGTGTGGGATCCGGTCGCCCGCCCCACAGCAGCAGCGCCCCGACCACCGTCACGGACGCGATCCCCAGGACCGACCAGGCGAACCGCTGCGGCCGGCTCGCGGCGACGACGTAGAGCGCCAGCGCGAAGCCGAGGTCGAACGCCCCCACGTGCCCGGCGACCAGCACGTGCAGCACGCCGAGCGCGGCCATGGCGAGCGCCACGCGGACGGGCCAGCGCCGCCGCACCGCCAGCACGGCGACGCCGAGCACGGCGAGCACGAGCGACAGCGCGGCCGCGGGCCGGCCGGCCAGCAGCAACCCGCTGACGTCCTGCGGCCCGGCCTCTCCCACCACGGCGACCGCGTACACCAGGCAGACCAGCACGTCGGACGCCACCGGGCGCTGCGCGAAGAACCGCCGGACGCGGCCGAGCCGACGCGCGTCGAGCTCGGTGAAGCCGGCGGGAGCGGTGTCCGGCGTCTGGCTCGGGCTCTGGCTCAGCGGGACCTCCGGGGGGTGGCGGGCGGATCGGGCGGGGCCGGGACGGCGGCGGCCCCGCCCCGCCGGAGCGGGACGGGGCCACCCTGCCACGGGTGCGGCCGGGTCAGGCGTCGCGGCGCTTCGCGAGCACCAGCGCGGCGGCGAGGGCGACCACGCCCCAGGCCACCAGCACCCCGAAGCCCTCCCAGGGGGACAGCGTCGCGTCGGGGCCGCCGTTCTGCACGAGCTGCGACCCGGCGGACATCGGCAGGTACGGGCTGACCTTCTGGAAGAAGGTCCACGGCACCAGCGCGAAGACGCTCTCGACCACCAGCAGCAGGCCCAGCACGGTGGCGAGCGCGCCGGCCGAGTGCCGCAGGAGCGCGCCGATGCCGTACGCGAGCAGCGCGATCGCCGCGAGGTAGAGCGGCGCGCCGACCAGGATGCGCTGGTTCACGGCGTCGTCGAGGTCGACGCGGAGCTGCTCGCCCAGCACCGGGTACGTGACGGCCCACGACGCGAGCGTCGCCACCAGGCCGGTCACCCAGGCCACGACCACCACGACGAGCGCCTTCGCCAGCAGCGCGGGCGTGCGCGTCGGTGCCGCGGTCAGCGTGCTGCGGATCATGCCGGTCGTGTACTCGCCGGTGATCGTCAGCACCGCGAGCACGCAGATCGCGAGCTGAGCGAGCTGCAGGCCGCTGACCACGACCGCCGCGGTGGACGCGCCGAGGACCACCTCGGCGCCGTCAGTCGCCTCCTGGGTGCCGAAGTAGGCGACCATCCAGGCGATGCCGGCCATCGCGAGCACGGTGATGGGCAGCACCCACCACGTCGAGCGGACCGTCCAGAGCTTGATCCACTCCGAGCGGACCAGCCGCGGGAACGTGACGCGGACGTCGCCGGAGACGTGGGGCGAGCCGCGGCGGGCGGCGGGGACAGTGGCGGTGGCGCTCATCGCCGGGCCTCCTGGCTGGTCGTGGCGGCGAGGGCCGCGGGGTCGGAGTGGTACTCGACGTCGTCGGCGGTCAGCGACATGTAGGCCGCCTCCAGCGACGCGGACACGGGCGTGAGCTCGTGCAGCACCAGGCCGTGCTGCGCGGCGAGCTCGCCGACGGCCGGGGCCGTGGCGCCCGCGATCTCCAGCAGGCCCGCCTCGACGGAGGTCACGGTGGTGTCGGGGCCGCGGAGCAGGTCCGCGAGCTGCGCCGCCTGGGGGCTGCGGACCCGGACGGACGCGCCGGACGCGCCGGCCACGATGTCCGCCACGGGGGCGTCCGCGATGATCCGGCCGCGGCCGATCACGAGGATGTGGTCGGCCGTCAGCGCCATCTCGCTCATGAGGTGGGAGGACAGGAACACCGTGCGGCCCTCGCCGGCCAGGTGCTTGACGAGGTTGCGGACCCACAGGACGCCCTCGGGGTCGAGGCCGTTGACCGGCTCGTCGAGGATGAGGGTGCGCGGGTCGCCGAGGAGCGCCGCCGCGATGCCGAGCCGCTGGCCCATGCCGAGCGAGAACCCGCCGACCCGCTTGCCGGCGACGCCCTGCAGGCCGGTCATCTCGATGACCTCGTCGACGCGCTTGCGACCGATGCCGTGGGTCGCGGCGACCGCCCGCAGGTGGTTGGTCGCGGAGCGGCCCGAGTGCACCGCCTTCGCGTCGAGCAGCGCGCCGACCTCCGTCAGCGGGGAACGGTGCTGCGCGTACGGGCGGCCGTTGACGGTGACGGTGCCGGCGGTCGGGCGGTCCAGCCCCATGATCATCCGCATGGTCGTGGACTTCCCGGCGCCGTTCGGGCCGAGGAAGCCCGTGACCTTGCCCGGCTGCACGGTGAAGTCGATGCCGGCGACGGCGGTCTTGCTGCCGTACCTCTTGGTCAGTCCTCGTGCCTCGATCATGGTGTCCTCACTGGTGGGTTCCGGTACGTCACGACCGTACGGACCCGTGTGCCCGCGCGGAACGGTCGCGCGGCCGAACCCGTCCGGCCCTGCGCTCGGCCGGGCGGACGACGCGGGTCCTCCTCACGGATGACCCGGTCCGGTCCGGGCTCCCGCGCAGGTCGCGTCGTGCGCCGCGGGAACTTCCGGAGGCGGCGTGGCGTTCTAGGGTGGTGAACCACTGCCGGCTCGATCTCGAACCGACCCTGGAGGACCGATGAGCAACCCGGTGTTCAACAACAGCGCCGTCTTCGGCGACCCGCGCGCCCGCGGGAACCGGGCCGCCCGCCCGCAGCAGGGTGCCCCGACGGGCACCCTCGGCCAGACGGGCCCGGTCGTCGAGGCGTCGACGCTCGAGCAGATGTACGGCGCGCCGTCCGCGACCACGCGCGACACCCGCCGCCTCACCTACGACGACGTCATCGTCAAGACCGGCGGGCTGCTCGCGCTGCTCGTCGTCGTCGCCGCCGCCACCTGGAACCTGGCGCCCGGCATCTGGCCGATCGGTGCGGTCGTCGGCCTGGTGCTCGGCCTCGTCAACGCGTTCAAGCGCGAGCCGAGCCCCGTGCTCATCACGCTGTACACGGTGGCGCAGGGCGTGTTCCTCGGCGGGATCAGCCTGGCGTTCCAGAACATGACGACCGACGTCACCGGCAACGTGCAGCCGATCGTCATGCAGGCGATCATCGCCACGTTCGCCACCTTCGGTGCCGCGCTGTTCCTGTTCAAGTCCGGCCGCGTCCGCGTCACCCCGAAGTTCACGCGCTGGCTGCTCATCGCGATGGTCGGCTACCTGGCGTACTCGCTGGTCAACGTCGTCATGATGTTCTTCGTCGCGAGCGACGGCTTCGGCCCGCTGCGCAACGGCCCGATCGGCGTCATCGCCGGTCTGTTCGCGGTCGGCCTGGCCGCCGCGAGCCTCATCATGGACTTCGACGCCATCAAGCGCGGCGTCGAGCAGGGCGTGCCGAACAAGTTCGCCTGGTCCGCGGCGTTCGGCCTCATCGTCACGCTCGTCTGGCTGTACCTGGAGATCCTGCGGATCCTCGCGATCCTCCAGGGCCGCGACTGACACCACCCCCACGACGGCCCCGCCGCCCGGCCCTAGGCTGGTGCGACGGGGCCGTCGCACGTCCCCGCCACCCCCTCGGCCGTCTGGAGCCCCGTGAAGTACGCGCAGCACGTCTCCGACCTCGTCGGCAACACGCCGCTGGTCCGCCTCAACGCCGTGACCGCCGGCCTGTCCGCCACCGTCCTGGCCAAGGTCGAGTACTTCAACCCGGGCGGGTCCGCCAAGGACCGCATCGCCCTGCGGATGATCGAGGCGGCCGAGGCCTCCGGCGAGCTGCGGCCCGGCGGCACCATCGTCGAGCCGACCAGCGGCAACACGGGCGTCGGTCTGGCGCTCGTCGCCCAGCGCAAGGGCTACCGCTGCGTGTTCGTGTGCCCGGACAAGGTCTCGGAGGACAAGCGCGACGTGCTGCGCGCGTACGGCGCCGAGGTCGTCGTCACCCCCACGGCCGTCCCGCCGGACCACCCGGACTCCTACTACTCGGTGTCCGACCGGCTGGTGACCGAGATCGAGGGCGCCTGGAAGCCCAACCAGTACGCCAACGTCAACGGCCCCGCGAGCCACTACGACTCGACCGGCCCGGAGATCTGGGCGGACACCGACGGCCGGGTCACGCACTTCGTCGCGGGCGTCGGGACCGGCGGCACCATCACCGGCACCGGCCGCTACCTGCACGACGTCTCGGCGGACCGCCCGGCGGCGGACGGCGGGCCGGTGCGCGTGGTCGGCATCGACCCGCAGGGCTCGGTGTACTCCGGCGGCGACGGCCGGCCGTACCTGGTGGAGGGCGTCGGCGAGGACTTCTGGCCGACCGCGTACGACCCGGCGGTGCCGGACGAGATCATCGCCGTGTCCGACGCGGACTCGTTCGCGATGACCCGGCGCCTGGCCCGCGAGGAGGCGCTGCTGGTCGGCGGGTCCTGCGGCATGGCCGTCGAGGGCGCGCTGCGCCTGGCCCGCCGCCTCGAGGAGGAGGACCCGCAGGCGGCGGCCCGCGCCGTGATCGTGGTGCTGCTGCCGGACAGCGGCAAGGGCTACCTGTCGAAGATCTTCAACGACCGCTGGATGCGGTCCTACGGGTTCCTCGACGCGGGCGAGGGCGCCACCGTCGGCGACGTGCTGCGGACGAAGGACGGCAGCGTGCCGGCGCTCGTCCACACGCACCCCAACGAGACGGTCCGGGACGCCATCGAGATCCTCCAGGAGTACGGCGTCTCGCAGATGCCGGTCGTCGGGGCCGAGCCACCCGTGAAGATCGGCGAGGTCGCCGGTGCCGTCTCCGAGCGCGAGCTGCTGGACGCCGTGTTCTCGGGCGCCGCGGCGCTGTCGGACCGCGTCGACCGGCACATGTCGGCGCCGCTGCCGCTCATCGGGTCAGGCGAGACGGTCGGCTCGGCGCGTGAGGCGCTCCAGAAGCACGACGCGCTCATGGTGGTGGACGACGGCGTGCCGGTGGGCGTCCTCACCCGGCACGACCTGCTGGCGTTCCTGGCGCGCTGACCGGCGCGCGTGTCGACCTGCCGCCGGTCGCGTGAACCTGCCGGCGTTCGCGCCCGCCGGCGCGTCCGCCGTCGCTACGGTGCCCCTGACCTCGGGAGATACCCGAGTGAAGGGGGAATGACATGCCCACCAGCTTCACGATCCGACCGCCCCGACGAGTGATCGCAGCTCTTCTTGCGGTCCTGCTTCTCACGGCGTGGCTGACGATCACGACCGGATCGGAGGCCCGGGCCTCCGACGTCGGAGGCCCGATCAACCGGGCTGAGGTCCTGGCCCGCGCGCAGTTCTGGGTCGACCGGCAGGTCCCGTACAGCCAGAGTGCGTCCCACCCGGACCCGGACGGCCGGCTCTACCGCCAAGACTGCTCCGGCATGGTGTCGATGGCGTGGCACCTCGGGAGCTCGCTCAGCACGCGGACGCTGCCGAACGTCAGCGTCCGGCTCGGGGGCTTCGGGGAGCTGGCCCCTGGGGACATGCTGCTGCGGCCGGGGGTCCACGCCCGCATCTTCGCCGGGTGGACCGACGGTTCCCGCACGGCGGCCTGGGTGTACGAGCAGCCGAACTGGAACCTGACCGCCCGCAAGACCACGTACTCGATGGCCGCCATGGCGGGGCAGGGCTACCAGGCGTGGCGCTACACCGGCATCCGCGACGACGCGCCGACCCAGGCGCCGGTGCTCCCCACCACCTACGACCGTGTCGCCGTGGTGGACGGTTCCGGATCGCTCTCCGTCAAGCAGGGGCCCCTCACGGGCAGCTGGACGACGGTCGCGTCGGCGGTCGCGACGAGCGCCGTCGAGGGTGACCGCGTCGCCATGCTCACGACCGGGGGCGACCTGTACGTGAAGGAGGGCGAGTCGCTGACCGGTACGTGGACTCTCGTGTACCGCGGCGTCGCGTCGTTCGACCTCTCCGGTGACCGGATCGGGGTGGTCGACACCAACGGCACGGTGTTCGTCAAGGACGGGCCCGTCAGTGCACCCTGGGTCGCCGTCCAGTCGCCGGGTACGCAGGTCGCCCTCGACGCCGAGCGGGTGGGCGTCCTGGACACCCAGGGGACGCTGTGGGTGAAGGACGGCCCGCTCGAGGCGATGTGGACCAAGGTGGCCACGAGCGTGTCCACCTTCGACCTCGGCGCGGACCGCATCGCGGTCGTGCAGAAGTCGGGTGCCGTCCAGGTCAAGGAGGGTGCCGTCACCGCGGGCTGGACCACGGTCACGACCGGGGGCGCCGACGTGGTGCTCGCCGGCAGCCGGATCGGCGTGCTCTCGACCTCCGGGGCCGTCTACGTGAAGGACGGTCCGGTCACGGCGCAGTGGGTGACCCTGTCGACGACCAAGGTCGAGCTCGACCTGTACGACGACCGGGTCGCCGTGCGCAGCGCGTCCGGTCAGGTCTCCGTCAAGGAGGGTCCGCTCACCGCGGGGTGGGTGACCGTGACGAACGCGGGCGCCACCGGCGTGGCACTCGGGTGACCTTCCCGGCCGCGGGCGGTGCGCCGCCCGCGGCCGGGTCGGGCCCGACCCCTCACGCCCCCAGGACGTGGCGGTCGACGAACGCGTTGCGGAACGTGCCCTCCGGGTCCGTGCGCGCCACCAGCGCGCGGAAGTCGTCCAGCCGGGGGTAGAGCGCGCGGGGGTCCGAGCCCGGGGCGACCAGCGAGGCGAACAGCTTGCCCCAGTGCGGGCGCGCGCCGAGCGGGGCCAGCGCGGCCTCGATGCGGGGGAGGACGGCCTCGACCTCGGCCTGCCGCGGGTGCCACGTGAAGTGCAGGGCGACCCGGTCGCCGCCGGACGCCGTGCTGAGCCACAGATCGTCGCCCGCGACGGTGCGGACCTCCGAGACCTGGAGCAGCGGCGTGACGACGGGGGCGAGGGCTCGCAGCGCCTCGAACGCCTCGGCTGCCCGCGACCGGGGCACCAGGTACTCGGACTGCAGCTCGTCGCCGTTGCTCGGGGTGAACTTCAGCCGGAAGTGCGGCAGCCGCTCGTGCCAGGGGCCGGGGACGCCGAGCTGCTCGGTGCAGTGGACGGGGTCGATGCCGGGCAGGGGGTGCAGCGGGCCGGGCGCGGGGCGGGCCCCGAACAGCTCGGTGCGTCGCTCGTAGCCGCCACCGGCGGGCAGGCGGGTCTTGCGCCAGACCTGCTGCACCGCGGGTCCGGTCCAGTCGGTGAACAGGCTGACCGAGTCCGCCGAGGCGGTCACGTCGTCCAGGTGCTCCAGCACGACGTCCCACGGCAGGTCGGTGTGGACCTCCTGCGCCACGTCGTACGTCGGCTCCACGTCGAGCGTGACCCGCACGACGACCCCGAGCGCACCGAGTCCCACCACGACACCGGCGAAGTCGTCGTGGCCGCGGGCGACGTGCCGCAGCGTGCCGTCCGCGGCCACGAGGTCGACCGCCGCGACGGCCGCGGCGAGGTTCCGGGACCGGTCACCCGACCCGTGGGTGGCGGTCGCCACCGCCCCGGCCACCGAGATGTGCGGCAGCGACGCGAGGTCGTGCAGCGCCCAGCCCTGCGCGTGCAGGACGCGCGCCAGGGCGCCGTACCGGGTGCCTGCCGTGACCGTCACGGTCCGGGCACCGGCGTCGACGCGGACGTCCGGGTCGAGGGCGTCCAGGCGGACCAGGTCGTGCTCCGTGTCGGCGAGGCCGTTGAAGCAGTGCCGCGTCCCGAGCGCCCGCACCCGTCGCGCGCCGGCGACCACCTCCTGCACCTGCTCGACCGTGCGCGGCTCGTGCACGCGCGCGGCGCCGTAGGTGAGGTTCCCGGCCCAGGTGGTCAGCGACATCGGTGCTCCCGTCCGGCGCGCGCCCCTCGCCCGCCGGGACGACGCTAACCCGTCCGCGCCGGGGCGGCCGGTCTCCCGGGTTCGCAGGGAGGGCACGGGAGCGGGCAGGATGGGGGAGTTCAGCCCACGACCGAGGAGACGTCATGTCCACCCTGCCCGAGGCCACCGGATCGTTCGGCGAGAAGCCGACCCTGACGTTCCCCGAGGGCGACGCGCCCGCCGAGCTCGAGGTCGTCGTCCTCGCTCCCGGGGACGGCGCGCTCGTCGAGGCCGGTGACGACCTCGAGGTGCACTACCTGGGCCAGACCTGGGGCGGCCACGTGTTCGACAACTCGTACGACCGCGGCTCCTCGATCTCGTTCCCGATCGGTGTCGGCGCCGTCATCGGCGGCTGGGACGAGGGCCTCGTCGGACAGCCCGTCGGCTCGCGCGTGCTGCTGTCGATCCCGCCGCACCTGGGCTACGGCGACCGCGGTGTGCCGCAGGCCGGCATCCGCGGCGGCGACACCCTGGTGTTCGTCGTCGACATCGTCGGCACCCGCTGACGCCTCCGCCCGTCGTCGCGCCGCCGCCCGCCCGCACCCGGAGGGCGGCGGCGCGGCGTCCGGACCCGCCCGGCCCCCGCTCCGCCCCGACCAGGAGACCCCCATGCCCACCCCGCACATCTCCGCCCAGCCCGGCGACTTCGCCCCGGACGTCCTCATGCCGGGCGACCCGCGGCGCGCCACCCGGATCGCGGAGACGGTCCTGGACGACGCCCGGCTGGTGACCGAGGTGCGCGGCGTCGTCGGCTGGACGGGGACCTGGCAGGGCCGGCCGGTGTCCGTGATGGCCTCCGGGATGGGCGTGCCGTCCATCTCGATCTACGCCACCGAGCTGTTCCGGTTCTACGGCGTGCGGCGGATCATCCGCATCGGCACGGCGGGCGGCATGCAGCGGCACCTCGAGCTCGGCGACGTCGTGGTCGCCACCGCCGCGCACACCGACTCCGGCGTCAGCGCCAACCGGCTGCCGGGGCTGCACTACTCCCACGCCCCGAGCTTCGCGCTCGCGTCCGCCGCGGTCGCCGCCGCGCGCGACGTCGAGGGGGCCCGCGTCCACGCCGGGCCGGTGCTGACGTCCGACGTGTTCTACGCGGACCGGCCGCAGCTCATGCAGCAGCTCGTCGACCACGGCACGCTCGCCGTGGAGATGGAGGCCGCCGGGCTGTACGCGGCGGCCGACCGGGAGAAGGCGGAGGCCCTGGCGCTGCTGTCCATCTCCGACTTCACGTTCCAGGCGGCCGAGCTCGACGCGGACGAGCGCGAGCGGCTGTTCCAGCACGCGGTCGGCATCGCGCTGCGCGCGTTCGCCGCCACGGACTGACGCGCCGTCAGGCCGGCTCGGCCACCAGGACGCGGGTGCCGACCGCCCGCAGCACCGCCAACGGGGACGTGACGCCGTCCAGCGGGTACCCGCACTCGTCGGACGGCCACTGCACCCGCACGGCCCTGCCGTCGGCGTCCACCAGGTAGACCTGCGGCTGCGACTGCCACATCGCGGTGCAGGCCTGGTCCGGTCCGGCGACCCGGCTCGGGCGCGCGAGCTGCGCGAGCAGGGGACCGAGGTCGCCGGCCAGCTCGACCTCCGTGACCGTGACGGCCGCGCGGCCCGGGTCGGGGGCCTCCGGCACCGCGGGGAGGTCCCCGAGGTCGACGGCGTCGCTCTCGGGCACGGACAGGAGACCCGGCGCCGGCTCCGCGCCGCCACCGGGTGCGGTCGGTTCCACGAGCTGCACCGGTCCGTCGAGCGGGCCGCGGCAGTGCACGGCCGAGACAGGGAGGAACCCCCCGGGGACCGACCCCGCCGCGGGGGCCGGGCGGTCGTGGCCCTCCGGCGGCGTCAGGCCCAGTTCCCACAGGACGTCGGTCGCGAGGCAGTCGGGGGCGGTCGCGACCTCCGCGGCGGGAGGTCGCGCGGTCTCCGGTCCGCAGCCTCCCCCGGCGAGCAGCGCGGGCAGCACCAGGGCGAGAGCGGTGCCGGCCCGGCGGCGGTCGCGGCGTGCGGCGGCGCGGTCGCTCGGCGAGCCGGGCTCCGCGGCGGTGCGCACGGCCCCGCGGGCGGGGACGGGGGCGGCTGGAGGCACGGGTGGCACGGGTCTCCTCGGACGGCTCGTCAGCGCAGCAGCCGGCGCAGCCGGCTCTTCTTCTCGTTCTCGCGCACGACCCACGCGACGTCCGGGTCCGCGGACGCCCGCAGGTCGGCGAAGGCGGGCAGGCCGGCCCCGGGGTCTCCCGCGACGGCCACGCTCCAGCAGTACCCGAGTGCCTGGCGCAGCGTGCGGACGTCGGGGTCACGCCGCGCGCCGGCGGGCAGGGCGGCGAGCGCGTCGGTGGCCGTCGCGCACGCCGACAGGGTGGCGGCCGCCGTCGCCGGGTCGCGCAGCAGCCGGGGTTCGCACACGCCCGCGACCGCCGCGCGGCGCACCAGCGGGTGGGCGTCCGCGGCCCAGGCGGCGACGGTCGTCCGCAGGTCCGCGGGCCGGTCGTCGCCGAGCCGCTGCAGGGCCATCGCCGTCGCCTCGCGCACGCGCCACAGCGGGTCCGCGGCACGGTCGTGCAGCAGCGCGAGCAGCTCGCGCGCGCCGCCGTCGTCCCCGGCCGCCAGTGCCTCGACGAGCAGCCGCCCCGCGCCGACGGTGCCGCAGCAGCGCAGGTACTCGTCCGGGTCGTCCGCGAGCGCGAGCACCAGGGGGGCGGGCGCGACGTCGGCGAAGGCCCCCATCGCCTCGAGGTTCCCCCGGGGCCCCGGCAGCCCGGAGTGCTGCGTGAGGTAGCCGCGCACCTGCTCGGGCGGCAGTGCACGCAGCGCGGCGCGGTGCTCGTCGACCTTCGTCACACCAGGTCACGGTACGCGGACGCCGCAGCGCCCGGGGCCGTTCCCGACCCCCGGACGCCGCGGCGTCGTGGTGCTGCCGCCTGCGGTCAGGCGTCCAGCGGCCGCGGGCAGGACACGCCGGTCCCACCGAGCCCGCAGTACCCGTTCGGGTTCTTGTCGAGGTACTGCTGGTGGTAGTCCTCGGCGTAGTAGTACGGCCCGGCCTCGGCCGCGGGACGCACCTCCGTGGTGATCTCGCCGTACCCGGCGCGGGTCAGCCGCTCCTGGTAGGCCGCGAGCGTCTCGCGTGCGGCGACCTCCTGCTCCGGCGTGGTCGGGTAGACCGTCGACCGGTACTGCGTGCCGCGGTCGTTGCCCTGCCGGAACCCCTGCGTCGGGTCGTGCGACTCCCAGAACGTGCGCAGCACGTCCGCGTCCGACACCACCGACGTGTCGTAGGCGACCTGCACGACCTCGGCGTGCCCGGTCAGCCCGGTGCACACCTCCTCGTACGTCGGGTACGGCGTGTAGCCGCCCTGGTAGCCGACCGACGTGGCGACGACGCCGGGCAGCTGCCAGAAGACGCGCTCCGCGCCCCAGAAGCAGCCCAGCCCCAGCGTGATCGTGCGGGTGCCCTCCGGCCACGGCCCGCGCAGGGGCGTGCCGAGCACGGTGTGCGTGGCGGGCACGGTGTAGGCGTAGTCCTCGCGGCCGCGCAGGGCGCGCTCCGGCGTGACCATCGTGGCGGCGAGAGCAGATCCGAACAGCCAGCTCATGGTGACTCCCTTCCTCGGGTCCGACGCTCTCAACCGGGCCGCGCGCCCGCGTGTTCCCCGGCCTCCCGAGCGCCTAGCCTGACCCTGTGACTGACGAGACGCACCCCACGCTGCCCGGATCCGGCGACCTCGCCGCGCACACCGACGACGGCGACTGGTCCGGGGCCGGCTTCGCGACGCGGGCCATCCACGCCGGGCAGGAGCCGGACGGCGCGACGGGAGCGGTGGTGACGCCGATCTACCAGGTCTCGACCTACAAGCAGGACGGGGTCGGCGGGCTGCGCGGCGGGTACGAGTACTCCCGCTCGGGCAACCCGACGCGCGCGGCGCTCGAGGAGGCGCTCCGGGCGGCCGAGGGCGGCGGCGCGGGCTTCGCGTTCGCGTCCGGGCTCGCGGCGGAGGACACGCTGCTGCGCGCGGTGCTGCGGCCCGGCGACCACGTCGTGGTCCCGGACGACGCGTACGGCGGCACGTACCGCCTCATCGCGCGTGTGTTCGGCCCGTGGGGCGTCGAGCACACGCCGGTGGGCCTGTCCGACCCGGACGCCGTGCTGGCCGCGATCCGGCCGGGGCAGACGAAGCTGGTGTGGGTGGAGACGCCGACCAACCCGCTGCTCGGCGTCTCCGACATCGCGGCGCTCGCGGCCCACGCGCGGGCGGCCGGCGCGGTGCTCGTCGTCGACAACACCTTCGCGACCCCGTACCTGCAGCAGCCGATCGCGCTCGGGGCGGACGTCGTCGTGCACTCCACCACCAAGTACATCGGCGGCCACTCCGACGTCGTCGGCGGGGCGCTGGTCGTCGCCGACGGGGCGCAGCTGCCGGTGGGCCTCGAGGGGCCGACCGGCACGACGGCGCTGGCCGACGCTGTGGCGTTCCACCAGAACGCGTCCGGCGCGGTCGCGGGTCCGTTCGACGCGTGGCTGACGCTGCGCGGCCTCAAGACGCTCGCGGTGCGGATGGACCGGCACTGCGCGAACGCCGCCGCGGTGGCGCGGTTCCTCTCCGGCCGCGACGACGTCGGCGACGTGCTGTACCCGGGCCTGGACTCGCACCCCGACCACGCCGTCGCCGCGCGCCAGATGTCCGGCTTCGGCGGCATGGTGTCGTTCCGCGCCGGCAGCGCCGAGCGCGCCGCCCAGGTCTGCGCCCGCACCCGCGTGTTCACGCTCGCGGAGTCGCTGGGCGGCGTCGAGTCGCTCATCGAGCTGCCGGCCCGCATGACGCACGGCTCCGTCGTCGGCACCGACCTGGAGGTCCCCGACGACCTCGTCCGGCTGTCCGTCGGCATCGAGGACGAGGCCGACCTGCTCGCCGACCTCGCGCAGGCGCTCGCGTGAGCGCGCCGGGCCTGCCCGGGCGGGGCTGGCGCAGCCGGGCGCGGAGCCGCCGGGCCGTCGCCGCCGAGCCGGCGCCGGTGCTCCACGAGGGCGACCTGACGTCCGGCGCGACGCCCCGCGGCTGGAGCGCCGAGCAGTCGGTGACGCCGTCCGTGCGCGCCGCCGCCGCGTGGTCGTGGCGGTTCCTGCTCATCGTGGCTGCGGCGGCCGCCGCGCTGTGGCTCGTCGGGTACTTCCAGATGATCGTCGTGGCCGTCGCCGTCGCGCTGCTGCTGACCGTGCTGCTCACGCCGGTGGCCCGGTGGCTGCGGCGGGCGGCCCGCTTCCCGCGCGCCCTGGCCTCGATCACCTCCGTGCTGCTCCTGCTCGCCGCCGTCACCGGGCTCGTCGTCATCGCCGGGCGCTCCATCGCGGCAGGGTTCGGCGACCTGTCCGACCAGGCGTCCCAGGGCATCGACGAGGCCCTCACGTGGCTGTCGGACGGGCCGCTCGGCATCGACACCGTCCAGCTCGACCAGCTGGTGCAGCAGGGGCGGGAGCAGCTCAGCGCCAACGCCGACGCCCTGCTGTCCGGCGCGCTGTCGGTGACCACGACCGTCGGGCACGTCGCCGCCGGCACGCTGATCGCGCTGTTCTGCACGTTCTTCTTCCTGCTCGACGGCCGCACCATCTGGTCCTGGGTGGTCGGGCTGCTGCCGTCGTCCGTGCGGGAGCGGGTGCACCAGGCCGGCCGCCGCGGCATCGTCACGCTGTCCGGCTACACCCGCACGCAGATCCTCGTCGCCCTGGTCGACGCCACCGGGATCGGCCTCGGCGCCGCGATCCTCGGGGTGCCGCTCGCCCTGCCGCTGGCCACGCTGGTGTTCGTCGGCTCGTTCATCCCGATCGTCGGCGCGATCGCCACCGGCGCCGTCGCGGTGCTGGTCGCCCTCGTCGCGAAGGGCTGGGTCGTCGCGCTGATCATGCTGGGCGTGGTGCTCGCGGTGCAGCAGATCGAGGGGCACGTGCTCCAGCCGTTCCTCATGGGCCACGCGGTGTCGCTGCACCCCGTCGCGGTGCTGCTGGTCGTGACCGCCGGGTCGATGGCGGCCGGCATCGTCGGCGCCCTGTTCGCCGTGCCGATCGCCGCCGTGCTGAACACCGTCGTGCTGTACCTGCACGGGCACGACAAGTTCCCGCAGCTCGGCACGGACGACCACCCCGACCTGCGACCACCGGGTCTGTTCTCGCAGCGCGGGGCAGGCGGGGCGGACTCCCGTGGCTGAGCGGACCGAGGTGAGCTTCCTGGAGGACGCCCGGGTCGCCGCCCGCCTGCTGGACGGGGTGGCGACACGGACGCCGGTGGAGACGTCCCGGGCGCTGTCGCAGGTCGCGGGCGTCCCGGTGCACCTCAAGTGCGAGAACCTGCAGCGGGCCGGGTCCTTCAAGATCCGCGGCGCGTACGTGCGCATGTCCCGGCTGTCCCCCGAGGAGAAGGCGCGGGGTGTCGTCGCGGCGAGCGCCGGCAACCACGCGCAGGGGGTCGCGCTCGCCGCGCAGCTGCTCGGGATCGACGCCGTCGTGTACATGCCGGTCGACGCCGCCCTGCCGAAGATCGCGGCGACCAAGGAGTACGGCGCCGAGGTGCGCCCGCACGGCCGCAGCGTCGACGAGGCGCTGGTCGCCGCCCGGGCGGAGGCCGACCGGACCGGGCGGGTGCTCATCCACCCGTTCGACCACGCCGACATCGTGGCCGGGCAGGGGACGCTGGCGCTCGAGGTCCTCGAGCAGGTGCCGGACGTCCGGACGATCGTCGTGCCGCTCGGCGGCGGCGGGCTGGCGGCGGGCATCCAGGCGGTCGTCGCCGAGGCGGCGCCCCACGTCCGGGTGATCGGCGTCCAGGCGGCCCGTGCCGCGGCGTACCCGGCGTCCCTCGTCGCGGGGGAGCCGGTGCCGGCACCGGAGCTGCACACCATGGCGGACGGGATCGCGGTGGGCACGCCCGGGCGGGTGCCGTTCGACGTGCTGCGGCGCCACGCCTGCGAGGTGCGCACCGTCTCCGAGGAGGACCTGTCCCGCGCGCTGCTGCTCGTCGCGGAGCGGGCGAAGCTGCTCGTCGAGCCCTCCGGGGCCGCCGGGGTCGCCGCCGTCATGGCCGCCGGGGCCGGGGACCTCGAGGGGCCCGTGGTGGTCGTGCTGTCCGGGGGGAACATCGACCCGCTCGTGCTGCTCCGCGTCGTCCGCCACGGGCTCGCCGTCTCCGGCCGGTACCTGCAGCTGCGGGTGCGCGTCCACGACACCCCGGGCGCGCTCGCGGGTCTGCTGCGCGAGCTCGCGTCCGCCGGCGGCAACGTCATGCACGTGTCGCACGTCCGCACCGGGGTGGACCTGGAGATCGACGAGGTCGAGATCGAGGTCCAGGTGGAGACCAAGGGCCCCGAGCACTGCGCGCGCCTCCTGCAGAGCCTCCGCGACGCCGGCTTCCGCCTGTCCGAGCACTGACCCCGCCCCCCATCGCGCGAGTTCGGCACTCCCGGTGCGAGTTCGGCACCGAGGACTGCCGAACTCGCCTGGATGTGCCGACCTCGCCGCGCTCTCTCGGCCCGGCGTGCCGACCGCGCGGGTCCGGCGCGGGCGGGCGGGGATGCAGCGAGGGCCCCGTCCGGCGTGCGGACGGGGCCCTCGCGGTGTCGAGCGGGTCAGCCCTCGAAGGGCTTCGCGGCCTTGATCTCGACGGGGATCTCGCGGCCGTTCGGCGCGGTGTAGGCCACCGTGTCGCCGACCTGGCGGCCGTTGATGGAGGCGCCGAGCGGCGACGTGGGGGAGAAGACCTCGATGTCGGCGCTGCCGGCGATCTCGCGGGAGCCCAGGAGGAACGTCATCTCGTCTCCCGCCACCACGGCGGTCACGACCATGCCCGGCTCCACGACGCCGTCGTCCGGCGGGGTGCCGATCTGCACGTTGCGCAGCTTCTCCTTGAGCTCGCGGATGCGGGCCTCCTGCTTGGCCTGCTCCTCGCGCGCCGCGTGGTAGCCCCCGTTCTCCTTGAGGTCGCCCTCGTCACGCGCGGCGGCGATGCGCTCGGTGACCTCGGCGCGTCCGGGGCCCTCGAGGTGCTCGAGCTCCGCCTTGAGGCGGTCGTAGGCCTCCTGCGTCAGCCAGGTGGCGGCCTGCGTCGTGTCGGTCACGTCCACTCCTTCCCTGCGTGTCGCGCCCCGGCGGGGCGGGTGCACTCTGCGTCGTCCCCGGTCAGGCGTGCGCGGACCCGCGAGGTGCGTGAACGGGTGTGCCGCCGTCTCGTGGTCGCGTCGACCTGCGGCGACGTCGGGCGACGTCGGTCCGGGGGCGGCGTATGAATCGGCAATCATACCAACGCCGGGCTCCCGGCGCGTGCGGGTCCGCACGGTGTCCGGCGTCGTGCCGCGCGGTGCCCGACCGGTGCCCGACCGGTGCCCGACCGGTGTCCGGCGTCGTGCCGCCCGGTGCCCGCCCGGCGTCAGGCGGGCTCGCAGGACTCCACGACGGCGGACACGGCCTGCTCGGCGGTGGGGATCGTCGTCGTGACGCGCTGGGTGCGCGTCCCAGCCGGCCCGACCTCGACGGTCCGGACGCCGACCTCGGCGTACCGCTCGGACAGTGCCTGCACCTGGCACACCGCGGTCGTGCCGGGGGCCTTCGTGACGTCGAACGTCAGCTCGGTCGCGGTGGGTCCGTCGACGCGGAACCCGACCTCGTCCCAGCGCACCGGCGTCCTCGCCTGCCCGACGCCGAGCCAGACCACGAGCGCGACGCCGACGACCGCGAGCACCGCCACGGCGGCCCGCGTCGCCCGGCGTCCCCGGGGCGTCGGCGGGCGTCCGTAGCGGCCCTCCGGGGGTACCGGCGTCGCGGCGGCGTCTGCGGTCACGCGCTCCTCCTGCTGGTCCGCCGGGCGCCGGGGTGCGCCGGTGTCGGTGGGGTGAGAGATCATTGTCTCCCGCCCGCCGGGCTCCGGCGGACGCCGAGGGAAGGACCACGAGCGAACGTGACCGAGCAGCTGCGCCTGATGGCCGTGCACGCCCACCCGGACGACGAGTCGAGCAAGGGTGCCGCGACGACCGCCCGGTACGCCGCCGAGGGGGTGGACGTGCTCGTCGTGACCTGCACCGGCGGCGAGCGGGGCGACGTGCTGAACCCGCACCACCCGCCGGTCGAGGGCGGCATCGAGGGCATGCGCGCGGTGCGGCGCGTCGAGATGGCCGCGGCCGCGCAGGCCCTGGGCGTCCGGCAGCACTGGCTGGGCTTCGTCGACTCGGGCCTCCCCGAGGGCGACCCGCTGCCGCCGCTGCCCGAGGGCTGCTTCGCGCTGGTGCCGCTCGAGGACGCCGCGCGGCCGCTCGTCGAGCTGGTGCGCGAGTTCCGCCCCCACGTCATGACGACGTACGACCCGACCGGCGGCTACCCGCACCCCGATCACGTGATGACCCACCGGGTCGCGGTGGAGGCGTTCCACGCGGCGGGGGACCCGGAGCGCTACCGCGGTGCCGGCGAGCCGTGGACGCCGCTGAAGCTGTACTACAACCACGGCTTCTCGATGGCCCGGATCCGTGCCGCGCACGAGGCGATGGTCGCGCGGGGTCTCGAGTCGCCGTTCGGCGAGTGGGTCGAGTCCCGTGCCGCGCGGGAGATCCCGGAGCGGGAGGTGACGACGCTGGTCCCCGTCGGCGGGTACTTCGACGCCCGGGACGCCGCACTGCGTGCGCACGCGACGCAGATCGACCCCGAGGGGTTCTTCTTCGCGATGCCGCGCGACCTCGAGCTGGAGGTGTGGCCGCACGAGGAGTACGAGCTCGCCGAGTCGCGGGTGCCGACCACGCTGCCCGAGGACGACCTGTTCGCCGGCGTGCGCGAGGCCCGCGCATGAGCGCCGCGACGCTGATCGCGGTCGCCCACGGCGCGGTGCTGCAGGCGGGCGGTGCGCTGGGCGAGGCGCTGCACACCGTGCTCCCGGCGCCCGCCGCGGCCCGGGTGCCGGGAGCCGCGGAGCCGTCCCCGTCGCCCGGCACGGTGGAGATCCCGCCGGAGGACCAGACGTCGCCGGGTCTGCTCGGCTTCCTGGTGACCTTCGCCGTGGCGGCCGCGGTGATCGCCCTGGCGTTCTCGTTGGTGCGGCACCTCCGCGTCGTCGAGCGCAACGCCCGCAGGCTCGAGGAGGACGAGGCGGCGGCCGGGGCCGGTACGTCGGCGCCCGGCGGTGGCGCGCCCGCGGCCGGGGGCGACCGGCCCGCCGCCGAGGGCGACGCGCCCGCCACCGAGGGCGAAGCAGCTCTCGGAACGGCCGACGGCGGCCCCGCGCCCGAGGACCGGGACCGCCCGTGACCGTCGACCCGCCCGTGCGGCCCGCCGTGCGGGTGACGCTCGGCCAGCTGCGGGTCAGCGACGACCACGACGCCAACCGCGAGGTGGTCCGGCGGGCCTTCGACACCGCGTCGCGAGCCCGCGCGGACGTGCTCGTGCTGCCCGAGTACGCCTCGGGCTTCGACCCGCGCGGTACCGGGCCGGAGCACGCGGAGCCGCTCGACGGGCCGTTCGTCTCGCTGCTGCGGGAACGCGCCGTGGCGCACGGCGTCGCGGTGGTCGCCGGCACGATGCTCCCCGGGTCCCGGGCTGACCGTGCGGTGAACGCCGTCGTCGCGGTGGACGCCGTCGGCACGCTCGCCGGGGTGTACCGCAAGGTGCACCTGTACGACGCGTTCGGGCACCGCGAGTCCGACCGGCTGGAGCCGGGGCCGGTCGACGCCGCGCCGCTGACGCTCGACGTCGCCGGCCTGCGGTTCGGAGTGCTCACCTGCTACGACCTGCGGTTCCCCGAGTCGGCGCGGCGCGCGGTCGACGCGGGAGCCGACGTGCTGGTGGTCCCGGCGGCCTGGGCGGCCGGTCCGCTCAAGGAGCACCACTGGCGCACCCTCGCGACGGCGCGCGCGATCGAGAACACCGTCGTCGTCGTGGCGGTCGGCCAGGCCGGGCGCGGTGTCACGGGCCGGTCGCTCGTCGTCGGCCCGGACGGCGTCGTCGGGCCGGAGCTCGGCACGGAGCCGGAGCTACGCACCGTCGACCTCGACCCCGCGGCGCTCGCCGCCGTGCGCGCGGTGAACCCGTCGCTGGACCACCGCCGCTACCGCGTCGTCCCGGTGGCCTGAGCCCGCCTGCTCAGACGCGCGGGCGGCCCTCGGCGTCGAGCTGCGTGTCGGGCGCCGGCCAGAACGAGCGCAGGATGTCCTCGGGGCTGAGCGCCTGCTCGACCTCCGCCGTGGCTGCCGGCTGCTCCCCGGCGAGGGCCTTGACCTCGTGGTGGATGCGCTCCATCGACGTGTCCAGGGACGCGGCGACGTCGGCCGCGAGCTTGAGCGAGTCGGTGAGGTGGCGCGGTACCTGACCGGCGTACTTGTAGTAGATCTTGTGCTCGAGGCTCGCCCAGAAGTCCATCGCGATGGTCCGGAGCTGGATCTCGACGACGACGTCCTCGACCCGGTCGGACAGGTAGACCGGCACCTGGACGATGAGGTGCAGCGACTGGTACCCGTTCGGCTTGGGGTGGGCGATGTAGTCGCGCTCCTCGAGCAGCGTGAGGTCGCCCTGGCCGATCAGCATGTCCCGCAGGCGGTAGATGTCGGACACGAACGAGCACGTGACGCGCACCCCGGCGATGTCGAACATCTGGGAGCGCACGGCCCCGGGGTCCAGCGGGATGCCCTTGCGCCGGCACTTCGCCGCGATCGACTCGAACGACTTCAGCCGCGAGCCGACGTGCTCCACCGGGTTGTCGTCCTGCATGTGGCGGAACTCGTCGCGCAGGATCGCGATCTTCGTCATGACCTCGTCGATCCCGAACTTGTACGTCAGGGCGAGGCGGCGCATCTCGCGCATGAGCGCGCGGACCTGCGCCGGGTCGGGGGCGTCGTGGGCGGGAGGCACGGCGGACATGGCCTCCACCGTATCGGCCGGGTCAGCGCAGCACGGCGAGCGCGGCGGCCACGTAGTGGCAGGTGAACCCGACGACGGTCAGCAGGTGGAAGATCTCGTGGAAGCCGAACCACCGGGGGCTGGGGTTCGGTCGCTTGAGGCCGTAGACGACGGCGCCGACGGTGTACGCGAGGCCACCGGCGATCACGAGCCACATGACCTCGGGGCCGCCGTTGGGTGCGCGTCCGAACGCCGGCAGGAACCACACCGCCACCCAGCCGAGGGCGATGTACACGGGGACGTACACCCAGCGCGGGGCGCCGAGCCAGAAGACGCGTGCGAGCAGGCCGACGAGCGCCCCGGACCACACGATGACGAGCAGCGTGCGGGCGGTGGCCGTGGGCAGCAGAGCCACGGCGAGCGGGGTGTAGGTGCCGGCGATGACGAGGAAGATGTTGGTGTGGTCCATGCGGCGCAGGACGCCGGCGACGCGGGGCGACCAGGTGCCGCGGTGGTAGACGGCGCTGGTGCCGAACAGCAGCATCGCGGCCCCGCCGAACACCGCGGAGGCGATCGTGAGCCTCGCCGTCGGCGCGAGCGCCACGAGCACGACGGACGCTGCGGTGGCCAGCGGGAACATGCCGGCGTGGATCCAGCCGCGCAGCCGTGGCTTGACGGCCTGCGCGACCTGCTCGGCGGTGTCGGCGACCTTCACGGCGCATCCCTCCTCGGCTCGGTGATGTCGCCAGCAGCGTAACCTACGAGTGCGTAGGTTACGGGGGCGTAGGTTCGCGGGTCCTGCACGAACCCTCCTCCGCGCGCCCCCAGCGAGCGCGGTCGTCCGGAGGCGGCCGGGCGGTACCGTGAGCACCGCCACCCCTCCCGGCGAAGGAGTTCCGCGCGTGCGCCTGCCCCACCCGCTCTACGGGTTGTACGAGCGTCGGCTGGCCGCCTCGCTGCCACGCGACCGGGTCCCGCGCCACGTGGGGGTCATCCTCGACGGCAACCGGCGCTGGGCGCGCCAGCTCGGCGAGTCGACGGCCACCGGGCACCGGCGCGGCGCCGACCGCATCGCCGACCTCCTGCAGTGGAGCGAGGAGGTGGGGGTCGAGGTCGTGACCCTCTGGATGCTGTCCACCGACAACCTGACCCGGGACCCCGAGGAGCTCGAGGCGCTGCTCGGCATCATCGAGGACGCCGTGCGCGAGCTCGCCGCGACCCGGCAGTGGCGGCTGCAGGCTGTCGGCTCGCTGGACCTGCTGCCGGAGCGGACGCGCGGCATCCTGCGGGACGCCGAGTCCGCGACCGCTGACGTCGCCGGGCTGCACGTGAACGTCGCGATCGGCTACGGCGGCCGCCGCGAGATCGCGGACGCGGTGCGGTCGTACCTGGCCGAGCGCGCGGCCGAGGGCGCCTCGCTGGACGAGATCGCCGCGACGTTCGACGTCGAGCACATCGCGGACCACCTGTACACGAAGGGGCAGCCCGACCCGGACCTCGTCATCCGCACCTCTGGGGAGCAGCGGCTCGGCGGGTTCATGCTCTGGCAGTCCGTGCACTCCGAGTACTACTTCTGCGAGGCGTACTGGCCGGACTTCCGGCGGGTCGACTTCCTGCGCGCGGTCCGCGACTACGCCGCGCGGGAGCGCCGGCACGGCCGGTAGGCGCACGCGGGGTGAACATCAGGTTTCGCGCCGCGCCGCGGGCGTGTCGCGCGCGCCGCGCCCCCGGACGCCGGGCGTAGCGTCCGGGAGCAACGGACGGCGCCCGCCGTCCCGGGGAGGCCAGCCCATGGAGCATCCGCTCCGGGAGGAGGGCCGGTCGTGGCCCGACACCCGGGCCGGCCGCCCTCGTCCCGTCACCGCGTGCCGCACGGCCCCTCGGGGCACGGACGGCGCGAGGGGCCCGATGCGGCGCTGATCGGCGCCGGAGGGAGCCTGCCGTGGTCAGCAAGCTGGGAACCGCCACCGTCTCGACGGAGCAGCCGGGGGAGGGGCGGAGGACACACGTCCTCGACACGTCCGTCCTGCTGTCCGACCCGAGGGCGATCCTGCGGTTCGCCGAGCACGACGTGGTGCTCCCCGTCGTCGTGATCACCGAGCTGGAGGGCAAGCGCCACCACGCGGAGCTCGGGTACTTCGCCCGCACCGCGCTGCGCATGCTGGACGACCTGCGGGTGCAGCACGGGCGCCTCGACGCGCCGCTCCCGGTCGGCGAGCTGGGCGGGACCCTGCGGGTGGAGCTCAACCACATCGACCCGGGCGTGCTGCCGGCCGGCTTCCGTCTGGGCGACAACGACACCCGCATCCTGGCGTGCGCGGCCAACCTCGCGGCGGAGGGCCACGACGTGACGGTGGTGTCCAAGGACCTGCCGATGCGCATCAAGGCGTCCGCGATCGGTCTGCGCGCCGAGGAGTACCGGCACGAGCTGGCGGTCGACTCGGGGTGGACCGGGATGGACGCGCTCGACCTCACCGAGCAGCAGATGGCGCAGCTCTGGGAGCACGACAGCCTGCCGCTCGCGGACGTCGAGGACGCCCCGTCGCTGCCGTGCCACACCGGCCTGGTGATCCACAGCCCCCGGGGGTCGGCGCTGGGCCGCGTGACGGCCGACAAGCACGTGCAGGTGGTCCGCGGCGACCAGGACGTGTTCGGGCTGCACGGCCGCAGCGCCGAGCAGCGCATCGCGATCGACCTGCTGCTGGACGAGCAGGTCGGCATCGTGTCGCTCGGCGGACGGGCCGGCACCGGCAAGTCGGCGCTGGCGCTGTGCGCGGGGCTCGAGGCCGTCCTGGAGCGCCGTCAGCACCGCAAGGTCATGGTGTTCCGCCCGCTGTACGCGGTCGGCGGCCAGGACCTCGGCTACCTGCCCGGCAACGAGTCCGAGAAGATGAACCCCTGGGCGCAGGCGGTGTTCGACACCCTCGGCGCCGTGGTGAGCCGCGAGGTGGTCGAGGAGGTCCTCGACCGCGACCTGCTCGAGGTGCTGCCTCTCACGCACATCCGCGGCCGGTCGTTGCACGACGCGTTCGTGATCGTCGACGAGGCGCAGTCCCTCGAGCGGAACGTCCTGCTCACGGTCCTGTCCCGCATCGGGCAGTCCTCGCGCGTGGTGCTCACCCACGACGTCGCCCAGCGGGACAACCTGCGGGTCGGCCGGCACGACGGCGTCGCGGCGGTCATCGAGGCGCTCAAGGGCCACCCGCTGTTCGCGCACGTCACGCTGACCCGCTCGGAGCGGTCGCCGGTGGCGGCGCTGGTGACGGAGCTGCTGGAGGGCATCGAGCTCTGACGGCGCGCCGGACGGGTCAGCGCGTTGCCCGGACCGGGCCCGCCTGACCCGTCCCGCTGCCGCCCCCTCCGGGGCGTTCGGATCCGCACGCACCGACGCGCCCGGCGTGTCCGGCCGCATGGATCCGAACGGCACCCGAACCGGCGCCGCGGCGGACGGCCCCGCGCGCGGTCAGGCCTTCGGGCGGGTCAGGCCTTCGGGCGGGTCATGCTCAGCAGGTCGAGGGCCTCGTCCAGCTGCTGCTCCGTGAGCTCCCCGCGGTCGACGTAGCCGAGTGCGAGCACCGCCTCCCGCACCGTGACGCCCTGCGCGACCGCGTGCTTCGCGATCTTCGCGGCCGCCTCGTAGCCGATCAGCCGGTTGAGCGGCGTGACGATCGACGGCGACGAGCCCGCGTACGCGGCGCCGCGCTGGACGTCGACCTCGATGCCGTCGACGCAGCGGTCGGCGAGCACCCGGCACGCGGCGGCGAGCAGCCGCTCGGACTCCAGCACCGCGTGGCCCATGACGGGGATCTGCACGTTGAGCTCGAACGACCCGCTGGCGCCGCCCCACGCCACCGTCGCGTCGTTCCCGACGACCCGGGCCGCCACCATGAGCACGGCCTCGGGGACCACCGGGTTGACCTTGCCGGGCATGATCGAGGAGCCCGGCTGGAGGTCCGGGATCCGGATCTCGCCGAGCCCCGTGTTGGGACCGGAGCCCATCCAGCGCAGGTCGTTGCAGATCTTCGTGAGGCTGACGGCGATGGTGCGCAGCGCGCCGGACAGCTCCACGAGCCCGTCGCGGGCGCCCTGCGCCTCGAAGTGGTCGCGGGCCTCGGTGAGCGGCAGCCCGGTGTGCTGCGCGAGCAGCGCGATGACCCGCTGCGGGAAGCCGGCCGGGGTGTTGATGCCGGTGCCGACCGCCGTGCCGCCCAGGGGGACCTCGGCGACCCGGGGGAGGGCGGCCTGCACGCGCTCGACGCCCCGGCGGACCGCTGCCGCGTACCCGCCGAACTCCTGGCCGAACGTCACCGGGGTGGCGTCCATGAGGTGGGTGCGGCCGGACTTCACGTCGCCCGCGTGGCGCTCGGCCAGCCGCTCGAACGAGGCGGCGAGGTGCTCCAGCGCCGGCACCAGGTCCTGCACGGCCCCCGCGGTGGCGGCGACGTGGACGGACGTCGGGAACACGTCGTTGGAGGACTGGGAGGCGTTGACGTGGTCGTTGGGGTGGACGTCCGCGCCGAGCGCCCGCGACGCGAGCGTGGCCAGCACCTCGTTCATGTTCATGTTCGAGGACGTGCCGGACCCGGTCTGGTAGACGTCCACGGGGAAGTGCGCGTCGTGCCGGCCGTCGGCGACCTCGTCGGCCGCGGCGGCGATCGCGTCCGCGACGGCGCGGTCGAGGATGCCCAGCTCGGCGTTCGCCAGGGCGGCGGCCTTCTTGATCTGCGCCAGTGCCGCGACGTGGCCGCGCTCCAGCGTCGTCCCGCTGATCGGGAAGTTCTCGACGGCGCGCTGGGTCTGCGCGCGGTACAGCGCGGCGGCGGGGACCCGGACCTCGCCCATCGTGTCGTGCTCGGTGCGGTACTGGACGTCGTCGTCGGCGTGCAGGCTCATGCGCGGCATCCTGCCACCGCGGCGTGCCGCCGGCCCGACCGTCCGGGACCTTCGTCCCGGGTTATGGCGCACGTCACACCCGCGCGTCGTGGGCGGCGCCGGCCGCGCGGGCGACGGTCAGGCGACAGGCTCGTCACCCACCTCGCCGACGGCGGACGTCAGCCGCGCCCGGCCGTCGGCGAGCGCGTACTCCACGCCCACCACCGCGCACCGGCCGGCGTCGATCGCCTCCGCGAGCGTCACCGAGTACGAGCGCAGCATGTCGACGGTGTGCCGCACGTGCTCGTGCCCGAGCTCCGCGGGGTCCACCGTCGCGAGGTCCCGCGGCCGCCCGTCGGCGTCGGGCCCGTGGGCGAGCGACACGATGCTGGGGATCACCCGGTCGACGACGGCGCGCACGAACCCGCGCGGCAGCTCCCCGGTGGTCAGCGCGGCGGTCGCCGCCGCGACCGCGCCGCACGAGTCGTGCCCGAGGACGACCACGAGGGACGCGCCCAGCACCTCGACGCCGTACTCGATGGACCCGATGACGGTCGTGTCGAGCACGTGGCCCGCCGTCCGGACCACGAACACGTCGCCGAGGCCCTGGTCGAAGATGATCTCGGCCGCGACGCGGCTGTCCGAGCAGCCGAAGACGACCGCGAACGGCGCCTGGCCGGTGCTCACCTCGGCCCGGCGGTCGATGCCCTGGGACGGGTGCTCCATCGCGCCTCGGACGAACCGGTCGTTGCCGTCGCGCAGCGCGGACCAGGCCTCGGCGGGGGACGTGGGGTGTGCCATGCCCACATGATCACATCGCCCGGCGGGTGCGCACCCGCCGGTCCGACCGGCGTCCGGCACGTCGACCGTGCGAAGCGCACCATGCGCGCCGCCGCCCGCTTCCGGTGGCAGGGCCGCCGGGACCGGGGTAGCACTGGGGGGACGCGTGGCAGACGCCGCGGGTGCGCAGGTCCGGCGCCCGCGGCACCAGGGGAGGGAGCGGTGACGGTGCGCAGACGATCGAGGGGGATCGCCGCGGGGGCCGTGCTCGCGCTCGGCGCGGGGCTCGCGGCGTGCGCCCCGGCCGACGACACCCCGGTCCTGACCTGGTACACCAACCCCGACGCCGGCGGGCAGGCGGCGCTCGCGCAGCAGTGCACCGAGGAGGCCGACGGCGCCTACCGCATCGAGGTCTCCGTGCTGCCGCGCGAGGCCAGCGCGCAGCGCGAGCAGCTCGCCCGCCGCCTGGCCGCCTCGGACTCCTCGATCGACCTCATGAGCCTCGACCCGCCGTTCATCCCCGAGCTCGCGAACGCCGGGTTCCTCGCGCCGGTGCCCCCGGACGTCGCCGAGCAGGTCAGCCAGGACGTGGCGGAGGGCGCGTTGCAGGGCGCCTCCTGGGACGGCGATCTCGTGACGGTCCCGTTCTGGGCGAACACGCAGCTGCTGTGGTTCCGGACCTCCGTGGCGGAGGCCGCCGGGCTCGACATGTCGCAGCCCGTGACGTGGGACCAGGTCATGGACGCGGCCCGCGACCAGGACAAGCGCCTCGGGGTGCAGGGCATCAAGGCCGAGGCCTACACCGTGTGGATCAACGCGCTGATCGAGTCCGCCGGGGGCCACGTCGTCGAGACCCCCGAGGCCGACGCGCAGGACGTCGAGCTCGGGCTGGACTCCGACGCCGGGCGCGAGGCGGCCCGCATCATCGGTGAGATCGGCTCCGAGGGGCTCGGCGGCCCCGGCCTGCCGACGCAGGACGAGAACGCCTCCCTCTCGCAGTTCCAGGGCGACAGCGGCTCGTTCATGGTGAACTGGCCGTTCGTCTGGCCGGCCATGCAGGGCGCGGTCGAGGACGGCACGCTCGACCAGGCGGTGCTCGACGACGTCGGCTGGGCCGTCTACCCGCAGGTCGTCGAGGGTGAGGACGCCGCACCGCCGTACGGCGGGATCAACCTCGGGGTGGGCGCGTTCAGCGAGCACGTCGACGAGGCGTACCAGGCGGCGGCATGCATCGTGGCGCCCGAGAACCAGGCGGCGTACTTCGTCTCCGACGGCAACCCGCCCGCCAGCACCGTGGCCTACGACGACCCGCAGGTGCAGGAGACGTTCCCGATGGCGGACGTCATCCGGCAGTCGCTGGAGCAGGCAGCACCCCGCCCGCAGACCCCGTACTACAACGAGGTCTCGCAGGGTCTGGTCGAGACGTGGCACCCGCCGACCGCCGTCGACCCTGACTCCACGCCGCAGGAGTCGACCGACTTCATCACCGCCGTGCTGCGAGGGGAGCGCCTGCTGTGAACCGACGAGAGGACGCCCATCCCGCGCGACCCGAGGGGGCGGGGACATGAGCACCGAGGTCACGGGCGCGACGGCGGCCGCCGCGTCGCGCAGCACCCGGGGTGCCGGTCCTGAGCGGTCCGGCAAGCCGCGCCGCAGCGACCGCGCCCGCGCCGAGGCACGCCTCGGCTGGCTCCTCGCCGGCCCTGCGTTCGTGGTGATGCTCGCCGTCACCGCCTACCCGATCCTGCAGGCGCTCTACGAGTCGCTCTTCCGCAACCGGCTGACCGCGCCGGACGACCGCGCGTTCATCGGGCTCGGCAACTACGCCGTGATCCTCACCGACCCCGTGTTCTGGGGCTCTCTGCTGGTGACCACGATCATCATGCTGGTCACGGTCGCGATCGAGCTGGTGCTCGGGTTCGCGCTCGCGCTCGTCATGCACCGGGCGGTCACCCGGCTGCGCGGCCTGCTGCGCACCGCCATCCTCGTGCCCTACGGGATCATCACCGTCGTCTCGGCGTTCGCGTGGTTCTACGCGTTCGCCATCGACTCCGGGTACGTGAACCAGTGGTTCGACTGGGTACCGGGCATCGACGAGAACCTCAACTGGTTCGCCGGCACCGGCACCAGCTTGTTCGTCATCATCGCCTCCGAGGTCTGGAAGACCACGCCGTTCATCTCGCTGCTGCTGCTCGCCGGCCTCGCGCAGGTCCCGGGCGACCTCGAGGAGGCCGCGCAGGTCGACGGCGCCACGTGGTGGCAGCGCATGAAGCGCGTGGTCCTGCCGAACATGAAGGCCGCGATCATGGTCGCCGTGCTGTTCCGCGCGCTGGACGCGTTCCGCATCTTCGACAACGTCTTCATCATGACCAACGGCGCGAACAACACCACGGTGCTGTCGCTGCTGGCCTACCGGACCTCCATCGGCCGGCTCGAGATCGGGCTCGGGTCCGCGATCTCGGTGCTGCTCTTCGTGTGCGTCCTCATCATCTGCTTCATCGCGATCAAGATCTTCAAGGTCGACCTGGCCGGCGCGAGGGGGGACCGCTGATGGGTGCCATGTCCGGCCGGCAGAAGATCGCCTGGGCCGCGATCACGCTGGCGGTGCTCGTGTACGCGCTCTTCCCGGTCGCGTCGATCCTCGCGACGTCGTTCAAGCTGTCGAGCGACCTCAACAGCGGCACGTTCCTGCCGACCACCTGGACGCTCGGGAACTACCGGGAGATCCTCGCGCCCGACGGGTCCGCGCAGGACCTGTTCCTGTCGTCCCTGCGCAACTCCGTCGGCATCTCGCTGATCGCCACCGCGATCTCCGTGGTCCTGTCGACGCTCGCCGCGTACGCGATCGCCCGCCTGCAGTTCCCCGGCCGCAAGCTGATCCTCACCACGGCGCTCGCGGTGTCGATCTTCCCGGTCATCTCGATCGTCACGCCGCTGTTCAACCTCTGGCGGTCCATCGGGCTGTACGACACGTGGCCGGGTCTGGTGATCCCCTACCTGTCCCTCACGCTGCCGATCTCCATCTGGACGCTCACGGCGTTCTTCCGGCAGATCCCCTGGGAGCTCGAGCAGGCCGCCCAGGTCGACGGCGCCACCACCTGGCAGGCGTTCCGCAAGGCCATCGTCCCGCTGGCCGCACCCGGGGTCTTCACCACGGCGCTGATCGCGTTCTTCATCGCGTGGAACGACTTCGTGTACGGCATCTCGCTCACGTCCACCGAGGCCGCGCGCCCCGTCCCCGCGGCGCTGGCGTTCTTCGCCGGCGCCTCCCAGTTCGAGGAGCCGACCGGGGCCATCTCCGCCGCCGCGGTCGTCGTCACCGTTCCCGTCGTCGTCCTGGTGCTGCTGTTCCAGCGCCAGATCGTCTCCGGGCTGACCCAGGGCGCCGTCAAGGGCTGACGCCCCGGGCGCGCACGAGGAGGAACCCATGGCATCCATCACCCTGACGGACATCGTCAAGGAGTACGGCGACGGCTACCCGGCGGTCAACGGCGTCAGCCTCGACATCAAGGACGGCGAGTTCGTCATCCTCGTCGGCCCGTCCGGCTGCGGGAAGTCGACGCTGCTCCGGATGATCGTCGGCCTCGAGGACATCACGTCCGGGGAGCTGAGGATCGGCGACGAGGTGGTCAACGAGAAGGCGCCGCGCGACCGGCACCTGGCGATGGTGTTCCAGAACTACGCGCTGTACCCGCACCTCACCGTGTTCGAGAACATCGCGTTCCCGCTGCGGCTGCAGAAGGGGAAGTTCACCGAGGACGAGATCCGCTCGCACGTCGAGTTCGCGGCCGACACCCTCGAGCTGCGCGAGCACCTGGACCGCAAGCCCGCGAACCTCTCCGGCGGGCAGCGGCAGCGGGTCGCGATGGGCCGCGCGATCGTCCGCGACGCCCGCGCCTTCCTGTTCGACGAGCCGCTGTCGAACCTCGACGCGAAGCTGCGCGGGCAGATGCGCACCGAGATCGCCCGGATGCAGCGCCGGCTCGGCACCACCACGGTCTACGTCACGCACGACCAGACCGAGGCGATGACGCTCGGCGACCGGGTCGCCGTGCTCCGCAAGGGCGAGCTGCAGCAGGTCGCGAGCCCGCGGGCGCTGTACGAGCAGCCCGTCAACCTGTTCGTCGCGGGGTTCATCGGGTCCCCGCCGATGAACTTCATGCCCGGCGAGGTGCGCGGCGACTCCCTGGTGCTGCCGTTCGCCGAGGTGCCCCTCACGGACGACCTGCGGCAGCGCGTCGACGGACGCGACCTGGTGATCGTCGGCCTGCGCCCCGAGCACGTCGAGGACGCGCGCGTCATGGACGGGACGAAGCGGGACGGCGGTGTGCGGTTCGAGGCCGACGTGGACGTCGTGGAGTGGCTCGGCGCGGAGCTGTACGCGTACATCCCGTTCGACACGCACGCCGACGTCGCGGCGAAGCTCGAGGAGCTCGACCGGGACCTCGACGGAGAGGGCATGCGCACCCAGGTCGTCGTCGCGCTGGGGTCCGAGAGCCGGGTGCGTGACGGCAGCCGCGCGGAGCTGTGGTTCGACCCGCGGCGGCTGCTGGTGTTCGACCCGGAGTCGGGCGAGAACCTCACGTACGACGACGAGGCCGCGAAGCGGATCGACGCCGAGACGGAGGAGGACCGCCGGGCGGCGCTGGAGCGGGCGCACCGCGACGCGGAGCGCTCGGACGACGGCACGCCGTCGGACGGCCGCGCGCCCGACCGCGAGCCGTCCGGCGGACGCGAGCCCTCCGGCGGCCGCGAGCCGTCCGCGGGCCGGCACCGCCAGGCAGGCTGACCCCCGGCCGGGCTGCCGCCCCGGCTCCGCCGTCGAGGTCGTCAGCTCGGGCCGAGGTCGTCACGTCGGCGTGACGACCTCGGCCGGACGTGACGACCCCGGCCGGCGTACGGGCCCGCCGGGACGGTCAGGCCTCGCCGAGCTCCGCGGACGTGGGCGGGTTTGCGCCGGCGCGCGACACGGTGATCGCGGCGATCGCCACGCAGCGCGCGAGCACCCGCTCGACCGTCGCCACGTCGACCTCCCGCAGCTGCTCGCGCGCGTCCGCGCCGAGCAGGCCGGCGGTCCACAGGCCGTCGACCAGCCCGGCCATGAACGAGTCGCCCGCGCCGACGGTGTCCGCGACCTGCACCCGCGGCGCCGTCACGGTCAGCTCGTCGCCGCCCGCGGTGACCGCCAGCGCGCCCTCGCCGCCGAGTGTCACCACGACGAGCGCCGGTCCGCGCCCGACCCAGTCGCGCGCGACCTCCACCGGGGGCACACCCGGGTGGAGCCAGCCCAGGTCCTCGTCCGACACCTTGACGACGTCCGCCAGGCCGACGAGCCGCTCCACGACGGGCAGCGTCTGCTCCGGAGAGCCCATGAGCGCGGGCCGCAGGTTGGGGTCGTACGTCAGCGTCGCGCCCTCCCTGCGGTCCGCGAGCAGCCGGGCGACCGCCTCGCCGCCCGGCTCGATGACCGTGGCGATCGACCCGGTGTGCACGACCAGCGCCTCGCCGTCGCCCTCGTCCCAGCGGTCCGGGAGGTCCCACGTCAGGTCGAACTCGTAGCTCGCCACGCCGGCCTCGTCGACGTGCGCGCGGGCGACCGGGGTGTGCTCCGGTCGGCGGTCCCCGGCGAGCACGTGGACGCCGGAGGACTCCAGGTGCGTGCGCACCAGGTCGCCGTGGGCGTCGTCCCCGAGCCAGGTGAGCAGGTCCACGCGGCGCCCGAGCCGGCCGAGGCCGATCGCCACGTTCGCGGGGCTGCCGCCAGGGTGCTCGGCGGGCTCGTCGCCCGGCCGCAGCACGACGTCGACGAGGGCCTCCCCGACGACGAGCGCGCGGGCGGTGGCGGGGGCGGACTGCTCGGACATGCTGCTCCTTCGGTCCGGCTGCGGTGCCGGTGGACGGGGTCGGTCGGAGGTCGGGCGGATCAGGGGACCGGGCGGCCAGTGGGTGTCAGGCCGGGCGGCCCTCACCGGCCGGTGCGTCGGGGGCGTCGTCGGAGGTCCGGGCGGCGTCCAGCCGGGCCCGCGCGCCGTCGAGCCACTCCTGGCAGCGGGCGGCCAGCGCCTCGCCGCGCTCCCACAGCGCCAGCGACTCCTCCAGGGTCGCGCCACCGGCCTCCAGGCGGGAGACGACCGCGACCAGCTCGTCACGGGCCTGCTCGTAGGACAGCTCGGCGACGCCCGGGGCGTCCGGTGCGGGGGTGGTGGCGCTCACGGGTCCCATCTAACCAACGACCGAGGACACCCGGCCCGGGACGCCGGTCCGGGGACGCGCCGCGCGCCTCCCGAGCCCGGCCGTCGAGCCGGTGCCCGGGGAGTGCCGCGGGCCTCCCGATCCCGGCCGTCGAGCCGGTGCCCGGGGGAGTGCCGCGCGCCTTCGAGCCCGGCCGTCGAGCCGGCACCCGGAGGGAGTGCCGCGCGCCGCCCGGCCCCTGCGCCGTCGCCGGGCAGGGCCGTCCCGGCGCCGCCGCGCGCGGTCAGGAGCCGGTGGCCCCGCCCGCCGCGGCGTCCGCGTCCGTCGCGGCGTCCGCGTCCGCGGGCCGGCGCCGGCCCGGTGCCACCGCCACGACCGATGCGATGAGCTCCCCCCGGGCCAGCCGCACGCGCAGCGAGTCCTTCGCGGCCACGCTCGTGGCGTCCCGCACCACGGCCCCGTCGGTGGTCTGCACCACGGCGTACCCGCGTTCCAGGGTCGCCGCCGGCGACAGCGCCCGGACCTGCGCCGCCAGGGACCGCACCTGCGCGGCCCCACCGGTGAGCGCGTGGTCCAGGCAGCGCCGCGCGGTCTCCCGCAGCCGGTGCACGTCCGCCTCGCGCGTCTCGACCATCGTGCCGGGTCGCGCGAGGACGGGGCGGCTGCGCACCTGCTCGAGCCCCGCGGCCTCCCGTGCCACCCGGTGCTCTACGGCGGCCCGGATGCGCGACCGGGCCTGGGCCACTCGAGCCCGCTCCTCGCCGACGTCCGGCACGATGCGCTTGGCGGCGTCCGTCGGGGTGGACGCGCGGTAGTCCGCGACGAGATCGAGCAGCGGGGTGTCCGTCTCGTGCCCGATGGCCGACACCAGCGGTGTGCGGCACGCCGCCGCGGCCCGCACGAGCGCCTCGTTGCTGAACGGCAGCAGGTCCTCCACGGAGCCGCCGCCGCGCGCGACGACCACGACCTCCACCCGCGGGTCGGCATCGAGCTCGGCGATCGCCCGGCTGACCTGCGGCACGGCGCCGGCGCCCTGGACCGCGACCTCGCGGATCACGAACTCCACCTGGGGCCAGCGGGCGCGGGCGTTCACGACGACGTCGTGCTCGGCCTTGGACTCCCGGCCGCACACCAGGCCGACGACCCGCGGCAGGAACGGCAGCGCGACCTTGCGCTCGGCGTCGAACAGCCCCTCGGCCGCCAGCACGCGCTTGAGGTGCTCGATGCGGGCGAGCAGCTCGCCGATCCCGACGGCTCGGACCTCGTCGGCGTTGAGCTGCAGCGTGCCGCGCTTGGTCCAGAACGTCGGGCGCGCGTGCACCACGACGTGCGCGCCCTCGCTGAGCGGCGTCGCCACCGAGGCCAGCACCTGGGCGGGGAGCGACACAGGCAGCGACATGTCCGTGTCCGTGTCGCGCAGCGTGAGGAACGCGATCCCCGCGCCGGGGCGACGGTTCAGCTGCACGACCTGGCCCTCGACCCAGAGCGGGGACATCTTCGCGACGTAGTCGGCGATCTTCACGGACAGCAGCCGCACCGGCCACGGGCGCTCCGCCGTCGTGTCGAGGGCCCGTGCGGGGAGGTCCGTCGGGGGCGTCCCCGGGCGCGGGCCGGCGGCGGCGCGCGGGACGTCGGGGGAGGGCTGCTGCACGCACCCACCCTGCCACGCCGCCCCGACACCCCGGCGCGACCGCCGGTGCCTCCGGTCGTCGCCGCGCGACCGCCGCCTAGACTGGCGCGGTGACGCCTGACACCGCGCCCGCGCCGGACGCCCGCACCGGCGGGCGTGTGCTGCTGGCCGCCCCGCGCGGGTACTGCGCCGGGGTCGACCGCGCGGTCGTCGCCGTGGAGCAGGCGCTGGAGCACTACGGGGCCCCGGTGTACGTGCGCAAGGAGATCGTCCACAACCGCCACGTCGTCGACACGCTCGCGGCGCGTGGCGCGGTGTTCGTCGACGAGACCGACGAGGTGCCGGAGGGCGCGCGCGTGGTGTTCTCGGCCCACGGCGTCTCCCCCGCGGTGCGAGCAGCCGCCGCGGCGCGGTCGCTGCGCACCATCGACGCGACGTGCCCGCTCGTCACCAAGGTGCACCGCGAGGCGGTGCGGTTCGCCGCCGACGACCTCGACGTGCTGCTGATCGGGCACCCGGGTCACGAGGAGGTCGAGGGCACGCAGGGCGAGGCGCCGGACCACGTGCAGGTCGTCGCGTCCCCCGAGGCTGTCGCCGACGTGACCGTGCGGGACGAGAGCCGCGTGGTGTGGATCTCGCAGACCACGCTGTCCGTCGACGAGACGATGGAGACGGTGCGCCGGCTGCGCGAGCGGTTCCCGCTGCTGCAGGACCCGCCGAGCGACGACATCTGCTACGCCACGCAGAACCGGCAGGTGGCGGTGAAGAAGCTCGCGCCGGAGTGCGACGTGGTCCTCACGGTCGGGTCGGCGAACTCCTCGAACTCGGTGCGCCTGGTCGAGGTGGCTCTGGAGGCCGGCGCGGGGGCGTCGTACCGCGTGGACTCGGCCGCCCAGGTGGATCCCGCGTGGCTGGCGGGCGCCCGGACGGTCGGTGTCACGTCGGGGGCGTCGGTGCCCGAGATCCTGGTGCGGGACGTGCTGGACGTCCTGGCGGCGCACGGCTTCGCCGACGTGGAGGAGGTCCGCACCGCGACGGAGGACCTCATGTTCTCGCTGCCGAGGGAGCTGCGGTCGGACCTGCGCGCGGCGGGTGCGGACGACCCGCGGCCCCGCCGGGGCGAGCGCCGCGACCTGGCGGTCCGCCCGGTCTGAGCGTCGGCCGGGTCAGGCCGGCGCGCCGCCCCGGGTGCCGTGCTCGTCCGGCGCCGCGATCCCACCGGGCTCCCCGAGCACCGCGTCGTCCAGCGCACCCAGTGCCGCGGACCGGTGGCGTTCGTCGCCGGGTCCGGGCACGGTCCCGCCGTCCAGCCCCACGACGCGCGCCTCCTCCCACGCCACGAGCTCCGGGGCGGTGACGACCGATAGCCGCCGCTCGACCGGCTGCGGCGTGGGCAGGTCGGTGTCGACGACGCGCAGGTCCGCGAACCGGCGCGCGGACACGAGGACGCGCGACTCGAGCGACGCGATCGACTGGTTGTACGCCGTGGCCGCGCCGTCGATCGCCCGGCCGACCTTGGACAGGTGCCCACCGAGCGTCGCGATGCGGCCGTGCAGCTCCTTGCCCAGGTCGAGGACCGCCTGGGCGTTGTCGGCGAGCGCGTCCTGCCGCCAGGCGTACGCGACGGTCCGCAGCAGGGCGAGCAGCGTCATGGGGGTGGCGATCACGACGTTCTGCTCGAACGCCCGCTCGACGATCCCCGGGTCGACGTCGAGCGCCGCGTGCAGGAACGCCTCCGCCGGCACGAACATCACGACGAACTCGGGCGCCGGCGCGAACTGGTCCCAGTAGCGCTTCGCGGCGAGCTGGTCGACGTGGGCGCGGACGTGCCGTGCGTGCGCCGCGGTGCGCCGCTGCCGCTCCGCCGCGTCCGTCGCCTCGACCGCTTCCAGGAAGCCGAGGAACGCCACCTTGGCGTCCACCACCACGCGCTTGCCGCCCGCCAGGTGCACCACCATGTCGGGCCTCAGCAGCCCGTCGTCCGTGCGGACCTGGTCCTGCTCCACGAAGTCGACGTGCGGCAGCATCCCGGCGGCCTCGACGACCCGGCGCAGCTGCACCTCGCCCCAGCGGCCCCGCACCTGCGACGACCGCAGCGACGTCACGAGCCGCGCGGTCTCCTCCCGCAGCCGCCCGGCCTCCTCGCGCATCTGGCGCACCTGCTCGCCGAGCGCCGCGTCGCCCTGCGCCCGCGCCTGCTCGGCCGTGCGGAGCTCCGCGCGCACCGCGTCGAGCGTCCGCGCCAGCGGGTCCACGAGGGCCCGGACGGCCTGCTCGCGCTGGGCCAGGTCGCCGGACTGCTCCTGGTGCCGTGCGGCGAGGCTCTGGTGCGCCAGCGCGAGGAACTGCTCGCTGCTCTGGGCGAGCGCGTCGGCGGCGAGCGCCCGGAACCGGTCCGCCTGCCGCTCCTCGCCGGCCGTCCCGCCGAGCTCGCCCCGGACCTCCGCGGACGCGCGCCACCGCGCGGCCTCGACCTCCGCGGCCCGCAGGCGCGCCGCGGAGCGACCGGACGCGGCGAGCCAGCCCACCGCCACGCCGACGAACAGCGAGCCGGCGAGCGCGACCACGAGCGCGAGATCCGTCATGCGCCGCAGCCTGCCAGCCACCACCGACACGGCCCGGGATCCGCGCGCCCGTCCGGGTGGCGGATGCCGGGCGGCCGGGCGCGCACCCCTCCTATGCTGGGCCGATGACCGCGGACGAGCCCCTGAGCCCTGCCCGGCCCGACGACGCGGCCCCGTCCGGCGGCGCCGCTGCGGCGGACGCGGCGCCGGCCCCCGCCTCGCCCCCGTCCGCGGCGCCGGCCCTGTCCATCCAGGGCCTGTGGAAGCGGTTCGGCACCAAGATCGCCGTCGCCGACGTCTCCCTCGAGGTGCCGGCCGGCTCGCTGTACGGCCTCGTCGGCCCGAACGGCGCCGGCAAGACGACGACGCTGTCGATGGCCACCGGCCTGCTGCGCCCCGACTTCGGCCGCGTGGTCGTGCGAGGCCACGACCTGTGGTCCGACCCCCTGCCCGTCAAGCGCATGCTGGGCGTGCTGCCCGACGGCGTCCGCCTGTTCGACCGCCTCACCGGTGCCCAGCTCGTGACCTACGCCGGGCTGCTGCACGGCCTGGACCGCGCGACCGTCGGGGACCGCACCGCCGACCTGCTGCGGGCGTTCGACCTCACCGCGGACGCCGACACGCTCGTCGTCGACTACTCGGCGGGCATGACCAAGAAGATCGCGCTGGCGTGCGCGCTCGTCCACGCCCCGCGCGTGCTCGTGCTGGACGAGCCGTTCGAGGCGGTCGACCCGGTGTCGGCGGCGAACATCCGGGACATCCTCGCGTCGTACGTCGCGGACGGCGGCACGGTGGTCGTGTCGTCGCACGTCATGGACCTGGTGCAGCGCATGTGCGACCACGTCGCCGTGATCGCGGCCGGCCGGGTGCTGGCGCAGGGCACGGTGGACGAGGTGCGCGGCGCGGCGTCCCTGGAGGACCGCTTCGTGGAGCTGGTCGGCGGCCGCCGCAGCGAGGAGGGGCTGGCGTGGTTGCACACCTCGTCCGACTGAAGCTGGCGCTGCTGCGGGGTGGTCTGCGGCGGAGCACGTGGCGCGTCGTCGGGCTGGTGCTCGGCGGTGCCTACACGGCGTTCCTGGTGGTCCTCGCGGTGGCCGGCCTCGTCGCGCTCGGCGTGCAGCGCGACCAGGAGCTGGCCCGCACCGTCGTCGTGCTCGGGGGGACACTGCTGGTCGCCGGCTGGTGGCTCCTGCCGCTCGTGGCGTTCGGTGTGGACAGCACGCTGGACCCGGACCGGTTCCGCCTGTTCCCGGTGCGGCGCCGGACGCTGCTGCTGGGGCTGGCGGTCGGCGGGCTGGTCGGGCTCCCGGGCGTCGCGACGACCGTGATCTCGGCGGCGACCGCCCTGGTGTGGTGGCGCACCCCGCTCGCGGCGGTCGCCGCCCTCGTCGGCGCCGCGCTGGGCGTCGCGCTGTGCGTCGTCGGCTCCCGGGCGCTCACCACCCTGCTGGCGCCGCTGGTGAGCGGGCGGCGGTTCCGCGAGGTGGCGGCCGTGCTGGCGTTCGTCCCGCTGATCCTCGCGGGCCCGATCGTCATCGGTGTCACCGCGGGCCTCAGCGCGGTCGCGGACGCGCTGCCCGGGGTGGCCGTCGTCGTCGGGTGGACCCCGCTCGGGGCGCCGTGGGCGCTCGCGGCGGACGTCGCCGCCGGGGCGTGGCTCGCCGCGCTCGGCAAGCTCGCGGTCGCGTGCGCCTCCGTCGCCCTCGGCGCGCTGGTGTGGGACCGGTCGATGGCCGCCGCGCTGGTGCGGCCGCCGGGGGCCGGCCCGGCGGCGCGCAGCACCGGTCTCGGGTTCTTCGGGCGGCTGCCGGCCACGCCGACCGGGGCCGTGGCCGCGCGCTGCCTCACGTACTGGGTGCGCGACGCCCGCTACGCCGGCGCGGTGGCCGTGGTGCCGGTGATGGTGCTGCTGCTGTGGTTCCTCGGGCGGGGCGGCACGTCGCTGCTGTGGGCGGGGCTGCTGGTCGCGTTCGTCATGGGGTGGTCCCTGTCGACGGACGTCTCGTCCGACTACACCGCGTTCTGGACGCACGTCGCCGCACCCGTCGACGGCCGCGCGGACAGGGCCGGGCGGGCGCTGGCCGGCCTGCTCGTGGGCGGCGCGGCGGTGCTGGTGACCGACGTGGTGGTGCTCGCCGGTTCCGGCCGGTGGGGCGCGACGCTGCCGGTGCTCGCCGGCTCGCTCGGCGTCCTGCTCACGGGCGTGGGCGCGGCGAGCGTGTTCTCGGCGCGCGTCGTCTACCCCGTGCCGAAGCCGGGGGAGAGCCCGTTCACGACGCCGCAGGGCTCGTCGTTCGCCACGATGGTGACCCAGTGGGTCGGGATGCTCGTCCTCGGTGCGCTGTGCCTGCCGGGCGTCGCGCTCGCGGTCGCCGCCGTGCTCACCGGGAACGCGGTGCTCGTCGCGCTGACGGTGGTCGTGGCTCCCGGGGTCGGCGTCGCCGTGCTGCTCGGCGGGATCCGGCTGGGCGCCCGGGAGTACGACCGCCGGGCGCCGGAGCTGCTGCAGGCGCTGCGCTCCTTCGCCTGAGCGGCCCCGCGGCGGCAGCCCGCGCCGGCGCCCCGTCGCGCCGTACGGCGTCCTCCGGCGCGCGCAGCCCCGGGCCGCCCGCCGCGCGGCCCCCTAGGATGGTCGCCCGTGGCACTCACCATCGGCATCGTCGGCCTGCCCAACGTCGGCAAGTCCACCCTCTTCAACGCCCTGACCCGCGCGCAGGTGCTCGCGGCGAACTACCCGTTCGCCACCATCGAGCCGAACGTCGGCGTCGTGCCGCTGCCCGACCCGCGGCTGGAGAAGCTCGCGGAGATCTTCGGCAGCGAGCGGATCCTGCCCGCGACCGTGTCGTTCGTCGACATCGCCGGCATCGTCAAGGGCGCCAGCGAGGGCGAGGGGCTGGGCAACAAGTTCCTCGCGAACATCCGCGAGGCCGACGCCATCTGCCAGGTGACGCGCGCCTTCGCCGACCCCGACGTCGTGCACGTGGACGGGCGCGTGTCGCCGCGCGACGACATCGAGACGATCAACACCGAGCTCGTCCTCGCCGACCTCCAGACGCTCGAGAAGATCGTGCCCCGGCTCGAGAAGGAGGTCCGCGCCAAGAAGGCGGACCCGGCCGAGCTCGCCGCCGCCCAGGCCGCGCAGGCCGTGCTGGAGACGGGCCAGACGCTCTTCCAGGGCGCGAAGGCCGCCGGGCTCGACCTGGCGGACCTCGCCCCGCTGCAGCTCATGACGGCCAAGCCGTTCATCTACGTGTTCAACACCGACGACGCCGGCCTGGCGGACACCGCGATGCAGGAGGAGCTGCGCGCGCTCGTCGCCCCGGCCGACGCCATCTTCCTCGACGCGAAGTTCGAGTCCGACCTGGTCGAGCTCGAGCCGGACGAGGCGAAGGAGATGCTCGCCGAGAACGGCCAGGAGGAGGCGGGCCTCGACCAGCTCGCCCGCGTCGGGTTCCACACCCTCGGCCTGCAGACCTACCTGACGGCCGGGCCGAAGGAGTCGCGCGCCTGGACGATCCGGCAGGGCTGGACGGCCCCGCAGGCCGCCGGCGTCATCCACACGGACTTCCAGAAGGGCTTCATCAAGGCCGAGGTCATCTCGTTCGACGACCTGGTCGAGGCCGGCTCGGTGGCCGCCGCGCGGTCCGCCGGCAAGGCCCGCATCGAGGGCAAGGACTACGTGATGGCCGACGGCGACGTGGTGGAGTTCCGCTTCAACGTCTGATGACCGAGGACCTGCTCGCCGCGCTGCGCTGCGACCCCGAGATCCCCGCGCCCGACCTGGTCGCGGTGGACGCCGCGGACCGGCTGCTCCTCGACGAGGCCGCGCCGCTGCTCGACCGGGCCGCGCCCGGGACGGTCGTGGTGGTCGGCGACCGGTACGGCGCGGTGACCCTGGGGGCGGCCGACCGGTTCGGCCTCAGCGGGGTCCGCGCGCACACCGACCGGCTCACGGGCGAGCTCGCGCTGGCGGGGAACGCCGCCCGGCTCGGCGGCGCGGACGTGTTCCGGTCGCTCGCCGGGCTCGGCCCGGAGCTCGTGTCCGGGGCGCGGGTCGTGCTGCTCCTGCTGCCGCGGTCGCTCGACGCGCTGGACGAGGTGGCCGGGCTCGTCGCGCGGCACGCCGACCCGGCGGTCGCGGTGGTCGCGGCGGGCCGGGAGAAGCACATGTCCCGGGCCATGAACGAGGTGCTGGCCCGCCACTTCGGCGTCGTGCGGGCCAGCCGCGGGCGGCAGAAGGCCCGGGTGCTGCACGCCGTGGAGCCTCGCCCCTCCGCGGGCGCGGCCGCCTGGCCCGTCACCGCGCGGCACGACGACCTCGGCCTGACGGTGTGCGCGCACGGTGCGGCGTTCGCCGGTGCGCGCGTCGACATCGGGACGCGGTTCCTGGTCGAGCACCTGGCCGGTGCGGTGCCGGACGCCCGCACCGCCGTCGACCTCGGCTGCGGCACCGGTGTGCTGGCGTCCGCGCTGGCCACCGCGCGCCCGGGCGTGGAGGTCGTGGCCACCGACGAGTCCGCGGCGGCCGTCGCGTCCGCCCGGGCGACCGTCGCGGCGAACGGGCTGGGGGAGCGCGTCCGCGTCCGGCGCGCCCGGGGGACCGCCGGGATCGCGGACGCGAGCGCGGACCTCGTCCTGCTGAACCCGCCGTTCCACGTCGGCGCCGCGGTGCACGACGGGGTGGCCCGCGGGTTGTTCGTGGAGGCGGCGCGGGTGCTGCGCCCGGGTGGCGAGCTGTGGTGCGTGTGGAACTCGGGACTGGGGTACCGGCCGGCGCTGCGGGAGGCGGTCGGCCCGACGCGGCAGGTCGCGCGGAACCCGAAGTTCACGATCACCGCGTCCCTGCGGGCCTGAGCGCCCGGGCGCCCGGACGCCCGGACGCGGCGGACCGTGACGCGCCCGGACGCCGTCGAGCGGCTCACAGCAGCGTCGTGAGCACGCCCCCGTCCGCACGGACGGCGGCGCCGTTCGTGGCCGACGACACCGGGCTGGCGAGGTACACCGCGAGCCGGGCGATCTCCTCGGGCTCGATGAACCGCTGCAGCAGCGACGTGGTGCGAGCGGTGGCCAGGGACGCCTTGAGGTCGGCGGGCACCACGCCCTGGGCGCCCGCGATCTGCTCCACGGTCGTGGCGACGCCGTCGGACCACGTCGGCCCGCCGAGGACGGTGTTGACCGTGACCCCGGTGCCGCGGGTGGTCTTCGCCAGGCCGTTCCCCAGCGCGAGCAGGGCGGCCTTGGTGACGCCGTAGTGCGTCATGTCGGCCGGGACGTCCACCCCGGACTCGCTGCTGATCAGCACGACGCGGCCCCACCCGCGGCCGAGCATCGGGCCGAGCAGCCGGCGGGTGAGGCGCACGGCGCTCAGGAGGTTGAGGTCGAGGTGGCGCTGCCAGTCGGCGTCCGTGAGCCGGTCGAACGGCGCCACGTCGAAGACCCCGGCGTTGACGACGAGCACGTCGACCTCCCCGAGCTCGTCCAGCAGCCGCTCGACCTGTGCGGCGTCGGCGAGGTCGGCGGCGATGCCGGACACGACGGCGCCCGGGACGGCGTCGCGCAGCAGCGCCACGGCGGCGTCGACCCGGCCGGCGTCGCGCCCGTTGACCACCACCTCGGCGCCCTCGTCCAGCAGCCCCCGTGCGATCGCGTGGCCGATGCCCTGGGTCGACCCGCTCACGAAGGCCCTCCGGCCGGTCAGCTGCAGATCCATCTCGTCCTCCTCCGTCCCGCACGGCGCGGGGTCGCTTGCTCAAGCACGTGACCGTAGGCGTCGATGACTTGCCTGGGCAAGTCAGCGACGACGGCTAGGGTGCGGGGCATGACCGATCCCGGCGCGCCCCGCGAGCTGTCCGGCACCGACCTCGAGGCGTGGTCGGCCCTCGCCACCGTCCTGGAGTGGCTGCCCCCGGCGCTGGACGCCCCGCTGCAGCGCGACGCGGGTCTCACGCACTTCGAGTACGGCGTGCTCTACGCGCTGAGTCGCGCCGACGGGGGGACGCTGCGCATGAGCGTGCTGGCGGGCTACGCCAACAGCACGCTGTCCCGGCTGTCGCGCGCGGCGGGCCGGCTGGAGGCGCGCGGCTGGCTGCGTCGCGGCCCGGACCCGGAGGACGGCCGGTACACGCTCGCCGTCCTCACGGACGCCGGGCGCCGTGCGGTGGCGGACGCGACGCCCGGGCACGTGCGGACCGTGCGGCGGCTGGTGCTCGACCGGCTGACCTCGGCGCAGGTCCGGCAGCTGCGGGACATCGGGCAGCGGATCGCGCGGGGGATCCGTGAGGACGGCGGCTGGGAGCCCCCGGCCGACCCGGCGGAGCGGTAGCCCTGGGCGCGTGCCGGTCTCCGCAGCGGCGCGTCCATAGCACACCCGGCGCGACCCGCGCTCGGCTGCGGTGCCCGCGCGGGGCCCGTCACGAGGTGCCGGCCCCGCGATCCTGATGTTTCCGGGACGTTACACGCATGTTCCGTCTTGAATGCTGGACACTACTACTCAGTATCGATCCGGTAACGATCGGCCCCTGGCCTCGGGGGTGTCCGATATGTCCGTCTCGACGCCACTAGCGTGTCCCCATCCATGGCGGGAGCGTGCGTCCGCCCTGCGCGAGCCGGTGACGGCCGCGGCGCAGGGGCCGGAGGCCGAGCGCCACCTTCTCAGGAGGAACATTGAGGATCACACGAAAGGCCGCCGCTGCGGTCTCCATCGCTGCGGCCGGCGCCCTCGCGCTGACGGCCTGCTCGGACTCCGGCAGCGACGACACCACCGACGACTCGGGCATCAACACCGAGACCTCGGTGAACATCGCCTGGAACCAGCCGTTCTACTCGTACAACCAGAACAGCATCACGGGTAACGCGACGGCCAACTCGGTCATCACGTACCTCACCAAGTCGGGCTTCAACTACTACGACCAGGAGCTGAACCTGGTCCCGGACGAGTCGTTCGGCACGTACGAGAAGACCTCCGACGACCCGCTGACCGTCGAGTACACGTTCGCCGACACCGCGAAGTGGTCCGACGGCGTCGCGGTCACCCCGACCGACTTCCTCCTGGAGTGGGCGGCCCAGAGCGGCACGTTCAACAACGTCGAGGCCGAGTACGACGACGAGGGCAACATCTCGAACCAGGACGCCCTGGACGCGGGTGTCTACTTCGACGCCGCCTCCCCGTGCGCCGCCCTGATCGAGACCCCCGAGGTCGACGGCAGCACCATCACGTTCACCTACACCAAGCCGTTCGCGGACTGGGAGACCTGCATGACGGCGCCGACGCTGCCGTCGCACGTCGTCGGTCAGCGCGCGCTGGACGAGGCGGACGCCGAGGCCGCCACGCAGGCGGTCCAGGACGCGATCCTCAACAACGACGTCGACACGCTCTCCAAGATCGCCAAGGTCTGGAGCACGGACTTCAACTACACCGAGCTCCCGGACGACGCGAACCTGTACCTGTCCAACGGCGCGTACGTCATGACGGACTTCGTCAAGGACCAGTACATGACCCTCAAGGCCAACGAGGCCTACGAGGGCGCGAACACGGCGGCCATCGGTACCGTCACGGTGCGCTGGAACGGCGACCCGATGGGTCAGGTCCAGGCGCTGCAGAACGGTGAGGTCGACCTCATCAGCCCGCAGTCGACTGCGGACGTCCTCGAGGCGATCCAGGCGATCGACAGCCTGAAGGTGGAGACCTCCGACGAGGGCACCTACGAGCACATCGACCTGCAGTTCGCCAACGGTGGTCCGTTCGACCCGGCGACCTACGGCGGCGACGCCGACAAGGCGCTCAAGGTGCGCCAGGCGTTCCTCAAGACGATCCCGCGCCAGGACATCGTCGACTCGCTCATCAAGCCGCTGAACGAGAACGCCACGGTGCGCAGCTCCTTCACCGTGGTCCCCGGCTCGCCCAACTACGACGCCGTCGCTGAGGCCTCCGGCCAGGACGCCCAGTTCGGCGAGGTGGACATCGAGGGCGCCAAGGCCCTGCTCGCCGAGGCCGGCGTGCCGGCGGTCAACGTCCGCCTGCTCTTCGACCCGGAGAACACCCGGCGCCAGAACGAGTTCCAGCTGATCGCCGCGTCCGCGGCGGAGGCCGGCATCACGGTCACCCCGTACCAGGTCCAGTCCGACTGGGGCACCGACCTGTCCAACGCGACCTCCTACTACGACGCGGCCCTGTTCGGCTGGCAGTCGCAGTCGACGGCCGTCACGGAGTCGGACGCCAACTACCGGACCGACGCGACGAACAACTTCTACGGGTACTCGAACCCGGAGGTCGACTCGCTGTTCGACGAGCTCCAGGTCTCGACCGACCCCGACGAGCAGGGTGAGCTGCTCGGCCAGATCGAGAAGCACCTGGTCGACGACGCGTTCGGCGTGACCCTGTTCCAGTTCCCGGGCGTCACCGCCTGGAACCCGGAGAAGATCGACGGGATCTCGAAGATCTCGATCAACCCGACGATCTTCGCGGGCTTCTGGAACTGGACCCCGGGCTCGGCCGCCTCGGCGAGCTGACCCACCCAGCGCACGACCGGCACGTCCCGCCGGTGCCTCCCCGAGGCGCCGGCGGGACGGCCGCCCAGAACCACACCGAAGGGCGCCGCGGCACCCCCGCCCGGCGCCCTTCGCGTGCTCGGACCCGACCCGGGCCACGAGTACGTGCGGACGTGAGGCTAGGATCCCTCTTCGTCCGCGGCATCCTTTCCGTGAGCGAGGTCCCCTCCCCGTGCTGAGATTCCTCTGGCGCCGCTTCCTTGCGGGGCTGGCCACGTTGTTCGTGGCTCTGTTCCTGATGTTCATCCTGGTCAACGCCGCGGTCGACCCGCTGCAGGACCTGCGGGAGAGCACGGCGCCCAACAAGGCCCAGCTCATCGAGGCCCGCATCGACCAGCTCGACCTCGAGACGAACGTCGTCATCCGGTTCTTCCGGTGGATCGGGAACTTCGTGACCGGTGACTGGGGCGTCGCCTGGCGCACGGGTCAGGACGTCCGACCGCTCATCGGCGACGCGATCGGCTCGACGCTCGAGCTGGTGACCGCCGCGACGTTCCTCGCGCTGATCCTCGGCGTGTTCGTCGGCATCGTCAGCGCGCTGCGCCAGTACAGCGCGTTCGACTACCTGATCATCTTCGTGTCGTTCCTGCTGTACTCGCTGCCGTCCTTCTGGGTCGCCGTCCTGCTCAAGCAGTGGGGCGCCATCGGCTTCAACGACTTCCTGCGGGACCCGACCATCGCCTGGCCCGTGCTGATCGCCCTGTCGGCGGTCGCCGGTGTCGTCTGGATGCTGGCGATCGGCGGGTCGACACGCCGCCGCGCGCAGGTCTTCGGGATCGCGACCGCCGCGACCTTCTCGATGTTCGCCTACCTGCAGCTCGCCGACTGGTGGTCGCGGCCGCAGATCGGCCCGGTGCTGCTGCTGGTGCTCGGCGTCGGGACGGCCCTCGCCGTGACGATGGTGTCCGCGGGCCTGGAGAACCGCCGCGCGCTGTTCACGACGCTGACGGTCGCGCTGCTCGGTGTCGCCCTGTACTTCCCGATGGGGTCCTTCTTCAAGGCGGTCGACGAGTCGCACCTGCTGATCGCGGGACTCGCGGTCGTGACCCTGGCGGTCGGCTGGGGGGTCGGCATGCTGTTCGGCGGCCCGGACCGCGGCGTCTCGGCCCGCGCCGGGGCGATCACCGCGATCGTCGTCGGCGCGCTGATCTTCGTCGACCAGGTCATGAAGGTCTGGGTGCCGTACTTCAACGCGCTGAGCGGCCGTCCCATCCCGACGTTCGGCGACCGCACGCCGAACCTCGGCGGCAACTACTGGGTGCAGACGCTCGACTCGTTCACGCACCTGATCCTGCCGACGCTGACGCTGATCCTCATCGCGTTCGCGGCGTACACCCGGTACTCCCGCTCGAGCATGCTCGAGGTGATGAACCAGGACTACATCCGCACCGCGCGCGCCAAGGGCCTGCCGGAGCGGCTCGTCGTGGTCCGCCACGGGTTCCGCAACACGCTGATCCCGCTGGCGACGGTCGTCCCCATCGACGTCATCACCCTCATCGGCGGCGCGATCATCACCGAGGCCGTGTTCGCGCGGCCCGGCATGGGTCAGCTCTTCGTGCAGTCGCTGCAGAACGCCGAGATGGACCCGGTGATGGCCTACCTGTTCATCACCGCGGCCCTCGCGATCATCGCGAACATCGTGGCTGACATCATCTACGCGGTCGTCGACCCCCGGATCCGGTTGGACGCATGAGCACCCAGAACCCCACCCCCCCGTCCGGCGGCGACCAGCCGACGGAGCACCTTGAGAACGCGATCGAGCTCCACGAGGTCGCGGGCCTGTCCCAGGGGCAGATCGTCCGGCGCCGGTTCTTCCGGCACAAGGGCGCGATGATCGGCCTCGGCGTGCTCGTCGCGGTGATCCTGCTGGCGTTCAGCTCGGTCGGCTTCGGCCCCGTCCCCGGCTGGTGGAAGTACACCGGCGCGCCGGACCCGCAGAACATCACGAACCCGGGCGGCAGCCCGACGCTGTCCCTGCCGACGTGGCTCGGTGGGACCGGCTTCGCGATCGGCGAGCACCCGCTCGGCCAGGACGAGATCGGCCGCGACATGTTCGCCCAGGTGATGAAGGGCATCCAGACCTCGCTGATGGTCATGCTCATCATCGGCGTGGTGTCCTGCGTCGTGGGCGTGCTCGTCGGCTCGCTCGCCGGCTTCTACCGCGGCCGGATCGACACGTTCCTCATGCGCACCACGGACCTGTTCATCACGGTCCCCGCGCTCGTCATCGGCGCGGTCGTCGGCAAGCTCGCCGGCGGGGTGTCGGGCCTGGTGTTCGCCTTCGCCCTCGGCCTGATCCTGTGGCCGAGCCTCGCGCGCCTGGTGCGCGGCGAGTTCCTGTCGCTGCGCGAGCGGGAGTTCGTGGACGCCGCGCGCGTCGCCGGCGCGAGCACGCGGCGGATCATCTTCAAGCACATCCTGCCGAACGCGATCGGCGTCATCATCGTGAGCACCACGCTGCTCATGAGCCAGGCGATCCTGCTCGAGACGGCGCTCTCCTACATCCACTTCGGCATCACGCCGCCGGAGGTGTCGCTCGGCCGCCTCATCAGCGACTACCAGAGCGCCTTCGCCACGCGGCCGTGGCTGTTCTGGTGGCCCGGTCTGTTCATCGTGGTCATCGCGCTGAGCGTCAACTTCATCGGCGACGGCCTCCGCGACGCGTTCGACCCGCGGCAGAAGCGGATCCCGTCGGAGCGCAAGATGGCGCGCGCCGAGGCCGCGGCCTCGCGCGAGCCGGTCGTGCCGCTGCAGATCCAGGGCCGCGGCAACGGCCTCGGCAGCTGAGGTCGACCCGGTGGACGCACCCCGGCGCGGGCCGCTGTCAGCCCAGCAGCAGCCCGGCCACGCCGGCCGCGACGAGCAGCACGACGGCCGCGACCGTGCGGACGTGCAGCCGGCGGGTCGGCACCACGCCGGCCGCGACGGCCGCCTCGGCACCCGTGAGGTGGCCGGCGTCCCGCAGGGCGGTGTACCGCTCGGCGACGGCGCGGGCCGCGGTCTCGGCGGCGCCCCGGTGACGCAGCACGGCGCCGGGCTCGCCGCCGGGGAGCGGGGCCTCCTCGCGGCGGCCACGGGACAGCCGGGCGGCGGTGCCGCTCGACCGGGGCGCCGCCCAGGCGCTCACCGTGCCGGACACCGACCGCACCTCCAGGGAGAAGCCGGCCTCGACGCCGCGGAACGCGGGCCAGGGCACCCGCACCGTGGACCACACGTTGCGGACCTCGACGCCCGCGTCGCTGACCTCCACCTGCGGCAGCCAGAAGGTCGCCGCCACCAGCACGACGGCCAGTGCCAGCCACGGACCGTAGGCGAGCAGCGCCTGCGCGCCGTCGGTGGCGACCACGCTGACGCCCGCGGCCACCGCCGCGACGGCGGCCGCGGCGGTCAGCACCCGGCCGAATCCCGAACGGAAGACATGCGTGGGGCCCATGGCCTCATGCTCCCAGACGCCCGGTCCCGGACCGCCGCGTCGTGGTGCACCGGCACGCTGCCGCTGCAGGAAGGACACTGAACCGTGGCCATCGACACCTCCCACGGCACGACCGCACCGGAGACCACCCCGGTGCTGAGCGTGCGCGACCTCGGCGTGGACTTCTACGTGGACGGCGCGTGGTTCCCCGCCGCCAAGCACGTGAGCTATGACGTGCGCCCGGGCGAGGTCCTGGCGATCGTCGGCGAGTCGGGTTCCGGCAAGACGCAGTCGTCGATGGCGCTGCTCGGCCTGCTGCCGCAGAACGGGCGCGCGACCGGCTCCGCCAAGCTCGGCGAGCGCGAGCTCATCGGCATGCCGAACGGACCCCTGCGCAAGATCCGCGGCAAGGAGATCGCGGTCATCTTCCAGGAGCCGATGACGGCGCTGAACCCCGTCTACACGATCGGGTTCCAGATCGTCGAGACGCTGCGCACCCACTTCGAGATGGGCCCGTCCGCCGCCAAGGAGCGCGCGATCGAGCTGCTGCGCCTGGTGGAGATCCCGGAGCCGGAGCGCCGCTTCGACTCCTACCCGCACCAGCTCTCCGGCGGCCAGCGCCAGCGCGCGATGATCGCCCAGTCGCTCGCGTGCGACCCGAAGCTCCTGATCGCCGACGAGCCGACCACGGCCCTCGACGTGACGGTGCAGGCCGAGATCCTCAAGCTCATGCGGGACCTGCGGCACCGCATCAACTCGGGCATCGTCCTCATCACCCACGACATGGGCGTGGTCGCCGACATGGCGGACTCGATCGTCGTCATGAAGGACGGCGAGGTCGTCGAGCACGGCGACTCCGCGGCCATCTTCTCGGCCCCGCAGCACCCGTACACGCAGCGGCTGCTGGACTCGGTCCCGCACCTGGGCCGCCACGCCGGCACGCCGGGCGCCTCGGCGACCCCGGTCGAGCAGCCGTCGGCGGCGCCGGCCACGACGCGCCCGGTCATCCTCGAGGCCCGCGACATGGTCGTCGAGTACCCCGGGCGCGGCCGCACGCCGGCGTTCCGCGCCGTCGACGAGGTGAGCTTCTCGATCGCCCAGGGCGAGGTCGTGGGCCTCGTCGGCGAGTCCGGGTCGGGCAAGACCACCATCGGCCGCGCCCTCGTCGGCCTGCTGCCGGTGACGTCGGGCTCGCTGACGATCAACGGCGTCGACATGGTGGGCGCCACCGCCAAGACCCTGCGCCCGCTGCGCAGCCAGGTCGGCATCGTGTTCCAGGACCCGGGCTCCTCGCTGAACCCGCGCCTGCCGATCGGCGAGTCCATCGCCGAGCCGCTGCTGCTGCACCGCGGCACCAAGGGCGCCGAGCTCAGCCGTGAGGTCGAGCGCCTGCTGGACCAGGTGCAGCTGCCGCGGGCCATGCGCAACCGCTACCCGCACGAGCTGTCCGGCGGGCAGCGGCAGCGTGTCGGCATCGCCCGGGCGCTGTCCCTCGAGCCGAAGCTGCTGGTGGCGGACGAGCCGACCTCGGCGCTCGACGTCTCGGTGCAGGCCACCGTGCTCGAGCTGTTCCAGGAGCTCCAGCGCGAGCACGGCTTCGCGTGCCTGTTCATCAGCCACGACCTGGCCGTGGTCGAGATCCTGTCCGACCGCATCGCCGTGATGCACAAGGGCAAGCTGGTGGAGATCGGCGAGACCGCGCAGGTCGTCACCGAGCCGCAGCACCCGTACACGCAGCGCCTGCTGGCCGCGGTGCCGGTGCCGGACCCGGAGGAGCAGCGCCGCCGGCGCGAGCTGCGGGACGCGATGCTGGAGGCCCAGCGCGAGGAGATCGAGCGCGAGGAGGCGGCGTCCCGCGACCGCCGGCGCCCGGCCGACGCGGAGGACCTCGGCGCCGGGCACCCCGACCCCACCGGTCTCTGACGGCCCCGCACGACCCCCGTACCACCCCCGCGCGCCCCGGCACAGGGCCTCTCTCGTGCCGGGGCGCGCGGGCGCGTAGAATCGATCGGCGCTCGACGTCGTCGCGCCCCCTCCCACCCCCTTCGCGGAATGAGTCCTCATATGTCTGTGCCCTCGACGCCCACGGGAACCCGTGTGCGCGGCGACCTGCGCAACGTCGCGATCGTCGCCCACGTCGACCACGGCAAGACCACGCTCGTGGACGCCATGCTCTGGCAGTCCGGCGCGTTCGGCGCCCACGCCCACGTGGACGAGCGTGCGATGGACTCCGGTGACCTCGAGCGCGAGAAGGGCATCACGATCCTCGCGAAGAACACCGCGGTCCGGTACTCCGGCCCCGCGGCGGCCGCGGCGGGTCAGCCCGACGGCATCACCATCAACGTCATCGACACCCCGGGTCACGCCGACTTCGGCGGCGAGGTGGAGCGCGGCCTGTCCATGGTCGACGGCGTCGTGCTGCTGGTGGACGCGTCCGAGGGCCCGCTGCCGCAGACGCGGTTCGTGCTGCGCAAGGCGCTCGCCGCGAAGCTGCCGGTGATCCTCGTCGTCAACAAGGTCGACCGCCCCGACTCCCGCATCTCCGAGGTCGTCGCCGAGGCGACCGACCTGCTGCTGGGCCTCGCGTCCGACCTGCACGACGAGGTCGAGGACCTGGACCTCGACGCGATCCTCGACGTCCCCGTCGTGTACGCGGCCGCCAAGGCCGGCCGGGCGTCGCTGAACCAGCCCGCCGACGGCGGCCTGCCGGACTCCGAGAACCTCGAGCCGCTGTTCGCGACGATCCTCGAGAAGATCCCGGCCCCCACGTACACCGAGGGCGCGCCGCTGCAGGCCCACGTCACGAACCTCGACGCCTCGCCGTTCCTCGGGCGCCTCGCGCTGCTGCGCGTCTTCAACGGCGAGCTGACCAAGGGGCAGACGGTCGCGTGGGCGCGCGCCGACGGCACGATGCAGAACGTCCGCATCACCGAGCTGCTCGAGACGAAGGCCCTCGACCGGGTGCCCACCGAGAAGGCCGGCCCCGGCGACATCGTGGCCGTCGCGGGCATCGCCGACATCACCATCGGCGAGACGCTGACGGACCCCGAGGACCCGCGCCCGCTGCCGCTCATCACGGTCGACGACCCGGCGATCTCGATGACCATCGGCATCAACACCTCGCCGCTCGCCGGCAAGGGCGGCAAGAACCACAAGGTCACCGCCCGGCAGGTGAAGGACCGCCTCGACTCCGAGCTCATCGGCAACGTGTCGCTGCGCGTCGTCCCGACCGACCGCCCCGACGCGTGGGAGGTCCAGGGCCGCGGCGAGCTGGCGCTGGCGATCCTCGTCGAGCAGATGCGCCGCGAGGGCTTCGAGCTGACCGTCGGCAAGCCGCAGGTCGTCACCAAGAAGATCGACGGCAAGGTGCACGAGCCGGTCGAGCGCATGACCGTCGACGTGCCCGAGGAGTACCTGGGCGCCGTCACGCAGCTCCTGGCGCAGCGCAAGGGCCGCATGGAGACGATGTCGAACCACGGCACCGGCTGGGTCCGCATGGAGTTCCTCGTGCCGTCGCGCGGCCTCATCGGCTTCCGCACCCGGTTCCTCACCGACACCCGCGGCACCGGCATCGCGTCGTCGATCGCCGAGGGCTACGAGCCGTGGGCCGGCCCCATCGAGACCCGGGTGTCCGGCTCGCTGGTGGCCGACCGCGCGGGCGTCGTCACGCCCTACGCGATGATCAACCTGCAGGACCGCGGCTCGTTCTTCGTGGACCCCACGCAGGAGGTCTACGAGGGCATGATCGTCGGCGAGAACTCCCGCGCGGAGGACATGGACGTCAACATCACCAAGGAGAAGAAGCTCACCAACATGCGCTCCTCCACGGCCGACAACTTCGAGAACCTGGTGCCGCCGCGGCACCTGACGCTCGAGGAGTCGCTGGAGTTCGCCCGCGAGGACGAGTGCGTCGAGGTGACCCCCGAGGTGGTGCGCATCCGCAAGGTGGTCCTGGACCAGACCGAGCGCGCCCGCCAGACCGCGCGGGCCAAGCGCGCCTGACGGCTCACGCCGTGACGACCGCCGCGACCACGCCGCCCGTGACGGGTGGCGTGGTCGCGGTGCACGCGCACCCGGACGACGAGACGCTGACGTCCGGCGCGCTGCTCGCCACGTGGGCCGCCGCCGGCCTCCCGGCTCTGGTCGTCACGTGCACCCGCGGGGAGCGCGGCGAGGTGATCGGCGCGGAGCTCGCCCACCTGGAGGGCGACGGCCCGGCACTGGCCACGCACCGGGAGCGGGAGCTCGCGCGCGCGGTCGCGGCCCTGGGCGCGGCCCAGGTCTTCCTCGACACGCTCCCGCTCGCCTCCCCGCCCGTCGAGGTTGCAGCAGGTGCGGGGTCCGAGGCCCTGAACCCCGCATCTGCTGCACTCTCGACGTCCGGGACGCGGTACGAGGACTCGGGAATGGCGTGGGTCGGGACCGGGCGGGCCGGGGCCGCGGCCGCGCTGCCGGAGCGGGCGTTCGTGGGCGTGCCGCTGGACGAGGCCGCGGGGCGGCTCGCCGGGCTGCTGCTGGACCGGCGCCCGGACCTCGTCGTCACGTACGAGCCGGGCGGCGGCTACGGGCACCCGGACCACGTGCGGGCGCACGAGGTCACGATGCGGGCGGTGGAGCTGGCACAGGCTGCCGACCCGGAGCGGCCTGCCGACCCGGAGCGGGCCGCCGACCCGGCCGCCGCGGGCGGGTGGCGGCCGGCCGTCGCGTGGGCGGTGCAGGACCCGGACGCCCTGCGCGCCGGGTACGCCGCGCTGGCCGAGGACCCCGCGGTCCGCGCGGTGCTCGCGGCCCACGCCGCCGCCGACCCGGCGACGCGCAGCGGCCCGCTCGCGCTGCCCGACCCCGGCGGCCCGCTGCCGTCGGTGGCCGCCGCGGGGGAGCCGGACCTCGTGGTGGACGTCGCGCCCGTGCGGGACCGGGTGCTCGCGGCGCTGCGGGCCCACGCGACGCAGGTGCAGGCGGTCCGGCCGCTCGACCACTCCGCGGCCGCCGCCTGCCTCGCGCTGTCGAACCTCGTGCTCGCCCCCGTGCTGCCGGCTGAGGGGTACCGCTGGGCGCCCGGCGGCGCCCCGGCGGAGCTGCGGGTGCCGCGGGGCGCGACGCGCCGGACCTGACGGGCGCGACGCGCCGGACCTGACGGGCGCGACGCGCGGGTTCTGACGGGCGCGACGCGCGGGTCCTGTCGGGCGCGACCCGTCTGACCTGACGGCGGCGCGACCCGCCTGACCTGACGGGGACGGCTCGCGGGACCTGACGGGCACGGCTCGCGGGTCCTGACGGGCGCGACCCCGCCGGACCTGACGGCGGCGCGACCCGCCGGTCCCGGCGCCGCGCGACGCCGGCCCGGTGCCGGTCCGCCGGCGCCGCCCGACCGGCGTGACGCGGCGCCCGCGGCGGACGTAGCCTGGCGCCCGTGCCGCCCCTCACCTCCCGCCTGGTCCTGAGCACCCTGGGCGCCGTGCTGCTCGGCGTCGTCGCCGGTGCCGTCGGCACCGTGCTGCACCGCTCGACGCGCCCCTGGGGTCTGGTCGTCGGGCTGCTGCTCGTGCTGGCCGTGGCCGTCGTCGCGCGGGCCGGCGGCGGGCGGATCGCGTCGACGGCCCTGCTGGCGGGCCTCTTCCTGGCGGTGCAGGTGCTCTCCGGGCGCGGTCCGGGCGGTGACGTGCTGGTCCCCGCGGCCGGCGCGATCGGCTGGGTCTGGGCGGTCGGAGCCCTCGCCGTGGCGCTGGGCGCGGTGCTCGCCCCCGGGGCGTGGTTCGCGGACGTGCCGCTGCGGCGCCGGCCGAGCACGCCGTGACCGACGCGTCGGTAGACCCGCTGTACGGCGACGGCGACCCGGGCGGAGGCGCGGCGACGGACGCGTTCCGGGCGGCGATGGGCCGGCTGCCCGCGGGCGTCGTCGTGCTCGCCGTGCGCTGGCGCGGGCTCGACCACGCGATGACCGCCAGCGCGGTGACCTCGGTGTCGCTGGAGCCGCCCATGCTGTTGTTCTGCGTGCACCGGGACGCGCGGCTGCGGGAGGCGCTCGACGACGTGGACACCTGGGCGGTGAGCGTGCTCGCGGACGACCAGGCGCCGGTCGCGGACTGGCTCGCGTCCCCGGGCCGGCCGAGCATCGGGCAGCTCGACCGGGTGCCGCACGTCCGCGCCCCGCGGTCGGGCGCCGCGTGGGTGTCGGGGGCGGCCGCCTGGGTGGAGTGCCGGACCGTCCAGGTCGTCGCGGCGGGCGACCACGACGTGGTGCTGGGGGAGGTGCTGACCGCGCGCGAGGGCGACCCCGGGTCGGGCAGCCTCGTGCACCTGCGGCGGCGCCTGCGGCCGGTCCGCTGACCTGCGGGATCGAATCGTTGCGAAGTCGTGATCTCGCCGCGGGGGCGCACCGTGGGACGCGCCGCGGGAGCGTCAGGGGCCGCCCGTAGAATCGGCCCCTGGCGGCGAGCGCACGGAGCGCACCCGCGGGGTCTCGCGAGGGGGAACCGGATGGCGAAGGGCAGTGCGGAGGGCACGGAGCCCGTGGTGGACCCCGAGGGCCCGGACGACGGTGCGTGGTCGCCGCTCGAGGAGTTCGACGCGGACCGCCCCCGCCGCCGCTGGCTGCGCACGGTGCTCGTCGTCGTCGGCGTGCTCGTCGTGCTCGGGGGCGGCTACGTGGGTGCCGCGTACGCGCTCGCCGACCGCGTGCCGCGCGGGACGACCGTCGCCGGCGTGGACGTCGGGGGCATGACGACGGCCGACGCCGAGCGGGCGCTGACCGACGGGCTCGGCGACCTCGCCACCGAGGCGGTGCCCGTCACCGCGCAGGACATCACGGGCTCCCTGGACCCGGCCGCCGCCGGGCTGGCCCTGGACGTCGACGCGACCGTCGAGCGGCTCACCGGCGCGGACCTGCGCCCGCAGCGGCTGTGGCAGCACGTCGTGGGCGGGCAGGCCGAGCCGCCCGTCACCCAGGTCGACGACGCCGCTCTCGACGCGGCCCTGGACACGCTGGGCGGTGCCCTGAGCCTGGCCCCCGTCGACGGCTCGGTCGTCTTCGCGGACGGCGACGCCCACGCCGTCGACGCGGTCGACGGCTGGTCGCTCGACGTCGACGCCGTCCGGCAGGAGCTCGTCGACACCTGGCTGACCGCCGCGCGACCGCTCGAGCTGCCGACCGAGGTCGTCGAGCCCGACATCACGCAGGAGGAGACGGACGCCGCGCTGCAGGACGTCGCCTCGCGCGTCACGGCCGCGCCGGTGGCCGTGCAGGTCGCCGGTCAGACCGTCGAGCTGCCGGTCGACGTCCTGACCTCGGTGTCGTCGATGGTGCCGGAGGACGGCGACCTGGTGCTGCGGATGGACGGGCCCGCGCTCGTGGACGCGGTGCTCGCCCGCAGCACCGACCTGCTCACCACGGCCTCGGACGCCCGGTTCGACCTGTCGAGCGGCAGCCCGGTGATCGTCCCCGGCGTCCCGGGCACCACGCTCGACCCCGACGCGCTGGCGGCAGCCGTCGCCGGCGCCGCCGTGGCGGACGAGCGGACCACCGAGGTGGAGCTGGTCGAGTCGGACCCCGCGCAGACGACGAAGGCGCTCGAGGACCTCGGCATCACGCAGGTCGTCTCGGAGTTCTCGACCCCGCTGACCAGCGAGCCGCGGCGCACCCAGAACATCACCGCGGGCGCCGCCGCGATCAACGGCACGCTGGTGCGCCCGGACGAGATCTTCAGCCTCACCGACGCCCTCGGCCCGATCGACGCCGCCCACGGCTTCACCACCGCCGGCGCGATCGTCAACGGCGAGCACACCGACGCGTGGGGCGGCGGGCTCTCGCAGCTGTCCACCACCACGTACAACGCCGCCTACGAGGCCGGCATGGAGGACATCGAGCACAAGCCGCACTCCGAGTGGTTCCAGCGCTACCCGGCCGGCCGCGAGGCGACCATCTACACGGGCACGCTCGACATGCGGTGGAAGAACAACACCCCGCACGGCGTGCTCGTCCAGGCGTGGGTCGCCGACGGCCGCACCTGGGTGCGGCTGTGGGGCACGCCGTACTGGGAGGTCACCTCGGAGTCCGGCCCCAAGACGAACGTCGTGCAGCCGACCACGGTGTACTCGCAGTCCCCGACGTGCGAACCGCAGTCCGCCGGCAACCCCGGGTTCCGCATCACGGTCACCCGGACGATCGCGCTCAACGGCGAGGTCGTCGCGGTCGAACCGTCGACGTGGACGTACAAGCCCCAGAACAAGGTGGTGTGCGGCCCGGACCCGGCGTCGGCGCCGCCCGCCGGCTGAGGGGGGTCCCCGACGCCCCGGCGGCGGTCAGCGCCGGGGCCGCCGCTGCGGGGCGGGCGGGACGAGCTTCCCGATCGCGATCTGGTCGCCCGGCACCCGCACGTCGCCGCCGCGCCGCGTCCGGACCGTGACCCCGGCGTCGTCCACCGCGAGCAGCTCGCCGAGCACGTCGGTGTAGGGCTGCGGCTCGCCGGCGGGGAGCCGGCGGCGGACCACGACCCGCTGCCCGGGGCGCCAGGCGCGCCAGGGCGCGGCCGGGTCGGTCCCGTCGTCGGTGGTCACCGGTGCCTCCGTCCCTGGCTGCGCCGTCCGTGCGCAGGTGAGCGATACTAGGACGAACCAACTGGACCCGACCTGCGACCGCGCCGGCCCCCGCCGAGGCCGCGCGCGTGGAGGACGCACCGTGACGTATGTGATCGCCCAGCCCTGCGTGGACGTCAAGGACAAGGCCTGCATCGAGGAGTGTCCGGTCGACTGCATCTACGAGGGGAAGCGGTCGCTGTACATCCACCCCGACGAGTGCGTGGACTGCGGCGCCTGCGAGCCGGTCTGCCCGGTGGAGGCGATCTACTACGAGGACGACGTCCCCGAGCAGTGGAGCGAGTACTACAAGGCGAACGTCGAGTTCTTCGACGACCTCGGCTCGCCGGGCGGCGCCGCCAAGATGGGCGTGATCGAGAAGGACCACCCGATCATCGCGACGCTGCCGCTCCAGGTGCACGGCGAGTAGAGCGCGTGGGCCTGCTGACCGGCGCCCTGCCGGACTTCCCCTGGGACACGCTCGCGCCGTACGCCGACCGCGCGCGGGAGCACGCCGGCGGGATCGTGGACCTGTCCGTCGGGACCCCGGTGGACCCGACGCCGGAGGTCGTGCGGCGCGCGCTGGCCGACGCCGCGGACGCGCCGGGGTACCCGCAGACGTGGGGGACGCCCGCGCTGCGGGAGGCGGTGGTCTCGTGGTTCGCCCGGCGGCGCGGCGTGCCGGGGCTCGACCCGGCCGGTGTGCTGCCGACCGTGGGGTCCAAGGAGCTCGTCGCGTTCCTGCCGGCCCTGCTGGGTCTCGGGGCCGGTGACGTCGTCGCTCACCCGGCGGCCGCGTACCCGACGTACGACGTGGGCGCACGCCTGGCGGGCGCCGAGCCGGTCGCCACCGACGACCCGGCGGCGCTGCTGGGAGGCCCGGGGGGCGACCGGGTGCGGCTGGTCTGGCTGAACTCGCCGGGCAACCCGGACGGCCGGGTGCTGGACGTCGGCGCGCTGCGCGCCGTCGTCGACGCCGCGCGTGCCGCGGGGCGGCGCACCGGCAGGCCCGTCGTCGTGGCGTCCGACGAGTGCTACGCGGAGCTGCCCTGGGACGAGCCGTGGGCCTCGCAGGGCGTGCCGAGCGTGCTCGACCCCCGCGTGACGGGCGGGGACGTGACGGGGCTGCTGGCGGTGTACTCGCTGTCCAAGCAGTCGAACCTCGCGGGGTACCGGGCGGCGTTCGTCGCCGGGGACCCGGCCCTCGTGGCGGACCTGCTGGCCACCCGCAAGCACGCGGGGATGATCGTCCCGGCGCCGGTGCAGGCGGCGATGGCTGTCGCGCTGGGTGACGACGCGCACGTGGCGGAGCAGCGCGAGCGGTACCGGGCGCGGCGGTCGGCGCTGCTCGGGGCGCTGACCGGTGCGGGGCTGGTGGTCGACGGGTCGCCCGCCGGCCTCTACCTGTGGGCCCGGCCGGCGCGCGGCGATGACGACTGCTGGGCGACCGTCGGCAGGCTCGCAGAGGCCGGGGTGCTGGTGGCGCCGGGGGCGTTCTACGGGGCGCCGCGGCACGTGCGGGTCGCCCTCACCGCGACCGACGAGCGCGTGGCCGCGGCCGTGCAGCGCCTCGCGGCGGTGCCGTCGGCCTGATCCGCGCGTCGCCCGTCCTGTGACCCGAGTCACACGCCGCCGGGCCGCTGCCGGGATGGTCGAGCCCCCGGACGGGAAGTAGCGTCAGGGCAGGCCGACGCCACCCCCGTGGCGCGCCCGCACCGCAGCGGCCGCCTCCGGCCCCTGATCGACCTCGCGGACCGGACCGAGGTCCACCCGCACACCGCCCGAGGAGGAGCGCCATGACCGACGTCGCCACCGAGCCCGTCCAGCTGGTCGTCAACGGCACCCCGCACGACCTGCCCGTGGTGCGCGCCACCGAGGGCAACGACGGCGTCGTGGTGTCGTCGTTGCTGCGGGACACCGGCCTGGTCACCGTCGACCCCGGCTTCATGAACACCGCGTCCTGCGAGTCGCAGATCACCTACATCGACGGCGACGCCGGCATCCTGCGCTACCGCGGGTACCCGATCGAGCAGCTCGCCGAGAAGTCCTCGTTCCTCGAGGTCGCGTACCTGCTGTTCAACGGCGAGCTGCCGACGGCCGACCAGCTCGAGGCGTTCGTGGAGCGCGTCAACCGCCACACGTTCGTGCACGAGAACTTCCGCACGTTCATGGGCACGTTCCCGTCGGGCGCCCACCCGATGGCGGTGATGTCGTCGGCGATCAACGCGCTGGCCACGTTCTACCCGGAGTCGCTCGACCCGTTCGACCCGGAGACGGTCGAGCTCGCGACCGTGCTCATCCTCGCCAAGACCCGGACGATCACGTCCTACCTGCACCGGACGTCGCGCGGGGAGCCGCTGCTGTACCCCGACTACTCGCGGGGGTACATCGAGGACTTCCTGCGGATGACGTTCGCGGTCCCGTACCAGCAGTACGACGTCGACCCCACCGTGGTGCGGGCGCTCGACAAGCTGCTCATCCTGCACGCCGACCACGAGCAGAACTGCTCGACGTCGACCGTGCGCGTCGTGGGCTCCAGCCACGCCAACCTGTACGCGTCGGTCGCCGCGGGCATCAACGCGCTGTCCGGCCCGCTGCACGGCGGGGCGAACGAGGCCGTGCTGAAGATGCTGGCCGAGATCCAGGCGAACGGCGGCGACGCCTCGGACTTCATGCGCCGCGTGAAGAACAAGGAGCAGGGCGTCCGCCTCATGGGCTTCGGGCACCGCGTGTACAAGAACTACGACCCCCGCGCGGCGATCGTGAAGGAGAGCGCCGACGCGGTGCTCGCGGCGCTCGGCGGCAACAACGAGCTGCTCGACATCGCGCGCACGCTCGAGGAGATCGCGCTGTCGGACGAGTACTTCATCTCCCGCAAGCTCTACCCGAACGTCGACTTCTACACCGGGCTCATCTACAAGGCGATGGGCTTCGAGGAGCGCATGTTCACGCCGCTGTTCGCCCTCGGCCGGATGCCCGGCTGGATCGCCCAGTGGCGGGAGATGATGACGGACCCGCAGACGAAGATCGGCCGGCCGCGCCAGGTGTACTCCGGCTCGCCGGCGCGCGACTATCGGGCGGTCACGGAGCGCTGACGACCGGCAACCGCTTCCCTGCGTTTCCGCAGGACGAATCGGTCAGAACGCCAGTAGCCGGACCGATGCAGGGAGCATGTCGCCCACGTCGACCGCGCCCGTGCGCGGGACCCGGCGGCCCACCGACGTTGCGCGAGGGCGGCGCGCAGCGGGGCCGACCGGCGTCGAGCGGACCTTCGGTCCCGAGGAGATCATCGTCTCCAAGACCGACCCCAAGGGGGTCATCACCTACGCCAACGACGTCTTCGTGCGCGTCAGCGGCTACGCCGAGCACGAGATCCTCGGGAGCCCGCACAACCTGATCCGGCACCCGGCGATGCCGCGGGCCGTCTTCCAGCTGATGTGGGAGGTCATCCCGACGGGGCGGGAGATCTTCGCCTACGTGGTGAACCTCGCGGCGGACGGCGGGCACTACTGGGTGCTCGCGCACGTCACGCCGTCGTTCGCGCCGGACGGCTCGGTGGTCGGCTACCACTCCAACCGGCGGTGGGTGCCGCCGGCGACCCGCCGCGCGGTGGGGGACCTCTACGCCCGGATCCGCGCCGTCGAGGACGCGCAGTCCCGGACGCCGGACCGGATCGCGGCGGGCCGTGCCGCGCTCGACGCCGCGCTGGCCGAGGCCGGGGCGACGTACGACGAGTTCGTGTGGTCGCTGGCCGCGGCCGACGACGCCTCCGACGCACCCGCCGCGGGTGCCCGGTGATGCGGCGAGGGCGTCCCGGGCGAGAGGACGGGCACGTCGTCCCGGGCGTCGACGAGGAGACCCGGCGGTCGCTCGAGCTCGTCGCCGCGTTCTGCGACCGCGTGGCCGACGGCGACCTGGAGGGCCGGCTGCCGGTCCTCGAGGGCGATCCGGCGGTGCAGCGTGCTCGTACCGCGCTGAACCGGCTGGCCGACGTCGTCGACGCGTACGTGCGCGAGTCGCAGGCGTCGCTCACCGCGGCCGGTGAAGGGCGGTTCCACCGACGGTTCCTGCGCCGCGGCATGCCAGGGGCGTTCCGCGACGGAGCCGTGCGGATCGACGCCGCCCGGGCGGGGCTCGAGGCCGCCGCGCAGCGCACGGCGCGGGACCAGGCGGAACGGTCCGACCTCGCGGAGCGCATGGTCGCGGTGGCAGCACGGGTCGCCGACTCCGCCCACGGGCTCGCCTCGTCGGCTGCGTCGCTCGCCGCCGCGGCGCGCTCGGCGACGGGAGCCGCCCACGACTCCCGGGAGACCGTGCGGGAGCTCACGGACACGTCCGCGCAGATCGAGGAGGCCGCCGGGCTCGTCAAGACGATCGCGAGCCGGACGCGCCTGCTCGCCCTGAACGCCGCGATCGAGGCGGCGCGGGCCGGCGACGCGGGGCGCGGGTTCGCCGTGGTGGCCGACGAGGTGCGCACGCTCGCCGACGACTCCGCGGGGCGGTCGGACGACATCGCGCGCCAGGTCGTGGCCGCGCAGGCCGCCGCCGAGGAGGCCGGCCGGGCGATCGGCCGCATCGACGAGATCATCGCCGGGATGTCGACGCAGGTGGCCGCGGTCGCTGCGGCGGCCGACGGCGGTGACGGGGCGGGGCTCGCCGAGCTCGCGGAGCAGCTCCGTGCGGAGATCACGAGCTTCGCGGCTCTGAGCTGACGCCCGGGCCGGTCGGACCCACGCGCCGGGCCTGGCGCCGAGCCGGCGCGTGGCCCGGCGCGGGTCAGCGCGCGGGCGGCAGCGTCAGCGCGACCGTGCCCGGGGCGAGGGCCTCGGCGAGCGCGCCCGCCTGCCACCCGTCGCCGCCGCGTGACCAGCGGGCGTCCCCGACCTCGACGGTCGCCAGGTCGAGCGCCTCCGCGGCGGCGACCGCCCACTGCGCGACGGCCCACCCTGCGCGCGCCGGATCGCCTCCGGCGAGCGCGACCAGGCCCCCGGCCTCGAGCAGCACCACCGGCCCCTCCTCGCCAGTCGCCGAACCGTCGGCCACGGCCGTCACGCTGCCCGCGAAGTCCCGCTGGACCCGCGCCGCGACGGTGTCGGGGTCGCCCGGGCCGCCGGGCGCGTCCAGGTCGCAGTGCAGGGCGGCCGTGCTCCAGCCGGTCAGGGCCGACGCCCACGCCCGGGAGCGGGCCTCGTGCTGCGCGTAGGCGTCCGGGAACCCCGACCGCTGCACGGCCTGCGCGGCCTCGGTGACCGGCAGCTCCGTGTAGCCCGGCACCTCCACCAGGCCGTCGTAGAACCGGCCGGTGGAGTAGACGGGGTCCATGATCTGCTCGACGGTGCCCCAGCCCTGGGACGGCCGCTGCTGGAACAGCCCCACCGAGTCGCGGTCGCCGTAGTCGATGTTGATGAGGCGTGACTCCTGCAGCGCCGTGGCCAGCCCGATCGTGACGGCGCGCGCGGGGAGACCGCGGTGCTGGGCGGTGGCGGCGATCAGCGCGGCGTTGTCCGCCTGGTCGGCCGACAGGTCCCACACGGCGCCGTCGACGGTGGCCGTGCACCGCCGGGACGCCGTGTCGTCGTGCGTGGCGTCGAGCGTCCAGACGACCGCGCCGACGGCACCCGCGAGCACGGCCAGCGCGGTCACCGCCGCGCAGCCGAGCCGGGACCGCCGTCGCGCCACGGCGCTCAGTTCGCGTGCAGCGCGGCGTTGAGCACGATGCCGGTCCCGGTCCGGGCCACGGCCTCCACCCCGCCGGTCAGGGAGTTGCGCCGCAGCAGGATCCCGTCGGCGCCGGACAGCTCGCGCGCCTTGACGACCCGCGGCGCGCCGTCGGGGCCGGTCTGGCCGACCAGCGTCACCTTGGTGCCGGCGGTCACGTAGAGGCCCGCCTCGACCACGCAGTCGTCGCCGAGCCGGATGCCGAGCCCGGCGTTCGCGCCGAGCAGCGACCGCTCACCGATCGACACCCGCTCCCGCCCGCCGCCGGACAGCGTGCCCATGATGGACGCGCCGCCGCCGATGTCGCTGCCCTCGCCGACGACCACGCCCTGGGAGATGCGGCCCTCGACCATGGACGTGCCGAGCGTGCCCGCGTTGAAGTTCACGAAGCCCTCGTGCATGACGGTCGTCCCGGGCGCGAGGTGCGCGCCGAGCCGCACGCGGTCGGCGTCAGCGACGCGCACGCCCGACGGCAGCACGTAGTCGACCATGCGCGGGAACTTGTCGACGCCGTAGACGGTCACCGGCCGCCCGGTCGCCGCCCGCAGCCGGGCGCGGGTCGCCTCGAAGCCCTCGACCGCGCAGGGCCCGCGGTCCGTCCACACGACGTTCGGCAGCGCGCCGAACAGCCCGTCGAGGTTGATCGTGTTCGGACGCACCAGCCGGTGCGACAGCAGGTGCAGCCGCAGGTACGCGTCGGACGCGCCGGCGGGTGCGGCGTCCAGGTCGACGACCGTCAGCACCGTCTCCGTGCGCACCCCGCGGGCCGGGTCGGTGCCGGCCAGGTCGGCGAGCTCCGGGGGGCACGGGACGTCGTCCGGTGCGGCGCCGAGCGCGGGCTGCGGGTACCAGGTGTCGAGGACGGTCCCGGAGTCGGCGACGGTGGCCAGGCCCCAGCCCCAGGCGGTGCGGTCGGTCATGCCACCAGCCTAGGGGCCGTCCGGGGCCGTCCGGGGCCGGCCCGGCGCCCGGCGGTAGGGTCGCGGCGTGACGACGACCACCCCGCTGGACCTGACCGCCGACCTCACGACGCTCACCGCGCGCGTGTGCGACATCGCCTCGGTCAGCGGGGACGAGGCGGCGCTCGCGGACGCGGTGGAGGCGGCCCTGGCCGCGTACCCGCACCTGGAGGTGCTGCGCGACGGGGACACGGTCGTCGCGCGCACCCACCTCGGTCGCGCGTCGCGGGTCGTCGTGGCCGGGCACCTCGACACCGTGCCGGTGGCGGGCAACCTCCCGACCCGGCTGGAGGGCGAGGGTGAGGACGCGGTGCTGTGGGGGCGCGGCACGGTCGACATGAAGGGCGGCGTCGCCGTGCAGCTCGCGCTGGCCGCCTCGCTCACCGCGCCGACCCGCGACGTCACGTGGGTGTTCTACGACCACGAGGAGGTCGACGCCTCCCTGAGCGGCCTGGGCCGGGTCGTCCGGCGGCACCCCGAGTGGCTCGAGGCGGACTTCGCGGTGCTGGGGGAGCCGACGGACGCCGGCCTGGAGGGCGGCTGCAACGGCACCCTGCGCGCCGAGGTCCGGGTGACGGGCGTCGCCGCCCACTCGGCCCGCGCGTGGACCGGGGTCAACGCGATCCACGCCGCCGCGCCGGTGCTCGCCCGGCTGGCCGCGTACGAGCCCGCGTCCGTCGAGGTCGACGGGCTCGTGTACCGCGAGGGGCTGAACGCGGTGCTGATCAGCGGCGGCGTCGCCACGAACGTGGTGCCGGACCGCTGCGTCGTCACCGTGAACTACCGCTTCGCCCCGTCGCGCACGGTGGCGGAGGCCACCGCCCACGTCGAGGAGCTGTTCGCCGGGTTCGAGGTCGTCGTCACGGACGCGGCCGGCGGTGCCCGTCCGGGGCTGGACGACCCGGCGGCCGCCGAGTTCGCCGCGGCGGTGCTGGGCGTGACCGGGGGCGCACCGGCACCCAAGTACGGCTGGACCGACGTCGCGCGGTTCGCCGAGCTCGGCATCCCCGCGGTCAACTTCGGCCCCGGCGACCCGCTGCTCGCGCACAAGGACGACGAGCGGCTGCCCGTGGCGCAGCTCGTCCTGTGCCACGAGGCCCTGCGCGCGTGGTTGACCGCCTGACGCCGGGCCACGTGCCGTTCACCCGGCCGCCATCCGCCGTCGCCGCACGTCACGCCGCCGCGCCGCGCCGCTGACCGTAGAGTCGGCTCCCATGAGCGACGACGGCCTCCCGGCACCCGGCTCCGGCTACCGCAAGGGCCCGGTGCTGCTCCGGCGCGGGCAGATCCCCGCCACGACCTCCGACCAGCGGCTGCTGTCCGGCGGCGGCAGTTCCGACTGGCTGCACGGCGACCCCTGGCGCGTCATGCGGATCCAGAGCGAGTTCGTCGAGGGGTTCGGGGCGCTCGCGGAGCTCGGCCCGGCCGTCAGCGTGTTCGGTTCGGCGCGGACGCTGCCCGAGCACCCTGACTTCGCGCTGGGCGAGTCGGTCGGGCGGCTGCTGGCGGAGGCCGGCTACGCGGTGATCACCGGCGGCGGGCCGGGCATCATGTCGGCCGCGAACAAGGGCGCCTCCGAGTCGGGCGGCCTGTCGGTCGGCCTCGGCATCGAGCTGCCGTTCGAGCAGGGCATGAACCCGTGGGTCGACCTCGGGGTCAACTTCCGCTACTTCTTCGCCCGCAAGACGATGTTCGTGAAGTACGCGGAGGGCTTCATCGTGCTGCCCGGCGGGTTCGGGACGTTCGACGAGCTGTTCGAGGCGCTCACGCTCGTGCAGACGCACAAGGTGACCGAGTTCCCGATCGTGCTGGTCGGCACCGACTACTGGAGCGGGCTGCTCGAGTGGCTGCGCGGGCCGGTGCTGGAGCGGGGCATGGTCCGCGAGGCCGACCTCGAGCTGCTCCGTCTGGTGGACGACCCGGAGGAGGCGGTCCGCATCGTCCGCGACCGCGGCGTCGAGCTGCGCGAGGCCGAGCGCGAGGCGGCCCGTGACGCGGCGCGGGCGCAGGCGGCAGCGGAGTCCGGAGCCACCGCGGAGAGCGAGGCGGAGGCGGGGTCGGGTGGCCGCTGACGACTCCGCGGCCCCGGCGGTCCCGGCCGCCGGCGCGCCCCTGCTGCTGCGCGGCCGCTGGTACGGCCCGGAGCGCCCGGTCGTGATGGCGGTCGTCAACCGGACGCCGGACTCGTTCTACGCCGCCGCCCGGTACGACGACGCGGGGGCGGACGCCGCGGTCGCGCGGGCCGAGGAGGAGGGCGCCGACCTCGTGGACCTGGGCGGCGTGCGTGCCGGCCGCGGTCCCGCCGTGGACGCCGCCGAGGAGATCGCGCGCGTGGTGCCGCTGGTCGAGCGGGTCCGTCGGCGGCACCCGGACCTCCTGGTGAGCGTCGACACGTGGCGGTCGGAGGTGGCGCGCGCCGCCGCGGACGCCGGAGCCGACCTGCTGAACGACACCTGGGCCGGCCACGACCCGGCCCTCGTGGAGGTGGCCGCGGAGCGCGGGCTGGGCGTGGTCTGCTCGCACACCGGCGGGCTCCCGCCCCGGACCGACCCGCTGCGCGTGTCCTACCCGCTGCCGGACGACGCGCCCGCGGGCACCGACCCCCGGGACGGCGTCCTCCTGGACGTCCTCGCCACGCTCCGGGCGTCCGCGGCCCGTGCGGTCGGGCTCGGCGTGCACCCGGCGAGCGTGCTGGTCGACCCGACCCACGACTTCGGCAAGAACACCTGGCACTCGCTGCACCTGGTCCGCCGGACCGCCGCGCTGACGACGCTCGGGCACCCGCTGCTGGTCGCGCTGTCGCGCAAGGACCTGGTGGGCGAGACGCTCGGGCTCCCGCCGGAGGACCGCCTCGAGGGCACGCTCGCGGCGACGTCGGTGGCGGCGTGGCTGGGTGCCCGGGTGTTCCGCGCGCACGACGTGCGCGCGACCCGGCGCGTCGTCGACATGGTGGCCGCGCTGCGCGGCGACGCCCCTCCGGCGCGGGCCGTCCGGGGCCTGGCGTGACGGGAGCGGGGGTGACGGGGGCCGGCGCGCGGGGGGCGGGCGCCGGCGCGGACGGGCCCCCGGTGCCGGTGCCGGCCGTGCGGCCGCTCGACGCCCGCACCTGGCCGTGGTGGGCGCAGGCGCTCGGTGTCTACGCCGCGGCGCGTGCCTTCTCCGCGGTGGTGCTGCTCGTCGTCGCGCGGCACCAGGCCGCCACCGGCTGGACGGGTGCCGCGCCGGGGTACGCGGACTACGCGGGGCTGATGTGGGACGCCACCTGGTACCGCCGGATCGCCGAGGGCGGCTACCCCGCGACGCTGCCGGTGGGTGCCGACGGCCTGGTCCAGCAGAACGAGTGGGCGTTCTTCCCCCTCTACCCCCTGCTGGTGCGCGGCGTCATGGCGGTCACCGGCGGGTCGTGGGCCGTCGTCGCCCCGACGGTGTCGCTGCTGCTCGGCGCGGGCGCGGTCCTGCTCGTGCACCGCACGGTGGTCCGGGGCGCACCCCGGGCGGTCGCGGCGCGGCCCGGCCTGCCGCTGGCGACGGTGCTGCTGGTGAGCGTGTTCCCGACGTCCGTCGTGCTCCAGGTCGGCTACACGGAGGCGCTCGCGCTGCTGCTCGTCGCAGCGTCGCTGCTGGCCGTCGTGACGCGCCGCTACGGCTGGGCCTGCCTGGCGGTGCTGGCGCTCGGGTTCACGCGCGCGGTCGCCCTGCCCATGGCCGTCGTCGTCGCGGTGCACGCGCTGGTCCGGTGGCGGGAGTGGCGGGCCACCGGGCAGCGACCGCCGGGCCGCGACGTCCTCGGCCTCGGGGCGCTCGCGCTGACCTCGGTGGTCTCCGGCTTCGCGTGGTTGGTGGTGTGCGGCTGGGTGACGGGGGTCCCCGACGCGTACCTGCTCACGCAGGAGGCGTGGCGCGGGTCCCCGACGACGGCCCCGTTCGCCGGGTGGGCCTACGTGCCGCAGTTCTGGTTCGGCAGCGCCGCCCCGTGGGTCGTGCTCGCGGCCGCCGTGGTCGTGGTGGGGAGCCTCGTCGCCCCGTCGACCTGGCGTCTGGGGCGGGAGCTGCACGCCTGGTCCGCCGCCTACCTGCTGTACCTCGCGGCCGCGGTGGAGCCCGGGAGCAGCCTCGCGCGGTTCCTGCTGCTGGCGTTCCCCCTCGGTGCCGCGACCGCCGGGGTGGTCACGCGCCCGCGTGCCGGGCGGTGGGCGTGGACGGCCGCGGTGGCCGTCCTGATGCTCGTCCTCCAGGTGGTGTGGGTGTGGTGGATCTGGCGTCTCGTCCCGCCCTCCGGGTGGCCGCCGTGACCACCGGTGCGCGCGTGAGCGGGCGCTCCCTGCCTCGCTCGTCGCCCCGGTGAACTAGACTGACCGACGGACATCCGCTGATCCGCGCCCTGTCCGCACCGGCCCCGCCCGCGGCGGGACCAGCGCGTTCGGGTCCCGGGACGCACGACGCGAAGGAGAGCCCCGCATGGCCGCGATGAAGCCGAGGACTGGTGACGGTCCGCTCGAGGTGACCAAGGAGGGCCGCGGCATCGTCATGCGGGTCCCGCTCGAGGGCGGTGGCCGGCTCGTCGTCGAGCTCAACGCGACCGAGGCGCAGGAGCTGGGCGAGGCCCTCACCTCCGTCGTCTCCTGACGGCTCGGGGACTCGCTCCGTCGTGGCACGTTCCGTGACGCACCCCGAGGTGCGCATCGGCCGCCCGGTGCCGGCGGTCGGCCTGGTGGGCGGCTCGCTCGCGTCCTCCGCGCTCCTGCTGGAGGCGGACGTCGACGCGGTGGCCGTCCCGGTCGCCCCGCCCGCACCGGACGACACCGACCTCCAGCCGGGCCGCGGCACCGCCGACGCCGCCGCCCGCTACGGCATCGACCTCGCCGAGGTCGCCGAGCGCGCCGGCCTGACCGGCGCGCCCGGCGAGGCGTGGACCCTGCTCCTCCCGCGGCCGGTCGGTCGCGCGGGTGCCGCGCTGCCCTGGGACGGCCTGCCGCGCCGGCTCGTCCTCGTGGGCGTCGGCGCCGGCACCCCCGACGAGCTGCGACGCGCCGGCGCAGCCCTGGCGCGCGCCACGCGCGGGCTGCGGCGCGTGCTCACGACCGTCGCGACCGAGCCCGGCGGCGACGGGCCGCGCGCCGTGCGTGCCTTCGCCGAGGGCTACCTGCTGGCCGCCTACCGGGTGCAGCGCATCGGTGCCCCCGCGCCGGCGGGTGAGGCACCCGCCTCCGAGCTCGTCGTGGTCGGCCGCGACGGGGTCCGGGCCCAGGCCGCGCTCGACGACGCGGTGCGCGGCGCCACGGCGACGTGGCTCGTCCGCGACCTGGCCAACACCCCGTCGAGCACCAAGGACCCGGCCTGGATGGCCGACCGTGCCTCCGCACTGGCCCGCGACGCAGGGCTGCGCGTCGAGGTCCTCGGCCCCCGCGAGCTCGCCGCCCAGGGATTCGGCGGCATCCTCGCCGTCGGGTCGGGCTCGGCGTCGACCCCGCGGCTCGTGACCGTCGCGTACGACCCGCCCGCCGACGGCGGCTCCCGGCGCGCCCGGCACGTCGTGGTGGTCGGCAAGGGCATCACGTACGACACCGGGGGGCTGTCCATCAAGCCGCGCGAGTCCATGGTCCCGATGAAGACCGACATGGCCGGGGCCGCGGTCGCGCTCGCCACGGTCCTCGGAGCGGCCGCCGCCGGCGTCCCGCACCGCGTCACCGCGGTCCTGCCGCTCGCGGAGAACCACGTCGGCGCCGCGTCGTACCGGCCGGGTGACGTGCTGACCCTGTGGGGCGGACGCACCGTCGAGATCGCGAACACGGACGCCGAGGGCCGGCTGGTGCTCGGTGACGCGCTCGCGTGGGCGGACGCGACGCTGGACCCGGACGTGCTGCTCGACGTCGCGACGCTCACGGGCGCGGCCAGCCTGGGGCTCGGCAAGCAGCACGCGGCGCTCTACGCCACCGACCCGCGCCTCGCCGGGGCGATCGAGACCGCCGCCGTCGAGTCGGGCGAGCCCGTGTGGTCCATGCCGCTCGTCGAGGACTACGCCGACGCCGTGCGCTCGACGGTGGCGGACCTGCGGCACGTGCCGATCGACCCGAAGCAGGGCGGCGGCTCCATCACCGCCGCGCTGTTCCTCCGGGAGTTCGTGGGCACCCGCACCTGGGCGCACCTCGACATCGCCGGGCCGGCGCGGTCGACGGCGGACAAGCACGAGGTGACCGAGGGGGCGACGGGCTTCGGCGCCCGGTTGCTGCTGCGGTACCTCGCGGCGCTGCGCTGACCCGACGCCCGGCGGGCGGGGCTCCGGGGCAGTCCGCGCGCGGCCGGACCGCGAGCGGGGACGCGCCCCGCGCCCGACGACTCCGAGAGGGAGCGGCGCGCGACCGGGACGCACCGCCACCCGACGGCCGGGGGGATCAGCGGTGGACGGCCACCAGCAGCCCGTCGCCGACCGGCAGCAGCGCGGGCAGGAGCCGCTCGTCCTCCCGCACGCGCCGGCCCGTCTCGCGGACGATCGTCGTCGCCTCGTCGCGGCGCGCCGGGTCGGCGACACGGTCGTGCCACAGCGCGTCGTCGACGGCGAGAACGCCACCGGGGCGCAGCAGGCGGACCGCCTGCTCGACGTAGGCGGGGTAGTTCTCGATGTCCGCGTCGACGAGCACGAGGTCGTAGGCGCCGTCGGTCAGGCGCGGCAGCACGTCGAGGGCCCGGCCCGAGATCGTGCGGGTGCGCGCCGGGCGCACGCCCTCCTCCGCGAACGCCGTCTTGGCGGCCCGCTGGTGCTCCACCTCGACGTCGATCGTGGTCAGCACGCCGTCGCCGGGCATGCCGCGCAGCAGGTGCAGGCCGCTCACCCCGGCACCGGTCCCGATCTCGACCACCGCACGGGCGCGTGCCGCGGCGGCGAGCACCGTCAGCGTGGCCCCCGTGCCGGGAGCCACCGGCGTGCAGCCGAGCTGACCCGCGCGGTCCCGGGCGCGCAGCAGGGTGTCGTCCTCGGGCACGAAGCCCTCCGCGTAGACCCAGCTGGCGGCCTTGTCGGTGGCGATGGTGTCCTCCTGCGGACGGTTCGAGAGGGGCGGACGTCGACGCAGGCCAGCCTAGTGGGCGACCCGGCCCGGGCGGCGCGGCCGCGGGCGACGCGCGGAGGGCGGCCGGGCGCGGGCGCGCGTCACGCCCGGCACCGGTCGGGAACCGGCGGAACCCGCGGGAACGGTGCGGAGTGTGTGCGCGTTGTGCGTGAGCAGGAGGGGAACCGGTTCGCACGGGGACCCGCGCCCTGGGAGACTGGGGCACGCGCCGCGCCCCGCGGCTCCTGAGACGAAGGACCTGGATGGCGACCTCGGTGCCCGACACGGACTGGCAGCCCCCGAGCTGGGAGGCCATCGTCCGGGAGCACTCCGCGCGCGTGTACCGCCTCGCCTACCGGCTGACCGGCAACCGGCACGACGCCGAGGACCTCACGCAGGAGGTCTTCGTGCGGGTGTTCCGGTCGCTGTCGACGTACACGCCCGGCACGTTCGAGGGCTGGCTGCACCGCATCACCACCAACCTGTTCCTCGACCAGGCGCGCCGCCGGCAGCGCATCCGCATGGACGCGATGGGCGAGGACGGCGACCGGTACCCCACGTCCGACGGGGGCCCCGAGCGGGCGTTCGAGCACGACAACCTCGACGTCGACGTCCAGCGCGCGCTCGACGAGCTGCCGCCGGAGTACCGCGCGGCCGTCGTCCTGTGCGACATCGAGGGGTTGTCGTACGAGGAGATCGCGGTGACGCTGGGCATCAAGCTCGGCACGGTGCGCTCGCGCATCCACCGGGCGCGCGCCCGGCTGCGGGTGTCGCTGGAGCACCGTGCGCCCCGCGAGCAGCGGACGCCGCCGTCCGAGGACGCCACCCCGCACGAGCGGGCCCTCGACGGGCGTCCGGCCGCCGGGCCGTCCGCGCCCGCACCCGCGGGGGCACGATGAGCGGCCACCTCGGGGACCGGATCAGCGCCCTGGTCGACGGGCAGCTCGGCCCGGCGGCGACCGAGCGCGCCCTGGTGCACGTCGCCGGCTGCCCGCGGTGCGCGGCCGACCTGGCCGCCGCCCGGGCCGCCCGCCGTGTGCTCTCCGACGCGGACGACGTCCGCCCGGCCGGGGACCTGACCGCCCGGCTGCTGGCTCTCGGCGGCTGCCCGGGGACCGGGGACCCGCGTCGCGGCCCGGCAGGCCACGCGGCTCCGGGTCGGATGGACCCGTTCGTCCCGCCCGCCGGCGCAGCCCGCCCGTCCCCGGCGGCGACCGGGCTCGTGGGCCTGCTCGGCGGGGGGCGCGGTGTGCTCGGCGGCGAGGTCCTCGGGTCCGGCCGTGTGGTCGGTGCCCGGACGGGCGTCACCGGACGGGTGCTCGGCCGTGAGGTGCTGGGGTCCGGCGGCGTGCTCGGTGGCCGCGGGTTCCCCGGCCCCGGGCAGGGCCGCCGGCGGTTCCGCGCCGCTGTCGGGTCCCTGACGGGGCTCGGCATGGTCGCCGTCGGTCTGTTCCTGCTCGGCGACCGCCCGGACGTCGCCCCGGTGACCGCGTCCCGGGACGCCCTGGCGGTGCTCGGGGACGCGGGGGCGCCTGCCGCGGTCGCGGTGGCCGCGCCGAGCGAGCCCGCGGTGGGTGCCACCACGCAGGAGTACCTGGACTGGATGCGGGCGCACGGGTGGACCTGCCCCACCGAGATCCCGGACGGCTGGGCCGTGACGTCCGTGCGGGAGCGCGACGGCGGACGCACCCTCGAGGTCGACCTGTCCGGGCCGGCCGGCGGCGTCGTCGTCACCGAGCAGCACGGCCAGCTCGACACCGGGGTCCTGACCGCCGCCGACCAGCTCGACGTCGCCGGCCGCACCGTCTACGTGCTGTCCACGGCCCCGTGGCACGCCGCCTGGCAGTCGGGCGACACCGTCGTCGAGGTCGTGGCCGCCGGCACCGACCCGGAGGTCTCGGCTGTCGTCGCCCGGTTCCCCGGCGGGGAGTTCGACACCGGGCTGCCCGCCCGCCTGACCCGCGGCTGGGACACGCTCACGACCGCCGTGCACCTGCCGTGACGGCCCGCGACGAGCACGGCGAGCACGACGAGCACGGCCGGCGCGAGCAGCACGGGGAGGAGCCGCAGGTGGGGGAGCAGCAGCCGGGGGTGCCGCCGGACGAGCCCGCCGCGGCACCGGGACCCGTCCCCGGCCGGCCGGGGACCACCCCGCCGGTCGGCGGCACCCCGCCGCGCCACGGCGACCCGTTCGCCGCTCCACCGGCCGCTCCGCCCGGGTGGCAGGCCCCCCGTCCGTGGGGCCCGCCCGGCGGTGGTGCGCCCGCGCCCGACCCGTGGCACGCCCCCCGGACGGCGCCGGCGTCCTCGTCGCCCTTCGCCGCCCCGTCGGGTCCCGCCCCGTCGGGCTACCCGAGCGCGGCGCCGTCGGGCTACCCGGCCGCGGGCCCGTCGGGCTACCCGCTCGCAGGCCTCCCACCGGTCCCTCCCGCCACCCGGGGCGCCGCCCCGCCGTCGCCGTACGCGCCGACCCCGCTGCCGCCCGACCCGGGGGCCGTCCCGCGCCCGGCCGTCGTGCCCGAGGGCGCAGCGCCGTGGCCGCCGTTCGAGCCGCCCGCCGCCCCGCGCCGTCGCGCCCGGCTGCCGCTGGGCGTCGTCGCCGGGCTGGTCGTCGCGGCCTTCGGGGCAGGACTGCTCGGGGGCCTGGTCGGCGCCGGCCTCACCGACCGGGACGACCGGCTGGCCGACGCGGGCCTGCCCGCCGCGGTCCCAGGCGGTTCACCGGACCGGGCGGCCGACGGGGTCGCCGGCATCGCGGCGACGGTGCTGCCGTCCGTGGTGTCGATCGAGGCGACGAGCGCCGTCGGCTCGGCGACGGGCTCCGGCATGGTGCTGCGCCAGGACGGCTACATCCTCACCAACCACCACGTGGTGGCCGGCGCCGAGGAAGCCGGCTCGTCGTTGGTCGTGCTGTTCGCGGACGGGTCGCAGGAGCCGGCCACCGTCGTCGGGAGCACCCCGGACTATGACCTGGCGGTGCTCAAGGTCGACGTCACCGGTCTGACCCCGCTGGCGCTGGGGGACTCCGACGAGGTCCAGGTCGGCGATCCCGTCGTCGCCGTGGGCGCGCCGCTCGGGCTCGCGGGCACGGTCACGTCCGGCATCGTCAGCGCTCTCAACCGTCCGGTGGCGGCGGGCGACGGCAACGAGGCGACCGCGTTCATCAACGCGATCCAGACGGACGCCGCCATCAACCCGGGCAACTCCGGGGGGCCCCTGGTGAACGCCGCGGGGGAGGTCGTCGGCATCAACTCGGCGATCGCGCAGCCTCCGGGGGCCGCACCGGCCGCCGGAGGCAGCATCGGGCTCGGCTTCGCGATCCCGTCGAACCAGGCGCGTCGCACCGCCGAGCAGCTGATCGAGACGGGGCGCGCCACCTACCCCGTGATCGGGGCGATGCTCGACACCCGCTACACCGGGGAGGGCGTGCGCGTCGCAGGGGAGTCGCAGCAGGGTCAGCCACCGGTGACGCCGGACGGACCGGCCGACCGGGCGGGGATCCGGCCCGGGGACGTCATCCTCGCCATCGAGGGGCGACCGGTGACGCAGCCCGACGAGCTCATCGTCGCCATCCGGGCGCGCACGCCCGGGGAGGCCGTCCTGCTGCGCGTGCGCGGTGACGACGGTGCGGAGCGGGACGTGCGCGTGGTGCTGGACGAGTCCCCGCAGGGCTGAGCCGCCGGACGTCCGGAGCCGCACGCGGGGCCGGACGGCGGCGCTGCGACCGCCCTCGCGCCGAGCGGTAGCCTGGGCGGGTGTTGTTCGACATCAACGGCGGCGAGCTCCTCGTGATCCTGCTCGTCGCCGTGATCGTCATCGGGCCGTCCCGGCTGCCGCGGTACGCCGAGCAGCTCGCCCGCCTCACGAAGCAGGCCCGCCACTACCTGCAGGACGCCCGCACCCGCGTGGACTCGGAGCTCGGCGACGAGGTCAAGGACATCGACTGGGAGGCCCTCGACCCGCGGCGCTACGACCCCCGCCGGATCGTGCGCGAGGCGCTGCTCGACCCGGAGCCCGGCACCGCGTCGTCGCGCGGTGCCGTCGCTGCACGCACCTCGGCCGCCGCCGCGACCGCGTCCGCCGGTGCCGGCCCCTCCCGGCTCCCCGGCACCGCCCCGCCCCCGACGCCGCCCGCCCCGTTCGACGACGAGGCGACCTGACGCCCCGCACGTGCCCGCACCCCTCCACCGGGCCCCGGCCCCCGACCGTCAGAATGGACCCATGGTCTCCGGCTCCCCTCGCATCTTCTCCGGGATGCAGCCCACCTCCGACTCCCTCCACCTCGGCAACTACCTCGGCGCGCTGACCCAGTGGGTCGCGCTGCAGGACACCTACGACGCCCTGTACTGCGTCGTCGACCTGCACGCGCTGACGGTCTCGCCGGACCCGGCCGCGCTCCGCGAGCGCACCCGGCGCACCGCGGCGCAGTACCTGGCCGCCGGCGTCGACCCCGAGCGCTCGATCCTGTTCGTGCAGTCGCACGTCGCCGAGCACGCCGAGCTCGCCTGGCTGCTCTCCTGCCAGACCGGTTTCGGCGAGGCCGGGCGCATGACGCAGTTCAAGGACAAGTCCGCCAAGCACGGGGCGGAGGGCACCTCGGTCGGGCTGTTCACGTACCCGATCCTCATGGCGGCCGACATCCTGCTGTACGACACGGCGCTCGTGCCGGTCGGCGAGGACCAGCGCCAGCACCTCGAGCTCACCCGCGACCTCGCGCAGCGGCTGAACTCCCGGTTCGGCGAGGGCACCGCCGTCGTCCCGGACGCGCACATCGTCAAGGCGACCGCGAAGATCTACGACCTGCAGGACCCGACGTCGAAGATGAGCAAGTCGGCGTCGAGCCCCAACGGCATCGTCGACCTGCTCGACCCGCCGAAGACGGTCGCGAAGCGCATCCGGTCGGCGGTGACGGACGCGATCGGCGAGGTGCGGTTCGACCGCGAGGCCCAGCCCGGCGTCGCCAACCTGCTGACGATCTTCTCCGCGCTCACGGGGCGCGACGTCGACGCGATCGTCGCCGACTACGAGGGCAAGGGCTACGGGCACCTCAAGGTCGACCTCGCGGAGGTCGTGACCGGGTTCCTCACGCCGTTCCAGGAGCGGGTGGACGGGTACCTGTCCGACCCGGCCTCGCTCGACGCGGTGCTGGCGGACGGCGCCGAGCGGGCCCGGGTCATCGCGCGCTCGACGCTCGGGCGGATCTCGGAGCGGTTCGGCCTGCTGCCGCGCCGCGGGACGGCATGAACCCCACCGGCCCGTTCGGCGAGGAGCTCCGGATCGGTGTGGCCGTCAGCGTGCCCGAGCCGTTCGCCGGTGCGCTGGAGGCCGCCCGGGCGCGGGTCGGGGACCCGGCCGCGGAGCTGATCCGGCCGCACATCACGCTGCTCGGCCCCACCGTGCTGCCGACGGCGGCGCTGCCGGACGTCGACCGCCACCTGCGGGCCGTCGCGGCAGCGCACCCGCCGTTCACCGTGCACCTGCGCGGCACCGCGACGTTCCGCCCGGTCTCGCCCGTGGTGTTCGTGCAGGTCGTCGAGGGCATCGCGTCGTGCGAGGGGCTCGAGGTCGCAGTGCGCTCCGGCGTGCTCGCCCAGGAGCTGCGGTTCCACTACCACCCGCACGTGACGATCGCGCACGACGTGGACGACGCCGCTCTGGACCGGGCCTTCGTGGAGCTCGCGGACTTCGAGGCCCGGTTCCACGTCCCGGAGATCCACGTGTACGAGCACGGCGACGACGGCGTGTGGCGGACCATCGGCGCGTACCGGCTCGGCGGCGGCACCCCCGGTCCCGCAGCGTCCTGACCGGCGCGGACGCACCCGTTCGGGATGCCGGAGACGCCGCTCGCTCCTAGGGTCGCACCATGGGACTGCCGGCCGAACCGCGGGGCGCAGGGCACGCGCACGCCTCCGTCAGCAGCACCGACGACGTGGCGGCCGGCAACCGCCGGGACATCGGCGCCCGCGTGTACCCCGGCGGTGCGGCGGGGCTGGTCGCCCGCGCGAAGGCCCTGCTCGCGTGGTGGCAGCAGACCCGGGCCGCCCGCGCGAACGCCCGGTTCGGTGCGGCGGGCGGCGGTGTGCTCACCGGGGGCATCGCGTACGCGACCGTCTTCTCGCTGTTCGCGGGTCTGACCATCGGCTACACCGTCTTCATGGCGGTGCTCGGCAACAACGCCGAGCTGCGCAGCACGGTGCTGACGACCATCGACGCGAACCTTCCCGGGCTGGTGAAGACCAGCAGCGGCGACGAGAGCGGGATCGTCGACCCCGACGACCTCGTCCTCAGCACGACCGTGGGTATCGCCGGCGCCGTCGCCGTCGTCGTGCTGGTCGTGAGCGCGATCTCCGCGATGGCGGCGCTCCGCACGGCGGTCCGCGCGATGTTCGCCGACGTCGGCCCCGGAGGCAACCTCGTGGCGGGCAAGCTGCGGGAGCTCGGAGGGTTCGCGGGCATCGCGGTCGCCGTCCTGGTGTCCGCGGTGCTGAGCATCGCCACCGCGACGGCCGCGGACTGGGCGCTCGGCGCGCTCGGCCTCGACGGTTCCACCGTCGCGTCGTGGGTGCTGCGCGCCGGGGGGATCCTCGTGGCGTTCGTCGTCGACGGGGCGACCTTCTGGATGATCGTCGTGCTGCTCGGCGGCCAGCGGCCCGCCTGGCGGGACCTGCGCCAGGGCATGCTCGTCGCGGGGATCGGCCTCGGGGTCGTGCGCGTGCTGGGCACCTCGGTGGTCGCCGGGTCCGTGCGGACGAACGCGGTGCTCGCGTCCTTCGCGGTCATCGTCACGCTGCTGATCTGGATCAACCTCATCGCCCGGGTGGTGCTGCTGGCCGCCGCGTGGACGGCCGACCCGCCGGCCGCGCAGCAGGAGACCGCCCCGGTCGACGCCCCCGCCACGGCGGGCTGACGGACCCGGTGGGCGCGGGGCGGTAGGTCTCGCCCTCCGGTGCCCTCCGGTGCCCTCCGGTGCCCTCCGGTGCCCTCCGGTGCCCTCCGGTGCCGTTCGGATCCGTCGGGACGGGCTCACCGGGCGTGTTCGTGCGCACGGATCCGCAGTGCTGTGCGGTGGCGCGCGAACGCCCTCGTCCGGCGTCGGTGATCGGATCCGTCGGGGCGGACTCGCCGGGCGTGTGGGTGCCGAAGGGTCCGAACGGTCCGGGGCAGACCACGGAGCACGGGTCGCGGCGCGGGTCCGTACGTGACGCGGACCTGGCCTCGTGCGGCCACGCCCGGGGTCCCGCTCCTCCACAGCACGTGGCCTCGGTGATCGTCCCCAGGGCGCCGGCGGCAGACGGTCCGTCGACGGAGACGGCCGTGGACGCTGGTCACATGGCGGCGACAGGGGCACTCCCCAGTGTGATGACCACCGCTCAGGCGCGGGCGTTCGGCGTCGCACGCCTCCTGCGCGACGGGAGCTACACCCGGGCGGCGCGTGGTCTGTGGATGGTCGTCGGCTCCGACCCGGCGGATCCCGGTACCCGTGTGCGGCTCGCGACCACCGCCGCTCCCGACGACGCGGTCGTCGGCGGGTGGGCCGCCGCCCGGGTGCACGAGCGGCGCCGTCTGGGACGATCCGAGGTCCCCCAGTTCGACGGCGCGTGGGGCTCCCCGGACGCACCGGAACCCGTGCTGCTGCTCGTCCCGCCGGAGACGCGACTCGTGGCACGACCGTTCCGGCGCGTCGTGAGGACGCCCGTGGCAGCGGCCGAGCGGGAGCGGGTCGACGGCATCGAGGTCACGACACCGCTCCGCACGGCCTTCGACCTGGCCCGGCTGTCCCCGCTGCCCCAGGCGGTGGCTGCGATCGACCGGCTCCGGGCGCTCCGCCTGGTGGATCCGGACCAGCTCGCGGAGCTCCTGGAGGAGAGGCGTCACCTCACCGGTGCAGCCCGCGGACGTCGGGCTGTGGCCCTGTCGACGGACGGTGTCGAGTCGCGGCAGGAGTCGGCGATGAGACTGCTCTGGTGCGAGGCCGGTCTCCGGCCTCCGACGTCGAACGCGGTGATCCGCGACGCGCGCGGTGGCTTCGTGGCCCGCGTGGACGTCCTCGACCCGGACGTCGGGCTCGTGGGCGAGTACGACGGGGCGGTCCACGCCTCGGCGCAGCAGCGGAGCTCCGACGCGGCCCGGCAGCAGCGTCTCGAGCGCCTCGGCCTCGTCATCGTGCGGGCGACGGCAGCCGACCTCGCGACGCGCTCAGCCCGGGCGGAGTGGTGCCGCCTGCTCCGGGATGCCCACCGCCGGGCGGTGCCTCGCGCATCGGCCGGTGCGTGGACCGCTCACTGAGTCGAGGCCCGGCTCGGGGGCCCGGGGGATCGGGTGGTCCCGCCGCGCGAGAGGGGCACGGCCCGCCCACGTCGACGTGCGCTCCGGGCTGGTGTCCGGCCGGTCGCCCCGAGGGATCCCTCGGCATGGACGCGCCGAGCGTGTCTGCCTGTTCGGATCCGAACGACACCTGACAGCAGCTCTCGGATGGAGAACCGCGCGTCCCGGCCGGACGCGTGGATCCCTCGGCACCGACGCGCCGGGTGTGTCTGTGCGTTCGGATCCGAACGCACAGAGAGGTGCGGGGTTGCGCAGGTGCGGCCCGGGCCCGCGGGGTCAGAACGCGCGGGTGATCATCGCGCGCTTGACCTCCTGGATCGCCTTGGTGACCTCGATGCCGCGCGGGCACGCCTCGGTGCAGTTGAAGGTCGTCCGGCAGCGCCAGACGCCCTCCTTGTCGTTGAGGATCTCGAGGCGCTGCGCCCCGCCCTCGTCGCGGCTGTCGAAGATGAACCGGTGCGCGTTGACGATCGCGGCCGGGCCGAAGTACTGCCCGTCCGTCCAGAACACCGGGCAGGACGACGTGCACGCAGCGCACAGGATGCACTTGGTGGTGTCGTCGAACCGGGCCCGCTCCTCGGGGGACTGCAGCCGCTCGCGCGAGGGCTCGGTGCCCGTGGTGATGAGGAACGGCATGATCTCGCGGTAGGAGGCGAAGAACGGCTCCATGTCGACCACGAGGTCCTTGATGACCGGCAGGCCCTTGATGGGCTCGACGAGGATCGGCTTGTCGGGGTTGAGGTCCTTGAGCAGGGCCTTGCACGCGAGCCGGTTGCGGCCGTTGATCCGCATGGCGTCGGAGCCGCAGACACCGTGCGCGCAGGACCGGCGGAACGTCAGCGACCCGTCGTGCTCCCACTTGATCTTGTGCAGCGCGTCGAGCAGGCGGTCGGTGCCGTGGGCGGTGACCGTGAACTCCTGCCAGTACGGCTCGTCACCGTGGGTCTCGGGGGTGTAGCGGCGGATCCTCAGGGTGACGTCGAACGTCGGGATCTCGCCGGCCTTCGGCTCGGTCCCGGCCGAGCGCTCTGCGACAGCAGTCATCAGTACTTCCGCTCCATCGGCTGGTACACGGTGGTCACGACGGGCTTGGTGCCCAGGAGCACGACGGGGCGGCCGGGGCCCGGTGCGGGCACCTCCTCGCCCTTCGGCGCGGAACCCGCGGGGGAGTCGACGGGCACGCCCGGCTCCCGGCGGTACGCCATGGTGTGCTCCATGAAGTTCGCGTCGTCGCGCTGCGGGTAGTCCTCGCGGAAGTGCCCGCCGCGGGACTCACGCCGGTTCAGCGCCCCGACGACGACGGTCTCGGCGACGTCGAGCAGGAACCCGAGCTCGATCGCCTCGATGAGGTCGGTGTTGAACGCGCGGCCCTTGTCCTGCACGGACACCCGGGTGTACCGCTCCTGGAGCGCCTGGATGTCGGCGAACGCCTGCCGCAGGGACTCCGCGGTGCGGAACACCTGGGCGTTGGTGTCCATCGTCTGCTGCAGCTCGCGGCGCACGTCCGACACCCGCTCGCCCTGCGGGCGGCTGCGCATGGTCTCGAGCTGCTCGACGACGGCCGCCTCCGGGGCCTCCGGCAGGGCGACCCACGGCGCGGTGGCGGCGTACTCGGCGGCGGAGATGCCGGCGCGCTTGCCGAACACGTTGATGTCGAGCAGGGAGTTGGTCCCGAGCCGGTTCGAGCCGTGCACGGAGACGCAGGCGACCTCGCCGGCGGCGTACAGCCCCTTCACGACGTGCGTGGTGTCCCGCAGGACCTCGCCCTCGACGTTCGTCGGCACGCCGCCCATGGCGTAGTGCGCGGTCGGGTACACCGGCACGGGCTCCGTGTACGGCTCGATGCCGAGGTAGGTCCGCGCGAACTCCGTGATGTCGGGGAGCTTCGCGTCGATGTGCGCGGGGTCCAGGTGGGTGAGGTCGAGCAGGACGTAGTCCTTGTTCGGCCCGGCGCCGCGGCCCTCGCGCACCTCGTTGGCCATCGACCGGGCGACGATGTCGCGGGGCGCGAGGTCCTTGATGGTGGGGGCGTACCGCTCCATGAACCGCTCGCCGTCGGCGTTGCGCAGGATGCCGCCCTCGCCGCGCGCGGCCTCGGACAGCAGGATGCCGAGGCCCGCGAGGCCGGTCGGGTGGAACTGGAAGAACTCCATGTCCTCCAGCGGCAGCCCGCGGCGGTAGGCCAGCGCCATGCCGTCGCCGGTGAGGGTGTGCGCGTTGGAGGTCGTCTTGTAGATCTTGCCGGCGCCGCCGGTGGCCAGGACCACGGACTTGGCGCGGAACACGTGGATCTCCCCGGTCGCGAGCTCGTAGGCCACGACGCCGGAGACGGCGACGTCCTCGCCGTCGGGCACCTCGCGCCCCGTGAGGTCGTGCGTGAGCAGCAGGTCGAGCACGTAGAACTCGTTGAAGAACGCGACCTCGTTCTTCACGCACTGCTGGTAAAGCGTCTGCAGGATCATGTGCCCGGTGCGGTCCGCGGCGTAGCAGGCGCGGCGCACGGCGGCCTCGCCGTGGTTGCGGGTGTGGCCGCCGAACCGGCGCTGGTCGATCCGGCCCTCGGGGGTGCGGTTGAACGGCAGGCCCATGCGCTCCAGGTCGAGCACGGCGTCGATCGCCTCGTCGGCCATGATCGTCGCGGCGTCCTGGTCGACCAGGTAGTCCCCGCCCTTGACGGTGTCGAACGTGTGCCACTCGGGGTTGTCGTCCTCGACGTTCCCCAGGGCGGCGCACATGCCGCCCTGCGCCGCCCCGGTGTGCGAGCGGGTGGGGTAGAGCTTCGAGATGACGGCCGTGCGGGTGCGGGCGGACGACTCGAGGGCGGCGCGCATCCCGGCGCCGCCGGCGCCGACGATCACGACGTCGAACTGGTGGGTCTGCATCGGTGTCGATGCCTCCAAAGCGGGAGCGGGTGGCGGGTGCGGGGCGTCAGGCGGTGCAGAACGACGGCAGCAGGTCCGCCGGGCTGTTCGCGGGGCACGGGTCGAAGGTGAAGATCACCAGCGTGCCCAGCACCACCACGACGGTGAACGCCGCGTACAGGGCGAGCTTGAGCACCAGCCGGGTGCCGTCGCGCTCGGCGTAGTCGTTGATGATCGTCCGGACGCCGTTGGTGCCGTGGATCATCGCGAGCCACAGCATGAGCAGGTCCCAGATCTGCCAGAACGGGGACGCCCACTTGCCGGCGACGAACCCGAAGTCGATGGCGGAGATGCCCTCGCCGGCGACCAGGTTCACGAACAGGTGCCCGAAGATCAGCACGAGCAGCACGACGCCGGACGCGCGCATGAACACCCAGCCGTAGAGCTCCCAGTTGCCGCGCGACGTCCGGCGGCCGGGCCCGGTACCCCGCGTGCGCGGGGCGGCGATCGTCGCCATCACTCGCCTCCGAAGACGTGCATGAGGTGCCGCGGCAGGAAGCCCGCCATCGTCACGACGAACAGGCCGAGCACGACCCAGAGCATGACGCGCTGGTACTTCGCGCCCTTGGACCAGAAGTCCACGAGCAGGATCCGGATGCCGTTGAACGCGTGGAAGACGATGGCGGCCACGAGACCGGCCTCGCCGAGCCCCATGACCGGGTTCTTGTAGGTGCCGATCACGGCGTTGTACGCCTCGGGCGAGACCCGCACCAGCGACGTGTCCAGCACGTGCACGAGCAGGAAGAAGAAGATCAGCACGCCGGTCACGCGGTGGGCGACCCAGGACCACATGCCTTCGCGGCCGCGGTAGAGGGTGCCGCCGGGGGTCCGCTTCCGGGCCGCCCGGGGGGGTGCGGCGGCGGGCGCGGTCGGCGTCGTAGGCACCGTGGGCACGGTAGGCCTCCTGGCGAGTTCGGGCGGGACTGCAGTGTCCGGTCAGATCACTGTAGTGATGGTGCGCCGTCCGGCCCCGTGGCGGAGAACCGATCCGGCCTAGTGTGACGAACCGCACACGCCCGACGGGACCGAAGTCCCTGGTCGGGGCGCGGGTCCCACCGCCGGACGAGGGGGTGCGCGCACCACGGGGCCCGCCGTCCCCGCGCCGCTACGCTGACCGCCATGTCCGAGCGCCCGACGGCCCCGCCCGCACGTCCCCGCCCGATCCCCGGCTTCCACGCCGTGGTGCCCGCCGGGGGTGCCGGCACGCGGCTCTGGCCGCTGTCCCGGCAGGGCTCGCCGAAGTTCCTGCACGACCTCACGGGGACGGGCCGCACCCTCCTGCAGGGCACGGTCGACCGGCTGGTCCCGCTGACCGGCGAGGACGGCGTGCTCGTCGTCACGGGCGCCCGGCACGCCGCGGCCGTGGCGGAGCAGCTGCCGGAGCTGGGCGCCTCGCAGGTGCTCGCGGAGCCCTCGCCGCGTGACTCGATGGCCGCGATCGGGCTCGCGGCGGCGGTGCTCGCGCGGCGGCACGGCCCGGAGACGGTGCTGGGCTCGTTCGCCGCGGACCACGTCATCGTCGACCTCGAGGCGTTCTGGGGCGCGGTCGCCGAGGGCGTCGCGGCCGCGCGGGCCGGGTACGTCGTGACGATCGGCATCACGGCGACCGAGCCCTCGACGGCCTTCGGCTACGTCCGCTCCGGCGCCCCGCTCGGCGTGCCCGACGCCCCGAGCGCCCGGCACGTCGCAGGCTTCACGGAGAAGCCGGACGCCGAGACCGCCGCCGCGTACCTCGCCACGGGGGAGTACCGCTGGAACGCGGGCATGTTCCTCGTGCAGGCGGGCGTCCTGCTGGACCACCTCGCGACCCAGCTCCCGGCGCTCGCCGAGGGCCTGCGCACGATCGCCTCGGCCTGGGACGACCCGGACCGCCGGGACCAGGTGCTCGCGGAGGTCTGGCCGGGTCTGACGAAGATCGCCATCGACCACGCCATCGCCGAGCCGGTCGCCGCCGCGGGCGGTGTGGCCGTCGTGCCGGGGTCGTTCACGTGGGACGACGTCGGCGACTTCGCGTCGCTCGGCGCTCTCCTGCCGACGGTCGACGCCGAGGCGGCCCGCACGCTCGGCGACGACGCGGCCGTGCAGCGGATCGCGGCGCCCGGTGCGCTGGTGGTCCCCGCTGCCGGCCGCACCGTCACCGTGCTCGGTGTCCCCGACGCGGTGGTCGTGGACACCCCGGACGCGCTGCTCGTGACGACGCGGGAGCACGCCCAGGCCGTGAAGCAGGCGGTGGACGGCTGGCGGGCGCGGGGGCGCGACGACCTGCTCTGACCTGCGTCCCGGTCGGCGGTCGTCCCCGGGCGACCGCCGCGGGGGCGACTAGGGTCGGTGGCGTGATCGTCGACGCCTCCCGGGTGACCCAGCTGGTCGCCACGCTGCACCCCGAGCTCGTGGAGATCCGGCGGGACATCCACGCCCACCCCGAGCTCGGCCGCACGGAGCAGCGCACCACCCGGCTCGTCGCCGACCGCCTCCGCCTCGCGGGCCTGACCCCGCGGCTGCTGCCCGGCACCGGGCTGACGTGCGACATCGGGCCGAGCCCCCTCGAGACCGGCCGCCGCCGCATCGCCCTGCGCGCGGACATCGACGCGCTGCCGGTGCAGGAGACCACGGGGCTGCCGTTCGCCTCGACGGTCCACGGCGTCGCACACGCCTGCGGCCACGACGTCCACACCGCGGCGGTGCTCGGCGCGGGCCTGGTGCTCGCCGAGCTGCACAGCACGGGGGACCTCCCGGTCGGCGTGCGGCTCCTGCTGCAGCCGGCGGAGGAGGTGCAGCCGGGCGGCGCGCTCGACGTGATCAGCGCCGGCGGTCTCGACGGCATCGGCCGGATCTTCGCCGTGCACTGCGACCCGAAGGTCGACGTCGGGCGCATCGGCACCCGCATCGGGCCGATCACCTCGGCCTCCGACGAGATCACCGTGGTCGTCACCGGGCCCGGCGGGCACACGTCGCGCCCGCACCTCACAGGCGACGTCGTCTACGCGCTCGGCCAGGTCATCACACAGGTCCCGGCGGTGCTCGGCCGTCGGCTCGACCCGCGCTCCGGCGTCAACCTGACCTGGGGCGCCGTGCAGGCCGGCGCCGCCCACAACGCCATCCCGGCCTCGGGCTCCGTGCGCGGCACCCTGCGCTGCCTGGACGTGCGGGCGTGGGAGCGGGCGACGCAGGTGGTGCACGACGCCGTCGAGCAGGTCGTCGCGCCGTACGGCGTCGAGGTCGAGGTGCGGCACCAGCGCGGGGTGCCGCCGGTCGAGAACGACGAGCGCGCCGTCGCGGTGCTCGAGGGCGCCGCGCGCGACGTGCTCGGCGAGGACTCGGTACAGCTCACCGAGCAGTCGCTCGGGGGCGAGGACTTCGCCTGGTACCTGACGAAGGTGCCCGGTGCCATGGCCCGGCTCGGGACCCGCACGCCGGGCGGGCGGACCTACGACATCCACCAGGGGGACCTGGTGGTCGACGAGCAGGCGATCGCCGCCGGCGCCGCCCTGCTGGCCCGGGCGGTCCTGCGGGCGGGCGCCGACGGCCACGCGGCGGGCTGAGCCCCGACGCGTGCACCCGGCCGGGTGACGGCTGAGGTGCCCGAGAGGTCCCGATTGTTCCAAGTCCGTAACGAAGGGGCGGTGTGACCGCCCGGTAACACAGCGGACACCCGCGCCTCGCTAGGGTCGTGCCGAACACCGGACGGACCCTGCTCCCGGGCCGCGCGCAACGGCGCGTGCGGCGCGGGCCGGGCCACCGGACCGGTCGACGACGAGAAGCAGGAGTGTCGCGTGAAGAAGATCATCCGTGTGGCCGCCCTCAGCGGGGCTGTCGCGCTCGCCCTCGCCGCGTGCGGCAGCGCGCCGGAGGACTCCGAGGAGACCGGCGGCTCCGACACCGGCGCGTCGGACTTCAAGGCCTGCATGGTCTCCGACTCGGGCGGTTTCGAGGACAAGTCCTTCAACCAGTCCGGTGCCGAGGGCCTCGACCGCGCGGTCGAGGAGCTGGGCGTCCAGGAGGTCAAGGTCGAGTCGCAGGCCGAGACCGACTTCACGCCGAACATCGACTCGCTCGTGCAGCAGGACTGCGACCTCATCATCGGCGTCGGCTTCCTCCTCGAGGACCCGATCCAGACGGCCGCCGAGGCGAACCCGGACATCGAGTTCGCGCTGATCGACTCGTCGTTCTCCGACGCGGACTTCAAGCCGGTCACGCTCGACAACGCCAAGCCGCTCCTGTTCAACACGCAGGAGGCCGCCTACCTCGCCGGCTACGCCGCCGCGGGCACGTCGGCCACCGGCACCGTCGCGACGTTCGGCGGCATCCAGCTGCCGTCGGTCTCGATCTTCATGGACGGCTTCGTCGACGGCGTCGCGAAGTACAACGAGGACAACGGCGCGGACGTCAAGGTCCTCGGCTGGGACAAGGAGGCCCAGACGGGTTCCTTCACCGGTGACTTCGAGAACCAGGCCAACGGCCAGAACCTCGCCAAGGGCTTCATCGACCAGGGCGCGGACGTCATCATGCCCGTCGCCGGCCCGGTCGGCCTCGGCGCGGCGGCGGCGGCCCAGGAGGCCGGCGACGTCTCGATCGTCGGCGTGGACGCCGACTGGTACCTCACGGCGCCGGACTACTCCGCGATCGTCCTGACCTCGGTCATGAAGGAGATCGGCCAGGCCGTGTTCGACACGGTCTCGGAGGCCGCGGACGGCAACTTCTCCTCCGACCCGTACGTCGGCACGCTGGAGAACGGCGGCATCGGCATCGCCCCGTTCCACGACTTCGACTCGGTCGTGACCGACGACGTCAAGACGGCGGTCGAGGACCTCAAGGCCCAGATCATCTCCGGTGACCTGGTCGTGGAGTCCCCGAGCCAGAACTGACGCAGCACCCAGGGGTGGCCCGGGCAGCTGGTCTGCCCGGGCCACCTCCTGCGTTCACCCCCACGCGCACGCCGGGGGATGCCCACAAGGCGCCGGAATTGCCCTAGTGTGCGCACGACGAACGACCGAAGGAGCAGGCCCACGTGAAGCTGGAGCTGCGGGGGATCACCAAGCGTTTCGGCGCCCTGGTGGCGAACGACCACATCGACCTCGTGGTCGAGCCCGGCGAGATCCACGCGCTGCTGGGTGAGAACGGCGCGGGCAAGAGCACGCTCATGAACGTGCTCTACGGGTTCTACGACCCGGACGACGGGCAGATCCTCGTCGACGGGGCACCGGTGACGTTCACCGGGCCCGGTGACGCGATGGCCGCCGGCATCGGCATGGTGCACCAGCACTTCATGCTCGTGCCCGTGTTCACCGTCGCGGAGAACGTCGTCCTCGGCTACGAGCCGGTCAAGGGCGGCGGGCTCATCGACCTGCCCGAGGCGCGGCGCCGCGTCAAGGAGATCTCCGACCGCTTCGGGTTCGACGTGGACCCCGACGCCCTCGTCGAGGACCTCCCGGTCGGCGCGCAGCAGCGGGTGGAGATCATCAAGGCGCTGTCACGCGACGCGCAGGTGCTGATCCTGGACGAGCCCACCGCGGTGCTCACGCCCCAGGAGACGGACGAGCTGATCGCGATCATGCGCCAGCTCAAGGCGGCCGGCACCTCCATCGTCTTCATCACCCACAAGCTCCGCGAGGTCCGTGCCGTCGCGGACCGCATCACGGTCATCCGCCGCGGCAAGGTCGTCGGCAGCGCGTGGCCGGACGCCGCGGAGACCGAGCTCGCGTCGCTCATGGTCGGCCGGTCGGTGTCGCTCGGCGTGGACCGCGCTCCCGCGCAGCCGGGCGAGGTGGCGCTGCGGGTCCGGAACCTGTCGGTGCTCGACGAGGCCGGTGTCCGGCAGGTCGACGACGTGTCGTTCGACGTCGCGCGCGGGGAGATCGTCGCGGTCGCCGGCGTGCAGGGCAACGGCCAGACCGAGCTGACCGAGGTCATCCTCGGGCTCCAGCAGCCCGTCGCCGGTTCCGTCGTGCTGGACGGCACCGAGCTGGTGGGCCGCTCGGTCAAGGACGTGCTGCAGGCGGGCGTCGGGTTCGTGCCCGAGGACCGCACCGAGGACGGCCTGGTCGCCGACTTCTCGGTGGCCGAGAACCTCATCCTCGACCTGTACGACCGCGAGCCGTTCGCCCGCGGGATCTCGCTCGACCCCCGCACCGTCCGGGAGAACGCCGAGCAGCGCACCGTCGAGTTCGACGTCCGGACGCCGTCCGTCGACGCCGCCGCCGGCACGCTGTCGGGCGGTAACCAGCAGAAGGTCGTCCTGGCCCGCGAGATGTCCCGGCCGCTGCGGCTGTTCATCGCGTCGCAGCCGACCCGCGGCCTCGACGTCGGGTCCATCGAGTTCGTGCACAAGCGCGTCGTGCAGGAGCGGGACAACGGCACCCCGGTGATCATCGTGTCCACCGAGCTCGACGAGGTGCTCGCGCTGGCCGACCGGATCGTCGTCATGTACCGCGGCCGCATCGTCGGCATCGTCCCCGGCGGCACCGACCGGGACGTCCTGGGCCTCATGATGGCCGGCGTCCCGCAGGCCGAGGCCGAGCAGCAGGCCGCGTCCCACCACACCGTGCTCGGCGTGGCCGACATCGACGCCTCCGAGGAGGAGAGCAAGTGAGCGAGGCGACCCCCGCCCCCGACAAGCCGGCCGGGTCCACGGCGCCGGCCCCCCGGCGCGACGACGGCCTGGAGGCCCGCGCCCAGGGCGCGCTGCGCGAGATGCTCTCCAGCTCCTGGCTGGTGACGGTCGCCGCGGTCGTGCTCGCGCTGATCATCTCCGGCGTGCTCATCGCGGCCGCCGACTCCGCCGTGCAGGACGCGGCGGGCTACCTGTTCGCGCGTCCCTCGGACTTCTTCTCGGCCGTCTGGACGGCCGTCTGGGGCGCGTACCGCGCGCTGTTCGAGGGCGCCGTGCTCGACCCGACGGCGTCGTCGTTCGTCCGGGCCATCCGGCCGATCACCGAGACCATGACCTGGTCGGTCCCGCTGATCCTCGCGGGCCTGGGCCTCGGGATCGGCTTCCGCGCCGGGATGTTCAACATCGGTGCGCAGGGCCAGATCATCCTCGGCGCGGTGTTCGCCGGGTACATCGGCTTCGCGTTCTCGCTGCCCCCGGGCCTGCACCTGCTGCTGGCCGTCATCGGCGGCGCGATCGGCGGCGGTCTGTGGGCCGGCATCGCCGGCTACCTCAAGGCCCGGACCGGCGCCAACGAGGTGATCGTGACGATCATGCTGAACAACATCGCGATCTACCTGGTCGGCTACCTGCTGACGCTGGGCGCGTTCAAGCGCGGGGGCAGCAACAACCCGATCTCGCCGCCGATCAAGGACAGCGCGCTGTACCCGCTGCTGCTCGGGTCGCAGTTCCGGCTGCACCTCGGGTTCGTCGTCGCGATCCTCGCCGCGGTGTTCGTGTGGTGGCTCATGAACCGGTCGACGATCGGCTTCGCGTTCCGCGCGGTCGGCTCCAACGCGAGCGCCGCCCGGACCGCCGGCATCAACGTCAACCGCATGTACCTGTGGGTCATGGTGGTCGCCGGCGCCCTGGCCGGGCTGGCCGGCACGGCGCAGGTGCTCGGCACCGAGAAGGTGCTCACCGCCGGCGTCGCGGCGTCCTTCGGGTTCGACGCGATCACGGTGGCGCTGCTCGGCCGGTCCAAGCCGCTCGGCACGTTCCTGGCGGGCCTGCTGTTCGGCGCGCTGCGGGCCGGTGGCTTCGCGATGCAGTCCCGGACCGGCACGCCGATCGACATCGTGCTCGTCGTGCAGTCGCTGGTCGTCCTGTTCATCGCGGCACCGCCGCTCGTGCGGGCCGTGTTCCGCCTCCCGTCCCCGCGCGGCGCGTCGGGGGCTGCCCCCGAGCTGTCCGCCCCCGTCGTGAAGGAGGCCGCAGCGTGAGCGCCGTGACCGCCCCCGCCCCGGCCGCGCCGGCGCCCGCCACGGGCAAGCCGCTGCCGCCGATCTCCTACAAGGCGCCGATCGGGTACGCGTCGGTCGCCGTCCTCGCCCTGCTGCTGTTCGGCGTCCTGCCGGCGTCCGGCCGGGAGACGACGTTCACCGTGTTCTGGCCGGGCGAGAACCTGGCCTTCACGGTGCCGTCGAAGCTCACCGCGCTCCTGCTGTGCCTCGTGGCGGTCGCGCTGTCGGCGTGGACGTTCCAGGCCGCCCGGACCCGTCGGAAGACCGGCATCTGGCTGCCCGCCGTGTACGCGGTGGCGCTGATCTTCGCGCTGCTCACGTGGGCGGTCGCGGACAAGGCGCAGCCCCTGCCGCTGACGTCGCTGCTGCAGGGCTCGCTGTTCCTCGCGGTGCCGCTGGTGTTCGGCTCGCTCGCCGGTCTGCTGTGCGAGCGCTCCGGCATCATCAACATCGCGATCGAGGGCCAGCTGCTCGCGGGGGCGTTCCTCGCGGCCGTCGTCGCGACGCTCACCCAGAGCGCGTACATGGGCCTGCTCGCGGCGCCGGTCGCCGGCGCTCTGGTCTCGGCGCTGCTGGTGGCGTTCGCCATCAAGTACGTCGTGGACCAGATCATCGTCGGCGTCGTGCTGAACGTGCTGGTCGTCGGCATCACGAGCTACCTGTTCTCGACCGTGCTCAAGGAGAACGCCGGCTCGCTCAACACCCCGCCGCGCCTGCCGACCCTGGCGATCCCCGGCCTGTCCGACATCCCGGTGATCGGCCCGGTCCTGTTCCGCCAGACCGCACTGGTGTACGTGATGTACGTCGTGGTGATCGTGCTGCAGGTGCTGGTGTTCCGCAGCCGCTGGGGCCTGCGCATGCGGGCCGTCGGCGAGCACCCGAAGGCGGCGGACACCGTCGGCATCAACGTCAACCGCACGCGGCTGCGCAACACCCTGCTGGGCGGCGCGGTCGCGGGTCTCGGCGGCGCGTTCTTCACCGTCGCGAACGGCCTCGCGTTCGGCAAGGAGATGACCGGCGGCAAGGGCTTCATCGCCCTCGCGGCGATGATCCTCGGCCGGTGGAGCCCCAAGGGCGCGCTGGCCGCCGCCCTGCTGTTCGGGTTCGCCGACAACCTGCAGGTCGTGCTCGGCATCATCGGCACGCCCATCCCCAGCCAGATCATGCTGATGACCCCGTACGTGGTGACGATCTTCGCGGTCGCCGGCCTCGTCGGCCGCGTGCGGGCACCCGCCGCGGAGGGCATCGCGTACGTGAAGTGAGCCCGCCCGCCGGCCGCGTCCCCGACGCGACCGGCGGCGGTCTGCGCGGGGCGGTGCACCCGCCCCCGGAAGGAGCACCATGACCACCCCCGAGATCGACTGGGACGCGCTGCGGGCCGCCGCCACCGAGGTGATGCACCGCGCGTACGTGCCGTACTCGAAGTTCCCCGTCGGGGTCGCCGCGCTCGTCGACGACGGCCGGGTCGTCACCGGCTGCAACGTCGAGAACGCGTCCTACGGCCTGACCCTGTGCGCGGAGTGCGCGCTCGTGTCCGGCCTGCACGTGTCCGGCGGCGGGCGCCTCGTGGCGTTCGCCTGCGTGGACGCCCACGGCAACGCCCTGATGCCGTGCGGCCGCTGCCGTCAGCTCCTGTGGGAGCACGGCGGTCCGGACCTGCTCGTCGACACGGTGAGCGGGATCAAGCCGATGACCGAGGTCCTGCCCGACGCGTTCGGGCCGTCGGACCTGGTCGAGAGGAAGTCGTCGTGAGCACCCCCAGCACCGAGCAGTTCGACGCCGTGGACGTCATCGTCACCAAGCGGGACGGCGGCCGGCTCTCCGACGCCCAGATCGACTGGGTGATCGACGCGTACACGCGCGGCGTCGTCGCCGAGGAGCAGATGTCGGCACTCAACATGGCGATCCTGCTCAACGGCATGGACCGCGCGGAGATCGCCCGCTGGACCGCCGCGATGATCGCGTCCGGCGAGCGCATGGACTTCTCCGGCCTGCGGCGCCCGACGGCCGACAAGCACTCCACCGGCGGCGTCGGCGACAAGATCACGCTGCCGCTCGCGCCCCTCGTCGCCGTGTTCGACGTGGCGGTCCCGCAGCTGTCCGGGCGCGGACTCGGCCACACCGGCGGCACGCTCGACAAGCTCGAGTCGATCCCCGGCTGGCGCGCGGCGCTCAGCAACGACGAGATGATGGCGCAGCTCGACGACGTCGGCGCGGTCATCTGCCAGGCGGGCTCCGGCCTCGCCCCCGCGGACCGCAAGCTCTACGCGCTGCGGGACGTCACCGGCACCGTCGAGGCCATCCCGCTGATCGCGTCGTCGATCATGAGCAAGAAGATCGCCGAGGGCACGGGCGCGCTCGTGCTCGACGTGAAGGTCGGTTCCGGCGCGTTCATGAAGGACCTGGACCGCGCCCGCGAGCTCGCGCGCACGATGGTCGACCTCGGCACCGACGCGGGCGTGCGGACCGTCGCGCTGCTGACGGACATGTCCACGCCGCTCGGTCTCACCGCGGGCAACGCGCTCGAGGTCCGGGAGTCCGTGGAGGTGCTCGCCGGCGGCGGGCCGTCCGACGTCGTCGAGCTCACCGTCGCGCTGGCGCAGGAGATGCTCGCGGCCGCCGGGAAGCCGGACGTCGACGTGCGGGCCGCGCTGTCCGACGGCCGGGCCATGGACGTGTGGCGCCGGATGATCGAGGCTCAGGGCGGCGACGCCGACGCGACGCTGCCGGTCGCCCGGCACACCGAGCAGGTGCTCGCGCCCGCCGACGGCGTCCTGACCCGGCTCGACGCGTACCAGGTCGGCATCGCGGCGTGGCGGCTCGGCGCCGGGCGCGCCCGCCGGGAGGACCCGGTGCAGGCCGGGGCGGGCGTCGAGATGCACGCGAAGCCCGGCGACGCCGTGCGGGCCGGCCAGCCGCTGCTGACGCTGCACACCGACACCCCGGAGCGGTTCCCGCGGGCGCTGGGCGCGCTCGAGGGCGCGTTCGACGTGGCGTCGGAGGCGGCGACCGCGCCGACGCCGCTGGTCCTGGACCGCATCGCGGCGTCCTGACGCCCCGGCCCGGGTCCGCGGGGCCTGCTCCCGGACCCGGGCCGCACCCGCGCGCCGGCCGCGTGCGCACTCCCCGTCCGCCGACGAGATTGCCGTCGTTGCGGGCTTCCGGCCGCGGAACCCCACAACGACGGCAATCTCGTCGGACGCAGGCACAGGCAGGCGGACGCAGGCACAGGCAGGCGGGCGCAGGCACAGGCGGGCGGGACCGGCACGGGCGGGCGGGACGGGCACGGGCGGGCGCGTACGGTTCGTACGCGGACGCGGACGCGGACGCGGACGCGCTGCGGGGGCTCGGGCCGAGGCGGAGGTGAGGGTGTGAGCGGGATGCAGGTCACGACGCTGCTGCGCGCCGTCCGCGGCCGGGTCGTCCCCGCGTCGCCCGCGACCGCGCCGCCCGCGGCGTCGGACCCCGTGCCGGTGCCCCGGCCGGCGCTGCCCGAGCCGCTGCGCCCCGTCCTGGCGGCGCTCGACGCGGGTGCGCGCCGGCAGGTGCTCGCCCCGCTGGACGTGCCGGCCGGCCGCACCGTGCGGTGGGGCACCGCGGCCGCGCGCCAGGTGGACGGCACGACGTGCGGTGCCGCCGTGCTCGGGATGCTCGCGGCCGCGGGCGACCCCGTCCTGGCGGCGTGGCTGGTGACGGGGGAGCTGCCCGCGGGCGCGCCGGTCCCGCCCGAGCTCGCGGGCGTCGACCTGCCTGCGCCCCCGTCGCCTCACGACCCGGACGCCCCGGACTGGTTCCGGTCGCCGGGCGGGGCCGTCGTGCACGGCGCGGCGACGCCCGGGCAGGCGTCCGCCCAGCGGTGGGGCCTGCTCCAGGCGGCCCTGCACCGGCGCAGCACGCGGCGGGCCGTGTTGGGCGTGCTGCCGTGGCCGCTGTCGCTCGGCACGCCGCCGTGGGGCGCGGCCCGGGTCGCGCGGTTCCCCGGTGCGACCTACCGCTCGGTGCTCGTGGACGACACGCGCCCGGACGAGGTGGACGACCTGCTGGCGCGCGTGGACGCCGCGCTGGACCGGGACGTGCCGGTGCCGCTCTACGCCGGCGGCGACACGTCCGGCGGTCTCGGGGCCGCGCTGCCCCGCCACGTCGTCCTCGCGGTCGCGCGCACCGGCGACAGCTACCGGGTGTACGAGCCGGGGGCGGGCCGGGTGCTGGGCGTGACCCGCGCGACGCTGCGGTCGCCGTCCGGGCCCGTCGCCGCCCTCGGCCACTGGAGCCACCTGGCCTGGGCGCTCCTCCCGGTGCCCCGGCGCGCCTGATCCGCCCTGCCCTGGCGGTCCCGCGCGCGGCGGGACACGATGGAGGCGTACAGCAGCCGACGTCAGGAGGCGCCATGAGCACCGTGCCCGGAGACCGGACCTGGCGGGACGCCGGGCTCGTCGAGCCCGCGCTGACCGACCTGCCCGAGGTCGAGCCCGACGACGACCGCGACGCGCGCGACGGCGCGTACGACCCCGACGAGCCCCGGCCGGACCTCGCCGGCGAGGCCGACCCCGCCGACGTCGCCGAGCAGGTCACGCCCGTCCCCGACGACGACTCCGAGGAGTACCCGGCCTGACCCGCGCAGCCCGCTCCCGGGCGGGCGACCGGCGGGCGCCCGGCAGCCCCCGGGCGATGCGACGGTCCGCATCGTGGACCAGTACGGTGGGCGCATGACCGCGACCCTCGAGCAGATCGTCGCGCTGCCGAAGGTGCTGCTGCACGACCACCTCGACGGCGGCGTCCGCGCGGCCACCGTCGTCGAGCTCGCCGCCGAGGCCGGGCACGCGCTGCCGAGCACGGACGCGGACGAGCTCGCGACCTGGTTCCACGCGCAGGCCGGGTCGGGGAGCCTCGAGGCGTACCTGGCGACGTTCGCGCACACGGCGGGCGTCATGCAGACCGCCGAGGCGCTGCGGCGGGTCGCACGGGAGGCGGTGCTCGACCTCGCCGCCGACGGCGTGGTGTACGCCGAGGAGCGGTTCGCGCCCGAGCTGCACCAGGCCCGCGGGCTGTCGCTGCAGCACGCGGTCGACGCCGTGCGCGAGGGCCTCGCCGAGGGCGAGTCCCAGGCGGCGGCGCAGGGACGGACCATCCGCACCGGCCTGCTGCTGTGCGCCATGCGGGACTCGGACCGCGCGGACGAGGTCGCGGCGCTCGCCCTGGCGAACCGGGACCGCGGCGTGGTCGGCTTCGACGTCGCCGGGCCGGAGGACGGGTACCCCGCGAGCGCGATGGGGGCGGCGTTCGCGCAGCTGCGGACCGCCCGGTTCCCCGTCACCGTGCACGCCGGTGAGGCAGCCGGACGCGACTCCCTGGACGGCGCGGTGGACGTGGGGGCGCTGCGGCTCGGCCACGGCATCCGCCTGCTCGACGACATCCGGCCGGACGGCGAGGGCGGGTTCCGGCTCGGCCGGCTCGCGCACTGGATCCGGGACCGGCGCATCGCCCTCGAGGTCTGCCCGACGTCGAACATCCAGACCGGCGGCGCGGTGTCGTACGCCGACCACCCCGTGACGACGCTGCTGCGGCTGGGCTTCGCGGTCACCGTCAACACCGACAACCGTCTGCAGTCCCGCACCACGCTGAGCCGGGAGCTGCACCTGCTCGTCTCCGAGGCCGGCTGGACGCCGGACGACCTGCGCGCGGTCACGGTCACCGCCGCGCGGCACGCGTTCCTCCACGAGGACGAGCGCACCGACCTCGTCGACCGGGTGATCCTGCCCGGCCACGCACCCACCGCACCAGGAAGGCACCGCGCATGAGCGCCTCGTTGGACGCCGCAGGACTGGCGAAGTTCGTCGACCACACGCTGCTGAAGCCGGAGGCCACCCGCGCCGACGTCGAGGCGCTGATCGCGGAGGGCGTCGAGCTGGGCGTGTACTCCGTGTGCGTCTCGCCGTCGTTCCTGCCGCTCGACGCCCGCGGGCTCAAGGTCGCGACCGTCTGCGGCTTCCCGTCGGGCAAGCACCACAGCGACGTCAAGGCGGCCGAGGCCGCGCGCTCCGTCGCCGACGGCGCCGACGAGGTCGACATGGTCATCGACGTGGGTGCCGCGAAGGAGGGCCGGTTCGCTGACGTGCAGGCCGACGTCGCCGCCGTGCGCGCCGCCGCCCCGGCGCCCGTCGTGCTCAAGGTGATCATCGAGTCCGCCGCGCTGACGGACCACGAGATCGTCGAGGTGTGCCGCGCCGCCGAGGCCGCGGGCGCCGACTTCGTGAAGACCTCCACCGGCTTCCACCCCGCGGGGGGCGCCTCCGTGCACGCCGTCGAGATCATGGCGGCCACCGTCGGCGGACGGCTGGGCGTCAAGGCGTCGGGCGGCATCCGGACGACGGCCGACGCGCTCGCGATGGTCCAGGCCGGCGCCACCCGCCTGGGCCTGTCGGGCACCGCGGCGGTGCTCGGCGGCTTCGAGGCGGACGGCGGGTACTGAACTCCTGACGCCCCGCCGCCGGTCCCGTGGGCCGGCGGCGGTGCCGGGCCCGGTCTGGCGTCAGTGCGGCGGGCGCAGGTCGGCGAACGCCGTGTCCGCCGTGCAGCCGAGCTCCCCGGGCAGCAGGTACACCGACGGGACGTCGACGTCCCGGACCTCGCCCTGGAACCGCCCCACGAGCACGCAGTCGTGGGCGTCGCCGGTCGCGACGGCCACGGACGTGCCCTCGACGTGGGCCGTCACCTCCGCGAGCGGCGTCACGTCGTTGTCGTGCGGCTCGAGCAGGGCGGTGACCTCCGCGACGATCTCGTCCTCCGACGGCGGGTCCTCCGGCAGGGCCTGCAGCACCGACCACACCGCCTCCTCGGCGTTCGCGGCGATCTCCGGCTGCTGCGACGGCGGCGCGGGGACCTCCTCGAGCGTGTCGGGGCAGTCGGCGCCGCGGATGTCCTGGGCGCCCCAGTGGTCGAACATGACCCGGTAGCAGGACGGCCCCGGGTCCTGCTCGCGGTCCGAGTCCCAGTAGCCCTCGGCCCGGCGGGTGTCGCTCACGGTCAGCCCGAACGTGATCCACCCGATCGGCTCGCCGCCGTTGCGCGCCGACGCGTCGCCCTCCTCGACGTCCAGCATCATGATCGGGCCCTGCTCGGTGGCGGCCTCCGCGCGCCGGGCGAACTCCACGATGTCCGGGGCGTAGCTCTCGAAGGCCAGGTCGTCGAGCAGGGACTGCACGGCGTGGCTCGCGACCTCCTCGCCGAGGTCCGTCGGGGACGAGCACGCGGCCAGACCCACGACGACCGCCGCGGCGGTCAGGCCGAGGGCGGCGCGGCGGGCCGGGGTCGGGTGCACGGGCGTCACCGTAGCGGCGCGGTGGCGCCGGCCGGGCGGGTTCCGCGGTGCGTGCCCGCACGTCACCCGCCTGCCCGGCGTCCCGCGCCGTGCCCGCCGCGGCGGCAGTGCTCGTCGCGCCGATCGCCCCGGTCGTGCCCGGCGCGCCGGTCGTGCCGGTCGCGTGGGTCGCCCGCCGCGGGGCCTCAGAGCCCCAGCGCCGCCGCCACGTCCGCGCGCACCGCGTCGAGCCGCTGCCGCGCCGCCGCACGGGCGGCGCCGACCGTCTCCGGGGAGGCGTGCTCCTCGACCGGCACGACGACCTCGAGGTAGCACTTCACCTTCGGCTCGGTGCCGGACGGGCGCACGACCACGCGGGTGTCGTCCTGCGTGAGCAGCCGGATGCCGTCGGTCGGGGGCAGGCCGCCGCGGTCCGCCTCGGAGCCCGCCGCGAGGTCCACGACGGACATCACGGGGGAGCCGGCGAGGACGACCGGCGGGTGCTCGCGGAGCCGCTGCATGGTCTCCGGGATCTGCGACAGGTCCGTGAACCGCGCCGAGAGCTGGTCGGTGAGGTGCAGCCCGTGGCGGCGCGCGAGGTCGTCGAGCACGTCGACCGGGGTGCGGCCCTCGACCTTCAGGCGCGCGGCGAGCCCGGCGAGCGTGAGCGCGGCGGAGATGCCGTCCTTGTCGCGGACGTGGGCGGGGTCGACGCAGTACCCGAGGGCCTCCTCGTAGCCGAAGACGAGGCCGTCGACGCGCGAGATCCACTTGAACCCGGTGAGCGTCTGCGCGTGACGCAGACCGGCGTGCGCGGCGATGCGCGCCAGCAGCCGCGACGACACGATCGAGTTCGCCAGCACCGGGGCGTCGGGCGCGACCTCGGTGGCGCCGGGTGTGCCGAACCGCTCGGCGGCGACGCTGCCGAGCAGGGCCCCCGTCTCGTCCCCGTGGAGCATCCGCCAGCCGTCGGCGGCCGCGGCACCCGGGCCGGAGTAGGTGCGCAGCCGCGGGTCGACGACGGCGGCGCCGCACCGGTCCGCGTCGGGGTCGAGCGCGATCACGAGGTCCGCCCGGACCTCCGCCGCGAGGGCGACGGCGAGGTCGATGGCGCCGGGCTCCTCCGGGTTGGGGAACGCGACGGTCGGGAAGTCGGGGTCCGGCTCGGCCTGCTCGGCGACCACGTGCACGTCGGTGAAGCCGGCCTCCGCGAGGACGCGCCGCGCGGTGGCGCCGCCCACCCCGTGCATCGGCGTCAGGACGATGCGCAGGCCCGCCGCCGCGGTGCGCGCCGCCTCCGACACGTCCGCGAGGCGCAGCACCTGCGCCACGTACGCGTCCGCCACCTCGGGCCCGGCGACCGCCCAGCCGTCCCGCGCGCGCGGCACCGCCGCCACGGACGGCACCCGGGCGATCTCCGCCGCGATCGCCCCGTCCACCGGCGGGACGATCTGCGCGCCCTGGCCGGCGTCGGTCACGACGCGCCCGCCGAGGTACACCTTGTAGCCGTTGTCCTGCGGCGGGTTGTGGCTCGCGGTGACCATGACGCCCGCGTCCGCGCCGAGGTGGCGGACGGCGAACGCGAGGACCGGCGTGGGGAGCCGCGGCGGCAGCATGACGACGTCCACGCCCACCGCCGTGAGCACCGCCGCCGTGTCGCGTGCGAAGTCCTCCGAGCCGTGCCGGGCGTCGTGGCCGACGACGACCTTCGGCGCCGGCGTCGCCCCCTCGAGCTCGCCGAGCAGGAACGCCCCCAGGCCCGACGCCGCCCGGATGACGACCGCGCGGTTCATGCGGTGCGGGCCGCCGCCGATCGCGCCCCGCAGGCCGGCGGTGCCGAACTGCAGCAACCCCTGGAACCGGTCCGCGAGGTCCTCACGGGCCTCCTGCACGTCGACCGCGGCGTGCCGCTGCTCGGGCGTGACCGTGTCCCCGTCGACCTCCGGCAGCTCCGCCTCGGCGCGGGTCAGGAGCCGTCGCAGCTCCTCGGCGGTCGCGGGGTCGGGGTCGTCGGCGATCCACGCGCGCACCTGCTCCGCCAGGGCCGGCCAGCCGTCGGCGGTCGGGTCCGTGGGCTGCTGCTCGGTCATCGGCGGGTCCTGCTCCTCGGTCGGGGTGGGTGGGGGCGGCGTGCGGGGACGGGGCGCTCAGATGCGGCCGACGACGTCCGCGAGCAGCCGGCTGATGCGAGGGCCCGCGGCGCGTCCGGCCTCGAGCACCTCCTCGTGGGACAGCGGCTCGTCGCCGACGCCCGCCGCGAGGTTGGTCACCAGGGAGACGCCCAGCACCTCCATGCCGACGTGCCGCGCGGCGATGGCCTCGATGGTGGTGGACATGCCGACGAGGCTGCCGCCGAGCACGCCGGCCATCGCGACCTCGGCAGGCGTCTCGTAGTGCGGTCCGCGGAACTGGACGTACACACCCTCGTCCAGCGTGGGGTCCACGGTGCGCGCGACGTCCCGCAGGCGCGCGGAGTACAGGTCCGTCAGGTCGACGAACGTCGCGCCCTCCAGCGGGGAGACGGTCGTGAGGTTGATGTGGTCCTTGATGAGCACGGGCGTGCCCGGCGCCCACGACGGGTCGAGGCCGCCGCAGCCGTTGGTCAGGACGACGGTCGAGCAGCCCGCGGCGGCGGCCGTCCGCACGCCGTGCACCACGCGGCGCACGCCCTTGCCCTCGTACAGGTGGGTGCGGGAGCCGAGCACCAGCGCGTGCTTGCCGGTCGCCTCGATGCGGATCGAGCGGATCGTGCCGACGTGGCCCACGACGGCCGGCGCCGCGAAGCCCGGCACCTCGGGCGCGGGGATCTCCGCGACGGTCTCGCCCAGCAGGTCGGCGGCTCCGCCCCAGCCCGAGCCGAGCACCAGCGCGACGTCGTGCCGGTCGACGCCGGTCTCGCGGGCGAGGAACGTCGCGGCGTCGGCGGCGACGGCCAGCGGGTCGGTGGTGGGGTCGTCGAGGCGGGCGTCGTCGGCCATGCGGGGTGCTCCTCCTGGGGCGGGTGCTGCGGACGTGCGGCACGGGTGCCCGCGCGGGCGCAGCGCGGGTCTGCGGGTGCCCCGGCCAGGGCCGGACGCACCCGCCGAGCCTACCGGCGTCGTGCCTCACGCAGCCCGGGGACGGCGCCGCCGAGACGGCGGGATCCACCGGCTGGGCACCGGGCGGCGGGCCGGGTGCGCGGGCCGGGGCACGGACGCCCGCGCGGGTCGCGCGCGCCCGGCGGGCGCAGGGGTCAAGATGGTCGGCGTGACGCAGCCGACCCCCACGCCCGCGCCCGCCCCCGCCGACCCGGCCACGCCCGCCCCGCAGCGCGGTCCCGAGCAGCCGCGCGACGACCGCCGGCCCGCCCCGCGCGTCGTCGTCGTCGGGGGAGGACCCGGCGGCTACGAGGCGGCGCTGGTCGCCCGGCGTCTCGGGGCGGACGTGACCGTGGTGGAGCGCGCGGGCCTGGGTGGCGCCGCCGTGCTCACCGACGTGGTGCCGTCCAAGACCCTCATCGCCACGGCGGAGTGGATGACGATCGCCGAGCGCGCCCCCGACCTGGGGATCCGGCTGGACATCCCGGCGTCCCCGGGTGACGACGAGGTGCCGGGCACGGCGGCGGACGGGGGCCGCCGGCGGCGTCACAGCGTCGACATGGCGGCCGTGAACGCCCGCGTGCGCGAGCTGGCCCTGGCCCAGTCCCGGGACATCCGCACCCGCATGGAGCGCGAGGGCGTGCAGGTCGAGATCGGCCACGGCCGGCTGGACGGTCCGGAGCGGGTGGTCGTCACGGGGGAGGCGGGCGAGCGCACGCTCGACGCCGACGTGGTGCTGCTCGCCACCGGGGCGACCCCGCGGACGCTGCCGGACGCCCAGCCGGACGGCGAGCGGATCCTCACGTGGACGCAGCTCTACCACCTGGCCGAGCTGCCGGAGCGGCTGGTCGTGGTCGGTTCGGGCGTGACGGGCGCGGAGTTCGCCGGCGCCTACGTCTCGCTGGGGTCGCAGGTCGTGCTGGTCTCGAGCCGCGACCGCGTGCTGCCGGGGGAGGACGCCGACGCCGCGACGATGCTCGAGGACGTGTTCCGCGCCCGCGGCATGGAGGTCGTGGCGCGCTCGCGGGCGCAGGCCGCGCGGCGCACCGCCGACGGCGTCGTGGTCACGCTGGCGGACGGCCGCGAGATCGAGGGGTCGCACGTGCTGCTCGCGGTCGGGTCGATCCCCAGCACCGAGGGCCTCGGACTGGCGGAGTCGGGCGTGCTGACCACGCCGTCCGGGCACATCGAGGTCGACCGGGTGTCCCGGACGTCGGCGCGCGGGGTCTACGCGGCCGGCGACGTGACGGGTGTGCTGCCGCTCGCGTCCGTCGCCGCGATGCAGGGCCGGATCGCCATGTCGCACGCGCTCGGCGACGCGGTCGCGCCGCTGCAGGTGCGCGGCGTCGCGGCGAACATCTTCACGGCCCCCGAGATCGCGACCGTCGGCCTCAGCGAGCGCGCCCTCGTCGAGCGGGACGCGCACTTCGTCACGCACACGCTGCCCCTGGCCCGGAACCCGCGGGCGAAGATGCTCGGCGTCCGGGACGGCTTCGTGAAGCTGTTCGCGCACTCGACGGCCGGCACGGTGCTCGGCGGCGTCGTGGTGGCGCCGCGGGCGTCGGAGCTGATCTTCCCGATCACGCTCGCGGTGTCGCACAGCCTGACGGTCGACGACGTCGCGAGCGCGTTCACGGTCTACCCGTCGCTGTCCGGCAGCATCGCCGAGGTCGCCCGGGTGCTGCACCACACGGAGTAGCGGGTCAGCCCCCGACGCGCACCACGGCGACCACGGGCAGGTGGTCCGAGGACTCGTCGGACAGCACCCGCGCGTCGTCGAACACCGCCCCGCCGCGGCCGAGCAGCCAGTCGATCCGGACCTCGGGGTCGTCGCTCGGGTAGGTGAGCGCGACCGGGTCGCCCGCGGTGTCGAGGGCGTCGGCCCAGCCGGCGTCCGTGAGCGCCCCGACCTCGGGGGAGCCCGGGCCCGCGTTCAGGTCGCCGCCGAGCACCGAGGGCCCGTCGTCGGGCAGCGCGCGCTCCAGGGCGGCGAGCTGCTCGAGCCGGGTGGGGGTGTTCTGGTCCCGGTGCTGGAGGTGCACGGACGTGACCCGGACGGGCTGCCCGTCGGGCCCGTCGACCAGGGCGGTGAGCGCCGAGCGCTGCTGCGGCCCGGCGCCGAACGGCAGCCGCACCACCTCGACGTCGCGCAGCGGCTCGCGGGACAGCAGGACGTTGCCGAACTGCTGGTCGGCCGCCGGCGCGAACGCCACGTGCATGCCCAGCCGGTGCCCGAGCCACGTGGCCATGTCCGTGCCCCCGCCGAGCACCCAGCCGCGCGCGACCTCCTGGAGCATCACGACGTCGGGCGCCTCGGACTCGATGGTGCGGGCGACCTGCTCCAGGTCGACGGCCGTGTCCGCGGAGACGCCGTAGTGCAGGTTCCAGTCGAGGACGACCATCGTGCCGGCCTCCCGGTCGACCGCGACGGCCGTCGACGTCCCGGCCGCGGACGCCCACCAGGCGACCAGCAGCAGCACCACGGAGGGCAGCACGAGGAACCGCAGCGCGTTGGCCCGCAGCGGGGGCGCGCTCTCCCGGACCGAGGTCTCCTCGGGGGTCCGCCAGCGCAGGCCGCCCACGGCGACCAGGGCGGCCGCGAGGACCACGACCCACGCGTTGTCGACCCCGAGCGGGACGTCGTAGTCGAGCAGGTACACGAGCAGGACCGCGACCAGCCCGGCCCCGACGGCCGAGGTGGCCAGCGCGGTGCGCGGCACCCCGGGCGGTGCGGGCCGGCGGGTGCTGAGGGCCGCCGCGAGGACGACCCCCGCGGCGCCCTCGGCGAGCACGACCGCGACCAGGGCGACCGGCCCGGTGACGAGCACGGCCACGGCCGTCGCGACGGGCAGCAGCACCGCGGCGCACACCCGCACCGCCGGGACGAGGACGCGCGGGACCAGCAGCACCCACACGGTCGCCGCGGCGGCGAGCACGGTCGCGGTGCCCGCGCCCAGCAGCGGCACGCCGGACTGCGAGGCGGCGAACGCCGGGTTGGCCAGCACCATGAGCACCAGGGCCAGGGCGGGCCCGAGCACCCAGGTCCGGCGCGGCCGGCCCGCCGCGGTCCAGCCGCGCCCGACCACGGCCAGCGCGACCGTGAGCCCCACGAGCGTGATCGCGACGACGCTCCCGACGACTCCACCGCGCCACAGCGGGTCCCAGGTGCCGAGCGTCAGCTGGAGCGCCGCGGACAGCCCGGTGCCGAGCGTCAGCCCGAGCGCCGCCTGCCGGCCGCCGGTGGGCCGCCCCGCGACCAGGGTGGCCGTCAGGACGAGAGCCGCGACGGCGAGCGCGGCGGTGACCAGCCCGGCGCCGAACCGGGCGGCGTCGTGCACGGCCTGCGTGACGAGGCGCGCCGCGCCCGCGGCGGCCACGACGGCCAGCACCGTGGCGCCCGAGGCGGTCCCGGGACCGCGACGCCCGGTGGCCAGCAGCGCGACGGCCGCGACCAGCCCCGCACCGACGAACGTCACCAGGGCGGTGACCGCGACGGTGACCGTGCCGACCGTGAACGCCCGGTCCAGGACCGGCCCGGACGCGCGCACGACGTCGACGGCCAGCACGGTCACCAGGGCGAGCAGGGTGACGCGGGTCGTGACGCCGGCGTCCGGGGGCCGCGGGCCACCGGCCGGGGGTGTGGCGGGCGGTGCGGCGGCCGGGACGGTCATCCCGACAACCTAGGGCCGCGGGCGGTGCGTGGCCACCAGCAACCCCGGGTCAGGCCAGCAGCGCCCGCGCGACGTTCGCGTCCGTGACGAGCACCGTCACCCACCCGCCCACGAGCGCGGCCCGGATCGCGGCGAGCTTGCGCATGCCCCCGGCGACCGCGACCCGCCGCGGGATCGCGAGCAGCTTCGCCGGCTCGATGCCGAGAATCCGGTCGTCCAGCTCGGAGGTGATGACCCGGCCGTCGGCATCGAAGTACCGCAGGCAGATGTCCCCGACCGCGCCGAGCCCGCGGAGCCGCTCGAGCTGGTCGGGCGCCATGGCGTTGCCGCTCTCCCGGATCAGCGCCGACGGCTCGAGCGTGCCGATGCCGACCAGCGCGACGGTGATCTCGTCCCACCGCGTGACGACCTCGGCGACCGGCGGGTCCGCGAGCAGGCTGTCGCGCGCCTGCCGGGAGCCCAGCAGGCCGGGGGCCGGCACCATGACGGCCTCGGCACCGGTGAGCTGGGCGAACTGCCCGATGAGGCGGGAGGACTCCATCTGCACCGCGGGGTTGCCGTGCCCGCCGACCATCTGCACGACCTGGCGCAGGGTGTAGCCGTTCGTGGGCTGCATGGCGTCCATCACCGCGAGCAGGCTGGAGCTCCAGGACGCGATGCCGACGACCTCGCCGGTCAGCGTCGACTCCAGGTAGACCGCCGCGGCGGCACCGAGGGCGGGCAGCACGGGCTCGTCGCCGTCCGGGCCGTCGACGATCACCGCCTCGGCGAGCCCGTACCGCGCCTCGAGCTCCTGCTCCAGGTCGGTGTGCACGTCGGGCGGCAGCGTCACGATGGTCCGGACGATGCCCTCCTCGACGGCCCGCTTGAGCAGCCGGGACACCCGCGCGGTCGACAGGTGCAGCTCGGCCGCGATGGCGGTCTGGCGCATGCCCTGCTCGTGATGCATCCGTGCGACGCGCGCCATCAGGCGCACGTGGTCCCCTCCACCGCGCATCACGCCCCCTCTCGTGCCCGACCTCAGCGCCCAGACGACACGCCCCCCGCTCACCGGTCAGCCCTGCTCTGGCAGGGCCAGGGTCCGGCGGACCTCGGGTGCGACACGCGCCGACGCCGCCGCGCGCGCCCCGTGGGCATCGGGTGACGCCAGGGCCGCGCGGGCGATCTCGGTGCACGTCGCGCGGCTGTGCTGACGCAGCGAGAAGCGTACCGCGGGGAGGGACGACGCGGACATGGACAGGCTGGTCACGCCGAGGCCGACCAGCACGAGCGCCATCACGGGGTCCGCCGCGGACTCGCCGCAGATCCCCACCGGCCGCCCGGCTGCCCGCGCCGCCGTCACGGTGCGCTCCACGAGCCCCAGCACGGCGGGCTGCCACGGGTCGAGGAGGTCCGTGAGGTCGCCCTGCAACCGGTCGGCCGCCATCGTGTACTGCGCCAGGTCGTTGGTGCCGATCGACACGAAGTCGAGGTCGGCGAGCAGGGCGCTCGCGGACCAGGCGGCCGACGGCACCTCGACCATCGCGCCCACGGTGCTCAGCCCGGCACCCCGCGCCCGGGCGGCGAACGCGGACGCCTCGGCGGGGGTCGCCACCATCGGGGCCATCACCCACGGCTCGGTGCCGGTGCGGCGGGCGGCGAGCGCGAGCGCCCGGAGCTGGTCGTCCAGCAGCTCCGGGCGGCGCCGGGCCAGGCGGTAGCCGCGGACGCCGAGCGCGGGGTTCTCCTCCGGCGGCAGCCCGGCGAACGGCAGCGGCTTGTCGGCGCCGGCGTCCAGCGTGCGGACCACGACCTTGCGGTCGCCGAGCGACGCGAGCACCGCGGCGTAGACGTCGGCCTGCTCCTCGACGGCGGGGGCGACCGCGCGGCTGAGGAACAGCACCTCGGTGCGGAACAGCCCGACGCCCTCGGCACCGGGCGGCAGCGCGCGGGCGTCCTCGGCGGTGCCGATGTTCGCGAGCAGCGCGACCGGGTGCCCGTCGGCGGTCGCGCCGGGCGCGGTGTCCTCCGCGAGGGAGCGCAGGTCAGCGGCACGTCCGGCGAGCTGCTTGCGCAGGGCGGGGCCGGGGTCGCGGTGCACCACCCCGGCGGCGGCGTCCACCGCGACCCGGTCGCCGTCCTCCAGCACCGACGCGCCCGGTGCCCGCACCACGCACGGCAGCCCGAGCTGGCCGGCGATGATCGCGGTGTGCCCCGTGGGGCCGCCCTGCTCGGTGACGATCGCGAGCACCAGCCGGGGGTCCAGCCCCGCGGTGTCGGCCGGCGCGAGGTCCTCGGCGACGACGACGGACGGCTCGGTCAGCAGCGGGACCCCCGGCGCGGGGAGGCCGAGCAGGCGCGCGACGACGCGGTGCCGGACGCTGCGCAGGTCGGTGACCCGCTCGGCGAGGTACCCGCCCGCCGCGGTGAAGGTCGCGCAGACCTCCTCGACCGCCTCGTCGACGGCTCGGGCCGGTGCGGTGCCGCCGGCCACCCGGCGCAGCGCCTCGGTGCGGAGCATCTCGTCGTCGGCCATCGCGGCGGTGGCGCGCAGCACCTCGCGCAGCGTGCCGTCCGCGCTCTCGGCGAGCGCGTCCAGGTCGCGGGCGACGGCGTCCAGCGCGGCGGTCACGGCCGCGGCCGGGTCGGCGACGGCGGGCTCGGCCGGTGGCAGCGCCGGCGCCGGGTGCACGCGCACCACCGGGCCGACCGCGGCGCCACGGCCGACGCCGACGCCGCGCAGCACCCGGTCCGCGTCGCGGAGGGTGGTCGTCACCTGCTCACTCCTCGTCCAGGTCGCGGGCCACGAGCGCGGCCAGGTCGTCGGCCACGCGCTCGGCGCCGGGGCCCGCGACGGACAGCACGATCTCGTCGCCCTGCTGCGCGCCGATCGCCATGACCGCCAGCACGCTGGACGCCGGGGCGGGGGTGCCGCCGGCCCGGGAGACCAGGACCCGCAGGCCGGTGGCCTTCGCGGCGTCCGCGAACAACCGGGCCGGGCGGGCGTGCAGGCCGCTGCGGGAGCCGACGACGACGGTGCGGGTGACGGGGGACTCGGCGGCCCGGACCGTGTCGGGGGTCGGCGCGGCGGTGCGGGCCTCGTCGTACCGGCGGATCAGCTCGACCTTGCTGCTCGACGGCGACGTCTGGTCGAACCGCAGGTCCAGCCAGCCGTCGACCAGGGTGCGCGCGAGCTCCAGCCCGATGACGCGCTGCCCCATCGTGAGCACCTGCGCGTCGTTGGACAGCACCGACCGGCTCACCGAGTACACGTCGTGCGCGGTGACGGCCCGGACGCCGGGGGTCTTGTTCGCCGTGATCGCCATGCCGAGGCCGGTGCCGCAGATCAGCAGCGCCCGGTCGGCCTCCCCGGCGGCGACCTTGCGGGACGCCTCGACGGCGACGTCGGGGTACGCGGTGTGCTCGTCGGGTCCGACGCCGACGTCGATCACCTCGGCGACCCGCTCGTCCTGGCGCAGCTGGGCGGCGAGCGCCTCCTTGTAGTCCACGCCGGCGTCGTCCGCGCCGACGACGATCCGCAGCCTGTCGGTCATCGTGCCTCTCCTCGTGCTGGTGCTGGTGCTGGTGCTGGTCACGGGGCGACGGGTGCCGGTCCGGCCACCCGCGCCATCTCCTCGATCACCTCGGCGAGCGCGGCGACCTCGTGCGCGCGCCGTCCGAGGAACAGCCCGTCGACGTCGGGGTGCAGCCGGGTGAACACCCCGGGTCCCGCCGTGCCGCCGTACAGCAGGCGGTGGTCGGGGCGGTGCGCGTCCAGGTGCGTGCGCAGCCGCCGGCAGACCGCCCGCACGTGGTCCGGCCCGGCGGGCTCGTCGGCGCCGATGGCCCACTCCGGCTCGTACGCGACGAGGACCGGCCCCTCCGGCACGTCCCGCAGGGCGGCATCGAGCTGGGCGGCGCACCGTGACGCGGCGGCCTCGGGGGAGACCCGCTCGTCCTCGCCGACGCAGACCAGCGGGACCAGGCCGGCCCGCACCGCGGCGGCGGCCTTGGCGGCGGTCACCGCGGCGTCCTCCCCGAGCACCCCCGTGCGCTCGGCGTGCCCGATCTCGACGACCTCCGCACCGACCTCCGCGAGCAGCTCGGCGGGCAGCTCGCCGGTGTACGCGCCGGGCGGCGTCCAGGAGCAGTCCTGGGCGCCGACCCGCACCCCCACCGCGCCGAGCACGCGCGCGGCGTCGGGCAGGGCGGTCGCGACGGGGAGCACGAGCAGGTCGACGCCCGCCGGGCCGGTGACCGCGACGCCGCGCACCGCCTCCAGCCACGCCAGGGTGTCCGCCTGGCCGAGGTAGGTCTTGAGGCTGACGGCCGCGAGCGGCCGGGTCGTGCGGGCGCTCATGCCGGACCCCCGCCGGTGCCGGCCCCGCCGAGCGTCGTCAGCACCAGCGCCGCCGAGACCGCCCCCGGGTCCGGGTGCCCGAGGCTGCGCGCCGCGAGCGGTCGCGCCCGTCCCCGGAGCGGGGTCAGCTGCGCGGTCGCCTCGGCCGCGGTCTGCGCCTCCCGCGCCGCCCGGGTCCACGCCTCGCGCACCGGGGCGCCGTCGGCGACGCCCTCGGCCAGCACGGTCACGAACGGCTCGATCGCGTCGAGCATCGTCTTGTCGCCCACCGCGGCCCCGCCGGTGCGCACGAGCGCGTCGCGCGCGGCGGTCACGGCCGCCACCACGGCGGACGCGTCCGGCACGGCGTCGTCGGGCAGCGCACCCGCGGCCGCGCGCAGGGCGGCGCCCCACAGCGCCCCGGACGTGCCGCCGCTGCGGTCCGCCCAGGCGGCGCCCGCCTCCTGCAGCACGGTGGCCGGCCCGGCCCCGAGCGCGGCGGCGCGGGCGGCGGCCTCGTGCGCGGCGCTCGCGCCCCGGGACATCCCGCGGCCGTGGTCCCCGTCGCCGGCGACCGCGTCGAGGTCACCCAGGTGCTGCTCGGCGGCGGCGAGCGCGTCGCGCACGTCCCCGGCGGCGCCCGCGACCAGGCGGGACACCGCGACGACCTCGGGCGCGCGGGGCGTGACGGGCGCGGTCTCCGCGACGGGCGCGGGCGTGGCGGCGGCGGTCCGGCGTGCCGGCCCCGCGTGGACCGCCCCGCGCCGGAACGCGGGCGAGGTCGCCGGCGCCCGCCACAGCTCCTCGAGCTCCGCGTCCAGCCAGCAGACCGTCAGCGAGAGCCCGGCCATGTCCAGGCTGGTGATGAGCTCGCCGACCTCGGGGGCGACCAGTGTCAGGCCTGCGGCCTCCAGCAGTGCGGCGACCTCGCCCCAGAGCAGGAACAGCTCCTCGTACTTGGTCGCGCCGAGGCCGTTCAGCAGCACGGCCACCCGGTCGCTCGCGTCCGCGGGACGCTCGGCCAGCAGCCGGTCGACGAGCAGCCGCGCGAGGTCCGCGGCGCGGGCGACGGGCTGCTCGGCGATGCCCGGCTCACCGTGCACGCCCATGCCCACACCCATGAGCCCGTCGGGCAGGTCGAACAGCGGAGCGTCCGCGCCGGGGAGCGTGCACCCGGAGAACGCGATGCCGAACGACGCGGTGCGGGCGTTGGCTCGCTCGGCGAGGGCGGTGACCCGGTCGAGGTCGTGCCCCGCGGCCGCGGCGGCGCCCGCCACCTTGAGGACCACCAGGTCGCCGGCGGTGCCGCGGCGGCGCTCGCGCTCGTCCGGCCCGGCGGACGTGACGTCGTCGGTGACGGCGAGCTGGCGCACGGCCACGCCCTCGGCGGCGAGGCGGTCCAGCGCCTCGGTGAAGTTCAGGACGTCGCCGGCGTAGTTGCCGTAGACGAGCAGGACGCCGCCGCCGGTGTCCGCCGCGCGGGCGACACGGACGACCTGCTCGGCGGACGGGGAGGCGAACACGTCGCCGACCACGGCGCCGTCCGCCAGACCGGGGCCGACCCAGCCGCAGAACGCGGGGTAGTGGCCGCTGCCGCCGCCGGTGACGACCGCGACGGTGGCGGCCGGGGGGGCGTCGGCGCGGACCACGCCGCCGGGGACTGCGGTGAGCAGGTCGGCGTGCAGGTGGGCGAAGCCCCGCAGGTGGTCGCGGGCGAAGGTGGTGGGGTCGTTGAGCACGCGCGTCATCGCGGGCGTCTCCTCGGGTCGCAGGGGTTCGCGTGCGGATGGGTCCCGTCGCGCCGGTTGCCGGTCGCGGGGCGGACGGGCGAAGGCGCGCGGGGTGCGGCAGGTGACCTGGCCGCACCCCGCGGCCGGTCAGAGGTCCGGCGCGATGCAGAACACGGCGCGGACGGGGTACCCGTCGAAGTTGCACAGCTGGTAGCGGGTACCGGCCGGCACGAAGAACGAGTCGCCCGGGTCCATCGTGAACGCCTCGAGCTCGTCGGGGAGGTTCACGGTGATCGGGCCCTCGAGGCAGTACAGGAGGGCGTCGCCGCCGTGGCTGTCGATGTCGGAGCAGCGCGGGCCGGTGCCGCCGGCGGGCAGGATGATCTCGCCCAGGTGCTGGCGGTCGGTGCTCACCGAGAACTTCATCAGCGTGGGCTGCTCGGTCCCGGACAGGGTGATGAGCTTGTCGTCCTCGCGGATGCGGTAGATGTTCTGCGGGAACTGCCGCGCCGCGACGCCGTCGACCGGCCAGTGGCCGAGGTCGTCGGTGGTGGGCATGCGGGTGATGCCCTGCCGGCCCGAGATGTCGGCGATCTCGGCGTTCTTGCGGCCCTTGTACGACTTGGTGTCGTCGGCTGTCGGGAACACCTTCGGCGGGATGTCGTCGCCCCACGCCTTCGGCGCGATGAAGTACAGGATGCGGGCCTTGTGCGTCGTGAAGTTGTTGCCCTGGTGCCACACCCGCTCCGGCATGTACAGCGCTTCGTCCTTCTGCAGCTGCACGTACTGGCCGAGCGAGCACTTCTGCACGACGGGGCCCTCGAGGATGAAGTACGACTCGTCGCCGGGGTGGATGTCGATCGGCTCGAACGACGCACCGGGCGCCAGCTCGTAGATGCCGACCAGCATCGTGTCCGTCGAGAGGAACAGGTAGTTGTTGTCGCTCGTGCGGGCGTTGTCCGGCGGGTAGAGGTAGTGCAGGTAGTCCGACTGCCGCAGCAGCATCGGCCGCTTCTCGGCGGGCGGGAACGGCCAGCTCCCCATCACGTCCTGGAACTTGGTCATTGGGTGCGTCACTCCTTCTGGTGGTGGGTGGAGGTCCGGGGGTGACGCGGCCGCGACCCGTGCGCGGGCACGCTGACGCCGGCGCGGGTGCGCGCAGGGTCCGTGCCTCGGGCGTGCCGGGGTCGTGCAGGAGCCGGGCGGGGGCCGCGGCCGCGTCGGGTCGTCAGTCGAGCTGCAGGGCGTCCGCGCTCGAGCTGACGGGCTCGTCGTCCGGTGCCGCCCCGGGTGCGGGGTCGGCGGGCAGGTTCGGCCGGAGCGCGATCAGGGTGAACGCGGTGACCAGGCCGGAGACGGCGAGGATGAGCAGGAACAGCAGGGGCTTGTTGCACAGCAGCAGCACGAACAGCCCGCCGTGCGGCGCCTGCAGGGTGAGGCCGGCCACGTAGGACAGGGCGGCCCCGACGGAGCTGCCGGCCATCAGCGCGGGGATCACCCGCAGCGGGCTCGCGGCCGCGAACGGGATCGCGAACTCGGTGATCATCCCGGCCCCGCCGACGAGCAGGCCACCGACGCTGGCCTGCTCGGCCTTGGTGAACTTGCGCCGGGCGATGAGGATCGCCAGTGCGATGCCCAGGGGCGGGGCCATGGAGGCGATGAAGTTCGCCGCCATCGGCGCCCAGTTCCCGGCGTCGGCCGCCGCGAGCGCGAAGGCGTACGCCGCCTTGTTCACCGGGCCGCCCATGTCGAACGCGAGCATCGCGCCCTGGATGATGCCGAGCAGCACGAGCGTGCCGCCGGACATCGACTGCAGCGTGTCGAGCATCCAGGTGTTCAGCCAGGTGACCGGGATGCCGAGCGCGTACTGCATCAGCACGGCGACGGCGAGCGTGCCGACCACCGGGATGATGAGGACCGGCAGCATCGAGCGCAGCGCGAACGGCAGCCGGATCTTCTTCAGCGCCATCACGATGTAGCCCGCGGCGATGCCGCCGAGGATGGCGCCGAGGAACCCGGAGCCCTGCGTCGCGGCGATGGTGCCCGCGACGAATCCGGGGGCGAGGGCCGGCTTGTCGGCCATCGAGTAGGCGATGTAGCCGCCGAGCACGGCGGTCATCAGGTTCATCGCCATCTTGCCCCAGGCGAAGACGTCGGCCGCGAACCCGGTGCCGTCGTAGACGTAGATGCCGCCGATGGCGAAGCCGAGGGCGATGAGGATGCCGCCCGCGACCACGAACGGCAGCATGTAGCTGACCCCGGTGAGCAGCGCCTGCTTGACGACGGTGCCCTGCTCCCTCCAGCTCACGACGCCTCCCCGGTGATGCGGCGGGCGCTCTCGACGACGCGCTCGGGGTGGGTGATGACCTCGTGCGGGGGGATCCGCACGATCTTGTCGCTGCTGGCGTCGAACCGGCCGGGCTCCACGAGGCCGACGTCGTTGGACAGCACGACGACGTCGGCGTCGTCGATCTGCGCCTGGCTGAGCTTGTTCTCGAGTCCCATCGCGCCCTGGATCTCGACCCTGACCCCGTACCCGGCCTTCTTGGCGGCCTTCGTGATGGCCTCCGCGGCCATGTAGGAGTGGGCGATACCCGTGGCGCAGGACGTCACGGCGACGATCTTCACTGCGACTTCCCCTCTCGGTGATGCGTCGTTGCTGGTCACCTCACCCGGCGTCGGTGCCGGGGCGTCGTGCGTGCTCGGGGGCGGCCGCCTCAGGCGGGCTGGGTCTCCCGGGCGCGGGCGAAGGCGACGACCACGTCGACCGCCTCCGCGGGGGTGCGGGCCACGTCGAGGGCGTGCACCGCGTCGTCGTCCATCAGGAGCCGGGCCAGGAGGGCGAGCGCCTGCAGGTGCTCCGTCGCTCCCCCCTCGGGCACGGCGAGCATGAACACCCGCCGCACCTCGCCCGTCTCCCCGCAGGACGTGTAGGTCAGCGGCTCGGCGAGCCGCCAGAACGCGACCGACGGGCGGCGCACGGTCGCCCCCCGGCCGTGCGGCAGGGCGAGGCCGTCGCCCATGTACGTCGGGCCGAGCTGCTCACGCTCCTCCAGGGCGGCCAGGAAGTCGTCGACGTCGTCGATCCGGCCGTCCGCGGCCAGGGTCTGCGCCATCGCGCGGAACAGCTCCGCCTTCGACGCCGGTGCCGGCACGTCCAGCCGGACCAGGTCCTCGCCGATGGCCCTCCCCATCGCCTGCGCGTCCACGGCTGCGGCTCAGAACGTGTGGCCGTTGGCGAAGACGGTCAGCAGCTCCGTCGTCGTCGTCCGGATGTGCTCGACCGTCGCCTCGGTGAGGTCATGGTAGAACACCGGCTTGCCCGCCTCGGCGACGAGCTGCGCGGCGAACCGGGACGCCTCGGCCGACAGGTACGAGTAGTAGTTGACCTTCGTCGCTCCGGCCTTGACCGCCTGGGCGATCTGGTCGAAGTCGACGCCGGAGCTGCCGTGCATGACCAGCGCGGTCTCCTCGGGGACCGCGGCGCGCAGCCGGGTCAGGTGCTCGATGTCGAGCTTCGGCTCCTCGACGTACATGCCGTGCACGGTGCCGAAGCAGACCGCGAGGGCGTCGACGCCGGACTCCTTGGCGAAGGTCGCCGCGAGGTCGGGGTCCGTGAACGTCTCACGGATGTCCGCGGGGGCCGCGGGACCGCCGTGCGAGTCGTGCAGGGTGGAGGTCATCACGCCGAGCTCGGCCTCGACCGAGATGTCCAGCGAGTGCGCGATGCCGGTGAACTCGGTGACCCGCTTCAGGTTCTCCTCGAACGGGAGCGTGGACAGGTCGTACATCACCGACGTGAAGCCGGAGCGGATGCCGCGCCAGATGAACGTCGGGTCGACGCCGTGGTCGATGTGCACCGCCACCGGCACCTTCGCCTTGCGCGCGAAGTCGATCATGTACGGGGCGATGTCCTCGACGCGCACCAGCGGGTCGTGCACCTCGGCGTGGTCGATGATGATCGGCGTCCCGACGTCCTCCGCGGCGCCCACGATCCCGCGCAGCAGGTCCATCGTGGGGGTGTTGATGCAGCCCACGGCGTAGTTGTGGGTCCGCGCGTCGTCGAGGATCTCGCGCATGTTGACGAGCATGGTCCAGCCCTTCTGGTGGTGCGGCGGCATGGAGCCGCACTGGTGCGGAGGGCGCCTCGCGGGGCGGGTGGGGCGAGCGGTGACCGGGTGCGGTCGTCGTCGACCTGTCCCGCCGCCGGGAGGGCTCCGCAGCGGCTCGTGAAGAGCATTGCACAGGTGCAAGATCTTGCACAAGGCTTGTGCGAGATCCCGTCGGACCGCGTCAGGAGCCGGACCCGGCCGGGATCACGTGCACGGGTGCTGGCGCCTCGACGGCGTCGAGACTCGGCGCGGCGGCGCGGTCAGGAGGCCGCGGCGGCCTCGTCCAGCAGCGCGCGCAGCGTCGGCCACGCGTCCGCGAACGCCGGCAGCAGCGGCAGCGTCGCCACGTCGTCCAGCGCCACCCAGGCGATCGCGAGGCTCTCGTCGTCGGTCGGCCGGGCGTCCACGGGCCCGGCCGTCACCGCGACCACCGTGGTGTACGACCAGTCACCGTGGTCCAGCACGTGCTCGCCCACCACCCGCACGGACGCGGGCTCGATGCCCGCTTCCTCCGCCGCCTCGCGCAGCGCACCGTCGACCGCGGGCTCACCGGTGTGCCGCGCCCCGCCGGGCAGCCCCCACGTCCCGCCCTGGTCGCTCCACAGCGCGCGGTGCTGCAGGACCACCGCGGCGGCATCCGTGCCCGTCGCGGGGCGGGCGAGCAGCAGACCGGCCGCGCCGGACAGGCCCCAGTGCCGCTGTCCGCAGCGGCAGGCGACCCAGCCGTCGCCGGGGTGCCGCGGCCGGTGCGGCGGGACCTCGGCCACTCAGTCGACGATCTCGCAGATGGCGGACCCCGCCGCGACCATCCCGCCGACACCCGCTGACAGGGAGGACACGGTGCCTGCGCGGTGGGCGACCAGCGGCTGCTCCATCTTCATGGCCTCCAGCACCACGACCAGGTCGCCCTCGGCCACCGTGTCGCCCTCACCGACGGCCACCTTCACGATCGTGCCCTGCATCGGGGACGTCAGCGTCGTCCCCGACGCGGCGACCGTGCGGGCCCCGTTGCGGCGCGGCGCTGCGCGGCGCGGGCCGGCTGGTGCGCGGCCGGTGCGACCCGCCCGCAGCGCGAGGGCCGCCGGGAGCACGACCTCCAGCCGCTTGCCGCCGACCTCGACGACGACCCGCTCCAGCTCGGTCGGCTCCGGGTCCGCGTCGGGGCCGGACGTCGTGACGGCGGGTGCCCCGGTCAGCGACGGCAGCCGGTCGGCGAACTCCGTCTCGATCCACCGGGTGTGCACCGCGAACGGCTGCTCCGGGTCCGTCGGGACGAACGCCGGGTCCGCCATCACCGCGCGGTGGAACGGCACGACGGTCGGGATGCCGGCGATCTCCAGCTCGGCGAGCGCACGCCGCGCCCGCTCGGCCGCCTGCTGCCGGGTCGCGCCCGTGACGACGAGCTTGGCGATCATCGAGTCGAACGCGCCGGAGACGGTGTCGCCCTCGACGACGCCGGAGTCGACCCGGACGCCGGGGCCGGCGGGGAACCGGAGCGTGGAGATGCGGCCGGGGGCGGGCAGGAACCCGGCGGCCGGGTCCTCGCCGTTCAGCCGGAACTCGAACGAGTGCCCGCGGGTCTCCACCTCGGTGTAGCCCAGGGGCTCGCCGTCGGCGATCCGGAGCTGCTCGCGGACCAGGTCGATGCCGCTGATCTCCTCGGAGACCGGGTGCTCGACCTGCAGGCGGGTGTTCACCTCGAGGAACGAGATGGTGCCGTCCGCGGCGACCAGGAACTCGCAGGTGCCCGCGCCGACGTACCCGGCCTCGCGGAGGATCGCGACGGAGGCGTCGACGAGCTGCGCGCGCTGCGCGTCCGAGAGGAACGGCGCCGGGGCCTCCTCGACGAGCTTCTGGTGCCGGCGCTGCAGCGAGCAGTCGCGGGTCGACACGACGACGACGGTGCCGTGCTCGTCGGCGAGGCACTGCGTCTCGACGTGGCGCGGGCGGTCGAGGTAGCGCTCCACGAAGCACTCGCCGCGGCCGAACGCCGCCGTCGCCTCGCGCACCGCGGAGTCGTACAGCTCGTCGATCTCGTCCTCGGAGCGCGCCACCTTCAGGCCGCGGCCACCGCCGCCGAACGCCGCCTTGATCGCCACCGGCAGGCCGTGCTCGGCGACGAACGCGTGCACCTCGGCGGCGCCGGAGACCGGGTCCGGCGTGCCGGCGACGAGCGGGGCGCCCGCCCGCTGCGCGATGTGCCGGGCGCTGACCTTGTCACCGAGCTCGCGGATCGCGGCCGGCGGCGGGCCGACCCACGTGAGGCCCGCGTCGATGACGGCCTGCGCGAACTCGGCGTTCTCGGAGAGGAACCCGTAGCCGGGGTGCACGGCGTCCGCGCCGGAGCGGCGGGCCACGTCGAGCAGCTTCGCGATGTCGAGGTACGTCTCGGCCGCGCGGGCGCCGTCCAGGGCGTACGCCTCGTCCGCGACGCGCACGTGCAGCGCCTCGCGGTCGGGGTCCGCGTAGACGGCGACGGAGCCGATGCCGGCGTCCCGGCAGGCGCGGGCGATGCGGACGGCGATCTCGCCGCGGTTGGCGACGAGGACCTTCGAGATGCGGGGCACGGCTCACGGTAACGCGGGGGGTGGGCGGGGATCACGTCCTGGCGGACGTGCGCCCCCAAGACTGCGGAACCGCCCACCTGGCGACGCTCGCGTTTGGAGGTTCCGTCAACGCCCTCGCGCCCGGGGGTGCCACACCCGTCCGCCCCTTGTCCGGAGCGGACAAACCCTCCCCGCCACCTCCGTGGCGACCGTGGCCCTCGCTGCCCCACCGCTATCCCCGTTCGGAGGCTCCCCACGTGTTCGGAGGTGGGCGCGCGGGATCGTGGTGGTCCGCGGAGCACCACGACGACCCGTCGGAGCCTCCGAACGGACGGAGCGCGTGCAGGTGGGTGCGGGGTGTCGCGCTGCCGCGCGGGGGGTTCAGGTGGGTGGGGGTCGCGGCGTTCGGAGGCTCCGAGTGTGTTCGGAGGTGGGCGCGCGGGATCGTGGTGGTCCGCGGAGCACCACGACGACCCGTCGGAGCCTCCGACGGGGTTCAGGTGGGGTGGGGGGTGGGTGGGGCTAGGGCCAGAGGGTGGGGATCGGGACGGCTCGGGTGGCCAGGAGGCGGCGGAGGAGGGGGAGGCTCAGGCCGACGACGCCGTGGTGGTCGCCCTCGATGCGCTCGACGAACGGGCCGCCGAGGCCGTCGATGGTGAAGGCACCCGCGACGTGGAGCGGCTCGCCGGTGGCGACGTAGGCGGCGATCTCCGCGTCCGTCACGTCCGCGAAGTGCACGACGGTGGTGGACGTCGCGCCCGACTCCGCCTCCGACTCCGCCTCCGGCTCGGCCTCCGTCGAGGCGTCCGCGGCAGCGTTCCCGTGCCGCGCGTCCACGAGCCAGTGCCCGGTGTGCAGCAGCCCGGCCCGCCCGCGCATCGCGCGCCACCGGGCGGTGGCCTCGGCGGCGTCCGCGGGCTTGCCGAGCACCTCGCCGTCCAGCTCCAGCATGGAGTCGCACCCCAGCACGAGCGCCCCGGGGTGGGCCGGCGCGACGTCACGGGCCTTCGCGCGGGCGAGCAGCAGCACGGCCTCGGCCGGCGTGACGGAGCCAGCGGCCGCCAGCACCGCGGGCTCGTCGACCGCGGACACGGCCACCGTGGGCTCGATGCCGGCGGCGCGGAGCGTCGCGAGCCGGGCGGGGGAGGCGGAGGCCAGCACGAGGGTGGTCACCGGGCGAGCGTACGGCCGGGCCGGGGACGTACGTCCTCCCGTGCGCAGCGACGGCGTGCCGATGATGTCCGGTGAACTCCCAGGAGGGGATGCGACGATGACAGGCGTGACCGAGGACAGCGACCTGGCCACGCGCCCCGTGGGCGCCGCCGCCGACCCGATCGACCTGCTCGACCGCGACCCCGTGGACGACGACCCCGACTCCCCGGAGCGCGTCGCGTGGCGCCGCCGGACCGCGATCGAGATGGTCGTGTCCGGCGCCATCGGGTTGTTCACGTCGTTCGTGCTGTCGATCGAGGCGTGGCGCCTCGCCCTCGACCCGTCCGCGACGTTCAGCTGCGACGTGAGCTCGGTGATCTCGTGCAGCACCGTGGCGCTCTCCCCGCAGGCGGAGGTGCTGGGCTTCCCGAACGCGTTCCTCGGCATCGCGTTCGAGTCCGTGGTGATCGCGATCTCCGTGGCCGGCATCGCCGGGGTGCGGTTCCCGCGGTGGTACATGCTCGGCACGCAGGCGCTGTACACGGTGGCCCTGGTGTTCGCGTGGTGGCTGTTCCTGCAGTCGTACTTCGTCATCAAGGCGCTGTGCCCCTGGTGCCTGCTCATCACCGTGACGACGACGCTGGTGTGGGCCGGCCTGACCCGGTGGAACGTCCGCGACGGGCACCTGCGGCTGCCGGGCCGCGCCGGGCCGTGGGCGCGCCGGTTCGTGGCGACCGGGACCGACTGGTACGTGACGGCCGCCGTGATCGTGCTGTTCCTCGCGGCGATCCTGCTCAAGTACGGCCCCACGCTGCTGGCGGCCTGAGGGCACGCGCCGCACCTGCGCACGGCACCTGCCCGCCGCGGCGCCGCCCGCCGCACCACCCCGACCCACCACCCGACGAACGAGGGCCCCCGGACCAGGTCCGGGGGCCCTCGTTCGCGTCACGGCACGGGGCCGGGGCGACCGCCGTCGTCAGGCCAGCGCGTCCCGCAGGACGTCCAGCGGCAGCGCGCCCATGCCGAGCGCCCGGGCGTGGAACGCACGCAGGTCGAACTCCTCGCCGCGCGCCTCCGTCGCGGCGCGGTTGCCGTCGCGGACCTGCTCCCAGATGCGCTGCCCGATCTTGTAGGCGGGCGCCTGCCCCGGCCAGCCGAGGTACCGGTTGAGCTCGAACCGCACGAACTGCTCGGGCATGTTGACGTTGGCGCGCAGGAACTCCCACGCCTTGTCGGCGTCCCACGTGCCGCCGCCCCAGCGCTCCGGCGCGGGCAGGCCCAGGTGGACGCCGAGGTCCAGCACGACGCGGGCGGCCCGCATCCGCTGGCCGTCGAGCATGCCGAGCCGGTCGCCCGGGTCGTCGAGGAACCCGAGGTCGGCCATGAGGCGCTCGGCGTACAGCGCCCAGCCCTCGCCGTGCCCGGACACCCAGCACGCGAGCCGGCGCCACGAGTTCAGCGTCGCGCGCTGGTAGACGGCCTGGCCGATCTGCAGGTGGTGACCGGGGACGCCCTCGTGGTAGACGGTCGTCTTCTCGCGCCACGTGTTGAACGTCGTGACCTCCGGCGGCACGGACCACCACATGCGGCCGGGCCGGCTGAAGTCGTCGGACGGCCCGGTGTAGTAGATGCCGCCGTTCTGCGTCGGGGCGATGCGGCACTCGAGCGTGCGGATCGGCCCGGGGATGGCGAAGTGCACGCCGTCGAGGGCGGCGACGGCGGCGTCGGAGGTCTCCTGCATCCAGCGCTGGAGCGCGTCGGTGCCCTCGAGCCGGCGGGACGGGTCCGCGTCGAGCGCTGCCACGGCCTGCTCGACGGTGGCACCCGGGCCGGCGATCCGCGCGGCGACGGCCTCCTGCTCGGCGACGACGCGCTCGAGCTCCTCCAGCCCCCACTGGTACGTCTCGTCCAGGTCGACCGCGGCACCGAGGAAGTACCGGGACCACAGGGCGTAGCGCTCGCGGCCGGCGGCGTCCGCCTCCGGCGCCTGCGGGGCGAGCTCGTCGCGCAGGAAGGCGGCGAGCTCGGCGTACGTGCGGCGGGCCGCCTCGGCGCCGCGCTCCAGGTCCTCGCGCAGCGCGTCACCGCCGGCGGCGACGGCCTCGCGGGCCTCGGTGCCCGCGACGAAGGTGGTGAAGAACGACGTCGACGGGTCGGCGAGCTCCTCGGCCTGCGCGAGCGCCTCGCGCACCTGGCGGACGGCGGGCACGCGGCCGCGCGAGGCGGCGAGCCGCAGCGACTCCACGTAGCCGGCGCCGGCGGTCGGCAGCCCGGAGAGCCGCTGGGCGATCGTGGACCACGCGTCGGGGCCGTCGGTCGCCATGAGGTCGAGCACGTCGCGCATGCCCTGCACCGGCGAGGCGATCACGTTGAGGTCGGCGAGCAGCTCGCCCGCGTCGTGCAGCTCGAGCTCCAGGCCGAGGCGCTCGCGCATCGCGGCCAGCGTGATGCGGTCGACCTCGTCGACCGGCTGCTCGGCGTCGAGCGCGCGCAGCGTGGCCCGGGCGGCCTCCGCGCGGGCCTCGTGGCCGGCGGGGGACAGGTCCGTGACCTCGTGGTCGTGGCCCGTGATGCCGAGCGCGGTGGCCTCGAAGGGGTTGAGGGCTGCGGTCGTGTCGACGTAGGCGTCGGCGATCGCGTCGATCGGGGTGGCGGCACGCTCCGGTGCGCGGCTGTCGGGGGTGGGTGCAGTGCTCACCCGGCCGACCCTACTCGCGCCACGGGGCCCGGTTCACCGGGAATGCGCTGACGTCAGCGCAGGCTGTGCCGCCACGCGTCGGGGCCGGGGCGCCAGGCCGCGCCGCCGCCCGGGACGGTGCGGGCCCGGTCCGCCCACCCGGCGCGCGGCGTGGTGCCCGGCCAGTCGGTCGCCCCGTCCTCGCCGCCTCCCGTCGCGGCCACCAGCCCCGCGACGAGCGCCGCGAGCTCCACGTCGTCGGGCGTGCCGCGGACGACCTGGACGTGCGCGGGCCCGGACGTCCCGGCCTCGCCGGCCGTCACCGGTCGTCCTCGTCGTCGTCCGGGTCGTCGTCGAACACGACCGGCGCCCCGCGCGACGCCCCCCAGCCCTCGACCGTGAAGCCGCTCTCGAGCAGCCGCTCCACGATCTCGGCGCCGCCGTTGTCGACGATGCCGAGCACCGCGTCGATGCTCTGGTCGCTCGGGTGCGGGGGCACGCTGACGACGAACCCGAGGTGGAACTCGTCGGTGTCCTCGTCGGCGCCGGTCTCGGCCTCGGGCGCCGCCTCGTCCTCCCACGTCATGCCCGTGAGCTCGGAGTGCATGCCCAGGCTCTCGTGCAGCAGGTCGTACAGCCGGGCGTTCAACCCGGAGACGCGCGCCTCGAGCGCGAGCACCCGCGGGTCCTCGTCGGCCTCCGAGGCGCCGAACTCCGCCCGGACGCCCGCGGCCGTGTCGACGTAGTCGTGCAGCGCGGCGGTCAGGGCGTCGACGGCGGTGTGCATGGCACCGGTGTCGACGCCGGGCAGCGGCTCGGGCCCGTGGGCGCCGCCCGCGTGGTCGTGCGCGTCGTGCCCGTGGTCGTGGCCGTGCCCATCGCCGCCGTCGTGGCCGCCGCCGGGGAGCAGGGGGTCGCCGGTCACAGCGGGATGTTCCCGTGCTTCTTGGGGGGCAGCGCCGCGCGCTTGGTGCGCAGCACGCGCAGCGCGCGGACGATCTGCGACCGGGTCTCGGCGGGCGCGATGACCGCGTCCACGTAGCCGCGGTCCGCGGCGTCCCACGGGTTCACGATGGCCTCCTCGTACTCGCGCGTGAGCCGGGCACGCTCGGCCTCGACGTCCCCGCCGGCCGCGGCGACCTGCTGCAGGGCGCCGCGCTGCAGGATGTTCACCGCACCGCCGGCGCCCATGACGGCGATCTGCGCCGTGGGCCACGCCAGGTTCACGTCGGCGCCGAGCTGCTTCGACCCCATGACGATGTAGGCGCCACCGTACGCCTTGCGGGTGATGACGGTGACGAGCGGGACCGTCGCCTCGGCGTACGCGTAGATGAGCTTCGCGCCGCGCCGGATGATGCCGTTCCACTCCTGGTCGGTGCCCGGCAGGAAGCCCGGGACGTCCACGAAGGTCAGCACCGGGATGCTGAACGCGTCGCAGGTCCGCACGAACCGGGCGGCCTTCTCGGCGGCGTCGATGTCGAGCGTGCCGGCCATGGTCAGCGGCTGGTTCGCGACGACGCCGACGGTGTGACCCTCGACGCGCCCGAAGCCGATGAGCACGTTGCGCGCGAACAGCGGCTGGACCTCGAGCAGGTCCCCGTCGTCCAGCACGTGCTCGACGACGGTGCGCATGTCGTACGGCTGGTTGTCGGAGTCCGGCACGAGCGTGTCGAGCTCGAGGTCCTCGTCCGTCACCTCGAGCTCGGCCTCGTGCGGGTAGGCCGGCGGGTCGGTGAGGTTGTTCTGCGGGAGGTACGACAGCAGCGACCGCACGTAGTCCAGCGCGTCGTCCTCGTCGGAGGCCAGGTAGTGGGCGACGCCCGAGCGCGTGTTGTGCGTGGTGGCGCCGCCGAGCTCCTCGAAGCCGACGTCCTCGCCGGTCACCGCACGGATGACGTCCGGACCGGTGATGAACATGTTCGAGGTGCCGTCGGCCATGACGATGAAGTCGGTGAGCGCGGGGGAGTAGACGGCCCCGCCGGCCGACGGACCGAGGATCAGGCTGATCTGCGGGACGACGCCCGAGGCGGCGACGTTGCGGCGGAAGATCTCCGCGAACTGGGTGAGCCCCGCGACGCCCTCCTGGATGCGCGCGCCCCCGCCGTCGCTGATGCCGACCAGCGGCATGCCGGTGCGCAGCGCCAGGTCCATGACCTTGGTGATCTTCTGGCCGTGCACCTCGCCGAGGCTGCCGCCGAACACCGTGAAGTCCTGCGAGTAGACGGCGACCGGGCGGCCGTCGACCGTGCCGTGCCCGACGACGACGCCGTCGCCGGGGACGCGCTTGCGGTCCAGCCCGAAGTTGGTCGAGCGGTGCCGGACGAACGCGTCGAGCTCGGTGAACGAGCCCGGGTCGAGGAGCGCCTCGATGCGCTCGCGGGCGGTGCGCTTGCCGCGGGCGTGCTGCTTCTCGGCGGCGGCCTGCTCGGGCTCCGTGACGGCGCGGCGGTAGCGGTCCGCGAGGTCGGCGACCTTCGCGGCCGTTCCGGCCGGGGGCGTGGGTGCGTGCGACGCGGGGGTGTCAGTCACCCGAGGAAGGCTAGTGCGCGCGGACGGCGGCGGGGGTGGGCGACGGCCACGGACCTCGGCGCGCGGCGTGGTGCGGATGCGACAACCGGCGCGCGGTCCCGAGCGGACGGGCCGCCGCGGGGCGGGAGCGGGGAGGATGGGGGCGTGGAGGACGGACGCGGGCCCCTGCGGGCGGACGAGGTCGCGGCGCTGGCCGGGCCGGGCGGGCCGCTGCGGCGGTGCGAGGTCGTGGCGACGGCGACGTCGACGAGCACCGAGCTGCTCGCGCGCCTGGCGGCCGACGCCGGGTGGGCGGACGGCGGGCTGCTGGTCGCCGAGCACCAGCAGGCCGGGCGCGGGCGGGGAGGCCACACGTGGACCACGCCGGCCGGGGCGGCGGTGACGATGTCGCTGGCGCTCCGTCCCGGGGTGCCGCGCGCGTCCTGGGGGTGGCTGCCGCTGCTGGCGGGGCTGGGCGTCGTGCACGGGCTGTCCGCGGCCACGGGCCTGACGGCGGCGGTGAAGTGGCCCAACGACGTGCTGCTGCCGGCTCCGCCCGGTGCCGAGGACCTGCCCGGCTGGGGGACGGACCGCAAGGCCGTCGGGATCCTCGCGGAGGCGGCTCCGGCGGGGGACGCGGTGGTGCTCGGCATCGGCGTCAACGTGTCGCAGACGGCCGCCGAGCTGCCGGTGCCGAGCGCCACGTCCCTGCGGCTGTCGGGTGCGCCCGCCGCCGACCGCACCGCCGTGCTGGTCGCCCTCGTCCGCGAGGTCTGCGCGGTGCTCGAGCGGTGGCGGGCGACGGGCGGGGACGTCGCGGCAGCGGGGCTCGACTCCGAGGTCGTGGCGGTGTGCCGGACGCTCGGCTCGGAGGTCGGGGCCACCCTGCCGGACGGCGCGCGGCTGCGGGGCACGGCGGTGCGGATCGACCCCGACGGCGCCCTCGTGCTGCGGGGCCCTGATGGTGCCGAGCGGCGGCTGCTGGCCGGTGACGTGCGTCACGTCCGGCCCACCCGCGGGCACCTGCCGTGAACTAGGGTCGCTGGTGTGACGGACCGGACGGGCAGCGCGCGCCAGGACGACGAGGCGCGCCCCGTCGCCCCGGCGCCGGCCGACCCCTCGGCCGCGCCCGGCGTCGCCGAGTCGGCCGGCGCCCGGCTCGACGCGGCTCTGCTCGGCGGCGCCCGCACCCTGAGCATGCGGGACCTGGCGGAGCGCGCCGGCGTCGACGTCGAGCTGGTGCGGCTGTACTGGCGCACGCTCGGCCTGCCGCACCCGGACGCGGACGACGCGGCGTTCACGGTGCGGGACGCGGACGCGCTGGGCAGTGCGGCGGCGCTGCTGCGGGAGGATCTCGTGTCGGGCCGCACGATGATCTCGCTGACGCGCGCGCTCGGGCACACGAGCGACCGGCTGGCGCTGTGGCAGGTCGAGGCGCTGGTGGAGGACGTCGCGACGCGGCAGGGGCTCGACGACCCGGCCGCCCGACGCGCCGTGCTGGAGGCGCTGCCGGTGCTCGCCCCCGTGCTCGAGGCGCAGCTGCTGCACTCCTACCGCCGGCACCTGGCGTCGATCGCGTCGCGGTACGCGGTGGAGTTCGCGGCCGGGCAGGACCGCGACGGGGACCCGGCGGCGCTGCCGCTGGCCCGGGCCGTCGGGTTCGCCGACATGGTGTCGTTCACGCGCCGGACGGCCGGGCTGGGCTCGACGGACCTGTCGGACTTCGTGCAGCGGTTCGAGACCATCGCCCGGGACGTCGTCACGCAGGGCGGCGGCCGCGTGGTCAAGACGATCGGCGACGCGGTGCTGTTCGTGGCGGACGACGTGCGGACCGGGGCACGCGTCGCGCTGGAGCTCGCGCGGGTGCTCGGCGGGGAGCTCGACGTCGAGCGCGAGAAGGCGGCCGGCGGGCTCGCCGAGGGCGCGCGGGGCGTGACCCCGGTGCGGGTCGGCGTGGTGTGGGGCCGGGTGCTGTCCCGGTTCGGCGACGTGTTCGGGCCGTCGGTGAACGTCGCCGCCCGGCTGACGGACATCGCGGACCCGAGCACGGTCCTCACCGACCCGGCGACCGCGCGGCTGCTCGTCGACGTGCCGGGGCTCGTGCTGGAGCCGCAGCCGGAGCGCGAGCTCGAGGGCATCGGGGCGCTGGCGCCGGTGCGGGTCCGCACCGCCTGACGTCCGCCCGCCGGAGCCGGCGCGGCGTCGGCGCGCCGAGCGGGTGCGTGGACCGCGACGGCCCGGATCGAATCGATTCGCGCCGCTCGTCGCCGCGTGCGACGATCAGGGCACATGAGCACCGGCGAACCACCCGCACGACACCCGGCACCCGCATCCGTCCCCGCCGCGCCGGGGGCTGCCGGGGGCGTCGCGGCACCCGTGTTCCGGCCGAGCGCCAGGTACGTGCTCCTGCTCGGGGTGATGACCGCGCTGCCGGCCGTCACCACCGACATCTACCTGCCGTCGCTGCCGGACGTGGCCCGCGACCTGGGGACCAGTGCCGCGGCGGCTCAGCTCACGATGACGTCGATGCTCATCGGCGGGGCCGTGGGCCAGCTGGTGATCGGCCCGCTGTCGGACCGCTTCGGCCGGCGCCGGCCGGTGCTCGTCGGCGTGGCGCTGCACGTCGTGACGTCGCTGCTGTGCGCGATCGCCCCGGCGATCGTCCCGCTGATCGCGCTGCGCACGATGCAGGGGTTCTTCAACGCGTCGGCGTCGGTGGTCGCGATGGCGGTGATCCGCGACCGGTTCGTGGGGCCGGACGCGTCGCGGCTGCTGTCGCGGCTGATGCTCGTCATCGGGGTCGCGCCGCTGTTCGCGCCGAGCGTCGGCGGGCTGATCGCCGGCGAGTTCGGGTGGCGCGGCGTGTTCGTGGCGCTGGCCGTGTACGGCGCGGTGCTCTGGGTCGTCGTGCTGCGGCGCCTGCCGGAGACGCTGCCGTCCGAGCGGAGGCTGTCGTCCACCGCGGGCGCGTGGCGCGGCTACCTGGTCCTGGCGCGGGACCGGCACTTCGTGGCGCTCGCGGTGCTGCCGGGGCTCGGGCAGGCGGTGCTCATGAGCTACGTGGTGGGGTCGCCGTTCGTGCTGCGCGAGGGGTTCGGGCTGAGCGCCGGGCAGTTCGCGCTGGTGTTCGCGGTCAACGGCGTCGGCCTGGTCGGCGGTGCCCAGGTGAACGCCGCGCTGGTGCGCCGCTACGCCCCGATCCAGATCATCCGCGCGGTCCTGCCCGTCTCGCTGGCGCTCACCGCGGCGCTGCTGGTGCTCGCGCTGACGGGCGCCGGCGGGCTGCCGGCGCTGCTGGTGGCGCTGTTCCTCATCATGTCGCTCGTGAACTTCACGCCGCCGAACGCCTCGGCGATCGCCCTGTCGCGGCACGGTGAGCGCGCGGGGACGGCCGCGGCGTTCATCGGGTCGCTGCAGGCCGGTGTCGCCGGTGCGGTGAGCCCGCTGGTCGGTGTGCTCGGCGAGGACACCGTGGCGATGGCGAGCGTCATGACGGGCGCGGCGGCCGGCGCGCTGCTGGTGCTCGCGCTCGCGACCCCGGCCTACCGTCGCGGCGGCTGGACCGCGGCGCACTGAGCCCCCGGGGTGGCGGGCGGTCAGGCGCCGAGGCGCGCCAGTCGCCGCACGGCCTCCTCGAGGACCGCCTCCTGCTTGACGAACGTGAACCGCACCGCGGTGCGCAGTGTCTCGTCCGCGGCGGACCCGGGCCGGGTGAACGCGCTCACGGGCACCCCGACCACGCCCGCGAGACCGGGGAGCGCGCGGCACAGACCTGCCGCGTCGCGGATCCCCGATCCGGCGAGCGGCCCGGACAGCAGCGCGGCGGCGTCGGCGACCACGAAGTACGTTCCCTGCGGCCGCGCGACCGCGAAGCCCGCCCCGGTCAGCCCGGCGGCCAGCAGGTCCCGACGCGCAGCCAGCGACTCCGCGAGCCCGCGGACCCAGCCCGCGTCGGGGCCGTCGGTCGTCTCGAGCGCGAGCGCGTGCGCCACCGCGGGCTGGAACGGCGCCCCGGACACGTACGTGAGGAACTGCTTGACCGCCCGCACTGCGTCCACGAGCGGCGCCGGCCCGGTGACCCAGCCGATCTTCCAGCCGGTGAACGAGAACGTCTTGCCCGCGGACGAGACGGTCAGCGTGCGGCCGGCGGCCCCGGGCAGCGTCGCGAACGGGACGTGCCGGGCGTCGTCGTACGTGAGGTGCTCGTACACCTCGTCGGTCACCACGAGGCAGTCGTGGCGCTCGGCGACCTCGGCGACCACCGCGAGCTCGGCGGGCGTGAGGACGGCACCCGTCGGGTTGTGCGGCGTGTTGAGCAGGATCACGCGCGTCCGGTCGGTGACGGCGGCGCGCAGCGCGTCCGCGTCCAGCCGGAAACCGTCGGGGCCGGCCACGAGCGGCGCGGTGGTGTGGCGCGCGCCGGCCAGCGCGATGACCGCGGCGTAGGAGTCGTAGAACGGCTCGAGCGTGAGCACCTCGTCGCCCGGCTCGGTGAGCGCGAGCAGCGCCGCGGCGACCGCCTCGGTGGCGCCGGTGGTGACGAGCACCTCCGTGTCCGGGTCGACGTCCAGGCCGTAGTGGCGCCGCTGGTGGTCGGCCACGGCGCGCCGCAGCTCCGGGGTGCCCGGCCCCGGCGGGTACTGGTTGACCCCGGCGGCGATGGCGTCCGCGGCGGCACGCTTCACCGACTCCGGGCCGTCCACGTCGGGGAACCCCTGGCCGAGGTTGAGTGCACCGGTGCTCGCGGCGAGCGCGGACATCTCCGCGAAGACCGTCGGCCGGGGCACGCCGTCCGCACCGAGCAGGCCCGCCGCCCGGGCGGTCGCCTGCCAGCGCCCCGCGCGCTGTCCGAGGCGCCCGGGACGGGGCGCCGGGCTGTCGTGCGGGTGCGGGGTCATCGCGGTCCTGTCGTCTCGGGGACGCCAGGAGGGTAGACCGCGGCCGGTCCCGCCCGCGCGAGCGGACCGCGGGGCGGGACCGTGGTGTCGGTCGGCGCGGGGGAGGGCCGGCACGTGGCACGCCGAGGGGCGGCGCCGCCCCGTCTCAGAGCCAGCCGGAGGCCGCCGCGAGCCCGCCGAGCACGAGCAGCAGCAGCGACGCCCACGCGCACGCCACCCACCACGGCACGTGGTGCCGGGTCCGGGTGCGCGGGTGGTGCGTGCTCATGACGGGGACATCGGCACGCCGGACCCGGACTGAAGGGGTCGAGGGTCCTTCGCCCGGGTGAGCCGAGCGGTTCGCGCAACGGCCCCGCTCGCCCGACGGGCTGCGCCGTCCGGCCGGTTCAGCCCTGCTCGGTCTGCTCCACCTGGCGGCTCAGCTCCTCGACCTGCTGCGCGAGCCGGTCCAGGGCGTCCGCGGTCGCGTCGTCCACCTGCGTGGACGCGCCGTCGAGGGCGCTGCGCGCGGAGTCGAGGGCGGACCGGGCGGAGTCGAGCTGCTCCTGCGTGGCGGCGGAGCCCTGCTCCCGGGCGTCGGCGAGCGCGGTCGTCGCGTCGTCCACGGCGGTGCTCGCCTGGTCGACGGCGTCCTGCGCGGCGGCGCGGGCGCCGGCGTCGAGCTCGGACAGCCGGGTGCGGGCGTCGTCGACGGCGGAGCGGGCGGACTCGACGCGCTCGCGGGCCGCGTCGGCGAGCTCGCCGAGCCGGCCGGCGGCGTCGCGCGCGGAGTCGACGGCGGACTGCGCCTGCGAGGCGACGTCCTGCGCCTCGGAGCACGCGCCGAGCAGGAGCGCGCCCAGCACGAGCGGCGCGGCCAGGGCGGCGCGGTGGCGGCGGGTGGTCATGTGGGGCCTCCTCGTCGGGGACCGGTCATTGTGCCAGGCGCGCCTGGCGTCCGGCTGGGAGCGGCGGCGCCGGGACCGCCCGGACGCAGAGGAGCGCCCCGCCCGCGGACGATCGCGGGCGGGGCGCTCGGCGAGCAGCCTGACCGTGGGTCAGGAGGAGGCGACCGTGGCGCTCTCCTCGTCCGGGGCCCCCGCCCCGGCGGGCGCGTCACTCGTCGCACCCCGCTGCTCGCGGCGGCCTCGCACCTCGGCGACGGAGGTGCCGTAGTAGGCCGCAGTCATGATGTCCTTCATGTCCGCCCGCATCGGCATGCGGGGGTTCGCCGGCGCGCACTGGTCCTCGTACGCGCCCATCGCGACCTCGTCGAGCCGGGACAGGAAGTCCTGCTCGTCGACGCCCTGCGCCTGGAAGGACGACGGGATGCCGACCTTCGCGCGCAGGGCCTCGATGGCCAGGGCGTAGGACTCCACGCCCTGCTCCGGGGTCTCGGCCGGCAGGCCCAGCATCTGGGCGATCTGCTGGAACCGCTCCGGGGCGACGTAGTGCTCGTACTTCGGCCAGCTCGTGAGCTTGGTCGGGATCTGGCCGTTGTACCGGATGACGTGCGGCAGCAGCGTGGCGTTCGTCCGGCCGTGGACCAGGTGGAACGTCGAGCCGATGACGTGCGCCATCGCGTGCACGATGCCGAGGAACGCGTTGCCGAACGCCATGCCGGCGATGGTGCCCGCGTTGTGCATCTTCTCGCGGGCGGCCTTGGTGGCCGGGTCGGCCGGGTCGCCGTTCACCGACTGCGCCAGGTTGTCGAAGATCAGGCGGATCGCCTGCAGCGCCATGCCGTCGGTGAAGTCGTTGGCGTACACCGCGACGAACGCCTCGGTGGCGTGGGTCAGGGCGTCGAAGCCGGAGTCGGCGGCCAGCGAGCGCGGCATCTTCGAGGTGAGGACCGGGTCGATGATCGCGACCGTCGGGGTCAGCGCGTAGTCCGCCAGCGGGTACTTCTTGCCGGCGTCGGGGTCGGAGATGACCGCGAACGGGGTGACCTCGGCGCCGGTGCCCGAGGTGGTCGGGATGCAGACCAGCTTGGCCAGGTCGCCGAGCACCGGGAACTTGAACGCGCGCTTGCGGACGTCGAAGAACTTCTGCTTGAGATCGGAGAACACGATCTCCGGGTGCTCGTACAGCAGCCACATGACCTTCGCCGCGTCCATCGGCGAGCCGCCGCCGAGGGCGATGATCGTGTCGGGGCGGAAGTGCCGCATCTGCGCCGCGCCGGCCTGGACCGTCTTGACGCTGGGCTCCGGCTCCACCTGGTCGATGATCTGGACCGACACGTGGTTGCCGCGGCGGTTCAGGACGTCCAGGACGCGGTCGACGAACCCGAGAGTGGTCATCGTGGCGTCGGTGACGATGGTGACCCGCTCGACGTCGGCCATGTCGGTCAGGTAGCGGATGGCGTTCGGCTCGAAGTACGTCTTGGCCGGGACCTTGAACCACTGCAAGTTGTTGTTCCTCCGGCCCACGCGCTTGATGTTGACGAGGTTGATCGCCGACACGTTGTTCGACACCGAGTTGTGGCCGTAGGAGCCGCAGCCGAGGGTGAGCGACGGGATGAAGGCGTTGTAGATGTCGCCGATGCCGCCGAGCGACGAGGGGGCGTTCGCGATGACGCGGATCGCCTTGACGCGGTTGCCGTACTCCTCGGTGAGCGCCTCGTCCTGGGTGTGGATCGCGGCGGAGTGGCCGAGGCCGTCGAACTCGACCATCTGCTCGGCGAGCTGGATGCCCTGCTCGGTGGAGGTGGCGCGCAGCACGGCCAGCACGGGGCAGAGCTTCTCGCGGGTCAGCGGCTCGTTCGGGCCGACGGAGCCGACCTCGGCGAGGATGATCGAGGTCTCGGCGGGGACGGAGAAGCCGGCCTGCTCGGCGATCCACTGCGGGGACTTGCCGACGACGGTCGGGTTCAGCTTGGCGTCGGCGCAGTTCTTGCCCTTGGCCTCGACGCCGAAGATGAACTTCTCGAGGAGCGCCTTCTCCTTCTTGGTGGCGCGGTAGGCGTGCAGGACCGCGAACTCCGCGAGCGCGGCGTCGTAGATCTCGTCGTCCAGGATGACGGCCTGCTCGGAGGCGCAGATCATGCCGTTGTCGAACGACTTGGACAGCACCACGTCGTTGACGGCCCGCTTGAGCTTGGCGGTCTTCTCGATGTACGCCGGGACGTTGCCCGCGCCGACGCCGAGGGCCGGCTTGCCGCAGGAGTACGCCGCGCGGACCATCGCGTTGCCGCCGGTCGCGAGGATGGTGGAGACGCCGGGGTGGTTCATCAGCAGGCCGGTGGCCTCCATCGAGGGCGTCTCGACCCACTGGATGCAGTGCTCGGGGGCGCCGGCGGCGATCGCCGCGTCCCGCACGACCCGCGCCGCGGCGACGGAGGACTTCTGGGCGTTCGGGTGGAACGCGAAGATGATCGGGTTGCGGGTCTTCAGCGCGATGAGCGACTTGAAGATCGCGGTCGACGTCGGGTTGGTCACCGGGGTCATCGCGCAGATGACGCCGACGGGCTCGGCGATCTCGGTGATGCCGTTGATCTCGTCGCGGCTGATGACGCCGACGGTCTTGAGCGCCGCCATCGAGTTGGTGACGTGCTCGCAGGCGAAGATGTTCTTGACGGCCTTGTCCTCGAAGACGCCGCGGCCGGTCTCCTCGACCGCCAGCTCGGCGAGCTGGCCGTGCTGGTCGAGTGCGGCGACGGCGGCCTTCTTGACCAGCCGGTCGACGTCCTCCTGCGTGAAGCGGGCGTACTCCGCCAGCGCCTTGGTGGCGCCGGCGACCAGCTGGTCGATGGCGGCCGCGGTGTCGGTGCTCGTCGTGATGGTCACGGGGTTCTCCCGGGTGGTCCGATGAGGTGGGGGTGTAAGGGCTCCGTCGACCTCACGTGGACGACGATATCGAGAAAGAATTCACAAAGTCTGGGACCGGAGTCCCGGGGACCTAGGTCCGGCCGGTCCACCTCCCGGGCCGTGCCTGCCGGGCGCGCCCGTGACCTGCGACGACGCGGCGGCGGGCAGCACGACGAGGCCCGTCGCCCCGGGGTGGTCCGGGACGACGGGCCTCGTCGTCGCAGCCTGCGCGGGGCCCCGGTGCGGGGCCCCGACGGGCTCACTCGTGCGGCAGCGGCGGCGGCGTGACGACGGTCGGGTGGTCCGGCACGGTCGCCGTCATGAGGGTGCCGTCGGCGCGGCGCGTGCCCTCGATGTCGCGCACCGTCGGCGTGCCGATGAGGCGCGGCGCCGGGTCGAGGCGCACCACCACGGGGTCGCCCGCCGTGACCTTCACGTGCTCGCCGCGCACGACGAGGTCCGCGGCGTCTCCGTCCTCGACGGTCAGCCGCAGCTCGGTGTGCCGGACGTCGACGCGCACCCGCGTGCCGCGCAGCGTGATCCGGAACGTCAGCCCGTCCCAGACCTCCGGCAGCCGCGGGTCGAGCGACACGACGCCCTCGTGGTCCCGCATGCCGCCGAACCCGCACGCCAGCGCGCTCCACACCCCGCCGAGCGACGCGACGTGCACGCCGTCGGACGTGTTGTGGTGCAGGTCCGCCAGGTCCACGTACAGCGCCGACGTGAAGTACCGCAGCGCCAGCTCCTGGTAGCCGACCTCGGAGGCCACGATCGACTGCACGACGGCCGACAGCGTGGAGTCGCCGGTGGTCAGCGGGTCGTAGTAGTCGAAGTCCGCGAGCTTCTCCTCCGGCGTGAACTGGTCGCCCTGGAGGAACAGGGCCAGCACCACGTCGGCCTGCTTGAGCACCTGGAACCGGTAGATCACGAGCGGGTGGTAGTAGAGCAGCAGCGGGCGCTTGGCCGGGTCCGTGTTGGCGAGGTCCCACAGCTCCTTCTCGAGGAACTGCGAGTCCTGCGGGTGGATGCCCAGGCGCTCGTCGAACGGGATGTGCATCCGCTCCGCGGCGTGCGCCCACTCGTCCAGCTCGTCCTGCGTGAGGCGCAGCCGGGCGGCCATCGCGGCGTGCTCCGCCGGGTGCTCGTGCGCGAGCCGCTCGACGGCCTCGACCGCCCCGCGCAGGTTCGCGCGGGCCATGACGTTGGTGAACAGGTTGTCGTTCACCACGGTCGTGTACTCGTCGGGCCCCGTGACGCCGTGGATGTGGAACGACGCGTCGCCGTTGGTCCCGCGCCAGAACCCGAGGTCCGCCCACATGCGCGCGGTCTCCACCAGGATGTCGACGGCCTCGCGCGCCAGGAACCCGTCGTCCCCGGTGGCGGCGACGTACTGCCGCACGGCGTGCGCGATGTCCGCGTCGATGTGGTACTGCGCGGTGCCGGCCGCGTAGTACGCGGACGCCTCCTCGCCGTTGATGGTGCGCCACGGGAACAGCGCGCCGTTCTGGTTGAGCTCGGCGGCCCGGCGCCGCGCGGCGTCCAGCATCGTGTAGCGGAACCGCAGCGCGTTGCGGGCCACCCGCGGGGAGGTGTAGCTGAGGAACGGCAGGACGTAGATCTCGGTGTCCCAGAAGTAGTGCCCGCTGTACCCCGAGCCGGTCAGCCCCTTCGCCGCGATGCCGCTGCCCTCGGCGCGCGCGGTGGCCTGCGCGAGCTGGAACAGGTTCCAGCGGATGGCCTGCTGCAGCTCGGGCTGCCCCGGCACCTCGACGTCGGAGCGCGCCCAGAACGCGTCGAGCCACGCGCGCTGGTCGGCGAACGCCTGCTCGACGCCGGCCTTCGCGGCCCGGTCCAGGGTGCGGCGGCAGCGGTCGGCGAGCTCGCGCGCGGGCACGCCGCGCGACGAGTGGTAGGTGACGACCTTGGTGATGCGGACCGGCCGGCCCCGCTTCGCGTCGACCCGGTAGACGTGCTTGGCGAGGTCCTCCTCGACGAGCGAGAGCTCCTCGACCTCGTTGTCCGTCTCGATGGCGTGGTCGGCCGCCACCGCGAGGGTCATCCCGGACGCCGCCGTGCGGTACGACAGCACGTAGCGGCCGCCGGACCCCCAGTGCGACCGGGGCTCGAGCACCCGCTCGCTGAGCGTCTCGGACTTGCGCGGGTCGAAGCCCTCACCCATGGCGGCCGCGCGGACGTGGTACTCGTCCTGCCCGTCCTGCCGGTTGAGGATCTGGCTGCTCACGACCACGGGCGCGTCGGCGTCGAGCATCGTGAGCTCGTACGTCATGACGGCCAGGTGCCGCTCGGCGAACGACACCATGCGCCGGCTGCGCACCTGCACGCGCTTGCCCGACGGCGTCTGCCAGACCAGGTCCCGGTAGAGGACGCCGTCGCGGAAGTCGAGGGTGCGCTCGTACTCGTGCAGGTCGGCGACCGTGAGCAGCAGCGGCTCGTCGTCGACGTACAGGCGCAGGATCTTCGCGTCCGGCACGTTGACGATGGTCTGACCGACCCGGGCGAAGCCGTACGCCTCCTCGGCGTGGCGGATCGGCCAGGTCTCGTGGAAGCCGTTGATGAAGGTGCCGTGGCTGTGGCTGTCGCGGCCCTCCTCGACGTTCCCGCGCATGCCGAGGTAGCCGTTGCCCACCGCGAACAGCGTCTCGGTGCGGCCCAGGTCCCGGGCGTCGTGCCGCGTCTCGCGCAGCCGCCACTCGTCCTTCGGGAACCGGTGCCGGTCGAGGGGGTCGGGGGTGAACAGGGAGGTGGGGTTCACGGCAGGGTGCTCTCGGGGTCGTCGGACGTGGTGACGAGCTCCGCGAGGTCGTCCACCACCAGGTCAGCCCCCTGCTCCAGCAGGACCGCGGCGCCCGCGCCCCGGTCCACGCCCACGACGAGCCCGAAGTCCCCGGCACGGCCGGAGGCGACGCCGGACTCGGCGTCCTCGACGACGACCGCGCGCTCGCGCGGCACGCCGAGCTGTTCCGCGGCGTACAGGTACGTCGCCGGTGCGGGCTTGCCCGCCAGGCCGCGCTCGGCCGCCACCAGGCCGTCCACCACGAGGGGGAACCGGTCGGTCAGGCCGGCCGCGGCCAGCACGGGCACGGCGTTGCGGCTGCTCGACACCACGGCGACCGCCCGGCCGTCCGCGATCAGCGCGTCCACGAGCCGCACCGAGCCGGGGTAGGGCGTCACGCCCTCCGACTCCAGCACCTGCGTGAACACCGCGTTCTTCCGGTTGCCGAGGCCGCAGACGGTCGCGGCGTCGGGGGAGTCGGCCGGGTCCCCCCACGGCAGCTCGATCCCTCGGGAGGCCAGCAGCGTGCGGACGCCCTCGTAGCGCGGCTTGCCGTCGATGTGCGCGAAGTAGTCGGCGTCGGTGTACGGCGCCGCGCCGCGCTCCTCCAGCAGCGGGGCGAACAGCCGGGCCCACGCGTGCATGTGCACGACGGCGGTCGGCGTGAGGACGCCGTCGAGGTCGAACAGGACGGCGTCGAGGCCGTCGAGGACCGCGGAGGGGCGGTCGGGGGCGGGTGCCACGGGCGGGTGCTCCAGGGTGCTCGGGGGTCAGCGGGGGGCGGGGGTGACGGGGTCTGCGGGGGGCCTGCGGACGACGGGGACCGCGGGGACGGACCAGGCGCTGGACGCGCGGGCGACGAGCTCCGGGGCGACCGGGCCGGCCGGGGCCGGCGGGCGCCCGAGGTCGACGCCGAGCCGGTCCAGCACCTGCTCGACGAGGATCTGCGCCACCAGTGTGAGGGGTTGCCGGACGCTCGTCAGCCCGGGACGCGCGAGGGCCGCCAGGTCGGAGTCGTCGAAGCCGGTGACGGCCACGTCCCGGCCGGGGGTGGCGCCGGCGTCGGTGACGGCGTCCAGCGCGCCGAGGGCCAGCACGTCGGAGGCGCACACGAACGCCGTGGGGGCGTCTTCTCGCCGGGCGAGCGCCGCGGCGACGACCGTGGCGGCGGCGCCGGGGTCGTCGGCTGCGGCCGTCAGGTCCGGGTCGGGGCGCAGGCCGAGCCGCGCGGTGCCGGCACGCCAGCCGGCTCGCCGGGCGTCCCCGCCGGCGCCGTCGTGGGGCCACCCGACGAACCCGATGCGGCGGTGGCCGCGCTCTGCCAGGTGCCGGACGGCGAGCTCCGTGCCGAGGGCGCCGTCGACGTCGACCCACGGGTGCGTCGCGTCGTCCTCGCCCCAGGGGCGCCCGTGCACCGCGAAGGCGGCCCCCTGCCGGGCGAGCCAGGCGGGCCGGCGGTCACCGGGGTGGGTGTCCGCGACGACGACCGCGTCCACGTCGTGCCCGGCGAGCAGCTCGGCGTACGCCGCGATCTCGGCGTCGTCGTCGCCGTACGGGGCGTCGAAGGCCAGCAGCCGGTAGCCGTGCGGGCGCGCGGCGGCGACGAGCGCGTGCAGCAGCCGGTCCGGGTGGGCGGCTGTGCGGTGCGCGGTGGGCCCGACGCGGATGCCGATCAGCCCGGACCGCCGCGAGGACAGCGCGCGGGCTGCCCGGTCCGGGACGTACCCGAGCAGGTCGACGGAGCGGCGGACGCGGGCCAGCGTGTCCGCGGACAGCCGACCGGGGGCGTTGAGCGCGTTCGAGACCGTCTGCCGCGAGACGCCCGCGTGCTCGGCGACGGCGCGGATGGTGACGCGACCGGCCGGGTCCGCGTGCTGGCGCGGGGCGTCGGGGGTGTGCATGGGGTCCTCGGGGCGTCCGTGCGGCTGGTGCGGAGGGGGCGGAGGCGACGGAGCGCTTTGACCGGTCAAATCCTCCCGCCGCGCGCGCGACGCTGTCAAAGCGCCAGGACGAGTCGGGCGAACCCGGCGTCCCGCGCGCTGCCTGCGGGTTCGCGCCGCCGCCGCCGGCCTGCTGCCGCCGGCGCGGGTGTGACTAGGGTGACACCCATGACGTGGCTGACGACGCCCGCGCACGCCCGCTGGCTGGAGACCGAGACCGACCGCCTGCTCGCCTTCGGGAGGGCGTCCCTCGCGCCGTCCGGAGGGTTCCTGCGCCTGGACGACGTCGGGCGTCCGCTGCCCGGGCCGGTCGAGCTCTGGATCACCTGCCGCATGACGCACGTCTACGCCCTCGCGCACCTGATGGGCAGGCCGGGCAACGCGGCCCTCGTGGACCACGGTCTCGCCGCGCTGGACGGCCTGTTCCGCGACGCCGAGCACGGCGGCTGGTACGCCGAGGTCGACGCGGACGGCACGCCCCGTGACACGGAGAAGGCGGCCTACCCGCACGCGTTCGTCGTGCTCGCCACCGCGTCGGCGACGGCGGCCGGGCGTCCGGGCGCCGAGGCCCTGCTGCGCGAGGCCCTGGCGGTGTCCGACCAGCGGTTCTGGGACGAGGAGGCCGGCATGGCCGTCGAGTCCTGGGACCGGACCTTCACGCACCTCGACGGCTACCGCGGCGTCAACGCCAACATGCACACCGTCGAGGCGTACCTGGCCGCGCACGGCGTGACCGGGGAGCGGGTGTGGCTGGACCGCGCGGTGCGCATCCTCACCCGCGTCGTGCACGGGTACGCGCGCGGCAACGAGTGGCGGATCCCCGAGCACTTCGACGCCCGCTGGGAGGCCGACCTGGAGTACAACGCCGACACCCCGGCCCACCCGTTCCGGCCGTACGGCGCGACGATCGGGCACTGGCTGGAGTGGGCGAGGCTCACCCTGCACGCCCGGGCCGCGCTCACCGCCGCCGGGGACGTGGCGCCGACGTGGATGCTCGACGACGCCGTCGCCCTGTTCGACGCCGCCGTGCGCGAGGGCTGGTCGGTGGACGGCGCCCCCGGGTTCGTCTACACGGTCGACTGGTCCGGGAAGCCTGTCGTGCGGGAGCGGATGCACTGGGTGGCGGCCGAGGCCGTCGCGGCGGCCGCGGCGCTGCACGCGGCGACGGGCGACCAGCGGTTCGACGACTGGTACGTCACGTGGTGGGAGTACGTCGCCGAGCACCTGCTCGACCACGAGGGCGGCTCCTGGTGGCACGAGCTCGGCACCGACAACCGGGTGTCGCGCACGGTGTGGGAGGGCAAGGCCGACCTCTACCACGCGGTGCAGGCGACGCTGATCCCGCGGCTGCCGCTCGCGCCGGTCATCGCCCCGGCTCTCGCGCAGGGGCTGCTGGACTGAGCCCGCCGGCGTCCCGGCGCCGGACCTGGCGCGCGGCGCACGGGACGGGGTCCTAGAGTCACGCCGTGTCCAGGCGCCGGCGGTCCGTCCCCTGGTGGGTCGCCGCCGTGGTGGTGGCCGCCCTCCTCGTGGTGACGGGGGCGCTCCCGCGCGTCGACGCGGGTGCGCTGGCCGAGCGCGTCGGACCCGTCCTGCTGTTCGTCGCCGCGCTGACCGTGGTGGCGGAGCTGTGCGGCGCGGCCGGGCTGTTCGACGTCGCGACGGACGCGGCGTCGCGGTCGGCCGGCGGGCGTCGGTGGCTGCTGTGGCTGCTGCTCGTCGCCATCGCCGTGGCCTCCACGGTCCTGCTCTCGCTCGACACCACCGCGGTGCTGCTGACGCCGCTCGCGATCAGCCTGGCCCGCCGCACCGGCACGTCGCCGCTGCTGCTCGTGCTGACGGTCGTCGCGCTCGCGAACACCGCGTCGCTGCTGCTGCCGGTCTCCAACCTCACGAACCTGCTCGCCGACCACCGGTTCACGGACGCCGGGGTCGGCTACCTCGGGCTGATGTGGGCGCCCGCGCTCGCGGCCGTGCTGGTGACCGTGGCCGTGCTCGCCGTGCGCGGGCGGGCCGACCTGCGCGGGCGGTTCGAGCCCGGCCCGCGGTACGTCCCGCCCGACCGGGCGCTGCTGCGCGTCACCGGCGCGACCACCGCGGTCATGGCCGTCGGGTTCGTCGCGGGCCTGCCGGTGTGGGCGGTCGCGCTCGCGGCGGCGGTCGTCCTGCTCGCGGCGTTCGCGGTGCGGCGGCGGGCGCTGCCCGTGCGCCCCACGGAGCTCGTGCCGTGGCGGATGCTGCTGGTGGTCGCCGCGCTGTTCGTGGCCGTCGAGACGCTGCACGTGCGCGGGCTCGGCGAGGCGCTGGTCGCCGCGGCGCCCGGCGGTGACGGCACGGGCGCCCTGCTGGGCGTCGCGGCCCTGTCGGCCGGCGCGGCGAACGTCGTGAACAACCTGCCGGCGTACCTGGTGCTGGAGCCCGTCGCCGGCGGCGACCCGCTGCGGCTCGCCGCCGTGCTGATCGGGACGGGTGTCGGCCCGCTGCTGACCCCGTGGGCGTCGCTCGCCACCGTGCTCTGGTGGCAGCGCTGCCGGCAGGCGCTCGTGCACGTGCCCGTGCGGGCGTTCGTCGTGCAGGGGCTGTGGGTGGCGCCGCTCGCGGTCGCCGGGGCGGTGCTCGCGCTCGCGGTGACGGCCTAGCGGGAGCCGCCGGCCGCGGTCGTGCCGCCGGCCGCGGTCGTGCCGCCGGACCCGGCCGCCGCCCGCCGGCGCGTGGAGCGGGCCCGCACGTGCATGCGCTCGCCCTGCGGGCCCCACAGGCTGAGGACCTCCGCGGGTCCCGGACCGGGGTTGGTGAACCAGTGCGGCACGCGGGTGTCGAACTCCACCGCCTCGCCGGCGTCCACCAGCAGGTCGTGCTCGCCGAGCACCAGGCGCATGCGGCCGGACAGCACGTACATCCACTCGTAGCCCTCGTGGGTGCGCGGGTCGGGCGGTCCGGGGTGGTGCCCCGCGGGGAAGACCATCTTGTAGGCCTGCAGCCCACCCGGGCGGCGGCTCAGCGGCACGTACGTCACGCCATGGCGCTCGAACGGCGACAGGTGCACGCGCGGGTCGCCCGTCGCGGGCGCGCCCACCAGCTCGTCGAGCGGGACCTGGTGCGCCCGGGCGAGCGGCAGCAGCAGCTCCAGCGTGGGGCGGCGCTGCCCGGACTCGAGCCGGGACAGGGTGCTCACCGAGATCCCGGTGCTGCGGGAGAGGTCCGCCAGGGTTCCGCCGCGCCGCTGGCGGAGGTCGCGCAGCCGGGGGCCGACGGCCTCCAGGACGGGGTCGAGGTCGTCAGCCGGGGCGGGCGGCGGGCCGGAGGGTCGCTGCGGGTCGTGGGGGCGGGTGCGGTCGGACACGACCCCAGTTTGCCGATCCGGCAACGATGTTTGTCAATACCGGAGGTGCCGGCGCAGGCTCGTCGCGACGGACCGAGGAGGACGGGGTGGACGCGATGGACGAGGACCGGTGCGACGTGCTCGTGGTCGGCGGCGGTGCCGCGGGCCTGAGCGGGGCGCTCACGATCGCGCGCGCCCGCCGCAGGGTGCTGGTGGTGCACGACGGCACGCCGCGCAACCTGCCCGCGGCGCACATGCACGCCTACCTGGGGCTCGACGGCCTGCCCCCGGTCGAGCTGCTGGCGCGCGGGCGCGCGGAGGTGCAGGGGTACGGCGGCGAGGTCGTCGAGGCCCGCGTGGTCGACGTCCGGCGGGACGACGACGGCTTCCGGGCAGAGCTCGACGGCGGGCGTGTGGTCCGTGCCCGCCGGGTGCTGGTCGCGACGGGCCTGGCGGACGAGCTGCCGCCCGTCGACGGGCTCGCCGCCCGCTGGGGCCGCGACGTGCTGCACTGCCCGTTCTGCCACGGCTGGGAGGTGCGCGACCGGGCGGTCGCGATCCTCGGCTCCGGGGCGGCGGCGCTGCACCAGGCCCAGCTCTGGCACGGGTGGACGCGGGACCTCACGCTGTTCCTGGACGGCGGTGAGGACCCCGACGAGGCCGGGTGGGAGCGGCTCGCCGCGCTCGGTGTGCGGGTGGTCGACGGGCGCGTCGCGGGCCTGGAGGTCACGACCGACGCCGTCTCCGGCGTGCGGCTGGCATCCGGGCTGGTGCTGCCGTGCGACGCCGTGGTGGTGGCCACGGCGCTGTCCGCGCGGCTCGACGGGCTCGACCCGCTCGGGCTGCCGACCGTGCCCCTGATGATGGGCGGGCGCCGGTTCGGCACCGCCGTCGAGGCGGGCCCCGACGGCGCGACCGCGGTGCCGGGCGTCCGGGTGGCCGGCAACGTCACCGACCTGCGCGCGCAGGTGCAGGTGGCGGCCGCCGAGGGGCTCGCCGCGGGCGCCGCGTTCGTGGCCGAGCTCGCGGCCGAGGACGCCGACGCGGCCGTGGCGCGGTACCGGCGGGAGCAGGCGGCGGCGTTCTCCGCGGCGGCGGAACGCACGCTCGCGGACCGGCTCGCGGGCGACGGACGGCACGGGCTGTGACGACCAGGACGACGATCGGGACCGACGACAGGAGGACGGCATGAGCCGGCACGACCACGGGCAGGGGCACGGGCACGGCGGCGACCCGGGCGAGGTCCGCCACGACCGGGAGTTCTGGGAGGAGCGCTACCGGTCGGCGCCGCAGGTGTGGAGCGGGCGGCCGAACCCCTCCCTCGTGGCGGAGGCGGGGGCGCTGCCGCCGGGCCGCGCCCTGGACGTCGCGTGCGGCGAGGGCGGGGACGCCCTGTGGCTGGCGTCCCGCGGGTGGCGCGTGACCGCGGTGGACCTCGCGCAGACGGCGCTGGACCGGGTGCGGGCCGCGGCCGAGGCGGCCGGGCCGGACGTGGCGGAGCGGGTGCGCACCGAGCGCGTCGACATCGCCGGGTGGGACTCGGGGGAGGGCGCCTTCGACCTCGTCACGACGCACTTCCTGCACCTGCCGCCGGACGTGCGGGGCGCGGCGTTCGGGACGATGGCCCGGGCGACCGCTCCCGGCGGGACGCTGCTCGTGGTGGCCCACCACGCGAGCGACCTGGGCACGACGATCGGTCGGCCCGACGTGCCCGCGCTGTTCTTCGAGCCCGAGGACGTGGTGGCGGCGCTCGAGCCGGGGGCCTGGGACGTCCCGGTGGCGGAGGCGCGCCCGCGGCAGGTCGTGGACCCCGACGGCCGGGAGATCACGATCCGCGACACGGTGGTGCGGGCGGTGCGCCGCCGCTGAGCGCGACCCGTCCCGGGCGCCGCGCGCGTCCTGCCGCCTGCCGGGGCTCCCGGCGGGTGGCAGGATCGCGGGCATGAGCGACGACAGCGACGTGCAGGCCGTGATCGCCGAGGTCGAGCGGCAGGAGCGCGAGCTCCGGTTCGCCACCTTCACCCACGACGACGCGTGGGAGCTCGGCTGCCTGCTGGTCCGGCTGGCCACCGAGCGCGGGCTGCCGGTGACGGTCGACGTCCGCCGGGGCACCCAGCAGCTGTTCCACGCCGCGCGCCCGGGCACCGTCGCGGACAACGACACCTGGGTCGAGCGGAAGGTGCGGGTCGTCGAGCGGTTCGGCACCTCGTCGTACCTGCAGGGCCTCCGGGCGCGGGCGAAGGGCACGACGTTCGCCGCGGCGCACGACCTGCCGCTGCAGGAGTACGCGGCGCACGGCGGGGCGTTCCCGGTGCACGTCGAGGGTGTCGGGGTGGTCGGCGCGGTGACCGTGTCGGGCCTGCCGCAGGCCGAGGACCACGCGCTGGTGGTCGAGGCCGTCCGGACGTTCCTGGACGGCTGAGGTCAGCCGGCGGGCCGCGCGGGCAGCACCGTCGGCAGCCAGTCGCGCACCGCGGCGGTGACGGCCGGGAGGTCGGCCTTCAGGCCGTGGTCGCCCCGCACCACGACCACCCGGCGGCCGGGGGCCTCCGGCGGGACGCCGTACGGGTCGGTCGCACCCTGCACCACGAGGACGGGGACCGAGGGGGTCTCCAGCTCGGGGAGGCGGCTCGGCAGGTCCGGGCGGCCGGGCGGCTGCGTCGGGAACGCCAGGCACAGCACCCCGGCGGCACCGGTGGCGGGGGCGGTCCGGCAGGCCGTGCGCGCTCCGGCGGACCGGCCCCCGGTCACCAGCGGCACGCCGGGCAGCCGGTCGCCTACGCCCGCGACGGCCGCGGACCAGGCCTCGTCCAGCGCGGGCGGGCGCGGGCCGACGCGCTTGCCCGCGACGCGGTAGGGCTGCTCGACGAGCGCGACCGCCAGACCGAGGCCGGTCGCCAGCGCGGTCACCGCGAGCAGGTCGGGGGCGTCGACGCCGCCGCCGGCGCCGTGGCCGAGCACCAGCGCGCCGGGCGCCGGGGCGGGTCCGGCCGGGAGGTGCAGGCGCGCGCGGGCGGTCCCCTGCGGGGTGTCGAGGTCGAGCAGCTCGGCCGGGACGTCGTCGCGCGCCATGCCCCGCACGGTAGCGCGGGGCACGGCGCGCGGGCCCGGACGGGCGGGCCCCGTCAGGCCGGGTCGACCAGGCCGCGCTCGACGGCGCGGACCAGGCGGCGGGGGACCTCGACGGTGCGTCCGTCGGGGGTGCGTGCGGTGGTGAGCGGCACGGGGGTGGCCTTCCACCGGGAGCGGCGGGCGCGGGTGTTGCTCCGGGAGAGCCTGCGCTTGGGGACGGCCATCAGCCCTGCCTGGCCTTCCAGCGCGGGTTCTTCTTGTTGATCACGAAGGTCTTGCCGTGGCGGCGCACCACGATCGACCCCTCCTTCTTCTTCAGGGACGCCAGGGAGGCGCGCACCTTCATCGGATCTCCTCGGGGGTCGCGGGCGTGGTGAGGCCGTAGCGCCGACGGAACTTCTCGACGCGGCCGGCGGTGTCCAGGACGCGGGACCTGCCGGTGTAGAACGGGTGGCTCGCGGAGGACACGTCGACGTCCACGACGGGGTAGGTGTTCCCGTCCTCCCACTCGCCGGTCCTGTCCGAGGTCAGGGTGGAGCGGGTCAGGAACGCGAAGTCCGCGCTGAGGTCCCGGAACACCACCGGGTGGTAGTCGGGGTGGATGCCCTGCTTCATGTCGTTCTCCTCACCAGCTGGACTTGGTCACGCCGGGCAGCTCGCCGCGGTGGGCCATCTGCCGCATCCGCACGCGCGAGAGCCCGAACTTCCCGACGTAGCCCCGGGGGCGGCCGTCGGCGACGTCGCGGTTGCGCACCCGGGTGGGGCTGGCGTCGCGGGGCAGGGCCTGCAGCGCGGTGCGCGCCGCGACGCGCTCGGCCTCGGGCAGGTGCGGGTTCACGGACGCGGCCTTGAGCTCGCGGCGCCGCTCGGCGTAGCGGGCGACGACCTGCTTGCGCTGCTCGTTCCTGGCGATCGTGCTCGTCTTGGCCATCAGCGCTCCTCCTTGAAGTCGACGTGGCGGCGCACGACCGGGTCGTACTTCTTCAGCACGAGCCGGTCGGGGTCGTTGCGGCGGTTCTTGCGGGTGACGTAGGTGAACCCGGTCCCCGCGGTGGAGCGCATCTTGATGATCGGGCGCACGTCGGCGGCGCGGGCCATCAGACCTTCTCCCCGCGGGCCAGGATCCGGGCCACGACGACCTCGATGCCGAGCTTGTCGACCGTCTTGATGCCCCGGGCCGAGACCGTCAGCGTCACGTGCCGACCGAGCGAGGGAACCCAGTAGCGCTTGCGCTGGATGTTCGGGTCGAACCGCCGCTTGGTGCGCCGGTGGGAGTGGGAGATCGAGTGGCCGAACCCCGGGGTCGTCCCGAGGACCTGGCAGTGAGCGGACATGAGTCCATCATACGTAATGAGAATCGTTTGCGACAAGCGCTACGCTGGACCCATGACGCCGACGACCCTCACCGTCCTGGCCACCGTCGACCCCCTGCTGCGCGACGCCGTCGCGTTCGGCCTGGTGACCGACCGCCCCCGGACCGTCGTGCTGCGGCACGACATCGTCGACGGGGCCGAGGGCGGTGGCATCCGGAGGGTAGTGGCGGACGCGGACGGCGTGCTCGAGGACGTCCTCGTCCCGCTCGCGCACGCGTGCCTGAGCTGCTCGGTGCGGGAGGACGCGGTGCCCACCCTCGAGCGCCTGGCCCGTGACCCGCGGTGGGACGCCGTGCTGCTCGCCCTGCCCGTCTCGGCGGAGTCGCTCCCCGTCACCCGGGCGCTGGGAGCGGCCGCGCGCGAGGGCGGCCGGCTCCGCGGGCTGCGGCTCGCCCGTGTCGTCGCGGCCCTCGACCTCGGGGCCGTCGAGCACGACCTGCTCGGCGACGACCTGCTCGCCGAGCGGGGGATCGCGCTGACCGAGGACGACGAGCGCGGCGTCGGCGAGGCGCTCGCCGCCCAGGTGGCGCACGCCGACGTCCTGCTGGTCAGCGGGGACCCCGCCGAGCACCCCGTCGCCTCCGACCTGCTCGACCACGTCCGGGCCGCGGACGGCCTGCGGGTCGACCACGTGTGGGGCGTCGACGCCGACGTGCTGCTGTCCGGGCGCCACGACGCGGCGGCGGCGGAGCGGCGCCTGGACCCGCGGGCGGCGGCACCGGTGCCCGGCGCACCGACCGCCCACGGCGTGTGGACGCTCGACCTGCGCGCCGACCGTCCGCTGCACCCCGACCGCCTCGTGGCCGAGGTCGCCCGGCTCGGGAGCGGGCGGCACCGCAGCCGCGGGCACTTCTGGGTCCCCACCCGGCCCGACTCGGTGTGCGGCTGGGACGGCGCCGGCGGGCAGCTCAGCATCGGCGAGGTCGGCACGTGGGGTCGCGGCACGCCGACGACCCGCCTGGTCTTCACCGGCGTGGACGACGTGCGCGCCGAGCTGCTCGGCGCGTTCGAGGACGTCCTGGTGACCGCCCGCGAGCACGCCCGGGGGCTGCACGCCTGGCTCGGCCGGGAGGACGTGCTGGCACCCTGGCTCGGGGACCGCGCCGCCTGACGCCGGACGCCCGTTCCCGAGCCGCGCCCGACCGCGCCCGTGCGGATGCGGGCGTGCGCCGACGGGGGCAGTGTCGGGGGGGTCAGCACCGCCGACACCCAGGAGGCCGCCATGCCGCGCCGTGACCCCGGTCCGAGCGTCAAGGACAAGGAGCTGTACGAGGAGCTCCGGGACGAGGGCAACAGCAAGGAGAAGTCCGCGCGGATCGCCAACGCCGCCGCCGCGCGGGGACGGTCGTCGGTCGGCCGCCAGGGAGGCGAGTCCGGCTCCTACGAGGACTGGACGGTCGCCGACCTCCGCAAGCGGGCCGCCGAGATCGGCGTCGAGGGACGCTCGTCCATGAAGAAGTCCGAGCTGGTCGACGCGCTCCGGTCGCACTGAGGCGGGCGGTCAGCCGCCGCAGGTCAGGCCGGTGGCGAGCGCGTCCAGGTTGTCCCGCATGACGTCCAGGTAGTCGCGCTCGTCGCCCTCGGCCCTGCCCTCGAGCGGGTCGAGGACGGCGGTCGCGACGCCGAGCTCGTCCGCGAGGGTCCGCGTGACCTTCGGGCTGACGAGCACCTCGAAGTACAGCGTCCGCACGCCCTCGTCGCGGACCACGTCCGCCACGTCGCGCAGGCGCGCCGGCGACGGCTCGACCTCCGGGTCGATGCCCGACAGCCCGACCTGGTGCAGGCCGTAGCGCTCGGCGAGGTAGCCGAACGCCTCGTGGGAGGCCACGAGCGTCGCCCCCCGGCAGGACGCCAGGCCCCGGGCCAGGTCGTCGTCCAGCGCGTCGAGGTCTGCCTCGAGGTCCGCTGCGGCCGCGGCGAAGTCGTCGGCGTGGGCCGGTGCCACCTCCGCGAGCGCGTCCGCGACCTGGTGCCCGACCTCCGCCAGCCGCGCCGGGTCCAGCCAGAAGTGCGGGTCGAGGGCCCCGGACCGGGACCCGGCGTCCGTCCCGTCGGGGCCGGCCTCGAGGGCCGCCGCCCCGGCGGTGTCCACGGCGTGCGCGGGGCGGCTGGCGGCGACCGCCTCGTCGGTGGCCGCCTGGAAGCCTGACAGGTAGACGACGAGGTCGGCGTCGCCGATGCGGGAGACGGCGCTCGGCGAGAGCTCCAGGTCGTGCGGCTCGCCCCCGGGAGGGGTGAGCGACGCGACGTCGACGTGCCCGCCGCCGACGCGCTCGGCCACGAACTGCAGCGGGTAGAACGCGGCGACGACGTCGACCCGGTCGTCGGTGCCCGCGGGCGCGCACGCCGCGAGCGCGAGGCCGGCCGCTGCGGCCAGTCCGGCGGCGCGCGGGGTGCGCGCGGTGCGGGCCGCGGGGGCGGTGCGGGAGCCGGGGCGGCGGTGCTGCGGTGCGCCCCGTCCGGGGTGCGGGGCGGGGCTCGACTGCGGGGCGGGGCTCGACGAGCGGGTGCGGGCGTGCGGCACGGGGGTCCTCCGAGTGGGTGCGGGAGCGCGTCCGGCCGCGCGCGAGGGCGGGGAGGGGGGCGGTCGCGTCGTGCGTCCGCGCCCTCCCGTCCGCGCGCGCGGCCGGGGGCTGGGTGGGGGGTGTGGGGTCGGGCTGCGGGCGCGTCAGTCGGTGTGCGCGTCCTCGTGCTCGTCGCCGTGCTCGTGGTCGTGCTCGTCCCCGTGCTCGTGGTCGTGCTCGGCGCCGTCGTGCCCGGTCGTGTGCGGCACGGCGCCGGAGACGCCGGTGATCTCGTTCGGCGTGACGTCGAGCGTGGTGGACAGCCAGACCTCGCCGGACACCACGTCGACGGCGTGCACGCTGCGGGTGGCGGGGTCGGTGACGTAGGCGGACCCGTCGAGCACGGTGAGCGCGGGCCGGGGGGACTGCCACTCGTCCGGCTCCTCCCAGGCGTCGACCACCGGGATCGAGCGGACGAGCTCGCCGGACTCCGGGTCGATCACGTGGAGCGAGCCGTCGGTGCCGAGCACGAGAGCCTCGCCGTCCTCACCGCGGCCGAGCGACCGGAAGGTGTAGGACGACGGCAGGTCGACCAGACGCAGGCTGCCGTCGCGGGTGTCGATCAGCGAGACGCGGGTCGGGCGCTCGAGCTCCGCCTCGGGGTCGGACTTGTAGTCGCCCAGCACCACCGGGGACTCCTCGGTACCGGCCTGGTTGCCGATCCGGCCGTAGGCGTCGGGCGCGGCGACCTTCGTGATGGTGCCGCCGGTGTGGACCAGGGCGCCGTCCTCGCAGCCGATCACGACGGCCTCGCCGGCCGCGACGGCCTCGCCGTGCACGCCGGGGCACTCCTGCGACGCGGCGACCTCGGTGCCGTCGGCGTCGAGCACGCGGATACCGGTGCGCGCCTCCTCGGTCCCCTCCGACACGACGAGCGTGCCGTCGGAGAGCTCCACCGCCACGCCGTGGTGGGCGCTCGGCGTCGTCAGCTCCCGTGCCGGGGCGTCGGGATCGGCGACGTCGGTGGAGTCGAGCACCGTGATCGCGCCCGTGCCGTCGTCGAACAGCGCCGTGCGGCCCTCGTGCGGCACGACGTGGCCCGGCTTCTCCGCGGGCCAGAGCACGTCGGTGAGCACCGGGTCGCTCGTGTAGGAGTGGGCGTGGTCCCCGTGCGGCTCGGACCAGGTGCCCGCGTCCAGGACCTGGAACCCGCCCGTGGTGGTGACGAGGACGTGGCGGCCGTCGCCTGCGCCGTTGACGCGGGTGAACCCCTCGAGCGGCAGGTCCGCCACGACCTCGAGGCTGTCGGCGTCGAGCACCTGCAGGCCGCCGTCGTAGGTCAGGACGAGGCGCGGCTTCGCGGTCGCCACCTCGGTGGCGGCGGGTGCGGCCGAGGTCGGGTCCGGGGCGGGTGCGGCGGTGTCGCCGGCGCCGGTGCTGCAGGCCGCGAGCAGCGCGGCGGACACCCCGAGGCCGAGGGCGCCGAGGACGCGCGGACGGGGACGGGTCGTTCGGTTCATGTGCCGACGTTAACACAAATGATACCCGTTCTCATGAAGTCAGCGGGAGAGCCACGCACCGGTGCGGGACGTCGCCGGGGCCGGCGCGACACACTGGGCGGCATGACGCCAGCAGCCCCGGCTCCCGCCGTGTCGCCCGAGCCGTCCGAGCCGTCCCCGCCCGCACACCCCGTGGGGCCCGCTCGTCCCGCCGGGGACGCCTGATGGACCTGCTGCTCGTCGCGCTGATCGCCGCGGTCGCCGTCATCGGGGTCACGGCCCTCGCGCCGAAGGTGGGCGTCGCCGCTCCGCTGCTGCTCGTGCTGCTCGGCATCGCGATCAGCCTCGTCCCGGCCGTGCCGGCGGTGGAGATCGAGCCCGAGTGGATCCTCGGCGGCGTGCTCCCGCCGCTGCTCTACGCGACGTCGGTGTCGATGCCCACCATGGACTTCCGCCGCGACCTCACGGCGATCAGCGGGCTCTCGGTCGCCCTCGTGGTGGTGACCTCGGTGGTGCTGGGCCTGGTGTTCTCCTGGCTGATCCCCGACGTCACGCTCGCCACCGGGATCGCCCTGGGCGCCGTCCTGAGCCCGACGGACGCCGTCGCGACGTCGATCGTCCGCCGCTCCGGCGTGAGCCCGCGCGTCGTCACCGTGCTGGAGGGCGAGAGCCTGCTCAACGATGCCTCCGCGCTGGTGCTGCTGCGCTCGGCCATCGCGGCCACGGCCGCCTCGGTGACCCTGTGGGGCGTCGCCGGCGACTTCGTGTTCGCGGTGGTCGTCGCCGTGGTGGTCGGCGCCTCGGTCGGCAAGGCGAGCCTGTGGCTCCGCACCCGCGTGTCCGACCCGCACCTGACCACCGCCATCTCGTTCCTGGTGCCGTTCGTCGCCTACCTGCCCGCGGAGCGGGTCGGAGCCTCCGGCCTGGTGTCGACCGTCGCGGCCGGCCTCGTCGCCGGCTCCGGGAGCGTGCGGCTCCGCCCCCAGGACCGCATCGCCGAGGCCGCGAACTGGCGCACCCTGGAGCTGCTGCTCGAGGGCGCCGTGTTCCTGGTGATGGGGCTCGAGGTGTACGGCCTCGTCGAGGAGGTCCGCGGGGAGCACGGCAGCCTCTGGACGGCGCTCGGGCTGGCGGTGCTCGCCGCCGCCGTCGTCCTGCTGGTGCGCACGGGCTACGTCGCGTTCCTGGTGCGGACGCTGTCCCGCCGGGCCCGCCGCGGCGCGGGCGTCCGGGGGTTCCTCAGTGCGGCGAGCGACCGCGTGGACGCGTTCAGCCGGATGACGCCGGAGGAGCGCGCGCAGATCTGGCGTCAGAGTCCACCGGGTGCCGCCCGGCGGGAGGGCTCGGACCCGCTCGCGGAGCGGGGCCTCGGGGTCGCGGGGGCGGGGCCCGATCGCCGGGAGCCGGGACGACCGGTGACCGGGGGGAGCGAGGACGCGGCCGTCGGTGCGCCGGGGCCGTCGGCCTCCTCGACCGAGCAGGTGCGCCCGGAGCCTCCCGCGGCACGGCCGGTCTCGGCCCCCGCCCGCGAGGACCTCCGCCGGGCGCTCGGGCGCCGGCGCTGGGCACGCAAGCCGCGCGTCCGCCCCGACGAGAGCTCCGAGACCCGGACGAGCCGTGTGCGGGCCCGCATCACGCGGCGGATCGCGGACATCGACTACCTCCAGGCGGAGCCCCTCGGGCCGCGCGAGGGGGTCGTGCTCGTGTGGGCCGGCATGCGGGGCGTCGTCACGCTGGCGGCGGCCCAGTCGCTGCCGCGCGAGACGCCGCACCGGGCGCTGCTGGTCCTCGTGGCGTTCACGGTCGCGGCGGGCACCCTCCTGGTGCAGGGAGGCACCCTGGCGTGGGTGGTGCGGCGCCTCGGGCTGTCGCGCGACGGCGCCGACGATCGTGCGGACCTGGACCGGCTCGTGCTCGAGATGTCCCGTGCCGCCGCCGCCCTGCTGGGCGACCCCGACCTGCGCCGCCCGGACGGCACGCCGTACGACCCCGCAGTGCTCGAGCTGGCCCGGCGGGCGGCGGAGCGGCAGGCGGAGGAGGTCGACTCCGAGGTCGACGCCGGGTCCGACCGCGCGTCGACCGCCGCCCAGGTGCGCGAGCTGCGGCTGGCGACGCTCGAGGCCCAGCGGGCGGCCCTGCTCCGGGTGCGCGACCTGGGCACCGCGTCCTCCGGCGCGCTGACCGAGGCGCTCACGGTCCTCGACGCCGACCAGATCAGCCTCGAGCTGCGCGCGCAGGACTGAGCCGCGACCCGAGGTCGGCGCTCAGGAGGTGGACATCCGCTCGGAGGCCCCCGGCCGGCCGGAGGGTGCGGGCCGCTCCGCGGTCCGGGAGCCGACCGCGAGCCGGGCCTCGAACTCCTCCGCCGGCTCCGGGCGGCCGAACGCCCAGCCCTGGGCGAGGTCGCAGCCGAACTCCTGCAGCAGCGCCCCCGTGGCGGAGTCCTCGACCCCCTCGGCCACCACGTGCATGCCGAGGGCGTGGCCCAGGTCGACGGTCGACCGCAGGATCTCGGCGCACACCGGGTCGGCAGCCGCGGGGGAGACGAACACCCGGTCGACCTTGAGCACGGTGAAGGGCAGCCGCCGCAGGTAGTCCAGCGAGCCGTAGCCCACCCCGTAGTCGTCGACCGCGAGGAAGACCCCCGTCGCCGCGAGCTCCCGCAGCGTGCGCTCCGCACCGGGGCCGTCGCGCATCGCCATGGTCTCGGTGACCTCGAGGGTCAGCGCCTGCGGAGGCAGCCCGTGCCGGTCGAGCGCGGCACGGACGTCGTCCACGAGGCGCGGGTCGTCGAGGTCCTGGGCCGAGATGTTGATGCCGACGACGAAGTCCGGCCGACGCTGCCGCCACTGCGCGCAGCGGGCGAGCGCCACGTCGAGCACGTGCAGGGTCACGGGCCGCACGAGGCCGGTGCGCTCCGCCGCGGGGATGAAGGCGGCCGGGCCGAGCAGGCCGTGCTGCGGGTGCTGCCAGCGGACCAGCGCCTCCGCGCCCGTGACCCGCGCGCCCCGCACCGCGACGACCGGCTGGAAGTGCACGACGAGCTCGCCGCGCTCGACGGCCGCCGCGAGGCCTCGCAGCAGATCCGCCTCCGGCAGCGTCGCACCTCCCGCCTCGCCGCCGCCGTCGCAGTGGGCGCACGCGACGCGCTCCGGGCGGCGCCGGGCTGCCGCGAGCGCCGCGTCCGCGTCGGCGATCAGCGCGGTCAGGGAGGCCGGCCGGGCCGGGGCGAGGGCCACGCCGACGAGCGCGTGGGCCGGCAGGTCCATGCCCCGCACCCGCACGGGCGCCGCCAGCAGGTCCCGCAGCTCGTGCGCCGCTGCGCACCCCTCGGCGGGCGTCGCGACGTCCAGTGTCACGGCGTACACGTCCCGGCCGAGCCGCGCGATGCTGGCGCCCTCGGGCGCGCGGTCGTCCATCAGGCGCGCGACGGCCACCAGGAGGTCGTCGGCGACGCCGTACCCGAGCGTCTCGACCACGTCCCGGTACCCGTCCAGCGACACCAGGAGGAGCACGGGCACGGTCCCGGACGGCGCGTCGGCGGCGGGCCGCTCGACGTGCGCCGCGAGGCCGGCGGTGTTCGCGAGCCCGGTGAGCGGGTCCGTCACCGTGAGGTGGGCGAGGTGGGCGTTCTGGCGGCTCAGGGCGCGCACGAGACCGCCGAACCGCACCAGCAGGGCGGTCATCATCGCGGTGCCCACGACGCAGGTCTCGACGAGGTGCAGCGGTCCGCCGGACAGGGTCCCGGCGACCAGTGTGACCGGCACGACGGCGCACGACGCCGCGACGAGCACGATCTGCCCCACGCCGAGGTCGGCGGACGGCCGCGCCGGCGCCTCGGACGCCGCCGAGGGGTGGCGGCCCGCTGCGACGAGCAGCACGTACCCGGCGAGCCAGAGCGTGTCGAGCAGGTGCAGGTGCTGCTCCGCGGACGGCTCCCGGGACCCGATCTGGAACAGCACGTCCGCGGCGAGGATCAGCAGGACGGCCCAGCTCGCGCGCAGGTGGGCGCTCGTACGGCGCCCGGACGCCGTGGCCGTGCGCGCCAGCACCACCAGCAGCAGGACGTCGCCGAGCGGGTAGAGGGCGCCCACGAGCGTCGCCGCCGACGCGGTCCGGAGCCCGGTCAGCGCGGGCTCGAGCACGGCCAGCCACAGCAGCAGGACGGCGCCGCCGGTCACGAGCAGCGCGTCGAGCAGCCACACGGGGCGTCGCCCGGACGGCGCGGGGAAGGCGCGGACCATGCCCAGCGCGAGCAGCGGGTACGACGCCACGTAGGCCACGTCCGCCACGGAGGGGAACGGGGACGTGCCCAGCAGCCGGTCCAGCACCGTCCAGAGCAGGTCCCCGGCCACCCACGCCGCCAGCCCCAGGGTGAGGAGCCACCAGGCGCGCCGCCGGCCTGCGGGCATCGCGGACGACGTGCGGGACAGCGAGACCACGCACACCGCGCCGATCGCGACGAAGAGCGCGTCACGTGGGGCGCCGTCCGGGAGCAGCGCATGCACGACCAGCGCCCCGCCGACGACTGCGACCCGCGGGGGCGGCCACGTGCCAGGTCGCCCGGTCATGCAGCTGTCATCGGCTGCTCCGCGCGGTTCCTGACCCTCGGGGGCGGGTGGTTCCCCTGGGTGCCGTCGACCCGCAGGTCAGGCCCGTGCGGCCCGAGCGCGCGGTGGGCCCTGGCGCCCGGCCTCCGCGGCCCCGCAGCACCCGTGGACCGCCCGCGTCATGCGCCCACGTAGCCGGCGAGGTGCTCGCCGGTCAGCGTGGACCGCGCCGCGACCAGCTCGGCCGGCGTCCCCTCGAACACGACCCGCCCTCCGTCGTGCCCGGCGCCCGGGCCGAGGTCGATGATCCAGTCCGCGTGCGCCATCACGGCCTGGTGGTGCTCGATCACGACGACCGTCTTGCCGGCGTCGACCAGCCGGTCCAGCAGCCCGAGCAGCTGCTCGACGTCCGCGAGGTGCAGCCCCGTGGTCGGCTCGTCGAGCACGTACACGCCGCCCTGCTCGCCCATGTGGACGGCCAGCTTGAGGCGCTGCCGCTCGCCGCCGGACAGCGTGGTGAGCGGCTGCCCCAGCGTCAGGTAGCCGAGGCCGACGTCCGCGAGCCGGGCCAGGACGGCGTGCGCGGCCGGCGTCCGGGCGTCGCCCTCCGCGAAGAACCGCTCCGCCTCGGTCACCGGCAGCGCGAGCACGTCGGCGATGTTCCGGCCGCCGAGGGTGTACTCCAGGACGGACGCCTGGAACCGCCGGCCCTCGCACTCCTCGCACGTGGTGGCGACGCCGGCCATCATGCCGAGGTCGGTGTACACCACCCCGGCGCCGTTGCAGGTGGGGCAGGCGCCCGCCGAGTTGGCGCTGAACAGGGCGGGCTTGACGCCGTTGGCCTTCGCGAACGCCTTGCGCACCGGCTCCAGGAGGCCGGTGTAGGTGGCCGGGTTGCTGCGGCGGGACCCGCGGATCGCGCCCTGGTCCACCGTCACGACGCCCTCGCGCCGCGAGACGGACCCGTGGATCAGCGAGCTCTTGCCGGACCCGGCGACGCCCGTCACGACGGTCAGCACGCCGAGCGGCACGTCGACGTCGACGTCCCGCAGGTTGTGCGTCCGGGCTCCGCGGACCTCGAGGACGCCCGTGCGCCGCCGCACGGCGGGCTTGAGCGTGGCGCGGTCGTCCAGGTGCTGCCCGGTCAGCGTGCCGCTCGCGCGCAGGCCGGCGACGGTGCCCTCGAACACGATCTCGCCGCCCGCCGAGCCCGCCCCGGGGCCGAGGTCGACGACGTGGTCGGCGACCGCGATCGCCTCGGGCTTGTGCTCGACGACGAGCACGGTGTTGCCCTTGTCGCGCAGCCGCAGCAGCAGGCCGTTCATGCGCTGGATGTCGTGCGGGTGCAGGCCGATGGTCGGCTCGTCGAACACGTACGTGACGTCGGTGAGCGACGACCCGAGGTGCCGGATCATCTTGGTGCGCTGCGCCTCGCCGCCGGACAGCGTGCCGGACGGCCGGTCGAGCGAGAGGTAGCCCAGGCCGATCTCGACGAAGGAGTCGAGCGTCTCCCCGAGCGACTCCAGCAGCGGAGCGACGGACGGCTCCTCGAGGCCGCGCACCCACGCCGCGAGGTCGCTGATCTGCATCGCGCAGGCGTCGGCGATCGACAGACCGTGGACGCTCGAGGACCGCGCGCCCTCGTTGAGCCGCGTGCCGTCGCAGTCGGGGCACGTCGTGAAGGTGACCGCCCGCTCGACGAACGCCCGGATGTGCGGCTGCATGGCGTCGACGTCCTTGGCGAGCATCGACTTGCGGATCTTGGGGATCAGGCCCTCGTAGGTGAGGTTGATGCCCTCCACCTTGATCTTCGTCGGCTCCCGGTGCAGCAGGTCCGCGAGCTCCTGCTGCGTGAAGTCGCGGATCGGCTTGGTCATGTCGAAGAACCCGCTGCCGGCGAAGATGCGGCCGTACCAGCCGTCCATCGTGTAGCCGGGCACCCGCAGGGCGCCGTCGGCCAGGGCCTTGTCGGCGTCGTACAGCTCGGCGAGGTCGACGTCCTGCACCGTGCCCCGGCCCTCGCAGCGCGGGCACATGCCGCCCGTGACGCGGAACTCGCGGCGCTCGGCGACCGGGGCGCCGCCCTTCTCCACGGTCACGGCACCCGCGCCGCTGACGGAGGCGACGTTGAACGAGAACGCCTGCGGCTGGCCGAGGTGCGGCTGCCCGAGCCGGCTGAAGACGATGCGCAGCATCGCGTTCGCGTCCGTCACCGTGCCGACCGTGGAGCGCGGGTTCGCCCCCAGGCGCTCCTGGTCGACGATGATCGCGGTGGTCAGGCCGTCGAGCACGTCGACGTCCGGGCGGGCGAGCGTCGGCATGAAGCCCTGCACGAACGCGCTGTAGGTCTCGTTGATCATCCGCTGGGACTCGGCGGCGATCGTCCCGAACACCAGGGAGCTCTTGCCCGACCCGGACACGCCGGTGAACACGGTGAGCCGGCGCTTCGGCAGGTCGACGCTGACGTCGCGGAGGTTGTTCTCGCGCGCGCCCCGCACGCGGATGCGGTCGTGGCTGTCGGCGACGTGCGGCCCGGTGGGCGTCTCGGTGGTCATCGGGTCTCCCTCGGCTCGCGCACCAGTGTGGCCGACGGGTCCGACAACCGGGCCGTGCCGCCCCCGGCACCGTGCCACCGACCGGGACCAAGGTCCCGGTCGGTGGAGTACGGTCGACGCCGTGGACCGCCCGCCCCCGCCCCGCGCGCTCGCGGCCGGCCGCCTGGTCGGCGTCGCGGTCACGGTGCTCGGGCTGGGCTCCGGCGCCCACGTCCTCGGCGGCGGTGCCGCCCCGACGCTGCCGGCGCTCCTGCTCGCGGGCGTCCCCGTGCTGCTGGGCGCGACGGCGCTCTCACGACGGCCCCTGACCGTCCCGGTGCTGCTCCCGGCCGCGCTGGCGGGACAGCTCGGGGTGCACGCGGCGCTGACGTGGCTCGCCGGTCCGGCACGCCCCGGTGCCGCCGCCGCGTCGGGGCTGCCGTCCGGGCACCACGCCGGCGCCGTCGCCCCGGTGGGCGCCCTGGCGGACGTCCCGCACACCCACGGTGCCGGCGCGGGGATGGTCGGCGCGCACGCCCTCGCGGTCGTCGTCGCCGTGCTGCTGCTCGTCGCCACCGACCGCGGGGTCGGCGCGCTGCTGCGGCGCTGGTCCGCGGTGCTGCCGGCGCTGCTCGGCGGGCGGGTCGCCGTGCCGGCACGCCGTCCGGCGCCGGTCCGTTCGCGGGTCGCGGTCCCGCGGCCGCCCGCCGTGCTCCGCGGCGGCGCCGCCCGGCGGGGCCCCCCGGTGCCGGTGCCCGCCGCGGCCGCCGCCTGACCCCCGCGGGGGCGGGCCCCCGGCCGGGCCGTCCTGCGCGCCGCCCGCCCGGGCGTCGACGCGCTCCTCGTCGTCCCTGGAAGGCACCTCATGTCCGCACCCCGTCACGCCCGCGCCCGCGCGGCGTCCGCACTCACCTCCGCCGCCCTGGCCGCGGCCCTCGTCCTGCTGCCCGCCTCAACCGCCTCCGCGCACGTGCGGGTCGTCCCCGAGTCCACCGCCGCGGGTGGTTGGACCGTCCTGACGTTCCGCGTCCCGAACGAGTCCGCGTCCGCCGCGACCACCCGCGTCACGGTGGACCTGCCGACCGCCACGCCGCTCAGCTCGGTGTCCACGCGCCCGGTCGCGGGCTGGACCGCCACCGTGGAGGAGGGGGCGCTGCCGGAGCCGGTCGAGGTGGGCGGCGCCACGCTCACCCGCGCGCCGGTCCGCGTGGTCTGGACGGCGGACGGCGACGGGATCGGCGACGGGGAGTTCGAGGAGTTCGCGCTCTCCGTCGGCCCGCTGCCCGACGCCGGGACCCGCCTCGTCCTGCCCGCCCACCAGGAGTACGACGACGGCGAGGTCGTCGACTGGGACGAGGTCGCCGACGGCGGTGCGGAGCCCGAGCACCCCGCGCCGGAGCTCACGACGACCGCCGCGGCGCAGGGCCACGGCGGTCACGACGCCGCCGGGGCCGACACCGCCGCGGACGAGGCCGCCGCGTCCGGCGACGCCTCGGTCCGGGAACCGGCCGCGGACGTCCCGTCCCGGGTGCTGGGCGCGCTCGCGCTGGCCGCCGGTGTCGCGGCGCTCGTCGTCGCGCTGCGCACCCGGCGCCGGGGGAGCGACGCGGCCCGCTGACCGGCGCGCGCGGCCGGCTCCGGGTGCGACGGCCCGGGGCCGGCCGGCGGCGAGCTCAGTCCGCGGCGGGTCGCTCCACGAGGTACGACCGCCCGTCCGCGCCGACGACGCGGACGAACTCGGTGCGCAGCGCGAGGTCGCGCTCGCGGTCGGCGTCGGCGACCTCCCGGTCGGGCGCGAGCGGGTCACCGACCTGCGCGGGGCCGAACACGCTCAGCAGCGCCGCCTCGCGCTTGTCCTGCGCCCTGCCGATGGTCGCCATCGCCGTCCCTCTTCCTCGCGTCCCCGGGTGGTGCCGGTCGTGCCGTCCGCGCACTCCCGCGCCGCGGGAGCGGCGCCCGGCTCATTGTGCCCCGGCGCGGCGTGCGACCGGCCGGGGCGTCCGGCCTCAGCCGCCCAGCGCCTGCTCGACCACGGCGCAGGGGTGCTCGTCGGGGTCGCTGTCGCGGTACTCGCACGCCGCGCGGCGCAGCAGGGCTGACACGGTGCGGCGGTCGGACGGGTCGAGGGCGCCGAACACCGCGTCCTCGGCGCGGGCGACCCGCTGCTCCAGGTCGGCGAGCAGCCCCTCGGTGTCGGGGGTGGCCAGGACACGCCGCTGGCGGCGGTCGACCTCGGCGACGCGGCGTGTGACGAGCCCGGCGCGCTCGAGGTCGTCCAGCAGGTAGGTCATCACGGTGCGGTCGATGCCGAGGCTGGCGGCGAGCGCTGCCTGGCTCGGGTGCGCGCCACGCACCACCTCCCGCAGCACGAGGAAGCCGCGGAACCCGTGCGGCACGTCCGCGAGCGCGGAGGTGAGTCCGCGCTCGTACGCCCGGAGCAGGACGCCCAGCGACCAGCCGAGGTCGGACTGGTGCGTGTCGGTCACGGCGGTCATGGTCGCCGATCGTACGCCGGTCCCGTGGTTGTGCCAATGATCTGCGAGACATACGATCGCCGGAGCCGACGAGTGTCGGCGCGCGGAAGGAGCACGATGACGGACTACGGCCACGACCTGCTGTTCGGGTCGTTCATCACGCCGACGAACGCGGACCCGGAGCGCGTGGTGGGGCTGGCGCAGCTCTCCGAGCAGGTCGGGCTCGACCTCGCGACGTTCCAGGACCACCCGTACCAGCCGGCGTTCCTCGACACCTGGACCCTGCTGTCGTGGGTCGCCGCGCGGACGCGGACCATCCGCCTGGCGCCGAACGTCGCGAACCTCCCGCTGCGTCCGCCCGCCGTGCTCGCCCGGGCGGTCGCCAGCCTGGACCTGCTGTCCGGCGGGCGGGTCGAGCTCGGGCTCGGCGCGGGCGGCTTCTGGGACGCGATCGAGGCGATGGGCGGCCGCCGGCTCACGCCCGGCCAGGGCGTCGACGCGCTGCGCGAGGCGGTCGCCGTCGTCCGGGCGCTGTGGGACACCGGTGACCGGTCGCGCGTCGACCTGCCCGGGGAGTACTGGCCCGCCGTGGGCGCCAAGCGCGGCCCGGCGCCCGCCCACCCGGTCGGCATCTGGATCGGGGCCTACAAGCCGCGGATGCTCCGGCTCACAGGGGAGGCGGCCGACGGCTGGCTGCCCTCGCTCGCCTACCTGCGCAGCCTGCAGGACCTCGACGACGGCAACGCCCGCATCGACGAGGCCGCCGCGGCCGCCGGGCGGGACCCGTCGGCTGTACGCAGGCTGCTCAACGTGGGTGGCCGGCTCACGCCGCGACCCACCGGGGAGCTCCTCGTCGGGCCGCCGCGCCAGTGGGTCGAGGAGCTCGCCTCGCTCGCGCTGGAGCACGGGATCAGCGCGTTCGTCGTCGGGGGCGACGACCCCACCCTCATCGCCACCGTCGGCCAGGAGATCGCTCCGGCCGTGCGCGAGCTCGTGGCCGCCGAGCGCAGCACCGCCCACGTCCCGACCCCGGGGGCGGGCGCATGACCGCCGACCTCGGCCACCCGCTGCAGCTCGGCGTCCTGCTGCCCGTCGACGCCGCGGACCCCGGACGGCCGGCCCGGGTCGCCGCCCGGGCCGAGGAGCACGGGCTCGATCTCGTGGCCGTGCCGGACGGGGGCGACGGGACCCTCGAGCCCTGGACGCTGCTCGCGCACGTCGCGGCGGCGACGCGGCGTGCGGCCGTCGCGACGCTGGGCCTGCGCACCGAGGGCCGCCCACCGGCCGTGCTGGCCCGCGCCGCGGCGCACCTCGACCACCTGTCCGGGGGCCGGCTCGCGCTCGGCCTGGCCGGCGACGTGGCGGACGCCGACGGCGTCGACGAGGCGCTCGAGGAGGTCGCGGCGGTCCTGCGCGGGCTGTGGGACACCGGCGACCCTCGTCCGTTCGTGCTGCGGGGCCGCCACCACGTGGTGCCGGGCACGGCCCGCGGGCCCGCGCCGGCCCACAACCTGCCGGTCTGGTTCGGCGGCCCGGGCACCGCGCCCACGGCCCTGGCCTCGGCGGCCCGCGTCGCCGACGGGTGGTGGCTGTCCTCCTCCGGGGAGGCGCTGTCCGCGGAGCTGCACGCGCTCGACTCCGCGCTGCTCGCGGCCGGGCGGGACCCGCGCGAGGTCCGCCGGGGCGTGGTCGTCCCCGTGGAGGTCGCCACCGTCGACGTGCTGGCGCCCCTGGTGCTCGACGCGGGTGTCGCCACAGTCGTCGTGGCCGCGACCGACGAGGCGGCCGCGGCCGGCTTCGCCGCGGACGTGGCGGGCCCGCTGCGCGAGCGCGTCGCCACCGTCAGGGCGGCCCGCGGCACCGTGGTCGGCACGACGCGCAGCTCCGCCGTTCGCGCCGCCCGCCGCCCGGGCATCGACTACGACGCCGTTCCCGCGGCGCTCGCGGACGCGGCGGTCGAGCCGGGCGACGCCGGCTACGCGGCCGTCCGCCCGACGTACCTGCGGGGTGGCCGGCCCGGTCTGGTGCTGCGTCCCGCGGACACGGCGCAGGTCGTCGAGGCGCTGCGCTGGTCCCGCACCCAGGACGTCCCGCTCGCGATCCGGTCGGGCGGGCACGGCATCAGCGGCCGCTCCACCAACGACGGCGGCATCGTGCTGGACCTGTCGCGCATGGCGGCGATCGAGGTGCTCGACCACGCCACCCGCCGGGTGCGCATCGAGCCCGGGGCCCGGTGGGGCGAGGTCGCGGCCGCCCTGCAGCCGCTCGGGTGGGCGCTGACGTCCGGGGACTACGGCGGCGTCGGCGTGGGCGGGCTCGCGACCGCGGGCGGCATCGGCTTCCTCGTGCGCGAGCACGGGCTGACGCTCGACCACCTGCGCGCCGCGGAGGTCGTGCTCGCGGACGGCTCCGTGGTGCGCGCCTCGGACGCCGAGAACCCGGACCTCTTCTGGGGGCTGCGCGGCGCCGGGGGCAACCTCGGCGTCGTCACGTCCTTCGAGTTCGAGGTCGACGAGGTCGGGGACGTCGGGTTCGCCCAGCTCGTCCTGGACGCGTCCGACACGGAGCGGCTGCTCGTCGACTGGGGTGCCGCCGTCGAGGCCGCGCCGCGGGACACGACCGCCTTCCTCCTCATGGGCCCGCCGCGGGGCGGGGTGATGGTCGCGCAGGTCATGGCGATGGTGGACTCCGAGGACCCGGACACGATCATCGAGCGGCTGCAGCCCTTCGCGCGGATCGCCCCGCTGCTCCAGCAGCAGGTGCAGCTCCTGCCGTACAGCGCCGTCGTGTCGGTGCCCGACCAGCGGCACACCTCCGAGGGGGAGCCGGTGACGCGGACCGCGATGGCCGAGCACCTCACCCCGGGGCTCGCGGCCGACGCCGCCCGCCTCGTGCGGAGCGGCGTCACGACGTTCTTCCAGATCAGGGCCGCCGGCGGCGCGGTCCACGACGTCCCGCGGGACGCCACGGCCTACGCGCACCGCACGGCGCACTTCAACCTCGTGGCGTTCGGCACGGACCGGCGGCGCCTCGACGCCGCCTGGGACGCGATGGCGCCGCACCTCGACGGCCTGTACCTGTCCTTCGAGACCGACCCCCGGCCCGAGCGTGTCGCCGAGGCGTTCCCGGGCGCGACGCTCGAGCGTCTGCGGGAGCTCAAGCGGCGCTACGACCCGCAGGACGTGTTCCGGCACAACGTCTCGGTGGCCGACCGGCCGGCGCGCGCCGTGCCCGCGCGGGACGGCGCCGCTCAGGGTCCGCTCGGGGTCGCCGGGGGGTCCGCGTAGGCGCCCAGGGGGACCCCGCGACCCCCGGCGTACGCCGTTCGTCGTACGCGAGGATACGGCGGGCGGGCGATCCGCCGAGGGGGTGCCGCGGGCCACGATGGTCGTGCCAGCCAGCCGGAACCGCAGGAGAGAGCAGCATGACCCCCCAGGTGTGGATCGTCGTCGTCGGCCTCGTGGCCGTGATCGTCGTCGTCGGCCTCGGGGACCTCGTGCAGCGCGCCCGCGACTCCCGGCACCGCGTCCACCGCTGAGGAGAACCCCGTGCCCGCACCCGTGAAGGTCGTCACCGCCATCGCCGCGACCGGCGCGCTCATCGCGCTCGGCCGCAAGATCGCCGCCTCGCGGCGCACCCCGGCCTGAGGGCCGGCACCCGACGCCCCGGCCCCGTGAGGGCCGGGGACCAGCTCGCGGCCCCGCGCCGCCGGCTCGCAGGGGGACACGGAGGGGGACCGGGCCAGGGAGGGTGGCCCGGTCCCCCTCCGCTGCGTCCCCTGCTCAGCGGGGCGCGGTGATGAAGACGTCCAGCAGGTGCGGGTGGTGCGCGTGCACGAGCACGCCGAACACCACCAGGTCGAACAGCAGGTGGACCGCGAGCACGTAGGTCAGCGAGGCGCTGCGGGCGAAGATCCAGCCCTGCACCAGCGCGAACGGCACGGTCAGCAGCGGGCCCCACTCGCGGTAGCCCAGCTCCCACAGGAACGACACGAAGACGGTCGCCTGCAGGACGTTCGCGGTCCAGAGCCCGAGGTGCCGGCGCAGCAGCGCGAAGACGGTGCAGATGAAGAACAGCTCGTCCCAGATGCCCACGGCGTTGACGCCGACGAACAGCCGGGCGATCTCGGCGCCGCCGGTGACCTCGGGCCAGTTGCGGTAGGCGCCCGACCCGATGAAGTAGAACGGCAGGATCAGGTACCCGGCGACGACGACCACGGCGAGGTACACGAGCTGCGCCCGCGTCCACCGCCGGCCCGTCGCGACCGGGAAGACGATCGTGCGCTGGCCGAACGCGTACCGGGACAGCGCCCAGGGCACGAGCACCGCCAGCGACAGCGCGACCGTGAACCGCGCCATGCCCGCGTCGGACAGGTCGGCCTCGAGCGAGATCGTCGAGATGATCGCCATACCGGTCGCGACGAGGCCGAGGTCGCGCGCGAGCCCCCGGTCCACGGCCAGGGCCACCAGCACACCGGCGACGAGCGGAACGTAGCCGAGCGGGCGGGCGTGCACCGCGAACAGCAGCACGGCCGAGCCGCACACCAGCGCGGCTGCCAGGAGCCGGGTGGGGGAGCCGGTGTCCCAGGGGGCGCGGGCGACCGGCGCGGCTGTCGTCGTCATGCCCGCACGCTGCCACGGACGGGCGCCCGGCGCGCGGTGGGCACGCGGTCGCGATCAACCGCCCATACAGGGTGAAAGGGACGGGAGCCACCCGGTCGGCGGTCCCCGGGCGCCGCGGCTCCCGCCACGCTGGCGGCTCGGCCCGCACCCGCCGGCCCGGAGCCGGAGGTCCCGATGCCCGTCCCCGCCGACGTCGACGGCCCCACCGGGTCGTCGTCCGGTCGCCTCGCCGCCCTCGACGGGCTGCGCGGCGTCGCGGCGCTCGTCGTCCTCGTGCACCACTCGCTGCTGCTCGTCCCGGCGCTCATGGCGGCCTCCGACGGCTCGGGGGCGCCGCGCAGCGCGCTCGTGCAGGCGGTCACCGCCACGCCGCTGCACCTGCTGTGGGACGGGGAGGTGGCTGTGCAGATGTTCTTCGTGCTCAGCGGGTTCGTGCTGACCGTCGCGGCGCAGCGGGCGCAGCACCGGTGGAGCGCGTACTACCCGCAGCGGCTGCTGCGGCTCTACCTGCCGGTGTGGGCCGCCGTCGTGCTCGCGGTCGCCCTGCGGTTCGCGGTTCCCCGGGCCGACAGCGCCGGGCTCAGCCCGTGGCTCGTGTTCCACGGCGAGCTGGGCCGGACGGGCGTGCTCGCGGACCTCACCCTGCTGGCGGGCCCTGTGGGCTCCACGATGACGGCGCTGTGGTCGTTGCGCTGGGAGGTCGTGTTCTCGTTGACCCTCCCGGTGTTCGTGTGGCTGGCGACGCGCCTGCGCCGCTACGCCGTGGCGACCGGCGGCGTCCTGGCCGCGGTGGCATGGGTCGGCGCCGCGATCGGACCCGTCGACCGGCCGTACGCGCTGGGCGCGCTGTACCAGCTGCCGCTGTTCGGCCTGGGCTGCCTGCTGGCGGCCGACCGCGAGCGGCTCGGTGCGGCGGTCGCGCGCTGGGGCGGGGCGACGCGGGCCGGGGTGCTGGTCGGGGCCGCGCTGCTCGCGAGCGGCCCGTGGCTGCTCGACCTCGGGGGGCTGCGCGCGGGGCTGCCGGTGGGGGTGCTCGCGCTCGCCCGGGTGCTCCAGGCGGGTGGCGCGGCGCTGCTGGTCGTCGCGGCGCTCGGGCCGCTCGACCGGCCGCTGCGGCACCCCGCCGTGCACTGGCTCGGCACGCGCTCGTTCAGCCTCTACCTGGTCCACGAGCCGGTCGTCGTCGCGGTCGGCTTCCTCACGGGCTGGGTGACGCCGGCCGTGCTGCTGCTGACGGTGCCGGCGTCGCTGCTGCTGGCGGAGGTGTTCTTCCGGGCTGTCGAGGGGCCGTCGCACCGGCTGTCGCGCCGGGTGGGGGCACTGGTGGGCGGGAGGCCGGGTCCGCGCCGCACCGACCGGCCCGAGGCGGCGCCCGTCCCCTGAGGCCGTCGCCGGGAGCCGCCGTGGCTTCGTGGCATGATGGATCCATCAACCCATCATCCGTCGGGAGTCCGGTGCCCACGCCGCAGCCGCTCAACGAGATCAAGGCGAACCTCTTCAAGGGCCTCGCGCACCCCGTCCGCATCCGGGTGCTGGAGCTGCTCGCCGCGTCGGACCAGGTGCCGGTCTCGGTGCTCCTCGAGGAGACCGGGCTGGAGGCGTCGCACCTGTCCCAGCACCTCGCGGTGCTGCGCCGCTACCAGCTCGTCGACTCGGAGCGCCGGGGCAGCGCGGTGTCCTACCGGCTGGCCTCGCCGCACGTCGCGGAGCTGCTGCGCGTCGCCCGCGCCCTCCTCGAGGAGGTGCTGCGGACGACGCAGCGGCAGCTCTCCGAGGCGCGGGAGCAGCAGCCCGCGCTGCCGGGCGCCGCGCGGTGAGCGCGCTCACCGGCGTCCGCTCGCTGCTGCCCTCGACCCGGGACTACGCCGAGCTGCGCACGTCCTGGCGCGGGGACCTCGTGGCCGGCGTGACCGTGGGCGTGGTCGCGCTGCCGCTGGCGCTCGCGTTCGGCGTCAGCTCGGGTGCGGGGGCGGCCGCCGGGCTCGTCACCGCCGTCGTCGCGGGTGTCGTCGCCGCGGTGTTCGGCGGCTCCCCGGTCCAGGTGTCCGGTCCGACGGGTGCGATGGTCGTCGTGCTCGCGCCGATCGTCGCGCGGTACGGCACGGGGACGCTCGCCGTGGTGGGCCTGCTCGCCGGCGTGCTCGTCGTGCTCGCCGGGGTGCTCCGGCTCGGGCGGGCGGTCGGCCTGATCCCCTGGCCGGTGATCGAGGGGTTCACGGTCGGCATCGCCGTCATCATCGCGCTCCAGCAGGTCCCGGCCGCACTCGGCGTCGCCGCCGGCGGGCACGACGCCAACGCGGTCGTCGCGGCCTGGCAGGTGCTGCACGAGGTCAGCGGCCCGCGCGCGGCGTGGTCGCTCGCCGTCGTCGCAGCGGTCGCGGCGGTCATGGTCCTCGCGCCGCGGGTGCACCGCGCCGTCCCGGGGTCGCTGGTCGCGATCCTCCTGGTGACGGTCGTGGCGTCCGCGGCCGGGCTGCCGCTCGCCACGATCGGCGGACTCCCCGCGGGGCTCCCCGCGCCGGCCCTGCCCGGCGTGGACCCGGGCGCGCTGCCCGCCCTCGTCGCCCCGGCGGTGACGGTCGCGGCGCTCGCGGCGATCGAGTCGCTGCTGTCCGCCCGCGTCGCCGCCGGCTACCCGGGAGCGGGGCCGTACGACGGCGACCGCGAGCTCGTCGGGCAGGGGCTGGCGTCCGTCGCCTCCGCCCTGTTCGGGGGCATGCCGGCGACCGGTGCGATCGCCCGGACCGCCGTCAACGTGCGCTCCGGCGCCCGGACGCGCGCGGCGGCCGTGGTGCACGCCCTGGTGCTGCTGGGCGTCGTCGCGCTGGCCGGCTCCGTGGTCGCCCGTATCCCGCTCGCCGCGCTGGCGGGGGTGCTGCTCGTGACCGCCGTGCGCATGGTGTCCGTGCGGACGGTGCGCGCGGTGCTCGGGTCGACCCGCGCGGCGGCGCTGCTGCTCGTGCTGACCGCGGTGGTCACCATCACCGTCGACCTGGTCTACGCGGTGGGGCTCGGCATGGCCGTGGCCGCCGCCCTCAGCCTGCGCAGCCTCGCGCGGGCGGCGGGCGTCCACCGCCTGGAGCTGCCCGGCCCCGCCGTGGCCGGCGACGAGCGCATCGCGCTGCTGCGGGTGGAGGGCTCGCTGTTCTTCGCCGCTGCCGAGCGGGTGCTCGACCACGTCGCCACGGTCCGGGGTGCGGACGTGGTGGTCCTCGACCTCGCACGCGTGCACCACATCGACGCGACCGGCGCCCAGGTGCTGCAGGAGCTGGTCACCGGCCTGGAGCGGCGCGGGGTCGCGGTGCTGATCACGGGCCTGCGGGTGCACCACCGGGCGCTCGCCGGCCGGGTCGGGGTGCTCGCCGCCCTGCGGGACGAGGAGCACGCCGTCGAGGACGCGGCGGTCGCGGTGAGGCGTGCGCGGGCGCTCGTGGACCCCGCGCCCGGGGAGGACACCCGGCCGGCGCCGCAGCCGGTGCCCTGATGGGCCGTCCGGAGTCCGGGGCCGCCTCCGCTCGGCGCCGTGACGGCCACCGCGCTCGCGGTGTCGCTCACGTACCTCGACGGGTCGCCCGGCCGGGGTCCGCCGCCACGGTCGCCGTCGTCCGGGCCCGCACCACCACGCGGAGCGTCGACGTCATCGCCGGTCCACGGCGCTGAGCAGCCGTCCTCGGCGGCAGGCGAGCGGGGATCCCTCCACCACTCGATCAGCGGTTGGCGCGGGCAGGTCCCTGCGGCACGCTCGGCGGATGATCGACTTCACCAACGCCTCGTACGCCAAGCTCGCCCCCCGCGACCCCTCCGACGCGCACAAGGAGATCGCCGAGCTGCTCGTGCCCGGCGAGAGCATCGTCATGGCCTTCAAGGGCATGCGCGACTCGGTCACGTTGACGGACAAGCGGCTGATCGCCCTGAACGTGCAGGGGATGACGGGCAAGAAGCGCGACTGGTCCTCACTGCCCTACAGCAAGATCCAGGCGTTCTCGGTCGAGTCGGCGGGGACGTTCGACCTCGACTCGGAGCTCGAGCTGTGGTTCTCGGGGCTCGGACGCGTGAAGCTGGAGTTCGCCCGCGGGATCGACATCCGCGTCATCGGGCGGTTCATCGGCGAGCGGGTGCTCTAGGAGCCCCCACGCCGCTCGACCCGCGAGAAGCGGGGACGAGCAACGCCCGTGACGGTGGGTGTCACGGGCGTGCGGACCTGCTGGTCAACCTGTGCCCTCGATAGGATTCGAACCTACGACCTTCTGCTCCGGAGGCAGACGCTCTATCCACTGAGCTACGAGGGCGTGCGCGCGGCCGTCGGACCGGCGCGGTGCACGAGACTACCAGGCCGCGGGCGGTGTCAGTCCTCGCCGAGGAGTCCCGACAGGTAGGTCGCGGTCTCGTCGACGGCGCGGGTGTCGTCTCCGGCGGCGATCGCCTCGACGAGGCCGTCGTGGTGGTCCCCGTCCTGGAGCACCTGCGCGAAGTTGAACCGGATGTTGTCGGTGATCGCGTCGATGAGGTTCTCGTACAGAGACAGCAGCACGGGATTGCGGGCGGCGCGGGCGATGGCCCGGTGCAGCGCGAGGTCGGCGGAGACCATGCGGTCGAGCTGGCCGGAGCGCCACGCCTCGGCGCGGGCGTCGCGCAGGGCGGTGATGGTGGCGACGTCGGCGGTGGTGCGGCGGCGCGCGGCGAGGCGGGCGGCCTCGACCTCCAGGCTGCGGCGCACCTCGATGACGTCCCGCTGCCGGGCGTCGGCGATCTGCCGGCCCATGCTGACCGCGAGCTCGGACGCCGACAGCACGTACGTGCCGGACCCCTGCCGCCGCTCGACGAGCCCGGCGTGCACGAGCGACTGGACGGCCTCACGGACGGTGTTGCGGCCGACGCCGAGCATCTCGACCAGCGCGGGCTCCGGGGGGATGCGGGTGCCGACCCGCCACTCGCCGGAGGTGATCCGTGCCCGGAGCTGGGCCACCGTCGCGTCGATGAGGCCGGTGCGTCGCGTCATGCGGGGTAGTCTCCCTGGTCAGTTGTGCCGCGATTCAACACGAACCCGGCACCGGTCCGCCAGCGCCCACCGCCGCGCGCCCTCCGCCCCCGCTCCTGAGGTCGCATGCCGTCTGCCGCCGCTCCCGTGGGCTCCGCCGCGCCGTGGCGGGGCCGCCGCCTCGTCCTGCTGGGCGTCGTCCTCGTCGCGCTGAACCTGCGTATCGCGGTCGCGTCCGTGTCGCCCATCCTCGACCTGGTGCGCGCGGACGTGGCGCTGTCCGCGACCGAGGCCGGCCTGCTCGGGACCATCCCGGTGGTGTCGTTCGCGGCGTTCGGCTCGGTGACTCCGCTGCTCGCGCGCCGCATCGGGCTGGAGCCGCTGCTGGTCCTCGCGATGCTGCTGTCGGCGACGGGGGAGGTGGTGCGCTCGGGCACGTCGACGGCGACCGGGTTCCTCGGGTGGTCGGTGATCGCGCTCGCCGGCATGGGGATGGGCAACGTCCTGCTGCCGCCGGTCGTGAAGCGCTACTTCCCGGACCGCATCGGCGTGGTGACGTCCGTGTACTCGGTGACGATGACGTTCAGCACGGCGCTGCCGGCGCTGCTCGCGCTCCCGGTGGCGGAGCGGCTCGGGTGGCGGGCGTCGCTGTCGGTGTGGTCCGCGGTCGGCGTGGTCGCGGCGCTGCCGTGGCTGGTGGTGATCGTGCGGTCCGCCGCCGCGCGCGCCGAGCTCGGCGGCCTCCTGCGGCGCGCCCCGGTGACTACGCCCGCGCTGAGGTCCCGGCACCGCTCGGGCGGGCGGGTCTGGCGCAGCCCGCTGGCGTGGGGGATGGCCGTGACGTTCGCCATGAACTCGCTCGACTCGTACGCGATGTTCGCCTGGCTGCCGCAGATCCTCGTGGACGGCGGCACGTCGCCGCACGCGGCGGGGGTGTGGCTGTCGGTGTTCGCGATCCTCGGGCTGCCGCCCGCGCTCGTGGCTCCGATCGCCGCGTCGCGGATGCGGAACCCCATCGGCCTCGTGGTGTTCTTCGTCGCGTGCTTCATGGCGTCCTACCTCGGTCTGCTGCTCGCGCCCGGGGGTCCGGTGTGGCTGTGGATCCTGCTGGGCGGTCTCGGTCCCGGGGCGTTCCCCGTGCTGCTGGCGCTCATCAACCTGCGGACGCGGACGTCCGCCGGGGCGGCGTCGCTGTCCGGCTTCACGCAGGGCGTCGGCTACGCGATCGCCGGCACCGGCCCGCTGCTGGTGGGCGTGCTCTACGACGCGACGGGCACCTGGACGGCGGCGCTGCTGTTCCTCATGGGGACGCTGGTGGTCCTCGTGGGCGCGGCGACCGTCGCGTGCCGCCCGGTGATGCTGGAGGACACGTGGGGGCCGCGGGCGCGCGCCTGACGACGGGGCGTCGGCCCGTCCACAGCGGTCGCAGCCGTGCGGGCTGTGGACGGCGGACGGGGCAGCGCCGGGGCGTCGCTACGCTTGTCCGGTGACCCCCGCTGAGCTCTCCGAGTCCCTGCGCGCCGCCCTCGCGGGCGCCGTCGCCGACGGGACCTTCGCCCTGGACGCCGCCGACCTGCCCGCGACCGTGCACGTGGAGCGACCCCGGCAGCGCGAGCACGGCGACTGGGCGACCAACGTGGCGCTGCAGCTCGCGAAGAAGGCCGGCACCCACCCGCGGGCCTTCGCCGAGGAGCTCGCGCGCCGGCTCGCGGACACCCCCGGGGTCGCGAAGGTCGACGTCGCCGGGCCCGGCTTCCTCAACATCACGCTCGACACGGCCGCGGCGGGCGAGCTCGCGCGCTCGGTCGTCGAGGCCGGCCCGGGGTACGGCCGCAACGAGACTCTGACCGGGCAGAGCATCAACCTGGAGTTCGTCTCCGCCAACCCGACCGGCCCGATCCACATCGGCGGCGTGCGGTGGGCCGCCGTCGGCGACAGCCTGGCCCGCGTCCTGGAGGCGTCCGGTGCCCGCGTCGGCCGCGAGTACTACTTCAACGACCACGGCGCGCAGATCGACCGGTTCGCGCGCTCGCTGCTCGCCCGCGCGCGCGGCGAGGAGGCGCCGGAGGACGGCTACGGCGGCCAGTACATCGCCGACATCGCCGACGCGGTCATCGCGCGGGCCGCCGAGGCCGGCGAGCCCGACCCCCGCACGCTGCCCGACGCGGAGGCGCAGGAGGCGTTCCGGTCCCGCGGGGTCGACCTGATGTTCGCGGAGATCAAGAAGTCCCTGCACGACTTCGGCGTCGACTTCGACGTGTACTTCCACGAGGACACGCTGCACGAGAACGGGGCCGTCGACCGGGCCGTCGCGCGCCTGCGCGAGCTCGGCCACGTCTACGAGGCCGACGGTGCCACCTGGCTGCGCACCACCGACTTCGGGGACGACAAGGACCGCGTCATCATCAAGTCCGACGGCGACGCCGCCTACATCGCCGGCGACCTGGCGTACTACCTGGACAAGCGGGAGCGCGGCTTCGACCGCGTCATCATCATGCTCGGCGCCGACCACCACGGGTACATCGGCCGGATGATGGCGATGTGCGCCGCGTTCGGCGACACCCCGCACGTCAACCTCGAGATCCTCATCGGGCAGATGGTGAACCTCGTCAAGGACGGCACCCCGGTCCGGATGAGCAAGCGCGCGGGCACGGTCGTCACGATCGAGGACCTGGTCGAGGCCGTGGGCGTCGACGCGGCGCGCTACTCGCTGGCGCGCTCGTCGGCGGACTCCTCGATCGACCTCGACCTGGACCTGCTGAGCCGGGCGACCAACGAGAACCCCGTCTACTACGTGCAGTACGCGCACGCCCGCACCTGCTCTGTCGCCCGCAACGCCGCCGACGCGGGCGTCCGGCGGGCCGACGGCTTCGACGCCTCGCTGCTCGACCACGAGACCGAGTCCGTGCTGCTCGGCCGGATCGCGGAGATGCCGCGCGTCGTCGCGCAGGCCGCCGAGCTCCGGGAACCGCACCGTGTCGCCCGGTACCTGGAGGAGGTCGCCGGGGCGTACCAGAAGTGGTACGAGCAGCGCCGCGTGCTGCCGTTCGGCGACGAGCCGGTCTCCGACGTGCACCGCACGCGGTTGTGGCTGAACGACGCGACCCGGCAGGTGCTGGCGAACGGCCTGGGGCTGCTCGGGGTGAGCGCGCCGGAGCGGATGTGACCGCCGCCCCCGGCTCGGGCGCCACCGCCGACTCCGCGGCGGGCCACGCGGTGGCGGGCGCCGGGACCGACGGCGCCCCCGAGGCCGGCGCGCTGGGCCTGCCGTGGCCGGCGCACGCCGTGCGGGGCGCCGACGGTGCCGTGCGCGTCGCGGGCGTCGACCTGCGGGACCTCGCGGCCGAGCACGGCACCCCGGCGTACGTGCTGGACGAGGCCGCGTTCCGGTCCCGTGCGCGGGGGCTCCGGGTGGCGTTCGAGAAGGCGTTCGGGCACCTCGGTGCGGGCGTCGACGTGTACTACGCGGGCAAGGCGTTCCTGTCGGTCGCCGTCGCCCGCTGGGCGCACGAGGAGGGCCTGCGGGTCGACACGTCCACGGGCGGTGAGCTGGCGGTCGCGCTGCGCGCCGGCGTCCCGGGCGCGGACATCGGGCTGCACGGCAACAACAAGTCCGACGCGGAGATCGCCCGGGCGCTCGACGCCGGGGTCGGGCGGATCATCGTCGACTCCCTCGGGGAGGTCGACCGCCTCCTCGCGGCCGTGCGGGCGCGCACCGCGGACGGTGCCGAGCCCGAGCCCGCCCCCGTCATGGTGCGCGTGACCACCGGTGTCCACGCAGGCGGCCACGAGTACATCTCGACCGCGCACGAGGACCAGAAGTTCGGCCTGTCCGTCGCGACCGCCGCCGACGGCACCAGCCCCGCGATGACCGCCCTCGAGCGGGTCGTCGCCGCGCCGGAGCTCCGGCTGCTGGGCATCCACTCCCACATCGGCTCGCAGATCCTCGACCCCGAGGGCTTCGCGGTCGCCGCGGGCGCGGTGCTGCGGCTGCGCGCCGAGCTCGCCGCCCGCACCGGGTACCTCGCGCCCGAGGTCGACCTCGGCGGCGGCTTCGGCATCGCGTACCTGCCGGGGGAGGTGCCCCTCGACCCCGAGCGCATCGCGAAGGACCTCGCCACGACGGTCGACGCCACCTGCGCCGAGCTCGGCACCCCGGTGCCGCGGCTGTCGTTCGAGCCCGGCCGGGCGGTCGTCGGCCCGACCACCCTGACGCTCTACACGGTCGGGACGGTCAAGCCCGTCACGCTCGAGGACGGACGGGTCCGGCTGTACGTCTCCGTCGACGGCGGCATGAGCGACAACATCCGACCCGCCCTGTACGGCGCGCCGTACCACGCGGCGGTCGTCTCCCGGACGGGTGCGGCACGGACCGTCCTCGCGCGGGTCGTCGGCAAGCACTGCGAGAGCGGCGACATCGTCGTGCACGACGTGCAGCTGCCGGCCGACGTCGCGCCCGGGGACCTGCTCGCGGTCGCCGCCACCGGTGCGTACGGCCGCTCGATGGCCTCCAACTACAACCACGTCCCGCGCCCGCCGGTCGTGGCGGTCCGCGACGGAGCGACCCGCGTGCTGGTCCGGCGCGAGACCGAGGACGACCTGCTGGCCCTCGACCTGGGCTGAGGCTCGGGGACCCGCCCCTCCGGCGGTGCCCCGCCCAGGGTGTGGATGCGCCCCCGGCGGGCGCGGCACGGCCCCTATCCTGGGGCTCGGCCCGGCGGCGACGCCCCGGGACGCACCCCACCAGGCCCGGTGCCCCGGGCGTGATCGAGAGGCGCACGCGGTGACAGCACGCGACGAGACCGTCGGACCCGCCACGCCCGCCGCCGGCGACCGTCCCGCCGTGCGGGTCGCGCTGCTCGGCTGCGGCGTCGTCGGCACGGAGGTCGTGCGGCTGCTCACGACGCAGGGGCCCGACCTGGCCGCCCGGGTCGGGGCGCCGCTGGAGCTCGTCGGGATCGCGGTGCGGGACGTCGACGCCGAGCGGGACCCGGTCGTCGACCGCGCGCTGCTCACCTCCGACGCCGAGGGGCTCGTCGCGAAGGCGGACGTCGTGGTCGAGGTGGTGGGCGGCATCGAGCCCGCGCGGTCGCTGCTGCTGCGCGCCGTCGAGCACGGCGCGGCGGTCGTCACCGCGAACAAGGCGCTGCTCGCCCAGGACGGCCCGACGCTGTACGCCGCCGCGGACGCCGCGGGCGTGGACCTGTACTTCGAGGCAGCCGTCGCCGGCGCGATCCCCCTGGTCCGGCCGGTGCGCGAGTCGCTGACCGGTGACCGCGTCCAGCGGGTGCTGGGCATCGTCAACGGCACCACCAACTACGTGCTCGACCGCATGGCCGCGGACGGGCTGGACCTCGACGCCGCCGTGGCGGAGGCGCAGGCGCTCGGCTACGCGGAGGCGGACCCCACCGCGGACGTCGAGGGCTACGACGCCGCCGCGAAGGCCGCGATCCTGGCCTCGCTGGCGTTCCACACCCGGGTGTCCCTCGACGACGTCGACCGGCAGGGGATCACGGGAGTCACCGCGGACGACGTGGCCTGGGCCGGTCGCACGGGCCACGTCATCAAGCTGCTCGCGATCGCCGAGCGCCGGGTCGGCGACGACGGCCGCGAGGGCGTCCAGGCGCGTGTGCACCCCGCGCTCGTGCCGCTGTCCCACCCGCTCGCCGGCGTCCGGGGGGCGTTCAACGCGGTGTTCGTCGAGGCCGAGGCCGCGGGCGAGCTCATGTTCTACGGCCGCGGCGCGGGCGGCGCCCCCACGGCGAGCGCGGTGCTCGGCGACGTCGTCTCGGCGGCCCGCCACCGGGTGCACGGCGGCCGCGGCCCGGCGGAGTCCTGGTACGCCGACCTGCCCGTGCTGCCGGCGCAGTCCGCCCGCACCCGCTACCAGGTGCGGCTCGAGGTCGACGACCGCCCCGGCGTGCTCGCCCAGGTGTCCGCCGTGCTGGCGGAGCACGGCGTCTCGATCGAGGCGGTCCGGCAGTCGCCGGCGGACGCCGACGCCACGCCCGGCGTCGCCCGCCTCGTCATCACCACGCACGAGGCGCCGGAGGCCGCTCTGGCGGCCACCGTCGCCGCGATCGGCGGCCTGGACTCCGTCCGCGAGGTCGTCTCCGTCCTGCGAGTCGAGGGAGCCTGATGGCACAGCAGTGGCGCGGCGTCATCCGCGAGTACGCGGACCGGCTGCCCGCGCACGTCCAGGAGCACGTCGTCACGCTCGGCGAGGGCGGCACGCCGCTCGTCGCCGCGCCGGCGCTGTCCGCGCTCACCGGGGCGGAGGTGTTCGTCAAGGTCGAGGGCATGAACCCCACGGGCTCCTTCAAGGACCGCGGCATGACGACGGCGATCTCCGCGGCCGCCGGGCGCGGCGCGCGCGCCGTCGTGTGCGCGTCGACGGGCAACACGTCGGCGTCCGCCGCCGCGTACGCCACCGCCGCGGGCATGGTCTGCGCGGTGCTGGTGCCGGACGGCAAGATCGCGATGGGCAAGCTCAGCCAGGCCGTCGCGCACGGCGCGAAGCTGCTGCAGGTCGACGGCAACTTCGACGACTGCCTCGTCGCGGCCCGCAAGCTCGCGGAGGCGTACCCCGTCGAGCTCGTGAACTCCGTGAACCCCGACCGCATCGAGGGCCAGAAGACGGGCGCGTTCGAGATCGTCGACGCGCTCGGCGACGCCCCGGACATCCACGCGCTCCCGGTCGGCAACGCCGGCAACATCACGGCGTACTGGAAGGGGTTCCGCGAGTACGCGGGGCTCGACGCGGGTGCGGACCTCCCGGCGGTCGCCACGCACACCCCGGCGATGTGGGGCTTCCAGGCCGCGGGCGCCGCGCCGATCGTGCGCGGCTACCCGGTGACGGAGCCCGAGACGATCGCCACGGCGATCCGCATCGGCAACCCGGCCTCCTGGGTCCAGGCGGAGGCGGCGCGCGACCTGTCCGGTGGCCTGATCGAGGCGGTGACGGACGACGAGATCCTCGCCGCCCACCGCGTCCTGTCCTCCCGGGTCGGCGTGTTCGTCGAGCCGGCGTCGGCGGCGGGCGTCGCGGGCATCCTGCGGCTCGCCCAGGAGGGCCGCGTGCCCGCGGGGTCGCGCATCGTCGTGACGGTCACCGGTCACGGGCTGAAGGACCCGCAGTGGGCGCTGCGCACCGCGGACGGCGGCGAGGTCGAGACCACCCGCGTGCGACCCGACGTGGTCGAGATCGCCGCGGCGCTCGGCCTGGGCTGACGGCCGTGCGACTGGGTGCCGACCGGGCGCGCGTGCGCGTGCCGGCGACGAGCGCGAACCTCGGCCCGGGCTTCGACGCGCTGGGCCTCGCGCTGGCGCTGCACGACGACGTCGAGGTCCGGGCGCTGGGGTCCGCCGAGGTCGTCGTGGACGTCGTGGGCGAGGGCGAGCAGGAGGTCCCGTCGGGCGAGGACCACCTCGTGGTGCGGGCACTGCGCCACGCGCTCGACCACGTCGGGGCGCCGCAGACCGGCCTGCACCTGACGTGCCGCAACAGGATCCCGCACGGCCGGGGCCTCGGGTCGTCCGCCGGGGCTGTCGTCGCGGGCCTGCTCGCCGCGCGCGCCCTGGTCGCCGAGCCGGAGTCGCTCGACGACGACGTCGTCCTCGCGCTCGCGACGGCGCTCGAGGGGCACCCGGACAACGCCGCGCCCGCCCTGCTCGGGGGCGCGACGGTCGCGTGGTGCGACGACGCCGCCGCCGGGGGAGCGGTGCGCGCCGCGCGGCTCCCGGTCGACGCCTCGATCGCCCCCGTCGTCGTCGTCCCCGGCACGCGCCTGGCCACCTCCCACGCGCGCGGCGTGCTGCCCGCGACGGTCCCGCACGCCGACGCCGCGTACCAGGCCGGTCGCGCGGCACTGCTCGTCGAGGCGCTCGGACGCCGGCCGGACCTGCTGCTGCCCGCCACCGAGGACCGCCTGCACCAGGGCTACCGGCGCCCGGTGATGCGGGAGAGCATGGCGCTCGTCGACGCGCTGCGGGCCCGGGACGTGCCCGCCGTCGTGTCCGGTGCCGGCCCGACCGTGCTGGTGCTGGCGCGCTCCGCGGCAGGTCCGGAGACGCCGGCGGCGACCGACGCGGACGCGGCGCTGGCCGCCGTGTTCGGCGGCTCGATGGGCGGCTGGCGCATCGTGCGGCTGGCGATCGACACCGACGGTGCGACGTGGCAGAGGCTGCCCTGACGGCGCGCCCCCGGTGGTATGCTGGCCCTGTTCCCCGGACTTCGTCCTGATATCCGCTCAGCCTCATTCGGGTGCAGCGCCGCGCGTGCCAGCGCCCCGAAGGCACGGGTCCCATGAGATCCGAGACCGGGAACGCACCAGCCCACCGACGTCGACGCTTCCGCGCGACCGGTGAGGCCCCACCGACGCGACGGCCCCGACCCGAGGGCCGGACGCAGACCGCGCCCCGACGGAGGGTGGCGGTCCCCGACGAGGGGGAAGGGTCCTTCGTGACAGACACCATCGAGCCGGCCGTGAGCAGCAGCTCCGGCGGTTCCGCCCGTGGCGGCGCGATCTCCGCGATGCGCATGCCCGAGCTCCAGGCACTCGCCGCGCAGCTCGGCGTGACGGGCACCTCGCGGATGCGCAAGACCGACCTGGTCGACGCCATCCGGGCCAAGCGCTCCGGCGCCGGCACCGGCACGCGCGCCGAGGACGGCGCCGCTGCCGAGCCGCGCGCCCGCCGCGCCGCGTCCCGTGCCGCGGGTCGGCCCGCTGCGGCTGCCGACGCGCCGGTCGCGCCCGCCGCCGCGGACGCCCCGGCGGCGCGCACGGCCCCCGCCGAGACCCCGGCCGTCGACGACGAGGCCCGTCGCGGGTCCTCGCGCCGCCGCCCCGTACGGGCGCAGGCCGAGGCGCAGGGCGAGCAGCGCGCCGACGGTGAGGACGGTCCCTCCGGGCAGCGACCCGGCCGCACCGTGGACGTGCTGGCGGGCCTCGAGGCTGTCGAGCGCTCCCTCGACAGCCGCCAGGGCGGGCAGCAGCCCGAGGTGCGCGACGACCGCGCTGCGCGTGCCGCCGACGCCGTCGGCTCCGTGACGGGCGAGCGCCGCTCGCGCCGCTCGGGGCGGGGAGCCGGCGCCCCGACGGTCGACGTGACGCTGCCCGAGGGGCCGACGGGCGGCGACGGCCAGCGGCAGCGCCCGCAGCAGGAGCAGCCGGGCGAGCAGCAGGACCGGGCTCGGCAGGACCGCCAGCAGGACCAGGGCGGGGAGGACCGCGACGACGAGCGCGGCGGCCGCCGTCGGCGCTCGCGCGACCGGTACCGCGACCGTGACCGGACCAAGCGCGGCCGCGGCCAGCGGGGCCCGGGCGACGCCGCCTACGAGGAGATCGAGCTGAGCGAGGACGACGTCCTCGTCCCGGTCGCCGGCATCCTCGACGTGCTCGAGTCCTACGCCTTCGTGCGCACCAGCGGGTACCTGCCCGGCCCGAACGACGTCTACCTGCCCCTCGGTCAGGTCCGCAAGGCGGGTCTGCGCCGCGGCGACGCCATCACCGGCGCGGTCCGTGCGCCCCGCGAGGGCGAGGCGCCGGGCCAGCAGCAGGCCGGCCGCCCGAACAAGGCCAACGCGCTCGTCCGGCTCGACACCGTCAACGGCATGGCGCCCGAGCAGGCACGGCAGCGGCCCGAGTTCTCCAAGCTGACGCCGCTGTACCCGCAGGACCGGCTGCGGCTCGAGAACGAGTCGAACCACCTGACGCCGCGGGTCATCGACATCGTCGCCCCCATCGGCAAGGGCCAGCGCGGCCTCATCGTCGCGCCCCCGAAGGCCGGCAAGACGATCATCATGCAGCAGATCGCCAACTCGATCACCGCGAACAACCCCGAGGTCCACCTCATGGTCGTGCTCGTCGACGAGCGCCCCGAGGAGGTCACGGACATGGAGCGGACCGTGAAGGGCGAGGTCATCGCCTCGACCTTCGACCGCCCCGCGTCGGACCACACGATGGTCGCGGAGCTCGCGATCGAGCGCGCGAAGCGCCTGGTCGAGCTCGGCCAGGACGTCGTGGTGCTGCTCGACTCGCTGACCCGCCTGTCCCGTGCGTACAACCTCGCGGCGCCGGCGTCCGGGCGCATCCTGTCCGGCGGCGTCGACGCCTCGGCGCTCTACCCGCCGAAGCGGTTCTTCGGTGCCGCGCGCAACATCGAGCACGGCGGCTCGCTGACGATCCTCGCCTCGGCGCTGGTGGAGACCGGCTCCAAGATGGACGAGGTCATCTTCGAGGAGTTCAAGGGCACCGGGAACATGGAGCTCCGGCTGTCCCGGTCGCTCGCGGACAAGCGCATCTTCCCGGCGGTCGACGTCAACGCGTCCGGCACGCGTCGCGAGGAGATCCTCATCGCCCCGGACGAGCTCAAGATCATCTGGAAGCTCCGCCGCGTCATGGGTGCGCTGGACCAGCAGCAGGCCATCGAGCTGCTGCTCGGCAAGCTCCGGGAGACGCGCAGCAACGTCGAGTTCCTGCTCCAGGTGCAGAAGACGACGCCCGGCACCGGCGCGCACGGCCACGACGAGACCCAGACCCGCTCGATCGTCTGACGTCCGCCTCGGCGCGACACCGCTCACGGCAGGGGCGGCACCCGCACGGGTGCCGCCCCTGCCGCGTCGCCCCACCTCTCGACGGGCGGACGGGGCGCGAGCGGGGGCGAGCAGGCAGGCAGAGCAGGGGTGCGGTCAGGTCGCCGGACCGGTCAGGGCCGGCGGGACGCGATCGCCTGCGCGTACCAGGCCAGGGTCTGCCGGGTGATCTCCCCGGCCTCGAACCGCTGCGCCGCCGCGCGCTGCGGACCCACGGCCGCGAGGCGCGCGCCCGGGTCGTCGATCCACCGCGCGAGCGTCCGGGAGAACGCCGCCGTGTCACGGGGGTCGACGAGCTGCGCCTCGAGCCCCGCCATCGGGGTGCGGTAGCCCGGGTTGTCGCCGGCGAGCACGACACCGCCGGCGTCGGCGAGCGCCTCCACCACGGACATCCCGAAGCTCTCGCCGCCGGTCGACGGCAGCGCCACCACGTCCGCGCCGGCGAGCAGGGCGGCCTTGTCCTCCTCGGCGACGAACCCGGGGAAGTCGACCCGGTCGGCGATCCCCGCGGCGGCCGCACGCGCCCGCAGGTCCTCGAGCAGCGGTCCCCGACCGGCGAGCGTCAGGCGCCACGGCCGCACGGTCGCCGGCAGCGCCGCCATCGCGGCCAGGAGCTCGCGCGGTCCCTTGCGCTCGACGAGCCGCCCGAGGAACACGACGTGCACGGGCGCGTCGTCCGCCCGCCGGGTACCGCCCGCCGGAGCCGCCCCCAGCTCCACCGGCCCCCCGATGACCGGCACGTCCCGCCCGTACGCCTCCCGTACCGACTCCCGGGCCGCCTCGGACAGCGCGCTGATCGCGTCGAACCGCCGCAGCCGGCGTCGCTCGGCCAGCCCGAGCGCGCGGATGCCCCACCGGGCGACCGCGTCCTGCGGGTAGATGACGAACGAGCCGACGACGGCCGTGCGGGGCGACGCCGCCGACACCACCCGTCCCGCGAGCAGCGGGCTGTACGGCATCGTCACGTGCAGCACGTCGAACGGCACCTCGGCGAGCAGCCGCCGGATGCGCGCGCGCGACGCCGGCAGGGGGCTGCGCAGCCGGTTGCCGTTGAACCGCACCGACACGGTGCGGCCGAGCACGTGCAGGTCCGCCAGGTCCGTGCGGTCGGTGCTGGAGGTCAGGTAGTGGACCTCGTGGCCGAGGTCCGCGAGCCGCCGCCCGAGCGTGAGCACGATCTGCTGGACGCCGTCCGGCTTGTCGAGGCCGTCGTCGATCACCAGGCCGATGCGCATGGCCGCCATCGTAGGGAGCCCTGCGGCACGGGGAAGATTTCGTCCGGGCCCGCTGTTCTGGCAGACTGTTCCGTCGGTCTGCGGTTCACGTGAGCGGCTCGCGCGCACGACCCGGAGGCCCAACCCGAGGAGAACACCTGTGAAGACTGACATCCACCCCGAGTACGTGGTGACCCAGGTGACCTGCACCTGTGGCAACACGTTCACCACGCGCTCGACCGCGACCTCCGGCGAGATCCGCGCCGACGTCTGCAGCGCCTGCCACCCGTTCTACACGGGCAAGCAGAAGATCCTCGACACCGGTGGCCGCGTGGCCCGGTTCGAGGCGCGCTACGGCAAGCGCCCGGCCAACTAGCAGTCCCGACGCCGGTGACCGGCGGTCCGTCACGGACCGCGGTCACCGGCGTCGTCGCATGTCCGGACGGTGTGCGCCCGCCGCCGTCCCGGCCGCGCCGGGCCCGCGCCCGCACCTCCCGGAGGTTCCCCGCCCATGACCGACCCGTTCGCGGCGGCGCGCCCGCTGCTCGACGAGCACGCGAGCATCGAGCAGCAGCTCGCCGACCCGGCGGTGCACGCCGACCAGGCGCTGGCCCGCCGGCTGGGGCGCCGGTACGCCGAGCTCGGCCGGGTCGCGCAGGCCCACGCCGCCTGGCGCGCGGCGGCCGAGGACCTCGCGGACGCGCGCGAGCTGGCGGAGTCGGATGACGCGTTCGCGGCGGAGCTGCCCGCGCTGGCCGCGACGGAGGCGGAGGCCGCCGAGCGGCTGCGGCGGGTGCTGGTCCCGCGGGACCCGGACGACGCCCGCGACGCGATCCTGGAGATCAAGGCGGGCGAGGGCGGCGAGGAGTCGGCGCTGTTCGCCGGGGACCTGCTGCGCATGTACCTGCGGTACGCCGAGCGGCGCGGCTGGCGGACCGAGACGCTCGAGTCCACCGAGTCGGACCTGGGCGGCTACAAGGACGTGCAGGTCGCGATCAAGGCGCGCGGCGCGGTCACGGACCCGGCGGACGGCGTGTGGGCGAGCCTCAAGTACGAGGGCGGCGTGCACCGGGTGCAGCGCGTGCCGGTCACGGAGTCCCAGGGCCGGATCCACACGTCGGCGGCGGGCGTCCTGGTCTTCCCGGAGGTGGAGGACGAGGGCGAGGTCGAGATCGACCCGAACGACCTGCGCATCGACGTGTACCGGTCGTCCGGCCCGGGCGGCCAGTCGGTGAACACCACCGACTCGGCGGTGCGGATCACCCACGTCCCCACCGGCATCGTCGTGTCGATGCAGAACGAGAAGTCGCAGCTGCAGAACCGCGAGCAGGCGATGCGGGTGCTGCGGGCGCGGCTGCTCGCGGCGCGCCAGGAGGAGGCCGCCGCGGCGGCGAGCGCGGCCCGGCGCTCCCAGGTCCGCACGGTCGACCGCTCCGAGCGGATCCGGACGTACAACTTCCCGGAGAACCGGATCGCGGACCACCGCACCGGCTACAAGGCGTACAACCTGGACGCGGTGCTCGACGGCGACCTCGGCCCGGTCGTGCAGTCGGCCGTCGACGCCGACGAGGCCGCGCGCCTGGCCGCTGCGGGGGAGTCGTGACCGAGGCCGCGGCGCCGACGGTCCGCGCGCTCGTCGAGGGTGCGACGCGCGTGCTCGCGGACGCCGGCGTCGGGTCGCCACGGCACGACGCGGTGGCGCTGGCGGCGTACGCCCTGGGGCTGCCGCGGCTGGACCTCGTCATGGCCCCGCCCGCGCCGGAGGGGTTCACCGAGGAGTACGCCGCCCTGGTCGACCGCCGCCGGCGCCGCGAGCCGCTGCAGCACATCGTCGGGTCGACGGTGTTCCGCTACCTGAGCCTGCGGGTGGAGCCGGGCGTGTTCGTGCCGCGGCCGGAGACCGAGACCGTCGCGCAGGTCGCGGTCGACGAGGCCGCGCGCCTCGCGGCGGAGGGGCGGTCGCCGCTGGTGGTCGACCTCTGCTGCGGCGCGGGCGGCATCGCGCTGTCGGTCGACACCGAGGTGCCCGGTGCCCGGGTGGTGGCCGTCGACGCGTCGCCGGAGGCCGTGGCCCTGACGCGGCACAACCACGGGGCGTCCGGCTCCGGCTCGATGCGCGTGGAGCTCGGCGACGTGCGGGACCCGGCGCTGCTGGCGGAGCTCGACGGCACCGTCGACGTCGTCGTCTCCAACCCGCCGTACATCCCGCCGGACGCCGTGCCGGTGGACCCGGAGGTCCGGGACCACGACCCCGACCTGGCGCTGTACGGCGGCGGCGCGGACGGCCTGGACGTCCCGCGCGCGGTCCTGGCCGCGGCCACGCGGCTGCTGGCGCCGGGCGGGTTGCTGGTCATGGAGCACGCCGAGGTGCAGGACGCCGCGTCCCGGGCGGACGCCGAGGCGACCGGCGCGTTCGAGGCGATCGCGACGCTGCCCGACCTGACCGGCCGACCCCGGATGCTCGTGGCCCGCCGCCGCGGCCCGGCGCCCGGACCGGGGGAGCCGGGCGAGCCGCCTCCGGGCGCCAGGGCCGGCGTGGGAGACTCGCAGCCGTGACTGCCCACGCCCTGGACGCCACCGACCCCGCGACCTGGGGGCCCGCCCTCGACGCCGCCGTGCACACGGTCGAGCGCGGCGGGCTGGTCGTGCTGCCGACGGACACCGTGTACGGGATCGGTGCGGACGCGTTCACGCCTCCCGCGGTCGCGGCGCTGCTCGCGGCGAAGGGCCGTGGCCGGCAGATGCCGCCCCCGGTGCTGATGCCGGACGCGCGGACGCTCGACGGGCTGGCGATGGGCGTCCCGCCGGCCGCCCGCGACCTCGCCGAGGCGTTCTGGCCCGGCGGGCTGACGATCATCCTGGTGGCGCAGCCGTCGCTGGCCTGGGACCTCGGGGACACGCACGGCACGGTCGCCCTGCGGGTGCCGGACCACCCGGTCGCGCTGGCCCTGCTGCGCCGCACCGGCCCGATGGCGGTGTCGAGCGCGAACCGCACCGGGCAGCCGTCGGCCCTGGAGGTCGCCGAGGCGGTCTCGCAGCTCGGCGACCGCGTGCAGACGTACCTCGACGGCGGACGCACGCCCGGTCAGGTCGCCTCGACGATCGTCGACGCCACCGGCGACGAGCTGCGGGTCGTCCGCGAGGGCGCCCTCTCCCTCGAGCGCCTCCGCGAGGTCGCACCCGTGGTGGGTGGACCCGGCCGGTGAGGGCGTACCTCCTGCTCCTGCTGATCGCCGCAGCGGCCACGTACCTGCTGACGCCGGTGGCGCGGTGGTGCGCCCTGCGGTGGGGCGCCATCACGGCGGTGCGGACGCGTGACGTGCACTCCATCCCGACGCCGCGGCTCGGCGGGCTCGCGATGTGGGCGGGGATCCTGGTGGGTCTGGCGATGGCGAGCCGGCTGCCGTTCCTCGACGCCGTGTTCGAGAACCCGCGGCCGATCATCGGCATCGCGGCGGCCGCGACGATCGTGTGCGCGCTCGGCGTCGCGGACGACATCTGGGACCTCGACTGGATGACCAAGCTGGTCGGCCAGGTCCTCGCGGCGTTCGTGATGGCCTCGCAGGGCGTGCAGCTCTACCAGCTCCCGATCGACGGCGTCGTGCTCGGCTCGGACCGGATCTGGCTCGGCCTGACGGTGCTGACGGTCGTCGTCGCCATGAACGCGGTGAACTTCGTCGACGGGCTCGACGGCCTGGCGGCGGGGCTGATCGCGATCGGCGGTGCCGGGTTCTTCGTCTACTCCTACCAGCTCACGCGCGAGGCCAGCCCGGGCGACTACTCGAGCCTCGCGACGCTGATCGTCGCCCTGCTGGTGGGCGCGTGCGTCGGGTTCCTGCCCCACAACTTCCACCCGGCGCGCATCTTCATGGGCGACTCGGGGTCGATGCTGATCGGCCTGGTGATCGCCGCGGCGGGCATCCGGGTCACGGGGCAGATCGACCCGGCCATCGCGCTGCCGCGGCAGTCGTTCCCGGCGTTCCTGCCGATCCTGCTGCCCCTGGCCGTCCTGCTGCTGCCGCTGCTCGACATGGGGCTGGCCGTCGTGCGGCGGGTCGGCACGGGCAAGTCGCCGTTCCACCCGGACCGCATGCACCTGCACCACCGGATGCTGGCGATCGGGCACTCGCACCGGCGTGCGGTGATCATCCTCTACGTGTGGACGGCGCTGTTCACCGGCGCGGCGGTGGCCCTGGTGTGGTTCTCGACCACCGCGGTGCTCACCGGGCTGGGCGCTGGCGTGCTCGTGGCGCTCGCCCTCACCCTGGGACCGCTGCGGGGACACAGCGGCTCCGGTCCCGCCGGCGGCCCGGGGGTGGCGCCGCCCGGCCCCGCCCGCCCCGGACCGGGGGAGCCCGGCACGGCAGCCTCCGCACCGCACGGGGTGGCGCCTCCCGCGCGGCACGCCGCGGACGCCCGCCGGCACGCCTGGCACCCCGCCCCGGACGCCGCCGGCGGCCCGCCCGTGGCCCTGCACGCCTCCTTGTCCAGCGCGACCGACACCGACCCGAGGACGGACCGATGACCGACCCCACGCCCGAGACGACCCCCCGGGGCGACAGCCCGGAGGTGGCGGCCGTCTTCCGCCGCGCCCTGCGCGACATGGTGGTGCTGGTGGCGGGCGTCGCCGTGCTCGGCGTCGGCATCGGCTGGCTCGTCGCGGGGGCGCCGGGCGTCTGGGGCGCCCTCGTCGGCGCCGCGATCGCGCTCGTGTTCTCCGGCACCACGACGCTGTCCATGCTGCGGACCTCCCACACGGCGCCCGGGAAGATGATGGCCGTCATCATGGGCACCTGGCTGGGCAAGCTCGCGGTGGTCGTGGTCGTGCTCGCGGTGCTGCGCGGCATGGACTTCTACGACCGCTACGTGCTCGCCGTGGTCGTCGCCGTGGCCGTCATCGGGTCGGCCCTGCTCGACTACCGCGCGGTGCAGCGGGGCAGGGTGCCGTACGTGTCACCCACGGGTTCTGGGTCGAAGGTCCCGAATCGGGACGAGCCGGACGGCGACAGCCCGACGATGGGCTAGGCTTCCCCCGAACCACCCACGACGGCCGGGTCCCGGCGGAGTGACCCATACCTGGGATCGACCGCCGGCGCCTTCGACCTACAGGAGACTGCTCTGTCCAGCCTTGCGACGATCCTGCCGCTCGCTGCCGAAGGCGAGTCCGGGTTCCACAAGCCGTCGATCGCCGAGTTCTTCCCGCCGGCCATCTGGTTCGAGGGCACCGTCTTCGAGATCAACCGGCTCCAGCTGGTCCGCTTCGTCGCCGTCGCGGTGCTGCTGACCCTCATGGTGATCGCGGCCCGGCGGGCGCGGCTCGTCCCGCGCCGCGGCCAGAACATGGCCGAGTTCCTCCTCGACTTCGTGCGCGTCAACGTCGCCGAGGACATCATCGGCAAGGAGAAGGCCGGCAAGTACGTCGCACTCCTGACGACGATCTTCTTCGCGATCTTCGCGTTCAACATCACCGGTGTGATCCCCGGGCTGAACATCGCCGGGACGTCCCTGATCGGCCTGCCGGTCATGCTCGCGCTCTGGGTGTACGTCATGTACCTCGGGGCCGGCGTGAAGGCCCACGGCGTCGGCGGGTTCCTCAAGAACAGCCTGTTCCCGCCGGGCGTCCCGCCGTTCCTCTACGTGCTGCTGACGCCCGTGGAGTTCCTGCAGGTGTTCGTCCTGCGGCCCCTCACGCTGGCGATCCGGCTCATGGCCAACATGGTCGCCGGTCACCTCATGCTCGTGCTGTGCTTCTCGGCCACGCAGTTCCTGCTGTTCGAGGCCAGCGGCGGCCTGAAGCCCTTCGGGGCGCTCACCCTGGCCGGCGGCTTCGCGATCACCCTGTTCGAGGTGTTCGTCGCGGCGCTGCAGGCCTACATCTTCGTCGTCCTCACGGCCGTCTACCTCAGCCAGTCGATCGAGGACGAGCACTGACCCTGCACGACCCCGGGCGGTCACGGACCCCCCGGCACTGAACGACCGCCGACCGACCGGTCGGCGGCCAAACGGAAGGAACGAGCAAGCGTGTCTCTTCTCGCGGACCCCAGCGTCATCCTTGCGGCCGAGAACGCCGTCTCCGGCAACATCGCGACCGTGGGCTACGGCCTCGCGGTCCTCGGCCCGGGCATCGGCCTCGGCATCCTCATCGGCAAGACGGTCGAGGGCATGGCCCGCCAGCCCGAGGTCGCCGGCCAGCTCCGGACCACGATGTTCATCGGCATCGGCTTCGTCGAGGTGCTCGGTCTCCTCGGCCTGATCACCGGCTTCCTCTTCTCGTGAGCACCGCCGCGCTCACCGCGGCGAGCGTCCTGGCCGCGGAGACCGAGGAGGTCGAGGGCTGGCGGCTGCTGGTCCCGGCCTCGTACGACCTCCTGTGGTCCTTCGTCATCCTGGTCGTCATCGCGGTCGTCTTCTACAAGCTCGTGCTGCCGAAGTTCACGGCGGTGCTCGACGAGCGCACGGAGAAGATCGAGGGCGGGCTCGCCCAGGCGGCCCACGCCCAGGAGGAGGCTGCCGCGGCCAAGGCCGAGTACGAGCAGCAGCTCCAGGAGGCCCGGACGGAGGCCGCCCGCATCCGCGAGGAGGCGCGCGCCGAGGCCGGCCAGATCGTGGCCGAGGCCCGTCAGAAGGCGACCGCCGAGGCCGCCCGGGTGACCGAGACGGCCCAGCGCCAGATCGAGGCGGAGCGCCAGCAGGCCGCCGTCTCGCTGCGCGCCGACGTCGGCGCGCTGGCCACCGAGCTCGCGTCGAAGATCGTCGGAGAGTCGCTCGCGGACGAGGCGCGCCGCTCGCGCGTCGTCGAGCGGTTCCTGGACGAGCTGGACGCGCAGACCACGGCCACCGCGGGTAAGGGGAGCTGATGCGAGGGACGAGCCGGGCGTCGCTGGTCGCCGCGGAGGGCCGGTTCGAGCCGGTGCTGCGTGAGACCGGCGCCGAGGGGCGGCTGCTCGGCGAGCAGCTGTTCGCGCTGGTGGACGCGCTGGACTCGTCCGGCTCGCTGCGGCGCACCCTCACCGACCCGTCGGCCGCCGCGGACCGCAAGGCCGCGCTGGCCGCGCGGCTGCTCACCGGTGCCGACCCGCGCGTGGTCGAGGCCGCGCAGGGGCTGGTGCGGGCGCGCTGGTCCGCCGAGGAGGACCTGGCGGACGCCGTCGAGCACCTGGCCTTCGCGGCGGTGCTCGCCTCGGCGGAGGCCGACGGCACGATCGAGCAGGTCCAGGACGAGCTGTTCCGGCTCGGCCGGGCGCTCGCCGGCCAGCGCGAGGTGCGCCGGCTCCTGTACGCGGACTCGGTGCACGCCGAGGCCCGCGGGGAGCTCGTCGACCGCCTGCTGGGCGGGCAGGGCGCGCCCGCGACGCGGGTGCTGGCCCGCCGGGCGGCCGTCGCGCCGCGCGGCCGCCGGTACGTCGCCACGCTCGGGCACCTGACCGACCTCATCGCGGAGCGGCGCCGCCGCACGGTCGCGACGGTCGTCAGCGCGGCCGAGCTGGACGGCGGTCAGCAGCGCCGGCTCGCGGAGATCCTCGGCCGGGCCTACGGCCGCGAGATGCAGGTGCAGGTCCAGGTGGACCCGCACGTCCTGGGCGGCCTGCGCGTGCAGGTCGGCCCCGAGGTGATCGACGCGACCGTGCTCGCACGGCTGGCGGACGCCCGACGACGACTGGCCAGCTGACGGGCTCTGCGAGCCCGACCCGGAACCACGTGGGAGCGCACGCGGCGAGCGTGCGACACGACAGGAGAGATGCCATGAGCGAGCTGCAGATCCGGCCGGAGGACATCCGCGCCGCGCTGGACAGCTTCGTCACGACGTACGAGCCCAGCGGCGCCGCGTCCGAGGAGGTCGGCCGCGTCACCCTCGCCGGCGACGGTATCGCGCAGGTCGAGGGCCTGCCCGGCGCGATGGCCAACGAGCTGCTGCGCTTCGAGGACGGCACGCTGGGCCTGGCCCTGAACCTCGACGTCCGGGAGATCGGCGTCATCGTGCTCGGTGAGTTCACCGGCATCGAGGAGGGCCAGGAGGTCCGCCGGACCGGCGAGGTGCTGTCCGTGCCCGTCGGCGACGACTACCTGGGCCGGGTCGTGGACCCGCTGGGTCAGCCGATCGACGGCCTCGGCGAGATCGCCGCGGAGGGCCGCCGCGCCCTCGAGCTGCAGGCCCCGGGCGTCATGGCCCGCAAGTCCGTGCACGAGCCGCTGCAGACCGGCATCAAGGCGATCGACTCGATGATCCCGATCGGCCGCGGCCAGCGGCAGCTCGTCATCGGCGACCGCCAGACGGGCAAGACGGCGATCGCGATCGACACGATCATCAACCAGAAGGCCAACTGGGAGTCGGGCGACCCGAACCAGCAGGTCCGCTGCATCTACGTCGCGATCGGCCAGAAGGGCTCGACGATCGCCGCGGTGCGCGGCGCGCTCGAGGAGGCCGGCGCGCTCGAGTACACGACGATCGTCGCCGCCCCCGCGTCCGACCCGGCGGGCTTCAAGTACCTGGCGCCCTACACCGGCTCGGCCATCGGCCAGCACTGGATGTACGGCGGGAAGCACGTCCTCATCGTGTTCGACGACCTGTCGAAGCAGGCCGAGGCGTACCGCGCCGTGTCCCTGCTGCTGCGCCGCCCGCCGGGCCGCGAGGCCTACCCGGGTGACGTGTTCTACCTGCACTCCCGCCTGCTGGAGCGCTGCGCGAAGCTCTCCGACGAGCTCGGGGGCGGCTCGATGACCGGTCTGCCGTTCATCGAGACGAAGGCGAACGACGTCTCGGCGTACATCCCGACCAACGTCATCTCCATCACCGACGGGCAGATCTTCCTGCAGTCGGACCTGTTCAACGCGGACCAGCGTCCCGCCGTGGACGTCGGCATCTCGGTGTCCCGCGTCGGCGGTGCCGCGCAGGTCAAGGCGATGAAGCAGGTCTCCGGCACGCTGAAGCTGGACCTGGCGCAGTACCGGTCGCTCGAGGCGTTCGCGATGTTCGCCTCCGACCTGGACGCCGCGTCCCGCGCGCAGCTGACCCGGGGCGCCCGCCTCATGGAGCTGCTCAAGCAGCCGCAGTACTCGCCGTTCCCGGTCGAGGACCAGGTGGCGTCGATCTGGGCGGGCACCAAGGGCAAGCTCGACGACGTGCCGGTGCCGGACGTGCGCCGCTTCGAGTCGGAGCTGCTGGACCACCTGCGCCGCAACACCGACGTGCTGACCTCCATCGCGGAGACCGGCAAGCTCGGTGACGACCTGGAGGAGAAGCTCGCGGCCGCGGTCGACGAGTTCCGCCACGGGTTCCTCAAGGCCGACGGCACCCCGCTCGTCGGTGCCGAGGAGCCCGAGGAGGAGACCCCGGTCGAGCAGGAGCAGATCGTCCGCCAGAAGAAGGCCTGACGCATGGCCGGCCAGCAGCGGATCTACCGGGCCCGGATCAGGTCCACGCAGTCGCTGAAGAAGATGTTCCGCGCGCAGGAGCTGATCGCGGCCTCGCGGATCGGGCGCGCCCGCGACCGCATGGCGGCGGCGTCCCCGTACGCCCGCGCCATCACGCGGGCGGTGTCGGCCGTGGCGACCCACTCCGACGTGCGGCACCCGCTGCTCGCGGAGCGGCACGACACCAACCGGGTGGCCGTGCTGCTCATCGCGTCGGACCGCGGCATGGCGGGCGCCTACTCGGCGTCCGTGATCCGCGAGACGGAGCGGCTGGTCGAGCGCCTGGAGCAGGAGGAGGGCAAGGAGGTCGCGCTGTACGTCAGCGGCCGCCGCGCCGAGTCGTACTACCGGTTCCGGCACCGCGAGCTCGCGGGCGTCTGGACCGGGCAGTCCGACGCCCCGACGTCCGACCTCGCCGAGGAGATCGCGAGCACGCTGCTCGAGGCCTTCGCCGCGGCGCCCGAGGACGGCGGCGTGGGGGAGCTGCACATCGTGTCGACGCAGTTCGTCAACATGGTGAGCCAGCGCCCCCAGGTCATCCGGATGCTCCCGCTGGAGGTCGTCGAGGGCGTCGCGCCCGCCGGCGAGCAGGGTGCGCTGCCGCTGTACGAGTTCGAGCCGGACCCCGACCAGGTGCTGGACGCGCTGCTGCCGCGGTACGTGCGCACCCGGATCTTCGCGTGCCTCCTGCAGGCCGCGGCGTCCGAGCTCGCCGCCCGGCAGCGCGCGATGCACACCGCGACGGAGAACGCCGAGGACCTCATCCGCACCTACACGCGGCTGGCGAACCAGGCCCGCCAGGCCGAGATCACCCAGGAGATCAGCGAGATCGTGTCGGGCGCCGACGCGCTCGCCTCCTGACCCCGCCCGCAGCACGAGCACGACCCGAACCAGCCCGCCGGACACCGGCGGACGACCGAAGGCAGGCAGACATGACCGCGACCACCGTCGACGCGAAGGACACCACGGCTACGCCGGGCGTGGGCCGCGTCGCCCGTGTGATCGGGCCCGTCGTGGACATCGAGTTCCCCGCGGACCAGATCCCGGACATCTACAACGCGCTGACCGTCGAGATCGACCTGTCCGGTCAGGGCGAGGGCGAGGCCAGCGGCGGCTTCACGATGACGCTCGAGGTCGCGCAGCACCTCGGCGACTCGCTCGTGCGCGCCATCGCCCTGAAGCCGACCGACGGCCTGGTCCGCGGGGCGCTGGTGACGGACACCGGCTCCCCGATCAGCGTGCCGGTCGGCGACATCACCAAGGGCCACGTGTTCAACGTGACCGGTGAGGTGCTCAACCTGGCCGAGGGCGAGACGTTCGAGGTCACGGAGCGCTGGCCGATCCACCGCAAGCCCCCGGCCTTCGACCAGCTCGAGTCGAAGACGCAGATGTTCGAGACCGGCATCAAGGTCATCGACCTGCTCACCCCGTACGTGCTCGGCGGGAAGATCGGCCTGTTCGGCGGCGCCGGCGTCGGCAAGACCGTCCTCATCCAGGAGATGATCCAGCGCGTCGCGCAGGACCACGGCGGTGTGTCGGTGTTCGCCGGTGTCGGCGAGCGCACCCGTGAGGGCAACGACCTGATCGTCGAGATGGAGGAGGCGGGCGTCTTCGACAAGACCGCCCTCGTCTTCGGCCAGATGGACGAGCCGCCGGGCACGCGTCTGCGCGTCGCCCTGTCCGCCCTGACGATGGCGGAGTACTTCCGCGACGTGCAGAAGCAGGACGTGCTGCTGTTCATCGACAACATCTTCCGGTTCACGCAGGCCGGCTCCGAGGTGTCGACGCTGCTCGGCCGCATGCCGTCCGCGGTGGGCTACCAGCCGAACCTCGCCGACGAGATGGGCCTCCTGCAGGAGCGCATCACCTCGACGCGCGGCCACTCGATCACCTCGCTGCAGGCGATCTACGTGCCGGCCGACGACTACACCGACCCGGCCCCGGCCACGACGTTCGCGCACCTCGACGCGACCACGGAGCTCTCCCGCGAGATCGCGTCCCGCGGTCTGTACCCCGCGGTGGACCCGCTGGCGTCGACGTCCCGCATCCTCGACCCGCGCTACGTGGGCCAGGAGCACTACGACGTCGCGACCCGCGTGAAGTCGATCCTGCAGCGCAACAAGGAGCTCCAGGACATCATCGCGATCCTCGGCGTCGACGAGCTGTCGGAGGAGGACAAGACGGTCGTGGCGCGGGCGCGCCGCATCCAGCAGTTCCTCTCCCAGAACACCTACATGGCCGAGAAGTTCACCGGCGTCGTCGGCTCGACGGTCCCGGTGTCCGAGACGGTCGAGGCGTTCAAGAAGATCGCGGACGGCGAGTTCGACCACATCGCCGAGCAGGCGTTCTTCAACATCGGCGGCCTCGAGGACCTCGAGCGCAACTGGGCCCGCATCCAGAAGGAGTACGGCGTCTGACCCAGGCGCCCGCCGCTCCACCCCGCCCTCGTCCCCACCCCGGAGGTTCTCGTCCCATGGCCCACCTCGAGGTCGACCTCGTCGACACCGACGGCACCATCTGGTCCGGTGAGGCGCGCATCGTCAGCGCCCCCGCCTCGGACGGCGAGATCGGCATCCTGGCCGGGCACACCCCGGTCCTCTCCGTGCTCCGGCGCGGGGAGGTCCGGGTGACCGAGACCGGGGGCACCGTCCACCGGTGGACGGTCGAGGGCGGCTTCCTGTCCGTGGACGCCGACCAGGTCACGGTCGTGGTCGACGCGGCCGAGGCGGTGGCCTCCGGCGCCTCCGCGCGCTGACGGGCCGGGCGGTGAGCGGGACCCAGGTCGCCCTCGTCGCGCTGCTCGTCGTCCTCGCGGCGTTCGTCGTGCTCGGGCTCGGGCTGTCGCGGTGGCACTCCCTGACCCGGCGGGTCGGATCGTTCCGCTGCTCGCTGCGGGTGCGGGGCCGCTGGACCCGCGGCATCGCCCACTACGGCGCCCGGCACCTCTACTGGTGGCGGCTGCAGTCGCTCGCGCCGCGCCCGGAGCACGTCTGGCCGCGGGGCGGCATCGAGGTCGTCGAGCGCACCGCGGCGGACCCGGCGTCCCCGGGCGGGGCGTACCTCGTGCGCTGCCGGGTCGGGTCCGGACCGGGCCCGCGCCCCGAGGTGGAGCTGCTCATGACCCCCGAGGCCTACGCGGGCCTCACCTCGTGGCTCGAGGCCGCGCCGCCCGTGCCGCACCACGTCATCTGACGCACAGCACCGAAGGACGTCCCCCATGCGCCTGCTCGTCGCGCGCTGCTCCGCCCGGTACAGCGGGCGGCTGAACGCCCACCTGCCGCTGGCGACCCGGCTGGTGGTGGTCAAGGCCGACGGGTCGGTGCTGCTGCACTCCGACGGCGGCTCGTACAAGCCGCTGAACTGGATGAGCCCGCCGTGCACGCTGCGCACCGAGGACGCCGCCGGCGAGGCCGCCGAGCGCGGGGTGCGGCAGGTGTGGACCGTGCAGCACACCAAGAGCGACGACCGCCTGGTGATCGAGGTGCACGACGTGCTGCACGACTCGGAGCACGACCTGGGCGTCGACCCCGGCCTCGTGAAGGACGGCGTGGAGGCGCACCTGCAGGAGCTCATGGCCGCGCAGATCGAGGTGCTGGGCGCCGGCCACACGCTGGTGCGGCGGGAGTTCCCGACGGCGATCGGGCCGGTCGACATCCTCGCGCGGGACGCGTCGGGGTCGACCGTGGCCGTGGAGATCAAGCGCCGCGGCGACATCGACGGCGTCGAGCAGCTCACGCGCTACCTGGAGCTGCTGAACCGGGACCCGCTGCTCGCGCCGGTGCGCGGGGTGTTCGCGGCGCAGGAGATCAAGCCGCAGGCGCGGGTGCTCGCGACCGACCGGGGCATCGCCTGCCTCGTGCTCGACTACGACGCGATGCGCGGTGTCGACGACGTGGACTCCCGCCTGTTCTGAGTGCGCCATGATGGGGGTCGTGACCACCGCTGAGACCGCCCCCGTCGACGTCGTCCTGCGCGGGGAGGTGGTGACTCCCCAGGAGGTCCTGCCGGACGGCGTGGTCGTCCTGTCCGGCGGCTCGATCGCGTGGGTCGGTCCCGCCGCGCAGGTCCCGGGGGCGTGGGCGGACGAGCTGCCGCCGGTGCCGGCACCGGGGACGACGCTGCTGCCGGGGCTGGTCGACGTGCACGACCACGGCGGCGGCGGGTCCAGCTTCCCGGACGCGACGACGCGCGAGGAGGCCCTCGTCGCGGCGCGCGAGCACCTGCGCCACGGCACGACGAGCCTGGTCGCGTCGCTCGTGACCGCGCCCCGCGACGTGCTGCTGGAGCGCGCGGCGCTGCTGGCCGACCTGGTGGAGTCCGGGGACCTCGTAGGCATCCACGCCGAGGGGCCGTTCCTGTCCGCCGCGCGCTGCGGCGCCCAGAACCCGGACGACATGCTCGCGGGCGACCCCGCCCTGGTGACGGACCTCGCGGCGGCGGCCCGCGGCCACCTCGTGACGATGACCGTCGCGCCCGAGGTGCCGGGCGTCGCGGACGGCCACGGACGCGGCGACGACGGGGAGCCGGCCGACGACGTGCTCGCGGCGCTGGTGCGCGCGGGCGCGGTGCCGTCGGTGGGCCACACGGACGCGTCCGCCGAGCAGGTCGACGCGGCGGTCGCTCGCGCCCGGGCGCTGCTCGGCGGCGGACGCCGGTCCGCTGCGGCCGGCGGGGGAGCAGCGACCGGACGGTCGGCCCGGCCGACGGCGACGCACCTGTTCAACGGCATGCGCCCCCTGCACCACCGCGACCCGGGACCGGTCGCGGCCTGCCTCGCGGCGGCGGCCCGGGGCGAGCTCGTGGTCGAGCTCGTCGCCGACGGCACCCACCTGGCCGACGGCACGGTGCGGGCGGTCTTCGACCTCGTCGGCCCGGGATCGATCGCGCTGGTGACCGACGCGATGGCCGCGACCGGCATGGCGGACGGCGACTACGAGCTCGGGCCGATGGCAGTGCGCGTCGGCGAGGGCGTCGCGCGGCTGCGCAACGAGGACGGCACGGCCGGCGCCATCGCCGGCGGCACCGCGCACCTGCTGGACGTCGTGCGCAGCGTCGTGTCCGCGGGTGTCGGCCTCGTCGCTGCCGTGCGGTCGGCGTCCGCGACGCCCGCCGAGGTGCTGGGGCGGCCGGACCTCGGCGCGCTGGCCGTCGGCCGGCGCGGGGACGTCGTCGTGACGGACGGCGACCTCGCGTGCGTGGCGGTCTACCGCGGCGGGGCGCTCGTCGAGGTGTGACCCGGCAGCGGTACGGTGCGACGGTGCCGCCCGTGCCCCCTGCCCGCCGGTTCCGTCCCGCCGGCCCCGCGGCCCGCGCCCGCTACGCGAAGCGCCGGCAGCGCCGGCTCTCCCGCGTGGACAACGACCTGACGGCCGCGCAGTGGGCGGCCCTGCTCGCGGCGTGGGACGGGTGCGCGTACTGCCGTGCGCCGGGTCCGGCGCTCCAGCGGGACTGCGTGATGCCGGTCGCACGCGGCGGCCGGTACACGGTCGAGAACGTGGTCCCGGCCTGCGCCTCCTGCAACGCGAGCAAGCACGACGACGAGGTCACCGGGTGGCTGCGGCGCAAGAAGCTGGACGAGCAGGCGTTCCTGCTCCGGCACGCGCTGGTGCTGCGGTCGCTGCGCGCAGCGACGGTCGATGGGGCGGCTGCGGACGAGCCGGGAGCAGTGGGGGAGGACGGGTCCGTGGCCGGCGGGAGCGCCGTCGCCGGCTAGTGCGGTGGCGCCGTCACGCCCTACGGCGTCGGGGTGGGTGGGGGTGAGCCGGCTTCCTGTCGGGCGGTGTCGAGCTCGTCCTGGGTGATCGTCCAGTGGTCGCCGTCGCACAGGGGTTCTCCGACGGTGGAGGCTTCGATCCCGTCGGTGGTGGTGGCGTGCAGCGTCCAGGGTGTGCAGTCGCCCTCGTAGCCGCCGAGGGAGAACCCGTGCGTCTCGCCGGGGTCGATCGTGTACCGGGGTGGGCTGGTCTGCTCGTTGATCGCGAGGGGTTCGTCGGTGTCGTTGGTGATCGCCATGTCGGCCTGCGGGGGGTTGCCCAGGCCGCAGCCGGCCAGGACCAGCGCGCCGAGCACGAGGGTGACGGCCCGCTGCGCGACGCGGCGCCCGGCCCGCGGCCGTCCGAGCCGATCCTGTCCCACCGGTGCCACCGCGCCTCCTCGGCTCGTCCCCGGCCGCAGACTGGCAGGGCCGACCCGGGTGACGGGGGCGAACCGTGGTGCGGTCACCCGATCGGCGGCCCGGGGTCGGCCCCTCGTGCGAGGGCGAGGTGGCGCGTCAGACGGCCGCGACGCTGCCGTGGTCCGTGTACGCGGGGGCGACGAGCCGGGTCTCGGCGAGGTCCTCGCCGGCGAGGCGGGCCATCGCCATCTCGACCGCGAGCCGGCCGATGCGGTTCCCGGGCACCTCGATGATCGAGACCGGGACGGGCAGGGCGGCGGCGACGTCGGCCGGGCTGACGGCGACAACGGACAGGTCCTCCGGGATCCGCAGCCCCCGGTCGGCGGCGCGCGCGAGCACGCCCCCGAGCGCCGCCTCGTTGTGGACGACCAGCCCGGTGGTGCCGGGATGCTCGTCGAGCACCCGGTCGAGGGCCTGCGCGCCGCCGGTGAAGGTCGGTTCGGCGGGCACGACCGCGACGTCGGCGCCGCTGGTGGCCGCCTGCTCGAGCACGCCGTGGCGCATGCGGACCGCGTAGTTCGCGCGGTGGTCGAGGCGGTCCTGCGAGGCGGCGACGAGCGCCAGCCGGCGGTGCCCGTGCCGGGCGAGCTCCCGCACCGCGAGCCGGCCGGCCCCGGCGAAGTCGAGGTCCACGCAGCTCAGGCCCGTCGTGTCGTCGGGCACCCCGATGAGGATGCTCGGCAGCGTGAGCGACCGCAGCGCCGGCAGGCGGGCATCGTCCGCCTCGATGTCCATGACGATGAGCGCGTCGGCGGTCGAGCTCGCGGCGATGCGGGTCATGCCCTGCGGGTCGTCCTGCGTGAGCACCAGCACGTCGTGGTCGTGCTCGCGGGCGGTCGTGACGACCCCGCCGACGAACTGCATGATGATCTGCACGTTGATGCCGGGCCGGAACGGGACCATCAGCGCGAGGACGTTGCTGCGGCTGGAGGCCAGGGCCCGCGCCCCGGCGTGGGGGCGGTAGCCGAGGTCGGAGATCGCCTGCTGCACCCGCTCGCGCGTGGGGGCGGAGATGGTGCGCTTGCCGCTCAGCACGTAGCTGACGGTCGAGACCGAGACCCCCGCCGCACGGGCCACGTCCCCGATGGTCGCCATGCAGCACAGGGTAGTGGCGTGCCGGTGCGGGGCGTGCCGATCGGCCTCCCGTGGTGCAGCCGGCGCGCGCTCGAGGTGGTCGAAAGCGCAGGTCAGCGCGTGGCAACAACGAGGTGAAGCGCTTCGACTGTGCAGAGTCGAGGTGGCGCCCCACCGGTCCGATTCGTCTCCGCGAGACCGCCAAACCTCCGCACGACGACGCCCAACCGCGTATCGAATCGCTTCGACCTCAGTCGTGACCGTTTCGATATCTACACCCCTGGACGCCGCCGCACCCCGCTGCCTAGAGTGACGACCGCGCGAAGCGCTTCGACTCTCATCGACGAGAGTCACCGCTCAAGGAGGAGGGGAGACCGATGGTCGTGACGATGCAGGACGTCGCACGCCGGGCCGGGGTCGCCCTGTCCACCGTCTCCGCGACGCTCACCTCCGCGCGGCCGGTCTCCGCGGCCACCCGGGCGCGGGTGCAGGCGGCGATGGACGAGCTCGGCTACCGCCCGAACGCCCTCGCCCGCGGCCTCGCCTCGCGCCACAGCCGCGTGCTCGCCCTCACGTACCCCGTCGGGGCCTCCGGGCTGAGCAGGACGTCCGCCGAGTTCGTGCTCGGCGCCGCGGCCGGCGCCCAGGAGCGCGGGTACCAGCTCGTGCTCTGGCCGTTCGCGGTGGACGACGAGGCCGGCGTGCTGGAGGTCGCGCGGCAGGGCCTGGCCGAGGGCGTCCTCGTCATGGAGGTGCACCTGGAGGACGCGCGGGTGCGCGGCCTGCGCGCCGCCGGCGTGCCGACGGCGCTGATCGGTCGCACGGCCGGCGACACCGACCTGCCGTCGGTCGACGTCGACTTCGAGGCGACGCTGCACGACGCGGTGGAGCACCTCGCGGCGCTGGGCCACCGCCGCATCGCGTTCGTCAACCACGCGGCGCACCGGGTGGCGGAGGGGCACGGGCCGACCGTGCGCGCGGCCGCCGCCTACGAGCGGGCGATGCGGCTGCGCGGGCTCGCCTCCCGGCAGGTGCACGCCGACGAGTCCGTCGAGGGCGGGCGGGACGCGGTCCGGCTGCTGATGGCCGACGCCGAGGCGCCCACCGCGGTCGTGACGATGAACGAGGACGCCACGTTCGGCGTGGTCGCCGAGCTCGGTCTGCGCGGCGCCGCCATCCCGGGCGACGTGTCGGTGCTCCCCGTCGTGTCGTCGCCCGCGGTGGCGGGGCAGTCGGTCCCGCCGCTGACGACGCTGCACGCGCCCGGCGCGGAGCTCGGCCGCGCCGGCGTCGACGTGCTGCTGGCGCTGCTCGGGGCCGGGACGCCGCCGCCGCCCGCGGTGCTGCCGTGCCGGTTCGTGGACTGCGGCAGCACCGGGCCCGCACCGGCCGCGGCACCGTGCCGGAGGGTCGCGACCGTCGCGGGCGCCACCCCCTAGACACACCCCCACCGGGCCGGCGACCGCCGGGCCCGGACAGCACGGAGCAGGAACTCGACGAGGAGGACGTGTGATGGCAGTGCAGCGGAAGACGGTCGTGGCGGGTGCCCTGGCGCTCGCCCTGCCGCTCGCCCTGGCGGCGTGCGGCGGCGACAGCAGCGGCGGGGGCGGCTCCGACGCCGACACCCTCACCATCTGGCACTACGAGAACGACGACTCGGCCATGGGCCAGGCGTGGAACAAGGCCATCGAGATCTTCGAGGACGAGCACCCCGACGTCACCGTGAACGTCGAGAACCAGACGTTCGAGCAGATCCAGAAGAACGCCAAGATCTTCCTGACCGGCGACGACGTGCCGGACGTCATGGAGTACAACAAGGGCAACGCCACGGCCGGGCAGCTCGCGTCGCAGGGCCTCATCACCCCGCTGACCGACGAGGCCGAGTCGCGCGGCTGGGACTCGACGCTGCCGGCGTCCATCCAGACCACCGCGCGCTACGACGAGCAGGGCCTCATGGGCTCCGGCGACTGGTACGGCGTGCCCAACTACGGCGAGTTCGTCGGCGTGTACTTCAACCAGGACATGCTCGACCAGTACGGCATCGCCGTGCCGACCACGTTCGACGAGTTCGAGGCCGCCCTCGCGACGTTCCAGGAGAACGGCGTCACGCCGCTCGCCGAGGCCGGCGCGGAGTACCCGATGGGGCAGCTCTGGTACGAGCTCGTGCTGCACTACGCGGACCGCGAGCTGGTCGACGACTACCAGCTCTTCACGTCCGACGTCGACTTCCACGGCGACGCCTTCACGCAGGCGACCGAGAAGCTCGACGAGTGGATCAAGGCCGGCTACGTCGCGGCGGACTCCGCCGCGCTGACCGCGGAGGACATGGGCGTGTCGTTCATCAACGGCACGTACCCGTTCATGGTCTCGGGCTCCTGGTGGTTCGGGCGCCTGACCGAGGAGATCCCGTTCACCTGGGGCCAGACGCTGTTCCCGGAGAACACGATGCACCCGGGCTCCTCGGGCAACCTCTGGGTCGTCCCGGAGAACGCGGTCGCGAAGGACCTGGCGTACGACTTCATCGACATCACCCTGCGCCCCGAGGTGCAGGAGGTGCTCGGCCAGGCCGGCGGTCTGCCGGTCGCCGGTGACTCGTCCGCGATCACCGACCCGAAGACGAAGGAGCTCACGGAGAACTTCGAGGCGATCCTCGATGACGACGGCCTGGCGTACTACCCCGACTGGCCGGTGCCGGGCTTCTACGACGTGCTGGTCTCGGAGTTCCAGTCGCTGATCAACCAGTCGAAGACCCCGTCCGAGGTGCTCGACGGCCTGTCCTCGGCGTACGAGTCGGGCAAGACGGACCTCCTCGAGGGCTGACCCCGTCCACCCGGCCGGCGCCCCGCGTCCCCCTGCGGGGCGCCGGCCGGGACCCTCCCGCCGCCTTCACCGAGGAGCAGCAGTGACCACCGTCGACCGACCGCGGGTTCGCAACCGCCGCTCGCGCGACTGGCTCGGGTACCTCCCGTACCTCGTGCCCGGGCTGATCGCGTTCACCGTCGTCATCCTCATCCCGTTCGGGATGAACATCTACTACAGCCTGCACAAGTGGAAGGGCGGCAACGCCCCGCTGCGCTGGTACGGGCTCGGCAACTACACCGACCTGCTGGCCGACGAGCAGTTCTGGACGTCGTTCCGCAACTCCGTCGCGATGATCGTCGCGATGGTGCTGGTGCCGACCGTGATCGGCCTGCTGCTCGCCACCACGCTGTTCGACGTGCTGGGCAAGCGGTTCGGCCCGCGGGTCGCCTCGGTGCTGCGCGCGACGTACTACCTGCCGCAGATCCTCCCCGTCGCCGTCGCGGGCGTGCTGTGGAACTGGATCCTCAACTCCCAGACCGGTGCCCTGAACGTGCTGCTGCGGGAGGTCGGTGTGACGGACCCGCCGAACTGGCTGGGGTCCACGACGACGGCGCTGCCGACCGTGATGCTCGTGCTGATCTGGATCCAGATCGGCTACCCGGTCGTCATCTTCATGTCCGCGCTGCAGCGGGTCGACCCCGAGCTCTACGAGGCCGCCGAGCTGGACGGCGCGGGCTGGTGGCACCGGTTCCGGGCCATCACGATCCCGCAGATCAAGCCGGAGACGTTCGTCATCACGCTCACGTGCACGGTGGCGGCCCTCAAGGTGTTCGGCCCCATCTACGTGCTGACCCGCGGCGGCCCGGAGTCCTCGACGCTCGTGCCGAGCTACTACTCGTACCTGAACTTCTTCGACAAGTCGAAGGTCGGCTACGGCGCCGCGATCGCCAACGTCCTGACGGTCCTCATCATCGCCGTGGCCGTCGTGATCATGGTGCTGCAGGCCCGCAGCGCCCGCCGCGAGGAGGAGGGTCGCTGATGGCCGCCCCGATCGAGACCGTCCCGTCCGTGGCGCCGCGCCGGGCCCTGGGCTCCCGCCGCCCGCCGACGCCGCTGCGGTCCAGCGAGACCGACCGCCGGCACCGCCGCGGCACCGCCCGCTGGTTCGTCCTGGCCGCCGCGGTCGTCGTCGCGGTGCTCATGCTCGTGCCGTTCGTCATCATGGTGCTCAACGCGTTCAAGGCGCCGGCGGACTACTCGCAGAACGGCCCGCTGTCGTGGCCGGCGGAGTTCTACACCGAGGGTCTGCGGAGCTTCTGGACCCGCGTGGACTTCCCGGAGAAGCTGGTCAACTCGGTCTGGATCTCCGGCACGGTGGCCGTGTTCGGCGTGACGCTGTCGCTGCTGTCGGCGTACGCGCTCGGCGTCGGGCGGGTCAAGGGCCGGATGTGGGTCGTCACGCTGTTCCTGCTGGCGAACATGCTCCCGCAGGAGGTGCTCGTCTACCCGCTGTTCCAGATGGCGCAGGAGGTGGGCCTGTCCAACAACCAGTGGTCGGTCATCATCATCTTCACCGTCATCCAGGCGGCGTTCGGCACGTACCTGCTGTCGTCAGTGCTCGGCACGTTCCCGCGGGCGCTGCTCGAGGCGGCGTCGCTGGACGGCGCCGGCCGGTGGCGCACGCTCTGGGGCGTCGTGTTCCCGGTGGTGCGGCCGACCCTGAGCGTGCTGCTCATCTTCTTCTTCATCTGGACGTGGAACGAGTTCTTCATCCCGCTGGTCATGCTCACGACCAACGCCACCCAGACGATCCCCGTCGCGCTCGCCTCCCTCCAGGGCGACCGCATGATGGACGCGCCGACCACGAACGCGGGCGCGCTCGTCTCGATGGTCCCCGCGATCATCTTCTTCCTGATCTTCCAGCGGACCCTGACCCGCGGGATCACCGCGGGCGCGGTCAAGTAAGGGCAGCGCATCCATGAAGTTCACCGACGGCTACTGGCAGAACCTGCCCGGGGTCGACATCCTGCGTCCACGATCGGTCGACGAGGTCGTGGTCGGCGACCGGGGTCTGACCGCGTACGCCGGCGTGCGGCGGCTGGAGACCCGCGGCGACTCGCTCAACCACCCGCTCGTCACGATCACGCTCGACTCGCCCGCCGAGGGGGTGCTCGGCGTGACGATCGAGCACCACCAGGGCGGGGTGGACCGCGGCCCGGTGTTCGCCGTCGCGGACGAGCGCCCGCACGTCGTCGTCACCGGTCCCACCGCGGACGACCCGCGCGCCTCCCTCACCACCGGCAACCTCACGGCCCGCGTCGCGACGGCGGGGGAGTGGGCGCTCGACGTCGAGGTGGACGGGCGCGTCGTCACGGGGGCGACGTCCCGCGGCGTCGGGATCGTCACGGACGCCGACGGCCGGCAGTTCGTGCGCGAGCAGCTCGCGCTAGGGGTCCGCGACCACGTCTACGGCCTCGGGGAGCGGTTCACCGCGTTCGTGAAGAACGGGCAGTCCGTCGACGTCTGGAACGCCGACGGCGGGACGTCGTCCGAGCAGGCGTACAAGAACGTGCCGTTCTACCTGACCGACGCCGGGTACGGCGTGTTCGTCGACCACCCGGGGCACGTCTCGTTCGAGGTCGGATCGGAGGTCGTCTCGCGCACGCAGTTCAGCGTCGAGGGGCAGCGGATGCGCTACTACGTCATCGCGGGGCCCGCCCCGAAGGACGTGCTGCGCCGGTACACCGCCCTGACCGGACGGCCCGCGCGGGTGCCGGACTGGTCGTACGGCCTGTGGCTGTCGACCTCGTTCACCACGGACTACGACGAGCAGACGGTGACGTCGTTCGTCGACGGCATGGCCGAGCGCGGCCTGCCGCTGTCGGTGTTCCACTTCGACTGCTTCTGGATGCGCCGGTTCCACTGGAGCGACTTCGTGTGGGACCCGGCGACGTTCCCGGACCCCGAGGGGATGCTGGAGCGGCTGCACGAGCGGGACCTGCGGGTGTGCGTGTGGATCAACCCGTACATCGCCCAGCGCTCGCGCCTGTTCGCCGAGGGCCGGGAGCGCGGGTTCCTCGTGACCCGCCCGGACGGCTCGGTGTGGCAGTGGGACCTGTGGCAGGCCGGCATGGCGCTCGTGGACTTCACGAACCCGGACGCCGTCGCCTGGTACCAGGGCGAGCTCCGCGCGCTGCTCGACATGGGCGTCGACTGCTTCAAGACCGACTTCGGCGAGCGGATCCCCACCGACGTGGTCTGGCACGACGGCTCGGACCCCGAGCGGATGCACAACTACTACACGCACCTGTACAACAAGGCGGTCTTCGACCTGCTGACCGAGGAGCGCGGGGAGGGCGAGGCGGTGCTGTTCGCCCGCTCCGCGACGGCCGGCGGCCAGCAGTTCCCGGTGCACTGGGGCGGCGACTGCGAGTCGACGTTCGTGTCGATGGCCGAGTCGCTGCGCGGGGGCCTGTCGCTCGCGTCGTCGGGCTTCGGCTTCTGGTCGCACGACATCGGCGGCTTCGAGGGCACGCCGGACGCCGCCGTCTTCAAGCGCTGGCTGGCGTTCGGGCTGCTGTCGTCCCACTCCCGGCTGCACGGGTCCGGGTCGTACCGGGTGCCGTGGGCCTACGACGACGAGTCGGTCACGGTCACCCAGCGGTTCACGGAGCTCAAGCTCTCGCTGATGCCGTACCTGTCGGCGGTCGGCCGCGAGGCGCACACCGACGGGCTGCCGGCGATGCGGCCGATGGTGCTCGAGTTCCCGGACGACCCCGGCGCTGCGACGGTGGACACCCAGTACCTGCTGGGGTCGTCGGTGCTCGTCGCGCCGGTGTTCTCGGCGGAGGGCGACGTGGACGTGTACGTGCCGGAGGGGGAGTGGACCTCGCTGCTCGACGGCTCGCGGGTCTCCGGCCCGCGGTGGCACCGCCAGCGCCACGGCTTCGACTCGCTGCCGGTCCTGGTCCGCCCGGACACGGTGCTGCCGGTCGGCGCCCGCACGGACCGGCCCGACTACGACCACGCCGAGGGCGTCACCCTGCGGCTGTTCGGGTTGGCGGACGGGCACGACTCGGTCACGCGGGTGGCGCGGCCCTCGGGCGGCGAGGCGGTGTTCCGGGTGACCCGCGCGGGCGACCGCGTCCGTGCGGAGGTCACCGGCGACGCGCCGGCCGCCTGGGGCCTGGCCCTCGGGCTGGGCGCGCCGGTCGCGGCGTCCGGCTCCGTGCTGGAGGTCCCCGCGACCTGACGCACGTCCGCCGTCCGGCGGCGGGGCGCGGCCGGGTCGCCGCGTCCCGCCACCGGGAGCAGCCGGACGGCACCGGCCCACCCGCTCCTGCGGCCACGAGTCGCGGGAGCGCTCCCACGCCGTGTATCGTATCGATTCGACAGGGTTGTCCCCGGACGGCCCGCCACCCGACCCCCTCGAGGACAGCCATGCCGACCACCCGTCCGTCCGGACGCCAGTTCCCCGCCGACTTCCTGTGGGGCTCCGCCACCGCCTCCTACCAGATCGAGGGGGCCGCCACCGAGGGCGGCCGCGGCCCGTCGATCTGGGACACGTTCTCGGCCCGCCCGGGCGCCGTGCTCAACGGCGACACCGGTGACGTCGCCGCCGACCACTACCACCGGGTCCCCGAGGACGTCGCGCTCATGCAGCAGCTCGGCCTCCAGGCGTACCGCCTGTCGATCGCGTGGCCGCGCGTCCAGCCGGACGGCTCCGGTGCGTGGAACGACGAGGGGATCGCGTTCTACGTCGACCTCGTGGACCGCCTGGTCGCCGCCGGCATCGCGCCCGTCGTCACCCTGTACCACTGGGACCTGCCGCAGGCGCTCGAGGACGCCGGCGGCTGGGGCAACCGCGAGACCGCCTACCGGTTCGCCGAGTACGCCCGGAAGATGGCCGAGGTGCTGGGCGACAAGGTCACCGTGTGGACCACGCTCAACGAGCCGTGGTGCTCCGCCTACCTCGGCTACGCGTCCGGCGTGCACGCGCCCGGCCGCACCGAGCCCGCCACCTCGCTCGCCGCGGTCCATCACCTCAACCTCGCGCACGGCCTGGCCGCCCGGGCGGTGCGGGAGGTGCTCGGCGATGCCGCGCAGATCTCCATCACGCTCAACCTCCACGTGACCCGTGCCGCCTCCGACGCCCCCGAGGACGTCGCCGCCAAGCGGCAGGTCGACCTGGTCGCCAACGAGGTGTTCCTGCAGCCGCTCCTCGAGGGCCGCTACCCGCAGGACGTGCTGCCCCAGACCGCGCACCTGACCGACTGGTCGTTCGTGCAGGACGGGGACCTGGAGCTCATCCGCGTCCCGATCGACCTGCTGGGCGTCAACTACTACTCCACCGGCAAGGTGCAGCGGCTCCAGGGCGAGCCGGTGGTCGGCGACGGCACCCCGGGGCCGGACGGCCACAAGTCCTCGGTCGTCAGCCCGTGGGTCGGCTGCGACGACGTCGAGTGGCTGCCGCTGCCCGGCCCGCACACCGCCATGGGCTGGAACATCGAGCCCGAGGGCCTCACCGAGCTGCTGCTCGACCTGCACCGCCGCTACCCGGGCCTGCCCATGGCGGTCACGGAGAACGGCGCCGCGTTCTCCGACGAGGTGTCCGCCGACGGCCGCGTCCACGACCTGCCGCGCGTCGAGTACCTGCACGACCACATCGACGCCGTCGGTGCGGCGATGGACGCCGGCGCCGACGTGCGCGGGTACTTCGTCTGGTCGCTCATGGACAACTTCGAGTGGGCGTACGGCTACGACCGCCGGTTCGGCATCATCCGCGTCGACTACCCGACGGGCGAGCGCACCCTGAAGGACTCGGCGCTCTGGTACCGCGACCTCGTCGCCACCCGGACCATCGCGCCGGCGGAGACGGCCGCGACGCTGTCCTGACCCACGCCGCCGCGCCGGGGGCGGTCACCGCGAGGGCGGTGGCCGCCCCCGGGTGCGTCCGGGATCATGGGGGCGTGCCCTCGACCCGTCGCTCCGGCAAGCGCCCGTACTCCGCGGAGCACGTCCCGCTCGACCTCGAGCGCGTGCGCGGCGGGCGCACGTCCGAGGAGGGCCCCGACGGCACCTGGACGGTGCAGCGCGTCGCCGGGTCCGAGCGCACCTACCGGTGCCCGGGCTGCGACCAGGAGATCGCGCCCGGCACGCCGCACGTCGTCGCCTGGGCGGCCGACGGCTTGTTCGGGGCGGACGCGGCGCTCGCCGACCGGCGGCACTGGCACGCGGCGTGCTGGTCGGCGCGGGGACGCCGGCGGCCCACCCGGCGGTGAGGGGAGCCGGCGCGCGCCCCGGACTACGCTCGACGGCGATGACCACCGACGCCGCCTCCACCGCCATCCGCTCGCTGACCGTCCTGCCCGCGCACCGCGAGGACGTCGAGCTGCACACCGCCGACGGCCTGACGCTCGTCGGCGAGCTCGCCCTCCCCGTCCACCCCGACGGGACGCCGAAGACCCCGGCCGCGACGCTGGTCACGCTGCACCCGCTGCCGACGCACGGCGGGTACATGGACTCGCACGTGCTGCGCAAGGCGGCCTGGCGGCTGCCGGCGCTCGCCGACATCGCGGTGCTGCGGTTCAACACCCGCGGCACGTCCAGCCCGCGGGGCACCTCGCAGGGGGCGTTCGACGAGGGGCGGTCGGAGAAGCTCGACGTGCACGCCGCCATCGAGCTCGCCGAGTTCCGCGACCTCCCGCACCCCTGGCTCGTCGGGTGGTCCTTCGGCACCGAGCTCGCACTCATGCACGGCCTCGACCCGGTCGTCGAGGGCGCCGTGCTGCTGTCCCCGCCGCTGCACCGCGCCACCGACGCGGACCTCGACGCCTGGGACGCCGACGGCAAGCCGCTCGTCGTCCTGGTGCCCGAGCACGACGACTACCTGCGCCCCGCCGAGGCCCGCGAGCGGTTCGCGCGCGTGCACCAGGCCGAGGTGATCGGCGTCGACGGCGCGAAGCACCTGTGGGTGGGGGAGGCGTACGTCCGCCGCGTGCTCGACGAGGTCGTCCGGCACGTCCGGCCCGGCTTCCCCGTGCCCCTGCCGACCACCTGGGACGGCCCGAGCGAGCAGGCCGCCACCGGGAACGCCCCCGAGGAGGACGCATGACGCACACCCCGCACGCGACCGCCGTCGTCCACGCGCTGCGACCCGGGACCGGGCTGCCGCTGGTGCTGCTGCACGCCTTCCCGCTCGACCACCGGATGTGGGCCGACGTCGCCGCGCTCCTGCCCGCAGCGCCGCACGGCGCAGCCACGCAGCCCGTGCTCGCGCTCGACCTGCCGGGGCTCGGCGCCGCGCAGGGGGTGCCGCTGCCCGCGCCGTCGCTCGACGCGTCCGCCGACGCCGTCGCCGCGGCGCTCGCGGAGGCCGGCCACGACCGCGCCGTCGTGGCCGGTCTGTCCATGGGCGGCTACGTGGCCCTGGCGCTGCTCGAGCGGCACCCCGGCCTCGTCGCCGGGATCGGGCTGCTCGACACGAAGGTCGGCGCCGACTCCGACGAGGCACGGGCGAACCGGCTGCGCGTCGCCGACGCCGTCGAGTCGTCCGGGACGGTCGACGCGGTGCTCCCCATGGCCGAGGCCTTGCTCGGGGAGGCCGCCCGGGGTCGCGGGGTGGCGGACCGCGTGCGCGCGTGGATCGAGGCCCAGCCGCCCGCCGGCGTCGCGTGGTCGCAGCGGGCGATGGCCGCACGGCCCGACCGGGCGTCGCAGCTCGCGGAGCTCGCCGGGCCGGCCCTGGTGCTCGTCGGCGAGGAGGACCAGCCGACGCCCGTGGCCGAGGCGCGTCGCACCGCGGACCTGCTCGGCGTCGAGCCCGTCGTCGTCCCGGGCGCCGGGCACCTCACGGCGGTCGAGAGCCCGGACGCGGTCGCGGCCGCCCTCGGGGAGCTGCTCGGACGGGCGGCCGCCGGGCGCTGAGGCCAGGCGGGGCTGCCGGGGCCCGGCCGGCGCGCGACCGTGCCGGCGTCGGTGGGTCAGACGGGACCGGGGGCGTCACCCAGCGCACGGGCGAGCGCCACCGGCAGGTCCAGCGACTCGCCGTCCTTGCCACCGGCACCCAGCACCAGCGGCGGGTCCTGCGGCTCGGGCTGCACCCCGCGCAGCCGCGCGCCGATCGACGGCGGCACGGTCAGCACGTAGAACCCGCCGTCCGTCCCGACCGCGACCGTGCGGTCCCGGCGCAGGTACCACCCGCGCAGCGGCGTCCGGAAGCGCCCGCGGCCGCCGTACCCCTGCGCCTGCAGCGGCTCCGGCGCGACGCCGCGCGCGGTGGCCTCCGCGACGAAGGCGGCGATGAGCTCACGGGCCCGCGCGGACTCCGCCTGCCGTCGGGCCCGCAGCGCTGCCTCGTGGGCGTCAGCGGCCTCGCGCCGCCGGGACCGCCAGTCCGACCCCGCGTCGGCGGCAGGACGGGCGTCCGGGCCGTCGGCGGGGGGCGTGGCGCTCACCGGTCGGCGGGGGCGGGCTCGCCGGCGTCGTCCCCGGCGGGCGCGGTGCCCTCGGCGGAACCGGCGTCGCCCTCGTCGTCGGATGCCGACTCGCCGGGTGCCGGTTCGCCGGACGCCGAGCTGCCGGACGCCGAGCTGCCGGACGCCGAGCTGCCGGACGCACGGGCACCCGACGCGCCGTCGGCAGCGGCACCCCCGATCGCGTCCGCACCGTGCTCGTCCCCGTCCTGGGGCCGGGCGTCGGCCTCGCCCGGACCGGCGTCGCCGGCCGGTGCGTCGTCGGCGTCCGCGGGGGTCTCGCCGTCGGCGGGGTTCTCCTGCCCACCGGTCGTCGCGTGCTCGGCCGGCCCGGACGTCGGGCGGTCGGCCGTGGACGTGCTGCCGGAGGGGCCGGTGGTCGCATCCCCGTCCGCGCCGTCCGTCTCCGGGTCCGCGGAGACCGCGGTGCCGTCCGTCGCGGCGGGCACCGGTGCGCTCGCGGCCGCGGAGACCGGCGCGGGCCGGCCCTTCCCCCCGCGCGCCGGGCGTGCCGCGGGCCGCGCGGTCCCCTGCTTGGCCGCGAACTGCGCCTGCGCGGCGTCCGCCCGCTCGAGCGTCTGCCGGTTCGGCACCGGGTCGTGGCCGAGGAGATTGCGGAGCTCGTCGAGGTACGTGGTGATCGACTCGCGCTGCCGGTTGAGGTCCTCGACCTGGCGCTGCGCGGTGGTGCGCTCGCGCTCCGCCTCCGACATCGCCTCGGACAGGGTCTTCTCGGCGTGCTCGCGGGCCTCGGCCACCACGCGGTCGGCGTTCTGCCGGGCGTTCGACAGCAGCTCCTTGGCGTGCGCCTGCGAGTCGACGCGGATCTTCTCGGCCTGCTCCAGGGCCTTGGCGACGCGCTGCTCGGCGTCGGCGGCGTGCGCCTCGGCGTCGGCCACGAGCTTCTCCGTCTCGGCGCGCGCGGTCGCGTGCCGGTCGGAGTCGGCACGCTCGGCGGCCTCGCGCTGCGCGGCGATCGACAGCTCTGCATCGGCGAGCGCCTGCCGGGCCTGCGCGAGCATGGCGTCCGCCTCGGTCCGTGCGCGGCCGAGGAGCTCCTCCGCGGCGCGCGACGCCTCGGTCGTCCGCCGCTCGACGTCGAGCCGCGTCGCCTCCTGGAGCTCGGCGACCTCGCGCTCGGTGCGCTCGCGCAGCTCCGTGGTCTCGCGCTCGGTGCGCTCGCGCAGCTCGGACGTCTCCCGCTCGGCGAGGGAGCGCAGGGTGGCGACCTCGTGCTCGGTGCGCTCGCGCAGCTCGGACGTCTCGCGCTCCGCGGTCGCGCGGAGCTCGGTGGCGTACTGCTCGGCCTCCGCGCGCTGGACGGCGAGCGCCTGCTCCGACTCCTGCCGGGCGGCGGCGACCTCGTCGGCCACGGCCGCCCGGAGCTCTCCGGTCTCCCGGTCGGCGGTCGCCCGCACGAAGCCGGCGTACTGCTCCGCCTCGGTCCTCAGCGCGGCCGTCTCGACGGCGACCCGCTGCTGCAGCTCGGCGGCAGCGCGCTCGGCGGCCGACCGCACCGCGTCGGCGTGGGACTGCGCCTCGGCACGCAGGGAGGTGACCTCCTCACCCACCGCCTGCCGTGCCTCGGCGATCTCCGTCGCGGCGAGCGACCGCTGCATGGCGGACCAGCGCTCCGCCTCGGTCCGCAGCTCGGCGAGCTCGGCGGTCACGCGCTGGCGCAGCGCGGTCGTCTCGGCGTCGGCGCGCTGACGCAGGTCCTGGTCGTACCGCTCGGCGTCGGCGCGCATCGCGGAGGTCTCCGCCTCCGTCGTCGACCGCAGCGCCTCGGCCGCCTGCTCCGTGCTGATGCGCAGCTCGGTCGTCTCGCGCTCGACCGTCGCCCGCAGGGTGCCGAGCTCGCGCTCGAGCGTCGCCCGGCGCTCGCTCTCCTCGGTCTGGATCGCCGTCTGGATGCGGGCCGCCTCGCGCTCCGCCGAGCCCACGAGCTCCTCCGCCCGGCGCTGCGCACCGGTGAGCACGCTCTCCGCCTCGGTGTGCGCGGTGGAGCGCTCCTCGGTGGCCTCGCGGCGGGCGGTCGCGAGCATCTCGGCGACCTCGTTCTCCGCGCGGGCGCGGAGCTGGCCGGCGGCGAGGCGGGCGCGGGCGAGGGCGTCCGACGCCTGCGCGTTCGCCTGCTGGACCACGTCCGACGACTGCTCCTCGGCGGAGCGCAGCAGCATCTCGATGCGGGACCCGAGCCCCGAGTAGGTGGGCCGCTCGGCCTCGCGGAGCTGGCGGTGCGCCTCGGACAGCTCGCCGGAGATCTGCAGCACGCGCTCGTCGAGCGAGGCGACCTGGTTCCGTGCGTCGGACAGCGCGCGCTCGAGCTCGGCCATGCGGTCGTCGACGGGTCCGCGGTCGTAGCCACGGAAGTTGACCACCGGGAAGGGCGTACGGTCGTCTGCCACGAAGTTCCTCCTGCAGGAGCGCGCGAGCGCTTGTGGGGACCGCCTCCGGGCGGGAGGCTCGGGACGTCCGTCCGACCCCGGTCCGTCGGTCAGCGTATCCGGGCGGACCCGCCCCGCGGCACCCGTCCCCAGGGCCGGGCACGCGGCGGTCGTGCCCTGCCCCGTCCCGCCGGCGTGCCCGGTCACCGAGGTCCCCGGCCTATCCTGGGCCGTCACGTTCGAGAGGAAGACGCGTGCTCCAGCGACTGATCGCCGCCGTGCTCGCCGTGCTCGGCGTCGCCGCCATCGCGCTCGGCGTCGCGTCGGCCACCGTGTGGCGGGCCGACGACCCCCTGGTCGCCACCGCGGCGCCCGGCGGCGCGACGCGGGCCCTGGTGACCGACCCCGGTGTGCTCGAGCTCGCCGGCGACCCGGTGACCGTCACCGTGCGGGCCGAGGGCTCGCCGGTGGTCCTGGCGGTCGGCCGGGACACCGACGTCCTCGGCTGGCTGGGCGACGACCCCTACGTCCGGGTGACCGGGCTGTCCGACTGGCACACCCTGGCGACGACGAGCGTCGAGGCGCCGGCCCCGGAACCGAGCGGGACGGCCACCGCCGACGCGGCGGGCGAGACCGCGAGCCCGAGCCCGTCCGCCACGGGCGGCGCCGGGAGCGAGGCCGCTCCGGCTGCCGACCCGACCGGGTCCGACATGTGGCTCGTCGAGGTCGCCGGGGACGGCTCCGCGACCCTGGAGTGGCCCGCGCACGACGGCCGGTGGTCCCTCCTGGCGGTGAGCCTCGGCGACAGCGCCCCCGTGCTGGACCTCGCCTGGCCGCAGACCGTGACGACGCCCTGGCTGTGGCCCGGTGTGGCGGCGGGCGTGCTGCTGCTGGCGGTCGCCGCGGTGCTGCTGGTCCGCATCCTGAGGCAGCGTCGCCAGGGGCCGGACACGGGATGGCACGCGGTCGCCACCGGCCAGATCGCGGTCGTCGCCGCGCCCGCCACCCCGGCGGGCGGCACGGGGGGCGCCGGGGAGGGCGCGCCCGTGACCGGAGCCGTCGCGCTCGGCACGATCAGCCCGACCGGAGCACCGCTGACCCGGCGGCAGATCCGCGAGGCCGAGGCGGCGGCTGCCGCGGCCGCCGCCGCCGCACGCCGGCGCGGGAGGCGCGGGGAGACGGGGGCGATCCCGGTGGTGACCGGAGCGGTGCCGACCGTGACGGGAGCTGCGCCCGCCGCGGCAGGGACCGCCCCCGGCGGCGCGACGCACGACTCCGCGAACGAGACCGGCGCGGCCTCGGGCGGCGGGCCGGGCGGGACCACCCGGCCCGGGAGCAGCGCGGGGGAGCGCGCCCCCGTGACCGGGACCACGGAGGCGACCCGATCGACGCCTGCGTCCCCCTCGTCGGCCCCCACGGCACCGGCGCGCCCGGCCGCGCCCGCACCGTCGGCCGCGCCCGCGTCCCCGGACCAGCCCCGCCCGGGCGCGCCGGGAGCTCCGGCGTCCGAGGGCGCCGCACCGGAGGGCGACGAGGACCGTGCGCCCGGGCAGGACCGCCGTCGGCTGAGCGCACGGCTGCCGTGGCGCCGGTCGCGCGCCGAGACCCCGGCCGAGCAGCAGCGGGACGACGCCGTCGCGGACCCCACGCCCGCCGCCACCGCGACGGCGTGGTCGCCCGTCGCCCCGGCCGCAGCCCCGCCGGCGACGCCGTCGCGGCACGCGCAGGAGGTCACGCCGCCGGCGCCGGCCGACGAGTCGGCGTCGCCCGCGCAGCGCGCCGACGCCTGGCGTCGCATGTGGGGGTTCCCGTCGGACGACGGGCCGGGGCCCGCCGGCGGCGCAGCCCGTGACCGTGACGACGAGCCCACGGAGGAGGGACGATGACCACACCGACCACCCGGCGCGGCCCCCTGCCCGGGGCTCTCCGCCCGCATCCGTCTCGCCGCCGGACGATGGGCGCGGCGCTCGCGGTGGCGGCGGCCCTCGCGCTCGGCGCGTGCGCCGCCCCGCTGCCCGAGCCCTCGCCCGACGCCGTCCCGGCCGTCCCGCCCCCCGTCCTCACCGCGGCGCAGTCCGAGCACGTCCTGGCCGCCGTCGGGGACGTGCTGGCGACGGGGGACGAGGTACTGGACGCCTCAGGGCTGGAGGCACGCCTCTCGGGTCCCGCCCTCGCGATCCGCACGGCGGAGTACGCCCGCGCGGCCGCCACGAACGGCGAGCGCCCTCCGGTGACGATCCCCTTGACGGCGCAGACGACGATCGTCCCCGACACCGCGTCCTGGCCGCGCACGCAGATGGTCGTGACCGAGCAGCCCGCGGACCTCCAGGCGCCGCTGCTGCTCGTCCTCGAGCAGACCGGTCCGCGCCAGCCGTACCGCCTGTGGGGCTGGGCGCGCCTCGGCCCGTCGGTGCAGATGCCGGCGACGGCGGACCCGGCGATCGGCAGCGAGCCGGTCGCCCCCGACGACGACTCGCTGCTCGTGACCCCGACCGAGGCGGTCGCGCAGTACGCGGACGTGCTGACGAACGGCGACGCCTCCCAGCACGCCGGAACCTTCCCGCAGGACTTCTTCCGCTCGGCCCTGACAGAGGCCCGCAACCAGACCGCGTCGAGCCTCCAGGAGGTCGCGACCGTGGCGGAGACGGTCGCGCCCGTCGACGGCGAGGTGACCGCCCTGCGGACCGCCGACGGAGGTGCGATCGTCGTCGGGGAGCTGAGCACCGTCACGACCATCACCCTGAGCCAGGGGAGCATCACGTTGAGCGACCCGTTCGACGTGGCCCTGGCGGGGCGCGACAGCGTGTCCAGCAACCTCGTCCGCACCTGGACCGACGTCGTGGCCCTGTACGTGCCGCCCGCCGGCGGGGAGGACCAGGTCCAGGTGCTGGCGGCAGAGCACGCCCGGACGGCCGTCACCGGCGAGTGACGTCCGCCCGCGACATCGTCAGTCCACGCGAGAGCAGGAGCACAGCAGCATGAGCCAGAACCCGGCCCACCAGCCGCGCCTCGACGTGCGGGGCGCGGTCGACCTGTCCGGTCTCGGCCGACCCGCGACCCCGGCCCCCGGGACCCCCGGCGGACTGCCGACGCCCGGCCCGTACGTGACGGACGTGGACACCGAGGGCTTCCCGGCCCTGGTGCAGTCCTCGACGCAGCACCCGGTGGTCGTGCTGCTGTGGGCGTCGTGGAGCGAGGCGAGCATCAACCTGGCGCGCGACCTGGGTGCGCTCGCGGACGAGTACGGCGGCCGGCTCCTGCTGGCCCGCATCGACTCGGAGGCGAACCCTCAGGTCGCGGCGGCCTTCCAGGCGCAGTCGGTGCCCTCGGTGGTCGCGGTCCTCGCAGGCCAGCCGCTGCCGCTGTTCCAGGGGGTGCCGCAGCTGGAGCAGGTGCGGGGGGTGCTGGACCAGGTGCTCGAAGCCGCTGCGGCGAACGGTGTGACCGGCACGGTCGCGCCGCGCGCGGACGCCCCCGAGGTCCCCGCCGAGCCGGAGGAGCCGCCGCTGCCGCCCCTGCACCAGGCCGCGTACGACGCCATCGAGCGCGACGACCTCCCCGCTGCCGCGGCGGCGTACGAGCAGGCGCTGCGGGAGAACCCGCGGGACGAGATGGCCCGGGCCGGGCTCGCGCAGGTGGGGCTGCTCTCGCGGACCCGGGACGCGGACCTGGCGACGGTGCGCAAGGCGGCGGCCGACGCGCCCGGTGACGTCGACGCCCAGCTCGCCGTGGCCGACGTCGACGTGCTCGGAGGCCAGGTCGAGGACGCGTTCGCGCGCCTGGTGGACACCGTGCGCGTGACGTCGGGACCCGAGCGGGAGCGTGTGCGCGTGCGGCTGGTCGAGCTGTTCGACGTCGTCGGGACCGAGGACCCGCGCGTGGCAGCCGCCCGTCGCGCGCTGGCGAGCGCCCTGTACTGAGCGCCGCCAGCCGGGCCCTGAGGGAGCGGTGTCCCGGCTCGGGCGCGAGCCGCTGGGGGGCGGACCCGGCTCCCGTCCGGGCTGGTCAGCGGTGAGATCCGCGTGATCACGGGGGTGACCCGGGTCACGGTCTGCCGAGTTGACGCTCCACCGCGGGACTGCGTAATGTTCTACGACGTCGCCCGGCAGGGAGGAACGGACACCGAGGATCAACCCGGTGGCTGGTCCCCCGGGAGACCACCCCCTTGGCTCGGACTCGTCGGGACACATGTGCCCGTCGCTCGTCGCGCCGAGGATCGATCCACCGAGATCGGGACGGTCCACACGGACTTGACCGGCAGGACCGGATCGGATAAGTTTGAACGGTTGCCTCCGGCCAGGAGCCCGCAAGGGTGAGTGGGGGATGCGCGTCTGTTCTTTGAGAACTCAACAGTGTGCCTAGTAGTTGATGCCAAGATGGTTCATCGCTCGGGTTTGGTCGCCTCGTTCGGGGTGGTTGGCCCGTGTGGTGGGTCTTGGTTTCACTGGGGAGCCGTGTCCGACCCCGTCGGTGCGGTTCCCGGTAAGCCGAATTGATAGATCCTCGCTCGCCAGCGGGTGGGGGTCGTTTCGTGTGTCGGTGGACTGCTGCTTTCGGGTGGTGGTTGCCAATGAGACATTTACGGAGAGTTTGATTCTGGCTCAGGACGAACGCTGGCGGCGTGCTTAACACATGCAAGTCGAACGGTGAACCCCAGCTTGCTGGGGGGATCAGTGGCGAACGGGTGAGTAACACGTGAGTAACCTGCCCCTGACTCTGGGATAAGCCTTGGAAACGAGGTCTAATACCGGATACGTACCGCTCGGGCATCCGATGCGGTTGGAAAGATTTATCGGTCAGGGATGGACTCGCGGCCTATCAGCTTGTTGGTGGGGTAACGGCCCACCAAGGCGACGACGGGTAGCCGGCCTGAGAGGGCGACCGGCCACACTGGGACTGAGACACGGCCCAGACTCCTACGGGAGGGCAGCAGTGGGGAATATTGCACAATGGGCGCAAGCCTGATGCAGCGACGCCGCGTGAGGGATGAAGGCCTTCGGGTTGTAAACCTCTTTCAGCAGGGAAGAAGCGCAAGTGACGGTACCTGCAGAAGAAGCGCCGGCTAACTACGTGCCAGCAGCCGCGGTAATACGTAGGGCGCAAGCGTTGTCCGGAATTATTGGGCGTAAAGAGCTCGTAGGCGGTTTGTCGCGTCTGCTGTGAAAACTCGAGGCTCAACCTCGGGCTTGCAGTGGGTACGGGCAGACTAGAGTGCGGTAGGGGAGACTGGAATTCCTGGTGTAGCGGTGGAATGCGCAGATATCAGGAGGAACACCGATGGCGAAGGCAGGTCTCTGGGCCGCAACTGACGCTGAGGAGCGAAAGCATGGGGAGCGAACAGGATTAGATACCCTGGTAGTCCATGCCGTAAACGTTGGGCACTAGGTGTGGGGCTCATTCCACGAGTTCCGTGCCGCAGCAAACGCATTAAGTGCCCCGCCTGGGGAGTACGGCCGCAAGGCTAAAACTCAAAGAAATTGACGGGGGCCCGCACAAGCGGCGGAGCATGCGGATTAATTCGATGCAACGCGAAGAACCTTACCAAGGCTTGACATACACCGGAAACTTCCAGAGATGGTTGCCCCGCAAGGTCGGTGTACAGGTGGTGCATGGTTGTCGTCAGCTCGTGTCGTGAGATGTTGGGTTAAGTCCCGCAACGAGCGCAACCCTCGTCCTATGTTGCCAGCACGTGATGGTGGGGACTCATAGGAGACTGCCGGGGTCAACTCGGAGGAAGGTGGGGATGACGTCAAATCATCATGCCCCTTATGTCTTGGGCTTCACGCATGCTACAATGGCCGGTACAAAGGGCTGCGATACCGCGAGGTGGAGCGAATCCCAAAAAGCCGGTCTCAGTTCGGATTGGGGTCTGCAACTCGACCCCATGAAGTCGGAGTCGCTAGTAATCGCAGATCAGCAACGCTGCGGTGAATACGTTCCCGGGCCTTGTACACACCGCCCGTCAAGTCACGAAAGTCGGTAACACCCGAAGCCGGTGGCCCAACTCTTTGAGGGGGAGCCGTCGAAGGTGGGACTGGCGATTGGGACTAAGTCGTAACAAGGTAGCCGTACCGGAAGGTGCGGCTGGATCACCTCCTTTCTAAGGAGCATCTGACACGCCCTGCTTCGGTGGGGTCGTGCAGAGGCCATGCCCCGGCCGTACGCGTCGGGGGTGGTGCTCACGGGTGGAACATCAACTACGGCGGTCCGTTCGGGCCGGCACTGCGTCAGTACTCCTTCGGGATGGAACGCGCGCCGCCGGGTCGGGTGGGTCGCCGAGGCACGCTGTTGGGTCCTGAGGGAACAGCCCCGCGTGGGGAGGTTGCTTCGTGACGGGCCCGGTTGGTCGGTCGAACCGCCAGCTGCTTCGTGCAGCGGGTAGGCGCCGGACGCAAGACCGGGGATCGTTCGTTGTTTGAGAACTGCACAGTGGACGCGAGCATCTTTAAGTATGTCTTTGTGGTCAAGTTTTTAAGGGCACAGGGTGGATGCCTTGGCACTAGGAGCCGAAGAAGGACGTGGTAGCCTGCGATAAGCCTCGGGGAGTTGGCAAACGAACCGTGATCCGAGGATGTCCGAATGGGGAAACCCCGCACGAGTCATGTCGTGTGACCCGCACCTGAATATATAGGGTGTGTGGAGGGAACGCCGGGAAGTGAAACATCTCAGTACCGGCAGGAAGAGATATTCCGTGAGTAGTGGCGAGCGAAAGCGGATCAGGCCAAACCGTATGCGTGTCAAGCCGGCAGGCGTTGCGTGTACGGGGTTGTGGGACCTTTCAGTTGATTCTGCCGAGTCAGCAGGGAGTCAGAAAGCCTCGTGATAGTCGAAGGGCATTGAATGGCCCGGCACAGAGGGTGGTACCCCCGTAGACGAAATCATGTGGCCTCCCGAAGGGGATCCCAAGTAGCACGGGGCCCGAGAAATCCCGTGTGAATCTGGCAAGACCACTTGCTAAGCCTAAATACTACCTAGTGACCGATAGCGGACAAGTACCGTGAGGGAAAGGTGAAAAGTACCCCGGGAGGGGAGTGAAATAGTACCTGAAACCGTGTGCCTACAATCCGTCGGAGCCTCCCTAGCAGGGGTGACGGCGTGCCTTTTGAAGAATGAGCCTGCGAGTTAGTGGTACGTGGCGAGGTTAACCCGTGTGGGGAAGCCGTAGCGAAAGCGAGTCCGAACAGGGCGTGATAGTCGCGTGCTCTAGACCCGAAGCGAAGTGATCTAGCCATGGGCAGGTTGAAGCGCGGGTAAGACCGCGTGGAGGACCGAACCCACCTGGGTTGAAAACCGGGGGGATGACCTGTGGTTAGGGGTGAAAGGCCAATCAAACTTCGTGATAGCTGGTTCTCCCCGAAATGCATTTAGGTGCAGCCTCGCGTGTTTCTTGCCGGAGGTAGAGCTACTGGATAGCCGATGGGCCCTACCAGGTTACTGACGTTAGCCAAACTCCGAATGCCGGTAAGTGAGAGCGCGGGAGTGAGACTGCGGGGGATAAGCTCCGTAGTCGAGAGGGAAACAGCCCAGACCACCAGCTAAGGCCCCTAAGCGTATGCTAAGTGGGAAAGGATGTGGAGTTGCACAGACAACCAGGAGGTTGGCTTAGAAGCAGCCACCCTTGAAAGAGTGCGTAATAGCTCACTGGTCAAGTGATTCCGCGCCGACAATGTAGCGGGGCTCAAGTATACCGCCGAAGCTGTGGCATTCACACATTGCGCTAGGCCTTCGTGGTCCAGGCGTGTGGATGGGTAGGGGAGCGTCGTGTGGCGGGTGAAGCTGCGGGGTGACCCAGTGGTGGACGCTACACGAGTGAGAATGCAGGCATGAGTAGCGAATGACGGGTGAGAAACCCGTCCGCCGAATGACCAAGGGTTCCAGGGCCAGGCTAATCCGCCCTGGGTAAGTCGGGACCTAAGGCGAGGCCGACAGGCGTAGTCGATGGACAACGGGTTGATATTCCCGTACCGGCGAAGAACCGCCCATACCGAGCCCGGTGATGCTAAGCGCCCGAGCCCGCATATCGCGCCCTTCGGGGTGCACCGTGCGGGGAGCGCGCGACCCGATCCGGTAGTAGGTAAGCGTATTAACAGGAGTGACGCAGGAAGGTAGCCCAGCGTGGCGATGGTAGTCCACGTCCAAGGCCGTAGGGCGAGTGGTAGGCAAATCCGCCACTCACATAGCCTGAGAACCGATGGTGACAGCGTATGCTGGATGATTGGGTGATCCTATGCTGCCGAGAAAAGCTTCGACGCGAGGTTCTAGCCGCCCGTACCCTAAACCGACTCAGGTGGTCAGGTAGAGAATACCAAGGCGATCGAGAGAATCGTGGTTAAGGAACTCGGCAAAATGCCCCCGTAACTTCGGGAGAAGGGGGCCTGAAGCGTGTACCGGTTCGCCCGGGAAGCGTGGAGGGCCGCAGAGACCAGGGAGAAGCGACTGTTTACTAAAAACACAGGTCCGTGCGAAGTCGCAAGACGATGTATACGGACTGACGCCTGCCCGGTGCTGGAAGGTTAAGAGGACGGGTCAGCCGCAAGGCGAAGCTCAGAATTTAAGCCCCAGTAAACGGCGGTGGTAACTATAACCATCCTAAGGTAGCGAAATTCCTTGTCGGGTAAGTTCCGACCTGCACGAATGGCGTAACGACTTCTCCGCTGTCTCAACCGCGAACTCGGCGAAATTGCACTACGAGTAAAGATGCTCGTTACGCGCAGCAGGACGGAAAGACCCCGGGACCTTTACTATAGCTTGGTATTGGTGTTCGGTGCGGCTTGTGTAGGATAGGTGGGAGACTGTGAAGCCGGCACGCCAGTGTCGGTGGAGTCAACGTTGAAATACCACTCTGGTCGCTCTGGATATCTAACCTCGGTCCGTGATCCGGATCAGGGACAGTGCCTGGTGGGTAGTTTAACTGGGGCGGTTGCCTCCTAAAATGTAACGGAGGCGCTCAAAGGTTCCCTCAGCCTGGTTGGCAATCAGGTGGCGAGTGCAAGTGCACAAGGGAGCTTGACTGTGAGACTGACAGGTCGAGCAGGGACGAAAGTCGGAACTAGTGATCCGGCGGTGGCTTGTGGAAGCGCCGTCGCTCAACGGATAAAAGGTACCCCGGGGATAACAGGCTGATCTTGCCCAAGAGTCCATATCGACGGCATGGTTTGGCACCTCGATGTCGGCTCGTCGCATCCTGGGGCTGGAGTAGGTCCCAAGGGTTGGGCTGTTCGCCCATTAAAGCGGTACGCGAGCTGGGTTTAGAACGTCGTGAGACAGTTCGGTCCCTATCCGCTGCGCGCGCAGGAAACTTGAGAAGGGCTGTCCCTAGTACGAGAGGACCGGGACGGACGAACCTCTGGTGTGCCAGTTGTTCCGCCAGGAGCACGGCTGGTTGGCTACGTTCGGAAGGGATAACCGCTGAAAGCATCTAAGCGGGAAGCCTGCTTCAAGATGAGGTTTCCACGGGTCTTCGGACCTGAGAGGCTCCCGGCTAGACCACCGGGTAGATAGGCCGGATGTGGAAGAGGGGACGCAAGACCCTCGCAGCTGACCGGTACTAATAAGCCGACAACTTCACCACTCATACTTTGCTACGCGTCCACTGTGCGGTTCCCGAACCACGAACACGCGCCCTCCGACCTGTCGGTGGGTGTCCCGTGTCGACAGTTCGACAGAGTTACGGCGGCCATAGCGAAGGGGAAACGCCCGGTCCCATTCCGAACCCGGAAGCTAAGCCCTTCAGCGCCGATGGTACTGCACTCGCCAGGGTGTGGGAGAGTAGGACGCCGCCGGACATCATTCAGAAGAAGCCACCCCATCGCTGGGGTGGCTTCTTCTGTTTCCCCACGGGGAATGCACGCCCGCGAGAAGAGACGCGAACGCACGCGCACCCGCGCACAGCCCCCGGACCCGCGCGTTCATCATCCGTGCGCGCACGGCACCGCGTGAGCCCGCAGAGCCGCGCGTCATACGCAGGACCGCCATCACTGTCGGGTTTGCTCGAGTGCGCAGGGTCCGTTGGGCGCCCACGGCTCCGCCCGGGCGCGCGGGCGGATCGTTCGCGGTCCTCGCACGTGCCGCATCGACATTGCGGTTGTCGTGGGGTTCATGTCGCGCAACCCCGCATCTACGGCAACCTCGACGGGCGGCCCCGGCTCGCGAGCGCGGGGCCCTGCGATGGACGCTGGCCGGGCCTGTTGCCGGGCAGGGTCGCACTGATCGCAGGCAGGGGGATGCGGGTGTGGGCGTGGTCGGGAGAGCGTCCGCTGCGTCCTACGGAGTGCTTGTCGCGGCTCGGGCCCGCGTGGGGTCGGTCAGCCGGCCCAGGGGCGCCGGCGGTTCAGGCCGGGACGAGGTAGAGCACCCCGAGCGGGGGGACGCGCAGCGTCGCCGAGAAGGCGCGGCCGTGGTGCGGTTCCGGCCGGGCCTGCACCCGGCCGAGGTTGCCCACGCCGGACCCGCCGTACTCCTGGGCGTCGGTGTTGATCGCCTCGACCCACGTGCCGCCCTGGGGCAGCGCGAGGCGGTAGTCCTCGTGCGGGACCCCGGCGAAGTTCACCACGACGGCGACGACGCCGCCGTGGTCGTCCCGGCGCAGGTACGCGAGCACGTTCCGGTCCGCGTCGTTGGCGTCGATCCACTCGAAACCCTGGGGGGAGTGGTCGAGCGCCCACATCGCGGGGTGCGACCGGTAGAAGGCGTTGAGGTCCCGCACGCACGCCTGGACGCCGCGGTGGGGGGCGTGGTCGAGCAGGTACCAGTCGAGCGAGCGCGACTCGGCCCACTCGGTGCCCTGGGCGAACTCGGTGCCCATGAACACCAGCTGCTTGCCCGGGTGCGACCACTGGTACGCGAGCAGGCCACGGACGCCGGCGCGCTGCTGCCAGTCGTCACCCGGCATCTTCCGCATGACCGAGCCCTTGCCGTGGACCACCTCGTCGTGGCTGATCGGCAGCACGAACTGCTCGGAGAACGCGTAGACGAGCGAGAAGGTCGCCTCGTGGTGGTGGTAGCGGCGGTTGATCGGCTGCTCGGCGAGGTAGCGGAGCGTGTCGTTCATCCAGCCCATGTTCCACTTGAGGCCGAACCCGAGCCCGCCGCCCGACGTGGGCGTGGTGACGCCGGGCCACGCGGTGGACTCCTCGGCGATCATCACGACCCCGGGCGTGCGGCGGTAGGCCGTGGCGTTGGCCTCCTGGAGGAACGCGATCGCCTCGAGGTTCTCGCGGCCACCGTGGACGTTCGGGCGCCACTGGCCGGGCTCGCGGGAGTAGTCGAGGTAGAGCATGGAGGCGACGGCGTCGACCCGCAGGCCGTCGACGTGGAACTCCTCGAGCCAGTACGTGGCGTTGGCGACGAGGAAGTTGCGGACCTCGTTGCGGCCGAAGTCGAAGACGTAGGTGCCCCAGTCGGGCTGCTCGCCGCGCATCGGGTCGGGGTGCTCGTACAGGGGTGTGCCGTCGAAGCGCGCGAGCGCCCACTCGTCCTTGGGGAAGTGCGCGGGGACCCAGTCGAGGATGACGCCCACGCCGGCGCGGTGCAGGGTGTCGACCAGGTACCGGAAGTCGTCGGGGTGTCCGAACCGGGAGGTCGGCGCGTAGTACGACGAGACCTGGTAGCCCCAGGAGCCGCCGAACGGGTGCTCGGACACGGGCAGGAACTCGACGTGCGTGAAGCCGAGCTCCAGGACGTACGCGGTGAGCTGGTCGGCGAGCTCCCGGTAGGACAGCCCCTGCCGCCACGAGCCGAGGTGCACCTCGTAGATGCTCATGGGCCCGTTGTGCGGGTCGTGGGACCGCCGGGACCCCAGCCAGTCCTCGTCGCGCCAGGAGTACGCCGACTCGACGACGACCGAGGCGGTCGCCGGCGGCACCTCCGTGCCCTTCGCGAGCGGGTCGGCCTTCTGGCGCCACCTCCCGTCGGCGCCGAGGATCTCGAACTTGTAGCGTGCGCCGGCGCCGACGCCGGGCACGAAGATCTCCCAGACGCCGGAGTCGCCGAGCGAGCGCATCGCGTGCGTGGAGCCCTGCCAGTGGTTGAAGTCGCCGATGACGCGGACCGCGCGCGCGTTGGGGGCCCAGACGGCGAACGCCGTGCCCTCGACCTCGCCCAGCCCCCCGGGGTAGCGGTGGACGTTGGCGCCGAGGACGGTCCAGAGCTGTTCGTGCCGGCCCTCGCGGATGAGGTGGCGGTCGAGCTCCTGGACGGTCGGGAGGTAGCGGTACGGGTCGTCGAGGCGGGTGGTGCGGTCCCCGTAAGTGACGTCGACGCGGTAGTCGACGACCTCGGTCTCGGGCAGCAGCGCGACCCAGATGCCGTCCTGCTCGTGCTCGGCGGGCGTGCCGCCGCTCGCGGTCACGACGACCACCGCGTCGGCGAGCGGGTGCAGCGTGCGCACCACCAGGCCGCTGGGCGTGACGTGCGCGCCCAGCACGGCGTGCGGGTCGTGGTGGGTCCCGGAGGCCACGGCGTGCAGCGTGCCGGGGTCGACGGTGACGGGCGACGTGTCAGCAGCCGGACGTTCCATGTGCCTACCCAACCACCCCCGGGGCGTTCCCGCAGGGAGACGTCACGCCCCGCGGACCGGCGTCGTCAGCCGAGCAGGCGCTCGACCGCGTGCAGCGGGATCGGCAGCCAGTCCGGTCGGTTCCGCGCCTCGTACACGGACTCGTAGAGCGCCTTGTCGAGCTCCAGGACGCGCAGGAGGTGCGCGCGCGTGCCGGCGTCGAGCTCCGGCGCCTCGTTCGCGTAGCCGGCGAGGAACGCGGCCCGTGCGACCTCCGTCCACGCCTGGGGCCCGCCCCCGACGGCGGCGGCGTAGTCGAACGACCGGAGCATGCCGGCGGCGTCGCGCAGGGCGAGGTCGGGCCGGGTCCGCTGGGCGACGGGCGCGAGCGGCTCGCCCTCGAAGTCGAGGACGTACCAGGTGCTGTCGCCACGGAGCACCTGACCGAGGTGCAGGTCGCCGTGGACGCGCTGCCGGGGCGGGACCTCGGCCAGCAACCGGGTGCGCTCGGCGAGCGCCTCGACCTGCGTCGCGAACGCGTCCAGCTGCGGCACGACCCCGCGCGCCCAGCCGTAGCGCTCGGTGAGGGCGTCTGCGACCGCCGAGCCGGCTGCAGCGGCGTCGACCCCGGGGCCGGTGGAGGGCAGCACCTGGGCGAGAGCGCGGTGCATCTGCCCGACGACGACGCCGAGTTCCTCGGCGAGCGGGCCGAACGACTCGCCGCGCCGTGCCATCGCGCAGGCGAGCTCGAACCCGTCCGTGGCGCCGGGCACGAACGCGCTGAGCACGCCCAGGTGCCCGTGCGCCGTGCGGTCGCCGTCCTGCCACTCGGCGCCCATCCAGGCGAGGGGGCGGGGCACGTGCGGCCACCCCGACGCCGCGAGAGCGCGCGGCACGTCGACGTCCGGGTTGTCGCCGTCGGACAACCCTCGGAAGACCTTGAGCATGGCGGTGGTGCCGTCCGGTCCGGCGCCCGGCAGGATCACGGAGGTGTTGGACTGCTCGCCGGAGATCACGCGCGGCGTCCCGAGGGCCGCCGCCGGCGCCGCATCGACGTCCGCCGGCCGGTCGGCCGCGGCGAGCCACGCGCGCTCGAACTCGGGCAGCCCCGCGGCGTCCAGCACGGTCGTGCCGTCCGGCAGGCGCCCGACCACGGCGGGGTCGTCCCCGCGCCCGTCCCGGTCCCCGGAGCCGTCGCCGGCCGCTGCGGCGGCCCGCAGCACCACCGGCACCTGCAGCACCGCGCCCGAGCCGCCGCCCTCCGCGCGGAGCAGGAGCAGCCGCACCTCGACGTCGCCGCCGTCGTCCGCGGGGTCGCGCAGGCTCAGCCCCCCGACGGCCGTCACGCGCGCGTCGGCCCCTTTCACCGGGAACCAGCGCCGGCCCGGCAGCCAGGGCGCGAGCAGCGCGGCGAGCGCGTCGTCGCGGGGCTCGTGGGTCACCCGTCGGTCGGTCACTGCTCCGTCACCGCCAGCCAGTAGAAGTCGCGGGACCCGAGCGTGAAGGTGGTGGTCCCGTCCGCGCCGACGCCCGGGAACGCGGCCCCGCCGAACACGTCACGCAGTCCGGCGCCGGCGAGCGGTGCGGGCAGGTGGAGGGTCGTGGCCCGGGCGGTCGCGGCGAGGTTCGCCACGACCAGCAGCGTCTCGGTGGACGTGCGACGCAGGAACGCCAGCACCGCGTCGTTGTCGCCCTGCACCACCTCGAACGTCCCGAGACCGAGGGCGGGGTGCTGCCGCCGCACGGCGAGCATGCCCCGGACCCAGTGCAGCAGCGACGTCGTCTGCGCGAGCTGGGCCTCGACGTTCACGTTGTTGTAGTGGTGGACGAGCGACTGGATGACCGGCAGGTACAGCTTGCCGGGGTCGGCCGTCGAGAAGCCGGAGTTGCGGTCGGGTGTCCACTGCATCGGCGTGCGCACCGCGTCGCGGTCGGGCAGCCAGATGTTGTCGCCCATGCCGATCTCGTCGCCGTAGTACAGGCACGGGCTGCCCGGCAGGGACAGCAGCAGCGCGTGGGCGAGCTCGATCTCCTTGCGGGAGTCGTCGAGCAGCGGCGCCAGCCGGCGGCGGATGCCGATGTTGGCGCGCATCCGGGAGTCCGGGGCGTACCAGCCGTACATGGACGCGCGCTCCTCGGTGGACACCATCTCGAGCGTGAGCTCGTCGTGGTTGCGCAGGAACGTGCTCCACTGGCCGCCGCCCGGGATCGCCGGGGTGTCGGCCAGGATGTCGACGACGGGCGTCGCCCGCTGGTCCCGCATCGAGTAGAAGATGCGGGGCATCACGGGGAAGTGGAAGCACATGTGGCACTCCGGCTCCTCCTCGGTGCCGAAGTAGTGCACCACGTCCTCGGGCCACTGGTTCGCCTCGGCGAGCATGATCCGGCCGGGGAACTCACGGTCGATCATCGACCGCAGGTCCCGCAGGAACCGGTGCGTCTCGGGCAGGTTCTCGCAGTTCGTGCCGTCTCGCTCGTACAGGTACGGGACCGCGTCGAGCCGGAACCCGTCGACGCCGAGTCGCAGCCAGAACCGCGCGACGTCGTGCATGGCCTCGACGACGCGCGGGTTGTCGAAGTTCAGGTCGGGCTGGTGGCTGAAGAACCGGTGCCAGAAGTACTGCCGGCGCACCGGGTCGAACGTCCAGTTGGACGTCTCGGTGTCGACGAAGATGATCCGCGCGTCCTGGTACCGCGTCGGGTCGTCCGACCACACGTAGAAGTCGCCGTACGGGCCGTCCGGGTCGGACCGCGAGGCCTGGAACCACGGGTGCTGGTCGGACGAGTGGTTCATCACGAGGTCGACGATCACGCGCATGCCCCGCTCGTGCGCCGCCGCGACCAGGTCCGTGAAGTCCTCGACCGAGCCGTACTGCGGGGCGACCGCGGTGTAGTCCGACACGTCGTACCCGCCGTCGCGCAGCGGCGAGGGGTAGAACGGCGGCAGCCACAGGCAGTCGACGCCGAGCCACTGCAGGTAGTCGAGCCGCTGGGCGAGGCCGCGCAGGTCACCGCTGCCCGTGCCGTCGGAGTCGGAGAACGACCGGATCATCACCTCGTAGAAGACCGCGGTCCGGTACCACTCGGGATCCGGGCTCAGGCCGCCGCCCTCCGCCGGCGGTACGGCGGGCTGGCGCCGCGGGGGCAGCGCGGTGACCGCGATCTGCCCGGTGGGCGGCGCGTGACCGGCAGGCGGGCCGGTGGTCGCGGACCCGGGGGCGGCGGCCGCCGCGGGGACGGCCCCGGGGGGCCCCGTCGGGCTCACACCCGCTCCACCCGGACGACGTGCGCCACCCGGCTGAACGGGTCGAGCCTGACCCACGGGTGCGCGTCCCAGGCGTAGACCTCCTGCGACAGCACGTCGTGGGCGACGAAGCGCGCGTCCGGCTCGAGGCCGAGGGCGGCCAGGTCGAGGTCCACCACGCCGTCGTGCGCGGACCGCGGGTCGAGGTTCACGACGACGAGGACGGTGTCGGCCGCCCCCGTCGGCGACAGCTCCGCCGGCAGGTGCCGGGAGAACGCGACGAGCGCGGGGTCCGACGTCGGGTGCACCGTGAGGTTGCGCAGCTGGAGCAGCGCGGGGTGCGCCCGACGGATCGCGTTGAGGGACCGCAGCAGGCGCGCGATGCCGAGCGGCTCGGCCGCGGCCCAGTCGCGGGGCTTGAACTCGTACTTCTCGTTGTCGATCTGCTCCTCGACGCCGGGGCGCGGCACGTCCTCGACCAGCTCGTAGCCGGAGTAGATGCCCCAGGTGGGGGAGCCGAGCGCCGCGAGGACCGCCCGCACGGCGAACCCGGCCGCGCCGCCGGTCTGCATGTAGGGCGTGAGGATGTCGTGGGTGGTGGGCCAGAACGACGGCCGCATCCACGAGCCCTGCTCGCCGGAGACCTCCGCGAGGTACTCGGCGACCTCCTCCTTGGTGTTCCGCCAGGTGAAGTACGTGTACGACTGGTGGAACCCGACGCGGGCGAGGTTGAGCATCATCGCGGGCCGCGTGAACGCCTCCGACAGGAACACGACCTCGGGGTGCGACGCCCGCACGTCCGCGAGGATCCGCTGCCAGAACGACAACGGCTTGGTGTGCGGGTTGTCGACGCGGAACGCCGTGACGCCGTGGTCGATCCAGACCTGCAGCACCCGCCGGATCTCGGTGTAGATGCCCTCCGGGTCGTTGTCGAAGTTCAGGGGGTAGATGTCCTGGTACTTCTTCGGCGGGTTCTCGGCGTACGCGATGGTCCCGTCGATGCGGGTGGTGAACCACTCCGGGTGCTCGGCGACCCACGGGTGGTCGGGGGAGCACTGCAGCGCGAGGTCGAGCGCGACCTCCATCCCGAGCCCCCGGGCGCGGGCGACGAACGCGTCGAAGTCGTCGAACGTGCCGAGCGAGGGCTCGATCGCGTCGTGCCCGCCGTCGGGGGACCCGATCGCGTACGGCGACCCCGGGTCGCCCGGGCGGGCGTCGAGGGTGTTGTTGCGCCCCTTGCGGTGCGTCGTGCCGATCGGGTGGACCGGCGTCAGGTACACGACGTCGAAGCCCAGGTCGGCGATGCGCGGCAGGTCCTCCGCGGCGGTGCGCAGCGTCCCCGTGCTCCACGTCCCGGTCACCTCGTCGTACGTCGCGCCGATCGAGCGCGGGAAGATCTCGTACCACGCGCCGGCCAGCGCGAGAGGGCGGTCGACGACGAGCGGGTACGTCGGGGAGGGGCTGACGAGCTCGCGCAGCGGGTGGGCGGCGAGCGCGGCGCGGACCTCCTGCGCGGTGCCCGCGGCGAGCCGGGCCTCCGCCGGACGGGACGCGTCCCGCAGGGCGGTCACGGCGTCCCGCAGCAGCGCCACGTCGTCCGTGGGGATCGCGGCGCCCGCGTCGCCGGACGCCCGGGACGCCGCGCGCTCCAGCAGCCGCGCGCCCTCCTCGAGCACCAGCTCGACGTCCACGCCGGCGCCGACCTTCAGCGGCGCGTCGTGCAGCCACGTGCCGTACGGGTCCGACCAGCCCTCGACCCGGAACCCCCAGGCGCCCGGCTCGTCCGGGACGAGGCGGGCCTCGTAGCGGTCCAGGCCCGGGGCGATGTCGACCATGGTCGCCCGCGCGCGGTCCCGCCCGTCGGGCCCGACGAGCACGGCGGTCGCGGCGCAGGCGTCGTGGCCCTCGCGGAACACCGTGGCGCGGACCGGGACGGCCTCGCCGACGACGGCCTTCGCCGGCCAGCGCCCGGCCTCCGCGACGGGGGACACGTCGACCACGGGGATCCGTCCCACGGGCGCGTGCACAGGGTCGGTGGTCGCGACCGGGGCGGCAGGCGCGGCGGGTGCCGCCGCGGTGGTGGCGGTCGCCGGGGCGGCGTGCGCCCCGGTCCCCGGCTGCTCGGCGGGCACCAGCTCGGCCTGGGCGGGGGTCTGGCGTGCGCGGGTGCGGCGCGGCGCGGGCCGGCGCGGCGGGGGAGTCGACGTCACGGTTCCGAACCTATCCACTGGGGTGCCTGCCCGGCATCCGGACGGCGCGACGTGCCGCGATCCGCATCTGGTGGGACCGAGGTGCTGTTCCGACGGCCCCGCCCCTGCGTACGCTCGTGGACCGTGAGAGCCATCCGCCGATTCACCGTCCGCACGTCGCTGCCCGCCGAGCTCGCCGACCTGGACGAGCTCGCGCACAACCTGCGCTGGTCCTGGCACGCGCCGACCCGCGACCTGTTCGCCCGCATCGACCCGGCGCTCTGGGACGAGGTGCACGGGGACCCCGTCGCCCTGCTCGGCGCGCTGCGTCCCGAGCGGCTCGCGGAGCTCGCCGCCGACCCGGACGTGGTGGCGGCCGTCCGCGCCGCGACCGCGGACCTGCACGAGTACCTCGAGGCGCCGCGCTGGTACCAGCGTCGCCAGGTCTCCGACCCGTCGCTGCCCGCGGCCATCGCCTACTTCTCGCCGGAGTTCGGCATCACCGCCGTGCTGCCGCAGTACTCCGGAGGCCTCGGCATCCTCGCGGGCGACCACCTCAAGAGCGCGTCCGACCTGGGTGTGCCGGTCGTCGGCGTCGGCCTCCTCTACGGGGCGGGCTACTTCAAGCAGGCGCTGACGCGCGACGGCTGGCAGGTGGAGACCTACCCGCTGCTCGACCCCGACGGCATGCCGTTGACGCTGGTGCGGGAGCACGACGGGACGCCCGCCGTGGTGTCGATCCCCCTGCCCGGGGACCGCGTGCTGCACGCGCACGTCTGGACGGCGACCGTCGGCCGCGTGCCGCTGCTCCTGCTCGACTCGGACGTGCCGGAGAACGACGAGGCCGCCCGCAAGGTCACCGACCGCCTGTACGGCGGCGGCGGCGAGCACCGCCTGCAGCAGGAGCTGCTGCTGGGCGTCGGCGGCGTCCGCGCGCTGCGGCTGTGGTCGCGGCTGACCGGAGCGCCGGAGCCGGAGGTCTACCACACCAACGAGGGGCACGCCGGGTTCCTCGGCGTCGAGCGGATCCGGGAGCTGGTCGGGGGGGCCGGCCTGGGGTTCGACGAGGCGCTGGAGGCGGTGCGGGCCGCCACGGTGTTCACGACGCACACCCCCGTGCCCGCCGGCATCGACCGGTTCCAGGCGTCGCTCGTGGAGCAGTACTTCGGCGGGTCGAACGCCACGGCGGGCGTCCCGGTGGAGCGGGTGCTCGCGCTGGGGGCCGAGGACTACCCGGGCGGCGACCCGCTGATGTTCAACATGGCCGTCATGGGCCTGCGGCTGGGGGGCCGGGCCAACGGCGTCTCGCTGCTGCACGGCGAGGTGTCGCGCGGCATGTTCAACGGCCTGTGGCCGGGCTTCGACGACGTCGAGGTGCCGATCACCTCGGTGACCAACGGCGTCCACGCGCCCACGTGGGTGGACCGCCGGCTGTCGGACCTCGCGGCCGAGCGCCTCACGGGCGACGAGATCGCCTCCGGGACCGGCTGGCTCACCGACGCGATCGGCGACGCCGAGCTCTGGGAGCTGCGCCGCACGCTGCGGGCCTCGTTGGTGGCGGACGCCCGGCGTCGGGTGCGCGGCTCGTGGGCCCGCCGCGGGGCGTCGCCGGCCGAGCTGGGCTGGGTGGACGACGTGCTGTCGCCCGACGTGCTGACGATCGGGTTCGCACGCCGGGTGCCGACGTACAAGCGCCTCACGCTCATGCTCCGGGACCCGGAGCGGCTGCGCGCGCTGCTCACCCACCCCGACCGCCCCGTCCAGCTCGTCATCGCCGGCAAGTCCCACCCCGCGGACGACCAGGGCAAGCGGCTGATCCAGCAGCTCGTCCGGTTCGCCGACGAGGCCGACGTCCGCCACCGCATCGTGTTCCTGCCGAACTACGACATCGCGATGGCGCAGACGCTGTACCCGGGCTGCGACGTCTGGCTGAACAACCCGCTGCGCCCGCTCGAGGCGTGCGGCACGTCCGGCATGAAGGCGGCGCTGAACGGCGGCCTCAACCTGTCCATCCTCGACGGGTGGTGGGACGAGTGGTTCGACGGCGAGAACGGCTGGGCGATCCCGACGGCGGACGGCGTCGAGGACCCCGACCGCCGCGACGACCTGGAGGCCGCGGCCCTGTACGAGCTCATCGAGCACCAGGTGGCACCGCGGTTCTACGACCGCGACGAGCGCGGGCTGCCGCTGCGCTGGCTGGAGATGGTCCGGCACACGCTCGCGACGCTCGGCCCGAAGGTCCAGGCGACACGCATGGTCGCGGACTACGTCGAGCGGCTCTACGCGCCGGCGGCGTCCGCCGGGCGCGCGCTCGCGGGTGACGCCGGGTTCACCGGGGCCCGCGAGCTGGCCGCCTGGAAGGGGCGTGTGCGGTCCGGCTGGCAGCACGTCCGCGTCGACCACGTCGAGTCCGGCGGCGTCGGCGAGGTGCCGCAGGTCGGCGACGCCCTGCACGTCAAGGCGTACGTCGCGCTCGGCGACCTCGCGCCCGAGGACGTGGAGGTGCAGGTCGTGCACGGCAAGGTCACGGAGTCGGACGAGCTCCACGGCTTCACGGTCGACCCGCTCGCACTCGCGGAGACGTACGAGGGCGGGCGGTACGCCTTCGCGGGTGACGTGCTGCTCGCCGCGTCCGGCCCGTTCGGGTACAGCGTCCGGGTGGTCCCGCGGCACCCGGGCCTGGCGTCCGTCGCCGAGGTCGGCCTGGTCGCGAACGCCGGCTGACCTCGCCCGACCGCACGCCAGGAGGAGCCCCGCCCCCACGACCGGGCGGGGCTCCTCCTGGCGTGTCAGGCCACGTAGACCCGCAGGCTGAGCGGCTCGACCACCACGCGCGTCCCCGACTCGAGGTGCAGCGCACCGTCGACGGCGGCGGTCCGGGCCTCGTCGGGGTGCTCCCAGGTGGAGTCCCAGGCCAGCTCCCACAGCGTGGGCCGGTCGTCGGCCAGCACCACGTCGACAGGGTCGAGCGAGCCGTTGACCACCACGAGCACCGTGTCGTCAGCCGTCGCCCGCAGCATCTGCAGCGTGCGCAGGTCGCCGTCGTGCCACCGCTCGTGGGTGAACACCACCCCGGACGGGTCGAACCACGTGAGGTCCGGCCGGGTGCCGGACCCCGCGCGCCCCGTGAAGAACCGGGTGCTGCGCAGCGCCGGGTGCGCGTGGCGCAGCGCCGTGAGGTGGCGCGTGGTCGCCAGCAGGTCGCGTCGCCAGGGGGCGAGGTCCCACGACACCCACGACACGTCCGAGTCCTGGCAGTACGCGTTGTTGTTGCCGCGCTGCGTCCGGCCCATCTCGTCGCCCGCCGTGATCATCGGCGTCCCGGCGGCGAGCAGCAGCGTGGCCAGCAGGTTGCGCAGCGAGCGCCGGCGCAGCGGCACGATGTCGGAGGCCACGGAGTCGGGACCCACGCGGCCCTCGACCCCGTGGTTCCACGACCGGTTGTCGTCCGAGCCGTCGCGGTTCTGCTCGCCGTTCGCCTCGTTGTGCTTGTGCTCGTAGGCGACGAGGTCGGCGAGCGTGAACCCGTCGTGGGCGGTCACGTAGTTCACGGAGGCCTGCGGCCCGCGCACGAGCGGCGGGTCGGTGTGCCCGAAGAGGTCCACGGACCCCGCGAGCCGGGTGGCGAGGTCCCGCACCCGGTGCTCCGGCAGGCCGTGCGCGGCGCGCGCCGGGTCCGCGAGCCAGAACGAGCGCACGGAGTTGCGGAACTTGTCGTTCCACTCGGCGAACGGCGGCGGGAACTGCCCGGTGCGCCAGCCCCCCGGCCCGACGTCCCACGGCTCGGCGATCAGCTTCAGGCCGTGCAGCACCGGGTCCGTCGCCGCCGCGACCAGGAACGGGTGGTCCGGGTCGAAGCCGCCGTGCCCGCGCCCCAGGGTGACGGCCAGGTCGAACCGGAAGCCGTCGACGCCGACCTCCAGCGCCCAGTACCGCAGCGAGTCGAGCGCGAGCCGGATGACCTCCGGACGGCGGAAGTCCAGCGTGTTGCCGGTGCCCGTCACGTCCGCGAGCGCCGCCGGGTGGCCGCCGTCGTGCAGGTAGTAGACGGCGGAGTCCAGGCCGCGCAGCGACAGGTGCTGGCCGGTGAGCCCGCCCTCGCAGGTGTGGTTGCACACGACGTCGAGCAGCACCTCGATGCCCGCCTCGTGCAGGGCGTGCACCGCGCCGCGCAGCTCGTCGAGCACCGCAGCGGGCCCCGCTGCTCGTGCCGCCGCGGTGGCGTAGGGGGCGTGCGGGGCGAAGAAGCCCAGCGTGCTGTACCCCCAGTAGTTCGTCAGCCCCTTGCCGACGAGGTGCGGCTCGGAGGAGGACGCGTGCACCGGCAGCAGCTCCAGCGCGGTGACACCGAGAGCCCGTAGGTGCCCGACGACCGCCGGGTGCCCGAGCGCGGCGTACGTCCCGCGCAGGTGCGGCGGCAGGTCCGGGTGCCGCAGCGTCAGCCCGCGGACGTGCGCCTCGTAGACGACGGTGTCGCCCCACGGCGTGTACGGGCGGTTGGCGGTCGGGTCGACGCCGTCCCCCGCGCCGCGGTGGCCCGGCCGCCGGTCCACCACCACGCCGTGCGGGACCTGGGCCACGGAGTCGCGCGGGTCGGCGGGGCCGTAGGGGTCACCTCGCAGGGCGTCGTCCACCACGTGGCCGTACGTCGCCGGCCCGTGACCGACCTCCCCGGCCAGCCCGGTCGCGTACGGGTCCACCAGCAGCTTCGCCGGGTTGTACCGCAGCCCCGCCTCCGGGTCCCACGGGCCGTGCGCGCGCAGGCCGTAGCGCTGGCCGGCGCGCAGACCGGGCACCCGGGCCGAGAAGACGCCCAGGTCGGGGCCCGCCAGGGGGACGCGCCGCTCCGCCCACCCCGTCGGCGCGGACGGGTCGGGGTCGAGGAGGCAGAGCTCCACCGCCTCGGCGTGGGGCGCGAGCACCGCCACGTCGGCGCCGTCGTCCGTGACGTGGACGCCGAGGCGCGGCGGCGGGCCGGCGGACGGGCGGTCGGAGGAGTGCACCACGCCTCCATTGTGGCGTGCCGGTGCCCCCCGACCTGCGCAGCGGCCGGGTGAGGTGGTCGCCCGGACGTCGTCGTCGCCGGCCGCGCCCCGCGCCGCAGCCGGCCCGGGACGGGTAACGTTCCGGAGGTGAGAATCGTGGTGTGCGTCAAGCACGTGCCCGACATCCAGTCCGAGCGCGCCCTCGGCCCCGACGGCCGGCTCGTGCGCGACGGCGGCGACGGCACGCTGAACGAGCTCGACGAGAACGCGGTCGAGGCCGCCGTCGTCCTGGCGGAGCAGGCCCGCGACGCCGGCGTGGACGTCGAGGTGGTCGTGGTGACGGCCGGCCCGGACGACGCCGAGGACGCCGTGCGGCGGGGTCTCCAGCTCGGGGCGGACGCCGCGGTGCACGTGCTCGACGACGCGGTCGCGGGGTCGGACGTGATCGGCACCGCGAGGGTGCTGGCCGCGGCCGTCCGCCACCTGGGGGAGGCCGACCTCGTCGTCACCGGCATGGCCGGCCTCGACGGGCTCACCTCGCTGGTGCCGGCGGCGTTGGCGGACCTGCTGGACCTCCCGCAGCTCACGCTCGCCTCGTCGGTGGCGCTCGCGGACGGCACCGTCACCGTGCGCCGGGACCTGGACCACGCCACGGAGGTGCTCGAGGCGCCCCTGCCGGCGCTGGTGTCCGTCACCGACCGGGCGAACGAGCCGCGCTACCCGAACTTCCAGGCGATCATGGCCGCCCGCAAGAAGCCGGTCACGGTGCTGACGCTCGCCGACCTGGGGGTCGACGCCGCGACGGTCGGTGTCGCGGGCGCCCGCACGGAGGTCGTCGAGGCCGCGCCCCGGCCGCCCCGCACGGACCGCGTGCTGGTGACCGACGACGGCGAGGCGGGCCGGCGGCTCGCCGCCTGGCTGCTGGAACGCGACCTGGTCCGCACGACGCCCGCGACGGGGGAGGTCCTCTGATGGCCACGGTGCTGGTCCTGCTCGACCACGCGGACACGGGTGCGCTGCGCGGCAGCGTGCTCGAGCTCGCGACGGCCGCCCGGGGTCTCGCCGGCCCGGACGGGGCCGTGCACGGCGTGTGGGTCGGCGACGAGCCGCTCGACCCCGCGCTGCCCGTGCTGGGCAGGCACGGGGTCTCGGTCGTGCACGCGGTCACGACCGGCGACGCGGACCCGCTGCTCACGCCCGTGCTCGCCGAGGCCGTCGTGGACGTCGTCCGCGCGACCGGGGCCACGGTGCTGCTCGCGCTGTCGACGTTCGAGAACAAGGAGGCCGCCGCCCGCGTCGCGATCGCGACCGGCGCCGGGGTCGTGACGGACGCCGCGTCGGTGGAGCGTGACGCCGCGGGGCGCGTCGTCGCGGCGAAGACCGTCCTGGCCGGCACGTGGACGACACGCTGCGCGGTGCTCACCGACGCGGCCGTCGTGCTGCTCAAGGCAGGCGCGGTCGTCTCCTCGCACGTCGAGCACGATGCGCCGCATGCGCCGGAGGTCCGCCCCCGCACCGTGGCGGTGACCGCCCGCGCCACCCGCGTGCGCGTCGTGGAGCGCACCCCGCAGGCGCCCTCCGACCGTCCCGACCTGTCCTCGGCGGACGTCGTGGTCGTGGGCGGGCGCGGGACGGGCGGCGACTTCGGTCCGCTGGAGGCGCTGGCGGACGAGGTCGGTGCAGCCGTCGGCGCCACGCGCGTCGCGACGGACGAGGGCTGGATCGGGCACGAGGCGCAGATCGGGCAGACCGGCGTCACGGTCTCCCCGCGGCTCTACCTCGGCCTCGGGGTGTCCGGCGCCGTCCACCACCGCGGCGGCATGCAGGCGTCGGGCACGATCGTCGCCGTCAACGAGGACCCGGAGGCGCCCATCTTCGAGATCGCCGACTACGGCGTCGTCGGCGACCTGTTCCAGGTGGTGCCGCAGCTCACCGAGGAGCTGCGGAGGCTCCGCCGGGGCTGAGCGCGGGCCGGACGGCGACGTCGGCCGGGTGCTACGCCATCGCCCGCAGCCACTCCACGGCCGCGCGGGCCTGCGCGCCCTGGAACCGGCGCAGGTTCGGGATGCCGAGCGGGGCCGGCTGCAGCGCCGAGTGCGCGAAGTAGCCGGACAGCCCGGCCACCACGGCACGCAGCCGGTCCCGGTCCACCCGCGCCGCCACGGGCCGGGACCAGAAGATCTCCTGGGGCGACCCGCCGCCCTGCATCGCGACGCTCGGGAGCATGAACGCCAGGTCCAGCCACGGCGCGCCGGTGCCGGCGTGCGGCCAGTCGATGAGAGCGACGCGGCCGCCGTCGTGGTCGTGGTCAACGAGGACGTTGTCGGCGCGCAGGTCGCCGTGCACCAGGGCGTCCCCGGCGCACGCCGCCAGGGCGTCCCGCTCCCACGCGACGAGCAGGTCCAGGTGCCCGAGCAGCCACGGCCCCGCGTCGCCGGCCGTCGCGACCAGCCGGTCCAGCTCGTCGGCGGGGCGCGCGGCGATCCGCTCCCAGCCCGTGAAGTCGCCCGCCAGCATCTCGGCGGTGGGGCGCAGCTCGTGGCCGGGCAGCGGCTCGCACTCCGCCAGCGTGTCGAGCGCCCGCAGCACGACCTCGAGCTCGTCGGGCCGCCACGGCAGCAGCGGCGGTCGTCCCGCCGCGACCTCGAAGCCCAGCAGCACCCACTCGCCGTCGTCGCCGGACCACAGCAGCCGCGGGGCGGGGACGTGCGCCGGCAGGGCGGCGGCGGCCCGCACCTCCGCCCGCGCCAGCTCCGGGGACTCGGGGTTCTGCTCGGGCGAGACCGCCTTGACGAACACCCCCCGGCCGTCGGCCAGCTCGAGCACCGCGGCGAACCCCGGGCTGAAGCCGGTGGTGGCGCTGGTCTCAGCCGTGACCTGGGCGCCGGCGAGCTCCTGGATGCGGCTGCGGACCCCCCGCGGGAGGTCGCGCCAGTCCAGGCGCTGGCCGCTGAAGGCCAGCGGAGGCATCGTCGCGTCGTGACTCACGCGCACATCCTGCCAAAGTGGTTCGTAGACTCGTGCGGGTGAGCGCGTATCTGGACCACGCGGCCACGACGCCCGTGCTCCCGGAGGCGGCCGCCGTCCTGGTCGAGCACCTGTCCCGCACCGGGAACCCGTCGTCGCTGCACGCTGCGGGGCGGGCGGCGCGCCGGGTCGTCGAGGAGTCCCGCGAGCGCCTCGCCGCGGCGCTCGGCGCCCGCCCGAGCGAGGTGCTGCTGACCGGTGGGGGCACCGAGGCGGACAACCTGGCCGTCAAGGGGGTGTTCTGGGCGCGCACCGCGCAGGACCCCACCCGTCGGCGGGTGCTGGTGTCGGCTGTGGAGCACCACGCGGTGCTCGACCCCGCGTTCTGGCTCGCCGAGCACGCGGGTGCCGAGATCGTGCTGCTGCCGGTGGACGACGAGGGCCGCGTGCGGCTCGACGCGCTGCGCGACGAGCTCGCCGAGCACGGCGACGCGACCGCGCTGGTCTCCGTGATGTGGGCGAACAACGAGGTCGGGACGTTGCAGCCGGTCGCCGAGGTCGTCGCGCTGGCGCACGCCCACGGCGTCCCCGTGCACGCTGACGCGGTGCAGGCGGTCGGCCAGGTGCCGGTGGACTTCGCGGCGTCCGGTCTCGACGCCATGACGGTCTCGGGTCACAAGGTCGGGGGCCCCGTCGGTGTCGGTGCCCTGCTCGCGCGCCGCGAGCTCGGTCTGGTGCCGGTGCTGCACGGCGGGGGGCAGGAGCGCGGCGTGCGGTCCGGGTCGCTCGACGTCCCTGCGATCGCCGCGTTCGCTGTCGCCGTGGACCGCGCGGTGGCCGCTCGCGCCGCGACCGCCGAGCACCTGGGTGCGCTGCGCGACGCGCTCGTCGCGGGCGTGCGCGCGGCCGTGCCCGGCGCGGTGCTGCGCGGTCCCGCCGACGCCGCCGGGCGGCTGCCCGCGAACGCGCACTTCACCTTCCCGGGCTGCGAGGGGGACTCGCTGCTCTACCTGCTCGACAGCGCCGGCGTCGAGTGCTCCACCGGTTCGGCGTGCCAGGCGGGGGTGCCGCAGCCGAGCCACGTCCTGCTCGCGATGGGCCTGGAGGAGGGCGACGCCCGCGGGGCCCTGCGGTTCAGCCTCGGGTGGCCGTCGACCCGGGACGACGTGGACGCGCTGCTGGCGGCGCTGCCGGGTGCGGTCGAGCGGGCGCAGGCCGCGGGCCTCGCGGGCCGGTCGCGGGCGGGGGTCGCCTGATGCGCGTGCTCGCCGCGCTCTCCGGCGGCGTGGACTCGGCGGTGGCCGCCGCGCGCGCGGTCGACGCCGGCCACGAGGTCGTCGGCGTCCACATGGCGCTCTCCCGCGACCGCGCGCAGATGCGCAGCGGGTCGCGCGGCTGCTGCTCGATCGAGGACGCGGGCGACGCCCGGCGCGCCGCCGACGTCCTGGGCATCCCGTACTACGTGTGGGACCTGTCCGAGAGGTTCGAGGACACGGTCGTGGCGGACTTCCTCGCCGAGTACGAGGCCGGGCGGACGCCGAACCCGTGCGTGCGGTGCAACGAGCACATCAAGTTCGACGCGCTGCTCGACAAGGCGCTCGCGCTCGGCTTCGACGCGGTCTGCACCGGGCACTACGCGCGCGCGGAGCGCGACGACCACGGGGCGCCGGTGCTGCGGCGCGCGGTCGACCGGGCGAAGGACCAGTCGTACGTGCTGGCCGTCATGGGGCCGCAGCGCCTGTCCCGCGCGCTGTTCCCGCTCGGGGACGCACCGTCGAAGGACGCGGTGCGCGCCGAGGCGGCCGCGCGCGGCCTGGGGGTGTCGGCCAAGCCCGACTCGTACGACATCTGCTTCGTCGCGGACGGCGACACCCAGGGGTTCCTGCGCTCCCGGCTCGGGTCGCGCCCCGGGGAGGTCGTCGACGTGGACGGCGCGGTGCTCGGGCAGCACGACGGGGCGTACGGGTACACGGTCGGTCAGCGCAAGGGCCTGCGGCTCGGGCGGCCCGCCCCGGACGGCCGGCCCCGGTACGTCCTGGCGATCGAGCCGGTGAGCAACCGCGTGGTCGTCGGCGGGGCCGAGGACCTGTCCGTGGCCGCGCTCGACGCGGTCGACGCGGTCTGGTTCGGCGACGCCCCCGCGGGGTGGACGGCGTGCACGCTGCAGGTGCGGGCGCACGGCGAGGGCGTGCCCGCGCGGGTGCGGGCGGTGGACGGGGGCGCGCAGGTGCAGGTCGACGGGCGGCTGCGCGGTGTCGCGCCCGGGCAGTCCGCGGTGCTCTACGGCGGCGGGGACGACGACCGCGTGCTCGGGCAGGCAACCGTCGACCGGGCGCACCGGGCGCACCGGGCGGTCCCGGAGCGCGCAGTCCCGGGCCGCGCGGTCCCGGCCGGGGGACGCGGGTGACGGCGGTCAGCGGCACCGGCCCGTGGCCCGGCACCGACCCCCTCGAGGCGCAGCAGACCGTGCTCGGCGACCTCGCGGACCTGCCCGACGGAGTCACGGGCCTGCCGTGGACCGTGCGGCTCGCCGAGCGGGGACCTGTCGGCACGGCGGCGGCGCAGGCGCTCGGGCTGCTGGTCGAGCTGCCCGCCGAGCTCGGGCCGCACGGCTGGAAGCTCGCCGACCGCCCCGGGGCCGACGCCACCCGGCTCGCCGCCGCCCGCCGTGAGGACCTCGACGCGCTCGCGGTCGCCGCCCACGGCTGGTCCGGCTCGCTGGTCGTCCCCGTGTGCGGTCCGCTCACGCTGGCGGCCTCGGTCTACCTCGCGCGCGGCGACCGGGCCGTCGGCGACCAGGGTGCCGTCGCCGAGATCGCCGAGTCGCTCGCCGCCGGCACGGCCGAGCACCTGGCGGCGATCATGCGCGCCGTCCCCGGGGCGCGGCCCACGGTGCTGCTGCACGAGCCGTTGCTCGCCCCCGTGGTCGCCGGCGTCTTCCCGTCGTTCTCCGGGTACGCCCGGCTGCGTGCCGTGCCCGCGCCGGTGGTCTCCGAGCGGCTGTCGCGTGTCGTGGGCGTCCTGCGGGCGGCCGGTGCCGAGCGCGTCGTCCTGCACGTCGGGCCCGGTGCCGCCGTGGTGGGCGCTGCGCGCGGCACAGGGGCGGACGCCCTCGGGGTCGAGACGTCCGCGCTCGACGAGCACGCCTGGGAGAGGGTCGCCGAAGCCGTCGAGGCCGGCACCGCCCTGTGGGCCGGGGTGCCGCAGCCCGCGACGTCGCAGTGCGCCGGGCCCGACGTGCGCGGGGTCGCGGACGCCGTGCTGCGCGGATGGGAGCGTGTCGGCCTCGACCGCGCGGGGTTGCGCGACGTCGTGCTGCTCGCCCCGGCCGGGCCGTCCGTGCCGGGCGGTGCGGCCGTCGACCCCGCGGCCGCGCGGGCGACGCTCGCCGCCGTGGCACGCGCCGCCACCGTCGTGGCCGAGCGGGCCGAGTCGTGAGGCGGCGCGCGGGCACGGCGAGGGCAGCACTCCTCGCCGGCGGTGCGGCGCTGGCGGTCGTGGGCCTCGTCGTGCTGCTCGTGCAGGGGATCGGGCTCCTCACCGGGACGCTGCGGACGGGGCTGGCGGACGAGGGGTCGTGCGTCGCGGCGGCCACCGCAGGTGAGGAGGGCGCCGAGATCACGACGTCGCTGCTGCCGCCGCGCTCGGTGTGCACCTGGACGGTCGGCGGCAGCCCGCACGAGACGGTGCTGGCGGAGGGCTCGGCCCCCGCGGTGACGGCGGCGGTCGTGGCGGCGGCGGTGGGTGTGACGCTGGTGCTCGGGACGGCCGGCGTGGCGCTGGTGCGCCGGCGACGGGACGTGCCGCCACCGGTGTGACCCTCCTCGGCATGCGTGCTCCCGTCGGAGGCTCCGGACGTGGACGGTGGTGCCCGCGCGTCGTCGTGGTGGTCCACGGAGACCTCCGATCCCTCGCGGGTGCCTCCGACGGGAGGGCGGACGGGCGGGTGCGGGATGGGGCGCGCCGGGTAGGTGGGGTCGGCGGGATCGCGCGGGCGCTACGCATCAGTGTGTGGACGGCGACCGGACGCGCCGGGAGCGTCGGGCGGGTGGAAGGCGAGCTGCAGCGCGTGGTCGGACGCAACGTCCGCAGGATCCGGTCCCAGCGGGGCGTCAGCCAGGAGGCGCTCGCCGTCGAGCTGGACGTGCACCGCACGTACATGGGGGCGGTCGAGCGGGGCGAGCGCAACCTCACGCTCCGCACCGTCGAGCGGCTCGCCGCCGGGCTCGGCGTCGTCCCGTCCGAGCTGCTCCGCGACCCCGCACCCCGCTGACCGCGCGCCCGGCCGAGCCGTGCGCCCGCCTGACCGCGCGCCCCGCCGGGCGCGGGGACTGCGCGCCGGGCGCGTGCCGGTCGCGCGGCCGGCCTTGCGCGCGGCGTTGCGCGCGGCGTTGCGCCCGGTGGTGCGCGCGGCGCTGTGCGTGGCGCGGTGCCGGCGCTCGCCGCGGACCCGGCTCCGGCCCCCGTGCGCCAGCGCCTCCCACGGGTCGTGCGCTCCGGCGGGTCCGGACGGTGCCGCCCGGGCTCGCGTGTGCTACTCATGAGTCTGTAGACGCAGAAGTAGCGAGACCCGGACCGTGGTCGGGTGGAAGGCGAGCTGCAGCGTGTCGTGGGTGAGCAGGTCCGTCGCGTGCGGGCGGAGCGTGGTCTGAGCCAGGAGGCGCTCGCCGACGCGCTCGGCGTGCACCGCACGTACCTGGGTGCGGTGGAGCGCGGCGAGCGCAACCTCACCCTGCGGACGGTGGAGCGGCTCGCGGACCGGCTCGCCGTGGACGTGCGCGACCTGCTGGAGCCCGCCGGACGGTGATCCGCCGTCCCCTGTGGACGACCGGCCTCCCGTGTCAGTACCCCCGCCCATGGTGGTCACCACCCGAGGGGGAGCAGTCCCGGACCCCTCGCGACACGAGCGGAGGAGGAGCCGTGGGAACGACGCAGGACAGGCCCGGCAGGACGGTGGCGGGCGGCTGCCCGCCCTGGTGCGTGGTGCTGCACGAGGACGACGACGAGGGCGCGGGGCGCCGGCACGCGAGCGCCTCGCTGTCCGTGCCGGTGCGCGAGCTGCGGGCCCGGGGTGACGAGACGCCGCCGCTGTTCGGCGAGCTCGACCCGGACGACGGGCACGGGGAGCGCAGCGCGACCACGGACCTCGCGCTCTGCCTCCACCGGCGCGACGGGGCGCCCACGACCTGGCTCTACGCGGGCGACGGGACGGACCAGGTCCTCGAGCTGACGGTCGAGTCCTGGCACCGGCTGGTGCCGGCGCTGGACCGTCTGCTCGACCTGGCGAGGGCCTGATGCCCGCCCGCGTGCGTGTCGGCACCGGGAGGCATGATGTGCCGGTGGACGCGACACGAGCCGAGACGACGACGCCCGACGACACCGGCCTGGACGAGCCGGCGGCCCGCCGCCTCTGGTCCGAGCTGGCCGACCGGGTCCGCGACCTGCAGTTCGCCTACTACGTGCGCGACGAGCCGCTGGCCAGCGACGCCGAGTACGACGCGACCCTGCGTCGACTCGAGGCGCTCGAGGACGCGTACCAGGGGCTCGGCCTGCGCACCCCGGACTCCCCGACGCAGCGCGTCGGGGGCACGTTCTCGACGGACTTCCGGGCGGTCGACCACGTCGAGCGGATGCTGTCGCTGGACAACGCCTTCTCGGCGGAGGACGTCGCGGCGTGGGCCGAGCGCGTGCACCGCGACCTCGAGATCCCGGCGGACGCGGGGCTGCGGTACCTGACGGAGCTCAAGATCGACGGCCTCGCGATCGCGCTGCTCTACGAGCGGGCGGGCGACGGCCCCGCCCGCCTCGTGCGTGCGGCGACGCGCGGCGACGGGCGCACCGGCGAGGACGTCACGCTCAACGTCCGCACCATCGCCGCGATCCCGGAGACCCTCGCCGGCGACCCCGCCTCGCACCCCGAGCAGATCGAGGTGCGCGGCGAGGTGTTCCTGCCCGTCGAGGCGTTCGAGCGGCTCAACGCGGCGCAGGTCGCGGCCGGCCGGTCCCCGTTCGCGAACCCCCGCAACGCGGCCGCGGGGTCGCTGCGCCAGAAGGACCCGCGGGTGACGGCGTCCCGCCCGCTGCAGATGTACGCGCACGGCATCGGCGCCCTGCGGTGGGGGACGGGCGGGGGCGCAGGCCTCGAGCGGCAGTCGCAGGTGTACGACCTGCTGGCCGGGTGGGGCGTCCCGGTGTCGCCGCACAGCCGGGTGGTCTCGGGCCTGGCCGGCGTCCAGGAGATGATCGACCACTACGGCGAGCACCGGCACGAGGTCGAGCACGAGATCGACGGCATCGTGATCAAGGTCGACGAGCTCGTGCTCCAGCGCCGGCTCGGTGCCACCAGCCGTGCCCCGCGCTGGGCGATCGCCTACAAGTACCCGCCGGAGGAGGTCAACACCCGGCTGCTCGCGATCGAGGTGAACGTCGGGCGCACGGGGCGCGTCACGCCCTACGCGGTGATGGAGCCGGTCCGCGTGTCCGGTTCGACGGTCGCGATGGCCACGCTCCACAACAAGGACGTCGTCGCCGCGAAGGGCGTCCGTCCGGGGGACGTGGTGGTGCTGCGCAAGGCCGGCGACGTCATCCCCGAGATCGTCGGGCCGGTGACCGCGCTCGCGGACGACGGGTACCCGCGGACCGACTGGACGATGCCGACGCAGTGTCCCGAGTGCGGCTCCACGCTGCGTCCGATGCGCGAGGGCGACGTCGACCTGCGCTGCCCCAACGCCCGCACCTGCCCGGCCCAGGTCCGGGGACGCGTCGAGCACATCGGTTCGCGTGGCGCCCTCGACATCGAGGCGCTGGGCGAGGTCACCGCGGCCGCCCTCACGCAGCCGGAGGTGCCGGCCCGGCCGCCGGTCGTGAACGAGGCGGACCTCTTCGACCTCGTGGCCTGGCCCGCGGACGCCACCGAGGCCGAGCGGCAGCGCGTGCGCGACCGCAGCTTCGACCTGCTGAAGCAGGTCGAGGTGGTCGTCCGCGACCCCGACTCCGGCGAGCCGCGCGTCGACGAGGACGGCGTCGTCCGCCGCCGCTCCCCGTTCCGGCGCCGCGTGACGCACAGCGCGCGGGCCCGGCGCGAGGCGGAGGCCCGCGGGGAGGTGCTGCCGGAGCACGAGGACGTGCCGTCCGAGCAGGCGAGGAAGCTCCTGGACGAGCTGGACGCCGCCAAGAGCAAGCCGTTCTGGCGGGTGCTCGTCGGGCTGAGCATCCGCAACGTCGGCCCGACGGCGGCCCGCGCGATCGCGCAGCGGTTCGGGTCGATGGCCGCGCTCGAGGACGCGCTCGCGGACGCCGAGCAGGCCCGCGAGACGCTGTCGGCGGTCGAGGGCGTCGGCCCGACGATCGCGGACTCGATCGTCGACTGGTTCGCCGAGGACTGGCACGCCGAGATCGTGCAGCGGTGGCGGGCAGCAGGCGTCGTGATGGCGGACGAGGCGGACGCCTCGGTCCCGCGCACGCTCGAGGGGCTCACCGTCGTGGTCACCGGCAGCCTCGAGGGGTTCAGCCGCGACCAGGCGAAGGAGGCCGTGCTCAGCCGCGGGGGCAAGGCGGCGGGCAGCGTCTCCAAGAAGACGGACTTCGTCGTCGTCGGCGACAACGCGGGCTCGAAGGAGGCGAAGGCGCGCGAGCTCGGCCTCCGCATCGTGGACGAGGCCGGGTTCGTCACGCTGCTGGCGGAGGGACCCGCGGGCCTGCCGGACGCCGACGGCGTCGAGGCGCCCCCGGGAACGGAACCCCCGGGGTCCCCGGCGGACGCGTCGGACGACGCGTGACCGGCGCGGTGCGGGTGCGCGTCGCCCGCCCGGAGGACCTGGACCAGGCGGGTGCCCTGGCCGCGGAGGCGTACCACGCCGACGGACTGCTCGACGACGGCGACGGCTACGCGGCTGAGCTGCGCGACGCCGCCCGGCGGGCGCGGGAGGCGGTCTTGCTGGTCGCGACCGTCCCGGGCACGGGCGCCGCACAGGACGTCGTGGTCGGGACGGTGACGCTCGCCCCCGCCGGGACCTCCTACGCGGAGGTCGCCGAACCGGGCGAGCTGGAGCTGCGGATGCTCGCGGTCGCGCCGGAGGCCCGGCGTCGAGGAGTCGCGGAGCGGCTGACGACGGCGGCGCTGCGGGAGGCGGTCGCCCGACGGGCCCGGGGCGTGGTGCTCTCCACGCTGGAGCCGATGGCCGCCGCGCGCCGCCTCTACGAACGGCTCGGGTTCGTGGCCGCGCCCGCGCGGGACTGGGGCCACGAGGGGGTCGCCCTGCGCGTCCTGACGTGGACACCGCCCGCCGCGCCGGGGGTGCTGGTGGAGTCCGCCACGTGGGTGCCGGCGACCGTCGAGACGCTCGAGGGCTGGCGGCTCGGCTTCGCCGGCGGGTTCACGCGGCGCGCCAACAGCGTGCTGCCGCTGGGACGGCCGATGGACCTGGACGGCGCGCTCGACGCGGTGGAGGCTCGCTACGACGCGGTCGGTCTGCCGACGGTCGTGCGCGTCTGCGCGGCCGCGCCCGCGGGCCTGGCGGAGGTGCTGGGTTCCCGCGGCTACGCGCCGGTCGCCGCCACCGACGTGCTGGTCCGCGACGTGGAGCCCCCGCCCCCCGTGCCAGCCCACGCCGGGGTGCAGGTGGTCGTCTCCGAGCGGGTGGAGGGCCCGTGGCTGGACGGCTGGCTCGGGGTGAAGGCAGGCGGAGCGAACGCCGACGCGGCGACCGCCCGGCAGGTGCTGGCTGCGACGCCGGCCCGCTACCTCTCGGCCGTGGGCGAGGGCCGGACCACGCTGGGGGTGCTGCGGGCAGCGTTCGCCGAGGACTGGGTGGGCCTGTCCTGCCTGGTGGTGGCGCCGGAGGCGCGACGCCGGGGCGTCGGTCGCCTGCTCACCCGGTCGGCTCTGGCGGTGGCGGCGCGCACGGGAGCCCGCCGGGCGTTCCTGCAGGTGGAGGTGAGCAACGCCGGAGCGGCGGACCTCTACGCCGCCGAGGGGTTCCGGCCGGCCGAACGGTACGCCTACTGGCAGCGCTGACGCGGGGCGAGGGTCCGGGGCGCCGTCGGCTCCTGCCGGGTGCCGGGAGGCTCCGGCCGGACGTCGCGCGGCTCGTGCGGCACCGGACCATACTGATCGCGTGATCTCGATCGAGCGGGCGGAGCTGCTGCAGGCCGCGGGGCTGCTGTGGGCACCCCGCTCGGGCGACCGGTTCGCACTGCGGCAGCCGGGCCTCGCGGGCGAGGTCTTCACCATCAGCGAGATGACCATCGAGCCGCACACGTACCCCACGGGCACGGTCCTCGGCTTCAACGGCACGACGGAGTGGGCGCTGGACTCGGTGACCCAGGACGACGCCCTGTGGCTGCCCCGCGAGGACCAGCTCCGCGAGCTGCTGGGCGGGACGTTCCGCAGCCTGGCGCGCGCGCTCGACGGCTCCTACCTCGTGGTCGCCGAGCTCCCCGGGCAGCCGGAGCGGTCGTTCGCGGCGACGGACGCGGCCGACGCCTACGCGGACGCCGTCCTGGCCCTGGTGTCGGCGGCGCGCGTCTGAGACCGGCGGGTCGCGCGCCCGGCCGCACCGTGCCTGGGGACGACGCCGGTCGGGGACCGTTCCGCGACTAGACTCGCGGCCATGTCCTCCCTCTCTCGTGACGAGGTCGCGCGCGTCGCGGGCCTGGCGCGGATCGACCTGACCCCCGAGGAGCTCGACCGTCTCGCCGGCGAGCTCGACGTGATCGTCGAGTCGGTCGCCCGGGTCAGCGAGGTCGCGACGCCCGACGTGCCGGCGACCAGCCACCCGCTGCCGATGACCAACGTGTTCCGCCCGGACGTACCCGAGCAGCCGCTGACGCAGGATCAGGCCCTGTCCGGCGCGCCGGCGTCGGAGGACGGCAAGTTCCTCGTCCCGCAGATCCTCGGGGAGGAGTGAGATGACCGACCTGACCCGTCTGTCCGCCGCGGAGATCGCCGACAGGCTCGCCGCGCGCGAGGTCACCAGCGTCGAGGTCACGCAGGCGCACCTGGACCGGATCGCCGCCGTCGAGCCCGCCGTGCACGCGTACCTGCACGTGTCGGCCGAGCAGGCGCTGGCCACCGCCGCCGACGTCGACGCGCGCCGCGCCGCGGGCGAGGACCTGCACCCGCTCGCCGGCGTGCCGATCGCCGTCAAGGACGTCGTCGTCACGCAGGGCCTGCCGACCACCGCCGGCTCGAAGATCCTCGAGGGCTGGGTGCCGCCGTACGACGCGACCCTGGTCGAGCGGATCAAGGCCGCCGGGCTGCCGATCCTCGGCAAGACCAACATGGACGAGTTCGCCATGGGGTCGTCGACCGAGCACTCGGCCTACGGCAACACGCACAACCCGTGGGACCTCGAGCGCATCCCCGGCGGCTCCGGCGGCGGGTCCGCCGCGGCGGTCGCGGCGTACGAGGCACCGCTGGCCATCGGCACCGACACCGGCGGCTCGATCCGCCAGCCGGGCGCCGTCACCGGCACCGTCGGCGTGAAGCCGACGTACGGCTCGGTGTCCCGCTACGGCCTGATCGCGCTGGCCTCGTCGCTGGACCAGGCCGGCCCGGTCACGCGCACCGTGCTCGACTCGGCCCTGCTGCACGAGCTCATCGGCGGGCACGACCCGCGCGACTCGACGTCCATCCCGGAGCCGCTGCCCGGCCTGGTCGCGGCGGCCCGCGAGGGCGCCACCGGCGACCTCACCGGCGTGCGCGTCGGCGTGGTCCGGGAGCTGCAGGGCGAGGGCTACCAGCCCGGCGTGCTCGCGCGGTTCGAGGAGTCGCTGGAGCTGCTCCGCGGCGCGGGTGCCGAGATCGTCGAGGTCTCCTGCCCGCACTTCGAGTACGCGCTCGGCGCCTACTACCTGATCCTGCCGTCCGAGGCGTCCAGCAACCTGGCCAAGTTCGACGGCATGCGGTTCGGCCTGCGGGTCGAGCCGTCCGAGGGGCCCGTGACCGCCGAGCGCGTCATGGCCGCGACCCGCGGGGCCGGCTTCGGCGACGAGGTGAAGCGCCGCATCATCCTCGGCACCTACGCCCTGTCGGCGGGCTACTACGACGCCTACTACGGCTCGGCCCAGAAGGTCCGCACCCTGATCCAGCGCGACTTCGCGAACGCGTTCGCGCAGGCCGACGTGCTGGTGTCGCCGACGGCGCCGACCACGGCGTTCAGGCTCGGCGAGAAGCTGGACGACCCGCTGGCGATGTACCTCAACGACGTCGCCACCATCCCGGCGAACCTCGCCGGCGTGCCGGGCATGTCGCTGCCGAACGGCCTGTCGGACGACGGCCTGCCCGTCGGCTTCCAGGTGCTGGCCCCGGCGAAGGCCGACGACCGGCTGTACCGCGTGGGCGCCGCGCTCGAGGCGCTGCTGGAGAAGAACTGGGGCGGCCCGCTGCTGGCCAAGGCTCCCGAGCTGGAGGTGGGCGAGTGAGCACCCGGAGCGTCGACCTGGTCGACTACGACGAGGCCGTGGCCCGGTTCGACCCGGTCATCGGCATCGAGGTGCACGTCGAGCTCGGCACCGCCACCAAGATGTTCGACGGTGCCCCGCAGACGTTCGGCGCAGAGCCCAACACCGCCGTCACGCCGGTGTCGCTCGGCCTGCCCGGGGCGCTGCCGGCCGTCAACGGCACCGCCGTGGAGTACGCCATCCGCATCGGCCTGGCGCTCAACTGCGAGATCGCGGAGTCCTGCCGGTTCGCGCGGAAGAACTACTTCTACCCGGACGTCCCCAAGAACTTCCAGACCTCGCAGTACGACGAGCCGATCGCGCACGACGGGTACCTCGACGTCGAGCTCGAGGACGGCACCGTGTTCCGCGTCGAGATCGAGCGCGCGCACATGGAGGAGGACGCGGGCAAGAACACCCACGTCGGCGGGTCCACGGGCCGGATCCACGGCGCGGAGTACTCGCTGGTCGACTACAACCGGGCGGGCATCCCGCTCGTGGAGATCGTCACCCGGCCGATCACCGGTGCGGGCGAGCGCGCGCCCGAGGTCGCCCGGGCGTACGTGCAGACGCTCCGCGACATCTTCCGCGCCCTCGAGGTGTCGGAGGCCCGGATGGAGCGCGGCAACGTGCGGGCGGACGTCAACGTGTCGTTGCGGCCGACGTCGACGTCGCCGCTGGGTACCCGCACCGAGACCAAGAACGTCAACTCGTTCCGGTCGGTCGAGCGCGCGGTCCGGTACGAGATCAGCCGCCAGGCCGCGATCCTCGACGCCGCCGGGACCGTCACGCAGGAGACGCGGCACTGGCACGAGGACACCGGTGTCACGACGGCGGGCCGCGTGAAGTCCGACGCCGAGGACTACCGGTACTTCCCGGAGCCCGACCTCGTGCCCGTCGCACCGTCCCGTGCGTGGGTGGAGGAGATCCGCGCCGCGCTGCCCGAGCTCCCGGCCGCCCGCCGGCGTCGGCTGCAGGGCGAGTGGGGCTACGCCGACGCCGAGATGCGCGACGTGGTGAACGCGGGGGCCGTCGAGCTCATCGAGGCCACCGTGGCCGCGGGCGCGAGCCCCGCCGCGGCCCGCAAGTGGTGGATGGGGGAGCTCGCGCGCACCGCCAAGACGCAGGACGTCGAGCTCGGCGAGCTCCCGATCACCCCGGCGCAGATCGGCCAGCTCCAGCAGCTGGTCGACGCGGGCCGCATCAACGACAAGCTCGCGCGGCAGGTGCTCGAGGGCGTGCTCGCCGGCGAGGGGGACCCGGAGGCGGTCGTCGTCGCGCGCGGGCTCGAGGTCGTGTCGGACGACGGTCCTCTGCTCGAGGCCATCGACGCCGCCCTCGCGGCGCAGCCCGACATCGCCGAGAAGATCCGGTCCGGCAACCTCGGGCCGGTCGGCGCGATCATCGGGTCGGTCATGAAGGCCACGCGCGGTCAGGCCGACGCAGGGCGCGTGCGGGAGCTCGTGCTCGAGCGGGTCGCCCAGGGCTGACCGGTTGCGGCGGCGGGCCTGAGCGGGCCGCCGCCGCACCGGACGACCGGAGCGACCCGGCGATCTGACGGTGTCGTCACGCCGACGACCCGGCCGGGGCGCCGCGCCGACGACAGGACCGCGCTCCAGCGCGGCCGTCGACGCGCGACGTGGGGGAGCCCGAAACACGCCCGTGACGACGTCTGCCTAGGCTCGGGCAGGACGACAGGAGGCCTCATGGACAAGCCGACGCTCGAGGGCGAGATGATCCGCCTGCGGCCGATCCGGGCGGAGGACGCGCCGGCGATGTGGGACATGGTCAGCGACCCGGAGGGGAGACGGACCACGGGGACGACGACCGTCTTCACACGCGAGCAGGTCGAGCGCTGGTGCGCGACCGTCGCGGACCGGCCGGGCCGGATCGACCTGGCGATCACGGCGAACGGGTCGGACGAGTACCTGGGCGAGATCGTCCTGAACGAGATCGACGAGGTGGTCGGGTCGGCGAACCTGCGCCTCGTCATGCGTCCGGCCTACCGCGGGCGCGGCTACGGCACGGAGGCGATCGAGCTGGTGCTCGGCCTGGCGTTCGACGGCATCGGGCTGCATCGTGTCGGCCTGGACGTCCTGAGCATCAACGCCCGCGCGTTCTCCCTGTACGAGAACATCGGGTTCCGGGTCGAGGGGCGCCTGCGCGACGCCTACCGCGACGGGGACGGCTGGTGCGACGCGATCATGATGGCGATGCTCGAGGACGAGTACCGCACCCAGCGCGCCGCCTGACTCCCGCGCGCGAGGGGGCGTGCGCCGGGCGCACGTCGCCCCGCCGGGCGCACGCCGCCCACCGGGGGCGCCGCGCCGCTCGGTCTCCCGGGGGACAGCGCGAGGCGCCGGCCCCCGGGAGGGAGGGGACCGGCGCCTCGGGTCGGTGTGGCTCAGACGAGCCAGCGGTTCTTCTGCACGACCGGCAGGCTCTTCCACCAGCGGCCGAGGCCCCAGGTGTCGCCGCCCGCGGCGAACGCCACGAGGATCAGGGCCAGCGCGTACACGATGTGGTAGTCGACCAGGGGGTTGGTCGAGCCGGACTGCAGCGGCCACTCGGCGGCCCACATCATCAGCATGATGGCGGTGCCGGCGACGGCGGCCACGCGGGTGCCGATGCCGAGCATCACCGCGGCGCCGACGCCGAGCATGCCGAGCATGAACAGCACGTCGGTGACCGGGCTGGCGATGCCCTGGAAGAAGCCCTGGAACGGGCCGACGACGGCGGGGCTGTTGAGGAAGCCCTGGCTCGGCGCCCCGCCGTTGATCCAGGCGTTCTCGGAGGGCGTCGAGTAGCCCAGGCCGAAGGTCTTGTCGAGGAACGCCCAGAGGAAGATGAAGCCGGTCGCCAGGCGCAGGCCCGCGAGCGTCCGGCGCGCGGCGACCGACGTGAGGACGTCGTCGTGCGTGCGGGTCTCGGTGGTGCCGCTGGTCCGGGTGGGGGTGATCGTGGCCATCGTCTGCTCACGTCCGTTCAGGTAGGTCGTCGTCCTTGTGATGACATTCCCAATCTCCACCCGCGTGGGGCCGGACGCCTTGGCCGAAAGTCCCAGGTCCCCGCCCGAAACCGTCAGGGAGGCCCGAAATGGGCCGCTCGTGAGGATGGTTCGGGACCTTGGACCCACGGCGGAGGGTGGAGGCGTCGGTCGCCACTCCGACGACCGGTGCCCGGGCGCGCCGGACCCGGGACCCAGGTCCTGGGTCCGGCACGCCGAGGCGCCCGCCCCGCAGCAACGGGACGGGCGCCTCGGGCCGGCCTCGCGGCGGGGTGGGCGCAGTCCGCCCGCCCCGCCGCCGCGGGTCAGCGCAGCCAGCGCTGCGCGCGGACCACCGGCAGCTCGCGCCACCAGCGCCCCAGGCCCCACGTGTCGCTCGCCAGGCAGGTCGCCAGCACGACGAGGGTCAGCGCGTAGATGATGTGGTAGTCCACCAGCGGGTTGGTGGAGCCCTCGACGAGCGGCCACTCGGCCATCCACATCATCACCATGATGATCGAGCCGGACCACGCGGCGACGCGCATCCCGATGCCGAGCATGACGGCGGCGCCGACGCCGAGCATGCCGAGCATGAACAGGACGTCCGTCAGCGGGCTGGCGATGCCCTGGAAGAAGCCCTGGAACGGGCCGACGACGGCGGGGCTGTTGAGGAAGCCCTGGCTCGGCGTCCCGCCGTTGATCCAGGCCCGCTCGGACGGCGTGGCGTAGCCGAGCCCGAACGTCTTGTCGAGGAACGCCCACAGGAAGATGAAGCCGGTGGCGAGGCGGGTCAGGGCCAGCACACGGCGCGCGGTGAGGGAGGTGACCACCTCCTCCTGAGCCGGCAGGGCGGTGGTGGTGGAGCTGCTGCGAGGTGTCACGGTCGCGGTCATGAGAGCCTCCGGTCGGGTTCACGTCTTTGTGACGACGTTCCCAATCTGGCGGCGACCGTCCGGGGTGCGCACGGGCCGAAGGTCCCGGGCCGTCCCGGAGCGGCTCCCGCCAGCGGTTCCCCGGGGGCTGCGCGGCTCGTCTCCGGGACCGAGGTCCCAGCCGGGGCGGCTCCGCGCATGACCGGCTCCGTGCATCGACCGGCTCAGCGCGTCGACCGGCTCAGCGCATCGACTGGTACGCGCCGAGGCTGACGGCCCGCTCCCGCGCGTGGTCGACGAGGCGCTCCGGGTAGTCCGGGGCGGCGGAGCGCGGCAGCTTCCAGGGCTCGTGCACCGCGCGCCCCGGGACGTCCCGCAGCTCGGGCACCCAGCGGCGCACGTAGCGTCCGTCGGGGTCGAACCTCGTGCCCTGCGTCACGGGGTTGAAGATCCGGAAGTACGGTGCCGCGTCGCGGCCCGTCCCCGCGACCCACTGCCAGTTGAGCTGGTTCTGCGGCACGTCGCCGTCCACCAGCCACGCCATGAAGTGGTCCGCGCCCCGCTGCCACCGCACGTGCAGGTCCTTGACCAGGAACGACGCGACGACCATCCGCACGCGGTTGTGCATCCAGCCCTCGTGGCGGAGCTGCCGCATCCCGGCGTCGACGAGCGGGTAGCCGGTGCGTCCCGAGGCCCAGGCGTCGAACGCCTCCTGCTCGCGGGCCCCCGTCGCCCACGCGTCCTCGGGCACGACCGGCGTCATCGACTCCCGGACGGCCCGCGGGTGGTGCAGCAGCACGTCGGCGTGGAACTCGCGCCAGGCGATCTGGCTGCGGAACGTCTCGGCGCCCTCACCGCGCCGGCTCGCCAGGTCGGCCAGGATCGTCCGCGGGTGGATCTCGCCCCACTTCAGCGGGACCGACAGCCGCGACGTGCTGTCCAGGTCCGGGCGGTCGCGCTCGTCGGCGTACCGTGCGACCCGGTCGTCCAGCACCTCGGCCCACCGTTCGAGCGCGGCGGCCTCGCCGGCGGTCGGCAGCTCGAGACCGTCCGGCACCGGGGCGTCCGGGACGAGCTCACCCGGCCCGGCGTCCGCGAACGCCACCCGGCGGGCTGTCGCCACCGCGTCCGGGGCCGGGGAGCGCCAGCCGTGCTCGTGCCACGCCCGCCGGAACGGGGTGAACACCTGGTACGGGTTGCCCGAGCCGTTGCGGACACGTCCGGGCGTGACGGCGTAGGGCGATCCCGTCCGGACCAGGGGGACGTCCTCGTCGGCGAGCAGGCGCTCGAGGGCGCCGTCGCGGCGCCGCCCGTACGGCTCGACGGAGGCCGCGACGTGCACCCCGGAGGCGCCGACCTCGCGCGCCAGGCTGGGCACGACGTCGCACGGGTCACCGCGGCGCACCAGCAGCCGCCCGCCGGTCTGCGCGTCGAGTGCCGCGAGGCTCCGGGCCAGGTACGCGCGGCGCGGCGCACCCGCCGCCGCCCAGAGCCGCGGGTCCAGCACGTAGAGCGCCACGACGTCGCCCTCGTCCGCCGCCGCGTGCAGCGCCGGGTTGTCACCGAGGCGCAGGTCGCGGCGGAACCAGTGGATGGCGGTCATCGGCCGACCGTAGCCACACCGACCCGAGCCCGCGAGCCTGGCGGGGCGTCGCACCCGGCGCGTGCCACGTGGGGGCGGAGGGCGGCCGGCGGCAGGGCGGCACGGCACGGGCACGCAGCCGCACGACCCCGGGCAGACGTCGAGGCACCACCGGCCCGGGCGATGAGCCGATGGTGCCTCGACTGGGGGTACCTGGGACGGGTCGTCGTCACCAGGTGACCTGGCTGGACCGCGGGCTGGTGGCCCGGTGACCGCCCCGGGGGAGAGACGGCCGGTGGTCCGACACCGAGTTCAGGGTCCCGCGCGCGCCGACCGCGCGGATGGGCCGATGGTCCCGATCTCGCGGCGCCTCCCGGTGCGTCCCCGCCAGGTCAGCTCCCTGAGGCGGCGACGGCGTCGGCGTGCGCGTCGACGGCCGCCCGCAGGTACGCGGCGAGCCCCGGCGCGACGGCGTCGTACGTCGCGGCGAACCGCGGGTCCTCCGTGTACGTCGCGGCCAGCCCCCGGTAGGCCTCCGCCGTGGGGGTCCAGAACAGCGACACCCACGCGTGGTGGCGGGCGACGAGCGCGCAGACGGCGGGGTCGTCCGCGGGGGTGCCGGCGCGCAGGGCGGCGGCCAGCGCCTCGCTGAGGGCGAGGCCCTCGGCCCGGTGGGCGCCCCGTTCCTCGGCGGACATCGACGCCCAGGCCCGGTTGCTGCGGTCCACGGCGTCGTCCCCCCAGCGCTCGCGCGCCTCCGGCTCGTAGCGGCGGTGGTCGAAGCCCTCGTACAGGTGCTCGACGGACATGACGGTGCCCCCTTCCAGGGACTCGACGGTGGAGGCGACGGTCCGGGCGAGCCGGTCGAACCGGTCCCGTTCGGCCAGCAGCCACGTGTGGTGCTCGCGGAGCCGTGCAGCCTGCGCGGCGGGGTCGTCCCGCGCGTCGAGGACCCGGGCGATGCCCGCGAGACCGACGCCGAGCTCCCGCAGCACCAGCACCTGCTGCAGGCGCAGCAGCTCGGCTCGTCCGTACACGCGCTGACCGCTCGGTGCGGTGCCGAGGGGACGGACCAGGCCGATCGCGTCGTAGTGGCGCAGGGTGCGCGACGTGACGCCCGACAGGCGCACGACCTCCGACGTGGTCCACCGTCCGCCGTCCGGCCCGGTGCTGGTCATGGTCGCTCCTCCGCCTCCGACGGCGGGAGGTCCGCCGTCGTCGACCGACCGTAGGCGTCGACGTCGCGTCAACCGCAACACCGTGCGCCACGACCGTTGTCGGACCCCGGTGGCAGGCTCGGCACATGGAGCCCTCCCCCCAGGACGCAGCCCGGTCGGCAGCCACGCCGGCGGCCGCACCGGCGGTCCCGCCCGCCGCTCCCGTCGTCGGTCCCGCCGCGGCCACCGCCCGCGTCGACGGCCGCCACTGGCGGGTGCTGCTGCTCTGGTTGCAGGCCGCGTTCCGCACCGGTGACCTCGCCACCGGCGCGGCCCTCGTCGCGCGGGTCGCGGCGGAGGCCGAACGGCTGGGTGCGAGGCCGGACGTCACCCTGCGCCCCGACCAGGTCCACGTGCGCACGACGACGTGGGCGTCCCACGGGCTCACCGAGACCGACCTCGCGCTCGCCGAGGCGGTCTCCCGCGCGGCGGACGAGCTCGGCGTCGCAGGCGACCCCGGCCTCCTCACGTCGCAGGAGGTGGCGGTCGACGCGCTGGACATCTCGGCGGTCGCGCCGTTCTGGCGAGCGGTGCTCGGCTACGGCCCCGAGCCCGGGACGGACCCCGAGGACCACGTGCTCGCCGACCCCGCCGGCCTCGGCCCGGGGTACTGGTTCCAGCAGATGGACGCCCCGCGCCCCCAGCGCAACCGCATCCACGTGGACGTCACGGTCCCGCACGACCAGGCCGAGGCCCGGGTGGCCGCCGCGCTCGCCGCCGGGGGCAGGCTGGTGTCGGACAGCCGCGCACCGGCGTTCTGGGTGCTCGCCGACCCGGAGGGGAACGAGGCGTGCGTCTGCACCTGGCAGGACCGCGGGCGGGGTTGAGCGAAGCGCCCACCGTCCAGCTGCTGGGCGATCACAGGTCGGACGTGCCCCGCCTCGCCACCCGCCCGGACGTACCGTGTCAGGGCGTCACCGCGGCGGCGACGCCCTGCACGTCCGAAGGAGCTGTCCCGTGAGCCGTCCCCTGCGCTCCCGTACCTCGACCCACGGCCGCAACATGGCCGGTGCCCGCGCGCTGTGGCGGGCCACCGGCATGGGCTCGGAGGACTTCGGCAAGCCGATCGTCGCGATCGCGAACTCGTACACGCAGTTCGTCCCGGGCCACGTGCACCTCAAGGACATGGGCGACCTCGTCGCGTCGGCGATCCAGGAGGCCGGCGGCGTCGCCAAGGAGTTCAACACCATCGCGGTCGACGACGGCATCGCGATGGGCCACGCCGGGATGCTCTACTCGCTGCCCAGCCGCGACCTCATCGCCGACTCGGTCGAGTACATGGTGCAGGCCCACTGCGCGGACGCCCTGGTGTGCATCTCGAACTGCGACAAGATCACCCCCGGCATGCTGAACGCCGCGCTGCGGCTCAACATCCCGGTGATCTTCGTGTCCGGCGGTCCGATGGAGGCCGGCAAGGCGGTCGTCGCGGACGGCGTCGCGAAGACCCACCTCAACCTCATCAACGCGATCAACTACTCCGCGGACGACGCCGTCTCCGACCAGGCGCTCGCCACGGTCGAGGAGAACGCCTGCCCGACGTGCGGCTCCTGCTCCGGCATGTTCACGGCGAACTCGATGAACTGCCTGACCGAGGCGCTCGGCCTGTCGCTGCCGGGCAACGGCTCCACGCTGGCGACGCACAGCGCCCGCCGCGAGCTGTTCCTCGAGGCCGGCCGGACGATCGTCGACCTGGCGCGCCGCTACTACGAGGACGAGGACGACACCGCGGCGCCGCGCGGCATCGCCACCCGGGCGGCGTTCGCCAACGCCATGACGCTGGACGTCGCCATGGGCGGCTCCACCAACACGGTGCTGCACATCCTGGCGGCGGCGCAGGAGGCGGGCGTCGACTTCACGCTCGCCGACATCGACGCGCTCAGCCGCCGCGTGCCCTGCCTGTCGAAGGTCGCGCCGAACCACCCGGACTTCCACATGGAGGACGTGCACCGCGCCGGCGGCATCCCGGCGCTGCTCGGCGAGCTCGACCGGGCGGGCCTGCTGGACCACGACGTCACGAGCGTGCACACCCCGACGCTGCGGGCATGGCTCGACGACTGGGACGTCCGCGGCGGCAAGGCCACCGAGCGGGCCGAGGCGCTGTTCCACGCGGCGCCCGGCGGCGTCCGCACCACGCAGGCGTTCTCGACCTCGAACGTCTGGGAGTCCCTCGACACGGACGCGGCGAACGGCTGCATCCGGGACGTCGCCCACGCCTACACGGTCGAGGGCGGCCTCGCGGTGCTGCGCGGCAACCTCGCCGAGGACGGCGCGATCATCAAGACCGCCGGCATCGACCCGGACGTGTTCCACTTCGTCGGGCGGGCGCTGGTGTGCGAGTCGCAGGACGAGGCGGTCGACAAGATCCTGCGCAAGGAGGTCGAGCCGGGCCACGTCGTCGTCGTGCGGTACGAGGGCCCGGCCGGCGGCCCCGGCATGCAGGAGATGCTCTACCCGACGTCGTTCATCAAGGGCCGCGGCCTGGGCAAGGTGTGCGCGCTCATCACCGACGGCCGGTTCTCCGGCGGGTCCAGCGGCATCTCGGTCGGCCACGTCAGCCCGGAGGCCGCGGCCGGCGGGACGATCGGGCTGATCGAGGACGGCGACGAGATCGAGATCGACGTCGAGACCCGGCTGATCCGCGTCAACGTCCCCGACGAGGTGCTCGCGGAGCGCCGCGCCAAGATGGAGGCGCGCGAGAACCCGTGGCAGCCGGTGGCCCGCGACCGGTACGTGTCCCCGGCGCTGCAGGCGTACGCGGCGATGGCGACCAGCGCGGACCGCGGCGCCGTCCGCGACGTGAGCCGCATCCGCCGCGGCTGAACCTCCGGCGGGGCCGGGCGCCACGACGCGCGGCCCCGCCGCGCCCGCCGCGCCCGCCGCGCCCGACCCGTCCGGGGCGCGCCGCGCCGCGCGCGCCTACAGTCGGCTCATGACGACCACGGGCGGGACCACCCCGGACATCGACATCAAGCCGCGCTCCCGGCAGGTGACCGACGGCATCGAGGCCACGGCGTCGCGCGGCATGCTCCGCGCGGTCGGCATGGGCGACGACGACTGGGTGAAGCCGCAGATCGGCGTCGCGAGCTCGTGGAACGAGATCACGCCCTGCAACCTGTCGCTCCAGCGTCTGGCGCAGGCGGTGAAGAGCGGCGTGCACGCCGGCGGCGGCTACCCGCTGGAGTTCGGGACCATCTCGGTGTCGGACGGCATCTCCATGGGCCACGAGGGCATGCACTTCTCCCTGGTGAGCCGCGACATCATCGCCGACAGCGTGGAGACGGTGATGCAGGCCGAGCGCCTGGACGGCTCCGTGCTGCTGGCGGGGTGCGACAAGTCGCTGCCCGGCATGCTCATGGCGGCAGCGCGGCTCGACCTGGCGAGCGTGTTCGTGTACGCCGGCTCGATCATGCCGGGCTGGGTGAAGCTCGAGGACGGCACCGAGAAGGACGTGACGCTGATCGACGCGTTCGAGGCGGTCGGTGCCTGCGCCCGCGGCCTGATGTCGAAGGGCGACCTGGAGCGCATCGAGCGCGCCATCTGCCCGGGCGAGGGCGCGTGCGGCGGCATGTACACCGCGAACACGATGGCGTCGGTCGCCGAGGCGATGGGCATGTCGCTGCCCGGGTCCGCCGCACCGCCGAGCGCCGACCGCCGCCGGGACAACGTCGCGCTGCGGTCCGGCGAGGCCGTGGTCGAGCTGCTCCGGAAGGGCATCACCGCCCGGCAGATCATGACCAAGGAGGCGTTCGAGAACGCGATCGCCGTCGTGATGGCGTTCGGCGGCTCCACCAACGCGGTGCTGCACCTGCTGGCGATCGCGCACGAGGCCGAGGTCGAGCTGACGCTGGACGACTTCAAGCGGGTGGCCGCGCGGGTGCCGCACCTGGGCGACCTCAAGCCGTTCGGCCGGTACGTCATGGCGGACGTCGACCGGATCGGCGGGGTGCCCGTCGTCATGAAGGCCCTGCTCGACGCCGGGCTGATCCACGGCGACTGCCTCACGGTCACCGGCAGGACCGTCGCGGAGAACCTCGCCGACGTCGCCCCTCCGGACCCGGACGGCAAGATCCTGCGCGCGCTCGACGACCCCATCCACCGCACCGGCGGCATCACGATCCTCGACGGCTCGCTGGCCCCCGAGGGCGCCGTCGTGAAGTCCGCCGGGTTCGACACCGACGTCTTCGAGGGCACCGCCCGCGTGTTCGAGCGCGAGCGCGCCGCCCTGGACGCGCTCGAGGACGGCACCATCCAGGCCGGGGACGTCGTGGTCATCCGGTACGAGGGCCCGAAGGGCGGCCCGGGGATGCGCGAGATGCTGGCGATCACCGGCGCCATCAAGGGTGCCGGGCTCGGCAAGGACGTGCTGCTGCTGACCGACGGCCGGTTCTCCGGCGGCACCACCGGCCTGTGCGTGGGCCACGTCGCGCCCGAGGCCGTGGACGCGGGCCCGATCGCGTTCGTCCGTGACGGCGACCGGATCCGGCTCGACGTCGCGAACGCGACCCTCGACCTGCTGGTGCCGGAGGAGGAGCTCGCGACGCGCCGCGTCGGGTGGGCGCCGCTGCCGCCGCGCTACACCCGCGGCGTGCTGGCGAAGTACGCGAAGCTCGTGCAGTCCGCGTCGACGGGGGCCGTGCTGATCTGACCGGGGTGAACGGGCCCCCGGCGGCGTGCTCCGCCGCTAGGGTCGGCCGGGGGCGTCGACCACGCGGTGCTCCCGGACCGACGGAGGACGATGACCGACCTGGCCCCGCCCGGCACGACCGCGGTCAGCACCCGTGGGCTGCGCAAGACCTACCGGCACCGCGGTCGCCGCGTCGTGGCCGTCGGCGGCCTGGACCTCGACGTGCCGCTCGGCGGCGTGCACGGGTTCCTCGGCCCGAACGGCGCCGGCAAGACCACCACGATCCGGATGCTGCTCGGCCTGGTGCGCCCGGACGCGGGCAGCGTGCGCGTGCTGGACCGGCCCGTCCCGGAGGCGCTGCCCGACGTCGTGCAGCGGGTGGGGGCGATCGTGGAGTCGCCGCGGTTCTTCCCGGCGTTCTCCGGCCGCCGCAACCTGGAGCTGCTCGCCGCCGCGATCGGCACCCCGCCGGCGCGCGTCGACCGCGTGCTCGCGGACGTGGGCCTGGGGGACCGCGCGGGCAGCCCGTTCCGCACGTACTCGCTCGGCATGAAGCAGCGCCTCGCCATCGCCGCGACGCTGCTCAAGGACCCGGAGCTCGTGATCTTCGACGAGCCGACCAACGGGCTCGACCCCGCGGGGATCCACGAGGTGCGCCGGACCATGCGCGCCCTGGCGGACGCGGGGAGGACGGTGCTGGTGTCGAGCCACATCCTCGCCGAGGTGCAGCAGGTGGCGGACACCGTCTCGATCGTCACGCAGGGCCGGCTGGTCGCGAGCGGCCGCGTCACGGACCTCGTCGCCGGAGCGGGGACGCAGGAGGCGCGCGTCGGCGTGGAGCAGCCGGAGCGCGCCGCGGCCGTCGTCGCCGGCCGGGGGTGGCCGGTGCGGCCGGACGGATCGGGCGGCCTGGTCGTCGGGGGCGCGGCGCCGGCCGACATCACCCGTGCTCTCGCCGAGGCGGGCCTGTACCTGCACGAGTTGGTGCCGGTCCGCGCGGACCTGGAGCAGGTGTTCCTCGCGCTGACCGGCACGGGCGGCGCGGACGGGCCGCCCGGCACCGGCGCCGGCACCGCGCCGTACCAGGGCCGACCGGCCCCGCACGGACGGCGGGCGCGCTCGTGACCGGGCTCGTGCGCGTCGAGGCGCGGCGGTTCCGGTACCGCGCGGCGATCCGCTGGCTCGCGCTGCTGTCGGTCGTGGCGGCGCTCGCGGTGGTGGCGGGTGTGGTCGCGTCCGTCCGGCCGCCGTCCGCGGAGGCGGTCGCGAGCGCCGAGCAGCAGGTCGCGCTCGCCCAGGAGGACTGGGAGGAGAACGGCGACCAGTACGTCGCGGACTGCCGCAGCGGCGAGGAGCAGGAACGCGCCACGAACCCGGACGCCGACTGGGGATGCGACAGCATCGAGCCTCGCCTCGAGCAGTACATCCCGGTGCAGCCGACCTTCGCCGACCACGCGCGCGGCTGGCTCTCCGGCGCGACCGTGCTCGTGCTGCTGCTGGCGTTCGCCTCGGGCGTCACGTTCGTGACCGCCGAGCTCGCGACCGGGGCGCTGGGCACGTGGCTGACGTTCGTGCCGCAGCGCGGCCGGGTCTACGCGAGCAAGGTCGTCGTCGCGGGGGTGGGCGTGCTCGTGCCCGCGGCCGCGGCGCTCGCCGTCACGGTGGCGGGGTCCTGGGCCGCGGCGGCTCTCCAGGACACGGTCGGCGACGTGACGGCGGAGACGTGGCGGGCGCTCGGCGACCAGGCGGCGCGCACCCTCGCCGCGGCGGCGGTGCTGGGCGCGGTGGGCGCGGCGCTCGGGTTCCTGCTGCGCAGCGCGGCGGCGGCGCTCGGCGTGGGCATCGGGTGGATGCTGCTCGTCGACGGCGTCCTGGCCGGCATCCTGCCGGCGCTCCAGCCCTGGACCCTGCGGCTGTCGCTCGAGGCGTGGCTGCAGGCCGGCACGACGTACTGGCTTCCCGAGGCGTGCCCGCCGCTCGACGGCGTCCCGCAGGCGGGGGCCTGCACGGGGGAGCGGACGCTGTCGATGCTGCACGGCGGGGTGCTGCTGGCCGTGGTGGCGGCGGTTCTCGTCGCGCTCGGGGCCGTGGTGCTGCGCAGGCGCGACGTCGACTGACGGCCGCACCCGCCCCGTGAGAGGGTCGCGGCATGGCTTTCACCGTCGAGGACGCGCCGTGGTGGACCCGCGCGACCGTCTACCAGGTCTACCCGCGCTCGTTCCAGGACTCCGACGGCGACGGCGTCGGTGACCTCCGGGGGATCGCGTCGCGGCTGGACCACCTCGAGGCGCTGGGCGTCGACGTGGTCTGGCTGTCGCCGATCTACCGCTCGCCGCAGGACGACAACGGGTACGACATCAGCGACTACCAGGACGTCGACCCGGTGTTCGGGACGCTGGAGGACCTGGACGAGCTGATCGGCGCGCTGCACGCCCGCGGGATGAAGCTCGTCATGGACCTGGTCGTGAACCACACGTCGGACGAGCACCCCTGGTTCGTCGAGAGCCGGTCGTCGGTCGACTCCCCGAAGCGCGACTGGTACTGGTGGCGCCCGCCCCGCGAGGGCATGGCGCCGGGGCAGCCGGGCGCGGAGCCCACCAACTGGCACTCGTTCTTCTCGGGCTCCACCTGGGAGCTCGACGAGGCGTCGGGCGAGTACTACCTGCACCTGTTCAGCCGGAAGCAGCCCGACCTCAACTGGGAGAACCCGGAGGTGCGGCAGGCGGTCTACGCGATGATGCGCTGGTGGCTGGACCGCGGGGTCGACGGCTTCCGCATGGACGTCATCAACCTGATCTCCAAGAACACGTCGCTGCCCGACGGCCCGGTCGTGGCGGGGGTGTGGGGTGACGGCAGCGCGCACTACACGGACGGCCCGCGGGTGCACGAGTTCCTCCAGGAGATGCACCGCGAGGTGTTCGACGGCCGCGAGGGCGCCCTGCTGACGGTCGGGGAGACGCCCGGCGTCACGCTGGAGGAGGCGCGCAGGTACACGGACCCGGCGCGGCGCGAGGTCGACATGGTGTTCCAGTTCGAGCACGTCGGCCTGGACCACGGGCCGGGCGGCAAGTTCGACCCGCGCCCGCTGCGGCTCACGGACCTCAAGGCGACGTTCGGGCGCTGGCAGGCCGGTCTCGCGGACGCCGGCTGGAACAGCCTGTACTGGGACAACCACGACCAGCCGCGGGTCGTGTCGCGGTTCGGGGACGACGGGCGGTACCGCAGGGAGTCCGCGAAGGCGCTCGCGACCCTGCTGCACCTGCACCGCGGGACGCCGTACGTCTACCAGGGCGAGGAGCTCGGGATGACGAACGCGCACTTCACGCGGTTCGACCAGTACCGGGACATCGAGTCGCTGAACCACGTCGCGCAGTCCCGGGCGCTGGGCACCGCCACCGACGAGCAGCTCCTGGCGGGGCTGGCCGCGATGAGCCGCGACAACGCGCGCACGCCGGTGCAGTGGGACGGCTCGCCGCAGGCCGGGTTCACGACCGGGACGCCGTGGCTGGCGGTCAACCCGAACCACGTCGAGGTCAACGCCGCCGCCGAGCAGGCCGACCCGGCCTCCGTGCTGCACCACTACCGTCGCCTCATCGCGCTGCGGCACGCCGACCCGGTGGTCGCGCTCGGCGACTTCACGATGCTGCTGCCGCGGGACGAGCAGGTCTACGCGTTCACGCGGACCCTGGGGGACGACGCCCTGCTGGTGGTCGTCAACGTCTCCGGCGAGGACGCGCGCGTCGACCTGGGCGACGGCTGGCCGGCGGCGGCGGACGGCGGCTGGGGCGAGCTGGTGCTCGGCACCCACGACGGGCCGGGGGAGCCGACCGTGCTGCGCCCGTGGGAGGCGCGGGTGGTGCGGCGCCGCGGCTGACGCGTCACTGCTGGACGTCCACCACCACGCGCGCCGGGTCGGGCAGCAGGTACGCCCGGAACGGCCGCGGGTCCCCGTCGATCCCGACGAGGGCCTGGGACTGCGCCTCGAACGTGCCCAGCAGCACCGCCTCGGTGACGGCGGTGGTCCCGGGCGCGGTCACCGCCTCGCGGAGCGGGAACTCCGTGAGACCGGTGTCGTACGGGTAGGCGGTGCCGTTCAGCATGACCTGCAGCACGCTGTCCCCGGAGAGCTCCACGGCGGCGTCGCTGGGGTCCTCGGTGGCGGAGTCCACGTACTCGACGCGCCAGCCCGGGGTCCCCGTGCCGCCCAGCTCGAGGACGACGCGGTCGTAGCCCTCGTGGTGGCCCACGCGGACGTCGGTCACGGTGAGCCGCGCGTCGGACGACGGCTCCGCGGTGTCGACGTCGGTGTCGGCGGGGAAGGGCGGCGCGGCGGAGTCCGCCTCGGCGTCGTCGTCGGTGGTGCCGGACCCGGAGGTCGCGGTCGGCTCCGGGGTCGGCGTCGGCGAGGTCCCGGACGTCGGTGCGGCGGAGGTCTCGGGGGGTGTGGTCGGCTCGCCGGCGGTGTCGTCGGTGCCGCAGGCGCCCAGCAGGGCGAGCGCGGCGACGGCGCCGAGGGCCCCGGCGGTGAGCGGGCGGCGGCTGGACCGGGAGGAGCGCGTCATGGTGCGAGGCTAGGAGCAGCCGCTGCGACCTGCCGGGCGGCACGCCGCCTCCCGGGTCACAGCTCGGTACCGATCACCAGGTGGACTCGTGCACCACGATGTGAGACGGCGCCACCCGGGCGTGACAGCCCGTCGGCGACAGGCGTAGGGTCACGGGCATGCGGACGAACCTCCTCGTAGTACTTCCCGGGCGCGCCGGCTGAGGCCACGCACGGAAGGCCTCGTCAGCGCGCGCACCCCTCGACCCGCCCCGCCCAGGGGCTCGAGGGGTTTTTTCGTGCCGACGGACGCCACCGGCGGCACCACTCGCACCACGCTCCACCAGCACCGACGCCAGGAGACACCGATGGTCCAGGGCCCCCACCCGGCACCGCCCCGCAGGTCGGCCCCGTCCGCACCCGCGGCCGCCGCCCCCGAGCCGCGCGACGGCGCGCGCCTCGCCGAGCCCACCGCGATCCGGCCGCGTCCCGTCGTCACCGAGCAGGTGACCGGTGCGCAGTCGATCGTCCGCTCGCTGGAGGAGGCGGGTGCCGAGGTCGTCTTCGGCATCCCGGGCGGCGCGATCCTGCCGACCTACGACCCGCTCATGGACTCCACGCGCCTGCGGCACATCCTGGTGCGGCACGAGCAGGGCGGTGGGCACGCCGCCGCCGGGTACGCCCACGCCACCGGCCGGGTCGGCGTCTGCATGGCGACCTCCGGGCCGGGCGCGACGAACCTCGTGACGCCGATCGCCGACGCGAACATGGACTCCATCCCGCTGGTGGCCATCACCGGCCAGGTCGGCGCGTCGCTGATCGGCACGGACGCGTTCCAGGAGGCCGACATCGTCGGCATCACGCTGCCGATCACGAAGCACAACTACCTCGTGACCGACCCCGCCGACATCCCGCGCACCATCGCCGAGGCGTTCCACATCGCCTCGACCGGCCGCCCGGGCCCCGTGCTCGTCGACATCGCCAAGTCCGCGATGCAGTCCGACACCACGTTCAGCTGGCCGCAGCAGATGGACCTGCCCGGCTACCACCCGGTCACCAAGCCGCACGGCAAGCAGATCCGCGAGGCCGCCCGACTGCTGGCGACGGCCCGCCGCCCGGTGCTGATGGTCGGCGGCGGCGTCATCCGCTCCGGTGCCTCCGCCGAGCTGCGCCGCCTGGTCGACGCCTCCGGCGCCGCCGTGGTGACGACGCTCATGGCCCGGGGCGCCCTGCCCGACACCCACCCGCAGCACCTCGGGATGCCCGGCATGCACGGCACGGTCGCCGCGGTCGCCGCGCTGCAGAAGGCCGACCTCGTCGTGGCGCTCGGCGCGCGGTTCGACGACCGCGTCACCGGCAAGCTCTCGTCGTTCGCCCCGTCCGCGACCATCGTGCACGCCGACATCGACCCCGCCGAGATCGGCAAGAACCGCGCCGCGGACGTGCCGATCGTCGGGGACCTGCGGGAGGTCATCACCGACCTGCTGCCGGAGCTGGCCAAGGAGCAGGCGCACCACGGCAAGCCGGACCTCGAGGCGTGGTGGCGGCAGATCGACGCGTGGCGCGAGACGTTCCCGCTCGGCTACGACGAGCCGAGCGACGGCCATCTCGCCCCGCAGCACGTCATCTCCCGCATCGGGGAGATCTCCGGCCCGGAGTCCATCTTCGTGGCCGGCGTCGGGCAGCACCAGATGTGGGCCGCGCAGTTCATCAAGTACCAGCGCCCGAACTCCTGGCTGAACTCCGGCGGGCTCGGGACCATGGGCTTCTCGGTGCCCGCGGCCATGGGGGCGAAGGTCGGCGACCCGGACCGCACGGTCTGGGCCATCGACGGCGACGGCTGCTTCCAGATGACCAACCAGGAGCTCGCCACCTGCACGATCAACGACATCCCGATCAAGGTGGCGGTGATCAACAACTCCTCGCTCGGCATGGTCCGGCAGTGGCAGACGCTGTTCTACGAGTCGCGCTACTCCAACACCGACCTCCACACCGGCCACGGCACCGCGCGCGTCCCCGACTTCGTGAAGCTCGCCGACGCGTACGGCGCGGTGGGTCTGCGCTGCGAGACGGCGGCGGACGTGGACGCCACCATCCAGCGCGCGATGGAGATCGACGACCGACCCGTCGTCGTGGACTTCACGGTGTCGCGCGACTCCATGGTGTGGCCGATGGTCGCCGCCGGCGTGAGCAACGACGACATCCAGTACGCCCGGGGCATCAGCCCGGCGTGGGACCGCGAAGACTGACCCGGGAGCGAGCAGATCATGAGCCGTCACACCCTCTCCGTCCTCGTGGAGAACAAGCCCGGTGTGCTGACCCGCGTCGCGGGCCTGTTCGCCCGGCGGTCGTTCAACATCCACTCCCTCGCCGTGGGCCCGACCGAGCACGAGGAGATCTCGCGCATCACGGTCGTCGTCGACGTCGACGAGCTGCCGCTGGAGCAGGTCACCAAGCAGCTGAACAAGCTCATCAACGTCATCAAGATCGTCGAGCTCGAGGACGCCGCGTCCGTGCAGCGCGAGCTGCTGCTGGTGAAGGTGCGCGCCGAGGGCGCCACCCGCACGCAGGTGCTCGAGGTCGTCGACCTGTTCCGCGCCCACGTGGTCGACGTCGTCCCCGACACCGTCACCATCGAGGCCACCGGGTCGCCCGCGAAGCTCACGGCGCTCCTCGCGGCGCTCGAGCCGTTCGGCGTCCGCGAGATCGTCCAGTCCGGCACCGTCGCCATCGGCCGCGGTCCGCGCTCCATCACCGACCGCGCGCTCGAGCGCGTGAGCCGGTCCGCCTGACCACCCCGTCCCGCACCACCTGTCCCACACACAAGGAGATCCATCGTGGCTGAGCTGTTCTACGACGACGACGCCGACCTGTCGGTCATCCAGAGCAAGAAGGTCGCCGTCATCGGCTACGGCAGCCAGGGGCACGCGCACGCGCTGAACCTGCGCGACTCGGGCGTCGACGTGACCGTCGGCCTGCGCGAGGGCTCGTCGTCCCGCGCGAAGGCGGAGAACGAGGGCCTCGCGGTCGCCGGCGTCGCCGAGGCCGTGCAGGGCGCGGACGTCGTCGTCATCCTCGCGCCGGACCAGGTGCAGCGGCACATCTACCGCGACGAGATCGCCCCGAACCTCAAGGACGGCGCGGCCCTGGTGTTCGGCCACGGCTTCAACATCCGCTTCGGCTACATCAAGCCCGAGGCCGACCACGACATCGTCATGGTCGCCCCCAAGGGCCCGGGCCACCTCGTGCGCCGCGAGTACGTCGACGGTCGCGGCGTGCCGGTGATCGTCGCCGTCGAGCAGGACGCGTCCGGCTCCGCCTGGGACCTCGCGCTGTCCTACGCCAAGGGCATTGGCGGCCTGCGCGCCGCCGGCATCAAGACCACGTTCACCGAGGAGACCGAGACCGACCTGTTCGGTGAGCAGGCGGTCCTCTGCGGCGGCGTGTCGCAGCTGATCCAGTACGGCTTCGAGACGCTGACCGAGGCCGGCTACCAGCCGGAGGTCGCGTACTTCGAGGTGCTGCACGAGCTGAAGCTGATCGTCGACCTCATCTTCGAGGGCGGCATCACCAAGCAGCGCTGGTCCGTCTCCGACACCGCCGAGTACGGCGACTACGTCTCCGGCCCGCGGGTCATCACGCCCGACGTGAAGGAGAACATGAAGGCCGTCCTCGCGGACATCCAGAACGGCGCGTTCGCGGAGCGGTTCATCGCCGACCAGGACGCCGGCGCCCCGGAGTTCCAGGCGCTGCGCGCGAAGGGCCAGAACCACCCGATCGAGCCCGTCGGCCGCGAGCTGCGCCAGCTGTTCGCGTGGGTGAAGCCGTCGGACACCGACTACGTGGAGGGCTCGGCCGCGCGCTGACCTGCCACGGCTGACGCGAGCGGGGTCCCGGGGTCCGCCCCCGGGGCCCCGCTCCGTCGGTCGCCGGGGGAGGATGGCGACATGGGCGGGACGAACGAGAGGCCGGCGGGCGACGCGGACGTGGGCGCGGAGATCCTCGCCTTCTGGGAGGTCGCCCGCGTGCGGGCCGGCGTGGTGCGGCTGGTCTCGGTGACCGGGCCGGACATCCACGGCACGCTCGTGCCTCCGACGTGGTCCGCGGGGGAGGACCCCGCGGAGGCGGACCGGTTCCTCGCCCGGGTGCTCGACGGTGCGACGACGGCCTCCACGACGGCGCTCGCGGACCTCGAGGGCGCGGGTCAGCCGCTCCCGGTGCGGGGCGACCTGGCGATCGTCCTGGACGGCGCCGGGCACCCGGGAGCGCTGATCCGGACGACCGAGGTCCGGACCGCGCGCCTGGACGAGGCGGGGGCGGACGGCGTCGACGTCGACGGGGTCGGCGCCCTCGCGCCGGACGCGCCGGTGGTGGTGGAGCGGTTCGAGCTGCTCTACCCGCGGTCGTCCGACCGCTGAGACAGTCGTCCCGATCAGTGGGACGCACGGCTAGGATGAGGACCATGGCGCAGCAGATCAACCTGGCGGTCGTCGCGGGTGACGGCATCGGGACCGAGGTCGTGGAGCAGGGCCTGCTCGCGCTGGAGGCGGCGCTGTCCGGCACCGGCACGACGGTCACCACGACGGACTTCGACCTGGGCGCCCGCCGCTGGCACGCGACCGGCGAGACGCTCACCGACGAGGACCTCGCCGCGATCCGCACGCACGACGCGATCCTGCTCGGCGCGATCGGCGACCCGAGCGTGCCGTCCGGCGTGCTGGAGCGCGGGCTGCTGCTGAAGCTGCGCTTCGCCCTCGACCACTACGTCAACCTGCGCCCCGCGAAGCTGTACCCGGGCGTCGCGTCGCCGCTGGCCACGCCCGGCGACGTCGACTTCGTGGTCGTCCGCGAGGGCACCGAGGGCCCGTACGTCGGCAACGGCGGCGCGATCCGCGTGGGCACCCCGCACGAGATCGCCAACGAGGTCAGCGTCAACACCGCGTTCGGCGTCGAGCGCGTGGTCCGCGACGCGTTCGCCCGGGCTGCCGCGCGCCCGCGCAAGAAGCTCACGCTCGTGCACAAGCACAACGTCCTCGTGCACGCCGGCCACCTGTGGCGCCGGACCGTCGAGGCCGTGAACGCCGAGTTCCCCGACGTGACGGTCGACTACCTGCACGTCGACGCCGCGACGATCTTCCTCGTCACCGACCCGGCCCGGTTCGACGTCATCGTCACCGACAACCTGTTCGGCGACATCCTCACCGACCTCGCCGGCGCCATCGTCGGCGGCATCGGGCTGGCCGCGTCCGCGAACATCAACCCGGACCGCACCGCGCCGAGCATGTTCGAGCCCGTGCACGGCTCCGCGCCCGACATCGCCGGGCAGGGCAAGGCCGACCCCACCGCGACCGTGCTGTCCGTCGCGCTGCTCCTCGACCACCTCGGCGAGCACGACGCGGCCGCCCGCGTCGAGGCCGCGGTCGCCGCCGACGTGGCGGAGCGGGGCACGCGAGTACGGTCGACGGCCGAGGTGGGCAAGGACCTCGCCGCGCGCATCGCCGGCTGAGCGCCCCACCCGCGCGGACCCGTCCGCGCCTGTCCACCCCGGCCGTCGCCCAGGTACCGTCGTCCCGACTCCTGGTTGAAAGGCCGCCACCGATGAGCATCTCCGACACCGACCTCGCGTTCGAGGTCCGCCCCACCGACACCCCCACCCCCCGGGCCGAGCGGGAGTCGCTGCTCGCCACGCCGAAGTTCGGCACCGTGTTCACCGACCACATGGCCCGCGCCTCCTGGACGCAGGGCCTCGGCTGGCACGACCGCCGGGTCGAGAAGTACGGCCCGCTGCAGCTCGACCCCGCGACCGCGGTGCTGCACTACGCCCAGGAGATCTTCGAGGGGCTCAAGGCGTACCGGCACGACGACGGCTCGGTCTGGACGTTCCGGCCCACCGCGAACGCCGAGCGCATGCAGCGGTCCGCGCGGCGCCTGGCGCTGCCCGAGCTGCCGACCGAGGACTTCCTCGCGTCGATCACCGCCCTGGTGCGCACCGACCTCGACTGGGTGCCGTCGGGGGAGGAGACCAGCCTGTACCTGCGGCCGTTCATGTACGCCTCCGAGGCGTTCCTCGGCGTGCGGCCGTCGATGCAGGCCGAGTACCTCGTCATCGCGTCGCCCGTCGGGTCGTACTTCGCCGGCGGCGTGAAGCCGGTGTCCATCTGGGTCTCCGAGGACTACGCGCGGGCGGGCGCCGGCGGCACGGGGGCGGCCAAGTGCGGCGGCAACTACGCCGCGAGCCTGCTGCCGCAGCAGGAGGCCTACGCGCGCGGGTGCGAGCAGGTCTGCTTCCTCGACGCCTCGACCGGGTCCCTCCTGGAGGAGCTCGGCGGCATGAACGTGTTCGTCGTCGGCGCCGACGGGTCGGTGTCCACGCCCCGGCTGTCCGGGTCGATCCTCGAGGGCGTGACCCGGTCGTCGATCCTCACGCTGCTGGCCGAGCAGGGCCGGGAGATCCGGGAGCGTGACATCCCGCTGACGGAGCTGCTCGCGGGGCTGCGCGACGGGTCGGTCGCGGAGGTGCTCGCCTGCGGCACGGCCGCGGTCGTGACGCCGATCGGGCGCCTCGCGGGCGGGGACTTCGACGTCACCGTCGGCGACGGCACCGCCGGCGCGGTGACGACCGGCATCCGCGCGGCCCTCACGGACATCCAGTACGGCCGCGCCGCGGACCCGCACGGCTGGATGCACCGCCTGGCCTGACGCCCCACCCACCACCCGCCCCGCCCCACCCGCCCCGCCCCCGCCCCGCCCGCGAGTTCGGCACTCCCCGTCGAGTTCGGCACCTGGAGCTGCCGACTTCGCGCGCCGACTGCCGAACTCGCGGGGGTGGGGCGGGTGGGGTGCGGGGCGTCCCGGGGGGTGGACGGGGCTGACGGCGGGCGTGACGTGTGCCACGATGGCGCCCATGACCGTTCGCCACCCGATCGTCATCGCCTAGCGCGTCCGCCCACCCCCGCGGACGCGCCGACCTCCCGAACCCGGGGGGTCTTTTTGTTGCCGCACGCTCACCCGCACGCTCACCCGGCTCGCACCGTCCTCCCTCGCCGAGAGAAGCCCGACCGTGACCTCTGCACCCCGCGACGACGCCCCCGCCTCGCTGCCCCGCACCGGTGCCGCGCACCCCGTGGCCGGCACGCCCGGCGCGTTCGACGTCTACGACACGACCCTGCGCGACGGCGCCCAGCAGGAGGGCATGAACCTGTCGGTCGCCGACAAGCTCGCGATCGCCCCGCTGCTGGACGAGCTGGGCGTCGGCTACATCGAGGGCGGCTGGCCGGGCGCGATCCCGAAGGACACGGAGTTCTTCGCCCGCGCGGCCAAGGAGCTCGACCTGCGGCACGCGGTGCTCGCGGCGTTCGGCGCGACCCGCAAGCCCGGTGTACGGGCCTGGGACGACCCGCAGCTGCGCGCGCTGCTCGACTCCGAGGCCCCGGTCGTCACGCTCGTCGCCAAGAGCGACTCCCGGCACGTCGAGCGGGCGCTGCGCACCACGGTCGCGGAGAACCTGGCGATGGTCGCGGACTCCGTCCGGCTGCTCGTCGGGGAGGGCCGCCGGGTCGTCGTCGACGCGGAGCACTTCTTCGACGGGTTCCGGCACGACCCGGCCGCCGCGCGCGACGTCGTCCTCGCGGCTGCGGAGGCCGGCGCCGAGACCGTCGTGCTCTGCGACACGAACGGCGGCATGCTCCCCACGCACGTCGCCGACGTCATCCGCGACCTGCGCGCCGCGCTCGGCACGGCGGACCCGCTGGTGCGCCTCGGTGTCCACGCGCACAACGACTCCGGCTGTGCGGTGGCGAACACGCTCGCGGCCGTCGAGGCGGGCGCCGTGCACGTCCAGGGCACCGTCAACGGCTACGGGGAGCGCACCGGCAACGCCGAGCTGCTGTCGGTCGTCGCCAACCTCGAGCTCAAGACGGGGCGCAGCGTGCTCGCCCCGCCGCCGGACGGCTCCGGCGGCCTGGCCGAGATGTCGCGCATCGCCCACCAGATCAGCGAGATCACCAACATCGCGCCGTTCGCGCGCCAGCCCTACGTCGGGGTCAGCGCCTTCGCGCACAAGGCCGGGCTGCACGCCTCGGCGATCCGCGTCGACCCGGACCTGTACCAGCACATCGACCCGCAGGCCGTCGGGAACGACATGCGGATGCTCGTCTCGGAGATGGCCGGGCGCGCGTCGGTCGAGCTCAAGGGCCGTGAGCTCGGGTTCGACCTGGCCGGGCAGGACGAGGTGCTGACGCGCGTCACCCAGCGCGTCAAGGACGCCGAGGCGCAGGGCTACACGTACGACGCCGCCGACGCGTCGTTCGAGCTGCTGCTCGCCGAGGAGGTCGAGGGCGGACGGCCCGCGTACTTCCGGGTCGAGTCGTGGCGCACCATCGTCGAGCGCGCCGGCTCCCGCGGCACCCCCGCCACCGCGGAGGCGACCGTGAAGCTGCACGCCGGGGGGGAGCGCATCGTCGCCACGGGCGAGGGCAACGGCCCCGTCAACGCCCTCGACCACGCCCTGCGCCTCGCGCTCCAGCGGGTGTACCCCGAGCTCGCGGAGTTCGAGCTCATCGACTTCAAGGTGCGCATCCTCGACGCGATGCACGGGACCGACGCGGTGACCCGGGTGCTCATCGAGACCACGGACGGGCAGACCGCGTGGAGCACGGTGGGCGTGGGGCCGAACCTCATCGAGGCGTCGTGGGAGGCGCTGACGGACTCGGCGATCTGGGGACTGCGGAACCGGGGCGTCGCGCCGCGCTGAGCGGCCGTGGGAGGCACCGTGAAGGTCGTCGTCGCGCTCGACTCGTTCAAGGGCTGCCTCAGCAGCGCCGAGGCGGGCGACGCCGCACGCGTCGGCGTGCTCGCGGCGGTGCCGGGCGCCGACGTGCGCGTGGTCCCGGTCGCCGACGGCGGCGAGGGCACGGTCGACGCGCTGCTGGCCGCCGTCGCCGGGCAGCGGGTGGAGGCGTCGACGGTCGACGCGCTCGGCCGGCCGGTGACCGCGGCGTACGCGCTGCTGCCGGACGGGACCGCGGTGGTCGAGGCCGCGTCGTGCGTGGGGCCGGCCCAGGTCGGCCCGGTGGACGCGACGTTGCCGCCGAGGGCCGGCTCGGCCGGGGTCGGCCTGCTGGTGCGTCACGCCGTCGACGCGGGCGCCCGGCGGGTGGCGGTCGCCCTGGGCGGGACCGCGTGCACCGACGGCGGCGCGGGTCTGCTGATCGCCCTCGGGGCCCGCGTGAGCGACGCCGACGGCCGCCCGGTGCCGGCGGCGGGGGTGAACCCGCTGTGGTCGCCCTGCGCGCTGGACCCGTCGTCGCTGCCCGACCTCGGGGACGTCGGGCTGCTCGTGCTGACGGACGTCGACAGCCCGCTGCACGGGCCGGCCGGCGCCGCCCACGTGTTCGCGCCGCAGAAGGGTGCCACCGCCGTCCAGGTGCGGCACCTGGACGACCGGCTCGCCGCGTGGGGTGCCGCGCTCGCTGCCGCGGGCCGGCCGGTGGCGGACCTGCCGGGCGCGGGGGCCGCGGGCGGTCTGGGCGCGGCGCTGCTCGCGCTCGGGGCGCGGCGCGAGCCGGGGTTCGCGTTCGTCGCCCGGGCCGCCGGACTCGCGGACGCGCTCGTCGGCGCCGACCTCGTCCTGACCGGGGAGGGGCGCGTCGACGGGCAGACCGCCCACGGCAAGGCCCCGGCCGGCGTCGCGGCGCTGGCCCGGGACGCCGGGGCGGTCGTCGTGGCGCTCGCCGGGTCGGTCGCGCGGGGCGGCGACCCGGGCGCCACCGCGCCGTTCGACGCGGTGCTCGCCGTGCAGTCGGGGCCGCGCCCGCTCGCGGAGGCGCTGGACCCCGGGATCGCGTCGGACGAGCTCGCCGCCACGGCCGGCGAGGTGGCCCGCCTGGTGCGCGCCGCGGGCCGGCACCACTCCCGCGGGTAGCCGGGAGGCCCTCCACCGGGCCTGCCCTCGCCGGGCCGTCGCTCGGGACCGCGCCGTCCTGCGGTCCGGATCCGTGCGGACGGGCGCGCCGGGTGCGCCCGCGTGATCGGGTCCTTACGTGGGCCTGGGCCGGGGCCCGGGGTGGGGTGCGGACGCGGCGGGCCTAGGATCGGCATCGTGCGTGGTGAGTACAAGGTCCCCGGTGGCAAGCTCGTGGCGGCGGACGTGGAGGTCGCGGACGGCGCCCTCGCCGACGTCCGGATCAGCGGGGACTTCTTCCTCGAACCCGACGCCGCGCTCGCGGTCATCGACGCGTCGCTGCGCGGCCGCCCCGCCGACGCGCGGGTGCCGGACCTCACGGTGGCCGTCGAGGACGGGCTGCGGCGCGCCGAGGCCGACGGCACGCTCGACGCCCCGGTGCACATGGTCGGCTTCACGGCCGAGGCCGTGGCGATCGCCGTGCGGCGCGCACTGGGCCACGCGACGTCCTGGCAGGACCACACGTTCGAGCTCATCCGGCCCGGTGCGCTGCCGCCCGCCGTGCTGGGCGCGCTGGACCAGGTGCTGACCGAGGAGCTCGCCGCCGGCCGTCGCGGCCCGACGCTGCGGTTCTGGGAGTGGGACGAGCGCGCCGTGTTCATCGGGTCGTTCCAGTCGCTGCGCAACGAGGTGGACCCGGAGGGTGCGGCGAAGCACGACGTGACCGTGGTCCGGCGGATCTCCGGCGGCGGGGCCATGTTCATGGAGGCCGGCAACTGCATCACGTTCTCGCTCGTGGTGCCGGCGTCGCTCGTCGACGGCCTGTCGTTCGAGCAGTCGTACCGGTTCCTCGACGACTGGGTGATCGGCGCGCTGGCCGACGTGGGCGTCACCGCGACGTTCTCCGGGCTGAACGACATCGCGTCGCCGGCCGGGAAGATCGCCGGGTCCGCGCAGAAGCGCCTGGCCGGCGGGGCGGTGCTGCACCACATGACGATGGCCTACGACATCGACGCGGACAGGATGCTCGAGGTGCTGCGCATCGGCCGGGAGAAGCTGTCCGACAAGGGCACGACGAGCGCGAACAAGCGGGTGGACCCGGTGCGGTCCCAGACCGGCCTGCCGCGCGAGCAGGTCATCGACGCGTTCGTCACGCACTTCCGGTCGCGGTACCGGACGGTCGACGGCGACCTCCGGCCGGAGGAGCTGGAGCGGGCGCAGCAGCTGGTCGAGGAGAAGTTCGGCAACCCGGAGTGGACGGCGCGCGTGCCGTGAGCCGGCAGCACGGCGACCGCACGACCGCGGCAGGACCAGGGTCGGGTCGGGGAGGTCCCCGATGCGCAGGAGCGGTGGCGTCCGTCAGGCTGGTGCCGTGAAGCTCTTGCTCAACCTCATCTGGCTCGTGTTCGGCGGCCTGTGGCTCGCGCTCGGCTACGTGGTCGCCGGGATCATCTGCTGCGTGCTCGTCGTGACCATCCCGTTCGGCATCGCGTCGTTCCGGATGGCGTCGTACGCGCTGTGGCCGTTCGGTCGGACCATCGTCGACCGGCCGACCGCCGGCGCGATGTCGACGATCGGCAACGTCATCTGGATCCTCGTGGCCGGTTGGTGGCTGGTGCTCGGGCACCTGACGACGGCGCTCGCGCAGGCGATCACGATCATCGGGATCCCGCTGGCGATCGCGAACCTCAAGATGATCCCGGTCTCGCTCGTGCCGCTCGGCAAGCAGATCGTGCCGACGGACCGGGCACTGGCGGCGTACGGGCGCTGAGCCCCGCGGCGGCCTCCGACCCCGGTCCGCCGCGGCGCCGCGTCGGCCGCGGCGTCGCGTCGGCCCCGGCGTCGCGTCGGCCCCGGCGTCGCGTCAGACCGCCGCGTGCCGCAGGACGAGGACCAGCGCGGCCACACCGAGCACCGCCGCGGCCAGCGCCGTCGCACCGAGGGCAGCACCGCCGGGCGTGCGCGCGCCGGCGGGGACCGGGGCGCCCGGCCCGCGGTCGGGGTGCGCGTCGTCGACGACCGCGGCCCAGAGCACGGCCCGGCGGGCGCCCGCCCGGTCGAGCGCGAGCGCGCCGAGCAGCCCGAGCGCCGTGGCCCCCCAGACCGACGCTCCGAGCCACGGCTCGAGCACGCGGCCGGCGACCAGCGAACCCACCGCGACGGACAGCGAGGTGCGGCGCCACGCGAGCGCCGTGCGCTCCGGCTGCGCCCCGGGCGGGGCGGTGTGCGCCCGGCTCGCGGTGCTCACCGCAGCAGCAGCCCGACGAGCACGAGCACGCCGGCCAGCGCCACACCGGCGGCGAGCGGGCCGCTGAACGCCGGTGCCGGCAGCGGGTCCCGCTCGCGCAGGGCCCGCTCGGCGCGCGCCCAGCCGAGCCACGCCTGCGCCGGCGCGGCGATCCCCAGCAGGAGCAGCAGCACGGCGGCCGCGAGGCGCAGGTGCGGTTCCACGGGCAGGTCCAGGGCCTCCAGGGCCACGCCACCGGCGAGCAGCGCGAGCGCCGTGCGGACCCAGGCGAGGAACGTCCGCTCGTTCGCGAGCGAGAACCGGCCGTCGGGCTCGGTGCCGCGGGCGTACACCCGCCGGGGGAGCCGGCGGTCGGCGGGCGCGGTCACGCCGCCGGGGCCGTTCCCGGGACGCCCGCGCGGACCGGCCGCGGGCCGAACACGGCTGTGCCGATGCGCACGATGGTCGCCCCCTCGGCCACGGCCGCCTCGAGGTCGCGGCTCATGCCCATGGACAGCTCGACGGCGTCGCCGGTGCCCGCCTCCCCGCTGCCGGAGACCTTGTCCCGCAGGTCGCGTAGCGCGGCGTACCCGGCGCGCACGGCCCGTTCGTCGGGTGTGTTCGCGCCGACCGTCATGAACCCGCGCAGCTGCAGCCGGTGGTGTCCGGCGACCGCCCGGACCACGTCGAGCGCGTCCTGCGGCGCGGCACCGTGCTTGGTGGGCTCGCCGGAGACGTTGACCTGCACCAGCACGTCGAGCGTCCGGTCGTCGTCGGCGCACCGGCGCGCGAGCCGGTCGGCCAGGGCCGTGGAGTCGACGCTCTGCACGCAGGTGGCCCAGCGCAGCGCGGCGTTGACCTTGTTGGACTGCAGCGGGCCGATGAGGTGCAGCTCGGGCGCGAGGTCGGCGAGGTCCGGCCCCTTGGCGACGAGCTCCTGCACCCGGTTCTCGCCGAGCAGCACCCGACGGGCGGTGCCGGCCGTGGTGGCGGCCCCGGCGATGTCGGCGAGCACCGCCGCGCGCACCGTCGCGGCGTCCTGGGTCTTGGTGGCCAGCAGCAGCCGCACCGAGCCGGCGGGGCGGCCCGCGGCGGACTCGGCGGCCGCGACCCGGGAGCGGACGCGCGCCAGCCGCTCCGCGAGCTCGGTCGCGCCGGTCGTCATGTGTCCGACCCTAATCGCTCCGGCGGCGGGCGCCCGGCGCCGTCAGCCGCGGGCGATGTCCGCGACGGTCGCCGCCGTCAGACGGATCAGGTCGTCCGGGGCGAGCTCGACGTCGAGGCCGCGGCGTCCGCCGGACACGAACACGGTGTCGAACAGCTGCGCCGTCTCGTCGACGACGGTCGGGTGCGCCGTCCTCTGACCGAGCGGGGAGATCCCTCCGACCACGTACCCGGTCGCGCGCTCCGCGGCCGCGGGGTCGGCCATCACGGCCTTCTTCCCGCCGACGGCGCTCGCGAGCGCCTTGAGGTCGAGCTTCCCGGCGACGGGCACGACGGCCACCGTCAGCGTCCCGTCGACCGAGGCCATGAGGGTCTTGTAGACCTGCTCCGGGTCGATGCCCAGCACCTCGGCGGCCTCGAGCCCGTAGCCGACCGTGCTGCGCGGGTCGTGCTCGTAGGCGTGCGCGGTGTGCGGGACCCCGGCGGCGGTCAGCGCGACGAGCGCGGGCGTGCCGGACGGCGGCTGCTTGCGGCTCACGGGGCCAGCCTAGGGCGCGCCCCGTCCGCCCCGGTGCTGCTAGCGTGCGGGGCAGCACGGGAGTCCGGTGAGCCGGGCTGAGAGGGAGTACTCGAACTCCGACCGTTGAACCTGATCTGGGTCATGCCAGCGCAGGGAGCGACATCGCAGGATGCCGGGCACCCGTCCGCGTCCCCCGTGCTGATCCGACCAGCACAGGAGGACGCATGACCCCGACACCGACGCCCGTCCGGCCCGCGGAGGCCGCCGACCTGGTCGCCGACCCGCTCCGGTTCGGGGTGGGCGCCCGCGTCACCGTCGCCGTGATGTGCGACCGGTACGTCGAGGTGGTCCTCGGCGTGCTCGGGTCGGTCCGCACCGACGGGCTGGTGGTGCAGACCGGCGACGTCAGCACCTACGTCGGAGGCCACGAGGCGGACCTGCTCCGGTACCTCACCGACCTCGTGGACGCCGTGGCCGCCACGGGCGAGCACGCCGCCGTCACGCTGCACCTGTCGCGGGGCTGCCCGGGCGAGGTGCGGTGCGCGCTGCCCGGAGGGGCGGGCCCGCGCGAGGTCGTGCTGCCGCCCGGCCGGCGCACCGGCCGCTCCGGCGCGGCCGAGTGGGCGCTGTACCCGCTGGCCGACGACGTCCGCGCGGGGGTGGTGCCCGACCACATGCGGGACATCGAGGCGGCGATCGACCTGGCCCGGGCGAGCGGCACGTTCCGGGGCTCCGAGCACTTCGTCACCCGGCTGGAGGGCGACGTGGGAGCGCTCGTGGAGACGGTGGTCGGCGCCTGGGCGCGTGCGGGGCGCGGCGTGCAGCACGTGACGAGCCACGTCACCTTCTCGCTCAACAGCCCGACCCGCCGTGGCTGAGGGCGTCGTGGGCGCGCGCCGGCGGGAGCCGCTCGCGCTCAAGGACATCGTGCTGATGGTCGTGCTGGGGGTGGTGTTCGGGTTCCTGTACTGGGCGCTCGTCCAGGCGTGGAACGGTCTCGCGGTGCTCATGGGGCCCGCGGGCGACCTCGCGCAGCACGTGCTGCTGGGCGGGTGGCTGCTGGTGGCCCCGGTCGCCGTCGCGATCATCCGGCGGCCCGGCGTGGGGATCCTCGCCGAGGTGATCGCCTCGGTGGTCGAGGTGGTGTTCCTCGGGTCTCCGGTGGGGCCGCTGCTGGTCGTCGCCGCGCTGCTGCAGGGCCTCGGCAGCGAGATCCCGTTCGCGCTCGGCCGGTACCGGCGGTTCGGCTGGGGCCGGTTCGCCGCCTCCGGGCTGCTCGGCGCGACGCTGGTGTTCGGCTGGTCGGCGTTCCGGTTCGGCTGGTACGGGCAGGACGTGCTGGTGCTGCGGCTGGTGCTCCAGGCCGTGTCGGGCGTCGTCCTGGGCGGCCTGCTGGCGAAGGTCGTCGTCGACGCCCTGCACCGGACCGGCGTGCTCGACGGGTTCGCGATCGGACGCGCGGTTGCGGCCGGGCGCCCGGTGCCCCGGCGCCGTGCCGGCTGACGCGCCGGCCCCGGTGGCGCCCGCTGTCCCGCCGGCGCCCGGGGTCGTGCTGGACGTGTCCGGGCTGGAGGCCGTGCTCGACGGCGGCGCCGGCGTCGGCCCGGTCGACCTGCGGCTCGCACCGGGGGAGCAGGTCCTCGTGCTCGGGCCCTCGGGGGCGGGGAAGTCGACGCTGCTGCGCTGCCTGCACGGCGCGGTGCCGCACGCGGTGCCCGCCCACGTCGAGGGAGGGGTCCTCGTCGCCGGCCGCGCGGTCGCGGAGCACGGCGTCGCGGCGCTCGCGGACGTGGTCGGCGTGCTCGCGCAGGACCCCGAGACCGGGGTGTGCCTGGCCGACGTCACGGACGAGGTCGCGTTCCCGCTGGAGAACCTCGGGACGCCGCCGGACGTGATCGGACCGGCGGTCGCGGCGGCGCTCGGCGCGGCCGGGGCGGGGGCTCTCGCGGGCCGCCGCACGGACGCGCTGTCCGGCGGCGAGCTCCAGCGGGTCGCCCTCGCGGCCGCCGTCGTGGCGGGACCGCGGCTGCTGCTGCTCGACGAGCCGACGTCGATGCTGGACGCGGACGGGGTGGCGGCGGTGCGGGACGCGCTCGCCGTCACGCGCGCCGCGACCGGGGCCGCGTGCGTCCTGGTCGAGCACCGGCTCGACGCGCTCGCGGGGGACGCGGGCGTCGCCGGGCTGCCGGGGCGGTGGGTCGTGCTGTCGGCCGACGGGCGCGTGACCCACGACGGCCCCGCCGCCCGTGTCGCACGGGAGGCGGGGCCGGAGCTACTCGCCCGCGGCTGCTGGCTGCCGGAGGACGTCGAGATCGCGACGGTCCTCGGCGGCGCGGTCGGCGGGCCCGGGCAGCGCGACCGGGTCCTGGCCCTCGCCGCCGCCGCACCGCCGGGCCCGGTGACCGCACCGCGGGGGGAGGTGCTGCTGGCGGCGCGCGGCCTGGCGGCAGGGCGCGGCGGGCCCGCACCCCGTCACGGCCGGCGCTCCCGCCGCGGCCCCGTGCCCGAACCGGTGCTCCGGGACGTGGACCTCGAGCTGCGCGCGGGCGAGGTGGTGGCGCTCGTCGGGGCGAACGGCGCAGGGAAGTCCACGCTGCTCGCGTGCCTCGCCGGGCTGCTGCCGCCGCTCGCCGGCGTCGTGGACGGGGCGCGCGCCGGGCTGGTGGCCCAGAACCCCGAGCACCAGATCGCCGCCCGCACCGTGCGGGCGGAGGTCGCCGTCGGGCTGCCGCCCGGTCCGGCGACGGACGCCCGGGTCGCCGAGGCGCTCGAGCGGTTCGGCCTGACGGCGCTCGCGGACCGGGACCCGCACCGGCTGTCCGGCGGTGAGCAGCGCCGGCTGAGCCTGGCCGCGATGCTCGTGCACGACCGCGGGGTGCTGCTGGCCGACGAGCCGACGTTCGGGCTGGACCGGCACGGCACCGCGGCCGTCCTCGGTGCGCTCGCGCAGACGGCGCGCGCGGGACGGGCCGTGCTGCTGAGCTGCCACGACCTGCGCGCGGTCGCGTCGTGCGCGGACCGGGTGCTGGTGCTCGCCGGCGGCCGGCTGGTCGCGGACGTGGACCCGCTCACCCTGCTGCGGGACCCGAGGCTGCTCGACGCCGCCCGGCTGCGCCCGTCGCGGCTGCTGCGCTGGCTCGCCGAGGCCGCGGACGACGCGGGGCGGCTGCGGGACGCGCTCGCGGCGCTGGACGCCCGCGGCGTGACCACGGCCGGTGCGGCGACCACGGTCGCGGCCGGGCCCGCCGCGCCCGCGGGCGAGCGGACGGAGGTGCCGGCCCCGTGAGCCCCCTCGAGGCCCGCAACCCCGCCGTCAAGCTGCTGCTGGTCGTCGCGGTGTCCGTCGCGACGCTCGCGCTGCTGGACCCCCGCACCCTCGCCGTGCTGTACCTGCTCGGGCTCGTCGCCGCCCGCTGGGGAGCGGGGGTCGGACCGCGCCGGCTGCTGCTCGCGCAGGTGCCGTTCTGGACCTTCGGCGCCGGCGTCCTGCTGGTGAACGCGCTCAGCCGGCCGGGCGACGTCCTGGCCGCAGCGGGCCCGTTCCGCGTGACGGACGAGGGGCTCGCGGTCGGCGCCGCGCTGGCGCTGCGCGGGTGCGTGATCGGCGTCGCGACCGTCGCGTTCCTGGCCAGCACCCCGCCGCGGGACCTGATGGTCAGCCTCGTCCGGCACGCCCGGCTGAGCCCGCGGTACGCGTACGCGCTCCTGGCGGGTCACCGGATGCTCGCCGGGCTGCCGCGGCAGTGGGCGACGATCCGGGCGGCGCAGGCCGTCCGTGCCCCTCTCCGCCGCGACGGACGGCCGCGGGAGGGGTGGCGTGGCCTGGGCCGCTCCGCGTTCGCGCTGCTGGTGGCGTCGGTCCGGGCTTCGGAGCGGGTCGCGCTCGCGCTGGAGTCGCGCGGGCTGTCCGCCGGTCCGCGGACGGTGTGGCGCCCGGTGCCGCTCGGCGCGGGCGACGGGGCGCTGGCGGCCGGCGTGCTCGGGGTGGTCGTGGTCGTGGTCGCCGCGGGGGCCTGGTCCGCGGGGTGAGGCCGGGGTGGTCGGAGGCCGGCGGCGCGCCGGGTCGTCGGACCGCCGCGTCGTCAGACCGCCAGGCCGACCAGGGACCCGACGCCGTACGTGACCAGCATCGCGAGCGAGCCGCCGACCACGTTGCGCAGTACGGCCCGGCCCACCGGGGCGCCGCCGAGCCGGGCGCTGACGGACCCCGTGACGACCAGGGCGAGGGCCACGGCGACGAACGTGGCGACGATGCGACCTGCGCCCCAGGGGGCCAGCACGACCAGCAGCGGCACGATGCCACCGGCGAGGAACGCGACGAACGAGGCGAGCGCGGCGTGCCAGGGGTTGGTGAGCTCCGCGGTCGCGTCCAGCACGCCGTGGGTGCGCAGCACCTTCTCCGCGTCACGCTGGCTGCTCACCGAGACGTACTCGCCGGCCGCCATGGACAGGGCCCCGGCGGCCAGGGCCGCGAACCCGGCGATCGCGAGGGCGCTGACCTCGGTGGCCGCGCCCGCCACGCCGACGACGGTGGCGGCGACGGAGACGACGCCGTCGTTGGCGCCGAGGACGCCGGCGCGCAGCCAGTTGAGCCGGCTGGCGGTGGGCAGGTCGAGCACGTCCGCGGCCGGGCGGGGCGCGGCGACGACGGGCGCGGTGGCGGCAGCGAGGGCCGGGTCGTCGGCGGCAGGGGTGTCACCGGCGACCCGGCGCTGGGGAGCGGTCGCCGGGGTGCGACCGCGGTCCAGGAGGTGGCTCGACAGGCTCGTCATGGCCTCCACGCTAGGCCGGTTCTGACGCCGTGTCATCACAGGAAAGGCTGCCCTGACCTGCGCAAACACAGGTTAGCCTGCCCTGATCTGGAACCGATCCAGGTATCTGTGCAGGCCAGCGGCAGGTCTCGTCAGGTCCGCGGCGGGGGTCAGCGGGACGTCACAGCGGGCCCACGTCGAGCACCCGCAGCACGGCCTCGCCCGCGGCGTCCGACGCCGGCAGGTCGACCAGCGCGTCGATGCGCCAGTCGTGGTCCCCGGCGGGGTCGTCGAGCAGCTGGCGGACGAACCACAGGTCGCCGCGCGCGCCCGCCTCGCCGTGCGCCGCGGGGCGCTCGTCCACCTGGAACAGCGCCGGCCCGCGTGCCGCGGGCCCGGTGAGGATCTCGTCGTGGTCGTCGTAGAACGGGTCGAGCGCGTCGCGCCAGCGGTCGGCCGTCCACGGGGCGTCGTCCGCGTCCAGGTCGCCCAGTGCCGCGAGCGCCGGGTACGCCTCCCGCGCCGCGAGGTCGACCCGCCGGAACAGGGCGCCGCGGACGAGCGCGCGGAACACCCGGCGGTTCGTCGTGACCGGCGGCGGCGCGTCGTCCTCCGGCCGCGACCCGGCGACGGTGGCGTCGTCGAGGTCCTCCGGGTGCGCCAGCCGCTCCCACTCGTCCAGCAGGCTCGAGTCCGTGCGGCGCACCAGGTCGCCCAGCCACTCGATGATCTCGTGCAGCTCCTCGGTGCGGGCGTCCTCGGGCACCGTCTGCCGCAGTGCCCGGAACGCGTCCGCGAGGTACCGCAGCAGCACGCCCTCGGTGCGGTCGAGCTGGTACAGCGACACGTACTCGGCGAACGTCGCGGCGCGCTCGTGCATGTCGCGCACGACGGACTTCGGGGACAGCTCGTGGTCCGCGACCCAGGGGTTGGTCTGCTTGAAGATCTGGAACGTCCCGCCCAGCAGCTCCGCCAGCGGCCGCGGGTAGGTCACCTCCTCGAGCAGCGCCATCCGCTCCTCGTACTCGATGCCGTCGGCCTTCATCGCCGCGACGGCCTCCCCGCGGGCGCGGTTCTCCTGCGCCGCGAGCACCTGGCGCGGGTCGTCGAGCGTCGCCTCGATGACCGACACCACGTCGTGCGCGTAGCCCGGGTCCTCGCGGTCGAGCAGGTCGAGCGCGGCGTAGGCGAACGGGGACAGCGGCTGGTTCAGTGCGAACGTGGGCGGCACGTCGAGGGTGAGCCGCACGGTCCGGCGCAGCCGCTCCGGGCCGGGTCCGGGCTCGACGACGCGCTCGATGACGCCGGCCGTGCGCAGGGACCGGTAGATCGCCACCGCCTGCCGCACCAGCCGGCCGCGCGAGGCCTCGGGCTCGTGGTTGTCGAGCAGCAGGTGGCGCATCGTCTCGACCGGGTCGCCCGTCGGCCGCGCCAGCACGTTCAGCACCATCGCGTGGGTGACCGTGAACGACGACGTCAGGGGCTCGGGCTCGGCGTCGCGCAGCCGCTCGAACGTCTTGTCCGTCCAGTTCACCATCCCGGGTGGCGCCTGCTTGCGGACGATCTTCTTGAGCTTCTTCGGGTCGTCGCCCGCCTTGGCCAGGGCCCGGCGGTTCTCGATGACGTGCTCCGGGGCGAGCACGAGCACCTCGCCGGTGGTGTCGAAGCCCGCGCGGCCCGCCCGCCCGGCGATCTGGTGGAACTCGCGCGCCGACAGGTGCCGCATCCGGGTGCCGTCGTACTTCACGAGAGAGGTGAGCAGCACGGTGCGGATCGGCACGTTGATCCCGACGCCCAGGGTGTCGGTGCCGCAGACGACCCGGAGCAGGCCCTTCTGGGTCAGCCGCTCGACGACGCGGCGGTACTTGGGGAGCATGCCCGCGTGGTGCACGCCGACGCCGTGCCGCAGCAGCCGGGACAGCGTCCTGCCGAACCCCGGGCCGAACCGGAAGTCGCCCAGCTCGTCCGCGATCCGGTCCCGCTGCTCCCGGCTCGCGAGCGTCATGGACAGCAGCGACTGCGCGCGCTCGACGGCCTCCTTCTGGGTGAAGTGGACGACGTACACGGGGGAGCGGCCCGTCTGCACCAGCATCTCCAGCAGCTCGTGCAGCGGCTCCACCTCGTAGGAGAACGACAAGGGCACCGGCCGCTCGGCGTCGTCGACCACGGCCACAGGCACGTCCGTGCGCCGCTCCAGGTCCTCGCGGAAGAACGTGACGTCGCCGAGCGTCGCCGACATCAGCAGGAACTGCGCCCGCGGCAGCTCCAGCAGCGGCACCTGCCACGCCCAGCCCCGCTGCGGGTCGGCGTAGAAGTGGAACTCGTCCATGACGACCTGGCCGATGTCCGCGCCCGGCCCCTGGCGCAGCGCGAGGTTCGCGAGGATCTCGGCGGTGCAGCAGATGATCGGGGCGTCGGGGTTCACCGCGGAGTCGCCGGTCATCATGCCGACGTCCGCGGACCCGAACGCCTCGACCAGCGCGAAGAACTTCTCGCTCACGAGCGCCTTGAGGGGCGCGGTGTAGTACGTGCGGCGGCCCTGGGCGAGCGCGACGAAGTGCGCCGCGGTCGCCACGAGGGACTTCCCGGAGCCCGTGGGCGTCGACAGGATGACGTGCGAGCCGGTCACCAGCTCCAGCAGCGCCTCGTCCTGGTGCGGGTAGAGGGTCAGGCCCTGGTCCTGCGCCCAGCCGGTGAACGCCGCGTACAGGGCGTCGGGGTCGCGCGGATCGGCGGGGACCCGGTCGGCGAGGGTCGATCGGGAGGCAGCCACCCGGCGATCCTTTCACGGCGGGGTGCGCCCTACAGTGGGCGACCATGAGCGCCGCCGAACCCGCCCCGCCCGCCGTCGAGATGTGGACGGACGGCGCCTGCAAGGGCAACCCCGGCGTCGGCGGCTGGGGGGCCCTGCTGCGGTCCGGCGGGCACGAGCGCGAGCTGTTCGGCGGCGAGGCCGTCACCACCAACAACCGCATGGAGCTCACGGCCGTCATCGAGGGGCTGAAGGCGCTGAACCAGCCGTGCCGCGTCGACCTGCACGTCGACTCGCAGTACGTGATGCAGGGCGTGACGAAGTGGATCGCGGGCTGGAAGCGCAACGGCTGGCGGACCGCCGACAAGAAGCCGGTGAAGAACCAGGACCTGTGGCAGGCGCTCGACGAGCAGGTCGCGCGGCACGCGATCTCCTGGCACTGGGTGAAGGGCCACGCGGGCGACCCGGGCAACGAGCGCGCGGACGAGCTCGCGAACCGGGGCGTCGACCAGGTCCGGGCGGGCTGACGCGGCCGGGTCGGCACGGGGCGGGCGGGGCCGGCACGGCGCGCGAAGGCCGTCCCGCGCGACCGGTCCGGGCGGATGGTCCAGACCAGTTACGCTGCACCGGTGCCCAGTGCCGGGCACGGACACGTCACCCCGGAGGTCGCCCCCATGGAACGTCCCGTCGTCGTCGCCATCGCCGAGGGCCTGCACGCCCGCCCCGCCGCGCTCTTCGTCGCCGAGGCCGGCAAGCAGCCGGTCCCGGTCACCGTCCGCAAGGGCGACGCCGCCCCGGTGCAGGCAGCGAGCATCCTCGGGATCATGACGCTCGGTGCCGCCGCCGGGGACACCGTGGTGCTGGCCACCGAGGCCGACGGCCCCGAGGCCGCGGCCGCGCTCGACGCCCTGGAGGCGTTCCTGCTGCAGACCGAGATCGCCTGACCGGCGCCGCACCCCGCTCGAGGCCCCGTGCACCGTCCTGGTGCACGGGGCCTCGTCGTGCCCGGGCCGCCGCCGGGCGGGACCCAGGTCCTGCAGTGCCGGGCGGCGGCGCGGGATCGGTGCTGCGGGGTCGCACCGGCCGCGGGAGTCGGGACCGAGGTCCCGGGAGGTCGTGGGACGGAGGTCCTGCTATCGCGGTTTAGTAGATGGCGTACGGTCATTCCTGGGAACCTCGTCCGATGCTGAGAGGCTCGGCGCGGTGACCATTCTCTGCAGGACCGTGCGCCTGGACGTCATGGAATGCGTCGTCCGCGTGCCTCAATGACCGGGGAGGATTGCGCCGTGGTGACGCAGAAGCCGTCCTTCGGTATGCTCGAGGGCTACCGCGTCGTCATGACGGGCCTGTCCGTCGCGGCGCCGTTCGCCGCCGAGCTCTACGCCGAGCACGGCGCCGACGTCATCTGGGTGGAGAACCCTCGTGCCGTCGACACCTCCCGCGTCGCACGCCGCTCGGGCGCCTGGCAGCAGGACCGGCGCAACATGCGCTCCCTGGCCCTCGACTACGTCAAAGGCCCGGGCCGCGAGGTGTTCCTGCGGCTGATCGAGACCACCGACGTGCTGATCGAGGCGTCGGTCGGCGGCCGGTTCGCCCGGATCGGTCTGCCGGACGCGGTGCTGTGGGAACACAACCCCCGCCTGGTCGTCGCGCACATCTCAGGCTTCGGGCAGACGGGTGAGGACGCCTGGGTCCGGCGCGCGTCCTACGACCCGATCGCCCAGGCGTTCGGTTGCGCCATGCGGATGAATGGGATGCCGGGGCAGCCTTCGACCCCGGCGATGCCGTTCCCGGCCGACTACACGGCGGCATTCTTCGCGTTCGGCATGTCGAATGCGGCGCTGCTGTCGCGGCAACGCACCGGGCGGGGCGAGAGTCTCGACATCGCCCAGTTCGAGGCGATGCTGCGCATTCAGGCGAACTACCCGACGGACTACCTGAGGTACGGCCTGGACTACGTCAAGGAGGGCGACCGGTCACGTATCTGCGCGGTCTACGGGACCTACCGGTGCGGTGACGGCCAGGAGATCTACGTCCTGGCGCTCGGCGCCGGCGTCCTCGCGCGGCTGCTGCCAGTCCTCGGGCTGGAGACCGGCTCGGAGCTCTTCCCCGAGGGTGCCGGGTACGTCGCCGTGCAGACCCGGGCGGCCGACGTGCTGGAACGCGCGTTCGCCGGCTACATCGGGAGCCGCACCGCCGCCGAGGTCGAGGACGAGCTGGCCGCCGCGGGGGTCCCGGTGTCCCGGCTGCTCGACTACGCCGCCGCCCGTGAGCACCCCCACTACCGGGCGCGCGGCGTGTTCACCGAGTGGACCGCGTCGGACGGCGTGACGACGGTGCCCGGCGTGAAGGTCGTCCCCGAGGTGACGCACCGGCCCGGGCGGATCTGGCGCGGCGCCCCCGCCGTCGGCCAGGACAACGACGAGCTGCTCGCCGAGCTCGGCATCCCCGACGCCACCCGTGACGCCCTGTACGCGGCAGGCGGCCTGAGCCGGCTGCCGTACTCCGAGACCACCGCCTGACCCCGCACGCCGGCCACGGCACCCGCCCGGCCACCTCACACCTCGTCACCCGAGCACATCCCAGGAGCCCCCGTGAAGGACGCAGACGGTCAGCCGTTCGGCAACCTGCAGGACCTCAAGGTCGTCAACGCCTCGTCGGTGGTCGCCGGCCCGTTCATGTGCGGGCTGTTCGCCGAGCAGGGCGCCGACGTCGTCCAGGTGGAGAACACCCGGGTGCCCGACATGTACCGGCTGTGGCCGCAGTCCTGGTCGACGGAGCGCCGCAACCAGCGCTCGATGAGCCTGGACATCCCCTCCGAGCGGGGCCGCCAGGTGCTGTTCCGCCTGCTCGCCGACGCCGACATCCTGGTCGAGTCGTCGAAGGGCGGCACGTGGGCCGGCTGGGGGCTGACGGACGAGGTGCTGTGGGAGGCCAACCCGCGTCTCGTGATCGTCCACATCTCGGGCTTCGGCCTGACGGGCGACCCGGCGTACCTGCGACGGGCGTCGTTCGACTCGATCGGGCAGGCGTTCAGCGGGTACCTGGCGATCAACGGGTTCCCGGACCCGCTGCCGCCGTACGTCACCAAGCCGTACACCGGCGACTTCGTCACCGGGCTGTTCGGCGCGTGGTCGGCCCTCGCGGCGGTGCTGCGCGCCCGGCAGACGGGCCAGGGGGAGAGCATCGACGTCGCGCAGTTCGAGTCGCTGGTCCGGCTGCAGGCCTCGTACCTCACCGACGGGCTCAACAAGGGCCTGCAACCGCCCCGCATGGGCAACCTCGACACCTACGGCGCGTGCAACGGCACCGAGCGCTGCTCCGACGGCTGGGTCTTCATCGCGGTCGGCGGCGCCACCGCGGTCCGCAACATGATCCGGCTGTTCGGCCTCGAGGGAGACCCGGACTTCGACGGCGTGATCCAGTCGATCAGCCGCGACAAGCCGGAGCGTGCCCGCAAGTTCGTCGAGCAGCTCGAGGCGTACTGCGCGGCGCGGACCGTCGCCGAGGTGGACGCCGAGCTCGGCGCGCTCGGGGTCGCGGTCAGCCCGGTCATGACCTACCAGATGATGCGCGAGCACCCGCACTACCGGCAGCGGGGCGTCTTCGAGTCCTGGCAGGACCTGGAGACCGGCGAGCAGGTCACCGGCGCGGCTCCCGTGCCGAGATTCCGCAACAACCCCTCGAAGACCGTGCGCGGCGGTGCGCCCCGGGACTTCGACACCGACACCGTGCTCGCCGAGCACGGCTTCTCCGCGGACGAGATCTCCGCGCTGCGCGCCGACGGTGTCGTCGGCGGCCCCGCGGTCTGATCCCCGTCCCCGGCACCCCACCTCCCTGAGGAGCCCCCCTGTGAACACGACGGCCGTCACACCGGCCCGGGCGAGCGCCGCCCCGACGCGCTCGAACTACGCCTGGGTCATCCTGATCGCCTGCATCGGCTTCTACGCCGTGCCGGTCGGCATCGTCGGCAACACCTCCGGCATCTTCGTGACCCCGGTCATGGAGCAGTTCGGCTGGAGCCGCACCGAGGCCACGCTGTACATGACCATCCAGCCCTGGGTCGCGGCGTTGTGCACGCCGGTCGCCGGCGCGCTCATGGCGAAGTACAACCCGCGCTGGATCCTCACGCTCACCGCCGCCGCCTACGGCCTGAGCACGATCTGGACCGCGTACGCCACGCACCCGTGGCAGTGGCACCTGTACGGCGTGATCTACGGCGTCTCCTGCTCCTTCTTCATGTTCCTCGCGGTCCCGACGCTCGTGAACGCCTGGTTCCGCAAGCAGGCGGGCCTGGCCATCGGCACGGCGGGCGCGGCGCTGAGCATCCTGGCGGCGGTCGCCAGCCCGGTGGGTCAGTCGATGATCGAGTCCCAGGGGTGGCAGCACACCCGCATGGTCTTCGGCGTCGTCATCACCGTGGTGTCGGTCGCCCTGACCGCGCTGTTCGTGCGCAAGGACCCGGCGTCGATGAACGTCCTGCCGTTCGGGGCCGACGACACCGGGGCGGCTGCCACCACGACGGGCGCCCCGCCGGCCGAGGAGGGTGCCGAGCTCGCCCAGGCCCGTCGGATCCCGGCGTTCTACCTGCTCATCCTGACGGCCGGTTTCCTGGTGTTCTGCGCGGCGTTCTTCCAGCAGATCCCGTCGTTCGCGGCCACCGGCGAGCTCGGTGCCGAGGCCGGCGCGGTCGCGGTGTCCATCGTCATGATCGGCGGCACGTGCGGGAAGTTCCTGCTCGGCTGGTTGTCCGACGCGCTCGGCAGCAAGGTCACCGGCGTGGTCGCGGGCCTGTGCGGTGCGGCGGGCCTCGCCATGGCTCTGCTCGCCGGCTCGTCGGTCGCCCTCTTCTACGTCGGCATGGGTGTGTTCGGCGTCGGCTACTCGGCGCTGACGGTCATCTCCCCGATGGTCGCCCGGGAGGGCTTCGGCACCGCCCACTACGCGGAGATCTACTCCTGGGTCTCCACCGGCATCTTCGTGTTCTCCGGTCTCGCCGCGCTGACGTACGCGCGGATCTACGACATGAGCGGCTCCTTCACCCCGGCCTTCGTGCTCGTCATCTGCCTGTACCTCGCCGTGGCCGTGTTCGTCCCGGTCATCCTGCGGACCGCTCGCAGGGGCTGGGCCGGGCGGCGCTGACCGCATCGTCCGGCCCGGCGGCCACCCCCGTCCGCCGGGCCGGACGGCCCCCCGTACCTCCGCCCGCCCCCGAACCACTCCAGGAGCAACTCCTCATGGGTACCCAGTTCCCGCTGCTGTCCGCACCGATCCAGGTGGGCGGCATGACCCTCCGGAACAAGCTCATGACCACCTCGATGTCGCCGGGGGCGGGCTACGTGGACGCCGGATCGCGACCGACGCAGCGGTTCCTGAACTACCTCTCGGTGCGCGCCGCCGGGCAGACCGGCCTGATCCTGCAGACGGTCTGCCCGTACGAGCGCACCGCCGAGCACCCCGGCAACCACCGGCTGCCGGGGGCGTGGGACGACAGCTGCCTGCCGCACCTGCGCCGGATGGCGGACGCGGTCCACGAGCACGGTGGCCTGCTCGCCGGGCAGCCCTACTTCGTGCACGACTGGAAGTCGAGGACGGACGAGGACGAGCACGCGTGGGGTCCGTCCGACATCTCGATCCTGCCGATGATGGGCCCGTTCCGGGCGATGACCCTCGAGCACATCGAGATCTTCACGCAGCAGTTCGTGAACTGCGCCCGGGTGGTCAAGGCTGCGGGCTGGGACGCGGTCGAGGTGATGGCGGGCGTCGGCGGCATCCTCAACCGGTTCCTGTCGCCGGCGACGAACAACCGCACGGACCAGTACGGCGGCTCGCTGGAGAACCGGGTGCGCCTGACGGTCGAGGTGCTCCGGGCGGTCCGCGCCGAGGTCGGGCCGGACTTCCCGATCCTGGTGCGCTGGTCCCCGGTGGAGTACGTCTCGAGCCCCCACGGCGCCGGGCACACGATCGAGGACGCCCTGCAGGTCGTGCCGTACCTGGAGGAGGCGGGCCTGGACCTGCACGACCTGGCGGTGGGCTGGCACGAGAGCAGCGTCCCGCTGACCACCAAGCGGGTCCCGGACGGGCACTGGTCCTGGATCTCCGAGCGGATCAAGACGGTCGCGACCAAGCCCGTCGTCACCGCCTACCGCGAGACCGACCCGGTCGTGATGGAGAGGATCCTGCGCGAGGGCAAAGCCGACCTGATCGGCGGCCTGCGGTACTCGATCGCCGACCCGGACTTCGCCAGGAAGGTGATGGAGGACCGGCCCGAGGACATCGCGATGTGCATCTGCTGCAACCGGTGCATCGACGACGTCGTCGGCCGGGGGCTGCCGCTGGAGAAGTGCGGCCTGAACCCCCGCCTGGGCCCGGAGCTCGACACGATCGCCACCGAGAAGGCGCCGGTCCGCAAGAAGGTCATGGTCGCCGGCTCCGGCCCGGCCGGGCTGTCCGCCGCGTTCGCCGCCCACGAGCGCGGGCACGACGTGACGATCTACGAGGCCGGGCCGCGCACCGGCGGCTGCACGAAGATGAGCGCGATCTTCAGCCCGCTGCACGAGCGGCTGCTGTCGTACTACAAGGTCAGGCTGCGCAAGAACCCCGCGATCCGCGTCGTGCTGAACACCCCGGTGACCGCCGACCTGGTGCGTCGCGAGCGCCCCGACGCGGTCGTGGTCGCGATCGGCGGTGAGCCCAAGGGCATCGACGTGCCGGGCGTCGACGGCAAGAACGTCGTCACCTCGCACGACTTCCTGCAGATGCTCAACGGCACGCCGCCGCGCAAGCCGGGCGTCGTGAGCACCGTGCTGTGGGCCGCCGCCGCCCGGTTCCTGAGGATCTACTACACGCCGGGCTTCGCCCGCTGGGCGACCTCGTTCAGCCCCTGGCCGCTGCGCCGGTCGGTCGCGATCATCGGCGGCGGCCTGCCGGGCTGCGAGCTCGGCGAGCTGTCGATGCACTCCGGACGGACGACGACGATCATCGAGGAGGGCAAGAAGATCGGCTACGACGTGGGCGGCTCCGACCGGTTCCACGTCACGTCGGACTTCAAGAAGGCTCCGAACGTCACCACCTACCCGTCGACCCGCGTCACGGAGATCACCCGGGACGGTGTCCTGGGCGTCCAGACCGCGCCGGACGGGACGCAGAACCCGGTCCGCGCGGACGCGAAGACCGTGGCCGTGACGCTCGGCTTCGTGCCGAACCCCGGACTGGCGCGCGAGATCGAGGCCCTGGGCGTCGAGGTGCACGCGGTGGGCGACTGCCACGACCCGGGCCGGATCGCCGACGCCACCAAGGCGGGCTTCCGCGCAGGGGTGTCGCTGTGACGGCGCCCGGCTCCTGCGAGCCCGTCTACACCGAGCAGCTCGGCGACGGCGTGCTGGCGGTCGTGCTCAACCAGCCGCGCAAGAGGAACGCCATCAGCGCGGACATGATGGACCTGCTGGCGGCGTACCTGCGGGTCGCGGACGCCGACGAGGACGTGCGGGTCGTCGTGCTGCGCGGCGAGGGTGAGCACTTCTCCTCCGGCGGCGACCTCACCCAGTCCGGCCCCGGCGAGCAGACCGTCGAGGCGGCCCGGGCCCGGCTGCAGCGGTACGAGACCGTGATCCGCACGATCCGGCAGATCGGCACGCCCGTCGTCGCGATGGCGGACGGCTTCGTGGTCGGCGGCGCGTTCAGCCTGCTGCTGGCCTGCGACCTCGTGTGCGTGTCCGACCGGGTGCGCGTCGTGCCGGCGTTCTGCCGGATCGGCATCGTGCCCGAGATGGGCCTGATGAAGCTCCTGCCGGACCTGGTGGGGGACAAGGTCGCCAAGGAGATCCTGCTCGCCGACCGCGAGCTGTCCGCCACGGACCTGCGCGAGCTGCGCCTGGCGAACCGGGTGCTGCCGCCGGACGAGCTCGAGGCCGGCACGCTGGAGCTGGCCCACCGGGTCGCGGGGATGCCCCCGCAGTCCGTGCAGATCACCAAGGGCATCATGAACGCCGCCGCGGACACCGGCCTCGAGGCCGTGCTCCAGGCGGAGACCACCGCGTCCCCGCTGTGCACCCGCACGGAGGGGTTCCGCGAGACGATGAAGCGGTTCGCGCGATGACCCGCGCGCAGCGCACAGCGGCGGACGTGACGTCCGCGCCGACGCTCGCCGCGCGGTACGCGAACACGGCCGAGCCGTTCCTGGCCGCCGCCGCGGCCCACCCGGACCGCCCCGCGCTCGTGCTGGGCGACGTGGTGGTCGACTACGGCACCGCCCGGGACACCGTGCACCGGATCGCCCGCGCCCTGCTCGGCCAGGGCGTGCGGCGCGGCGACCGGGTCGCGTACCTGCTGCCGAGCTGCCCGGAGATCGTCGAGCTGTTCTACGCGGTCCAGCTGATCGGGGCCGTCGCGGTGCCGCTGAACGTGCGGCTCACCGCGCGCGAGGTGGCGTGCCTCCTGCGGTCCTGCGACGCCGGCACGCTGGTGTTCGCCGCGATGTACACGGCGAAGGTGGACTCCGCGGCGCTCGCGGGCGTGCGGATGCTGTGCGTCGACGGGCCGTGCACGGGTCCCGGGGTCGCGCCCTGGTCGGCCGCTGACCTGGGCGTGGCGGACCCCGCCTTCGCGGAGGGGCAGTGCCCGGTGTGGGCGACGTCGCTCACCGGCCTCCAGCGCAGCGCGCCGGCTGAGGCGCCCCCGCCCGTCCGGGACCTGGACGCGGTGTCCCGGATCCAGTTCACCGGAGGCAGCACCGGAGCTCCCAAGGGGGTCGAGCGCACGCACCGCGCGGACCTGGTGAACGCCGAGGGCACCTACCTGTCGAACGGTCTGGACGTCGACGAGCGCAAGGTCGTGCTCATCCAGTGCCCCCTCGACCACCACGCGGGGCACGCGTGGATGTCGATGGGGATCGCCGTCGGCGCGACCCTCGTCCTGTGCGCAGGCTTCGACGCCGAGGCGATCCTGCGGCAGGTCGAGCGCCGGGGTGTCAGCTACCTGATCCTGCTGCCGCCCTCCACCCTCGGCCGGCTGCTGCACCACCCGGCGATCGGCGACCACGACCTGTCCACGGTGCGGCTCGTGCAGTCCGCGGCGGGCGGGCTCGCACCCGACGTGATCGCGGCCGTCTACCGCCGGCTCCCGGACGCCGTGCTGTCCTACGGCTGGGGCCAGACCGAGAGCGGGCTGGGGGCCTGCGCCGTGCTCGGGCCCGAGGAGGCCGGGCCGGCGGCCGCGCACGCGGGGTCGGTCGGCCGCGCGATGCCGTTCACCGAGATCCGCCTGGTCGACGACGCGGGCCGGGACGTCGCCGAGGGCGAGGTCGGCGAGGCCGTGGTCCGCACCGGGGCCGTGATGACCGGGTACCACGGGCAGCCCGAGGCGACCCGGGCGGCGTTCACGGCCGACGGCTGGCTGCGCTCGGGCGACCTCATGCGACGCGACGCCGACGGATACCTCTACCTGATGTCCCGGCGCCGCGACCTGATCAAGTCCGGCGGCGAGAACGTGTTCGCCGCGGAGGTCGACGCCGCCGTGCGGACACACCCCGGGGTCGCGGACTGCGTCGTGTTCGGCGTGCCGGACCCCGTCCTCGGTGAGGCGGTCGCGGTCGCGGTGGAGCTGTCCGAGGGCGGGACCGCCCCGACGCTCACGGAGATCCAGGACACCTGCTGCGCCCGGCTCGCGCGCTACAAGAAGCCGCTGCACCTCTTCGTGCTCGACTCCCTGGACCGCGACGACGCGGGGAAGATCACCACGCGCGACGTGATCCGGACCTGCGGCGTGCTGGACGCCGTCGCCGCATCGTCCGCCGCCCGCCCCGCCCTCGACGACGCGTACGAGCAGGTCTGCGAGGCCCCGGACGTGTTCCGGATCCCGCTGCCGCACACCGCGGGCCTCGAGGACGCCACGCTCTGCTACCTGCTCCGCGGGCGCGAGCGGTCGCTGCTGGTCGACACCGGATCGGACTCCACTGCGGGCCTCGGGCTGCTCGCGCGGGTGCTCGACCGCCTCGGCGTGCGGCGCGAGGACCTCGACGTGCTCGTCACGCACGAGCACCCGGACCACACCGGACTCGTGCACCGGCTGCGGGCGCGGGGCGGGCGGCTGCTGGCGGGGGAGGGCGCGCTCGCGCACCTGCGACGCTCGGCGGAGCCCGGGGCGCGGGCCGCCGCGGCGGTGCGCTGGGCGGCGGCGGGGTTCGCCGCGGACGCCGACGCGCTCGCCGCCACCGACCTGCGCTCGGTCGACACCGGCCTGCTCGCCGAGGACCCGGTCGGGCTCGCCGACGGGGCCGTGCTGACCGTCGACGGGCACGACTGGCGGGTGCTCGCCACCCCGGGGCACACGCCGGGCAGCATCTGCCTGTACCAGCCGGAGAGCCGCGTGCTGCTCTCCGGCGACCACCTGCTCGGGCACGTCACGCCGCCGCTGTGCCCGGGACCGTCGGCCTCCGCGGCGTCCGACCACCTCGGCGGGCTGCGCCGGGTCGCGGAGCTGCCGGTCGACGTCTGGCTGCCCGGGCACGGCGCAGCGGACGGCCCGGCGGCCGCGCGGGCCCGCGAGCTGCTCGCGCACCACGAGGAGCGGCTGACCCAGCTCGCCGACCTGGTCGCGGCGTACGACGGCGCGACCGCGGCGGACCTCGTCCCGCTGCTCCGCTGGCGGGCGGTGGCCGACTGGGACGCCGCCCCGCTCGGGCTGCGATGGCTCACCGCCGGCCAGACCGTCGCCTACCTGGACCTGCTCGTCGGCCGGGGCGTCCTGCGCCGCGGCACCGACGGCTCCCACCACCGCAACTGAAGGGCACCACCGATGGACTTCCGCACCACCGACGAGCAGGAGCTGCTGCTCGAGAGCCTCCGCGAGGTGATGGACCGGGCCTGCCCCGAGTCGTACATGAAGGAGTGCAACGAGCAGCACCGGTACCCCACCGAGCTCGTCGAGGCGCTCGCCGAGGCCGGGTTCACGATGCTCGGCGTCCCCGAGGAGTACGGCGGGACACCGGTCGACACCCAGACCCTCATGCTCGTGGCGGAGGAGATCACCCGGTGCGGCGGCCCGCACTTCGTCTTCGGTCAGGCGCTGTCCATCGCGGACATGCTGGAGTTCGGCAACGAGCAGCAGAAGCGGCAGTGCATGGAGGAGGTCTCCGCCGGGCGGGTCGGATTCGTCCTCGGGTTCACCGAGCCGCAGGCGGGGTCGGACTCCTCCGCGATCGCCACGACGTTCACCCGCCGCGACGGCAAGGTGTACCTCAACGGCCACAAGACGTTCATGAGCAACGCGCTGCGCTCGAGGTACATGCTCTGCCTGGCCCGGAACGCCGACGCGACCGGCGAGGAGTCGAAGACGGACGCCCTGTCGATGTGGTGGCTGCCGATGGACGCGCCGGGCGTCACCATCGAGCCGCTGCAGAAGATCGGCTGGCACATGATGGACACCTGCGAGGTCTACCTGCAGGACGTCGAGCTCGAGGAGTCCGACCTCGTCGGCGTCGAGGGCAACGGCTTCATGCAGGCGATGGTCAACTTCGAGGTCGAGCGCCTGCTCATGGCAGCCCAGCTGCTCGGCATGGCGGAGTGCGCGTACGGCGACGCCGCCCGGTACGCCAACCAGCGCGTGCAGTTCGGCAGGCCCATCGGCGCCTTCCAGCTCGTCCAGCAGAAGATCACCTCGATGGCGCTGAAGATCGAGAACATGCGCAACCTCGTCGCGAAGACGGCGTGGAAGATCGACAACGGCCAGCCGGTGCAGATCGACTCCGCGCTCGCGAAGCTGTACTGCGCGCAGGCCGCCAACGAGGTCATCGACGACGCGATGCAGATCTTCGGCGGCATCGGCTACACCACCGACTGCCGGGTGTCGCGCCTGTGGGTGGACGCCCGCGTGCAGCGCATCGGCGGCGGCACCGACGAGGTCATGATCCACATCGCCGGGCGCCAGCTGCTGAAGCAGGCCGCGCAGTGAGCGCCGGCGACCGCGTCGCCACCGGCGGCGTCCCGGAGCTCGCGCCCGAGATGGACCCGCGTCCGATGTCCGGGATCGTCGACGACCTGGTCGCCGAGCAGGCGGCCGTGGACGTGCTGCTCGACCCGCTGACCGAGGCGCAGTGGGACGCCCCCGCGGCCACGTGCGCGTGGACGTTCAAGGAAGAGCTGCTGCACATCGCGGCGTTCGACTGGGCCGCGACCCGGTTGCTCGTCGCCGCGGGCTCGGGTGACACGTCGGCCGACGTCACCGTGCTCGCCGACGCGAACTTCGGCCACGACGACGCGCACCGCGTCACCCGGTTCAGCCACCTGCCCGGCGCCGAGGTGCTGGACCGGTGGCGCGAGCTGCGGTCCCGCCTGGTCACGGCGCTGCTCGAGGCCGACCCGAAGGCCCGGGTGCCGTGGGCGCCCGGGCTGCCGATGGCCGCCCGGTCGCTCGCCTCCGCCCGGCACATGGAGCTGTGGGCGCACTCGGTCGACCTGACCGATGCGCTCGGCGTCGCACCGATCACGTCCGACCGCATCGCCAGCACGCTGTTCCTGTCCTGGCAGGCCCGGCCGAACGCGTACCGGATCAACGGCCTCGAGCTGCCGGCCACCCCCGTGCGCCTCGAGCTCACGATGCCGTCCGGTGTCCCCTGGACCAGGGGCGAGCCGGACGCCGCCGACGTCGTGCGCGGTGACGCGCTCGACTGGGCGCTCGTCGCCACCCGCCGTCGCCGCTGGCAGGACACCGGGCTGGAGGTCGTCGGCGACGAGGCGCGGCAGTACGCCGACGTCGTGCAGTCGTTCGCCGGCGCCGCCGCGCAGGCCCCCGCCGCCGTCCCCGCCACCCCGCCCCGCTGACCTCTCCCGAAGGTGTGAGACATGTCCGCTCCCGCTGCCCCCGCCACCCGGCACCCCCTGCACCGCGCCTGGTGGGTGCTCGTCGCCTGCTGCCTGCTGTACGGCGGTGCCGTCGGCGTCATCGGCAACTCGGCCGGCATCTACCTGAGCCCGGTGAGCGAGGAGATGGGCTGGTCCCTGGCCTCGCTGAACGGGTACCTCACCGTGGTGTCGCTGGTGATGACGGCGACGCTGCCGGTCGCCGGCTGGCTCCTGCCCCGCACGGGGCTGCCGTGGGTGCTCGCCGGGGCCATGACCCTGGCGTGCGGCACGTACGCCTCCAGCGCGCTGTTCACGTCGCTGGGGCACTGGTACGCGGCGGGTGTGCTGCTCGGCATCAGCTACGGGGTGCTGCTGTACATCCCGATCCCGCTGGTGATCAACAACTGGTTCCGCACCCGCAACGGCCTCGCTCTCGGCATCGCCGCGGCGTTCGCCAGCGCCGTCGCCGCCCTGGTGAACCCGCTGGGTGGCGCGCTGATCGACGCCATCGGCTGGCGGGAGACCCGCGCGATCATGGGCGGTGCCGGCTGGCTGCTGGCCGTGCCGGCGACGCTGCTGCTGATCCGGCTGAAGCCGGAGCAGCTCGGACTGCGGCCGTACGGGGCGGACGCGCCGCAGGACGTGGGCGAGGCACCGGGCTCCGCTGCCCCGGGGCCCGGTGCCGCGACCACGCCGGCGGGCTCCCCGAGGTCGGTCGGTGCGGTCGTGCGCTCCGTCCCGTTCGTCTGCGCCGTCCTGCTCGGCGGTCTCATCGCCTTCGGTGCGTGCATGCTCCAGCAGGCGCCCAGCCACGCCGCGTCGATCGGGCTCGACTCGGCCACCGGTGCGACGGGCGTGTCCGCGATCATGGTCGGCGGCATCCTGGGCAAGCTCGCCCTCGGGTGGCTGCACGACCGGTACGGCGTGCTGCCCACCGCGCTGGTCAGCGCCGCGTCCGGTGTCGCCGGGCCGCTGATCGTCGTCGCCGGCGGTGCGGACGCCCGGATGTTCCTGCTCGGCTGCTTCGTGTTCGGCGGCGGCTACGCCGGACTGGTCGTCGTGCCGCCGCTGATGGTGCGGCATCTGTTCGGCACCGTGGACTACTCCCGCCTGTACTCGTTCGTGACCGTCGCCCTCGGTCTGTTCTCGGCAGCGGCCCCGGTCGCCTACGCCCGGATCCACGACGTGACCGGCACGTTCACCGGTGCCTGGTGGGCGAGCGCGTCGGCGTTCCTCGGTGTGGCGGCCCTCGCCGTCCTCGCTGTGCGCACCCGCACGGCCCCCCGTGCCACCCCCACCTCCGTTCGTGAAGGAGCTCGTCCGTGAAGATCGCCGTCGCCCACAAGTGGGCCCCGAACCCCCAGGAGGCCGTGGTCGCGGCGGACGGGTCCGTCGACCTGTCCCGTGCCAAGGCGTCCGTCAGCGAGTACGACCCGGTGGCCATCGAGCTGGCCCGGGCGCTCGCGGACGCGTCGGGCGCGGAGCTCGTGGGCCTCACGGTCGGCGGCCCCGACGCGGGGTCCCCGATGGCCCGCAAGGCGGCGCTGTCGCGCGGCCTCGACCGGCTGGTCGTCGTCGCCGACGCCTCGCTCGCCGGAGCACGCGCCACGGCGACGGCACGGGCGCTCGCGTCCGCGGTGCGTGCCGAGCGCGACGTGGACGTGGTCCTCACCGGCGACTCGTCCGTGGACGAGGGTGCGCACCTGGTGCCGGCCGTGCTCGCGGGGTACCTCGGCTGGCCGCTGCTGACCGAGGTGACCGCGGTGTCGGCCGGCGACGGCGGCGTGCTCCGCGTCGAGCAGGCCGTGGGCTCCGGCTCGCAGGTGCTCGAGGTCACCGGGCCGGCGGTGCTGGCCGCGAGCACCGACGCGGTGCTGCCTCGGGTGCCGGGCATGAAGGACATCCTCGGCGCGGGCAAGAAGCCGACGGACGAGCTGCCCGCGCCCGAGGCCGGGCCGGACGGCCTGGAGGTCGTCGGCCGTGCGAAGCCCGCGCTCGCCGACCGCCGCCGCATCCGCATCGACGCCGCCGACCCGCAGGCCGCTGCGGCCGAGCTCGTCGCCGCGCTGCGCGCCGACGGCGTGCTCTGAGGCGTCGCGCCTCCGCGACCTGCCCGGACCGACACCACCGAAGGACCCCCCATGACCACCTGCATCGTCACCACCGACCCCGCCGTGGACCGCCTGCTCGCGATCGCCCGCACGCTCGGCGGCCCGGTCGTCGCCGTCGTCGCCGGAGCCCGCGCCGTCGCGGACGCCGTCGCCGCGGGCGCGCCGGACCGCGTCGTCTGGCTCGGCGAGCCCGGGGACGCTCCGGCCTCGGCCTTCGCGTCCGCCGCGGCCGACGCCGTCGCAGCGGCGGGACCGGCTGTCGTGCTCGCCGCCGACCGTCCCGCGGACCGCGTGCTGGCGGGTGCCGCGGCGGCCCGGCTCGACGCCCCTGCGCTGGGTGGCGTCACGGCCGTCGTCCCGGAGGGCGGGAGCGTGCTGGTCACCCGTACCGTGCTCGGCGGCGTCGCGACCGAGGACGTGCGCGCGACCGGTCCTGTCGTGCTGGTGACCGACGGCGGCGACGTGCCGGCCCCCGGCGCCCCTGCGCCGGTCGAGGAGGCGCCGGCCGTCCCGGCGGCGGTCCGCGTCGTCGAGACCCGCCCGGCGGCGACGGCGGGGGTGGACCTGCGCGGCGCCCGCCGCGTCGTCTCGGTCGGCCGCGGGCTGAAGGCCCGGGAGGACGTGGCGCTCGTCGAGGCACTGGCCGACGCGCTCGGTGCCGCCACCGCCTGCACCCGGCCGCTCGCCGAGGGCGTCGGGTTCTTCCCGAAGGACCGGTACGTCGGCGTCTCCGGCCGCACCGTCACCCCCGACCTGTACCTGGCGCTCGGCATCTCCGGTCAGGTGCAGCACATGGTCGGAGCCCGCGGCTCGCGCACCGTCGTCGCGGTGAACACCGACGCGGAGGCGCCGATCGTCGCCGAGGCCGACTACGCCGTCGTCGGTGACCTCTACCAGGTGGTCCCGGCGCTGACGGAGGCGTTGCGGTGACCGAGCCGGACTTCGACGTCGTCGTCGTCGGGGCGGGGCCGGCCGGGAGCGTCACGGCGGCGCTGCTCGCCCGGCAGGGCCACTCCGTCGCGGTGATCGAGCGTGGTGAGTCCCCCGGGTCGAAGAACCTCTCCGGTGGCGTGCTCTACTCGCGCGTCCTCGAGGACGTGTTCCCGGGCTGCCTCGACGAGGCGCCCTACGAGCGGCGTGTCACCCGCAACGAGGTCGTGTTCCTCACCCCGGAGTCGGCCGTCGGGCTCGACGTCGCCTCCGACCGGCTCGCGGACCCGGTGAACGCCGTCACCGTGCTGCGCGCGCGGTTCGACCCGTGGCTCGCCGCCCAGGCGGAGGAGGCCGGCGCGTACCTCATGCCGGGCGTCCGCGTGGACCGGGTGCTCACCGCGCCCGGTGGGTCCGGCGCCGCGGGGCGCCGCGTGGTCGGCGTGCAGGCGGGCGAGGACGAGCTGCGCGCCCGCGTCGTCGTGGCGGCGGACGGGGTCAACTCGTTCCTCGCCCGCGAGGCCGGCCTGCGTCCGCAGCCCCCGACCCACCACCTCGCGGTCGGGGTGAAGGCGGTGCTCACCCTGCCGGAGCACGTCATCGAGGACCGGTTCGGTGTCTCCGGCGACGAGGGCGCCGCGATCGCGTACGTCGGCGACTGCACCCGGGGTGTGGGGGGCGGCGGCATCGTCTACACCAACCGCTCGTCGCTGTCGGTGGCCGTGGTGCTGCGGCTCGACGACCTGGTCGCGAAGGGCCTGGCGGCCGCCGACGTGTTCGAGCACTTCCTCGCGCACCCGCGGCTGGCCCGCTACGTCCGCGGCGCGCAGGTGGTGGAGTACGGCTCCCACCTGGTCGCCGAAGGCGGCTGGGACATGCTCGGCGAGGTCGTCTCCGACGGCATGGTCGTCGTCGGCGACGCCGCCGGGCTCACCATCAACTCGGGACTGACCGTGCGCGGCATGGACCTGGCGATCGGCTCGGCCGTCGCAGCCGCCGCCGGCGTGAGCGCGGCGCTCGAGGCGGACGACGTGTCGGCCGCCGGGCTCAGCGGGTACCGCGAGCGGCTGCTCGCCGGCACGGTCGGGCGGGACCTGCGCACCTACGCGAAGGCGCCCGCGTTCCTCGAGCGGCCCCGTGTGTACGGCGACTACGGACGACTCCTGGAGGAGATCATGGTGGACGTGTTCCGGCTGGACGGGACGCCCCGCAAGCACCTGGCGCGGGTCGCCGTGGACGCGCTGCGGCGCTCACCCGTGCGGCTGCGGGACCTCGCCTCCGACGCGCTGGCGGGGGTGCGTGCCCTGTGACCGGCGCGAAGCCGTCGACCGCTGAGCGCCTCGCGCGCAACCGGTTCGAGCTCGACGAGGACGAGTCGCACATCGAGGTGCACCAGGACGTGGTCCGGGCGACCGGCTGCGGGCCTGTCCTGGTGGCGGTGTGCCCTGCCCGCGTGTACGCGGAACGGGAGGACGGCGGGCTCGACGTGGAGTACGCCGCCTGCCTCGAGTGCGGCACGTGCCGGGCGGTCGCCCCGCCGGGGGCGCTGACGTGGCACTACCCGCGCGGGGGGTTCGGGGTCAGCTTCCGGGAAGGCTGAGGGGCGGTCGCCGGCGGTCGTCGTCCGGCGCGGGCCCCGTGCTGGCCCGCAGCTCCAGGCGCGCGGTCGGTGCCTGGAGCTGCTGGGCCGGGGCGCCTTCCACGAGCTCCAGGAGCATCCGGACCGCGCAGGCGGCCTCGGCCCGGGCGTCCCGCGTCATCACGGTGAGGGTCGGCCGCGTCAGCCGGCTGATCCCCGAGGAGTCCCACGCGACCATCGAGACGTCGCCGGGTACGTCCAGGCCGAGCTCGGCGGCGACCCCCGTCCCCGCCATCGCCTGGACGTCGTTCTCGTAGACGATCGCGGTCGGCCGGTCCGCAGCGGGGCGGTCGAGCAGCTGCCGGGTGGCCTCCGGCGCGGCGGCGGAGCCGCCCTCGGACTGCACCACGGCAGGTGCGGGCAGCCCGCGTGCGGCGGCCGCCTCGGTGAGCGCGTCCGTGCGCACCCGGGAGTACGCGAGCCGCGAACCGGACGTGACCCGCGCCAGGCGGCGGTGGCCCAGCGCGACCAGGGCGTCCACGAGCTCGTGGGCCGCGCCCACGTCGTCGGTCCAGACGGTCGGCAGGCCGGAGGTGTAGCGGGGGTCGCCGAGCGTGACGGCCGGCAGCCCGAGGGTCTGCAGCGCCCGGGGCCGGTCGTCGTCCACGCGGAGGTCGATGACCACCAGCCCGTCGACCCCGTTCCCGGACGCCCACTGGTCGTAGGTCGCGAGCTCCGCGGCGTGCCCGGAGACCACCTGCATCCTCAGCGTGATCGCGTGGTCCACGAGCTCGTCCTGCATGCCCTCGAGGTAGTGCTGGAGCAGCGGTTCCACGCCCCGCACGCGTGGCGGCCGGTTGAGCACCAGACCGATCGTGTCGGAGCGTCCGCCGGCGAGAGCGCGGGCGGCTGTGTTCGGCCGCCACCCCATGTCCGCGGCGATGCGCAGCACCCGTTCGCGGGTCTCCGCGGAGACTCCGGGGCGGCCGTTCAGCGCGAACGAGGCGGCGCCCTTGGACACGCCCGCACGTTGCGCGACGTCCGCGATGCGCACCCGGCCCACGGCCCTCGTCCTCCCCCTCACCGCCCCGTCGTCGAGGCGCCGCGAACCCCAGGGCGACGGCCCGGGTCCTGCCGGAGTCTACGCAGGTCCCGGGGGCCGGTCGCCCCGCCGCGCTCCTCCGGCACCGCTACAGCCCCAGCCCGGTGAGCACCGGCAGCGCCTCCCGGACCGCTGCCCGGCCCTCACCGGCCGTGCGTGCGGCGACGGCCAGCGCCGCGACCCGCCGGCAGTCCTCCAGGGTGACGCGCTCGAGCACGGCGGCCACGTCCGCGAGCGCCCGCGGCGTCATGGACAGCGACGTCGCGCCGAGCCCCACCAGCACCGGCGCGAGCGCCGGGTCCGCCGCGGCCTCGCCGCACACGCCCACGGGCCGGTCGTGCGCGGCAGCGCCCCGGCAGGTCGCCTGGACGAGCGCCAGGACGGCGGGCTGCCAGGGCGTCGACAGCGCCGCGAGGTCCGCGAGCTCCCGGTCGGCGGCCATCGCGTACTGCGTGAGGTCGTTGGTGCCGAGGCTCGCGAACCGGGCGTGCTCCAGGACCGGGCCGGCGCACAGCGCGGCCGCCGGCACCTCGACCATCACGCCCGCCTGCCGCAGCCCGTGGGCCTCGCACCGGGCGACGAACGCCTCGGCCTCGTCGGGGGTCGCGACCATCGGGGCCATCACCCAGACCTCGGCGTGCTCGGCGTGCGCCGCCTCGGCGATCGCGGCGAGCTGCCGGTCCAGCACCTCGGGGTGGCGGGCTGCCGTGCGCAGGCCGCGCACGCCGAGGGCCGGGTTCGGCTCACCGTCGGCGGTGACGAACGGCAGCGGCTTGTCCGCGCCCGCGTCGAGGGTCCGGACCACGACCTTCTTGCCGGCGAACGCCGCGAGGACGGCTCGGTAGGCCCGGACCTGCTCGGCGACCGGAGGCTCGTCGGCGCGGCCCAGGAAGCAGAACTCCGTGCGGAACAGCCCGACGCCCTCCGCGCCGGCCTCCGCCGCCGACACCGCCCCGGAGGGGTCGGCGACGTTGGCGAGCAGCTGCACGCGGTGCCCGTCGGCCGTGCGCCCGGTGCCGGAGAACGCGCGGTCGCGGCGCGCGCGGGCCCGGTCGGCGGCGGCGAGGTCGTCGGGACCGGGGTCGCGCAGCACCGTGCCGGCCGAGCCGTCCACCGCGACCGTCTCCCCGTCCTGGAGCGCGCTGGCTCCCGGCACGGCGACGACGGCGGGGATGCCGAGCGAGCGCGCGAGGATCGCGGTGTGGGAGGTCGGCCCTCCGCCCGCGGTCACGATCGCGACGACCTGCTCCGGGTCGAGCGTGGCGGTGTCGGCCGGGGCGAGGTCGTGCGCCACGAGCACGAACGGGTGCCCGGGCGCGGGCACGCCCGGCGGCCGGACGCCCGTGAGGCGCGCGACGACCCGGTCGCGGACGTCCGCGACGTCCCGGGTGCGCTCGGCCATGTACCCGCCGAGTCCGGCGAGCTGGTCGATGACCACGGCGGCGGCCTCCCACACCGCCCGCTCCGGGGTGCGGCGCAGCTCCCGGACGCGTCGGACCGCGTCGGTCGCGAGCGCCGGGTCCGCGGCCATCGCGGCGGCGACGGTCAGCACCTCGGCGGCGGTGCCCGAGGCGTGCCCGGCGGCGTCCGCGAGGTCCGCCTGGACGCCCGCCGCGGCGGACTCGACCGCCGCGCAGGCCGCCTCGACGTCCGCCGCGGGGGAGAGGTCGGCGGCGGGGGGCTCGGCGACGGGCGCCGGCATGGTCTGCACCGTGCCGGCGCCCGTCCCGGGGCTGACCCCGACGCCCTGGAGGGCGACCGTCATGCGGTGCCCCCGCCGGCGCGGCGCCCCGGGCCGTCGGCCGCTGGCGGCGTGGCGGAGGTGGTGGCGGCTCCGGCCGGCGCCGCCTCCGCCCGGTCCGCCGCGACGTCGCCGGCGCCCTCGGCCACCGGGTCGTCCTCGCGGCCGGGGGTCTTGAAGTTGAACCGCGTGATCATGAACCGGAACAGGAAGTAGTAGATGACCGCGTAGACCAGGCCGATCACGATGAGCAGCAGCGGCTGCTCGGCGATCCGGAAGTTCAGCAGGTAGTCGATCGCACCCGCCGAGAACCCGAACCCGCTGCGGATGTCGAGCGCGTTCACCAGCGCCAGCGACGTGCCGGTCAGCACGGCGTGGATGGCGTACAGCGGGTAGGCCACGTACACGAACGCGAACTCGAGCGGCTCGGTGACGCCGGTGACGAACGCGACCAGCGCGGCGGAGCCCATGATGCCGGCGATGACCTTGCGGTTCTTCGGCTTCGCGGTGTGCACGATCGCCAGCGCGGCGGCGGGCAGGGCGAACATCATGATCGGGAAGAAGCCGGTCATGAACGTCCCGGCGGTCGGGTCGCCGTGCAGGAACCGCGCGATGTCGCCGTGCCAGACGTCGCCGGCCGCGTCGGTGTAGTCGCCGAACTGGAACCACGGCAGCGAGTTGAGCAGGTGGTGCAGGCCGAACGGCAGCAGCAGGCGGTTGAGGGTGCCGAACACGAACCCGCCGACGACGGTGGAGCCCGTGACCCAGTCGCCGACCGCGGTGAACCCGGCGTCGAAGGCGGGGTAGATGAGCGCCGCGAGGACGGCGATGAGCACGGCGGCGCCCGCGGTGACGATCGGCACGAAGCGGCGGCCGCCGAAGAACGCGAGGTAGGCCGGCAGCTTGATCCGGTAGTACTTCTGGTACAGCAGGGCCGCGACGAGGCCGATGACGATGCCGCCGAGCACCCCGTAGTTGATGAGCTCCTGGTCCGGTGCGCCGAGGCCTTGCTGGACGGCGTGGAGGACGAGGGCGTTGTAGTCGCCGTTGCCGGCCGCGTCGAGCGCCGCGGGGTCGGCCGAGCCGAGGACGCCTTCTGCCGTGACGGCGTCGGGCTCACCGAGGATGTACGGGGAGAGCGCGTCGGTCACGCCCTTGAACACCAGGTACCCCACGAGCGCGGCCAGCCCGGTCGAGCCGTCCGACTTGCGGGCGTAGCCGACCGCGACGCCGAGCGCGAAGAGGATGGGCAGGTTGCCGATCAGCGCGTTGCCGGCGGCGGCGAGCACGTCGGCGACCGGCAGCAGCCAGTCGGCGCGCGCGCCGAGGCCGTCGGCTCCGAGCATGTCGGCCTGCCCCAGCCGCAGCAGCAGCGCGGCGGCGGGGAGCGAGGCGATGGGGAGCATCAGCGACCGGCCGACGCGCTGCAGCTGCGCGAGGCCGGGGATGCCCCGCTTCGGGGTGTCCACCGTGGTGGCGGTCATGGGTGTCTCCTCGTCGAGCGTCGGACCCGCAGCCGGGTCCGTCCGGTGCGGGAGGGGTGCTCCGCCGGCTGGTGGCGCCGGCGGTCGGAGCGCGTGCGCCGGGCGGCGGGAGGGGGCCGACTTGCGTGCAGCCCGGCCCGTCCGGCAGGTTGTCTGGACCAGTTGCGGTCAGAGTGGTCTAGACCGGAAGATGTGTCAAGCACCACACAGGGGACCGCACCGTGGTCCGGTGCCGGGACGACGTCGACCGAGTGGGAAGGTGAGGCCGTGCACGCAGAGCAGCCCCGCACCGCCCCCGCGTCGACCGTCCGGGCGACGCACAAGCACCAGGCCGTCCGGTCCTACCTCGAGGAGCTCGTCGAGCGCGAGCTGGCCGTCGGCGACGCCGTGCCGTCCGAGCGTGCGCTGTGCGAGCGGTTCGGCGTGTCGCGGATGACGGTCCGGCAGGCTGTCGAGGCGCTCGTCGGGGAGGGCGTCCTGGTGCGGGAGCAGGGGCGCGGCACGTTCGTCGCCCCCCAGCGCATGGACTTCGAGATGCGCCTGACGACCTTCGGCGAGGAGATGCGCCGCCGCGGCATGCGCCCCGACACCCGGGTGCTCGACGCGCTCACGGTGCCCGCCTCGGCGGAGGCCGCGGACGCGCTGGGCACCGAGGTCGGTGCCCCGCTGCACCACCTGTGGCGCGTCCGGTACGCCGACGGCACGCCGATGAGCATCGAGCAGCTCTGGGTGCCGGTGGGCCTGGCCCCCGACCTGTTCGCCGCCGGACCGCCTCCGAGCCTGTACGACGCGCTCCGCGCGGTCGGCCTCGACCCGTCGTGGGGCGAGGAGACGCTGACCGCGTCGGAGGCGACCGACGAGGAGGCCGCGCTGCTCGACCTGCGCGCCACCCGCGCGGTGCTGCGCGCGACCCGGCGCACGTTCAGCGCGGACACCCCGTGCATGTACTCGCGAGCCTGCTACCGCGGCGACCGGTACAGCGTGTGGGTGCCGCTCAGCACGCCCAGCCCCGCCCTCGTACCCCGCGTGCGCGACGGTGCGCGCCACGAGACCGGGGACCGTGGTCTGCCGCCCCTCGCCGCGGGGGAGGGTCGCGCGCCGTCGCCGGCACCCGCGGCGTCGGCCGCCCCGCAGGCGCCCGGTGCGACCCGCCCGCCCGAGGTCGTCGGGGCGCGACCGTGAACCCAGGGAGGAACCGCATGGCACGACCCGACACCGACCAGGCCACGGCGATCCTCGCCGGGCTCGGCGGGGTGGACAACATCGACGAGATCGAGCCGTGCACCACGCGTCTGCGCTCGCTCGTGAAGGAGCCCTCGCGCGTGGACACGGCGGCCCTGCGCGCGGCCGGCGCGTTCGGGGTCATGGTGTCCGGCAGGGTGGTGCAGGTGGTCATCGGGCCCAGCGTCGACACCCTCGCCCTCGACCTGGCCGACCTGATGTGACCCGCCCCCGCAGACCCCACCGACCGAGCACCGAAGGAGACACACCATGAGCAAGGCCGAGCAGATCCTCGCCGGACTGGGCGGGGACGCCAACATCGTCGACCTGGAGCCGTGCATCACGCGGCTGCGGGTCGAGGTCGAGGACCCCTCGAAGGTCAGCGAGCCGACCCTCAAGGCCGCGGGCGCCATCGCGGTCATGCAGTCCGGGACGGTCGTGCAGGTGATCGTCGGCCCCGAGGCCGACACGCTGGCCTCGGACATCGAGGACCTGCGCTGATGGCGGCTCTGACCGTCCTCGCCCCGGTCGCCGGCGCCGTGCGGGCGCTCGCGGACGTCGACGACCCGGTGTTCTCCGGGGAGATCGTGGGCCCCGGGCTCGCGGTGCAGCCCGACCCGGACGCCGGCCGCGCCGTCGTCGCGCCGGTCTCCGGCACCGTCGCGAAGCTGCACCCGCACGCGTTCGTGCTGCTCGCCGAGGGCGGGCGCGGCGTGCTCGTGCACCTGGGCATCAACACCGTGCAGCTCGGGGGGGAGGGTTTCACGCTCCACGTCGCCGAGGGTGACGCCGTCGAGCAGGGCCAGCTCCTGGTCGAGTGGGACCCGGCCGCGATCGAGGCCGGCGGCCGCTCCGCGATCTGCCCCGTGATCGGCCTCGAGGCGCTGCCCGACTCGCTGACCCGCCTCGCCGAGCCCGGCGCCACCGTGGCAGCGGGCGACCCGCTGCTGTCGTTGGCCTGACCCCTCGCCGGGGCCGGCCGCGCACGGACGCGCCCGCCCCTGGCGCAGGTCCCGGCCCGCGTCCCGAGGGTGCCCGCCCGCCGGGCGCCATACTGGGCGGATGCTGCCCCGAGCGTCCACGCGGGACCTGCTCCGCGCCCTGCCGGCGCTGACCGGGAACCTGCCCGAGGTCGACCCGTACGCGCTGCCCGCCGACCCGGTGGAGGCGTTCGAGGTGTGGTTCGCCGCGGCGGTCGACGCCGGCGTGCCGGAGCCGCACGCGATGACGCTCGCCACGGTCGGCCCGGACGGGGCGCCGAGCGCGCGCGTCGTGCTGCTGGCCGACCTCGTCGACGGCGCGTGGGTGTTCGCGACCGACGCGCGCACGGTGAAGGCGCGCCAGCTCGCGGGCAACCCGCGCGCGTCCCTGTCCTTCTACTGGCAGCCGCTCGGGCGCCAGGTGCGTGTCGTCGGGACGGCGCACGCGCTGGACGACGCCACCTGCGCCGCGGACTTCCTGCGGCGCTCGCCGAGCTCCCGCGCGGCGGCGCTCGCGTCCCGGCCGGGGGAGGTCCTGCACTCGATCGAGGAGATGACCGGCGCCGTCGTCGCCGCCCGCTCCCGCGTGGACCGCGAGCCGCGGCTCGTGGTGCCGACCTGGCAGCTCTGGGCGGTGGACCCCGACGAGGTGGAGCTGTGGCAGGGCGACTCCGACCGCGCGCACCTGCGGGTGCAGTACGAGCGCGCCGACGGGCGGTGGGCCCGGCACCTCGGCTGGCCCTGACCGGACCTCACGGCCGTGCCGGCGGCAGGGCGTCGGGTGCGACGTCCGACGCCCGCGCGGCGAGGTCGTGCAGCAGCCGCTCGAGAGGTCCGCGGCCGGACGTCGCTCGCCACAGCCAGCACAGCCCGACGACGCCGACGAGGAACGCGAGCCACGTCCCGGCGTCCGGCTCCCACACGACGGCGTCGCCCAGCAGCGCGATCGCCACGAGGTGCCCGGTGTACGCGGTCAGCGCGAGCGCACCGGTCGCGGCGACGGGTGCGACGAGACGCGGTGCGGCGTCCGCGACCACGAGGCTCAGCGCGAGCACCGCGAGCGCCACGCCCGTGTTCGCGGCCACCTCGAGCGGCGAGGACGAGTGCGGCTCCGTCGTGACCAGGGCCGCCAGGGTGCCGTCGGGCGTGACCGCGCGCGTGAGGAGCGCCGACGCCCCGTGGCCGACGACGGCGAGCGCGACGCCGGCGCCGAGCAGCCGGAGCCGGACCCGGGTCGAGCGCAGGTCCGCGCGCCCCACCGCGAGCCCGACGAGGACGTACGCGAACCACACCACCGCGGGGTAGGAGGAGCCGGTGAGGATCTCGGTCCACGCGCGGGCGGGGAGCCGCTCGAGCGCGGGGTCGAGGGCGATCCGCAGCACCGGGCCGAGCACCGCGACCACCGCCGCAGCGACGAGGAGCCGGCGGGGCGGGGCGCCCAGGAGCGGCACGGCGCAGGCGAACAGCACGGCGTACGTGGGGAGGATCACGGCCACCGGGGTGCCGAGCAGCTCGACGAGCACCCCGATCGCCAGCACCAGGAACGCCCGGACGAGGAGCCGGGTGCGGGCCTGGACGCGCCGGGTGCCCGCGACGGCCGCGTGGCCGCCGGACAGAAGCGCGACGGAGACGCCCGACAGCAGCACGAACGACGCCGCGGGGCGGCCGTCCGCGACCTGGGTGAGCGACCAGGGCCAGGGGTCCTGCGGGCCGCCGGGGCCGACGTGGGCGGTGACCATGCCGAGCACGGCGAGGCCGCGCGCCACGTCCACCCCGGCGATCCGCTGCATGCCGTCACGCTAGTGCGTGACCGGTGGTCTCGGACAGCGAGACGTCGCGTACCGCCCACTGGAACGCACCCCCCGTGCCGCCCTACAGTCGGCAGGTGACCGACACGCACCCGGCCGAGGTCTACACCCACGGCCACCACGACAGCGTGCTGCGCTCCCACCGGTGGCGCACCGCGGAGAACTCGGCGGCCTACCTGCTGCCCGCCCTGCGCCCGGGCCTGTCCCTGCTCGACGTCGGCTGCGGCCCCGGCAACCTGACCGTCGACCTCGCGTCACGCGTCGCACCCGGTGCCGTCGTCGGGGTCGACCGGTCCGAGAGGGTCCTCGAGCTCGCGCGCGAGGAGGCCGCGGCCGCCGGTGCCACCACCGTGACGTTCCAGGAGGGCGACGCGTACGCCCTGCCGTTCGAGGACGCCACGTTCGACGTGACGCACGCCCACCAGGTGCTGCAGCACCTCGTCGACCCCGTGGCCGCGCTGCGGGAGCTGCGGCGGGTCACGAAGCCCGGTGGCGTGGTCGCGGTGCGCGACGCGGACTACTCGGGCATGACCTGGTACCCGCCCTCGCCGACGCTCGACGAGTGGTCGGCGCTGTACCACGAGGTCACGCAGGCCAACGGGGCGGAGGCCGACGCCGGGCGCCGGTTGCACTCGTGGGCGCTCGCCGCGGGCTTCGACCCGGACGGCCTCGTCGTGACGGCAGGTGTCTGGTGCTACGCGTCCGCCGAGGACCGCGCCTGGTGGTCCGACCTGTGGGCGGACCGCTGCGTCCAGTCCGACTTCGGCCGTCAGGCGGTCGAGCACGCACTGGCCGACGAGGTCGGCCTGGAGCAGCTCGCCGTCGGCTGGCGCGAGTGGGGCGACGCGCCGGACGGCTGGTTCGCCGTCCTGCACGGCGAGGTCCTCGCCCGCGTCTGACCCGCGGTGCGCCGTTAGGCTGGGCCCGTGCGCATCGCGAGGTTCACCACGGGGGACGACCCCCGCTACGCCCTGGTCGAGGGCGATCCCGGTCAGGAGCAGCTCGTCGTCATCACCGGCGACCCGATCTACACCCCGGTGCAGCCCACCGGCGAGCGCATCCCGCTCGGCGACGGCGTGCGGCTGCTGGCCCCGGTGATCCCGCGGTCCAAGATCGTCGGCGTCGGCCGCAACTACGTCGACCACGCCGCCGAGCTGGGCAACGAGGTGCCGACGGCGCCGCTGCTGTTCCTCAAGCCGAACACCTCGGTGGTCGGCCCGGACGACCCGATCGTGCTGCCGGACTGGACCGAGGAGGTCTCGTACGAGGCCGAGCTCGCCGTCGTCATCGGCAAGGTCACCAAGGACGTCCGCCCCGAGCACGCCCTCAGCCGCGTGTTCGGCTACACCGTGGCCAACGACGTCACCGCCCGGGACGCCCAGCGCAGCGACCCGCAGTGGACCCGCGCGAAGGGGTTCGACTCGTCCTGCCCGATCGGCCCCTGGGTCGTCCCGGGGCTCGACGTCGAGGACCTGGCCGTGCGGTCGCGCGTCAACGGCGAGGCCAAGCAGGACGGCCGCACGTCGCAGATGGTGTTCGACGTCGCCGCGCTGATCTCGTACATCTCCGAGGTGTTCACGCTGCTGCCCGGCGACATCATCCTCACCGGCACCCCGGCGGGCGTCGGGCTGCTGGCCGAGCGGGACGTCGTCGAGGTCGAGGTCGAGGAGATCGGCACGCTGCGCAACCCGGTGCTGCGCCGCTCCTGACGCCCGGGCGCCCGCCGGTCGGGAGCGCCCCGTGCCCTCGCTAGGGTGGAGGCCGTGAGTCCTGCTGCCCCCGGCTCCGCGCCCGTGCGCGTCCGCTTCTGCCCGTCCCCGACCGGTACGCCGCACGTCGGCCTGATCCGCACCGCGCTGTTCAACTGGGCGTACGCCCGGCACGTCGGCGGCACGTTCGTGTTCCGGATCGAGGACACCGACCCGGCGCGCGACTCCGAGGAGTCGTACCAGCAGCTGCTCGACGCGCTGCGCTGGCTCGGGCTGGACTGGGACGAGGGCGTCGAGGTCGGCGGCCCGCACGAGCCGTACCGGCAGTCGCAGCGCATGGACCTGTACGCCGACGTCGCGCGCCGGCTGGTCGAGGGCGGGTACGCCTACGAGTCGTTCACGACGCCGGAGGAGGTCGAGGCCCGGCACCGCGCCGCCGGCCGCGACCCCAAGCTCGGTTACGACGGCTACGACCGCGACCTCACCGACGAGCAGAAGGCCGCGTACCGCGCCGAGGGCCGCGAGCCCGTGCTGCGGCTGCGCATGCCCGACGAGGACGTGACGTTCACCGACCTCGTCCGCGGCGACGTCACGTTCAAGGCCGGCTCGGTGCCGGACTACGTGATCGTGCGCGGCAACGGCCACCCGCTGTACACGCTGGTCAACCCGATCGACGACGCGCTCATGGGCATCACCCACGTCCTGCGCGGCGAGGACCTGCTGTCCTCCACCCCCCGCCAGGTCGTGCTGTACCGAGCGCTGCTCGAGCTCGGCGTCGCCACCGTCATGCCGCAGTTCGGCCACCTGCCGTACGTGATGGGAGAGGGCAACAAGAAGCTCTCCAAGCGCGACCCCGAGTCGAACCTGTTCCTGCACCGGGAGCGCGGGTTCACCCCCGAGGGGCTGCTGAACTACCTGGCGCTGCTCGGCTGGTCCATCGGCCCGGACCGCGACATCTTCTCGGTCGCCGAGCTGGTCGAGGCGTTCGACGTCGCGGACGTCAACCCGAACCCGGCGCGGTTCGACCTCAAGAAGGCGGAGGCCATCAACGCCGAGCACGTCCGGCTGCTCGCGCCCGACGACTTCCGGGACCGCCTGGTGCCGTACCTGCACCACGCCGGCCTGGTGCCCGCCGACTCCTACGCCGACCTCGCGCCCGCCCACCGGGCGCTGCTGGACGCCGGCGCCCCGCTGATCCAGACCCGGGTGACGCTGCTCGGCGAGGCGGTGGGCATGCTCGGGTTCCTGTTCGTCGCCGACGACGCGCTCGTGGTCGAGGAGGACGCCCGGGGCGCCCTCAAGGACACCGCCGCGCAGGTGCTCGACGCCGCCACGGAGGCGCTGTCCGCGCTGCCCGCCGACGGGTTCACCACCGAGGCCGTCCAGGAGGCCCTGCAGGCGGCCCTGGTGGACGGGCTGGGCATCAAGCCGCGGTTCGCGTTCACACCGCTGCGGGTCGCCGTCTCGGGCCGCCGGGTGTCGCCGCCGCTGTTCGAGTCGCTGGAGATCCTGGGCCGCGCGTCGACGCTCGCCCGGGTCGCCGCGCTGCGCGCCACGCTGTGACGGCTCCCGCCTCCGGACCCCTGGTCGACGGCGTCCTGTTCGACGTCGACGACACCCTGGTCGACACGCACGGGGCGTTCGCCGCGGCGCTCGCCGCCGTCGCGCGCGAGTGGCTGCCGGGCCTGGACCCGGCACGCGACGCGGAGGTGCTCGCGCACTGGCGGGCCGACGCCCACGGGCGCTACCGGCAGTACACGCGCGGTGAGGTCGGCTACCGCGACCAGCGGATGGGCCGCGCGAACGACCTGCACGCCGCGTTCGGCGGGCCCACGCTGGACGACGCGGCCTACGACCGGTGGAACTCCCTGTTCGAGGAGCGGTTCACGGGGGCGTGGGCAGCGCACGAGGACGCCGCGGCGACCGTCCGTCGCCTGCTGGACGCCGGGATCCGGGTCGGGGCGCTCACCAACGCCGCGACCGAGTACCAGGTGCGCAAGCTCACCCGGGCGGGCCTCGCCGACGACGTCCCGCTGCTGGTCGGCGTCGACACGCTCGGCTTCGGCAAGCCCGACCCCCGGGTGTTCGCCGAGGCGTGCCGCCGCCTCGGCACGGAGCCCGGGCGCACGGCGTACGTGGGGGACGAGCTGGACGTGGATGCCCGCGCCGCCGTGGCCGCCGGTCTGCGGGGCGTGTGGCTCGCCCGCCCGGGGCTGGGCCTCAAGGGCACGAACGCGACCGAGGCGCTGCCCGGCGACGTGGTGATCAGCGGGCTCGACGAGCTGCCGTGGGTGCTGGGGCTCTGAGCACGGCCGCGACGAGCGCCCCATGAGGCGTCTCACGCGCCCAGCCGCGCGCGCATCTTGCCGAGGGCTCGCTGCCGGATCTTCCACGCGCTGCTGCGGTTGATCCCGAGGCGTTGCGCGATCTCGGCGTCCGGGACCGGATCGGGCTCGGAGAACCCGTACGCGAGCAGCGTCACCGTCCGTTCGACGCCCTCCAGCGCGTCCAGTGCGACCTCGACGAGAATGCGGCGCTCCACGGCCCCGGCGTGTGCCACGGGCTCGTAGGTGGGTGAGATGTGCCGGTCGATCGCGGACCCGTCCTCGCTCTCCGCGAGCGCCTCGACGGAGACGCTGTGGTGCACCGCGTCCCGGACGCTCCGGAATGCGTCGGCCGACATGCCCAGCTCCGGCGCAGTGGCCGCTGCGACGACCGGGTCGCCGCCCGCGGCGCCCAGGATCGAGAAGTAGCGCCGGGCGGTGCCGTGCGGCACGGACGGGCCAGGGCGTGCCGCAGAAGCGGCCCGGTTCATCTCGCTGCTCATCGTCAGCTTCACCACCCGGGCCACGCGCTGCCCCGGGCGGGTGGCCAGCACCGCGCTGTGAAAGGCGGTGAGCGCGGCCTGACGCCGCTCGTCCCGGTCGTCGATGGTCGCACGGGCACGGGCCGACGCGGCCCGCAGGCGAGGTGCGTAGTTCTCCGCGAGCCGCAGGAACGCCTCGGAGTCGCCGTCTCGCACGCGCTGGACCAGTGCGTCCTCGACCTCGGGCAGCAGGTCCGGCATCTGGGTCCGCGCCTCGAAGAGGTGGGCGACATCGGGCATGGAGGCGTCCTTCCAAGTCTCTCCGGCGGTGCGTCGCGTCGCAGCCTGCGCGGATCGGAGTCGTACGGGAGCGGCCCGGCGGGGGCCGCGTCGTGTGTCGGGCTCCGCGGGGGTCGTTCCCGAGCCCGTCAGCGCGGTCGGGTGCGCTGTTCGCGCGACCGCCCGGGTCGAGGTCACGGTAGCACTCGCGTGAGGCGTCACACGCGGCTCGCGACGGCGGTGGCGACTGCGACGACGTCGCGGGTCTCCGGGGCGGTCGCGGTCGGTGCGCCGCCGTACCAGGCGTTCAGTGCGACCTCGAGGCGTCGGGTGCTGCCGGCCAGTCGCGCGACCGCCTCCGCGAGGGTGGCTTCTCCGTCCCGCACCACTCTGCGCAGGGCCAGCCGGGCCTCGTCCAGCGCGACCTCCGCCGTGGGGTCGCTCGGGCGAGCGCTGCGCGACCGGCCGTGCTGCCGCTCCGGCGCCTCCGGGCGGGGGCAGGGCGTCCACTGGGCGGCTTCCGCCACCTCGAGGTGGAGGGCGAGCGTCCTGGCGTGCAGGACGAGGTCGCCGAGGGTGCTGCGGGCGTCGGTGCGGGCAGGCATGTGTCCTCCGTGGGGATGCGACGCCGGTGCGATCCGGCTGGCCGGCGGTGTCCGGCGTACCAGGGCAGTGGCGCCCGGACGGCCCCGCGTTGCCGACCCGCTGACACGTCACCCAGTTGCGTCAGTGCGTGTCAGGGCCCCGTCCTACGCTGCCGGCAGTCCTCACGGAGAGGGCTGGGAGGGGTGAGCGAGGATGCTGAACGGTGCGGGCTCGGGTGCGTCGGACGCGACGGCGGGGGGCCGCGAAGAGTGCTGCACGTGCGGGTGCGGGGAGCGCTTCGTGGTCTACCGCGACGGTTCGCATCGGTTGCCCGCCTGCGGCACCCGCCTGGTCGTCGACCCGTCGCGCCGAGCTCGCGGGGCGGAGGTCGGGGCCTCCGGTGCGGGACGGCGCGCCGACGCCTCAGTCCGAGAGCTCGGCGGCCCGATCCGCCAGGTGCCGCAGGGCGACGGTCGCGTCGCGACGCTCGCGGGCGGGCAGCGCCCGGATCGCGTGCGTGTCGAGCCGGGTGAGGACGGACTGCGCGAGCGTGAGGGCGCGAAGCACGTCGTCCCCACTCAGCGGACCGCCGGACTCGACGAGAGCGACGGTCTCGCTGCGGCGCCGGCGGCGCTCGGCGGAACGCTCGCGCGGGGTGGCGGTGCGGTGGAAACCGGCCACGGCCAGATCGTCCTCGGCGACGCTCTCCCGGACGAGGTTCCCGGTGTGGTAGCGCAGCGATGCCTGGATGGTCGGGGTGAGCTCCCGTGGGATGTTCGCCTCGGAGAACAGGTCGCCCACGAACGCGTGGTACGCGTGCGAGCGGCCGCTCCAGTCCAGCGTGCCGTTGCGCGTCACGAAGTGCCCGCGAGCCTCCACGAGGGCTGAGGCGGCCCGGCGACGGAGCCGCGTCAGGTCGGCGTCCGCATCAGGGTGCACGAGCGCTCGGAGCGCGCCGACGGCGTCGTCCCGGATGGCGTCGAGCGAACGGTCACGGTGCGGCATGACGACGACCGTATCCCACGCCTGACGTCTCCCGCGAGACGACTCACGGATGAACGGTAGCCCTGAGGGGTCGCCGGCACGCTACCGGTCCGGTAGCCCTGAGGGGTCGCCGGCACGCTACCGGTCCGGTAGCGCGCCGGCCTCCGGTCATCCGGCCGGGTCCGCCCGGGTCGCGGTCGGGTCGTCGGTGCCGGGCGATGTGTTCGGGACTCCCCACACGCCGAGCGCGGTGAGGACGTTCGTCGCGACGACCACCCACGGGGGAACCGCCGGCAGACCGACCGCCAGGACGGACAGGACGGTGCCGACGACGGCGACGACCGTCTTCGCGTAGGGCCGCCAGGACGGTGGCAGGAGGGCGTACAGGGTCATGGGGTGGCTCCCAGCAGTCGGGTGAGGAACGGGGACAGGGTGACGAGCAGCACGGCCGCGCCGGAGACCGTCGTCCACAGTGCGCGGGGGGAGACCGTCGACCGTGCCTCCAGGGCACGCAGGCGGGTCTCGTGGTCGGCGAGGTGGTGGCCGTGGGCCTCGAGCTTGGCTTCGTGCTGGGCCAGGACGACGTCGATCTTCGCCTCGACGCGCGCCACGGCGAGGACGACGGCCGGGTCCGCCCGGGTATCGACCGGCAGTGCTGCCGGAGCCGACTGCGCACCGCTCACGGCGTGATGGGTGCCGTCCACGCGGCGGCCCACGTCACCGGTCCGATCAGCGCGTCGACGGTCAGGCCCTTCTCCGCCTGGAACGCCCGGGTCGTCGCGGCGGTCTGCGCGCCGTACAGCCCGTCGGGGTCGATCGCCCAGCCGCGGTCCCGCATCCGGGCCTGCCACGTGCGCAGGTGCTCCCGGTGGTCGAAGAAGCCGGAGTGCTGCCACACCGGGCCCGACCGCGGGCCGAAGCAGTGGCCCGCCGGCAGCGGGTAGGGCGGAGCCGGGACGCCCGGGGCCACCGGCGCGGGTGCGGGTGCGGGTGCGCTGGTCGTCGACTGTGTGCGCAGGAGCTCCCGGGCGCGATCGAGCACCGCTCCGATCTGCTGGATCTTCGCATCGCCCGGGCAGACCTTCCCGCGGACGGTGGAGTAGCGCATGCCGCCACCACGCTGCGTGCGCCCCGCCAGGACCGAGGGCAACGCGGGAAACGCCCCGTCGACTCCCAGCCGGTGCCAGGACAAGCCGCGGGACGCCTCGCCGAGCGCTGAGGACGTCGCCATCCGCAGCGCGATGCCGTGCGTCGTCACCGTCCAGGCGTAGAGCCGGGCGATCGACTCGACCTGTGCTGCCGTCCACGGCTCCGAGTTCGCCACGGCGGCCGGGTGCCCGCCCTCGGTCTCGACGGAGATCGTCGCGTCGTTGCCGTCCAGGTCGGCCTCGGCCCGCAGTCCGGTGTCGACGAACTGCTCGACCGCCCCGGACTTCGCGACGTAGAAGTGGGACGACGCGGCACCCGGGCGGTCGAACACCCCGAACGGCGAGCCGATGCCCGCCGTCACGTGCAGGTTGACGCGGTTGTAGGCCGCCATGCGCGCGCCGGACAGGCGCGACGTCGGCAGCGGGCGCCAGGTGGCGCCGGGGTAGCGGGCCATGGAGGGCCCTCCTTCCGGTGGTTCGGAGTGCGGCCGCCGCGTCGGTGGTCACAGGCGCCAGGAGCCGTCCGGGTGGCGCTTCCACGCCTTCGCCTGGACCCAGGCGGTCGAGGTGCGGACCCAGACCCGGGCCAGACGCCACGCGCCGTCGACCCGGACCTTCGCGCTCGAGAGCGTCTCGACCCGCGCGACCGGGGACCACGCGCCCACCCCGACGGCGTTGCGCGCCCTCACCCGGGCGTAGTGGAGCGTGGCGGGCGCCAGTCCGGTCGCGGTGGCGGACAGGGCGGTGGTGGAGACGGTGCTCGCGGTGCTGAACGCCGCGGAGGTGCTCACCTGGAGGTCGTACGTGGTGATCGCGGAACCGCCGTTGACGGGTGCGGTCCAGGAGAACCCGAGCGAGTCCGGCGCCACCGCTGTCGATCGCGGTGCCGCCGTAGGGGCGTCCGGTGCGGTCGCCGCGGTGGTGAAGTCCCGTGCGGCCGACCAGGGCCCCCATCCGACCGCGTTGTGGGCTCCGGCGAAGTACGAGTACCGGGTGGCGCGCGCGAGCCCGCCGACCGTGACCGTGCCGCCGGTCTGCTGGTCGAACACGATGGCGCCGTCAGCCGTCCGCTGCACACGGACCCGGTACGCGTCGACGCCGGCGCCGCGGCCGTCGGCCGCGCGCACGACCACCCGCGCGGACGAGGAGGTGACGGAGTCGGCGCTGGTGCCCGGCGCTGTCGGCACGTTCGCGGGCCGGGCCGGCAGCGTCCACCCGATCGCGTGCGACGGGTTCGGCCCGAGCGCGGACCCGGAGACCGAGCCCTGGAACGTGTAGCTCGGCCCGCCGCCGTAGGACAGGCCCTGGCTGGCGATGGTCACGGTGCCGACGACCTGCGCCGTCGTGGCGCCGCTCGGAGAGCTCAGGTGGTAGTTCCACGTCGACCACGCCCCGCCGTTGACGTAGGCCGTGAGCGTCTGGTTGTCGGCCGCGCCCCACGCGATCGTCCGCACCCAGAAGTCCACGTAGACGTTGATCGCTGTGGTGTTCGTGTCGTACGCGTCGTAGCGGACGTCGATGCCCACCTGCATGTGGCCGGTGGTGCCGCCCCACTGGATCGGCATCTCAGTACTCCAGCCAGATGTCCCCGGGTGCGCCGGTTCCGGCGGTGGGGGCGTCGTCGCTCACGGTGATCGTGCGGCCGTCGAGCGTCGAGGTGGTCGGCTTGCCCGTGAGGGTGGCCCAGGTGGGGGGCGGGGGGATCAGCGGTCGCCACGCGGCGCCGTCCCAGTACTCGTAGGCGTTCAGCGTCAGGTTGAAGCCGAGCGAGCGCCCCTTCACCGGGGGGACGGGATTGCGGGTCGAGCCGGGCCGGGTCGCGGTGGACCACACGTTCCCGAGGTACACCCGCTCGTCCGTGACGTCGGACGCCGAGGTCGTCGTCTGACCCGCTGCGACCGCGACACTGGCGAGAGCGAGGTCGAAGACGCCGGTGTCGGTGACCGTGAGCGCCGGGGCCGCACCGGACCCGGGGGTGCCCGGGACCACCTCGAGGGTCGCGGCGTCGGCCGTCGGGTCGAAGCGCGCCACGACCCGGTCGATCCGCGCCAGCGAGGCGTGCGCGGGCTCGAGCGCCAGCGACTCCGTTCCGGTGACGGAGAGCATGTAGCCCCGGGCGAAGGCGCGCCCGGGCGCGACGGTCACGGCGAGGCCGGTGCTCCCGGCCGTGACTCGCAGAGTGGTGTCGCCGGGTGCGCCGGCGACACCCGGGTCGAGGAACTCGCGGACGAGGTACGAGTACTGGGTCTCGGAGGTGTCCGCGTTCTCGAAGGGCCAGGAGGTCTGGGTCATCGGGGTCTCCCGTCAGGAGGTCGTCGGTGCGGGTCGGTCAGTCGGTGGTCGGTGCGGGGTCGGGTGCCGTCACGGCGAGGCGCAGCACGTGGTCGTGCTCCGACACGAACGAGACCGGGTCGGGGTGGTCCGGTGCGGGGGCCTCGGCGCAGACGAGCACGAGCTCGCCCGTGCTCTCGTCGAGCGCGTACGACCGGGGAGAGGCGAGGTGGATCATGGGAGTTCCCTGCGGGTCACTGGTCCGCGACGTAGCAGAGCCCGTCGAGGGAGAACCAGGTGGTGGATCCGGCCAGGTGCTGGATCGCGCCGGTCTGAAGCACGTCGAGACGCGCGGTGGCGTTGTTGGCGACCGTGCCGACCAGCAGGCGCTCGGAGGACTGGAAGCCGGGCGGCAGCCGGGAGATCGTCGCGGTCGCGGTCCCGCCAGTGACGAGCCCCCGCAGGTGCACGACGCCGTCGGGGGTGCGGGTGTAGGCCGCGGGGGAGAACGACTGCGCGTTGTAGTCCGTCCAGCCGTTCTCCAGCGGCAGCGGCGTCCACGTGAGCGGCGACCCGACGTCGACGAACGGTGCGCCGTCGAGCGACACGAACGTCGAACCCGCCGCCCCGGTCCCCACCGTGGTCGCGCCGGAGGCGAGCTTGTACACGTGCGCGTGACCGTTGTTCGCGGTCGTGCGACGGTGCTGCGTGTGAGCGGGGCGTTGGCCCGGAGGTGACCAGAGCATCGCGACCCCGGTGCCCGGGACCGCGTCACGGGTCGCGAGACCGCGCTCCCACACCACGCCGTACGGATCCCGGTAGCTGGAGACGCGGGCCCAGCCGCCGCCGCTGACGTCGACGAAGTGCTGGAACCCGTTCGTGAGCGTTGCGGTCGTCCACTCGCGCTCCGGGAGGGCATCTGCCGCCCAGAACACGACGTTCTCCAGGCTGGTCCACCCGCCTGCGACGTGCCGGGCCGCGACGGAGCCGTCGGGGCGGACGTCGACCGCGCCCGAGGTGCCGCCGTTCTCGCTGATCTGCGAGGCGAACATCAGCAGCGTCGACGGCCGGAAGCCCGCAGGGAGCCGGGCGATGACGCCGCCAGCGGAGGGGGACTGGACGGCGTTCTTGATCAGCCCCCGGAGCTTCACGAGGCCGAGCGAGGTTCGCGTGAAGGCAGGCGACGCGTAGGTGGACGAGTAGGCTGTCCAGCCGTTCTCCAGCGCCATCGGGTGCCAACGCGGCGGCAGCCCCGGCGTCTCGCGGACCGGGCTCACCACCCACGCCCCCGACCGGGTGTTGCGGATGCCGAGCACCTTCTCCCCGGCGGTCGGGTGCCAGTCGTGCCCGAGCTGCGCGTACGGTCCGGACAGCGTCGTCGAGTCGTCCCACAGCACGCGGGGAGCGCCCTGCGTGTAGTACTGCTCCACGACGCCGGTGCGGGTGAGGTACGGGAGCGTCGGGAGCTGGACCGCCGTGCCCGCCTGCACCTGCTGGAACGTGACCACCTCGTCGCCGACCGAGAAGACGCCCGACTCGGCGGTCCGCTCCAGGGAGGACACCCGCGCTCGGGTGTCCTCGACCCGCCGGTCGAGCGCGCTCCGTGGGTCGAACCCCTCGACGTCGCCGATGGTCGCGCCGACCGTCACGCCCGACGCGTCCGCGATCACGGTCGCGGCGGTGACGCGCGAGACCGTCTCCTGCCCCTCGACCACCACCGCGACCTGGTCGCCGACACCCCAGTCGGTGGTGAACCGCATGGTCAGGTCGTCGCTGGCGACGGCACGGACGGCGACGGAGATCGTGCCCTCCTCGCCGAGGACCTGCGCACCGGCCTGCTCGAGCTCCGTGTCGTCCTCGGCCCCGCGCTGGTCGAGGAACCGCTCCACACGGCCCCACGGGCCGAAGGCGTCCTCCGCCTCGGTGGACTCGGCCGTCCAGGCCTCGACGATCGTGCGGTCGCTGCCCTCGCCGGGGCCGGCGACGATGGCGCGGGTCAGCGCCGGAGGGCTCGTCGCGACCTTCTGCGCGGACAGCGTGCCGTTGACCAGGTCGAAGCGCACGGTCGCCCGGCGGTCGACGACGTCGAGCACCTCGAACCGGAGCGTGTCCCCGACCTGCACGACGCGGAACCGCAGGCTCGCGACCGACGCGATCTCGCGCAGCAGGTCGCCGAGCACGTCGAAGCGCGCGCTCTTGGTGACGGGCCCACCACGGTGCTCGGACGCCGCGACCTCGAACGCGGGCACCCTCCGGGAGTGCTCCGCACCGGCGCCGAGATTGGCCGAGACGAAGTCGAGCATCACCGACTCCGCGTCGCCCGTCCGGACGGCGTACGCGTCGGAGAAGCCGAGCCGGACGGAGCCGGCCCCCTCGCCCCGCTCCGGCGTGCGGCCGTCGGAGGGCGGGTACGCGAGCCGGGACCACAGCAGCGACTCGTCCGTGACGCCCTCCACCGTGGCGATGCCGGTGGGGTCCGCCAGGTCGGCCTCGATCGTCGGGGTCCGGGCCGGCCCCGACAGCAGCACGCCGTCGGGGCCGGAGACGACGATGCCGGCACCGGGCACGCGCAGGTGCGCGACGGCCGGGTGCTCCGCGGGGAGGCGGAGCCGCCACTCACCGACCGCGGAGTCGCGGACGGTGAACGACAGGTCGAGGGACTGGGGCGAGATCTGGGCGATGCGGCGCAGGTCGCGGTCGCGGACCTCGACGAGCAGATCGGACACCTGCACGAGGGGCTCCTCTCAGAGCATGAACCAGCGCCGGGGCTTCCAGGCGACGGAGACGGAGGTGCGTCCGACGACCGCGGTGGCGCGCTCGACGGACGGAGAGCTGTCGGGGGTGCCGGCCCAGGCGTAGACCCGGCCGGACGAGGCGGCGGTTGCGCCGTCGAAGTACGGCACCGGCAGCGCCGTCGGCGCGCCGGGACCGAGCAGGAGTGCGGGCTGTCCGAGCGTCACCGCGTCCCCGGGGGCGGGTGCCGAGTCCGCGGGGCCCAGGACGGCGACTTCCACGGCGAGGTGCGTCGCGTCGTCCGACCGGTGGGTGCCGACGCCCTCGAGCACCGCGTGAGCGCCTGCGGGCAGCGCCACGCGCACGTCGACCGCCGGTGTCCCGGGCGCCGAGGAGGCGGGCGACCCGTCGGGCAGGGTGGCCGTCGTGCGCAGCCGGACGACCAGGTCGCCCTCGCCGGGGTTCGCGACGGCGACACGGACGGCCACCTGGTCGCCGTCGGAGACCTCCCAGCGCTCGTCGGGCGCGTCCGGCGCCCGGCGGAGGCGGGCGGTGGCACCCGTCCCGGCGGTGGCAGTCATGCGCACGACCCCGTCGCCGAGGTCGAGCTCGGCACCTGCGCCGGCGACCCACGACGACAGCGAGCGGGCCCGAGGGTCCGGGACCAGGTTCGTCCGCAGCGGGGGGTCGACCGGGACCACCCGGCCCACGCTCGATCCCGCCACGTCGACGTGCGCGGTCTGGACCCCGGGCGGGATCGCCCAGAAGCGGGGCGCCGCACCCAGCTCGGCATAGCAGTTGGTCCCGCTGTCGTCGACGACGGTGCCCGCCAGGTGGTCGAACACACGGCGCTCACCCTCCTCGAGCGTCCCGGACCAGAGGAGCCGCTCACCCGTCGGCGAGGTGAGCTCGAACTGCGTCGCCGGCCCGGTCAGCGTCACCACCGGGTAGGCGGGCGCGTCGCCCGGGTTCTCGATCACCGCGTCCCCGATCACCTGCCCCGAGGCGAGCCGCAGCGCGGACAGGGATGCCCCGGGGCGCAGGAGGCCCCGGCCGGCACCTGCAGACTCGATGGTGTGCGAGGCGGCGTTCTCGCGTGTCCAGTAGGGATCCGCGGAACGCAGCCCGAGGTCGACGGCGTAGTGCGACACCCCGTCGGTGACCGGAGCACCGGAGCCCGTGCGGACCACGTCGGCGGTCCACGCCGTGCCGTCCGGCTCGGTGTAGGTCAGGCGCGCCGGCGCGTGCACGGGGGACAGGACGGTCGCGAGGGCAGAGACCCGCTCGCGGAGCAGGTTCCGGCCGGTCGCGGTGATGAGGACCGGCAGCGTGATGTCCCGGGGCTGGACGCGCGCGCCCCGGTACGTGGAGCCGTCGCCGGCACCGTCGAAGAACCGCGGCGAGACGGGCGGCAGGCCCAGCCCGTCGAGCCCGTCGTCGAGCACCGCCGTGCCCCCGGACGGGTGGCGGTCGAGGTGGTCGCTCAGGTCGACCACGACGCCACCGCCGCTGAGCGTGAGACGTGAGGTGTTCACCAGGAAGCCCTTCCGAGGGTCAGAGGAGTGACGGCGCCGTCCTGCACCCGGCCGGCCTCGACCTGCATCCGGCCGATGAGGTCGCCGTCCTGGTCCACGAGGACGAGGTACTGCGGTGAGGAGGCAGCCGGCGTGGCGAGCCCGCCGCCGGCGACGGCGGGAGAGCCGAACAGCAGGCTCCGCGGCGTCGACGGCACGAGGGAGTCGGCGGCGCGCTGCACCCGCCGCCCGCCGTCCGCGATACCGAGCGCCATGCCGGCCGCCGTGAAGGCGCCGAGTTCCATGAACACGCGCGAGGGGGAGTGGATGCCCAGCGCGTCCTTGACGAATGACGGGAGCTTGTCCGTCACCGTGCGCCGGATCGAGTCGAGCAGCTGCGACCCCATCGAGACGATGCCGCTGATGAGCCCGCCGATGACGTCCTTGCCCACCTGGAGCAGGTCGATCTTGGTGAACTCCCCGATCAGCGTCTCGATCAGGTCCCACGCCCCGGCGATCACGTCGGGCACGGTCGAGGCGAGCCCCGTGATGAGCGAGCCGAGGGCCTGGACGAAAGCCACCATGAGCTCGGGGCCCATGTCCACGAGAGCACCCACGAGCAGCGGGAGCATGCCGACCAGCGCCGTCAGGATCGTCGGGAGGCTCTGCGCGATCGCCATCACCAGCGCGACGAGCGCCTGCATCATGCCGTCGAGGAGCTGCGGCAGGAACGTGATGATCGTCTGCACGAGCACCGGCGCCATCTCGGCGAGCGCCGTGATGACCGACGGGAGCGCGGACGCCACCGCCATCACCAGACCCATCAGCGCCTGGAGACCGGCGTCGAGCAGCGCCGGCAGCATCATGACGATCGTCTCGATGATGACCGGCAGCGCCGCGGCCAGCGCCTCGATCAGCAGCGGCAGGGCTACCCCGAGCGACTGCACGAGGGATGTGAACAGGGTCAGTCCGGCCTCGATGAGCAGGGGCAGGTTCTCGATCAGCACCAGCGCGATGCCGGCGACGAGGGTCGTGATGCCCTCGACGAGCAGCGGGAGAAGCGGCACGAGCGCGGTGAGCAGGCCGCTGAACAGCGTGGACGCGGCCTCCACCAGCATCGGCGCCGCGGTGACGATCGCCGACACGAGCACGGGCAGGAGCGTGGTGACGGTCGCCAGCAGCGCCGGGACGAGCTGGCCGGTGATGACCGGCAGCGCGGTCTGGATCAGGGTGACGACCTGCTTCAAGGCGGTCTGGATCGTCGCGGCGAGCCCGGGGAGCTGGGCCAGCAGCGAGTCCGTGAGCGCGGTGATCGCGCCCTCGACCGAACCGGTCTCGGAGTACGCCTGCGTGAAGGCGCCCATCGCCGTCTGCCCGAAGACCCGGAAGGCGTCCGTGACGGAGGTGAGCGGGGTGAGGATCTGCTGGAAGGCGGCGACCCCGTCGGGGCCGGCGATCGAGGCGAAGTCGATCGAGGCGATCGCGCTGCCGAGGCTCTTGGCGGCGCTCATGCCCAGGCCGGCGACGCTCTTGACGGCGCTCATGCCCAGCCCGGCGATCTTCGAGACCAGGGCGGGGCCCAGGCCGATCATCGACTTCACCATGCCGGCCGCTGCCGACACGCCCATGTCGGCGAGCTCGTCCACGAGGTTCGGGCCCAGGCCGGACACCGCCTTCGACACCGCGGCCGACAACGAGTCCCCGGTCTTCGTGCCGGCGTCTGCGCCCGCTTTCGCGAGGGGGGACAAGGCGTCGCCGGCGGTCGCGGACATCGACGCGCCGAGGGCGCTGCCGGCGGCCCTTCCCGCGGAGCCCGCGAGGGACTCCAGCGCGGGCAGCAGAGACTGCGTGAGTTGCTTCAGGCTCGGGACGAGCACGAGCGTGATGGTCCCGGCGGACTCGGGCACGGGGGCCTCCAATGGCTAGATGGGGGGTGGCGCCTCCGGGGCGTCGGGGACAGGTGCCCGCTCGGCGGACTGGCGGGTGCGCTGGGCCTCGAGGCGCGCCCGCAGCGCGCGGTACCGGCCCGTCGAGGGACCGCCGCGGCGCGGCTTCGGGCGCGCGGGATGCGCCTTGCCGGAGAGCGCGTGGAACACGTCCGCCGTCAAGACCGAGGTCAGGCTCCAGCCCGGGTCGGTGCCCAGGCGGGCGGCAGTCGTCGCCGCCTCGTGCGGCAGATGGTCGACGAGGACGGACAGGCGTCGGACGGAGAGCTCCCCGCGGTAGAACTCCGCGAGGTCGACGCGGTAGAAGCGCTGGAGGTCGGCCTCTACCGCGTCGCCGTGCTCACGGAGGAGCGCGAGGAGCGTCGTCAGTTTCCCGAGAGCCCCGCGGCCCTCTGGATCGCGACCACGAGGCCCTCCAGGTCGGAGACCCTCGGGGCTCGGGACTTGAACTCGGCCCACGCGGACGGCGTCATGATGGCGCGCAGGAAGGTGGTGACCTTGCCTCCCTCGTAGGCCTCGAGCGCCTCGACCGTCCAGTCGGACGGGGCGAGGACCTCGAGCGACTGCCCCTCGTGGTCGAACGCGATCGGGGTGCCGGCGGACTCGGACTTGCGGGCGGTGCTGCTCATGGGTGTGCTCCTGGCGCGGATCGGAGGTGGCTGGTGCGCGGGAGGGTGGTGCAGGGGTGGGGGTCGCCCGCGCGACGACCCCCACCCGGTCCGTGCTCAGGCGTCGGCGACCTCGGTGTAGAGGGTGCCGTCGGCCTCGGGGAAGATCAGGACGGTGATGTCGTAGATCGTCGGCTCGACGTCGCTCTCCTTGATCTCCGCGATCTCCTGGATCTCGGCGGTGCGGATCGCGCGGCGCTTGACCTTGCCGCCGTCGCGCATCTCGAAGCCGATCGCGAACGTGTGGCCGACCGGCAGCTTCACGGTCGAGCTGACGAGGCCGTCCGCGGTGGTCCGGGTCGAGCCCGGGTTGCGCAGCGCGAACGTGGTCTCGTTGTCCTCGAGTGCGACGAACCGGATCGTCCGCTTGTGCTTGCTCTTGGTGCGGCGGTACAGGGTGCCGCCCCAGGCGTAGTGCTCGGCGGTCTCCTCCTCGCGCGCCTCGGTGAAGCCCTCCTCGCCGTTCAGCAGTCCGACCGGGCTCCAGGCGACGCCCCACGCGGTCGTGGTGTCGGTGGGGCTCGCGGTGCCGGCCTCGGCGATGTAGACGTCGGCCCCGTCCCAGAGGCTCGTGTTGGTGGCGTCTCCTGCCATCGGTGTTCTCCTAGTGGTTGGTCGGCCACGGGAAGGCCGTGACCCGGTGCGACGTCGTCGCGGCTCCCGGGTCGGGGTGGGGGCTGGCTCGCGTCGGTCGGACGGAGCGGCCACCGGCGCACGCGGCGCCGGAGGATCGAGGCGACGGCCGGTGCCGTCACAGGGCGGTGCGTCCCCCGTCGGCGCCGGGCGCACGGAAGCAGGGGACGCACCGCGGGTGGCCGGGCGGGCGCTTCATCGCGCTCGCGGCCCGGCCGCCGAGGGATCGGTGCCGACCGGCCGCGGGGGAGCGGGCTCCCGGTGGCTCTCGACCGCCTCGACGGAGCAGTGGCGCGGCTGTTGCCCCTGGGTCAGACCCGGCGGAGGTAACGCGCGTCGAACACGCCAGCGCACGGGCCGAGGCACGCGCACGCCGACGCGGCGGGCTGGGTGCCGGAGGCGACGACCGCAGCGGTACCGTCCTCGTGCACCGCGAGGACCAGCGCAGGGCCGTCCCAGTACGGGCGCTGGGGAGCGTCCCAGCCCACGACCTCGACACGGTCTCCGTAGCGGAGCCAGGTCGTGACAGGCTCCGCGAGCCGAGCTTCGTGGGTCGTCATCGTGGGGCCTCCCTGTCGTGCTGCGCGGTCGTCCGAGCAGTGGCGCGGCTGTTGCCGGTGCGTCTCGCGCCGCGTGAGAGGTGCCGTCGGTGCGCTGGTTTGGCGGTGGGGTTCGGCTCCGGTAGTGTTCTCGGTCGGCACAGCGTCCACGACGCCGTCCCTCCCACCTGCTCCTCCGGCGCCCCCGTGCACCGGCCGGCGCGGGCCCGGGAAGGCGGAAGAATGGCCGGGATCGCCATTGGGGTATGGTGTAATTGGCAGCACGAGTGATTCTGGTTCACTTAGTCTAGGTTCGAGTCCTGGTACCCCAGCAAGGTTTCCGAGAATGGCCCGGGATCGGGTGGTTCGACGAGGCCGAGCAGGATGATGTAGAGTATGACCCGGTCACACCGCTGCTGCGGTGGGATCGACTAGGCCCCCATCGTCTAGTGGCCTAGGACGCCGCCCTCTCACGGCGGTAACAGGGGTTCGAATCCCCTTGGGGGTACAGAAGAAAGGCCGGTCGCCCGCGGGGCGGCCGGCCTTTCGCCTTTCCCCGCGCGGCCTGCACCCCCCCGGCGCGGCCATGGCCGCCCTGTCGCCCCCCGCACCGCCCCCGCCCCGCCGCGCCCCGCGAGGTCATCCCGCGAGGTCGGCAGTTCGGGGGCGACGTCGGCAGTCCGAGGTGCCGATCTCGCCTGGGACTGCCGACGTCGCGTGCACACGCACGCGGACGGCGTGCGGTGCCGACGGGTCGCTGCGCGGCCCTGCGCGCACCTTCGCGCGCACCTCGGGGCGGCGGCGGGGGTGCTCCATCACTCCGCCGTGCGGCGCAGGACCTCCGTGAGGCGGTTCGCGGCGGAGACCACCGCGGCGGCGTGCAGGCGGCCGGGCTGGCGGCTCAGGCGCTCGACGGGGCCGGAGATCGACACCGCTGCGACGACGCGGCCGGACTGCCCGCGCACGGGGGCGCTGACGCTCGCGACGCCGACCTCGCGCTCGGACACCGACTGCGCCCAGCCGCGGCGGCGGACGCCGGACAGGATCGTGGCGGTGAACTTCGCGCCCTGCAGGCCGCGGTGGAGGCGGTCGGGCTCCTCCCAGGCGAGGAGGATCTGCGCGGCGGAGCCGGCCGCCATGGTCAGCGTCGCGCCGACGGGGATCGAGTCCCGCAGCCCGATGGGGCGCTCGGCGGCGGCCACGCAGATGCGCTGGTCGCCCTGCCGCCGGTAGAGCTGCGCGCTCTCGCCGGTGTGGTCGCGCAGCGCGGCGAGCACCGGGCCGGCCGCGGCGAGCAGCCGGTCCTCGCCGGCGGCGCTGGCGAGCTCGGTCAGTCGCGGCCCCAGGACGAACCTGCCTTGCATGTCGCGCCCCACCAGGCGGTGGTGCTCGAGCGCGACGGCCAGACGGTGGGCCGTCGGGCGGGCAAGATGGGTGGCGTTGACCAGCTGCGCGAGGGTGGCGGGTCCGGCCTCGAGGGCGTTGAGGACCGAGGCGGCCTTGTCCAGCACGCCGACTCCGCTAGAGTTGTCCATAGGTCGATATTGGCGTCTCGCTGACTGAGACGCAAGTGCGACACGGAGAACGGACCCGCGGCGGCCCCCCGCCCGGGCGGACGAGAGGACGGCGACATGGCCGGCACACTGGCGGAGAAGGTGTGGGAGAACCACATCGTGCGGCGCGGCACCGACGGCGCGCCGGACCTGCTCTACATCGACCTGCACCTGGTGCACGAGGTCACCAGCCCGCAGGCGTTCGAGGGTCTGCGGCTCGCCGGCCGGAAGGTCCGCCGCCCGGACCTCACGCTCGCCACCGAGGACCACAACACCCCGACGCTCGACATCGACCTGCCGATCGCCGACCTCACGTCGCGCACGCAGATCGACACCCTGCGGAACAACGCGAAGGAGTTCGGCGTCCGGCTGCACTCGCTCGGCGACGCCGACCAGGGGATCGTGCACCAGGTCGGCCCCCAGCTCGGCCTGACCATGCCGGGCCTCACCGTCGTGTGCGGCGACTCGCACACCTCGACGCACGGGGCGTTCGGGGCGCTGGCGTTCGGCATCGGCACGTCCGAGGTCGAGCACGTGCTGGCCACCCAGACGCTGCCGCTGGCGCCGTTCAAGACGATGGCGATCACGGTCAACGGCTCCCTGCCGCTCGGCGCCACCGCGAAGGACATCATCCTGGCGGTGATCGCGAGGATCGGGACCGGCGGGGGTCAGGGCTACGTCCTGGAGTACCGCGGCGAGGCCATCCGGAGCCTGTCGATGGAGGGCCGGATGACGATCTGCAACATGTCGATCGAGGCCGGCGCCCGGGCGGGCATGATCGCCCCGGACCAGACGACGTTCGACTACCTCAAGGGCCGTCCGCACGCCCCCGAGGGCGCCGACTGGGACGCCGCCGTCGCGTACTGGGAGACGCTGCGCTCGGACGACGACGCGGTGTTCGACGCCGAGGTCGTCCTCGAGGCCGCGGACCTCGAGCCGTTCGTCACCTGGGGCACGAACCCCGGGCAGGGCCTGCCGCTGTCCGGCGCCGTGCCGGTGCCGGAGGAGATCGCGGACGCCAACGAGCGCGTCGCCGCCGAGCGCGCGATCGAGTACATGGGCCTGACCCCGGGCCAGCCGCTGCGTGAGATCGCCGTCGACACGGTCTTCATCGGCTCGTGCACCAACGGCCGCATCGAGGACCTGCGGGCGGCCGCCAAGCTGATGCGGGGGCAGAAGAAGGCCGACTCGGTGCGCGTCCTCGTCGTGCCGTCGTCCGCCCGGGTGCGGCTCCAGGCGGAGGCGGAGGGGCTCGACCGGATCTTCCTCGACTTCGGCGCGGAGTGGCGCAACGCCGGCTGCTCGATGTGCCTGGGCATGAACCCCGACCAGCTCGCGCCGGGGGAGCGGTCCGCGTCGACGTCGAACCGCAACTTCGAGGGCCGGCAGGGCAAGGGCGGCCGGACCCACCTGGTGTCGCCGCTCGTCGCCGCCGCCACGGCGATCCGCGGCACGCTCTCGTCCGTCTCCGACCTCGGCCCCGACGTCGCGGTGCCGGACGGCTCGCCGCTGGACCTCCAGCCGGCCTGAGCCCCGACGCCCCGACGCCCCCCACGACCCCAGGATCGAGAACCCTCATGGAGAAGTTCACCCAGCACACCGGCGTCGGCGTCCCGCTGCGCCGCAGCAACGTCGACACCGACCAGATCATCCCGGCCGTCTACCTCAAGCGGGTGACCCGCACGGGGTTCGAGGACGCGCTGTTCGCCGCGTGGCGGAACGACCCGGAGTTCCTGCTCAACCAGGACGCGTACAAGGCGGGCTCGGTGCTGGTCGCCGGCCCCGACTTCGGCACCGGCTCCTCCCGCGAGCACGCCGTGTGGGCGCTCAAGGACTACGGATTCCGGGTCGTCCTGTCCGCCCGGTTCGCCGACATCTTCCGCGGCAACTCCGGCAAGCAGGGGCTGCTCGCGGCCCAGGTCGCGCAGGAGGACGTCGAGCTGATCTGGAAGATCCTCGAGACCAAGCCGGGCACCGAGGTGACCGTGGACCTCGGCACGCGCACCGTCACGTGCGACGACGTCGTGGTGCCGTTCCAGGTGGACGACTACACGCGCTGGCGCCTCATGGAGGGCCTGGACGACATCGGCCTCACGCTGCAGCACGAGGACGAGATCACGGCGTTCGAGGCCACCCGGGACGCCTGGCGCCCGAAGACCCTGCCGGCCAAGCACCTGCCCCCGGTCGAGATCAAGGCCGCCCGCCCGGTCGAGGTCGCGATCGGCCGCCGCCCCGGCCTCTGACCCCCACCCCCGCGCCCGCACACCCGCCGAGTTCGGCAGTCCCAGGCGAGGTCGGCACCTGGAGCTGCCGACCTCGCGCGCGGACTGCCGAACTCGCGGGAAGGGTGGGGCGGGGCGAGGGGTGGTTGTGGAGGTTTGGCGGACGGGGACGGGGCCGCGCGGCGCGGGGGCGTGATCGCGCGCCGGCGTGCGTCACCATGGGGGGATGACCGATCTGCTGTACGTCCACGGCGGCACGCCCCTCTCGGGCGAGATCACCGTCCGGGGCGCCAAGAACTTCGTCTCGAAGGCGATGGTCGCCTCGCTGCTCGGGGAGACGCCGAGCGAGCTGCGCAACGTCCCGCAGATCCGCGACGTCGCGGTCGTGACCGGCCTGCTCGAGCTGCACGGCGTGCGGGTGGACGCGGACGCCGAGGCCGGCGTGCTGCGGCTCGACCCGACGGACGTCGAGTCCGCGCACGTCGCCGACATCGACGCGCACGCGGGCTCCAGCCGCATCCCGATCCTGTTCTGCGGGCCGCTCCTGCACCGGCTGGGGGAGGCGTTCATCCCCGACCTGGGGGGCTGCCGGATCGGCGACCGGCCGATCAACTACCACCTCGACATCCTGCGCCAGTTCGGCGCGGTGGTGGACAAGCGCGCGGGCGGCATCCACATCCGGGCGCCGCGCCGCCTGCAGGGCACGAAGATCACGCTGCCGTACCCCAGCGTCGGGGCCACCGAGCAGCTGCTGCTGACGGCTGTGCGCGCCGAGGGCATCACCGAGCTGACGAACGCGGCGATCGAGCCCGAGATCATGGACCTCATCAACGTCCTGCAGAAGATGGGCGCGATCATCTCGGTCGACACCGACCGGGTCATCCGGATCGAGGGCGTGGACCGGCTCGTCGGGTTCCGGCACACCGCGCTCGCGGACCGGATCGAGGCGGCGTCGTGGGCGTCGGCGGCGCTCGCCACCGGGGGCGACGTCCTGGTCCGCGGCGCCACCCAGCCCGAGATGACCACGTTCCTCAACACGTTCCGCAAGGTCGGTGGCGAGTTCACGGTCGACGACGACGGCATCCGGTTCTTCCACCCCGGCGGCGACCTGTCCGCGATCGTGCTGGAGACCGACGTCCACCCCGGCTTCATGACCGACTGGCAGCAGCCGCTGGTCGTGGCGCTGACGCAGGCCAAGGGCCTGTCGATCGTGCACGAGACGGTGTACGAGAACCGCTTCGGCTTCACGGACGCGCTGCGGGGGATGGGCGCGACGATCCAGGTGTACAAGGAGTGCCTGGGCGGCCGGCCGTGCCGGTTCGGGCAGCGGAACTTCTACCACTCGGCCGTGGTCTCCGGGCCGACCCCGCTCGCGGCCGCCGACATCGAGGTGCCGGACCTGCGGGGCGGGTTCAGCCACCTGATCGCCGCGTTGGCGGCCAAGGGGACGTCCGCGGTCCGCGGGATCAGCCTGATCGACCGGGGCTACGAACGCTTCGCGGACAAGCTGGCGGCGCTCGGCGCGGAGTTCGACCGGGGCTGAACCCCGGACCTGTCCGGGCGGAGGGTCGCGCCCCGGCGCCCCGGGCCCGGGCGCCGCGGACACCGGCCCGGCTCAGCCGCGCGGCCGGTCGCGGAACTCGTGCGGGCTGTGCGGCTGCGTCCCGGAGACGCGCGCGACGATCTCGCCGGCGACGTCCCGCATCTTGCTGTTCCGGTGCTGCGACGCCCGCCGCAGGATCGCGAACGCCTCCTCCGGGCCGCAGCGGTTCTGCGCCATCACCACGCCGAGCGCCTGGTCGATGACCGCGCGCGACGCCATGGCCTGGCGCAGATCGGTGTTCAGCTGCGCCTGCTCCTCGGCGCGCGCGGCGACCACCACGGCCCGTGCGGCGTCGTCAGCGAGGCGCGCGACGTCGTCCAGGACGGCCTCGTCCCACTCGCCGGGCGTGGTGCGGTACAGGTTGATGGCGAGCTCCAGCGCGCTGCGGGGCACGACGGTCGCCGGCAGCGCGGCGGCGGCGAGGAACCCTCCACGCACGGTCTCACGACGCCAGGCCGGCCACCGCTGCTCCCCGACGACGTCCGGCACGGTGATGCGCCGGCCGACGCGCGCGGCCTCGAGGCACGGGCCCTCTCCTGCCGACTGCTCCGCGCGGTCGCAGGCCGCGGCCCGCTCGTCGGCGGCCGCAGCCACGGTCGACTGGCCCCCCAGCCGCACGGTGATCGCCGCGGAGGCGCCGGGGCCGCCGCGGTCCGCCGCCCGCCGCACGATCGCGTCGAGGAGCGCGTCCACCGGGACCGTGGCGACGAGCAGACCGTGGAGCTCGTCGAGCACGCCGGTCCGCCAGCCGTCCGCGTCCGTGGCGGGGTCCCTCGCGAGGGGTCCGCTCGACGCGGGGACGGTCGACTCCGACATCGTCACGCGCCGTCCGGCTGGTCCTCGCCCGTCTGCTCGGGCTCGCTCTGGTAGCCGGACTCGGGGCCGTCACCGTCCGAGCCGGGCGTGCTCGCCTCGGCCACGTCGTCCGGGTCTCCGTCGGGCAGCAGGCCCTCGGGCCGGTCCGTCGGCTTGTCGCTCACGTCGGTCCTCCTCGGCTGGGGTCCTTCACATGCTGCTGCGTGCGGCGGGAGCCCGCATCTCGGGCCGGCTCCCTGCGGGCGGCAGGATCCGCAGGCTGACGCCCGCGTTGTCGCAGCGTCGTCGCAGCCGGGCCAGGTGCAGCGCGGCCACCGGGCCGAGCCGACGCAGGCGCGAGGCGTCGACGACGAGCACGCCGCGGGGTGGTACGGCACGCAGTGCGTCGGCGAACCCGGCGACGAGCGCCGGGGCGGTCGCCGCGTCCGCCTCGCCGTCGAGCGCCACGAGGACGGACCGTCCGTCCACCCGGTGCCGCACGGTCAGCGGTGCCGGTGCGTCGTCGGTGCGGGCTCCGTCGTCGGTGCGGGCCCCGCCGTCGGCGGGGGCTCCGCCCGGCGCGTCGACGAGGCTCGCGAGGGCGGCGTCGACCAGGTCCCTCGGGTCGGTGTGGCGCCGGCGCCCGGGCAGCGCGGTGAGCATCCGCTCGGCCACGGTCCGCACCTTGACGTTGAGGTGCTCGGAGTGCCACCGCAGCAGCTCGAACGCCGCCGGGCCGTCGAGCCCGTAGGCGAGCATCGCGGCACCCTTGGCCTGGTCGATGACCTCTCGCGACGAGATCGCCGCGGCGAGCATCTCGTCCGCCCGCCGGGCCGCCGCCGCACCGATCTCCGCGTCCAGGTCGACGAGCAGACCCAGCGGCTGCGGGGTGCGTCCCCCGCCGGTGGGCGTGCCCTCCGCTGCGGGCGAGGTGGCGCCCAGGTGGGTGTGGTCCTGGGCCGGCGGCCAGCCGTCGAGCCCGGCACCGCCGGCCGTCGCGCGGAGGCCGTGCGCGTGCCGCGGGTCGAGCCCGGGTGCGAGCACCGCCAGCACCACGCGTTCCGTCCCCGACGCGTCGACGAGGCGGTACCGGACGCTACGGCCCTCGCCGGGCTGCGCGGGAGCGGCGCGGAGCACCGCCTCCAGGGCGGGGCGGTCGTCCCGGTGGCAGTGCGCCAGCATCAGCGCGGTCGACGGGACGACGTCGCCCGGCTCGAAGCCGTGGAGCCGGAAGACGGGCTCGGACCAGACGAGGGTGTCGTCGCCGAGCAGGTGGAAGGTGCCGGGGACGGCGGTGCTGCGGCGCTCCACGGGGGACGAGGCGCGGGTGGTGAGGGACATGCGTGCTCCGGAGCCGGGGCGCGGCGCGCGCGAGGGCGCGACGCACTGGTGTCCCGTGCGGTTCGCTTCGTCCCAACGACGCCCGGGCGTCCTGCGGCGCGGCCGCGAGGACGGTGCGATCGTGCCAAAACCGCCCGCTGTTCGCACGCCGACGCTCCTGCCGGCGGCTGCGTGGTCCGCGGCCGGGCCCGTGCTGCGCCGGCGTCGTGCCGCACGGGGGGCCGCGCGCGGTCGCCCGGGTAGCATCGGCTCCCGTGCACCCGCCCCGCGCCAACCGCGCCTACCGCAACGTCGCCCGCGTGCTGCGACCCGTGCTGTACGCGATCACGCGTCGTGACTGGCGGGGCACCGAGCACCTGCCGGTGGGCTCCGGCTTCATCGCCGCGGGCAACCACATGACGAACGTCGACCCGATCACGTTCGCGCACTACCTGTACGACAACGGGGTGGCGCCGAAGATCCTCGCCAAGTCGTCGCTGTTCTCCGTCCCCGTCCTGGGCTGGGTGCTGCGGACCAGCGGGCAGATCCCCGTGCACCGCAACACCTCCCAGGCGGGCGACTCGCTGCGGGCGGCCGAGCAGGCGCTCGCCGCGGGGGAGTGCGTCGCGGTGTTCCCCGAGGGCACGCTCACGCGCGACCCGGACCTGTGGCCGATGGTCGCGAAGACCGGCGTGGCCCGCCTGGCGCTGACCACCCGCGTCCCGGTCGTGCCGATCGCGCAGTGGGGGCCGCAGCTGCTGCTCGGCCGGTACGCGAAGGTGTTCAAGCCGATCCCGCCGAAGCGGGTGACCGTGGTGGCCGGACCCCCCGTCGACCTCGCGGACCTGTACGGCCGCCCGCTCGACGCCGCGACGCTGCGCGAGGCGACCGCCCGGGTCATGGCGGCGATCACCGCCCTGCTGGCCGACGTGCGCGGCGAGACCCCCCCGGAGCGGCCGTACGACATGCGCCGTGGCGGGGGCGGTGCCGGGGCGGACGGACCCGCGGCCCCCACGGCGGACGGGGCCGCGTGACCCGCGCTGCCGTCCTCGGCGCCGGCGCGTGGGGCACGACGTTCGCGGCCGTGCTCGCCGACGCCGGCTGCGACGTGACCGTCTGGGGGCGTGACGCCGCCGTCTGCGCCGAGATCGCCGGGTCCCGCAGCAACGAGCGCTACCTGCCCGGGGTCGAGCTGCCCGCGCGCGTGACCGCCGACCCGGACCCGGTCGCCGCGGTGGCCGGCGCGCAGGTCGTCGCCGTCGCGGTGCCGTCGCAGTCCGCCCGGGCGACGCTCGCCCCGCTGGCCGGCCGACTCGACCCGGGCGCCGTCGCGGTGTCCCTCATGAAGGGCGTCGAGCTCGCGACGGACCGCCGCATGAGCGAGGTCGTCGCCGAGGCGCTCGAGCTGGACCCCGCCCGGGTGGCGGTGCTGTCGGGCCCGAACCTCGCCTCGGAGATCGCGGCGCGCCAGCCGACGGCCACCGTCGTCGCGTCGTCGGACGCGGGCACCGCCGAGCGCGTCGCCGCCGCGTGCGCCTCCGGGTACTTCCGGCCGTACACCAACGACGACGTCGTGGGTGTCGAGCTGTGCGGTGCGGTGAAGAACGTCATCGCGCTCGCGGTCGGGATCTCGCAGGGCCGCGGCCTCGGGTACAACACGATGGCGACGGTCATCACGCGCGGGCTGGTCGAGATCACGCGGCTCGGCCTGGCGCTCGGGGCGAAGGCGGAGACGTTCCCGGGGCTCGCGGGCATGGGGGACCTCATGGCGACGTGCGCGTCGCCGGACTCGCGCAACCACCGCCTCGGGCTGCACATCGGCCAGGGGATGACGCTCGACGAGGCCGTGGCGGCGACCGGCGGCACCGCCGAGGGCGTGAAGTCCTCCCGGTCGGTGCTGGACCTCGCGGAGCGCGCGGGCGTCGAGATGCCGATCACCGCGGCCGTCGTGCAGGTGCTGCACGAGGGCCTGCCGGTGGACGCCCTGGCGCCGCTGCTGCTGGGGCGCCCGCGCAAGGCGGAGGGCCTCTAGGCCGGGGGAGGCCCGACGAGGCCCCGGTCGCCCTCGAGCCACGGCACACCCGGTGGGTGCGACCGGTCCGGCGACGGGTCGACCTGCGCGCCCCGCACGAGTGTGAGCAGCGCGCCGTCGGTGAGCCCCTCGGCACGGGCCCTGCGGACCAGCGCGCGCACGTCGTCCAGCAGCGTCGGTGTGCCGTGCGCGCCGTCCCGGCCGTCCGCGGCGTCCCGCCGGTGCGCGGGGGCTGCGCCGGCCTCCGGCCCCGCGACGACGGTCCCGACCCGGCGCCGTGACGTCACCACGCCGGCCGCCTCGAGCTCCCGGTAGGCGCGCTGCACGGTGCCGACCGCGATGCCGAGGTCGCGCGCGAGGTCGCGGGAGGCGGGCAGGCGTTCGCCCGGTGCCAGGGTGCCGAGCGCGACGAGGCCCGCGACCTGGGCCCGGATCTGCTCGTAGACGGGCGTCGCGGCGGAGACGTCGACCCGCAGCTCCGTCACGCGGCCACGCCCCGGACCCTGTCGCCGGCTGCCGCGGCCGGGGTGAACCTGCGGGCGGGCACGGCGGAGCCTGCGAGGCCGAGCGAGACGACCAGGAAGGCGACGCCCGCCGCGGCTGCGGCCGCGCTGCCCGCGGGGTGCTCGGCGTTCGCGAGGGCGGCGGCGGCGACGAGCAGCATGAGGCCGAGGGCGGAGCCGGTCCACGCCTGGACGCCCGCCAGCACCCGCGCGGCGGACGTGCGGCGGATGACGTCGTCGTGCGCGGCGGGCAGCACGGGCAGCGGGGGGCGCCGGGTGATGACGCGCAGCGCGACCAGTGCCGCACCGAGCGCCAGGAGCAGCGCGACCGCGACCGGCACGCCGAAGGGCCAGCCCGGGTACGGCCCGGATGCGCCGGTCCCGACCACCCGGCCCGCGGCGTCGAGCACCGGCGGGTGCGCCACCGAGCGGCCGTCGGGGGCGGCCGTGACGCCCAGGACCACGACCGCGACCAGCCCTGCCGCGACGGTCCCCAGCAGGGCGACGAGGCGTCGGCCCCCGAGGTCGCGGACCGTCCGGCGCGCGAGCGGCGCGGAGCGGACGGCGCCCCGGGGGCGGGGCCAGGACGTCTCCCCGAGCGCCCGGACGGCTGCGAACACCACCGCTGCCAGGAACGGCGCGGTGTACGCGAGGACGCCCGGCGCGGCGGGCAGGGGCTCGTACGTCGACGTCCAGACGACGTCGGAGGAGCCGACGACCGCGAGCGCCACCAGCACGCTGGTCGCGGTGGCGCCGAGGGACACCAGCGTCTCGTGGCGCCGGGCGGCGCGCGTGACGGCCGGGGCGTCCGCGGTCGTGCCGCCCCGCGCCGCCGCGAGCAGCAGCGCGAGGAGCACGCCCACGCACCCGGCGAGCGCCAGCAGGAGCAGGAGGACGAGACCGGCCATGAGGTGCTCCAATGAGTCGATGAGTTGACTCATTGAACACCGCCCGGGTGTGCGGCGGCAAGCCCGGGGCCGTCCCGACGCCGACGCCCGCAGGAGGGGGCCTCCGGGCGGAGCAACCCCGCGCGGGGGCCGGTCCCGGAACGGGCGTCAGGCGCGCTCGGTGCCGACGACGGGCTCCTGCGGCCGCACGACCGCCGCCACGAGCGCCTCGATCGCGAACTCGCTCGTGCGCGCCAGCTCCACGTCGTCGCGCGCGAGCAGCCACTGCACCTGGAGCCCGTCCATGACCGCGAGGATGGCGGCGGCGGCGCGGCCGACCGTGTCCGGCTCGGTGACGCCGCGCTCGGCGCAGACCTCCCGGAACGCGTCGGCGATCTCGGCGCGCAGCGTGCGGTAGCGCTCCTCGAAGTACGCGCGCGCGGGGTGGTCGTCGGTCACGGACTCGGCGGACAGCACCGCGTAGGCCTGGACGATGCCGGGCCGCTCCTCGTTGGCGAACGCGGTGCGCACGAGGTGGCGGAACAGCTCGATGCCCCCGGGGATGTGCTGCTCCGCGAGCCCCTCGACGTCGGACTGGTCGCGGAAGCGCAGGACCTCGACGAGCAGCTGGTCCTTGGACCCGAAGTGGTGGAGGATCCCGGCGTGCGTCATGCCGACCTGCTCGGCGATCTCGGTGAGCGGGCCGTTGTTGTAGCCCTTGCTGCCGAACGTCGTCGTGGCGGCGGTCAGGATGCGCCGCCGGCGCTCCAGCGTCTCCGGGCGCGGCCGGGCGGGCCGCTTGGCCGAGCTCATGGCTGTCTCACTTCCTCTGCCGACGCGCCTGCGGGCGTGGTCGCGCGCCGATCGTAGCGGCCGGCGCTGCTGCCGACCGGGACCCGCCAGCCGTGACCAACTCGTGATCTCGTGGCCTGGCAAAGACTTACTGACAGTGTAGTAACGTTCCGCGCAGCACGACCGCGAGGACGCGGCGTGACCTCAGACGCCGGCTGCGTCCCGGCGCCGTTTCGAAGGAGAAACCATGAGGGTGAAGTACCCGGCGGTCGCGCTCGGCGTGGCCGCCGCCCTGGCACTGACGGCCTGCTCCGGCGGGTCGGACGGCGCGGGCGACGAGGGCAGCAGCACCGGTGCCGCCGGCGCCCCGCTGACCATCGCCAAGCCGGACGGTGCCATCGCCACCGAGTCGAACAACCCGTGGGTCGGCGACGCCTCGGGCATGAAGCTCGGCTACATCAACGCCATCCTGGAGCCCCTCGGCTTCGTCAACCTGATCGACCCGAGCGACGACGTCACGCCGTGGCTCGCGCAGGAGATCACCTGGAACGACGACTACACCGAGGTCACCCTCGTGGCCCGCGACGGCGTGACGTGGAACGACGGCGAGGCCTTCTCCGCCGACGACATCGCGTACACGTTCACGCTGCTCAAGGACAAGCCGGAGCTGGACAACGCCGCGCTCGGCATCGAGGAGGTCGCGCTCGACGGCGACACCGTCACGATCTCCTTCGCCGCGTCGATGTTCGCCAAGCAGGACAAGGTCCTGCACAAGCTCATCGTCCCGCAGCACATCTGGGAGAACGTCTCCGACCCGGCCACGGACCCGAACCTCGAGCCCGTCGGCACCGGCCCCTACGTGCTGTCGCAGTTCTCCTCGCAGAGCGTCGAGCTCACCGCGCGGGACGACTACTGGGGCGGTGAGCTGGCCGCGCCGACGCTGTACTACGTGTCGTACAACGACAACACGGCGCTCACCACGGCGCTGGCCAACGGCGAGGCCGACTGGGCGCAGGCGTTCATCCCGAACGTGCAGTCCGCGTACCTGGACAAGGACGACGCGAACGTCTACTGGGCGGCCGCCGGCCTCGGCATCGACGCGATGTTCGTCAACACCGGGACGAAGCCGTTCAGCGACGTCGCGTTCCGCCAGGCGATGAACCTCGTCGTCGACCGCAGCAAGCACCAGGCGATCGCCCGGGAGGGCGGCGTGCCGGAGCTCACCTCGGTGACCGGCCTGCCCACGCCCGCGGGCGACCCGTTCATCGGCGACGACTTCACCGGGGAGAGCTACGGCGTCGACGTCGAGGGTGCCAAGGAGATCCTCACGGACGCCGGCTACACCTGGGACGGCGACGCGCTGGTCGACCCCGACGGCGAGCCCGTCACCTTCGAGCTCAGCGTCCCGCAGGGCTGGAGCGACTACGTCACCGGCATCTCGCTGATCGCCGACTCGGCCAAGGAGCTGGGCGTCGAGGCCACCGTCGACACCCCGGACGCCGACACCTGGTGGGCCATGAAGAGCGAGGGCGACTTCCAGGCGATCCTGCACTGGACCGACACCGGCGCCACGCCGTACGACCTGTACAGCGACATCATGGACGGCCGGTGGCTGAAGCCGCTCGGCGAGGCCGCGGACTACAACTTCGGGCGGTTCGACAGCCCGGAGGCCACGGCGGCGCTCGACACCTACGCCACCGCGACGGACGACGCCGCGCGCGCCGAGGCCCTGGCGGAGATCCAGCAGATCTTCGTCGAGCAGGTGCCCGCCCTCCCGATCGGCACCCGCCCGTTCATCGGCGAGTACAACACGCGCAGCTACGTCGGCTGGCCGGGCGAGGACGACCCGTACGCCAACCCCGACCCGACGCAGCCCACCGCCGCGCTGATCCTCACCAGCCTGGAGCCGGCGAGCTGACGCGCCGCTGCGGCCGGCCGGCGACGGGACCTCGTCCCCGCCGCCGGCCGGCCGCAGCCGTGCCGGACGGACGGGCGGGCCACGGGCCCGCGGGAAGACGGGAAGGTGCAGTGACGACGACCAACGACGTGCTGACGGTGTCGGACTTCAGCGTCGTGTACGACGTGGACCCGCCGGTGGAGGCGGTCCGGGAGGTGTCGCTCAGCGTCCACCGGGGTGAGATCCTCGGCCTCGCGGGCGAGTCCGGGTGCGGCAAGACCACGCTGGCGTACGGCGTGCAGCGTCTGCTCAAGGCGCCCGCCGTGATCGCGGGTGGCTCGGCGACGTTCCACGACGCCTCCGGGGCGGACATCGACCTCGGGGCGCTCAGCGACGCCGAGATGCGGGCGTTCCGGTGGGACAAGGCCTCGATGGTGTTCCAGGGCGCGATGAACGCGCTGAACCCGGTCGTGGCGATCGGCAAGCAGCTCGACGACGTGTTCCGCACCCACCGGCCCGGGATGCCGAAGGCGGAGCGCCGGCGCGAGTGCGGCGACCTGCTCGACATGGTGGGCGTCGGCCGCGAGCGGCTCCGGTCCTTCCCGCACGAGCTCTCCGGCGGCATGCGCCAGCGCGTCATGATCGCGATGGCGCTCGCCCTGCGGCCGCAGCTCATGATCATGGACGAGCCGACCACGGCCCTCGACGTGCTCGTGCAGCGCGAGATCCTGCAGCAGATCTCGGACCTGCGCCGCGAGCTCGGGTTCTCCGTGGTGTTCATCACGCACGACCTGCCGCTGCTGCTCGAGATCAGCGACCGGATCGCCGTCATGCGCGAGGGCCGCATCGTCGAGCTGGACACCGCCGAGAACATCTACCGCCACGCGCAGCACCCCTACACGCAGCGGCTGCTCGGGTCGTTCCCGAGCCTGACCGGCGAGCGCGGGGACTTCGTGCGGACGGGCAGCGCCGAGGAGGCCGCACGATGACCACCAGCACGCTGGAGCTCCGTGGCGTCACCAAGCGCTACCGCGTCCGCGGGGCGGGGGACATGCTCGCGCTCGACGACGTGTCGTTCGCGCTCACGTCCGGGCAGACGATCGCGCTGGTCGGGCAGAGCGGCAGCGGCAAGTCCACGATCGCGAAGATCATCACGCAGCTCGAGCGGGCGACCAGCGGCGAGGTGCTGCTCGACGGCGCCCCGATCCCGCGCCGCGGCCGGGCGCTGCGCCGCTACCGGCAGCAGGTGCGGATGGTGTTCCAGGACCCGTTCGCGTCGCTGAACCCGTACCACACCATCCGCCACCACGTGGAGCGCCCCCTGCGGCTGGACCGCGTGGTCCCGCCCGACGAGGTGGACGCGGAGGTGGTGCGGCTGCTCGAGCGCGTCCACCTCGACCCGCCCGCCGTCGTCGACCGCCGCCCGCACGAGCTGTCCGGCGGCCAGCGCCAACGCGTCGCCATCGCCCGGGCGCTCGCGTCCCGGCCGTCGCTGCTGGTCGCCGACGAGCCGGTGTCGATGCTCGACGTGTCGATCCGGCTCGGCGTGCTGAACCTGCTGGCCGAGCTGCAGCGCGAGTCGGACCTCGGCGTCCTCTACATCACCCACGACCTCGCGACGGCCCGGCACTTCAGCGACGAGATCATGGTGCTGCACCACGGCGTCGTGGTGGAGAGCGGACCGGCGGACGACGTCATCCTGCGCCCGCAGCACCCCTACACCCGCGCGCTGCGGGACGCCTCACCCGACCCGGACACGCACTTCGCCGGCCCGGCGACGTCGACCTCCAGGAGCTGACCGCCGTGAGATTCGCCGTGCGCCGCACCGTGTTCTACCTGTTCACGGCCTGGGCGGCCATCACCATCAACTTCTTCCTGCCCCGCATGATGAAGGGCGACCCCGTCTCGGCCTACCTGCAGAAGAACCAGGGCCGGATCAGCCCGGAGGCCGCCGACTCGCTGCGGACGCTGTTCGGGCTCGACGACGGCAAGGGCCTGCTGCAGCAGTACGCCGACTACTGGGGGCTGCTGCTGCGCGGCGACCTCGGCCGGTCGTTCTCCAAGGGGCTCGCGCCCGTCACCGACGTCATCGCGACGGCCCTGCCGTGGACCGTCGGCCTCGTGGGCATCGCGACCGTCCTCAGCTTCTTCCTCGGCACCGGCCTCGGGTCGTGGATCGGGTGGCGCCGCGGCAGCCGCGCGGACGCCCTCGTCCCCGTCGCGACGTTCTTCTCGACCGTGCCGTACTTCTGGATGGGCCTCATCGCGATCGCCGTGTTCTCCACGACGCTCGGCTGGTTCCCCGCGTCCCACGCCTACGACAAGGGCAGCAGCCCGGCGCTGACGCTCGACTTCGTCGGGCAGGTGATCCAGCACGGCACGCTGCCGGCGCTCACCATCGTGCTCGCGTCGCTGGGCGGCTGGATCCTCGGGATGCGCAACATGATGGTCACCGTCCTCGACGAGGACTACGTGACCGTCGCCGAGGCGAAGGGCCTGTCCCCGCGGCGCGTGATGGTGAACTACGCCGCCCGCAACGCGGTGCTGCCGCAGCTGTCGTCGTTCGCGCTGTCGCTCGGGTTCATCGTCGGCGGCACGCTCGTCATGGAGCTGGTGTTCTCCTACCCCGGTGTCGGGAAGCTGCTGCTCGACGCCACCACCGCGAAGGACTACCCGCTCATGCAGGGGCTGTTCCTCGTCATCACGCTGACCGTCCTGGTCGCGAACATCCTGGCGGACGTCGCGTACGCCGTCCTCGACCCGCGCACCCGCCAGACGGAGGGCTGAGCCATGACGTTCCCCACCACCACCGCCACCGAGGAGGCCGCGGCCCCCGTCGGGCCCGGGCCGTCCGGAGCCGCGTCGCGCGGCACGGGCGCCGCCGCGCGGCTCGGCCGGGCGTTCGCGATGTTCCGCAACGGCAAGTCGCTGACGGGGCTCGCGATCCTCGGGTTCTTCGTCCTGCTGGCGGTCTTCGGCGACCTCATCGCCCCGTACGGGCCGCTCGACAAGGACTTCGACGCCCTCCGGCAGCCGCCGTCCGCCCAGCACTGGCTCGGCACCACGCACATGGGCGAGGACGTGTTCAGCCAGATCGTCCTGGGCACCCGCGGGGTGCTCGTCGTCGGGTTCAGCGCCGGCGTCATCGCGACCCTCATCGCGGTGGCCGTGGGCGTCACCGCCGGCTACGTCGCCGGGTGGCGCAGCGAGTCGCTGTCGGCGCTGACCAACGTGTTCCTCGTGCTGCCCGGCCTGCCGCTGATGATCATCGTGGCCTCGCAGTACGACAACCCGAGCCTGCTGCTCATCTCGGCGGTGCTCGCCATCACCGGCTGGGCGTGGGGCGGCCGCGTGCTGCGCGCGCAGACGATGTCGCTGCGCAACCGCGACTTCGTGCAGGCCGCCCGCGCCAACGGCGAGCCGCTGCACCGCATCATCGCGGTGGAGATGCTGCCGAACCTCACGGCGATCATCGCCTCGTCGTTCGTCGGCACCGTGACCGCCGCCGTGCTGGGCCTCACGACGCTGGCGTTCATCGGGGTCATCCCCATCACGAACCTCAACTGGGGCACGATCCTGTACTGGGCGCAGCAGAACGGCGCGTTCCCCGACTTCTGGTGGTGGTACGTGCCGGCCGGGCTGTGCATCGCGCTGCTCGGCATGGCGCTGTCGCTCATCAACTTCGGCATCGACGAGTACGTGAACCCGCGGCTGCGGTCCGCGGGGGAGCGGGCCCGTGCGATGCGCAGGCGGGGCCTGCGTCCGACCAGCGGCGTCACCGCCGTCCGCACCACCCCGCTCCACCCGCCGCAGCCGCGGCAGCACTCCGAGCAGAAGGACCCCTCGTGACCGAGACCACCACCGCCGCCTACCTCGACGCCGCCCTGCCCGTCGCCGACCGGGTCCGCGACCTGCTGGACCGCATGACCGTCGAGGAGAAGGTCGGGCAGATGCTGCAGCTCGACGCCCGAGACGACGTGGCCGACCACGTGCTGCGCCGGCTCGCGGGGTCCTTGCTGCACGCGTCGCCGGAGCGGCTGGCGCTCGCGCACGAGCTCGTCGACTCCACGCGGCTGCGCATCCCGCTGCTCGTCGGCGAGGACTGCATCCACGGCCACTCGTTCTGGGTGGGGGCCACGATCTTCCCCACGCAGCTCGGCATGGCGGCGAGCTGGGACCCCGCGCTGGTCGAGCGGGTCGCCCGGGCCACCGCCCGGGAGGTCGCGCCCACGGGCGTGCACTGGACGTTCAGCCCGGTGCTGTGCATCACCCGCGACCTGCGCTGGGGCCGCGTCGACGAGACGTTCGGGGAGGACCCGTACCTCATCGGGGAGCTCGCGTCCGCGATGGTCCGCGGCTACCAGGGCGACGGCCTGGCGGACCCGACGGCCATCCTCGCCACCGCGAAGCACTTCGCCGGGTACTCCGAGACGCAGGGCGGCCGGGACGCCTCCGAGGCGGACATCTCGCGGCGCAAGCTGCGGTCGTGGTTCCTGCCGCCGTTCGAGCGGGTGGCGCGCGAGGGCTGCGCGACGTTCATGCTCGGGTACCAGACCACCGACGGCGTGCCGATCACGGTCAACGACTGGCTGCTCAACGAGGTGCTGCGCGGCGAGTGGGGCTACACCGGCACGCTCGTCACCGACTGGGACAACGTCGGCCGCATGGTCTGGGAGCAGAAGGTGCAGCCCGACTACGCGCACGCCGCCGCCGCCGCGGTGAAGGCCGGCAACGACATGGTCATGACGACGCCACGGTTCTTCGAGGGCGCGCTGGAGGCGATCGAGCGGGGCCTGCTGACCGAGGCGGACCTCGAGCCGGCGGTCGCCCGCATCCTCGCGCTGAAGTTCCGGCTCGGGCTGTTCGAGGACCCGCGCCGCCCCGACCCGGCCACCCAGGCCGCCGTCATCGGGAGCGCCGACCACGCCGCGCTCAACCTCGAGGTCGCGCGACGGTCGCTGGTCCTGCTGCGCAACGAGGGCGCCGTGCTGCCGCTGGCCGGCGGGCTCACCGCGGACGCCTCCGGCCGTGCGGTGGACCCGGCAGGGGCGACGCCGCGGCGCGTGGCCGTGGTCGGGCCGCTCGCCGACGACGCGCAGACGCAGCTCGGCGACTGGGCCGGTTCGTCCGGCCAGGCCGACTGGCTGCCCGAGGGCCAGCCCCGCGCCATGATCACGACCGTGCTGGACGGCCTGCGCTCGTCCGTGCCGGAGGGCTGGGTCGTCGACCACGCGCGCGGCGCCGAGATCCTCACCCTCCAGCCGGACCCCGAGGGCGCGACGTTCCCCGACGGGCAGCCGCGCCCGCCCGTGGTCGTGCCCGCCGAGCCGGACGAGGCGCTCATCGCCGAGGCCGTCGCCGCGGCGCGCGGCGCGGACTACGTCGTCGCCGTCGTGGGGGACCGCATCGAGCTCGTCGGCGAGGGGCGCTCCACCGCGACGCTCGAGCTGGTGGGCGGGCAGGTCGCCCTGCTCGACGCCCTCGCGGCGACCGGGACGCCGCTCGTCGTGGTGCTGCTGGCCTCCAAGCCGCTCGTGCTGCCGGAGTCGGCGCTCGGGGCGGACGCCCTGGTGTGGGCCGCGAACCCCGGCATGCAGGGCGGCCGGGCGCTCGCGGAGGTGCTGCTCGGGCTCGCCGAGCCGTCCGGGCGGCTGCCCGTGTCGTTCGCGCGGCACGTCGGGCAGCAGCCGACCTACTACAACCAGATCCGCGGCCAGCACGGCGACCGCTACGCCGACCTGACCCAGCGGCCCGCGTTCGCGTTCGGGGAGGGGCTCACGTACTCGACGGTCGAGTACGCCGACCTGGTGCTCGCGGCCACGGACCTGGGCACCGGCGACGTGGTGCGGGCCGAGGTCACCGTCCGCAACACCGGGACGCGGCCCGTGCGGGAGACCGTGCAGGCCTACGTGTCGGACCGTGTGACGTCGGTGTCCTGGGCGGACAAGGAGCTCAAGGCGTTCCGGCAGGTCGACGTCGCGCCCGGCGCGTCGGTGCGCGTGGTCCTGGAGGTGCCGGTCGCGGACTGCACGATCGTCGACGCCGCGGGCCGCCGCGTCGTCGAGCCCGGGGACTTCGACCTGCTGGTCGGCCCGAGCTCCCGCGACGCCTCACTCGTGCGCGCCCCGTTCACGATCCGCTGACCGACGCACGCCCCACCCCCGCCCGCCGAGTTCGGCACTCCGGGTGCGAGGTCGGCAGCTCCAGGTGCCGACCTCGCCTGGGACTGCCGAACTCGGCGGCGCGGGCGGGCGTGGGTGTGCGTGGGCGGGCGTGGGTGGGTCAGGCGGGGAGGGCCTGGGCGAGGTCGCGCCAGAGGTCCTCGACGTCCTCGATGCCGACCGAGAGGCGCAGCAGGTCCTCCGGGACCGTCGGCGACTCCGTCGCGAACCGGCGGCGGCGCTCGATGCTGGACTCCACGCCGCCGAGGCTCGTCGCCGGGACCCACAGCCGCAGCCGCTCGACCACCGCGTCGGCGGCGGCCGCCCCGCCCGCCGGGCGCAGCCCGATGATCGAGCCGTAGCCGGACATCTGGGCGGTCGCGCGGGCGTGGCCCGGGTCGCCCGGCAGGCCGGGGTGACGCACCTCGACGACGCCGGGGTGGGCGGCGAGGCGGTGCGCGAGGTCGAGCGCGGTGCGCTGCGAGCGCTCGACCCGCAGCGCGAGCGTCCGGACGCCGCGCAGCGCGAGGTACACCTCGAACGGGCCGGCGATCGCGCCGTGCACCGTGCGGTAGGTGTGCAGCCGCTCGCGCAGGGCGGCGTCGTCCGTGAGCACCGCGCCGAGCACCACGTCGCTGTGGCCCGCCAGGTACTTCGTCACGGAGTGCACCACGACGTCGGCCCCGTGCTCGAGAGGCCGCTGGACGAGGGGCGTCGCGAACGTGTTGTCGACCGCGACCAGCGCGCCGGCGGCGTGGCCGGCCGCGACCAGGGCGGGCAGGTCCGCGACCTCGAGCATCGGGTTCGTGGGGGACTCGACCCACAGGACCGACGTCGGCCGGCCGGTGGGGGAGGCGGACGGGTCGAGGGCCGCGACGACCGCCGCGGTGTCCGCGACGTCGACGTGGTCCACCTCGACGTCCGAGCGCTCCGCGAGGTCGCGCGCGTACCCGAGCGTCACCTGGTAGGCGTGCCGCGGGAGCACCAGGCGCCCGCCGTGCGGGACCAGCGAGAGCGCCGCGGCGATCGCCGCCATGCCGGAGCCGTACACGAGCGCCGGGTGGGCCGAGCCCTCCAGCGCGCCCAGCGTCTGCTCGAACGGTCCCCACGTCTCGGTGTCGCCCCGGGCGTACATCAGCTCGCCCGGCTGCGGCACGCCCTGGGACACGTACGTCGAGGACAGCACGACGGGCGGGTTCACCGGGGCGCCCTGGGCGCGCGGCGGGCGACCGGCGGTCACGGCGAGCGTCTCGCGCGCGAGGGCGGCGGGGTCGGGGTGCGTCACGCAGCGCAGGGTACGCCGCGCCCGCGTGCCGCCCTCGCGCGTCCCACGCTGCGGCTAGGCTCGCGGGCGATGTCCAGCACCGAGCAGTCCCCGTCCGCCCGTCCGCGCGTCCTCGTCCTGTTCGGCGGCCGGTCCAGCGAGCACGCGATCTCGTGCGCCACCGCGGGTGCCGTGCTGCGTGCGATCGACCGCGACCGGTACGACGTGCTGCCCATCGGCATCACCCCGCAGGGCCGCTGGGTGCGCGTCGCCGACGACCCGGACCGGTGGGCGATCGTCGACGGCCGGCTGCCGGAGGTCGAGGCGGTGCCGGAGCAGGTGCTGCTGCCGCAGGAGGCCGGCTCGCGCGAGCTCCAGGTCATCGAGCCGGGCGTGCCCGCTGCCGCCCTGGGCGCCGTCGACGTGGTGCTCCCGCTGCTGCACGGGCCGTTCGGCGAGGACGGCACGCTCCAGGGCATGCTCGAGCTCGCGGACGTGCGCTACGTCGGCGCCGGCGTCCTCGCGTCGGCGGTCGGCATGGACAAGCACTTCATGAAGGTCGTGCTCGCCGGGGCGGGACTCCCCGTGGGGCCGTACGTGACGCTGCGGGGCGACGACCTCGAGACCGACCGCGACGGCGTGCGCTCGCGTGTCGAGGCCCTCGGGCTGCCGCTGTTCGTCAAGCCGGCCCGCGCCGGGTCGAGCATCGGCATCAGCCGCGTGACCGACTTCGCGGACCTGCCCGCCGCCGTCGAGGAGGCGCGGCGGCACGACCCGAAGGTGGTCGTCGAGGCCGCGATCGTCGGCCGCGAGATCGAGTGCGCCGTGCTCGGCGGGCGCGGCGGGTCCCGCCCGCGGGCCTCGCTGCCGGGGGAGATCGTCGTGACCGACGGCACCCACGGGTTCTACGACTTCGAGGCGAAGTACCTCGACGAGTCCGCCGTCGAGCTGTCGTGCCCCGCCGACCTGCCCGCGGACGTCGTCGCCCGCGTCCAGGAGGTGGCGGTGCGCACGTTCGAGGCGGTGGACGGCGAGGGACTGGCCCGCGTCGACGTGTTCGTCACGCCCGACGGCGACGTCGTGGTGAACGAGATCAACACCATGCCGGGGTTCACGCCGTTCTCGATGTACCCGCGGATGTGGCAGCAGAGCGGGCTGTCGTACCCGGACCTGCTCGACGAGCTGCTGCGGCTGGCGCTCGAGCGCCCCACCGGGCTGCGCTGACCGTCAGACGCAGGAGCGGGTCGCCTCGACCTGCGCGATCGCCGGGCTGAGGGCGTCGAGGAACGACGTCGACCGCTCCGCCACCACCGCCGCCGGGACGTGCACCTCCACGGCGGGGTCCCGCCCGTAGGTGACGAAGGTCCAGTCGTTCGATCCCGGGGCCTCGGCGGGGCCCGTGGGCGCGACCGTGCCGTCCGCCGCCTCCGCCTCGGCGCGCACGAGCCAGTCGATGCCCGGACCGCTCGCGGTCTCCATCGTCACGCACTGCTCCGTGGTGGGGCCGGGCACCTCCACGCCGCAGCGCAGCGTCACCGGGTCGGCCGGGTCGCCCCACGCCGCCGTCGCCTGGCTGGTGGTGCGGACCTCGTCCAGGCCGTCCCCGAGGGAGTCGGGGAGCGTGAGCACCACCCGGGCGCAGTCGGGGTCGGTCGCGTGGGGGGCGACGGTGACGCCGACCTGGGGTGCGCACCCGGCGAGTGCGGCACCGGCGAGCGCGGTGACGACGGCGACCGTCCGGGGCCTCCGGCTCCGTGCGGGGGCGGTGCTCCCGGGACGCGGTCCGGCGGCGGGGGGCGCGGTGCGGTCGGTCACCCCGTCACGGTAACCCGGTGGACGGGCGCTACCGTGACGGGCGTGACCGACGCCGCAGCTCCCGACGCCGCTCCGACCCCGGACGGCGGCGACCGCGGCCCCGTCGTCGCGGACCTGTCCGAGGACGGCCTGCTCGCCCGCGTGCTCCCGCACCTGCCGGCCGGCGACCGCACCCTGCTGGGCCCGGGCGACGACGCCGCCGTGCTCGCGGCGCCCGACGGCCGGTTCGTCGTCTCCACGGACGTCCTGGTGGAGGACCGGCACTTCCGGCGCCGGTGGTCCAGCGGTGAGGACGTCGGCTGGCGGGCGGCGATGCAGAACCTGGCCGACGTCGCCGCGATGGGCGCGCGTCCCACGGCGCTCGTCGTCTCCCTGGTCGTACCGGGGGACCTGCCGGTGGCCTGGGTCGAAGGCCTCGCGCGCGGGCTCGGAGCCGCCTGCCGCACCGTGGGCGCGGGGGTCGTCGGCGGGGACCTGTCGGGCGGCGCCGTCGTGGTCGTCGCCGTCACGGTGCACGGCGATCTCGGCGGGCGGGACCCCGTGCTGCGTTCCGGCGCGCGCCCGGGCGACGTCCTGGCGCTCGCGGGCACGGTCGGCCGGTCCGCCGCGGGGCTCGCGCTGCTCGACGCCGGCCGGCCGGACGCCGACCCGGAGGTCGTCCGCGTCTACCGTCGCCCGGAGCCGCCGCTCGCGGCCGGGCCGGAGGCCGCCAGCTGCGGCGCCACCGCGATGCTCGACGTCTCGGACGGGTTGCTGCGCGACGCCGCCCGTCTCGCGACCGCCGCCGGCGTGGTGCTCGACCTGCACGACCCGCACCGGGCGCTGGCGGACGACGTCGCGGCGCTGCGGGCGGCGGCGGACGCGCTCGGTGCCGACCCGGTGGCGTGGGTGCTCGGGGGAGGTGAGGACCATGGTCTGCTCGCGGCGTTCCCGCCCGGCGCGGTGCCGCCCGGCTTCCGCGTGGTCGGCCGGGTGCGCGGGCCCGGCCCCGGGACGCCCGCCGGCGCGGTGCTCGTCGCGGGACGACCGCCGCACGCCGCGCCCGGTTGGGAGCACTTCCACCGCTGACGGCTCCGTGCTGCCGCCGGGGGACGCCGGGGCGCGGTGCCCGGGGAGCTCAGTGCCGGCGGTACCGGACCTGCAGCAGGTCGGCGCCCCCGACCTCCTCGGTGCGCTCGGTGCCGTCCGGCTGGAACCCGTGCCGCCGGTAGAAGTGCCGGGCGCGCTCGTTCTCGGCGAACACCCACAGGGTCACGGCGGTGCGCGGTGGGACGTCGGCGAGCGCGGTCCGCAGCAGCTCGCGGGCCGCGCCCGAGCCCCACAGGCCCGGCTCGAGGTAGATCGCGTAGACCTGCAGCGTGCCCCGCTCGGCGTCCTCGTCCAGCGAGGGGCCCAGCGAGATGAACCCGACGACCTCGTCGTCCACCGTCGCGACCCACGCACGGATGCGGCCGCCCGGCGCGAGGTCGCGCCGCCAGACCTCGGTGCGTCGCTCGACGTCGAGCGCCGCCAGGTAGTCGCCGGGCACGAGGCCGGCGTACGCGTGGCGCCACGTCTCGACGTGGACGCGGGCGATCCCGGTGGCGTCGGCGGGCTCCGCGGGACGGACCGTGTGCTCGCGACGCTGCTCGCTCATGCGCCCAGCGTGCCACACGGCCCGCGGGGTGGGGGCGGGGACGCGGGGCGGTCCGCCACCGGCCGTCCCCCGGGCAGCACGAAGGCCCGCGCGGATCGCTCCGCGCGGGCCTTCGTCGAGCCTGGTGCGCTCAGACGGCGCGCTGCACCTTCCCGGCCTTGAGGCACGAGGTGCAGACGTTCATCCGCTTGGGGGTGCCCGCCACCACGACGCGCACGCGCTGGATGTTCGGGTTCCAGCGGCGCTTGGTGCGCACGTGCGAGTGCGAGATGCTGTGCCCGAAGCTCGGGCCCTTGGCGCAGACGTCGCAGTTGGCAGCCACGGTCTTCTCCTGATCCGGTCATTGCACGCCGCTCGGGGGGTGCCCCGGGCGGCAAGTCCTGGTGGGTCGGCGGGCCCGCACCAGCGGTCCGAGGACCGGCCGGGGGGCGCACCCGTGCCCGGCAGAGGCCAGGCAACCGGACAAGACTAGCCCACGAGCGCGGTGAGCCTCAAAACGACGTCCGTCACACCGGCTGCCGGCGGGCGCCGCGCGACCCGGTCCCGCTCCTGCCGGTCCGGTGCCCGCCCGGCATCCCCGGGCACGAGGGGTGGGGTGTCGCCGCGGTGGGGCAGAGTAAGGGGGTGCGGGTCAGCGGGCCCGCGGCGACGACGGAAGGACTGCGCGCGGACGTGGCTGGGCGACCCGGGACCGGACGGCTGGACGACGGCCTCGTGCTGCGCGGCTGGCTCGACCGCGCGGTACCGGCTCTCGAGGCGGCGCGCGAGCGGATCGACGCCGTGAACGTCTTCCCGGTCCCGGACGGCGACACCGGCACCAACGTGCTGCTGACGGTGCGCGGCGCCGCCGAGGAGGTGGCCGCCCGGCCCGCCGCGGCCGGAGACGGGCCGCAGGTGCTGCAGGCGCTCGCCCGCGGGGCGCTGCTGTCGGCCCGCGGCAACTCCGGCGTCATCCTCAGCCGCTACCTGGGCGGGCTCGCCGGGGCGGCGCCGGGGTCGCTGGCGGAGGCGCTCCGGGTGGCGGCGGAGGCCGCGCGGGCGGCGGTGGCCGCGCCCGAGGACGGGACGGTGCTGACGGTGGCGGCGGGCGTCGCGAGCGCGACGCGCCACGCCGCGGCCGCCGGGGCGGACGACGCCTCGGCGCTCGCCGCCGGCGTCGCGGCCGGCCGGGAGGGCCTGGCACGGGTGAGCGCAACCCACCCGGTGCTGCGATCGGCGCGCGTCGTGGACGCCGGCGCGTGCGCGCTGCTGGTGCTGCTCGACGCCCTGGCGGCGGCGCTCGCGGGCCGGGACGGGGCGGTCGACGTCGGGTGGCTGACCGAGCACGCGCGTCCGGGCGGGGCCGCACGGGGCGGCGGCCCGGGCGACGCCGGCTCCGCCCCGCCGGGAGGCACCCCGCCCGAGGCGGGTGCCGGTGCGTCCGCCGGCCCGTCGGTCTACGAGGTGGTCGCGTTGCTCGGTGCCGCCGACGCTGCGACCGTGGCCGGCGCGTTGACGGGCGCGCTCGGATCCGTGGGGGACGCCGTCGCCGTGGTCCCCGGCGACGGGCTGGTGACGGCCCACGTCCACGCGCCCGTCCCGGCCGACGCGGCCGCCGTGCTCGCCGCGTCGGGCGCGGCGTGGACCGCCACGGTGCGCGCGCTGCTCGGCGGGGCCCGGCCGGTGGTGGCGTGCACGGCGTCGGCGACCGCCGCGGAGGCCCTCGCGGACACCGGCGCGGTCGTGGCGCTGCTGCCCGCCGGCACGTCGCCCGCCGCGGCCCGCGACGCCGTGCGCCGGGCGGCGGGCGACGCCGCGGCCGGCGGGGGCCCGGTGACCGTCCTGCCGGGGGGCCTGCTGGGGCCGGGGGACCTGGACCCCTCGTGGGTGGTCGTCGACGGCGCCGTGGACGACCACGCGGTGCTGGCCGCGCTCGGGACGCCCGGCGTGTCCCGTCCGGCGGTGGCGTGGGTGCCCGCTTCGGGGACGGCGGGGGCGCAGCCGACGGAGGCCGGCGCGTGACCGCCCCGCACGACGCGGTCGTGCGGCCGCTGCCCTACCTGGAGCAGGACCTCGGCCGGGTGGTGCCGGGCGTCGCGAAGAAGCTGGCGAAGCTCGACGTGCTGACCGTCGGCGACCTGCTGCGCCACTACCCGCGGCGCTACCACCGCTGGGGGCACCCGACCTCGATCGGCGAGCTGCGCGTCGGCGAGCACGTCACGGTCGACGCCGAGGTCGAGCAGGCCACGATGCGCACGATGCGGTCCCGCGGCGGGGTCATCCTCGAGGCCGTCGTGCGCAACGGGCGCGACCGGCTCCACCTGACCTGGTTCGCCAAGCACCAGGGCGCGCTGCGCCGGTTCGAGCAGGAGCTGCGGCCCGGCGCGCTCGGGCTGTTCTCGGGGACGGTCAAGGACTACCGCGGCCAGATGCAGCTCCTGCACCCCGAGTACGAGCTGCGGGAGACCGACGACGACGCCGACGAGGCCACCCGGCTGGCGGAGAGCGAGCGGCCCCGGCCGGTGTACGGCCTGACGTCCGGCCTGAAGAACCAGACCGTCGTCGAGGCGGTCAAGGTCGTGCTCACGTCGATGACCGACCGGGACCTGCCCGACCCCCTGCCGGACGACGTGCGCGGGTCGATGCCGGGCCTGCGCGAGGCGCTGCTCGGCGTGCACCGGCCGCAGGACGACGACGAGCTGAAGGCTGCGCTCGAGCGGCTGCGGTTCGAGGAGGCGTTCGTCCTCCAGGCGGAGCTCGCGCGGCGCAAGGCGCGGTTCGCCGCCCAGGCCGCCGTGGCGCGTCCACGGCGGGCCGGCGGCCTGCTGGACGCGTTCGACGCCCGGCTGCCGTTCGCTCTCACCGCGGGCCAGCGCGAGACGGGGGAGGAGATCGCCCGGCAGCTCGCCGGCGGCAGTCCGATGCAGCGCCTGCTGCAGGGCGAGGTCGGCTCCGGCAAGACGGTGGTCGCCGCCCGGGCGATGCTCCAGGTGATCGACGCCGGCGGTCAGGCGGCGCTGCTGGCACCGACCGAGGTGCTGGCCGCCCAGCACGCCCGGACGCTCCAGGCGCTGCTCGGCGACCTCGCGGAGGGCGGCATGCTCGGCGGCGCCGACGGCGCGACCCGGGTCGCGCTGCTGACCGGCTCGCAGGGATCGGCGGCGCGTCGGCGAGCGCTCGCGGACATCGCCGGCGGGGCGGCCGGGATCGTGGTCGGCACGCACGCGCTGCTGTCCGAGCACGTGCAGTTCGCCGAGCTCGGCCTGGTCGTCGTGGACGAGCAGCACCGGTTCGGGGTGGAGCAGCGCGACGTGCTCCGCGCCAAGGCCGGTGGCGTGCCGCACCTGCTCGTGATGACCGCCACGCCCATCCCGCGCACGGTCGCGATGACGGTGTTCGGGGACCTCGAGACGTCGACGCTCCGCGAGGTGCCGGCGGGTCGCGCGGAGGTCGTCACGCACCTGGTCCCGGCCGCGCGGCCGGCCTGGCTGGAGCGCGTGTGGCAGCGGGTGCGGGAGGAGGTCGAGCGCGGCGGGCGGGCGTACGTGGTGTGCGCGCGCATCGACGGGGACGCGAAGCGCGAGGACGTCGACGGCGCGGACCTCGTGACGGACCTGCCGCCGGACGGCCCCGGGGACGACGCCCCCGCGCAGCGGCCGCTGCGGGCCGTCACCGAGGTCGCCGCCGAGCTGCGCGCCGCACCGGCGCTGCACGGCGTCCGGGTCGGCGAGCTGCACGGCCGGATGAGCCCCGAGGACAAGGACCGCGCGCTCGCGGACTTCGCCTCGGGCGCGGTGCCGGTGCTCGTCTCCACGACGGTGATCGAGGTCGGCGTGGACGTTCCCGACGCGACGGTCATGGTGGTGCTCGACGCCGACAGGTTCGGGATCTCGCAGCTCCACCAGCTCCGCGGGCGCATCGGGCGGGGGAGCCGGCCCGGGGTGTGCCTGCTGGTGGCGGACGTGGCCGAGGGCACGCCGGCCGCTGCGCGGCTCGGGCGGCTCGAGGCGACGAGGGACGGCTTCGAGCTCGCGGACGCCGACCTGGAGCTGCGCCGGGAGGGCGACGTGCTGGGTGCGGCGCAGTCCGGCCGCGGCTCCTCGCTGCGGCTGCTGCAGGTCACCCGGCACGCCGACGTGATCGAGCGTGCCCGGGTCGCCGCGCGCGGCCTCGTGGAGGCCGACCCGGAGCTCGCGGGCCACCCGGCGCTCGCGGCCGCGATCCAGGGCGTGCTGGCGGGCGAGCGCGAGGAGTTCCTCGACCGCACGTGACCGGACGGCCCGCGGGCCGACGGTCCCGTCGGGGCGCCCGGCGGCGGTGCGTACGCTGCTGCCCGTGTCGAAGCAGCCCGTGATCCGTGCCGTCGACCTGCTCGTCGGCTACGGCGGGGAGCCGGTGTGCGCCCCTGTGTCCTTCACCCTCCCACCGGGCCGCGCGCTCGCCCTCGTCGGCGCGAACGGCTCCGGGAAGTCGACCGTCCTGCGCGCCGTGCTCGGTCTGCTCGAGCCCGTGGGTGGCCGGGTGGAGGTGCTGGGGCGGCCGGTCGACGAGCGCGAGGTCGGCTTCCGGACGCGGGTCTCGAGCGTGCTGGACGACGACGCGTACTTCCCTGCGCTGACCGTCGCCGAGCACCTGTACCTGACCGCCCGGGCCCACGGCGTGCAGGGCGCGGACGCGGTGGTCGACGGCCTGCTGGACGAGTTCGGGCTGACCGAGCACGCGGCGGCGCTGCCGGTCGCCCTCTCGTCGGGTCAGCGGCGGCGCCTGCTGCTGGCCGCCGGGCTCGTGCGGCCGCGGTCGCTGCTCGTGCTGGACGAGCCGGAGCAGCGCCTGGACGTCGCGATGCGCGACCACCTGGCGGAGCGGCTGGTGGCCGAGAAGCGCGCGGGCGGCTCGGTGCTGCTCGCCACGCACGACCCGGAGCTGCTGCGCGCCGTCGCGGACCGCGCGGTGCTCGTCGGCGACGAGAGCTCCCGGCTGCTCGGTGTCGCGGACGCCGTCGAGGCGCTGCGTCCGGGCGTGCTGTGACCGCGCGGCAGCCCGGCCCGGGGTCGGTCGACGAGTTCGCGGTGACGACGGGCGGTGCGCCGGACCCGGGCGACGCCACCTGGGAGGACGCCCCCGCGCCGGCGGTGTCGCCGAGCGAGGGGGTGACCCCCGTCCCCGCCGCGCGGTCCGTCCGGCGGTACACCGCGCAGGTCGCGCGACGCCGGTCGGGAGCGGGCCTCGGCGAGGTGCTGGGCGACGTGTACTACGCCGCGGTGACGACGGCGATCGGTCTCGGTGTCGCGCTCGGGGTCGCCGGCCAGCTCCGGACGTCGCTGCCGCACGTCCCGGACCAGGCGCTGTCCACCGGCGTCAGCCTGCCCACCGTGGTCGCCGTCGTGGCGGTGCTCGTGGGCGGGGCCGTGCTCTCCCTCGGCGCGCGGCTCGGGCCGGTCGGTGCGGGCGGCGCCGAGGCCACGTGGTGGCTCGGGTCCCCGGTGGACCGCCGCGGGCTCCTGCGACCGACGGCGCGACGCCTCCCGGTGGCCGCCGGCGTGGTCGGCGCGGTCGCCGTGGCCCTGCTCGACGGCGGCCTGCTCGCCGACCACGGCATCGGGCACGTGCTGCGCATCGGCGCGGCCGCGGGGCTGGCGTGCGCGGCGCTGGTGCTGCTCGCCGGCCTCGCCCAGTCCCGCGGGGTGCCGCGCCGGACCACGGCGGTCGTGGGGGACCTCGTCGTCGCCGCGGCCCCGGTGCTGGCGCTGGTCGCCGCGCTCGCGGGCTGGCGGGTCACGGCGCTGCCCGACGTCCCGGCGGCGGTCCTCGGCGTCCTCGTCCTGGCGGTCGGGGGGCTGGCCTGGTGGCTGGACACCCGGCTCGGCCGGATCCGGGGCCGGCACCTGCGGGAGAGCGGCTCCGTCGCGACCCAGGCGGCCGGTGCGGTGGTGTCGCTCGACTCGCGCGAGCTCGGCCGCGCGCTGTCCGACTCGGCGGCCCGGCCCCGCCGGCGCTCGGTGCGGCGCATGCGGCTCGTGCGCGGCCCGGTGTCCGCGGTCGTGGTCGCCGACCTGACGGTGCTGCTGCGCTCGCCGCGGCACCTCGTGCAGCTGGTCGTGTCCGCGCTCGTGCCCGTGGTCGTCGTCGTCACCCCGCAGCTCGCCGGGGTGCTGGGCGTGGTGGCCGCGGTGCTGGTCAGCGGCTACGTCGGGATGCTGGCGACCGCCGAGGGCGCGCGCCGCGCGGAGATGGCCCCGGTGGTGGACCGGCTGCTGCCGCTCTCCGCCGCCCGGGTCCGGCGGGCGCGGCTCGTGGTGCCCGGCGTCGCGATGCTGCTCTGGTCGGTCGTCGCGTTCACCGCGATCGGCCGGTGGGAGGGCGAGCCGGTGCCCTGGCTCGTGCTCGGCGCCGTCTCGGCGCCGGTCTGGGCGGGAGCGGCCGTGCGGGGCGCGTACCGCCCGGCGCCGAACTGGCAGGGGCCGCTGGTCTCGACCCCGATGGGTGCGCTGCCCGGCGGTGTGGCCGGCGTGCTGTCGCGGGGCCCGGACGTCGCGGTGCTCGGCATGGTCCCGGTCGTCATCTGCGTGGCGCTCGGCACCGTCGTGCCGACGCTGGTGGTGGTGCAGGCGGTGGCCTCGGCGATCGCGCTGGCGTTCGGGTCCAGCACCAGCACCAAGACGATGATGGACCGGCTGGCGGAGGCGACCGAGCCGGAGAAGGGCGGTGGGCGGTGACGCGGATCGTGGCGGGGTCGGTCGGCGGGCGGACGCTGGCCGTGCCGCCGAAGGGCACGCGCCCCACGAGCGAGCGCGTCCGCGAGGCGCTGTTCTCGCGGCTCGAGCACCTCGACGCGGTCGAGGGCGCCCGGGTGCTCGACGGCTACGCGGGTTCCGGGGCGCTCGGCCTGGAGGCGGCGAGCCGCGGGGCCGCGCGCGTGGTGCTGGTCGAGTGGGGCCGCGCCGCGGCGGACGTGTGCCGCCGCAACGCCGCTGCGCTGGGCCTCGCGGACCGCGTCACCGTGGTCCGCGACCGCGTCGAGGCGTACACCGCCCGCCCGCCGGCCGAGCCGTGGGACCTGGTGCTGCTCGACCCGCCGTACGACGTGCCCGACGCGACGCTGGCCGAGGTCCTCGCCGCGCTGGTGCCGGCCCTGACGGTCGAGTCCGTGGTGGTGGTCGAGCGGTCCGCGCGGAGCGCGGCGCCCCCGTGGCCCGCGGGGATGCACGGGTTCGACACCCGGACCTACGGGGAGACGGCCGTGCACCTCGGCGCGCGCAGCCCCGTCCCGGACGGCGAGCCGGGCCGGAGGTAGATTCGCTGGCGTGACGCTCGCGGTCTGCCCCGGCTCGTTCGACCCGTTCACGCTCGGCCACCTCGACGTGGTGCGCCGCGCGGCGCGGCTCGCCGACGAGGTCGTCGTGCTCGTCGCCCACAACGCCGCGAAGCGCCCGCTGCTGGACGTCGGCACCCGCGTCGCGCTGATCCGGGACGCCGTGGCGGACCTGCCGGGCGTCCGGGTGGCCTCGTCGGACGGGCTGCTCGCCGACGAGCTGCGCGCGCTCGGCGCCACGGTCGTCGTCAAGGGCCTGCGGGGCGGCGCGGACTTCGACGCCGAGCTGCCGATGGCCCTGATGAACCGCCACCTGTCGGGGGTCGAGACCGCGTTCGTGGTCGGTGACCCCGCGCTGTCCCACGTGGCGTCCTCGCTCGTCAAGGACGTGGCGCGGCACGGCGGCGTGGTCGACGACCTGGTGACCCCTGCCGTCGCGGCCGCGGTGCGCGCCGCCCTGGCAGCCGCGCCCGGACCCGAGGGGAGCCCCGCATGACCGAGCCGACCGCCGCCCGGAGCAGCCTGACCGCCGTGCTCGACGCGCTCGAGGAGGCGCTCCACGCGGCGCGCGCGATGCCGATGTCGTCCTCCGTCCTCGTCAGCCGCGCGGAGCTGCTGGATCTCGTCGCGCAGGCCCGTGAGGCGCTCCCGGCCCAGCTCGGCCGGGCCGACGAGGTGCTCTCCGCCGCGGACGCCGAACGTGCGGCCGCGCGTGCCGACGCGGAGCGCATCGAGGCGGCCGCCCGGCGCCGCGCCGCAGAGCTCGTCGAGCAGGAGGCGGTCGTGGCGCAGGCCGGCGAGCGCGCGGCCCAGATCGTCCGGGAGGCGGAGGAGACCGCCCGGGCCCTGCGCCGTGAGGCCGACGACTACTGCGACCGCCGGCTCGCGGAGTTCGAGATCGACCTGGGCAAGGTGCTGAGCCAGGTCCAGGCGGGGCGCGCGAAGCTCGCGGGACGCCTCGAGGACGACCAGGCGTAGGCAGCGGGCCGCCGGCAGCCGGCGGATTGGGCGCTCGCCGCGCTGTGCCGTAGGATCGACCGTTGGTCCTGCCGGTCACCGCAGGCACCGAGACCCCCTCACGACAGGAACGTGGACCGTGGAGCGCCCGACTCACCTCGATCCCCGCTCGCCGCTCGTGCTCGACACCCACGAGCTCGGGCGACGTCCGGGATCGATGCGGCGGGTGCAGCGCACGGTTCCCGCGCCCGAGGACCTCGGTACCGACGTGATCGGCGTCCCCACCGGGGACGACCTCGAGCTGGATCTGCGGCTCGAGGCCGTCATGGAGGGGGTCCTGGTCTCCGGAACCGTGCGTGCCCGCGTGGTCGGGGAGTGCGTCCGCTGCCTGGACGAGGTCGTCGACCATGTCGACGTCCCGGTGCAGGAGCTGTACGTGTATCCCGGTCGTGCCGAGGTGGCGGCGGAGAACGGTGACGACGAGGAGGACGTGCGCGAGCTGGACGGCGACCTGGCCGACGTCGAGCCCGCGCTGCGGGATGCGCTGGTGACTGCGCTACCGTTCCAGCCGTTGTGCCGGGACGACTGCCCGGGTCTGTGCTCCGAGTGCGGAGCGCGCCTGGCGGACGAGCCGGGACACGCGCATGACACCATTGACCCTCGGTGGGCGGCCCTCGGCGGCCTGCAGAGCACGCTTGACGAGAAGAGAGAGAGCTAGCCGTGGCTGTTCCGAAGCGCAAGATGTCGCGCAGCAACACCCGTGCGCGTCGGTCGCAGTGGAAGACCACTGCCACGACGCTCAGCACCTGCCCGCAGTGCAAGTCGGACATGCGCCCGCACCAGGCGTGCCCGACCTGCGGCGCCTACGCCGGTCGCCGCTACGCCGAGGCGATGCGGACCGAGCACGCCGGCTGAGCCGACGCGTCTCCCGTCCGCCCGAGCAGCCGACGCGCCGCCCGGGCGGATGACCGCACCATGAGCACAGCAGCAGCAGAGCTCGCCCAGCAGCTCGGGGTCCACCTGGACCCCGAGCTGCTGGTGCTGGCACTCACCCACCGGTCGTTCGCCCACGAGGCGGGCGGCATCCCGACCAACGAGCGCCTGGAGTTCCTGGGGGACACGGTGCTCGGGCTCGTCGTGACGGAGGAGCTCTACCGGCGGCATCCTGCGCAGTCGGAGGGCGAGCTCGCGAAGATGCGGGCCGCGACCGTCTCCCAGCGGGCGCTGGCCGAGGTCGCGCGCGCGCTCGACCTCGGTTCCTACGTCCTGCTCGGCAAGGGCGAGCTCGCGACCGGCGGCCGGGACAAGGACTCGATCCTCTCGGACACGCTGGAGGCCCTGTTCGGCGCCGTGTACCTGTCGCACGGGCTCGAGGTCTCGCGTGGCGTCGTGATGGGCCTCGTCGGGCCGACGCTCACCGCTGCGGCCGACCTCGGCGCGGGCCTGGACTGGAAGACGAGCCTCCAGGAGCTCACCGCGACGCTCGGCCTCGGCGCGCCCGCCTACGCGGTCACGAGCGACGGGCCGGATCACGCGCGGACGTTCACGGCCGAGGCCGTGGTGGCCGGCGTCGTGCGCGGCACCGGGACGGGCACCGCGAAGAAGCTCGCCGAGCAGCGGGCCGCCGCCCTGGCGTACGCCGCCCTCGAAGCCGGGGCCGAGGCCGGGTCCGAGGCAGGGTCGGGCGCCGTCTCGGCCGGCGCCGACGACCGCACGGCCGGCTGACTCCCCACCTGCCGTGCCGGAGCTCCCCGAGGTCGAGACCGTCCGCGACGGCCTGGAGCGGCACGTCGTCGGGCGCACGGTGCGCGCCGTCGAGGTGCGCCGCCCGTACAGCGTCCGCCGGCACCTCGCGGGTCCGGGAGACCTCGTGGGCCGGCTCGTGGGGCGCACCCCGGTGGCGGCCGTCCGGCGGGGCAAGTTCCTGTGGCTGCCGCTGGACCGCCCGGCGGGTCAGCACCCGGACGACGCCCTGCTGGCGCACCTGGGGATGAGCGGGCAGCTCCTGGTGCGCGGGTCAGCGGCCGACGTCGAGTCGGGGGACGCGCACCCGCACCTGCGGGTGCGCCTGCTGCTGGAGGACGGCGGCGCGCTGGACTTCGTCGACCAGCGGACGTTCGGCCACGTGTCGGTGGCCGACCTGGTACCCACCGCCGACGGCGGTCCGGGCGGCGCCGGTTCGGCGCTGTCGCTGCTGCCCTCCCCGGTCGCGCACATCGGGCGCGACCTGCTGGACCCGGCCCTCGACGCGGAGGCCGTCGCCCGCGCGGTGCGGCGCCGGCGCACGGAGGTCAAGCGCGCGCTCCTCGACCAGGGGCTCGTGTCCGGCGTGGGCAACATCTACGCCGACGAGGGGCTGTGGCGGGCGCGGGTGCACCCCGCCACGCCGACCGCGTCGCTCGACCAGGTCACGGCGCTGCGGGTGCTCGACGGGGCGGCCGCCGTGATGCGGGACGCGCTCGCGCAGGGCGGCACGAGCTTCGACGCGCTCTACGTGAACGTCAACGGGGCGTCCGGCTACTTCGACCGTTCGCTCGCGGTGTACGGGCAGCAGGGCCGGCCGTGCCCGCGGTGCGGGGCGCCGGTGGTGCGGGTCGCGTTCGCGAACCGGTCGTCGCACTACTGCCCGGTCTGCCAGGCGCCCTGACCCGGCCGGCGGCCGTCAGCGGCGCACGAGGTTGCGCAGCGGCTCGTCCCGGACGAACGCCGCGATGTTGTCGGTGAGCAGGGTGTCCGCGCCGACCGGCCGGCCGCCGGCGGCGTGCGGCGTGATGAGGATGCGCGGCTCGTCCCACAGCGGCGACGACGCGGGCAGCGGCTCGGTCTCGAACACGTCGAGCGCCGCCCCGGCGAGGCGCTCCTCCCGGACCGCGGCGAGCAGGGCGTCCTCGTCGAGCGTCGAGCCGCGGCCCACGTTGACCACCCAGGCGTGCCGGGGCAGCCGCCCGAGCACCCGCGCGTCGAGCACGCGGCGGGTGGCGGGCGTCGACGGCAGGATGCCGATGAGCACGTCCGTGCCGGGCAGCGCCTCGTGCACCTCGGCGGCGGTGATCACCGGGTAGCCCGCCCGGGTCCCCGCCGTGGACGCGACGCCGACGACCTGGGCGCCGAGGACGGTCAGCAGCGGCGCCAGCCGGGTCGCGATGGACCCGAAGCCCCACACGAGCACCCGCGCGCCCGCGAGCGAGCGGAACTCGCCGCCCTCGTGCGGGAGGCGCTGCACGCCGCCGAGGTCCGCCGCCCACCGGTGCTCGTCCTGCGCCCGCACCAGGTCGGGCAGCCGGCGCGCGACCGCGAGCACGAGGGCGAGCGTGTGCTCGGCCACCGGGCCGTCGTGCAGGCCCCGTCCCGAGGTCACCCGGACGTGCGGCGCGAAGCCGGCGGACAGCACGGAGTCCGGCCCGGCGGCCAGCGTCTGCACCCAGCGCAGCCGGCCCATGCGGCGGGCCGCGTCCGCGAGCTGCTCGGTCGGGTTGCCCCACGCCACCAGGGCGTCGGCGTCCAGCAGCGCGTCCGGCAGCGGTTCCCGCACGTCGTACGCGGCGGTGCGGACCCCGTCCGGGAGCGTGGGGGAGAGCGCGATCGAGGAGGGCAGCAGGACGGTGGTCGTCATGCGGGCAGGTTCCCGTACCGGACGGGCGCACGCCAGGCGACGCACCGGCGGGCCGTCGGAGCGCCGGTGCCGGACCACGCGCCCCCGTGTCGTTACGATGCCCTCGTGTCCGCCACGAACAGCGCAGTCCCGCCGGCCCGCACCGGTCCGATCTCGGTCATGATCGTCGACGACCACGAGGTGGTCCGGCGCGGCATCGCCGAGGTCGTCGAGCGAGCCGACGGCATGAAGGTCGTCGCCGAGGCAGGGTCGGTCGCCGACGGCGTCCGGCGCGCGGGCCTCGTGCACCCCGATGTGCTGCTGGTCGACCTCCAGCTCCCCGACGGTACGGGGATCGACCTCATGACCCAGGTCAAGGTCACCCTGCCGACCGCCCGGGCGATCGTGCTGACGTCGTTCGACGACGACGACGCGCTGGCCGCCGCACTGGACGCCGGGGCCGCCGCCTACCTGCTCAAGAGCGTGCGCGGAGCCGAGATCACGGACGTCATCCGCGCCGTCGCGGCGGGCCGCACGCTGCTGGACGAGCGCACGGTGACCCGCCGCCGGGCCGGCCACGAGGACCCCACCGAGAACCTCACGCCGAGCGAGCTGAAGGTGCTCGACCTCATCGGCGACGGCCTGTCGAACCGGGAGATCGCCGAGCGCCTGGGCGTCGCCGAGAAGACGGTGAAGAACCACATCACGTCGCTGCTCGCCAAGATGGGCCTGCAGCGTCGCACGCAGGTCGCGGCCTGGGTGGCCGCGCGGCGTCACAGCGGGTGGCGCGCGGAGACCGGCCACTCCTGAGCCGGCTCAGCCGAGCGGGACCTCCCACGACAGCAGCGTCCCCGTCCCCCCGGGCGCGACGCCGAGCGAGAAGGTCCCGCCGTGCTGCCGCGCGCGGGCGGCGAGGTTGCCGGTGCCGGACCGGCGGTCCCGCGTCGCCGGCAGACCCGCGCCGTCGTCCTCCACCTCCACGCGCACCGCGCCCGTCGGGCCCGCGCCGCGCACCCCGATGCGCACGCTGACCGAGGACGCGTGGGCGTGCCGGGCGGCGTTCGCGAGACCCTCGCGGACCACCGCGACGACGTCGTCCGTCCGGTCGGGACCGATGCGCTCGTCCACGAGGTCCGCGACGATGTAGTCGCCGTCCGGCACGGCCTCGCCGTCGAGGAGCACCACCAGCGAGGGCGCGAACCCCAGGCCCGTGCGCGCGAGCGACGCCTCGCGCCGCAGCCGCTCGACGATGCCGGTCGCGGCGTCCGGGTCCCGCAGGGCGTACACGATCTGGCGGATCTGCCGCACGGAGGCGTCGACGTTGTCGAGGGCCTCCTCGACGATGCTCGTGAGCTCCGACGGGTCGACGCCGCGGGAGGACCGCCGCCGGACGGTCTCGAGCTGCATGCCCGTGGCGAAGAGCTGCTGGATCGCGAGGTCGTGCAGGTCCCGGGCGATGCGCTCCCGCTCGTCCAGCAGCGCGGCCTGGTCCTGGGCGTGGCGCGCCTCCGCGAGCACGAACGCCAGGGCGGCCTGCGACGCGAACGACTCGGCCGTGGCGAGGTCGTTCGCGTCGAACGCGGGCGAGCCGATGCGCCGCAGCAGGATGAGCACGCCCACGCCGCGCCCGGAGGTCTGGAGCGGGGCGAACAGGGCGGAGCCGAAGGACCGCATCGCGGGCACCGTGATGCGCCGCGACTTGGCCAGCGAGTCGATGACGAGCCCGGTGCCCTCCTGCATGACGGACCACGTCGGCCCGCCGGGTGTGAGCTGGGCACCGACCAGCGTGTCCGCGTTGTGGCCGTCCGCCAGCTCGATGAGCAGCTCGCCGCCCACGCCCGGCAGCGCCAGCGCGGCGGCGTCCGCGTCGGCGACGTCCCGCGCGGTCGCGGCGATGTGGGCCAGCGCCTCCTCCTCGTCCGCGCCGGACAGCAGCATCGTCGTGATGTCCTGGCCGGCGCGCAGCCAGTGCTCGCGGCGGGCCGCGTCCGAGTAGAGCTGGGCGTTGGCGACGGCCACACCCGCGGTCGCGGCGAGCGCGATCACGGTGGTGGCGTCCTTGTCGGTGAACCCGCCGTCCTTCTCGGAGAGGTACAGGTAGCCGTAGACCTGGTCCCGCACACGGACGGACGCGCCGAGGAACGAGCCCATCGGCGGGTGGCCGGCGGGCCACCCGCGGAACGCCGGGTGCTGGGTGAGGTCGTCGAGCCTGAGCACGCCCTGCGCCGGGATCCGGCCCAGCACGCCCTGCGCGTGCGGCGGGTGCCCCATGAGCGCGGCGGTCGCGGCGGGGACGCCGGTCTGGACGAACGTGGTCGACTCGCCGCGGGAGTCCAGCACGTTGATCGCGCCGTAGCGGGCGCCCGTCAGCTCCACGGACACCCGCACGAACCGCTCCAGCACGCCGGGGAGCTCCAGACCGGAGGCCACCGACAGGACCGCGTCGAGCAGGTCGGCGAGCTCGTCGCCGGTCTCGGCGGCGGTGCCGAGCTCCAGGTGGGAGCGGCCGCCGGGCTCGCGGACGTGGATCGTGGTCGTCACGCCCGGGCCGGTCTCGGGCGCACCGGCACCGGGGGTGGTGTCCGGTGCCGTCAGGTGGTCCGCCATGTCTGTGCCCCACTGTCGTGCTGCTCGGTCGCGTGGGCCACACGGTAGTGGGCGTCGGTGTCCAGCAGGTACGCGTGCGTCCCGCGCGCCGCGACCCGACCCTCGCGGAGGACGACGACCTCGTCCGCCGCGCCGAGGGGGGCGAGCCGGTGCGTGACGAGCAGCACGCCCCGGGCGCTGCCGGCCGTGCGCGGCGTGCCGAGCAGGTCGCGGACGAGCCGGTCCGCGGTCACGGGGTCGAGGTGCTCCGCGGGCTCGTCGACGAGCAGCAGGGGGGCCGTCGCCAGCAGGGACCGGGCCAGCAGGAGCCGCCGCCTCTCGCCGCCGGACACGCTGCGCGCGTCCGGGCCGAGCGCGGTGTCGACGCCGTCCGGCAGGCCCGCGAGCCAGTCCCCGAGCCCGGACCGCTCCAGCGCCGCCTCGGCGTCCTGCGCGGTCGCGTCCCCACGGGCGACCCGCAGGTTCTCCAGCACGGTGGTCTCGAAGACGTGGGCGTCCTCGGTGGTGAGCGCCAACCGCGCGAGGCGCAGGGCCGGGTCGACGGCGGCCAGCGGCACCCCGTCGAGCAGGAGCTCCCCGCCGCGGATCGGCAGCATCCCGGCGAGCGTCAGCAGCAGCGTCGTCTTGCCCACACCGGACGGCCCGACGACGGCGACGCTGCGCCCGGGGGAGAGGTCGAGGTCCAGCCCGGTCACCACCGGCTCCCGCCCGGGCCAGCCGACCGCGAGGCCGCGCGCGGTGAGGTGGGGACCGCCGGGCACCGCGGGCGTGGGTGCCACGGTCGCCGGGGTGGACGTGCCCGGCGCGCCCGCAGGGGCGGCCCCTGGAGCGGACGAGCCGGCCGGCGACGCGGGGCGGGGGAGCGTCGCCGCCGCTCCTGGAGCGGTCCCCGCGCCGGCAGCGGGCTCCGGCCCCGCCGCGTCGTCCAGCAGCGCGACGAGCCGCTGCGCGGCCGCCCGCGAGCGGTGCACCTGGATGGCGGCGGCCGGGAGCACGCTCGTCGCCTCGAACGCCGCGAGCGGCGTGAGGACGACCACCGCGAGCTCCACCGGGGCGAGCGTCCCCGCGGTCACGGCCGGCACGCCGACCAGCAGGGCGGCGACCACGGCGAGACCGACAGCCAGCGTCCCGAGGGCGGCGGCGACCGCCGCGGGACCGGCGCCGGAGTCCGTGGCCGCCGCGAGGTCGGCGTCGGCGGACCGGAGCCGGGACAGCTCGGCGCCTGTGCGGCCCTGGACCGCGAGGGGCCCCGCGTCCTCGAGCAGGCCCAGGGCCGTGGCGGCCATCTCGGCGCGGGCGGCGGCGGCGCGCAGCTCGGTGGTCCGGGCGGCGCGCTGCGCGAGCCAGGGAGCGACGACGCCCGCGAGGAGCAGGCACACGGCGAGCGTGAGGCCGGCGGCCGGCAGGAGCAGCGCCATCGCGACGACCGTCCCGAGGCCCAGGACCGCGGCGACGGCGGCGGGCAGCAGCCCCCGGACGACCACGTCGCCCACGGCGTCGACGTCCGCGCCCACCCGGGCGAGCAGGTCACCGCGGCGCAGCCCCAGGGTGGCCTCCGCGCGTCCCTCCGCGAGGCGGCGGTAGAGCGTCGTCCGCAGGCGGCTCATGCCGCGCAGGGCGACGTCGTGCGACACGAGCCGCTCGAGGTAGCGGAACAGCCCGCGGCCGATGCCGAACGCCCGCACGGCGACCGTGGCGACCGAGAGCTCGAGCACCGGCGGCATCTGGGCGGCCCGCGTGATGAGCCAGGCGGACACCGCGGCGAGAGCGACCGCCGACCCGAGCGCCGCCACGCCGAGCAGCACGGCCAGGGCGGCGCGCCGGGGGTTCACGTCGAGCAGCCGGACGGCGCGCCACAGCGGGTCCACGGCGAGGCGCTGCCGGAGCCCGTCCCCGTGGCCGGGGCCGCCGCCCTCGACCCCGGGGGCCGGGGGGCGTGCGACCGCCCGGTCCCGGGACGGGCGGAGGTGCGTCGCGGGACCCGGCGACGACGGCGAGGTGCTCATCGCACGCCCTCGGCGCCCGCCGGACCGACGCTGCCCGCGACGCCGGCGGCGAGCGCGCGGACGTCGTCACGGCCGCCCGTGGTGAGCGGCGCGGACCGCACCGTCACGACCTCGTCGGCCAGCGCGACGAGCGACGGCCGGTGCGCGACCAGCACCACCGTCCGGCCCTCCGCCCGCAGGGCGCGGACCGTGTCGAGGACCACCTGCTCGCCCGCGGCGTCGAGGTGTGCCGTCGGCTCGTCCAGCACGACGAGCGGCGCCTCGGACAGCAGCGCCCGGGTGAGCGCCACCCGCTGCCGCTGCCCGACGGAGAGCCCCGCCCCGCCGCGCCCGAGGTCCGTGCGCCACCGGTGCGGCAGGCCCGCGACGACGGCGTCGAGCCCCGTGAGCGCGGCGGCCCGGTCGCGGTCGGCCCGGGCGGCCGGCGTGAGCTCGGCGTCCTCGGTGCCCGCGACGAGTCGGCTCACCGAGCCGGGCTCCAGGACGGGCCGCTGGGGGAGCCACGCGACCTGCCGCCAGTACGTCTGCGGGTCGAGGTCCGCGAGCGGCGTCGCGCGTCCGTCGTCGGCGACCACCTCGACGGTGCCCTCGTCGGGCCGCAGGAGGCCGAGCAGCAGGTCCACGGTCGTCGACTTCCCGGCGCCGCTCGGGCCCGTCACGGCGACGGTGCGGCCCGGGCCGACGGTCAGGTCCAGCCCGGCGGGCGCGAGCAGGTCGCGCCCGGGGGCCCGCACGCTCACGCCCCGGAGCCGGACCGTGGCGGTGCGCAGGTCCGGTGCGGGCTCCTCCCCGCCCTCGGGGACCGGCGTCTCGAGCACCGCGAACACCTGGTCGGCGGCGGCGACGCCGTCCGTGGACGCGTGGAACTGCGCCCCGACCTGCCGCAGCGGCAGGTAGACCTCGGGTGCCAGGACCAGGACGGCGAGGCCGGTCTCGAGGTCGAGCTGGCCGTAGACGAGCCGCAGCCCGATGCCCACGGCGATCAGCGCGACGGACAGGGTGGTGAGCAGCTCCAGCACCATGCCGGACAGGAACGCGATCCGCAGCGTGCCCATCGTGGCGCGGCGGTGCGCGTCGCCGAGCGCCTGCACGCGGGCCGCCGGGCCGCGCTCGCGCCCGAACGCCCGCAGCGTGGTCAGACCCGCGACCAGGTCGAGCACCTGCGAGCCCAGCCGCTGCATCACGCGCAGGCCCCGGGCGGAGCGCCCCTGGGTGAGCTGCCCGATCAGCACCATGAACACGGGGACGAGCGGGAGCGTGCCGGCGGCGATCGCGGCGGACACCCAGTCGAGCCCGAGGATCACCACCAGCGTCGCCGGGGTGACGGTCGCGGAGAGGACGAGCTGGGGGAGGTACCGCACGAAGTACGGCTCGAGGGCCTCGAGCCCGCGGGTCGCGAGGGTGACGACGCGCGCGCCCTCACCCTCCGCGAGCCACCGCGGTCCGAGCTCGGCGGCCCGGGCGACGACCTGCTCGCGCAGCTCCGCGACCGCCCGCGTGGCCGCGCGGTGGGCGTAGCGCTCCTGCACGGCCGTGACGACCGTGCGCGCCGCGACGACGGCCGCCAGCCACCCGACCCGCGGGAGCAGGTCGGGCAGGCCGGCGCCGTCGTGCGCGGCGGCCGCGAGCACCTGCGCCAGCAGCACCGCCTGGGCGATGACGAGCCCGGCCGTGACGATCCCGAGGGAGGCCGTCAGGGCCAGGTACCCCCGGGCGGCACGGGCGTGGCGGAGCAGGCGCGGGTCGAGCGGCTTCACGCGGCTGAGCGGTCCTCAGGCCCGGGTCGAGCCGTCGGGGGAGGTGCCGCCGTGACCGGTGCCGGCACCGACCTTCGACGTCACCTCGGCGAACGTCAGCCCGGTGTGCTCCGGGATGTGGTCCGTCGAGATCCGCTTGCGGAACACCCAGTACGTCCAGCCCTGGTAGAGCAGCACGATCGGGGTGAGGATCACGGCGACCCACGTCATGACGGTCAGCGTGTAGTGCGTGGACGAGGCGTTGTCGACGGTCAGCGAGTTCGCCGGGTCGATCGCGGGCATGACGTCCGGGTACATGGACCCGAAGATCAGCACGACCGCCGCGACGATCGCGACCGCCGACGCGATGAACGCCCAGCCCTCGCGCCGCGCGCGGGTCGTCAGCACCAGGGCGACGAGCGCGCCGGCCGCGACGACGACAGCCGCCCACGTCCAGGCCACCGAGTAGGCGAGCTGCGCCCAGACGGCCCAGCCGCCCGCGACCACGAGGGTGACGACCGACAGGCGGGCGGCGACCGCGCCGGCCCGGTCGCGGATGTCCCCGGAGGTCTTGAGGGCCAGGAACACGGCGCCGTGCGTGAGGAAGATGAGCAGCGTCGTGGCACCGCCCAGCAGGGCGAACGGGTTGAGCAGCGCGAAGAACCCACCGACGTACTGGTGGTTCGCGTCGAGCTCGACGCCGCGCACCAGGTTGCCGAACGCCACGCCCCACAGCAGGGCCGGGACGTAGGAGCCGATGATGATGCCGCGGTCGGACCAGGCCCGCCACGCGTCGGTGTTGATCTTCCCGCGCCACTCGAACGCGACGATCCGCATGATCAGCGCGAGCAGGATGAGCAGCAGGGCCAGGTAGAACCCGGAGAACATCGTGGCGTACCACTCCGGGAACGCCGCGAACGTCGCGCCACCCGCGGTGAGCAGCCACACCTCGTTGCCGTCCCAGACCGGGCCGATCGTGTTGATCATCACCCGGCGGTCCTTGTCCTTGCGGCCGAGGAACGGCAGCAGCATGCCGACGCCGAAGTCGAACCCCTCGAGGACCAGGTAACCGGTCCACAGGACGGCGATGAGCAGGAACCAGAGAGTCGAGAGCTCCATGTCGGTCAGTCCCTCCGTCCGTCAGTAGGCGAACGACAGCGGGCGGTCCGCGGCGTCCGGGGAGTTGTCGGGCTTGTTGTCGGGGTTGTCCGGGCTCACGTCCTTCTCGGTGTCGGCGACGCCCTCGACGGCGTACCGCTTCATGAGCTTGAACCACACCACGGCGAGCGCCCCGTAGAGCAGGGTGAACGCGGTCATCGAGATGATCACCGTCGTCGGGGACACCACCTCCGAGACACCGCGCTGCGTGAGCAGCCAGACGCCGTCGACGCCCGTCGGGTTCGGGTAGACGACCCAGGGCTGCCGGCCCATCTCGGTGAAGATCCACCCGAACGCGGACGCGATGAACGGGGTGGGGATCGCGATGAGCGCGATGCGGGCGAGCCACGGGTTGTCCGAGACCCGGCCCCTGCGGGTGAGCCACAGCGCCGTCAGGGCGAGGGCCACGGACCCGAGCGCGAAGCCGATCATGAGGCGGAACGACCAGTACGTCACCGTGAGGTCGGGGATGTAGTTCACGCCCTCGCCGAACTGCTCCTCGTAACGCGCCTGGAGGTCGTCCACGCCCTCCAGCGTCGAGTTGAAGTCGTTGTTCGCGAGGAACGACAGCAGGCCCGGGATCTGCAGGTAGTGCGTGACGCCCTCGCAGTTGTTGGTGAGGTCGCCGACCGCGAACAGCGAGAAGGCCGCGCCGTCCTCGGTGACGCAGAGCGCCTCGGCGGCCGCCATCTTGGTGGGCTGCTGCTCGAACATGAGCTGGCCCTGCGCGTGTCCGGTGATCGCGAGGCCGACGCCCGAGATGAGCATGGTCACCACGCCCAGCATCACGGCCGGGCGGTAGACGGTCCGCGCCTTCTCGGCGTGGCCCTGGCGCACGAGGCGCACCATCCACCAGGCGGCGATGCCGGCGACGAAGGTGCCCGCGGTGAGGAACGCCGCGGTGATGGTGTGCGGGAACGCGGCGAGCAGGGTGTTGTTGGTGAGGACCGCGCCGATGTCGTTCATCTCCGCGCGCCCGGTCTCGGTGTTGAAGATCGCGCCCACGGGGTGCTGCATCCAGGAGTTCGCCGCGAGGATGAAGTAGGCCGACAGGTTGGTCGCGATCGCGACCGCCCAGATGCACGCCAGGTGGATCCTCTTGGGGAGCTTGTCCCAGCCGAAGATCCACAGGCCGAGGAACGTGGACTCGACGAAGAACGCGGCGAGGGCCTCCATCGCGAGCGGCGCGCCGAACACGTCGCCGACGAAGCGGGAGTACTCGGACCAGTTCATCCCGAACTGGAACTCCTGGACGATGCCCGTCGCCACGCCGATGGCGAAGTTGATGAGCAGGAGCTTGCCGAAGAACTTCGTCAGGCGCAGCCAGGCCTCGTTGCCGGTGCGCACCCAGATGGTCTGCATGATGGCGACGAGCGGGGCGAGGCCGATCGTCAGCGGGACGAAGATGAAGTGGTAGACGGTGGTGACACCGAACTGCCAGCGAGCCAGATCGAGGGCTTCCATGGGCGATCCGTCCAGGAGCAGGTGCGAGTGGGGGGCCGTACGGCCTAGGTGCCGGCCGCTCTCCGAAGGTATTGCGCCCGGCTTCACAAGGGTAGGACGAAGGTCCCGTGATCTGACGCCGTGTCGTCTCATCGTGACGCGCTTCACGAGCGTGATCTAGGGCACTGTGCGATACTGGCGGCGGACTCCCGGGATCCACACACCCCGGGCGCCCACCGTGCTCGCCGCACCAGCGCATCGCGCTCGCCAGGCGCCGCCGGCCGCGGACGGTCCACCCGGACTGCCGCGCCAGGCAGGCGATGGCGCCGAACGCCCGTGCAGCGGCCGACACCGACGACTTCCGTCGCCGCGGGGACGCGAGCGACGACCGACCGCCCGAGGGCGCCGCGCGTGTGGCCGGCGTACCCGGGCTTGCAGGAGCACCCCGCGTGACGCTCGACAACACCTCGGACACCACCCCCGCAGCAGCACCGGGGGGTGAGCAGGCCGAGGCGACCACCCGCCCGCGCCGCACCCCCCGCAAGCGCGTGACCAAGGCCGCCGGATCGCCGGGCGCCCCGGAGCCGGCCGCCGACGCACCGGCTGCGGTCGTGCCGGCCGGCCCCGCGGACCCCGGCCCCGCGCCCGCTGCCGACGACGCACCCGCCACGCCCGTCCGGCGCCGCACCCCCCGCAGGACCAAGGCGCAGCTCGCCGCCGAGGCCGCCGCCCACGCCGACGAGGCCGGTGCCCCTGAGGTGCCTGCCGAGGCGACCGCTCCGGAGCCCGAGGAGGCGCCCACCCCGCGCCGCCGCCGGTCCACCCGCCGGGCCGCCGCGCCGGCTGCGGACGCTCCTGCCGCCGCCGAGGCACCGCAGGCCCCGGTCGCCGACGCGCAGGGCGCCCCCGCCGCGGAGCAGCCCGCCCCGGCGGCCGCGGAGCAGCCCGTCGCCGAGCAGGCCCCGGCCGAGCAGCCCGTCGCCGAGCAGCCCGTCGCCGAGCAGGCCCCGGCCGAGCAGCCCGCCGCCGAGCAGCCCGTGTCCCGCGCGCGCCGGTCCCGCCGGGCCACCCGTCCCACCGCCGCCCCGGTCGAGCCGGGCTCCGCCGCTCCGGTCGGCACGGCAGCCGCGCAGCCGGAGCCGGCCGCGCCGGTGGACGAGCCCCTGATCGACGAGCCCGAGGACGAGCAGATCGCCGAGACGGTCGAGCAGGCCGAGCAGACGTCCGCCGCCGCGCCGGAGTCGCGTCTGGACGTCCTCGCCGAGCTCGGGCGCACCACGCCGGCCGGCCCGGCGGCCTCCCCGGCCGCCCCGGGTGGCGACCAGGACCGCAGCGCGGCGCGTCTCGCGACGACCGCGCTGCTGTTCCAGGCTCCCGAGGCGCCGCGCCGCCGCCGGCGCGCCCAGGCGCCGTCCGGGTCGCCCGAGACGATCTCCGCCGCGGCCCAGGCCGAGGACGCCCGGACCGCGGACGCCGGTCCCGCTCCGGCTGCGCCCGCCGACGAGCAGCCCGCGCCGTCCCGTCGTCGCGGCCGCCGTGGACGCACCCGTCCCGAGGAGGCCCCCGAGGCCGCCGAGGCCCCCGAGGTCGATGGCACCGAGGTGCCCCTCCCGCAGGACGAGGCCGCGGTGGACGCCGACGAGCAGCCCGCCGGTGCCGCCGAGGACGGCGACACCGAGCAGGACGGCGACGAGGGCGCACCGCGTCGTCGTCGCCGCCGCGGTGGGCGCGGACGGCGTTCCCGTGGCACGTCGGACGGCGACGCCGAGTCCGCCGACGCCCCGGAGGACGGCGACGACGACCAGGCGGACGGCGGGCAGGACGCGGACGGCACCGACGGCGGGGACGACGCGGACGACCAGTCCGAGGGTGACGAGCAGGGCGGTGGCAGCCGCCGTCGCCGGCGCCGTCGCCGCTCGGGCCGTGGCGGCGAGCAGGGCGAGAGCGAGCCGCGCCGGACGGGGGGCCGGAGCGACGAGGTCACCGCGCTGCGCGGATCGACCCGCCTGGAGGCCAAGCGCCAGCGCCGCCGGGAAGGTCGGGACGCCGGCCGCCGCCGTCAGATCATCACCGAGGCCGAGTTCCTGGCGCGTCGTGAGTCGGTCGAGCGGTCGATGATCGTCCGCGAGGCGCACGGCAAGACGCAGATCGCCGTGCTCGAGGACGGCGTGCTCGTCGAGCACTACGTGTCCCGGCAGGCGCAGGTCTCGATGGCCGGCAACGTGTACCTGGGGCGGGTCCAGAACGTGCTGCCGAGCATGGAGGCCGCGTTCGTCGACGTCGGCAAGGGTCGCAACGCCGTGCTGTACGCCGGTGAGGTCAACTGGGACGCCGCGGGTCTCGAGGGCGGGCAGCCGCGCCGCATCGAGCAGGCGCTGAAGTCCGGCGACTCCGTGCTCGTGCAGGTCACGAAGGACCCGATCGGCCACAAGGGTGCCCGCCTGACGTCGCAGGTCACGCTGGCCGGCCGTTACCTCGTGTACGTGCCGGGCGGTGGCATGACGGGCATCAGCCGCAAGCTGCCGGAGCCCGAGCGCGCCCGCCTGAAGAAGATCCTGCGGGAGGTCGTCCCCGACTCCGCCGGCGTCATCGTGCGCACGGCCGCCGAGGGGGCGAGCGAGGAGGAGCTGCGCGCGGACATCGCCCGCCTGCAGTCGCAGTGGGAGGCGATCGAGAAGAAGGCGAAGACCGCGTCCGCCCCGGCGCTCCTGCAGGGGGAGCCGGACCTGGCGATCCGCGTGGTCCGCGACATCTTCAACGACGACTTCTCGTCGCTCGTCGTCCAGGGCGACGGCGCGTGGTCGACGATCTCGTCGTACATCGGCGAGCTCGCGCCGGACCTCGCGCAGAAGGTGTCGAAGTACACCGGCACGGGCGACGTGTTCCACGACCACCGTGTCGACGAGCAGCTCGCCAAGGGCATGGACCGCAAGGTGTGGCTGCCGTCGGGTGGCTCGCTGGTCATCGACCGGACCGAGGCCATGACGGTCGTGGACGTCAACACCGGCAAGTTCACCGGAGCGGGCGGCACGCTCGAGGAGACCGTCACCCGCAACAACCTGGAGGCCGCGGAGGAGATCGTCCGCCAGCTCCGGCTGCGGGACATCGGCGGCATCATCGTCATCGACTTCATCGACATGGTGCTGGAGTCCAACCGCGACCTCGTGCTGCGCCGGCTGGTCGAGTGCCTCGGCCGGGACCGCACGAAGCACCAGGTGGCCGAGGTCACCTCGCTCGGCCTGGTCCAGATGACCCGCAAGCGGGTGGGCCAGGGGCTCGTCGAGGCGTTCTCGGAGACCTGCGAGCACTGCAACGGCCGCGGGTTCATCGTGCACGCGGAGCCGGTCGAGCGGGGCAACGGGCGCCCCGACGCGGGCGCCCCGCAGCAGGCGCCCGAGGGGGGCGAGGCCAAGAAGTCCCGACGCAAGCGCGGTGGTGCCAAGGAGCAGCCGGCGGCGAGCGCGCCGACGGCGGCCGTCCCGGTGCTGCCGGAGGCGCGCGAGGCCGTCAAGGCGACGCTCGCGACGATCGCCGCCGCCGCGGCCCACGCGCACGCCCACGACGACGAGCCGCAGCACGACCACGACGCCGAGGCGGACGGCACGACCGTGGCCCGGACCGTGGTGGCGGAGCGGGTCGAGCAGGTGGTCGGTGACGGTGGTGCCGCTCAGGACCCGGCGGCCGACCGGGCGCCGGAGCCGGACCCGCACCCCGTGGTGCTGGACGTCTTCGCCGCCCTGGGTGACCTGGCGCACCGCTCCGGCACGGCCGACGAGCCCGGCACGACCGGGCGAGCGGCGTCCGCCGCGGACGAGGGGGGAGGCCGGCTCGAGCTGACGCCGGTGGACCCCGGTCTGTTCGAGCTGCCCGCGCCCGAGGAGACCGACGAGCCCGACGAGGCCTGAGGGACGGGGCCCGGTGCACCGGCACCGGGCCCCGCACCCACCCCCGGATACCGGCACGGTTTGACCCTCGGGGACGGGCTTGCGTATCCTTGAACGTCGGTGCGTTCTGACGAGAGCCGCTCGTGCGGTCCTCGCCGGAGAGCACCGTTCGCGCGTACCGCCCCTGCGGTGCCGACGCTCCCGAGTCCCGCTGCCACCGCGGTGGCGCGCCGGGACGCGGCCCGGGTCGGGACGCCCCCAGAACCTGTAGTTCGACGAGCAGAGATGAGCAGCAACGTGGTGTACGCGATCGTGAAGGCCGGCGGCCGTCAGGAGAAGGTCGCCGTCGGCGACGTCGTCGTCGTGGACCGCATCGCGGCCGAGGCCGGCTCGACGGTCCAGCTGCCGGCGCTGCTGCTGGTCGACGGGGAGGCCGTGACGTCGGACGCCGCGGCGCTCGCCAAGGTCACCGTCACCGCTGAGGTCGTCCGGGACGAGAAGGGCCCGAAGATCGACATCCTGCGGTACAAGAACAAGACCGGCTACCGCCGCCGCCAGGGCCACCGTCAGGCGCTCACCCGCCTCAAGGTCACCGGCATCAAGTGACCCAGCGGGCCGCGCGCCCGTGACCGACCTCCCGTAGACAGCACCGCAGGAAAGCAGGCCTGAGATGGCACACAAGAAGGGCGCGAGCTCCTCGCGCAACGGTCGCGACTCCAACGCCCAGCGCCTCGGCGTCAAGCGCTTCGGCGGCCAGGTCGTCAACGCCGGCGAGATCATCGTCCGCCAGCGCGGCACGCACTTCCACCCCGGCGTGAACGTCGGCCGTGGCGGCGACGACACGCTGTTCGCCCTCGCCGCCGGTGCGGTGCAGTTCGGCACCCGTCGTGGCCGCAAGGTCATCGACATCGTGACGGCGGGCTGACACCGCCGCACCCCAGCACGCAGGCCGGAGGGGCGCACCGCACGACGCGGTGCGCCCCTTCGTCCATGAGGAAGGAACCACCCGCACATGGCCGCGTTCGTCGACCGAGTCGTCCTCCACGCCAGCGGCGGTGACGGCGGCCACGGCTGCGCGTCCATCCACCGCGAGAAGTTCAAGCCGCTCGCCGGTCCCGACGGGGGCAACGGCGGCAACGGGGGCAGCGTCGTCCTGGTCGTCGACCCGCAGGTGACGACGCTCCTCGACTACCACCACGCCCCGCACCGGCACGCCCCGTCGGGTACCCAGGGGATGGGTGACCACCGGCAGGGCTCCACGGGCCAGGACCTGGTGCTGCCCGTGCCGGACGGCACCGTCGTGAAGTCGGCCGACGGCGAGGTCCTGGCCGACCTCGTGGGCGCCGGCGCGCAGTTCGTCGTCGCCGAGGGCGGTCACGGCGGTCTGGGCAACGCGGCCCTGTCGTCCCCGCGGCGCAAGGCCCCCGGCTTCGCGCTCCTCGGTGAGCCGGGCGAGGCCCGGGACGTCGTGCTGGAGCTCAAGACGATCGCGGACGTCGCGCTGGTCGGGTTCCCGAGCGCCGGCAAGTCGTCCCTGGTCGCGGCGGTGTCCGCCGCCCGGCCGAAGATCGCCGACTACCCGTTCACGACGCTGGTGCCGAACCTCGGCGTCGTCCAGGCGGGAGACGCGCGCTACACCGTCGCGGACGTGCCGGGCCTCATCCCCGGCGCGAGCGAGGGCAAGGGGCTCGGTCTGGAGTTCCTGCGGCACGTCGAGCGCTGCGCGGTGCTCGTGCACGTGCTGGACTGCGCCACGCTGGAGCCGGGGCGCGACCCGCTGACCGACCTCGAGGTCATCGAGGCCGAGCTCGCGGCGTACGCGGGGGACCTCGGCATCGAGGGTGGCCGGGTGCCGCTGACGGAGCGCCCGCGGCTGGTCGTGCTGAACAAGATCGACGTCCCCGAGGCGCGCGAGCTCGCGGACCTCGTGCGCCCGGACCTCGAGGCGCGGGGCCTGCGGGTGTTCGAGGTGTCGACGGCGAGCCACGAGGGCCTGCGCCCCCTGACGTTCGCGCTGGCCGAGCTGGTCGAGCAGGCCCGCCGGGAGGCTCCGGCGCCCGAGGCCACCCGCGTCGTGCTGCGGCCACGGGCCGTCAACGAGTCCGGGTTCACCGTGACGCGGCGGGTCGAGGGCGATCACGAGTACTTCCAGGTGCGGGGGTCGAAGCCGGAGCGGTGGGTGCGTCAGACGGACTTCGCGAACGACGAGGCCGTCGGGTACCTGGCGGACCGGCTGGCGCGGCTGGGTGTCGAGGACGCGCTGCTGAAGGCCGGTGCGGTCTCGGGCGCCGAGGTCGTCATCGGCGACGGGCCGTCCGCGGTGGTGTTCGACTGGGAGCCCACGCTGCTGACCGGCGCGGAGCTGCTCGGCGGTCCGCGCGGGTCGGACGTGCGGCTGGAGGACCACAGCCGGCCCACCCGCGGCCAGAAGCGCCACGAGTACAAGGAGCGCATGGACGCCAAGGCGGAGGCCCGCGCCGAGCTGTGGACGGAGCGCGAGGCCGGTCTCTGGACCGAGGACTGAGGCGTCCGGCCCGCGGAATCCCGTGGGGCCGCCGCCGCCCCCGGGGCAGAATGCCCGCGTGAGTGCCGCCGCGCTGTCCGACCGCCGCCTGCTGCCCCAGGTCCGCCGCGTGGTGGTGAAGGTCGGCTCCTCGTCCCTGACGGACACGGACGGCCGCCTCGACCCCGAGCGGCTGCGGGCGCTGGTGGACGTGCTGGCGTCCCGCGTCGCGGACGGCCGTCAGGTCGTGCTCGTGTCCTCGGGGGCGATCGCGACCGGCATGGACCCCCTGGGCCTCGCCCGCCGCCCGCGGGACCTCGCGACGCAGCAGGCCGCCGCGTCGGTCGGCCAGGGCCTGCTCGTCGCGCACTACACGCGGGCGTTCCACGCGCACGGCCTGCGGGTGGGGCAGGTGCTGCTCACGGCCGACGACACCATGCGGCGCGGGCAGTACCGCAACGCGCAGCGCGCCCTGGACCGGCTGCTGGACCTGGGCATCGTGCCGATCGTGAACGAGAACGACACGGTCGCGACCGACGAGATCCGGTTCGGCGACAACGACCGGCTCGCGGCGCTCGTCTCGCACCTGGTGCACGCCGACGCGATGGTGCTGCTCACCGACGTCGACGGGCTGTACACGGGTCCGCCGTCCCGGCCGGGCTCGCGCCGCATCCCGGAGGTCCGCGGGCCGCGCGACCTGGAGGGCGTCGACGTGTCGGCGCGCGGCAGCCACGTCGGCACCGGCGGCATGGTGACCAAGCTCGAGTCCGTGGCCATCGCGACGGCGTCGGGCGTGCCGGTGGTGCTGACCTCGGCTGCGCAGGTCGCGGCGGCGCTGGCGGGCCAGGACGTGGGCACGTGGTTCGCGGCGACGGGGCGCCGCACGTCCACGCGCCTGCTGTGGCTCGCGTACGCGGCGCGGACCCGAGGTCGGCTCGTCCTCGACGACGGGGCGGTGCGGGCCGTCGTCGAGCGCGGCACGTCGCTGCTGCCGGCGGGCGTCACCGCGGTCGAGGGCGACTTCGAGGCCGGCGACCCCGTGGAGCTCGCGGGGCCGGACGGCACGGTGGTCGCCCGCGGCCTCGTCGCGTACTCCGCGCAGGAGGCGCCGGGGCTGCTCGGGCGCTCGACGCAGGACCTGCGTGCCGACCTGGGCGAGGGGTACGACCGCGAGCTCGTGCACCGGGACGACCTCGTGCTGGTGCGCCGGCGGCGCTGAGCGCGACGCGGGGCGCCGGGCAGGGCGCGGCGGGCCGGGGCGGCGGGCCCGAGGCGCGCGCGGCGGGCCGCGGCAGGCGCGCGCGGGTGCGGCGGTGGCCGTCCGACCAGCCCCCGGACGGCTCCGGGGCGTGTCCGGCGCCCGGGACTACCCTGGTGCGATGACGACCTCCCTCGACGCCCCGGCCACGGCGCAGCACCTCGACGCGGCCCCGGCACCGGGGGGCGGCACGCAGCCCGACGTCGCCGAGCAGGTGCTCGCCGTGGCGCAGCGCGCGCAGGTCGCCGCCCGCGCGCTCGCCGTGGCCACCCGCGCCACGAAGGACGCCGCGCTCGGGGCGCTCGCGGACGCGCTCGTCGCGGATGCCGACACGATCGTCGCGGCGAACGCCGAGGACGTGACCCGAGGCCGCGAGCAGGGCACGTCCGCCGGTCTGCTCGACCGGCTCACGCTGACGCCCGAGCGGATCGCCGGCATCGCCGACGCCCTCCGGGAGGTCGCGGCGCTGCCCGACCCGGTCGGGGAGGTCGTCCGCGGCTCCACGCTGCCGAACGGGCTGCGGATGCGCCAGCTCCGGGTCCCGATGGGCGTGGTCGGCATGATCTACGAGGCGCGGCCCAACGTCACCGTCGACGCCGTCGGGCTGGCGCTGAAGAGCGGCAACGCGGTGGTGCTCCGGGGCGGGTCGGCCGCCGCGCGCAGCAACGAGCGGATCGTCGCGGTGCTGCGCGCCGCCCTCGAGGCCCGCGGGCTGCCCGCCGACCTCGTCCAGTCGATCGACGCGTACGGCCGCGCGGGCGGCGTCGCGCTCATGCACGCCCGCGGCCTGGTCGACGTCCTGGTGCCGCGTGGCGGGGCGGACCTCATCCGGACGGTCGTGCGCGAGGCCACCGTGCCGGTCATCGAGACGGGCGTGGGCAACGTCCACGTGTACGTCGACGCCACGGCCGACCCCGCGGTCGCCCTGCCGATCCTGCTCAACGCGAAGACGCAGCGCGTCGGCGTCTGCAACGCCGCGGAGACGCTGCTCGTCCACCGCGACGCGGCCGCCGGGTTCCTGCCGTCCGCGCTGACCGCGCTCGCGGACGCCGGGGTCACGGTGCACGGCGACGCCGCGACCGCGGACCTCGCGCCCGCGGGGGTGGACGTCGTGCCGGCCACCGACGAGGACTGGGCGACCGAGTACCTGTCGCTCGACCTCGCGGTGCGGGTGGTCGACGACCTCGACGCCGCGCTGGAGCACATCCGCACCTGGTCGTCGGGTCACACCGAGGCGATCGTCACGCGCGACCTCGCCGCGTCCGAGCGGTTCGTGGCGGAGGTCGACTCCGCGGCCGTCATGGTCAACGCGTCCACCCGGTTCACGGACGGCGGCCAGCTCGGCCTCGGCGCGGAGATCGGCATCTCCACCCAGAAGCTGCACGCCCGCGGTCCCATGGGGCTCGCCGAGCTGACCACCACCAAGTGGGTGGTGCACGGCGACGGGCACGTCCGTCCCTGACGGGGGACCCGCCGGACGTGCGACACTGGACCCTCACTTCGACCCCTCCCGGGAGGACCACGTGAACGCTGCGCTGCGCGCCGCCGAGGCCGCCGCCGAGCAGACCGTCGAGCTGCCGTTCGAGCCCGTCGTCTTCGGCATCGCCGGCTTCGGCGTCCTCATCGCCCTGCTGCTCGTGACGTTCGCCTTCCGGAGCGTCGGCACCCGCCACGACTGACCGGCCGCGAGGGACCCGCCACCGATGACGCAGCGACGATCCCGGCTCGGGGTGATGGGCGGCACGTTCGACCCCATCCACCACGGCCACCTCGTCGCCGCCAGCGAGGTCGCCGCGCAGTTCGACCTGGACGAGGTCGTGTTCGTGCCCACGGGCGCGCCGTCGTTCAAGCAGGACGTCGAGGTCACGCCCGCGGAGCACCGCTACCTCATGACGGTCATCGCGACCGCGTCGAACCCGCGGTTCACGGTGAGCCGCGTCGACATCGACCGGCCCGGTCTGACGTACACCGTGGACACGCTGCGCGACCTGGCGCACGAGCGGCCCGACGCCGACCTGTACTTCATCACCGGCGCCGACGCCATCGAGCAGATCCTCACCTGGAAGGACTCCCCGGAGCTCTTCGAGCGCGCGCAGTTCGTCGCGGTGACCCGGCCGGGCCACGCCCTGTCCACGGACGGCCTGCCGTCCGACCGGGTCAGCCAGTGGGAGATCCCGGCGCTGGCCATCTCGTCCACCGACGTGCGTGAGCGCGCGCGCGCCGGGAAGCCCGTCTGGTACCTCGTCCCGGACGGGGTCGTCCAGTACATCGCCAAGCACGGTCTGTACCGAGGAAGTCAGTCATGAGCACACCCGGCACTCCGCTGACCCGTCGGGAGCTGCGGGAGCGCGAGGCGGCACGGCGCGCGGCGGAGCAGGCGGCCGCAGCAGGCGGGACGCCGGCCGACGCCGGACGCCCCGGTGCCCCCGTGCAGCCCGCCGCCGGTGCCGCCCGCGCCGCGGCGGCGTCCGGTTCCCCCGCTCCCGCGGTGCGTCCCCCTGCGCCGGGTGCGAACCCGGACGGCGCGGCCCCCCGGTCGGCCGGAGCCGGTGCGGCGGGCGGTGGTGAGGCGACGCCCGCCCGCGGCTCGGGCCGGGCCGGCGAGGCACCGTCGACGGGGAGCGCCCCCGGTGGCCCGGGTGTCGCGGCGACCGGCGGGGCCGGGGCAGCAGCCGTGGCCTCGCGCCGCGCCCTGCGCAACCGCCCGGTCTCCGCGGTCGGCCCCGACGGCCGCCCGGGCGGGTCGACGCCCTACCAGGTGCCGGGTCTGCAGCCGGAGGCACCTGCGCGCACGCGCCGCTCGATCCGCACCGCCTCGGCCCCTGACGCCACCGCGGTCCCGGGGACGGCGCTCGGCGGGACGGAGGCGCGAGCCGGTGCGCCCGGCGGCCGGGACGCCGCCCCCACGGCCGCACCACGGCCTGCTGCGCCTGCCGCGCCACGGCCGGATGCACCGGCCGCCGGATCGCGTCCGGCCCCTCCGACGCCCGGGCGCCCCGACCCCACCGGGCGCCCCGGGGTGGCCGCCGGCCCCTCGGCCGCCGGTGCCCCGGCGCCGGGCACGACCCCCGCGGGTGCCGTGCCGCCCCGCCCCGACCGCGCCGCCCGCTGGGCCGACCGGCCCGCACCTGTCGCCCCGGCGCAGGGGACCCGCCCCGGGGGCGGACCCGCCGGTCAGGACCGCGCGTGGGTGCCGTCCGGTGGCGTCGCGCCCGCTGCACCTCCGACCGCCGTCACCCCCGCTGCACCGGCCCCCGGCGCGCCGCAGGGTCCCGGGCAGCCCGGGTCCCGGACGTCCGCACCCGGTGCCGCGACGGGGAGCCGGCCGGGACCCCGGCCGCGGACGGCGAGCCCCGCCGGACCCGCGGCCACCGGCGCCGCTGCTCCGGCGTCCGCAGCTGCCGCGACCGGCGCACCCCGCCCGGCCCCGGCCCCGTCGCCCTGGGCGTCGCTCCCGCCCGCCGCCGCGAGCCCCGCACCGGCCGCGGAGCAGGCGGCCGACGAGGACGACGTCCCCGTGCCGCAGTGGCAGAGCCTGCTCAAGGCGATGGCTCCCGCGCCGGTCCCCGAGGCCGAGCAGACCGACCCGACCGGCACCCTGGTGCCCGCGTCGGCAGTCGAGGACGCCGACGACGAGCCGGAGCAGCCCGAGCGCCTGCGGCGGCCGCTGCCGTTCACGTGGCTGCAGTGGATCATCCTGGCGGTCGTGGCGTTCGTGCTCGGCTTCCTCATCATCTTCGTCGCCAACACGGCGTCGGACCGCGCCTCGGCCGCCGGGCCGTCGGTTCCCGCCGTCGCGCTCGCGGCCACCAGCGCCGCACCCTGACCTGCCCCACCCCATCGAACCGAGGAGTGCCGTGCCGGCATCCGACCGCGCCGTCGAGCTCACCGTCGCAGCAGCCCGTGCTGCCGCCGACCTCAAGGCCCAGGAGATCATCGCCCTCGACGTGAGCGGCCAGCTCGTGCTGACCGACGCGTTCGTCATCGCGTCGGGCACGAACGAGCGGCAGGTCGGCGCGATCGTCGACGCCGTCGAGGAGTCCCTGCACAAGCTGGGCGCCAAGCCGCTGCGTCGTGAGGGCAAGCAGGAGGGCCGCTGGGTCCTCATCGACTTCGGCGACATCGTCGTGCACGTGCAGCACGCCGAGGACCGCGTCTACTACGCGCTCGAGCGGCTCTGGAAGGACTGCCCGGTGATCGAGCTCCCGGCGGACGTGCACGGCACGCCCGAGGGCGGCGAGGCGGGGGAGTGACCGCCGGGCGCGTCGTCCTGTGGCGCCACGGGCGCACCGCCCACAACGCCAGCGCGCGGCTGCAGGGCCAGTCCGACATCCCGCTCGACGACGTCGGGCTCTGGCAGGCGGAGACCGCCGCGGCGGCGCTCGCGAGCCGGTACGCCCCGACCCGCATCGTGTCGTCCGACCTGGGGCGTGCGCGGGAGACCGCGCAGGCGCTCGCCGCCCGCACGGGCCTGCCCCTGCACACCGACGCCCGGGTGCGCGAGCGCTCCTTCGGGGAGTGGGAGGGCATGACGTCCGCGGAGATCGCTGAGCTCTGGCCCGAGCAGCACGCCGCGTGGGTGTCGGGCCGCGAGCCGGAGCGGGTCGGCGCGGAGACGCGCGCGGACGTGCTCGCGCGCATGGTCGAGGGCGTCACGGAGCTGGCCGGCGCGCTGGAGCGGGACGACACGCTCGTCGTCGTGTCGCACGGCGCCGCCATCAACCTCGGCATCGTCGGGCTGCTCGGGCTGCCGCCGACCTGGAAGGGCATGTCCGGCATGTCGAACGCCCACTGGGCGGAGCTGCAGCCCGGGCGCCCCGGGTCCGGGCTGGCGTGGCGCCTGGAGGCGCTGAACGTCGGGCCGGTGCACGCGTCGTCGGACTGGAACGCGGGCCCCGACCGCCCCGCGCCGACGATGGACGAAGAGGTGCGAGACCCCGCGTGACCTGCCGATTCGCGTCGGGGCGAGGCGTCGAGTAGAGTTCAGGTCGCCCGCTCAGCGGGTGGTGTGACGGTCTGCGGACCTGATCACGGGGCTGTGGCGCAGCTGGTAGCGCACCTGCATGGCATGCAGGGGGTCAGGGGTTCGAGTCCCCTCAGCTCCACCGACGTAGCAGGTCAGAGGCCACGCCGGCATCCTGGAGACAGGGCCCGGATGTGGCCTCTGCTGCTGATCCAGATGTTCACCGGCGCGCTGCGGCCCTGCGCCATCACCGACGCGGACCACGGGGTGGTCGCGCACGTGCGAGGGAGGCGGGACTCCCGGCAGGACCAGCCGGCGACCCGCACGCGTCCCGCTGGGTGCCCACCGGGGCTCTGAACACCGTGCGGCCGACGGGATCACGGATCGACCGGAGGGTCGTCGGTGGCCCCGGAGCCCCCTTCAGGCCGACCGACGCCCGACGTCAGGCCTTCCCGTGCGCCAGCATCCAGTCGGTCACGTCAGGGGCGAACGCGTCCGACCACGTCGGGCCGTGCGTGCCGCCCACGATCGTCCAGAGACCGACCTCTGTGCCCTGGGAGCAGGACCAGCTGCTCGTGACGGTCTCGGGGCCCGCGAGCGTCGAGTCGTAGTCCGCGGTGCCCTGGGTCGCGCTGTCCTCGCACTCGTCGATCGCCCGCCAGTCCGCGACCGTCTGCTCAGCCCCCGGATAGGGATCCCCCGGACCGACACTGCCGCCCGTGTAGCTGATGACCTCGTCGGTGTCGGCCTGCACCTGCAGGACGCTGACGGGCTGGCCCGGGGCGCACGCCGACGGGTCGACGTCGTTCTCTCCGGCGACCGACACGGCCGCAGCGATCAGGTCGGGGTGGTGGCACGCCATGCGCAGCGCCATGAACGCGCCGTTCGAGTGGCCGATGACGAAGACCCGCTTCGTGTCCACCGCGTACTGCGCCTGGATCCTCTCGATGACGCTGGTCAGGAAGCCGTCGTCGTCCGGGTCGACACCGTCGAAGGAGCAGCAGGCGGCCGTCGCGTTCCAGTACTGCTTGCCCGCCCTGTCGACGAGGCCCTCCGGGTAGGCGAGCAGGTAGCCCTTCTCCTCGGACTGATCCCGCAGGCCGAGGTAGGTGGCCGTGCTCGCTCCGACTTCCGAGTAGCCGTGCAGCGACACGATCAGGGCCGCAGGTTCGGCGGCGTCATAGCCGGAGGGGACGTCGAGGGTGAACGTGCGGTCGTCGAGGTCGATGGTGCCCGAGCCACCCGGTGCGACCAGAGTGGGCGTCGGCGTCGGCGCAGCGGCGTCGGAGCCGCCGGTGCACCCAGCCAGCACGAGCAGCAGGGCAGCGGCCCATGCACCGGTCTTCCGCGCGGACATCATCGTCATGGGCGGATGATTGCGCGGGTCAGGGGGATGGGGCAAACCAGCCCCTGAGCCGCCGCGTGCTCTTCGGCGCGGCCGCACGAGCGGTGACCGATCGGACGGGCGCAGGGATCCCGACGTCGCGCGACGGAGGTGCCGCAGAGCTCGCCGTCGGTGACCTGGATGCGGTACGCGCCGTCGACACTCAGGTGGGGTCAGGGGTGCGAGGTCGGCCTCGACCGATGGCCACCGTGAACCTGGCTCTGTTCTCGACCGGGAGCATCGGGGGCGGTCGTCGATCCTCCGGCGGAGAGCTGTGTCGCGTCCGGGCGACCGCGAGCCTGGGTCCGGGCATGCCGAGCCAGTTCACGAGCGCGTCCTCCGAGCCGGCGTGGCTGAACTGCCGTGACTCACCGAGGCCCGCAGCGCGCCCGATCGCGGCGAGGTCGGCGCCGGTGCTCGTCGCGCTCGGCTGCCCCCCGGTACTGCCGTAGGAACCGTTGTCCAGGACGAGGATGGAGAGCGTCTCGGGTCCGTAGCGAGCGACGGTCGTCAGGGTGCCGAGGTTCATCAAGCAGCCGCCGTCGCCTTCGACGGCGATCACCTGGGTGCCGGTGGTCAAGGCCACGCCGAGTGCCACCGGGATCACCATGCCCATGGACCCGAGCAGGTACAGGTTCCGGGGGTCGTCGGCCACTCGTCGGAGCTCCTCGGTGGTGTCGCCCAGCTGGCAGACGATCACCGCTTCCGGGTGCGACCGACGGAGGTCCTCCAGGAGCACCGCGCGCTCAAGCATCGATGGCCTGTCTGTCGATCAGCACGGCGTGGGGCCGTCGATGCTGAGTCGCGGACCGCGCGGAGTCGGGGAGCAGCAGCCGCAGGTCCGTCGGGTCGCCGGCGGTCGCGTGGGGGACGTCAAGACTGCCCAGGAGCGCTCGTGTGGCGCGTCCCACTGGTTGCTGCGCGGGGTTCGGGTCGGCGTCGTCACCACGGACGGAGATGAGCAGACACAGCCCGATCCGGTAGGCCACCGCCAGCGACCCGAGAGTGTTGAGCGCGCTGGCCAGTCCGGAGTTCTGCATCGCCACCAGAGGCGTCCCGCCGCCGAGCACGAGTCCGCACCCGATGGCGATCGCTTCTTCCTCGCGCGCCGCGTGCACGGTCTCGACGGAGCTGCTCAGCACGTCCAGCGCCGCGAGCAACGAGCAGGGAACCAGGACGTGGTGGCTGAAGGGCCAGAGCTCAGACATCGGACTCCAGCCCGAGCTGGACCGCGAGCGACCTGACGGCCTCCACGGTCTGCTGTCGACACCAGCTCGGGTCCTGGGAGGCCTCGGGGAACACCTGCTGCAGCGTCAGCGAGCGACCCTGCCGCTGGATGCCGGCTCGCGCGACGAGGTCGTCATCGACGAGAACGGCGAGCGCGTAGGGGCCGTACCTCCTGCGCGCGGCGGGCTTGTACGCCTCGAACACGTAGTCGAACCCGAACAGGCGGCGGGTCCGTGCCCGGTCCCTGATGAGGTTGTCGAACGGTCCGATCAGCCGGGGTCGTGGCTGCGCGGTCCTCGTCGCGGCGGGTTCGAGGACCCAGGCTGTGTCCGGCCACCCCTCGATCCTCGCCCGTGCGTGACCCCGCGAACGGAGCGTGGCGGCGACCAGATCGGCGCGCAGGTGGTAGTACGTCGCCACCTCCTCGGTCGTGGCGACGCCGAGCGCCGCCAGCGCACGCTCGGCCAGTGCCGCGACGCACTCGTCGGGTGCGAGGGTCTGGTCCAGCTGCTCGACCGGGACGGCTCGCCCGACGAGGTCCAGGACGCGCTCGCCCCGTCGGCGTCTCGTGCAGGCGAGGTCTCCTCGCCACACCATGTGCTCGGCTGCGCGCTTGGTCGCTGACCATCCCCAACCACCGCCGGTGCGGTCGTCTCGTTGCAGCTCGCGGATGGTCAACCCGTGCTCGCTGTCGGCGATCAGCTCTCGGACCCGCTGTCGCACCTCCGGTGGTGGAGTGTCGGCCCGGTCACGGGCGCGAGAACGGTGGATCTCGAACAGTGGCCAGTCGCTGATCGGCATGACGCACGCTGCGTGCGTGTAGGTCTCGAAGGTTGCGGCGGGTTCGTCGACCGGCCACAGCTCGCGGTCGACCCCGCTGACCGGACGGACGGTCGTCCGGGCCGCGCACGTGAGCAGATGCGCTCGCGCGACGCGAGTGAGCGGGTCCATCTGGAGCAAGCCGATGCGTTCCACGATCCGTGCGGTGCTCGTCTCGTCGTCGTGCAGGCCCTGCGCGGTCACGGCGAGACTGCGTGCTCGCGCGACCGGCATCCCGGTCTCAGATCGCATGCGACGCCGCTTCCTCTGCAGGGCGCGGTGCGAGCGTGCGTGCGGTGCGGAGCAACCAGCAGCCGATGAGCACCGTGCCGACCGCCAGCACGGACTGTGCGAGCGCGAGCGTCCGGGCGCCCGGGGCGACGGCGGTCAGCAACCCGGCGGCGGTGATCCCGATGGTGTAGCCGACGTTGTTGCCCACGGGAACCCACGTGTTCGCCTCATGTCGCACGTCCTCGGGCAGGCCGTCGTCGATCATGAGGTAGCTGTTGATGTACAGGGGCGTGACCGCGAGTCCGCTCACCGCCAGGACGACGGCGAGCCCCCAGGCGCTCGACCACGTGAGAGCAGCGGTCGCGAGCGGGCCCGCGAATGCCAGGAGCAGCACGGCGTGGCGCGTGCGCAGCGACGCTCGCCACGTGACCAGCGCGTATCTGAACCCTCCGACGACGCCTCCCAGGCTGATCGCGCCCATGAGGTATCCGGTGCGGTCGAGCCCACCGGCAGACGCGGTCGCGACCTGCGGGACCAGGAGCCCGAGCCACCCCAGGCTCGTGCCCATCATGACCAGCGGCAGGACGATCTGCCGCAGCGACGGTTGAGCGATCGGTCCGGCCACCGTGCGAAGGCGTGCGCGCCAGGTGCGGGGTGTCCTCTCCGCTGCGCGTGGTCTCGCCGCCGGCGGACGTCGCAGCGCGGTGCGGAAGTGGCTCGACGTGAAGACGAGCAGGCTGCCACCGACCGCCGCGGCGGTCACGGCCCACAGGCCCTGCTGCGGCGACATGGCGAGCAGCAGGGCCGAGGCCACCACCGGTCCGAGCAGGAACCCCGTCTCCTCGAGGAGCGAGTCGACGCTGTGGAGGAGCTTGACCTGCCGTTCCGTCCGCCCGATCTCGGCCCACGCGGACCTGATGACAGCGTCCACCGCCGCAGGCGCGACCGCGGCGAGTACGCACGCGACGTAGATCAGTACCAGCGCCGCTCGGTCGTCGCCGACGACCGCGACGAACAGCACGAGCGTCACCGCTGCCACGAGCGTCTGCGGCAGCACGACCCGGGACCGCCCGAACCGGTCGATGAGCCGCGCACGGAACGGGGTGCTGAACGTCGCGACGGCGACCCGGACCGCTTGGACGCTCGCTGCGATCACGAGCCCCCGCGTATCGGCGACGGCGATGAGGAGAGCCACGGGGAACGCCGCACCGGCCACCCGACGCACCACGATGATCATGAACAACCACAACGCTCGCGGATCGCCGAGCACCGCACGCTCCGTGCCGGGCGGCCTCATCACGCTGTTCCTCCGACGACGTCCGCGGACTCGTCCACCTCGAGGCGCGCCTGGATCGACGACCGGTGCAGCAGCACGAGCCTGGCGATCGGGTCGCCGCGCTGGATCGAGACGTCACCGGTCGGACGAAATGCCAGCGAGATGCCTCCGGCGCCGATGCTGCGTCGTAGCTGTCGCGCTGTCAGCACGCCCGGCGGGACGTCGATCCCGGGTACCCCGATCGACTGCGTCAGCAGGAAGTACTCGTCCGGGATGTCGACGGAGAAGCCGAGGCGCCACTCCACGGAACCGTCCCCGTTCGGAAGGAACACCGCTTCCCACGCGCCGGAGGAACCCCGGAACTGGTGCAGACGGAGCCACGGAGAACGCGGCGCTGTGATGAAGCCACCGCTGCGGCTCCAGAACTCGGACGTCCCGGCCAGGCGGGCGATCTCGTTCGGATCGGCCTCGGCGTCGACCTGCAGGTCGTGGACGGGCGAGACGGTGACGGTCAACGGGGCCCTGATGATCCAGCCGAGCTCCTGGCCCAGGACCCAGGGAGGGCACGCCTCCGGGTACCGCACGCGCCTGACGTACCGGAAGTGCTGGGCGAGCAGCGTGGCTTCGTCGTGGGCTGCCGTCCGGTCCGTGCGGTGCTTCTCGGGCGGCAATGCCCACTCGTACTCGCGCCGCACCGTCACAGCGGGGATCTCGGCCACCAGTTCTCCTCGTGCCAGGTGGTGGTGCCGGCCTCGGACCGGCCGGGATCCGGCGGGTCTCCTCGAGGGTCGTCAGGTCGATGACGACGACCTCGGAGCGCGCCTCGATCGTCGCGAGCGCGTAGCGCCCGTCGGTGGTGAACGTGATGGCGCGGCCGCCGATGCTGCCGAGCTCGATCTGCGTCACGACGCCGGAGTGGATGTCGATGACCGAGAGGTACGTCGCCTGTGTGTTCGCGACGAAGAGACGACTGCCGGAGGGGTCGAGCGCCGGCGCGTACGGGTGAGCGGTGCTCCCGACGTCGAACGTCTCGACGATCGCGACGTCCTCCACCCGCCCGGTGGCGAGTCCGGCGAGGTCGATCTTCGCAATGACACCGTCTCCCCAGATGCAGACGAACGCCCAGCGGCCATCAGGGGTGATCGCCATGTGCCGCGGGTCGCGACCGGTGCCGATCTGGCGCACCTCGACGTTGAGGGCGAGGTCCACGATCGACAGCGAGTCGGAGCCGGAGTTCGAGACCAGCAGGTACGTGTCGCCCGGTACGATCCCGAGGCCGCGCGGACCGTGGCCGACCTCGATCCGCCGTGCCTCCTCGAGAGAGACGGGGTCGATCTCCGAGATGGTGTTCTGACTCGTGTTCGACACGAACCCTCGTCCGTGGGCGGTGAACTTCACGGCCCCTCGCGGCGCGTTCCCGACGCGGATGCGCTGGAGCAGGCGGTGCTCGTCACCCGCCTTGCCGATCACTGAGATGGTCCCGTCATCGGTGTCGGTCGAGAAGATCTGGATGTCGCTCATGTGTCCCCCAGGCGGCGATCCGGATGATTCGCGTCAGCGCCAACGCGTTGACCATGGGGACACTGACACAATGACAGCGAGTGAGTCCACCTGTGACTCGCGTCGCCGGACGCTCGGCGCGGTAGCCTCGCCGGTCGTGGAGCTGGACCCGGAGTTCGTCGACGCACCCCCGCAGCCCGACCCGTCGGCGCCGCCCGAGACGTTCCCGAGCGGGACGCACGCCGAGCGCGTGGCGACCGCCCGGCGGATGCGCGCGGCGGACACCGGGCAGTTCGGGCCCGTACCGGCGCCGGGGGTCGAGCGCGCCGAGCTGTCCGTGCCGACCCGGGCCGGCTCGATCGCCGCCCGCCTCTACCGGCCGCACGGCGCCGCCCTCGGAGCGGGGTTCGCCGTCTGGGTGCACGGCGGCGGGTTCGTGCTCGGTGACCTCGACACGGCCGAGCACACGGCGGCCGAGCTCGCCCGGTGCTCGGGGCTGCCGGTCGTCAGCCTCGACTACCGGCGCGCGCCCGAGCACCCGTTCCCGGCGGCCGTCGAGGACGCGCAGGACGCCGTGACCTGGCTGACCGGGGAGGGTGGCGCCGGGCTGGGCCTGAGCGGGCCGTACGCGGTCGCGGGGGACTCCGCGGGCGCGTCGACGGCGCTCGCGGTGTGCCAGCTCGCGGTGCGCGGCGCGGCCCCGCGGCCGGCGTTCGCGCTGCTCGCGTACCCCGACGTGGACCACGTGACGACGCGCGCCGACGAGCCCGACGAGATCGGCCTGCTGTTCGAGCGGTCGTACCTGCCCGACGACGCCGTGCGCACGGACCCGCTGGTCTCGCCGGTGCTCGCGCCGCCGGAGGTGCTGGCGGCGCTGCCGCCGAGCCTGCTGCTCATCGCGGAGCGTGACGGGTTCCGGGCCGGCGAGGAGCGGTTCGCCGAGCGGGTGCGCGCGGCGGGCGGCCCGCTGACGGTGCTCACGGCCGGCGGGATGCCGCACGGGTTCCTCGACCAGACGTGGCGCTCGCCGGTGGCTCGCACGCACGCCGTCGCGGCGTTCGGCCTGGTCGGCGCGGCGGTGCGGGAAGCCGCGGCGGCGGACGCCGGCTGACGCGCGGGCCGGGGCAGGCGCGACGGCGGCCGGCCGGGACCCGCGCGTCCCGGCCGGCCGCCGTCGGTGCCCCCTGCGGCTACAGGCTCCCGGCCCCGATGCGCTCGGCGATGTCGTCGGCCGTCAGCCAGCCCGACGTGAGCGCGAAGCCGTTCGCCGACCCGGGGATCGGCAGGCTGTACGACTCACCGAACAGGCCGCCGGCGTCGCACCCCACGCTGTACAGGCCGGGGATGGGCCGGCCGTCCGCGTCGAGGCACCGCATCCGGTCGTCGATCCGGATCGCGCCCATCGTGACCATGATCCCGGTCTCCATCTTCACCGCGTAGAACGGCGGCGTCGTGACCGGGAGCAGGAACTTCGCGGCCTTGTGGAACCGGCTGTCGACGCCGTCCTCGCAGGCGGCGTTGTACGCGTCGACCTCGGTGCGCAGCACGGCGGGGTCGACGCCCATCGCGGTCGCGAGGTCCTCGATCGTGTCCGCGCCGACGACGTTGGTGCGCGCGGGGTCGGTGGCGTCGGCCGCGATCTCGTCGGGCAGGCCGACCAGCTTCTCGCCGTTGCGCACGTAGATGCCGAGCCCGACCTCGTTGCCGTCCTCGACGAGGTGGCGCACGGTGCCGGAGTCGAAGACCGACCAGAACATCGCACCCGGCAGGCCTGCGACCACGTCGCCGGCGTTGCCGAAGCTGAGGGCCACCGCCTCGTCCGTGAAGCGGCGACCGTGCGCGTCGACCCAGAAGTACGGCTGGAACGCCGCGGCGTTGGTCTGGCTGGTGATCGCCTTGTCCCGCATGAACGGGAACAGCAGCAGCGTCCCGATCGACCGGTGCTCGGTGCCGCCCGCCTCGAGGACCATCCGCAGGCCGTCGCCGGTGTTGCCGGGGCCGCCGACGTTGATGAGCTTCTCACCCAGCGCGTCGTAGCGCGTGTAGCGGTCGACGAGCTCCGGGTTGGCCGCATAGCCGCCCGTCGCGACGACGACGGCCCGGGCGCCCAGCCGCACCGGGGCACCGTCCGCGTCCGTGGCGGTCACGCCGACCACCCGTCCCGACTCGTCCTGCAGCAGCGACGTCGCGCTGGTCCCGAGGAACACGTCGACCCCGCGGTGACGCGCATCGGCCTCGAGCAGCTCGATGAGGTGGGCCACCTCGCCCTCGGGCAGGTGCCATGTCACGAGCTCGCCGGGCTGGTCGACCGCGGTCACGGTGACGTCCTCGTAGACGGCGCCCTCCTCGTCCCGCATCTTGACGATCGTCGTGGCCGCGTTCTCCACGAACCGGGAGACGATCGACGCGTCGGCCCGCCAGTGCGAGTAGTCCAGGTAGGTGTCGAACGCCTGCGTCTTCGTGACCGTGATGCCCCGCTTGGCCTGCTCGTCGGACTCGAACGCCGCGTGCCCCTCCGCGAAGGCCGAGCTGCCGCCGGTGTGCTCCTCCTTCTCCAGCAGGGCGCACGTCAGGCCGTCCTTGGCGGCCTGCACCGCGCACGACAGGCCCGATGCACCCCCGCCGATGACGACGACGTCGTAGCGGGAGTCGAACTGCTCGCTCATGATGCTCTCCTGATCCGGACTCGTGACTGCTTCACCGCTGCAGTGCCGTGATGAGTGCCGGCACCACCTCGTACAGGTCGCCCACGGCGCCGTAGTCGGCGACGCGGAAGATGCGGGCGGCCCGGTCCTGGTCCACGGCGGCGACGACCTTCGCGCCGCGGACCCCCTCCAGGTGCTGGGGCGCCCCGGAGATGCCGACCGCGAGGTACAGCCGGGGCGCGATGTGCCGACCCGACCGGCCGACGTAGCGGGACCGGTCCAGCCACCCGCGGTCGTCCGCCACCGGCATGGAGCACGCCAGCTCGGCGCCGAGGGCGTCCGCGAGCCGCTCGATGAGCGCGACGTCGTCGCGGGAGCGCACGCCGCGGCCGAAGGCGACGACCACGCGGGCGTCCTCCAGTCCGCCGGCCGGCTCCGCGGACGGGACCGTGCTCAGCGTCATGGCCGCCGGCGCGGCCGCGAGGGGCCGGACGGTCCCGGGCGACAGCGCAGTCGCAGCACCCTCGTCCTCGTCCTCGGCCGCGACGTCGACGACCAGGGCGAGCGGGGCGGGGGAGTCCACGGTCTCGACGACGGCCCCGTCGAGCAGTGCGCGCCGGACCGTCCACGCCGGCGCGACGGCGCCCGTCCCGCCGCCTCCCGCTGCGCCCGTGGCCACGGCCACCGGCACGACGTCGACCGCGCCGGTGAGCAGCCGGGCACCGACGAGCGCCGCGGCGGCGCCGAGGAGGACGCGGGAGGCGGGATGGCCGGTGCCCACGAGCAGTGCCGGCTGCTCGGCGGCGACCTGCACGGCGAGCGCCCCCGCGTACGCCTCGGCGGGCGTCCCGGTCCCGGGCTCGACCCACAGCACCGGGACCCCGGCCGCCGCGACGGCGTCCGCGAGCGGGCGCGGGCCCACGACGACGGCGCTGACCTCGGACCGCGCCCCCCGCGCGACGCGCAGCGCCGCCCGCCAGCCTGCGTCCGCGACGACCAGCCACGCGCCGCCCTCGCGGGCACCGGCGGGGCCGCGGGCGTCGCCCGGTCCGGCGCTCACAGCGCGCCTCCTGCCCGCAGGGCCGCCACGAGCTGCGCCGCCACCTCGTCGGGAGGGCCCTCGAAGACGTGCGTCGGCGCGGTCGGCGGCAGGTCGGTCCCGCGGCTCGTCACGTCCTCGACACCCGCGCCGATCTGCGCGAGCGTCAGGGGGGTCACGGGCCGCCGCCGTGCCGCGAGCAGCTCCTTCATGCCGGGGACGCGGTGGGTCCCGGACTCGGCGGCGACCCCCAGCACGAGGGGCGGCGCGGCGGTGATCGTCTCGGTGCCGGACGGCGACCGGCGGGTGGCGCGCACCCGCGCGGGGGCACCCACGGCGTCGGCGGTCTCGGCGCTCGCGGCCGTGACACCGAGCACGGCGGGCCATCCGAGCAGACCGGCGAGCGCTGCCGGGACACCGGCGTGCTCCGCCGCATCCCCGACGACGACCACGTCCACCTCGTCGATCGCGCGGACGGCTGCCGCGAGGATCCCGGCTGTCGCCGCGTCGTCGGTGAGCAGGGGCGCGTCCCCGACGCACCACGTCGACCCGACCCCGCGGGCGAGGACCCAGCTGGCGTCCCCCTCACCCAGGGTCAGGCCCGTGACCTCCCCGCCGGTGTCCTCGGCGAGCTGCCGCGCGACCGCGAGCGCCGCCGGGTCGTCCTCGCCCGGGGCGGTCCTCGCGCCACGCCAGTCCACGGACCCGTCGGCACGGACGCTCGCGGCTCCCGTGTCGCGAGCCCACGAGTACACGATCACCACACGCACGCCGGACCTCCTCGTCGACCGGGCGCACGGCGACGTCCGGGTGCAGGGACGGCGTCGTGCGGCGCACGCCCCCGCGCGGTTCCACGATCTCGCCGCGCCGCCCTCGGTCACCAGCACCGACCGGTCCGGCCGGGGCGACCGATCGGCTACCCCCGGGGGGTAGGTGTCACGGCACGAGGCCCTGGCGGACGCTGTACACGGCGACCTGGACACGGTTGCGGACGTGGAGCTTGTCCATGACGCGCCCCAGATGCTTCTTCACGGTCGTCTCGCCCAGGTGCAGGTCGCGGGCGATCTCCTCGTTGGACAGGCCGTCGACCAGCAGCCGGAGCACGTCCAGCTCCCGCGGCGTGAGCGTGTCGCAGACCCGCGGACCGGGGTCGTGGCCGACGGGGCTGCCGGTGAGCTCGGCGAGCACCTGGGCGGCCAGCGCGCTGGACAGGGCGGTCTCGCCGCGCATGACGGCCGCGAGGTAGTCGTGCAGCCGGTGCGCCGGCTCGTCCTTGATGACGTACCCGTCCGCCCCGCTGCGCAGCGCCTGGTAGACGTCCTCCCCGAGCCGCGACATCGTCAGCATGACGACCTTGACCGACGGGTCCTCGGCGCAGATGCGCGCGGTCGCCTCGACGCCACCCACCGGCTCCATGCGCACGTCCATCAGCACCAGCCGCGGGTGCAGGCAGCGCGCCAGGCTGATCGCCTCCGCCCCGTCGGCCGCGGTGCCGACGACCTCGAAGTCCGGCCACCGGCCGATCAGCGACGTCAGGCCGTCCCGGAACAGCGCGTGGTCGTCGGCCACGAGGACACCGGTCGCCTGCTCCACGGGACTCAGATCCTCTCCCGCACGTCGACTCCGGGGCCGCCGACCACACGGCCGGCCGGGTCCAGCGGCGCCTCCGCGACGACCAGCGTGCCGCCGCCGCGGACGGACACCAGGGACAGCGAGCCGCCGACCTGCTCCATCCGCTCGCGCATGATGGACAGGCCGAGCCGCGAGTCCGGCACGCTCGCCGGGTCGAACCCGGCGCCGTCGTCCTGGACCTCCAGCCGCACCCGCGTGCCGGACGCCAGCAGCCGCACGGCCACCGCCTTGGCGGACGCGTGCAGGTGGCAGTTCGACAGCGACTCCTGGAGCACCCGCAGCAGCTGGGCCGCCACGGCCACCGGCACGCGATCGGCGGCTGCCGTGTCGGGGCAGACGAGGTGTGTGCGGATCTGCAGCTCCGTGCTGAACGTGTCGAGGTGCGCCCGCACCGTCTCGAGCAGCCGCCGGGCGCCCAGCCCCGCGTCCGCGCGCAGCCCCAGCATCTGGTGACGCAGGTTCCGCTGCAGGCTGCCCACGGCCCGTCGCAGAGCCTCCACGTCCTGCGCGAGCAGCTCGGAGCCGGTCTCCGCGTCCAGCCGGACGGCCTCCACCTGCATGCCGAGCGCGGCGGTCTGCTGCGCGAGGTCCACGTGGAGCTCGTCGCTGAGACGCCGCCGTTCCTGCAGGGCGCCGAGCTCCTGCTCCCGTTCCCCGGCCTGCCAGCGGTACAGGGCGTTGCCCATGATCCGGCCGGCGACCGCCAGGAACGCCCGGACGTCCTCGGCCAGGCGGTACTCACCGTCGAACGCCAGCAGCACCGCCCCCAGGTGGCGCCCGTCGGCGTGGATCGGCGCCACGATCCCGGACGTCCCGAACCAGGCCCGGAAGTCCTCGGGCAGGACCTGCCACGACGCGTGGTCCAGGTGGTCGGCCGCGGACACCGGCCACTCCTCGGTGTTGATCCACGGGGCGCGCAGGTGCTGGTACGCCGGCATCGTCCGGAAGTCGTCGCCCAGGACGCGGCGCTGCGCCTGGTCGGCGACCAGCTCCAGCCGCGTGCCGGTCCGGTCGAGCAGGAAGACCGGGGACAGCCGCGCGCCGACGACCTCCCGCAGCACCTCCGCCGCGCCGGCCAGCCGGTCCGCCCGGTCGCCGGGCGCGGCCAGCACCTCGTCGACCCGGACCAGCCGCGTCAGGAGCGCCACCACGTCGGCGTCGTGCACACTCCCGAGCGTAGGGAGGCGCCGCCGGGCCGCCAGGGACCGTGGACCCACACCGGCGGTCCCGGGACGGCGCCGTCGGCGATACTGGGCCGGACGCCCGAGGAGGACCCCATGCCGCGGCACGACATCTTCGCCACCAGCCTCGCCAGCATCTACCCGCACTACGTCGCCAAGGCGGAGCGCAAGGGCCGGACGCAGGCCGAGGTCGACCAGGTCATCACGTGGCTGACGGGTTACGACGACGCCGGGCTGCGCCGCGTGCTCGACGACGGCACCGACCTGCGGACGTTCTTCGCGCAGGCGCCCGCCATGAACCCGAACGCCGGGCTCATCACCGGGGTCATCTGCGGGTACCGGGTCGAGGAGATCGAGGACCCGCTGATGCAGCAGATCCGGTGGATGGACAAGCTGGTCGACGAGGTGGGGCGCGGCAAGAAGATGACGTCGATCCTGCGCGGGAGCGACGCGACCGTCTGAGCGCTCCGGTGGACGCGCTCAGGCCCGGGGGATGTACCGGCCGAGGTGCTCCCTCAGCGGTGCGTCGCACACGTACACGAGCGTCCCCCGCATGCCTCGGGTCAGCAGGACGGCGTAGATGTTCGTGACGAACTCCAGGAGCTCGTCATCCGTGTACGTCTTGCCGAGCGTCGGGTTGTTCTCCTTGCCCTTGGTGTCGAAGTAGTTCGACCGGTCGAACACGAGTCGCTCGCGCACCGGGTCGAAGCGCAGATCGGGCCCGATGATCACGCCGGCCACGTTGAGGTCGTACCCCTGCACGGTGTGGACGGATCCGACTTCGTCGACGGACCCTGGCGAGCTGATCCAGTCCCGTGCGGCGCTGTTCCACCGGAGCTGGAGGCCGCCGATGCTGATGTCGTAGGCAGCACGGTCGTGGCGCGAGCGCCACGGCCAGGCGTAGCCGGCGACCAGCCGCGCGAGGCCGTGAGCACGCTCCGCAGCAGCGAGCCGCTCTCTCATCGCGGCGATGTCGTCGTACATGGCGAACTCGTAGTCGCCGAATGTCTGCGGTGCGACGAAGGGCGTGCTGCCCGGGCGCAGCAGGGCGCGGACGTACTCGATGTAGTCGCTCCCGCCTGCGAGCCGCATCTGCGATCGGAGGTGGAAGCGGCGGTCGAACGACGCCTCCGTCACCAGGCGCTCAAGCCGTTCCCTGGGCAGGTCGGCGGGCCGGACGCGCTGTGCTGCGTCGACCAGGAAGAGCCGGTGATCGCTCTGCGCCACGATCCAGTCGAGCTGCGTCAGCTGCAGGTCGTCCTCTCCGAAGAGCCGCCGGTTGATCGCGGGGAACTTCGCGTTGAGCACGCCCGTGGCCTGGTTGGCGCGCTGGTTGAGACGGTGCGTCTCGTCGACGATGAGCAGGTCGAACCGATCCCGCGACTCCCCGACCTGGAACGGGGTGAGGACCATCGACGGGCTCAGGCCGGGCGTCCGGGCGAAGACCTTCTCGATCGTCCTGCGGAGAGACTGCTGGGGGACGACCAGCGCGATGCGGAAGTCGCGAAGCAGACGGGCGTTCTCCGGAGTGAAGTACTCGGCGAAGACGGAGTCCGACACCGGGTCTTCCGTCGGCTCCCAGCGCGCGATGTCGCGCAGGAGCTTGATGAGGTAGATCGCCACGACCGTTTTGCCCGTTCCCGGGTCTCCCTGGACGACGGAGGTGCTGTGCGTCCCCGCACCGATGTCGGCGAAGAGTCCGTCCAGCAGCGACTCCAGCGCGATCGCCTGGTCCGCATTCAGCGCCTTGAACGGCGACAGCTTGAACAGGTCGCTGTTCTCGATCTCCGGGACCGACCGCTCGAAGAGGCCTGCCTCCCGCAACTCGTCGGCGATCTCCGCGAAGGCGGCACGGTAGGCATCGCGATCGAAGTAGTCGGCGTCCGTGACGCCCTCGTTGCGGTTGAGCACGCGGAACTTGCCGTCACCCGCGAACAGGCGGATCAGGTACGACTCGAGGTCGAGGCACGCCGACTTGTTGAACGTCTCGTCGATGACGACGCGGGCCTCGGCCAAGTGCTGGCGGTCGGGATTCTCCAGGTGCTGCTTCAAGCGGGTCGCGACGCTCAGCGACTCGCCGACGTACACCTCGCCCGCGCCGTCCAGGGCGTAGACGACCGGCCAGTTCGCAAAGCGCGGATCGACGTCCCTGAGCAGGCGGACGTGCGCCTGCGTGAACGGGAAGCGGTGGACCCTAGAGCTGGTCATACTTCGTGCTCCGCCCGCGAGCCTTCTCGACCGGGTACTTCTGCCGGGTCGTCGCGAGCTTGGACAGGACGATGTCGCCCGGGTCGACTCCTAGCTTGTCGGCGAGGAGGTACGCGTAGGTCAGGACATCCGCGAGCTCGGCAATGACCCGCTCACGGTCGGACGCCTCGTCCCACTGGAAGCACTCGAGCAGCTCCGCCGCCTCGATGGAGATGCTCTTCGCCAGGTTCTCGGGGGTGTGGAACTGGGCCCATTCGCGCTCGGCCACGAATGCACGGATCGCTTCGAGAACGTCGCGGTGCGGCATGGGACAACGGTAGGGGACGTCGGGGGTGCGGCAGGCGGTTCGGGATACGCGCCTCCGGTGGACGCGCCCGCCGCGCCCCGGCGAGGATGGCGGCCATGACCGAGACCGTCGCCGTCACGGGTGCCCTGGGCAAGGTGGGCCGGGCCGTCGTGCGGGACCTGCTGGACCACGGCTACGCCGTCCACGCCACCGACGCGCAGGGGCCGTTCGGCGAGCGCGCCGGGCTGGGTGTCGACGTGATGCGCGCCGAGCTGACCGACTACGGGCAGGCGGTGGAGGCGCTCGCGGGCTGCACGGCCGTGGTGCACCTGGCGAACATCCCGCAGCCGGGCATGGAGTCCGATCCGGAGACGCTGAGCCGCAACCTCGCGGCGAACGGCAACGTGTTCCTGGCCGCGCAGCGGCTGGGGCTGCGCAAGGTGGTGTGGGCGTCGAGCGAGACCACGCTGGGCCTGCCGTTCGACGTGCCGCCGCGGTACGCGCCGGTGGACGAGGACCACTTCCCGTACCCGACGTCGACGTACGCGCTGTCGAAGGTGCTGAGCGAGGACCTCGCGGCGCAGGTCGCGCAGTGGTCGGGCATCCCGTTCGTCGGGCTGCGGTTCTCGAACGTCTTCCCGCCCGAGGCGTACGCCCGGGTCCCCGCCTTCCACGGCGACCCCGCCCTGCGGCGGTGGAACCTGTGGGGCTACATCGACGCGCGCGACGCGGCGGCGTCCTGCCGGCTCGCGCTGGAGGCCACGACGTCCGGCTCCCGGAACGTCATCATCGCGGCGGCCGACACGATCATGGACACCCCGTCCTCCGAGCTGCTGGCCGCGGAGTTCCCCGACGTGCCGGTGCGGCGGGACCTCGGCACGTACGAGACGCTGCTCGCGATCGACGCGGCGCGCGAGCTCATCGGGTTCGAGCCGCAGCACTCGTGGCGCGACGAGGTCGGGTCGCCGCGCCCGTAGCATCGCAGCGTGCCCACGCCTGACTTCGTCCTGGACCTGCGCGAGAAGATCGGCCACGACCTGCTGTGGCTGTCCGGTGTGAGCGCGGTGGTCGTGCGCCCGGTGGTCGGCGGTGCGCCCGGTGCCGAGGAGATCCTGCTGGTGCGGCGCGCCGACAACGGGGCGTGGACGCCCGTCACCGGGATCATCGACCCGGGGGAGGAGCCGGCGGTCGCGGGTGCGCGCGAGGTCCTCGAGGAGACCGAGGTGGTCGCGGTCGCCGAGCGCCTGGCGTGGGTGCACTCCCTGCCGCCGATGACGTACGCGAACGGCGACCGCTCGCAGTACCTGGACCTGACGTTCCGGTTCCGCTGGGTCTCGGGGGAGCCGGGGCCGGGCGACGGCGAGAACTCCGAGGCGCGGTGGTTCCCGCTCGACGCCCTGCCGGAGATGTCCGCGGAGATGCACGCGCGCATCGCCCACGCGCTGTCGCCGGAGACGTCCGCGCGGTTCGCGGTCTGACCGCCCCGCACGTCGGGCTGCGCCGGTAGGGTCGCGGGCATGCAGGTGAGACCGTTCTCGACGTGCGACCTGGCGGGCATGTACCGCGTGTGCCTGCTCACCGGCGACTCCGGCGGCGACGGGACCCGGTTCTACCGCGACCCGGACCTGCTCGGCCACGTGTACGCCGCCCCGTACCCCGTGGCCGACCCGGGGCTGGCGTGGGTCGTCACCGACGAGGACGGCGTGGCCGGATACGTCGTGGGCACGGCCGACTCGCAGGCGTTCGCGCGCTGGCAGGAGGACGTCTGGTGGCCCCCGCTGCGCGAGCGGTACCCGCTGCGCCCGGAGGTCGAGGGGCTGCGCGACCACGACCTGCTGCAGACGATCCACCGCGGCTCCCGGTACGAGGAGGAGCTCACCGCGGCCTACCCGGCGCACCTGCACATCGACCTGCTGCCGCGCGCCCAGGGGCGCGGGCTGGGACGCACGCTCATCGAGACGCTCACGGGGGCGCTGCGCGAGCGCGGCGTGCCGGGCGTGCACCTGAAGGTCTCGGAGCAGAACCCGGGCGCGATCGCGTTCTACGGGCGCGTCGGGTTCCAGGAGGTGGCCACCGCGTCCTGGGGCCGGACGCTGGGGATGGACCTGCGCGCCTCGTGACGCCGCCGGGCGGGAGCGGGGTCCCGCGGCGGCGCGGGGCGGTCGCGTAGCGTGACCTGCAGCGGCGCCCACGCCCCGGGCGCTGTGAGGACGAGCGGGGAGGGTCCGGTGAGCGACACCGGCTACGGCGACTTCGAGTTCGAGCGCCGGTTCTTCGTGCGCACGCCGCCGATGGAGCTGCTGGCCGAGCCCGAGCCGGTGCTCATCGTGCAGTCGTACTTCCTGGCGCAGGACGGCTACGCGCTGCGCCTGCGGGTGCAGGCCGACGGGCTGCAGCTGCCGCTCGGGCCCGACGCCGACCCGCTGGCGGTCCTCGAGGAGGCCCGTGACGCCTTCGAGTTCTGCGCGGTCACGCTCAAGGGCCCCATGAACGTCGGCACCCGGTACGAGGCGGAGCGCGAGATCGACGTGACGGTCGGCATCGAGATGATCCGGCGCGGCGGCCACCGCATCGTCAAGAACCGGTACGCGGTGTGGCTGGGCGCGGACGGCTGGGTGGTCGACGTCTTCGGCGGGGAGAACGCGCCGCTGGTGGTCGCGGAGTGCGAGCGCTCCGGCCCGGTGACGGACCTGCAGATCCCGGCGTTCTGCGTCACGGAGCTCACGGACGACGCGCGGTTCGCGAACGACGGTCTGGCCCGGGCACCGTACAGCGGCTGGGCCGCGGACTTCGAGGCGGAGCTGCGCGAGCAGGGGCCGCGGTTCCTCACCGACTTCGGGCACAACGACCTGCAGCGCCGGGGCTGACGCGCTCCGGCGTGGTCCTGCGACACGCGTCTCTGGTCAACAGTTGAAGCCTCAACTATCATCGACGGCATGGCCGCCGCCGACACCACCCAGGACCGCCTCGCCGCCGACACCGCGATGGGACCCGTGACCCTCCTCGTCGCGGACCTCGACGCCCAGCTCCGCTACTACCGCGACGTGCTGGGGCTCGACGTGGTCGAGCGGCCGGACGCGCGGATCGAGGGCGTCGAGCGCCCCGACGTGGTCGTCCTGGGGCGGGGGAGTCGGCCGCTCGTCGTGCTGCGCCACACGCCGGACCTCCCCCCGACGAGCCGTAGCCAGGCCGGGCTGTTCCACACGGCGATCCTCTTCGACACCCGGGAGGCGCTCGCGGCCACGCTCGCGTCCGTCGCCTCCCGCGCGCCGCAGACGTACGTCGGCAGCGCCGACCACCTGGTCTCCGAGGCGTTCTACCTCACCGACCCCGAGGGCAACGGCGTCGAGCTGTACTGGGACCGCGCCCGCGACGTGTGGCAGTACGACGCGCAGGGGCGCGTGGTCATGGACGCGCTGCGGCTCGACCCGAACGAGTTCATCCGCGGGCACGTCACCGACGCGGCGCTCGCGGCCCCGGCGGGCGCGCCGGTCGTCGGTCACGTGCACCTGCAGGTCGGCGACGTCGCCGGGGCGCGGGCGTTCTACGTCGACGCCCTCGGGTTCGACGTGATGGCCGAGTGGCACGGCGCGCTGTTCGTGTCGGCCGGCGGGTACCACCACCACATGGCGATGAACACGTGGAACTCCGCCGGCGCCGGCCCGCGGGCGAGCAGCCTGGGGCTGGGCGAGGTCACGCTGGTCGTCCCCGGGAGCGACGACGTGGGCGCCCTGCGGGAGCGGCTGGCGGCGCACGGCGTGCACGTGCGGGACGACGGCGCGACGGTCACGTTCGACGACCCGTGGCGCAACGTGGTCCGCGTCCGCCCGGCTGCCTGACCAGCCGCGCCCGGCCTCCGCCGAGTTCGGCACTCCCAGGCGACACGCCGGCGCGACACGCCGGTTCCGCGGCCGGAGCTGCCGAACCCGGCGGGAGGAGTCCGCGGCGGGCGGGTCAGCCCGCCATCGCCTCCGCGGTGTGCGCCGGGTCGACGCGCTCGGACTCGCGGACCGGGCCGGGCGGGGTGCCGTCGCCGAACGGGCGTCCGCCCAGCGACTCGCGGCCGTGCGGCGTCAGCCACCCGCGCAGGTCCGGGCCCGCGGGGACGATCCGGGTGGGGTTGATGTCCTCGTGCACCACGTAGTAGTGCCGCTTGATGTGGTCGAAGTCGATCGTGTCGCCGAAGCCCGGGGTCTGGAACAGGTCCCGCGCGTACGCCCACAGCACCGGCATCTCGGTCAGCTTCGACCGGTTGCACTTGAAGTGCCCGTGGTAGACGGCGTCGAACCGCACGAGCGTGGTGAACAGCCGGACGTCCGCCTCGGTGATCGTGTCGCCGACCAGGTACCGCTGGATCGACAGCCGCTCGGACAGCCAGTCGAGCCGGGAGAACAGCCGGCGGTACGCCCGCTCGTACGCCTCCTGCGACCCGGCGAACCCGCAGCGGTAGACGCCGTTGTTCACGTCGGTGAACACCTTCCGGGCGACCTGGTCGATCTCGTCCCGCAGGTGCTCGGGGTACAGCTCCGGGGCGCCCTCGCGGTGGAACGCCGTCCACTGCGTCGACAGGTCGAGCGTCATCTGCGCGTAGTCGTTCGTGACGACGGCGCCCGACGGGACGTCCACCAGCGCCGGGACGGTGATGCCGCGGTCGTACCCCGGGACGCGCCGGAAGTAGGCGTCCTGGATGCGGGGGATGCCGAGCACCGGGTCCACGCCGCCCGGGTCGAGGTCGAAGGTCCAGGACCGGGAGTCGTGCGTCGGACCGCACACCCCGAGCGAGATCGCGTCCTCCAGGCCGAGCAGGCGGCGCACGATGACCGCGCGGTTCGCCCACGGGCAGGCGCGGGACACCACCAGGCGGTAGCGGCCGGGCTCGACGGGGTAGCCGTCCCGGCCGTCCGCGGTGATGCGGGTCGTGAGGTAGTTCTGGTCCCGCACGAACTCCTCGCCGGACGTGACGTACGACCCCGCGGTGCTGAACTCCTGCTGCGTGCTCTCCGTGCCCATGCGGACGATCATCCCGTGCCGCGACGGTGCGCGCTCGGCGTCGCAGGTGTCGGTGGGCACACCTACAGTGGCAGGGAACCTGTCCCCGGCCCCGGAGACCCGTGCCTGCTGCGTCCGCCCCCGCCCCTCGTCCCGCCCGACCCCGCGCACACCGCCCCGGGCCGACCCGGCGTGGCGCAGTCGCCGTGCTGGCGTCCGTCGTCGCGGTCGCGCTCGCGGCTTGCACCGGCGGGGCGACACCGCCCGGCCCGAGTGCCTCGCCGACGCCGACGCCCGAGCCCGTGAGCGCGGACGTCCGGCTCCCCGAGGAGCGGGCGACCGTCCTGCCCGAGGGATCCGCCGCCGCGACGGCGCTGGCGGTGAGCCGTGCCCTGTTCGCGCAGGCGCCGGCCGTCGTGCTCGCCGCGGACGACGACCCGGCGACCGTCGGACCCGCCGCGTCGGCGGCCGTCGCTCTCGGCGTGCCGGCGCTCGTCGCGGGCGACGACGGGCTCGCCGAGGAGATCGAGCGGCTGGGGGCCACCGACGTCGTGGCGGTCGGCGAGCCGCCGGACGACCTCGGCTCCGGCCTGCGGGTGCACGCCGTCGACCCTGCCGACCCGTCCGTGCTCGCCGAGCTCGGGTTCGCGTTCGGGGACCCGCACGAGGTGGACCCGGCGCGGCTGGCCGCAGCGGTCGCCGGCCTGGACCGGCCGGGCACGGCGCTGCTGACCGGGCCCGCGCCCGCGCCCGACGCCTCCCCGACGGCGAGCTCCTCGCCGCGGGCGCCGTCCTCTCCCGCGTCGTCCCGCGCGTCGCGTGCCCGGACGTCGCCGGAGCCCTCGCGGACCCGGTCCGGGAGCCGCCCGCCGACGCCGCCGTCCTCAGCCTCGCCGACGGCCGCCCCGTCCGGGCCGCCGTCGGCCGGCGTCCTGCTCGCCGCCGACGGCCCGCTCGTCGTGCCGTCCGAGGAGCCGGCCCACGCCGCCGTCCTCGTGGACGCCGCCGCCGACCGTGAGGGCCGCACCGCTGCCGCGCTCGCCACGGCGCGGGCGGCGGGGGTCCCCGTCGTCGACGTGCCCGGCGGGGACCCGCGGGCGACCTCGGAGACGGTGCAGGCGCTCGACGGCGTCCGGACCGTGGTGGCCCTGGCCCCCGGCTTCGGCGGTCCCGAGCGGCTCGGCGCGCGCGTCGCGGCGGCTGCGACCGGCGTGGAGCTCCCCGGAGGCGGGCAGCTCGTGTTCCCGCGCGGCGAGCCGGGCAAGCGCTACGTGGCGCTGTACGGGACCCCCGGCACGCCGGCGCTCGGCGTCCTGGGTGAGCAGGACGTACCGGCCACGATCGCGCGCGCCCGCCAGACCGCGGAGCCCTATGCGGCCCTGACCGACGACACGGTCGTGCCCACCCTCGAGATCATCGCGACGGTCGCCTCCGCCGCCCCGGAGCCGGACGGTTCGTACTCGCGCGCCCGCAGCGTGGAGGACCTGCGACCGCTGGTCGAGGCCGCGCAGGAGGCGGGCCAGGCGGTCGTCATCGACCTGCAGCCCGGTCGCACGGACTTCGTCACCCAGGCGAAGCAGTACGCCGAGCTGCTCGCGTACCCGCACGTCGGCCTCGCGCTCGACCCCGAGTGGCGTCTCGCGCCCGACCAGGTCCACCTCCGGCAGATCGGGTCGGTGGGCGTCGACGAGGTCAACGCGACCGCCGACTGGCTCGCCGGGTTCACGCGGGAGCACCACCTGCCGCAGAAGATGTTCCTGCTCCACCAGTTCTCGCTGCGGATGATCACCGACCGCGAGCGCCTCGACACCAGCCACGACGAGCTGGCGGTGATCATCCACGCCGACGGCCAGGGCTCCCAGCCCGCGAAGGCCGACACGTGGCGGGCACTGCGCCAGGGGGCGCCGGACGTGCACTGGGGCTGGAAGAACTTCTACGACGAGGACCAGCCGATGCTGGACCCGGCGCAGACCTACGCCGTGCAGCCGACGCCGGACCTGGTGACGTACCAGTAGCGCCGCCACGTGGGCGGCCGCCGCCGGACGAGCGAGTCGGGCGGCGTCCCCGTCAGGCGACCGCGCTCCCCGCGTCCGCCGCGGCTGCCCGCTCGTACACCCGCTGGTGGCCCGAGATGGCGGCGAGCCGGAACGAGCCGCGCGTGGTGGGCTCGAGGACGTGGTCCCCGCCGTCCACCGGGTTCACGGGGGCGACGATCCGCAGGTACTCGGCGTGCGAGATCCGCTCCCGGTCGTCGAGCAGCCGGCGGTGGGCCTCGGCGCGCAGGTGCTGCCGGAACCCGGGCTGCACGACGCCGGTGAAGAACTCGCCGACGGAGCCGGAGCCGTACGAGAAGAACCCGATGCGCGAGCCGGCGAGGTCCTCGGTCGCGTGGTCGAGCAGCGACGCCAGCCCGACGTACATCGACGCGGTGTACGAGTTCCCGATCTCGCGGTTGTACCGCAGGGTGTCCGCGATCTGCGCGGCCTGCGCCTCGGCGTCCCGGGGGCCGCCGGCGACACGGGCGAGGTGCGCGTGCGCCTTGACCGCCATCTTCGTGAACGGCTGGTGGTACACGAACGCGTCGATGTCGGCCAGGGCGGCGCCGCCCTGCGCCTGGTAGTCCTGCCACGCCCCGGCCAGCGAGTCCGTGTACGCGCGCAGCGACAGCCGGCCGTCGACGACCGCCGTCGAGCGGTAGTTCGGCCGCCAGAAGTCCATGACGTCCGTGGTGTGCAGGCCGGACACCGGCTCGATGGCCACGAGGCGCGGGTCGGCCGTCACGAGCATCGCGACAGCGCCGCAGCCCTGGGTCGGCTCGCCGGAGGAGCCCACGTCGTACCGGGCGACGTCCGAGCAGATGACGAGCACCTTCTGCTCCGGGTTGCGCGCCACGAGGGCGAGCGCCATCTGCAGCGCCGACGTCCCCGCGTAGCAGGCCTGCTTGAGCTCCACGACGCGCGCCGAGGGGGACAGGTCGAGCAGCCGGTGCACGTAGACGCCGGCGGACTTCGACTGGTCGATGCCCGACTCGGTGGCCAGCAGCACGGTCCGGATCGCGGCGCGGCCGGCGTCGTCGAGGTCCTCGACCAGCGGCAGCGCGGCTGCCGCGGCCAGCGTCACGACGTCCTCGTCGGGGGCGCACACGCTCATCCGGTCCTGGCCCAGGCCCACGGTGTACTTCGCGACGTCCACGCCGTGCACGGGGGCGAGGTCCGCCAGGTCGAGGTACCGGTCCGCGGTCGCGAAGGCCAGGTCGTCGATGCCGAGCTGCATGTCGGGGTGGGATCCTCTCGGGCTGGTCGCCGCCCGTCGGGCGGAGGGGCCCGGGGCGGGTGGCCCCGGAGCGTGGTGCTGCGTCGTACCGGCGCCACGCGAGGCCCGGACGACTGTAGCCCCGCGCGCGGAGCCCGACCAGCGACGGCCGGGGTCTTCACGCGCCTCACACGGAACGCCCCCGCGGGCCGGATTCATCCCGGCGGTCACGGGAGACCCGGCCGGTCGGCCGCCCCGCGCGCCGGGTCAGGCCGTGGCCGCGGGACCCGCCGCGCCGCGCTCCAGGCGCAGGTGCGCGGCCATGAGCTCGCCCTGGTTCGTCTGCGCGGCCATGAGCGACAGCTCCCCGCACAGCACGGTCGCGGCGCACAGCACCGCCAGCCGCCGGGCGTTCGCGCCGGGCTCACGCTCCTCGCGGCACCCGAGCCGGGCGAGGTTCTCCTCGACGAAGCCGAGGCCCTTGCCGTTCCCGACGGTCCCGACGATGAGGTTCGGCAGGGTGCAGGAGAAGTAGAGGTCGCCGTCGCGGACCTCCGCGTGGGTGAGGCCCTGCGAGCCCTCGACGATGTTCGCCGCGTCCTGCCCGGTCGCCAGGTAGAACGCCAGCAGCATGTTCGCGTAGTGCGCGTTCGCCGAGCGCAGCCCGCCGGCCAGCATCGTGCCGATGAGGTTCTTGCGGACGTTGAGCTGGACGACGGCCTCGGGCGTGGTGTGCAGGAACCGCTCGACGAGCCGCCGCGGCACGACGATCTCCGTCACGACGTTCTTGCCGCGTCCGAGGATGCCGTTCACGGCGGTGGCCTTCTTGTCCGAGCAGTAGTTGCCCGACACCGACCCGTACCGCACGCCCGGCACCGTCGCCAGGACGTGGTCCATGAGGCGGTCCGCCGCGTTCGTCACCATGTTGTGGCCCGACGCGTCGCCTGTGGTCAGCTCGAACCGGACGAACAGCAGGTTCGCGGCGATCTGCACGTGCAGGTCGATCAGCCGGGCGAACCGGCTGCTGCCGGCGACGACGGCCTCGAGCTCCGCCCGGTGCGACGTCAGGTGCTGCCAGGCGGCCAGCGCCACGCCCGCGTCGCCCGCCTCCAGCAGCACCGAGCGGGACATCCGCTCGTCCACCAGCGTCGCGCGGATGCCGCCCTCGACCATCGTGGAGATCCGGGCCCCGCGGCGCACCGACGGCCACAGCGGGGACTCGTACGTCGCGAGCGGCACCTCCGCCTCGCCGGTCATGACGTTGCCGCTGACCCGCAGCGGGCCGACCCAGCGCAGCGGGACGGGCGCCGAGAGCTCGGACGCGTCGGCGACGGCGGGCATGGGGACCTCCGGGGTCGGGAGCGGGGCGACCGTGCGGCGGGCGCACGGGCCGGCTGGTGCCGGGCGCTGGTCGATCGGGCGCGGCCGGCCGGGTGCGCGCCGGCGACGGCACGCGGACGCGGGCGGCCGCACCGGCTCAGCGTAGACGGCGCGCGACCCCGCGCCGGCGCCGGGTGCCGGTCCGGGGCGGCGCGCGCGGCCGGCGCGGACGTACGGTGACGACCATGACACGACCCCTCCGCATCGGAGTCCAGATCCAGCCCCAGCACGCGGACTACGCCCAGATCCGCGACGCGGTCCGCCGCGCCGAGGACCTCGGGGTGGACGTGATCTTCAACTGGGACCACTTCTTCCCGCTCTACGGCGACCCCGACGGCAAGCACTTCGAGTGCTGGACGATGCTCGGCGCGTGGGCGGAGCAGACCAGCCGCGTCGAGATCGGTGCGCTCGTGACCTGCAACTCGTACCGGAACCCCGAGCTGCTGGCCGACATGGCCCGCACGGTCGACCACATCAGCGGCGGCCGCCTGATCCTCGGCATCGGCGCCGGCTGGTTCGAGAAGGACTACGACCAGTTCGGGTACGAGTTCGGCACCGCGGGCTCCCGCATCGCGGACCTCGCGCAGGCGCTGCCGCGCATCAAGGCCCGCCTCGCGGCCGGCAACCCCGCGCCGACGCGGGACATCCCGGTGCTGATCGGCGGCGGCGGCGAGCGCAAGACGCTGCGGGTCGTCGCGGAGCACGCCGACGCGTGGCACTCGTTCGGCGACCTCGAGACGCTGACCCGCAAGAGCGCGATCCTCGACGAGCACGGCGCCGCCGTCGGCCGTGACACCGCCGCCCTCGTCGAGCGGTCCGTGGGCGTCAGCGCCCCGCCGTCCGAGGTCGCGGCCCCGCTGGTGGAGGCAGGTGTGACTCTCTTCACGGTCGGCGTCGGGGGCCCCGACTACGACCTCTCCCTCGTCGAGCAGTGGACCCGCTGGCGCGACGCCCGCGCCTGACCCCCACCCGCGCGCACCCGCCATCCGCCCGCCACGGCGAGTTCGGCAGCTCCGGCTGCCGAACTCGCACCGGAGTGCCGAACTCGCGTGCGGGGGTGGGCAGGGGCGGCCGGGGCGGGCAGAGGTGGCCGGGGTGGGTGCGGGTCAGCCGACGTCGGCGCCCGGGAGGGTCGGCAGGGTCAGGGTCTCGTCGATGAGGGACTGCAGGTCCGCCAGCTCCGCGTCCGACCAGCCCGGGGGCTCCGTGACGGCGGCCCACGCCGCCACCACCTGCGAGGCGTAGTTGTGCCCGTGCCCGTCCGGGACGCTGACCCCGAAGAACTGGTCCACGGTCACCTGCACGAACGTCAGGACGGGGAACCAGCGCACCCGGCCGGACACGTCGGGCCCGCGCGGCTCGGCGAGCCAGTCGGGCTGCCGGGTGAGCAGGTCCCACGACCACCAGACGACGGGGTCGGACGCGTGCTGCAGGTACGCGACGCGCGGGGAGTCCCAGGTCCCGGCCTGCGTGGCGAGCCCGGTGCCGTCGGACGCGAACCGCACCGTGCGGCCGTCGTCGACGACCGGCTGCCACTGCGGGCTGCCGGGGTCGCGCTCGGCGGTGATCGTGCGCCAGAGCGGGGTGAAGGCGGGCGTGCCCACATAGAGGGCGCCGTCGACGCGCGCGGTGAGGTCGCCGACGGATCCGAACGGCGCCTGCGCGGCGAACGACCCGAGGCTCAGGCCGTAGGACACGAGCTGCGGCCGGTCGTCCTGCGGCAGCTCGGCCCACCGGGCGTGCACGGCGTCGAACAGCAGCCGCCCGGCCTCGGACGCGCGGTCGGCGTCGACGAGGAACGACAGCCAGCTCGGCAGGAAGGAGTACTGGATGGTCGCGATCGCCGTGTCACCGCCCCACAGGTACTCCAGGGCGGCCATCTGCTGGGGCTCCGTCCAGCCGGTGCCGGTCGCGCCGGCCACCACCAGGACCGACCGGTCGAACGCCCCGGTGCGCTCCAGCTCGTCGACGGCGAGCTCGGCCCGCCCCGCGGCGTCGTCGGCCGAGTCCAGCCCGGCGTAGACGCGGATCGGCTCGGTCGCCTGCTCACCGGTCACCTCGGCGATCTCGTCCGTCGACGGGCCGCCGGCCACGAACGCGCGCCCCTGGCGACCGAGGGAGTCCCACGAGACCGCGGAGGCGGGCGACCCGGAGCGCAGCGGCGACGTGACGGGCTCGACCCCGTCGGGGGTGCCGGCGTTCGTGCCCGCGTACACGGAGTCCGCGACGTCGACGACCACCCGGAACAGCACGCCCGCGGCGAGCCAGTACACGAGCAGCGTCACCACGACGACACCGAGCAGCGACGCCGCGGAGGCGGGCACCCAGCGTCCCAGCAGGCGCGAGACCCGGCGGGACAGTCGGCGCAGCGCGCGCCCCAGGGCGATCAGCGCCAGTCCCACGGCCAGCGCGAGGACCCCGACGAGGAACGCCGACGACGTTCGCCGCTCCTCGCCGACCAGCACGCGGACGTCGTCCTGCCACTGGCAGCCCACCACGACGACGACCACGGCGAGGACAGGGCCCGCCCAGGACAGGACCCGCCAGGCGACGCGGCGCACACGGGCGGGAGGCAGGGGTATCCCGGTGCGGCGGACCACCCACGCGACGAGGACGCCGAGGGCGTACCCGAGCGCGGCCCCGACGCCCGCGATGAACCCGAGGTACAGGGTCGGGCGGGGGAGCAGCGACGGCGTCATCGCGGCCGCCAACCCGAGCAGCGCCCCGAGCATGCCGGGCCACGACAGCTCGCGCCGGGCGAACCAGCGACCCACCGCCCCCAGGACGCTCCCGGCGGCGCGTCGCGCCCGGTCCACAGCGGTCGGTCGGTCGGCGTCCACGGGCGTCCTCCGTCGAGCGGTCCGCGCCGCCCGGCGTGCGCGGACGGCTCCCGCGATTCCTACCACAGCGCGTCGTCGCCGCGGACGGTCCCCGCCCCGCAGCTGCCACGGCCCTACGCTGGACGTCGTGAGCGAGACGAGCGACCTGACCTCCGTCGCCCAGGACTACCTCAAGGTCATCTGGACCGCGCGGGAGTGGTCGACGGCGCCGGTGACCACCAAGATGCTCGCCGAGCGGCTCGGGGTGGGCGCGTCCACGGTGTCCGAGACGGTGCGCCGCCTCGCCGACCAGGGGCTCGTGGAGCACGCCCCGTACGCCGCCATCACCCTCACCCCCGAGGGGGTGCGCCACGCCGTCCAGGTGGTGCGCCGCCACCGGCTCATCGAGACGTTCCTGGTCAGCGAGCTCGGCTACGCCTGGGACGAGGTCCACGACGAGGCGGAGGTGCTCGAGCACGCCGTGTCCGACCTCATGGTCGAGCGCATCGACGCCAGGCTGGGGCACCCGACGCGGGACCCGCACGGCGACCCGATCCCCGCGCCCGACGGCACGGTGCCCGCCCCGGCCGCGCGCATGCTGTGGGAGCTCGACGGCGGGTCGGGCCGGATCGCCCGCATCTCCGACGCCGACCCGGGGTTGCTGCGGTACCTCGCGTCCGTCGGGGTGGTGCTGGACGCCCGGGTCGAGGTGGTGGAGCGGCGCGACTTCGCCGGCATGACGTCCGTGCGCGTGCTGCCCCCGGACGGTGGCGGTGAGCCGAGCGGGGTCGAGCTGGGCGAGGTCGCGGCCCGCGCGATCTGGGTGCTGCTCGACGCCTGAGCTCCGGGGGGCGGCCCGGCGGACCCGGGTCGGGCGCGGGCGGGGCCGCACCGCGCGGTCCGGGCTGCGGCCGGTAGGCTGGCTCGACCGGGACCCCGCCGACGTGGCACACCGGGACGGGCCGCCGCACCCGTCGGCCGTGCCCCCGCCCGTCCGGCCCGCGCGCAGCCGCACACCGACCTCGCCGCGGGAGCGCCCTCATGCACACGACCACCGGCACGCCCGCGGGCGACTCCGTCCTCGACCCGCACCTCGTGCGCCGGCGGGCACGGTTGCCGCTGCTCGCCCTGGCACTCGGCGGCTTCAGCATCGGGACCACCGAGTTCGCGACGATGGGCCTGCTCCCGCTCGTCGCGGACGACCTGCGGGTCTCGATCCCCACCGCCGGCCACGTGATCACCGCCTACGCCCTGGGCGTCGTCGTCGGGGCGCCCCTGCTCACGAGCGTCGCCGCCCGCGTGGAGCGGCGCCGGCTCCTGCTGCTGCTCATGGCCGCGTTCACCGTCGGCAACGTGCTGTCCGCGCTCGCGCCCACAGCCGGGTGGCTGGTCGCAGCGCGGTTCGTCGCCGGGCTGCCGCACGGGGCGTTCTTCGGCGTCGGTGCCGCGATGGGTGCCCACGTCGCCGGTCCCGGGCGTCGCGGCCAGGCGGTCGCGACGATGATGGCCGGGCTGACCGTGGCGAACGTCGTGGGTGTACCGCTGTCGACCGTGCTCGGGCAGGCGATGGGCTGGCGGGCCGCGTTCGTGGCCGTCGGAGCGCTCGGGCTGGTGACGCTCGCGGCGCTGTGGCGGTGGCTGCCGGGGCTCGCCGTGCCGGACGGCGCGAGCGTCCGCACCGAGATCGGGTCGCTGCGCAACCCGCGGCTGTGGGTCGCGGCCGGCGCCGGTGCCGTCGGGTTCGGCGGCATGTTCGCGGTGTACTCCTACGTCTCGCCGCTGCTCACCGAGGTCACGGGCCTGGCGGTCACGACCGTGCCCGTCGTCCTCGCGCTGTTCGGCGTCGGGATGACGGCCGGCACCCTGATCGGCGGCCGGCTCGCGGACCGGTCCGTGCCGCGCACCGTGCTGCTCGGCTTCGCCGCCACGACCGTCGTGCTGGTCCTCGTCGCGGTCCTCGGGCGCTCGCCGGTGCCCGGGGTGATCGCCGTGGTCGGGCTCGGCGTGGCGTCGCAGGTGCTCGGGCTGGCGCTGCAGTCCTGGCTCATGGACCTGTCGCCGCACGCGCCGTCCCTCGGCGCCGCCCTCTGCCACTCCGCGCTGAACGTCGGCAACGCCGCCGGTGCCTGGGCGGGCGGCCTGGTCATCGCCGCCGGCCTCGGCTACCTCGCGCCCGCGTGGGTCGGCGTGGCGCTCACCGCCGTGGGCCTGACCGTCGCCGCCACCGCCCTCCGCCCCCCACCCCGCTGACACCCACCCCTCCCTCCCGTCCCCTCCCGCCCGTTCGGAGGCTCCCAACGCGCTCGGAGGGTGTCGCGCGGGATCGTGGTGCTCCGCGGACCACCTCGATCCCACGTCGGAGCCTCCGACGGCGTCAGCGGGGGTGGGGGAGAGGTGGGAGGGAGGGGGTGTGGGCGTCGATATGCTCGGGCGGTGACCTCGCACGCCTCAGCCCAGCCCGACTCCGTCCCCACCACCGGCCAGGACGTGCCGTTCCGCTACACCGCCGACCTCGCACGCGAGATCGAGCTCCGGTGGCAGGACGAGTGGGTGGAGCGCGGCACGTTCTTCGCGGCGAACCCCACCGGGGCGCTGACGGACGGCGAGGGAGCGTCGGCACGCCCGGACGCCCGCCCGTTCTTCGTCATGGACATGTTCCCGTACCCGTCGGGGGCGGGCCTGCACGTCGGGCACCCCCTGGGGTACATCGCGACCGACGTCGTCGCGCGGTTCCGCCGGATGCAGGGCGACAACGTGCTGCACGCCCTGGGGTACGACGCGTTCGGGCTCCCGGCGGAGCAGTACGCGGTGCAGACCGGTCAGCACCCGCGCACCACGACCGAGGCGAACATCGAGATCATGGCGCGCCAGCTGAAGCGCCTGGGTGTCGCCCACGACCCGCGTCGCACGTTCGCCACGATCGACCCGGACTACGTGCGCTGGACGCAGTGGATCTTCCTGCAGATCTTCGGCTCCTGGTACGACGAGGACGCCGAGCGGCCCGACGGCGGACGGGGGGCCGCGCGCCCGGTCGCGACCCTGGTCGCGGCCTACGAGGCGGGCCGGGCCCTCCCCGAGGGCGTCGACGGGGTGCCCGAGGGGGCGACGTGGGCCGAGCTGGACGAGGTGCAGCGGCGCCGGGTCGTCGACTCCCAGCGGCTGGCGTACGTCTCCGAGACCCCGGTGAACTGGTGCCCGGGCCTGGGCACCGTGCTGGCCAACGAGGAGGTCACCTCCGAGGGCCGGTCCGAGCGCGGCAACTTCCCGGTGTTCCAGCGCACGCTGCGGCAGTGGAACATGCGGATCACCGCGTACGCCGACCGCCTGGCCGACGACCTGTCGCTGATCGACTGGCCGGAGAAGGTCACCGCGATGCAGCGGAACTGGATCGGTCGTTCGGAGGGCGCGCACGTCGACTTCGAGGTGACCGACGCCGACGAGCCGCTGACCGTGTTCACCACCCGACCCGACACGCTGTTCGGCGCGACCTACGTCGTGCTGGCGCCCGAGCACCCGCTGGTCGACGCGATCGTCGCCGCGTCCGAGCCCGCCTGGGACGAGGACGTGCCGGAGTCCTGGCGAGGCGGTGCGGCGTCCCCGGCGGAGGCCGTCGCGTCCTACCGTCGCGAGGCCGCCGCGAAGTCGGCCGTCGAGCGCCAGGCCGACGCCGGCCGCAAGACCGGCGTGTTCACCGGCGGCTACGCCCTGAACCCGGTCAACGGCGCCCAGCTGCCCGTGTTCATCGCCGACTACGTCCTGATGGGCTACGGCACCGGCGCGATCATGGCGGTGCCCGGCGGCGACACCCGCGACTTCGCGTTCGCCGAGGCGTTCGGCCTGCCGGTCGTCCACACCGTGCAGCCGCCGGAGGGCCACGAGGGCGCCTGGACCGGCGACGGCGAGATCATCAACTCGTCGAACGACGAGATCAGCCTGGACGGGCTGTCCGTCGCCGAGGCCAAGACGCGGATCGTCGACTGGCTGGCCGAGCGCGGCGCCGGGTCCCGCACGACCACCTACCGGCTGCGCGACTGGCTGTTCAGCCGCCAGCGGTACTGGGGCGAGCCGTTCCCGATCGTCTACGACGAGAACGACCTGCCGATCGCGATCCCGGAGCAGTCGCTGCCCGTCGACCTGCCGGACGTGCCGGACTACGCGCCCCGCACGTTCGACCCCGAGGACGCGGACTCCTCCCCGGAGGCGCCGCTGAGCCGCAACGACGACTGGGTGGACGTCACGCTGGACCTGGGCGACGGCCCGAAGGTCTACCGCCGCGACACCAACACCATGCCGAACTGGGCCGGCTCGTGCTGGTACTACCTGCACTACCTGGACCCCCAGCACGCGACCGACCAGGTCGTCGACCCGGCGCTCGAGCAGTACTGGATGGGCCCGGGCCACAATCCTGGCGACACCCACGGCGCGGGCGGCGTCGACCTGTACGTCGGCGGCGTCGAGCACGCCGTGCTGCACCTGCTGTACGCCCGGTTCTGGCACAAGGTGCTGTACGACCTGGGCCACGTCTCCAGCCGTGAGCCGTTCTACAGGCTGTTCAACCAGGGCTACATCCAGGCCTACGCCTACACCGACGCGCGCGGGGTGTACGTGCCGGCCGCCGAGGTGGTCGAGGACGAGTCCGTCGCGTCCGGGTTCACCTGGAACGGCGAGGAGGTCCACCGTGAGTACGGCAAGATCGGCAAGTCGCTGAAGAACGCCGTCTCCCCGGACGAGATGTACGCCGAGTACGGCGCGGACACGCTGCGGGTCTACGAGATGTCGATGGGCCCGCTGGACCTGTCCCGCCCGTGGGAGACCCGGGCGGTCGTCGGCGCGCAGCGCTTCCTGCAGCGTGTCTGGCGCAACGTGGTCTCGGAGGAGACCGGTGAGGTCACCGTGGCCGACGCCGAGCCGACGGTCGAGACGCTCCGGGTGCTGCACCGCACGATCGCCGAGGTCCGCGAGGACATGGCAGGCATGCGGATCAACACCGCGATCGCCAAGCTGATCGTCCTCAACAACCACCTCACGTCGCTGCCCGCCGTGCCGCGGTCCGTCGCCGAGCAGCTGGTGCTCATGACCGCGCCCGTCGCGCCGCACCTGGCGGAGGAGCTGTGGTCCCGCCTCGGGCACGAGCGCTCGCTGGCGCACGAGCCGTTCCCGGTCGTCGACCCGCAGTACCTGGTGGAGGAGACGGTCACCTGCGTGTTCCAGGTGCAGGGCAAGGTCCGCGGCCGGGCTGAGGTCAGCCCGGACGCGGACGACGCCTCGCTGCGCGAGCTGGCTCTCGCCGACGCCGGCGTGCAGCGCGCGCTCGCCGGCCGTGACGTGCGCACCGTGGTCGTGCGCGCGCCGAAGCTCGTCAACGTGGTCCCGGCCTGACGGTGCCCCGCGGCGCCGGCGGCTCGCCGGAGGTTCTGGAGGACGTCGCGGCGGCGTCCTCCAGAACGCCACGCAGGGCGCCGGAGGCGGCACGGACGGCGCTGCCGCCGAGGTGGGCGGAGCGGATCGCCCGGATGCTGCGGCGGGACGTCGCCGCGCCCGCCGCCGGCGGCGGGGTGCCCGACGGCCGACCCCTGCCGCCGCGTGTCGCCGTGGTGACCGACTCGACGTCGTGCCTGACCGCCGCGGACGCCCAGGCATGGGGGGTCGCCGTGGTGCCTCTCGACGTCGCCGCCGACGGTGAGCGCTACCGCGACGGGGTCGACCTGGGGCCCGGTGACCTCGCCGCGCTGCTGACCGCGGGGCGCCGGCTCACGACCTCGCAGCCACCCCCCGCGGCGTTCGCCCGGGCCTACGAGGCCGCCGCCTCCCGCGGCGCGGCCGAGGTCGTCTCGGTGCACCTCTCGGGCGAGCTGTCCGGGACGGTGCGGGCCGCCGGGCTCGCGGCGCAGCTCGCCCCGCTGCCCGTGCACGTGGTGGACTCCCGCTCCGCCGGGATGGGCCTCGGTTTCGCGGCGCTCGCCGCCGCCGAGGCGGCGTCCGGGGACGCCTGGGGCGGACAGCCCGACGGGGCGACCGTCGCCGCCGCGGCCGAGCAGGTCGGGCGCTCGACGGCCGCCTGGTTCGTCGTGGACTCGCTGGATCACCTGCGCCGGGGTGGGCGGCTGTCCGGGGCGGCCGCGGCGTTCGGGACCGTGCTCGGCCTGCGTCCCGTGCTGACGCTGCGCGACGGCCGCATCGAGGTCGCCGAGCGGGTCCGGACCCGCCGCGCGGCACGGGACAGGCTGCACGACCTCGTGGTGGCCGAGGCGCGCCGCCGCGGACCGGGGGTGCGGCTCGCCGTCCAGCACCTGGAGCGCACGGACGATGCCGAGGCACTCGCGGCACGGGTGGGTGCGACGCTCGGCACCGCTGACGTCCTGGTGCGCGAGGTCGGTGCGGTGCTCGGTGGCCACCTCGGCGTGGGGGCACTGGCGGTGACGGTCACCGACCGCTGAGGCCGGGCGGGTCCGCCTGTCGCGGGACGTCGGGTCCTCCCCAGGCGGCCCGGCCGTGTGTCGTCCCCAGGCACGCGCTCCCGGAGCGGACCCCACGGCCGCGCCGTGCCTAGCGTCCGGGCATGACCTGGTACGACGGCGGACCCGCCCCCGAGCCCGCGCCCCGGCGCGCTCGGGGTCGGCACGCCGCCCGTGCCGGCGATGGCGCTCCTCGGCCCCGGCCGGCGGACGCGTGGCAGCACACGCCCGCGGAGCCTCCGGCCCGGGAGCCGGCGTCCTGGGAGCCGGCGTCCTGGGAGCCGGCGTCCTGGGAGCCGGCGTCCTGGGAGCCGGTGGCACGGGACGCGGTTCGCCGGGAACCGGGAACGGGGGTGCCCGACGTGGGAGACGACCAGGAGCCCTGGCACCGCGACGGCGGCCGGGTCCTCGGTGCCGTCCGCTGGAGGGTCACCCCGCGGGTGGCGGCCGCCGCCGTGCTCGCCCTCGCCCTCGTCGGGGGCGCGGTCGCGTTGCGCGCCGCCTCGGCGCCCAGTGCTCCCGCCGTGGCCCTGCCCGAGCCCTCGGCCACGGCTCCGCCGCCCCCCACGAGCGTCCCGTCGGTCGCGGTCGTGCGGGTCCACGTCGTCGGTCGGGTGGCCGTCCCCGGCGTCGTGGAGCTGCCGTCGGGCTCGCGTGTCGCGGATGCCGTCGCCGCCGCGGGCGGGGCGCTCCCGGACGCCGACCTCGCGGTCGTCAACCTCGCCGCGGTCGTCGCCGACGGCACCCAGGTGCGGGTGCCCGCCCCCGGAGAGCCCGTGCCGGCCGCGGACCAGGCCGGCACGGGCGTCGACGCGCCCTCCGGAGGGGCACCCGGGGGACAGGGGCCCGGGGGACAGGTCGACCTCAACACGGCGAGCGCGACCGAGCTCGAGGCGCTGCCCGGTATCGGCCCGGTCCTGGCGGAGCGGATCGTCGCGTGGCGCACCGAGCACGGGACGTTCGCCGACGTGGAGGCGCTCGAGGACGTCCCGGGCATCGGCCCGGCGCTGCTCGCCGGTCTGCGCGACCGGGCGCGGGTGTGAGGGTGGCGACGACCAGGGCGTCCGCGACCGGGGGCCCCGAGGTGGTGGCCACGTCGGGGGTGCCCGGCCCCGGCGCGGAGCGGACCGACCTGCGCCTGGTGCCCGCCGCCGGTGCTGTGTGGGCTGCGGCGCTCGTCGCCGTGGCGCGCCCTGCGGGGGAGCTCGCCGTCGCGGGAGGGGCCTGTGCGGCGCTCACGGTCCTGGTGGCGACCTCGACGTACCTCCGCTCGAGGCCACGTCGTGGTCGCGGGGCCGGTGCGCCACGGGTCGGCGGGGCCCGATCCGCCGCGGCGGCGCGCCGTCCGGGCCGTGCCGGTGGTGCCGGGCGTGCCGATCCTGCCGGGCGTGCCGATCCTGCCGGGCGCGCCGACAGCACGGGTCGCGCCGTCGGCACCGGGCGAGCGGGGCGTGGGCAGGCCGTCCTCGTCCTCGGGGCCGTGGGAGTCCTGCTCCTCACGACCGCCGGTCAGGTCCGTGCCCGCGAGTCGGGGGACCTGCGCGCGCTCGCCGAGGCGCGCTCGTCCGTCCGGTTGACGGGCGTCGTCCGGAGCACGCCGGCGCCGCTCGGCGATCCGTCCGACGCCCACCCGGGGAACCGCGACGGCAGTGGCCGGTCGCCGCCGAGCCGGGTCCGCTTCCTGCTCGCGGTGACCGAGGTGGTGGCGACCACCGGACGCCCGGATCATGACGGGCGATCCGGTGGACACGGGCTGCGGACCCGCGCCGCCGTGGAGGTCGTCGCGCCCGGCTCGGCTGCTGGACTGCGCTACGGCACCGTCGTGACGGTGCTCGCGCGGCTCGTGCCGGCACGCCACACGGCGGACCGCGCGGTCGCCCGGGCGCGCGCCACCGTCGCTCCGCGGGTCCGGGGCGGCCCACCGGCGCCGCTCGTCGTCTCGGAACGCCTCCGGGCCGGTCTCGGTGAGCTGTCCGCCGACCTCCCCGGAGACGCCGGGCGGTTGCTGCCCGCGGTCGCGGTCGGGGACACGCGCGGCGTCGGCGACCTGGAGCAGGCGATGCGCGACTCGGGGCTCGCGCACCTCACGGCGGTCTCCGGGGCGCACTTCTCGCTGCTCGGTGCGGTGGTCCTGGCGCTCGCGGCCAGGCTGCACGTCCCGCGCCGCTGGCGGTGGCTGCCGACCGCGGCCGTGATGGCGGGTTTCGTCGCTCTCGTCCACCCGGCCGCGAGCGTGGTGCGGGCTGCCGTGATGGGAGGCGTCGGGCTCCTCGGCCTGGCCGCCGGGCGCCCGTCCCGGACCGTGCCGGCGCTGGGCTGCGCGGTCGTCGTGCTGCTCGTCGTCGACCCGTGGCTCGCCCGTGACCTGGGCTTCGTCCTGTCCGTGGTCGCGACCGCGGGCATCGCCGTGCTCGCGGCCCCGCTCGCACACCGGTGGCGGGACGCGGGATCGCGGGCGGCGCGGGGGCAGGCGTCCTGGCTGGCGCTGGCGTGCGCGGTGCCGGTCGCCGCCCAGGCGGTCTGCGCTCCGGTCGTCCTCCTGCTCTCGCCGCAGGTGCCGGTCTACTCCGTCCCCGCCAACCTCCTCGCCGCGCCCGCTGTCGCCCCGGCCACCGTGGGCGGGCTGGTCGCGGCCGTCCTCGGACCCTGGTGGCCGGACGGTGCGGCGTGGGCTGCGGGCGTCGCCGGGGCGGCCTGCTGGTGGATCGCCGGGGTCGCGCGGACGGCTGCGGGCCTCCCCGGTTCGCTCGTGACCTGGGCGGGCGGCCCGGTGGGCGTCCTGCTGCTGGCGGCGGCGTCGGCCGCGTCGGTGGTGCTGGTCCTGCGCTGTCGGCGGCGCGTGGCACCCTAGGCACGTGCCACCCGCCTCGACCTCCGCCCCGCGCCGCACCTCCCGTGGCGGCGCCCGGTCGTCAGCTCCCGCAGGCCTTGCGTGGGACGAGGTCGTCCTCGCGCCGGTGGTGCTCGTGACCGGCGCGGAGGAGCTCCTCGCGGACCGCGCGGTGGAGCGCCTCGTCGCGCTCGCCCGGGAGCGCGACCCGGAGGTCGAGGTGACGCGTGTCGACGGCGCGGCGTACACGGCCGGGGAGCTGACCCTCGTGACCAGCCCCTCGTTGTTCGCCGAGGACCGCCTCGTGGTCGTGGAGGGCGTGGAGAAGGCGACCGACGACCTGATCCTCGACGCGACGGCCTACGTCTCCACCCCCCAGTCGGACGTCGTCCTGGTGCTGCGGCACGGCGGCGGCCAGCGCGGCAAGCGGCTGCTCGACGCGGTCCGGGCGGCGGGGCACCCGGTGGCGGCGTGCGAGCCGCTCAAGAAGGACGCGGACAAGGTCGCGTTCGTCACCCAGGAGCTCCGGCGGGCGCGCCGGCGCATGGAGCCACGGGCGGTGCGGTCGCTCGTGGACGCGGTGGGCAGCGACCTGCGCGAGCTCGCGGCGGCGTGCACCCAGCTGGTCTCCGACACCACGGGCGTGATCAGCGTCGAGGTCGTCGAGCGCTACTACGGAGGCCGTATCGAGGCGACGGGCTTCCGCGTCGCCGACGCGGCCGTCGAGGGGGCCTCCGGTGAGGCCGTCGCGCTCCTCCGGCACGCCTTCGCCACCGGCGTCGACCCGGTCCCGCTCGTCGCCGCGCTCGCCGCCCGCCTCCGCGTGCTCGCCAAGGTCTCGGCGGTCCGGGGGCGCGGTTCCGGTGCGGAGCGCGAGCTCGGCCTCGCGCCCTGGCAGCTCGACCGGTCGCGTCGTGAGCTGGCTCACTGGACCCCCGAGGGGCTGGCGCAGGCGATCACGGCGGTGGCGCAGGCGGACGCCGAGGTCAAGGGCGCGGGCCGGGACCCGCACTTCGCCGTCGAACGTGCGGTCCTGCGGATCGCGGCGTCCGTCCGACGCTGATCCGGTGCGTCCCCGGGGCGCCGATCGACCCGCGTGGACGCCGCCCGGGCTAGAGGTACCGGCCGATCGAGTCGTGGTCGGGGCCGAGCAGCGGTGCCGACGACCGGTCGAGCAGCAGGCTGCGCTCGAGCAGGTTGCCCTGGTAGAGGTCGAAGCCGAGGCGGCGGCCGGCGCGCAGCTCCTCCGACGACTCGACGAACTCCGCGACCAGCAGCGCGCCGTGCGACCGGGCCAGGTCCACGACGGGCTCGCCTTCGACGTCGAGGTCCCGTGCGTCGATCTTCACGAAGTCGGCCTGGGGGAGCAGCGCGCGCTGGTCGGCGCGCGACACGAACCCGGCGAGCGCGACGCGGAAGCCCTGCTCGCGCAGGTGGCGGACCCCCCGCAGCACGTCGCCGTCGATGCGGGTGCCCGCGGCGATCTCGACGACGAGCCGGTCGGGGCGTGCAGGCAGGTGCAGGTCTCCCACCAGGAACGCACGGGGGCAGCGGACGAACAACCACCGGCCGTGCCCGACCTCGTCGACGTCCGCGCGGCCGAACGTCGCCCGGAGGACGGCGCTGGTGGCTCGCTCGTGCTGCAGCTCCGACCAGGCCGCGGCGTCCGCGGCCGCCGCCCCGGGGACACGGAAGCCGAGCTCGTAGCCGAAGGGGTGCAGTCGTGGCGAGAAGATCCCCTGGCGGCCGATGACGACCTGCTCGCGGGCCACACGACGGTCCCACTCGCGTCGCAACGCGTCCGGGATCGCTGCGTCGATCTCGGCGGCGAGCCGCCGCTCCGCTTCGCCCTGTCCCCTGGTCATGCCGTCCATGACATCACAGTCGATCCGGCATGACACGGGCGAACCGCGCGGACCGGCGCACTTGCCCCGGATTCTCGCCTGATCTGGAGCGACAATTCACCCATTTGGGCGGACATCAGGCGAATCCCTAGAAGAGGTGGTGCGGGCCGGGGCGGATGAGTCATGATCGACGTGACAGAGAGTCAACGTTCTGTGACAGGAGAGACCCATGCGCACCTCGATCAAGGCCCTGGCGACCGCCGCCCTCGCCCTCACCCTCACGCTCGGCGCCTCGGGTGCTGCGAACGCCGGCGGTGGCTTCACGATCCAGAGCGGCGCGACGGGTTGCTGCCGGGTCATCGCCTGATCGCAGTCGGTGCATGCCGGCCCGCTCCGCTGGCTCTCGGTGCGCGGAGCGGGCCGGCTCTGCGTCCGGCTCCCGCACGGGCGGACGGGTGACCCGCTCGCCCCAGGACCACGTCATAGCTACAATGACTTCCATGACGACCATTGCTGACCGCGTCCGCCAGGCGCGGTTGGCCGCTGGGCTCTCCCAGACGGCCCTCGCAGGCGACGCGCTCTCGCCGAGCTACATCTCGTTGATCGAGTCCGGCCGCCGGGAGCCCACCGACGCCGCACTCGGGATCATCGCCGAGCGGCTCGGCTCGACCGTGGACTACCTCAAGCACGGCGACGAGGGGCCGGCAGAGGCCCGCGCCCGGCTCGCACTGGACTACGCGCGCCTCGACCTCGTGTCGGGTGAGGCTACCTCCGCCCGCGACAGGATCCTCGCGCTCGACCTCGAGCCCGTCTCGAGGCAGGTCCGCGTCGATGCGCGTCTCGCGCTCGCCCAGGCCCACGAGATGGCCGGCGACCTCGAGTCGGCCGTCGGCGTCCTCGAGCCGCTCCTGAGCCAGGCCCGTGCCGAGGGGCACCACCTCGACGCCGCCGCCGCCGCGACCGCCCTCGTCGCCTCCTACGTGGAGTCCGGCGACCTCGGGCGGGCGATCGAGCTCGGTGACCGCCAGCTCGCCGAACTGGAGGACGCCGGGCTCACCGGGACCGACGAGCACCTGCGGCTCGGGTCGACGACGCTGTGGGCGTACGTCGAGCGCGGCGACCTGCTCTACGCGACGCACCGCGCCGCCGAGCTGATCCGCCAGGCGGAGTCGCTCGGGACGCCGCGCGGCCGCGGGTCCGTGTACTGGAACGCCGCGCTCGTGGCCGAGCAGCGGCACGACTACGCGCTGGCGAAGCGCTACACGGAGCGCGCCCTCGCGCTGCTGGGCGAGGGGGAGGTCAGCCGTGACATCCCGCGTCTCCGGCTGAACTACGCGTGGCTCCTGCTGCGCAGCGATCCGGCCGAGCCGGCGATGGCGCTCGAGCAGCTCGAGCGCGCCGCTCCGGAGCTCGCGGTGTCCGGCTCCGAGGTGGAGATGGCGCGCCTGGATGTCGAGCGGTCCCGCGCCCACCTCATGCAGGGGGACCCGATCGCGGCCGAGCGCTTTGCGCGGGGCGCCCTCGAGCGGCTGGGCGACCAGCCGCGTCTCGAGAGCAGTGCCGCGCAGCTCGCGCTCGGCGACGCGCTGCACGCGCGCGGCGAGGTGCCGGCTGCATCTCGTGCGTACCGCTGGGCTGCCGACATGCTCGGCATGATGTCCGCGTCGCGGCAGTCCGCTGCTGTCTGGCGCGAGCTCGGCGACCGGTTCCTCGGGCACGGGGACGTCACGGGCGCGGCGCAGGCGTTCGACCGGGCGCTGCGCGAGGCGGGCTTCCGGCCCGCGGTCCCCGCGGTGCTCTGGGAGGCGTGGAGCGCGGTGGCGCAGGACTGACCACCGCCTTCCTCTGGGGTGGCCGCGACGGCCGCCCCCGCGCAGAGGGCGTCACCCCGCAGGGGGGGTGACGCCCTCGGGCGTCTCACGGGCCGTCCGCGGCACGTCGTCGTTCGGATCCGTCCGTGCGGACGCGCCGGGGGGCGTGTCGCCCTGCTCGGGCGCGGAACGCGGGTGGCCCGGCCGGTGCCGGTGGCCGGGTCGCGGCGGCCCTCGGGGTGGAGACGACGGAGGGCACCACCCCTCAGGGGTGGCGCCCTCCGGTCAGGACTGCTGGCGTGTCAGAGCGTGTTGACAGCCTTGGCCAGCGCGGACTTCTTGTTCGCGGCCTGGTTGGCGTGGATGACGCCCTTCGAGACGGCCTTGTCGAGCTTCTTCGACGCGGCGGTGAGCGCGGTGGTCGCCGCGTCCTTGTCGCCGCCGGCGACGGCCTCGCGCACGCGGCGCACGTAGGTCTTCAGCTCGGACTTGACGGCCTTGTTGCGCAGGCGCGCCTTCTCGTTGGTGCGGATCCGCTTGATCTGGGACTTGATGTTGGCCACGGTGTGGTCTCTCTCGTGTGTTCGCCGGAGCGAAAGGAACAGGTCGTAGAGGGCGCGTCCAGCTCCGGGACTGGGGCGTGGGGACACCCGCGGAGAGGCGCTGGACGAGTGCCCGCCGACCCGGGCGGACACGCGACTGACGATCTTACCAGGCGGATCCTGTCGCGACGATGCGTCCTCCGGCCACGCGGCCGGCCCGGCCCGCGTCGCCCGGGGGGAGCGGCGTCGGCGATCCCGTCAGGTCGGGGGCCCGGTCCGACGCCCTACGGCGTGAGAGCCCGGCCGAGCGCGGCACGAAGGGCGGCCCGGTCCCCGGCGACCCGGAGCGCGGGGTCGTCCGCGGTCGTGCGGCCCCAGAGCAGCAGCGCGAGCGCGCGGGAGGGTCCGGCCACCTCGGCGGCGGGGCCGGCCTCCGCGACGCCGAGCAGCCACGTCCTGCCCGCGTCCGGCGCGGCGAGGCGGACGGCGACCTCGGGCAGCGTGGTGCGACCCAGCCGGACCTGCCGGGGCAGCATCACGGTGACGACCTCGTCGACCGTGTCGGCCCAGAGCGACGGGTCGGTCACGGGGTGCTCCGCGCCGGCGGCTGCGGCGAGGTCGTGCAGGTGGACGAGCGTCTCGTGCACCTGGCGCCGGTGCCAGAACGACGCGGGGCCCGGGCCGAGGAGCGTGAGGCCGGGGGCGTCCGGCCCGAGTGCGCGCAGCGTGCCGAGCAACGTCCCGGCCTGCTCCCGGTACCGCGCCTGCAGGGCGACCGGCTCACGGGGCCCCGGCGCGCCCTCCTCGTCGCTGTCCGTGCCGCGCGCCATGCCGGCCGCCCACACGTGGACGGCGCCGAGGTGCAGGACGAGGTCGGTGACGGTCCAGCCGGGGCAGGCCGCGACCGGCGCGTCAGGGTCGGCGTCGGCGAGCAGCCGGGCGAACGCGTCCTGCGCCTCGGCGAGCACGTCGAGCAGCACGGGTGCGGCGGGCGCGGCGCCGCCGGCTCGGGACTCGCGCGTCGGCATGGGACCATGGTGGCAGTCCGACCCTGCGAAACCGAGGGAGCACGTGTCCCCGATCCCGAGCGCCGAGCTGTCCCGGCGCATCACCCCGGCGGCGACCCCGCCCGAGCTGCTGCGCAACTTCTGCATCATCGCGCACATCGACCACGGCAAGTCGACGCTCGCCGACCGCATGCTGCAGCTCACGGGCGTCGTCGAGGCGCGCGCCATGCGGGCGCAGTACCTCGACCGCATGGACATCGAGCGTGAGCGCGGCATCACCATCAAGTCGCAGGCCGTGCGGATGCCGTGGCAGCTCGGTGAGACCCCGTACGCGCTCAACATGATCGACACCCCGGGCCACGTGGACTTCACCTACGAGGTGTCCCGGTCGCTGGCGGCGTGCGAGGGCGCGGTGCTGCTCGTGGACGCCGCGCAGGGCATCGAGGCGCAGACGCTCGCGAACCTGTACCTGGCGATGGAGAACGACCTCCAGATCATCCCGGTGCTGAACAAGATCGACCTGCCGGCCGCGCAGCCCGAGAAGTACGCGGAGGAGCTCGCCGGTCTGATCGGCGGCGACCCCGCGGACTGCCTCAAGGTGTCCGGCAAGACGGGCGAGGGTGTCGAGGCGCTGCTGGACCGGATCGTCGAGCTCGTGCCCGCCCCGACGGGCGACCCGGGAGCCCCGGCGCGCGCCATGATCTTCGACTCGGTCTACGACACCTACCGCGGTGTCGTGACGTACGTGCGGGTGAAGGACGGCAACCTCAACCCGCGCGAGCGCATCGCGATGATGTCGACCAAGGCCACGCACGAGCTGCTCGAGATCGGCGTCATCTCACCGGAGCCCGTCCCGACCGGGGGGCTGGGCGTCGGCGAGGTCGGCTACCTCATCACCGGCGTGAAGGACGTCCGCCAGTCGAAGGTCGGCGACACCGTCACGAACGCCGGCAAGCCGGCCACCGAGGCGATCGGCGGCTACTCCGACCCGAAGCCGATGGTGTTCTCGGGCCTGTACCCGATCGACGGCTCGGACTACCCGGCGCTGCGCGACGCGCTCGACAAGCTCAAGCTCAACGACGCCGCCCTGAACTACGAGCCGGAGACCTCGGTGGCCCTCGGCTTCGGGTTCCGCGTCGGGTTCCTGGGCCTGCTGCACCTCGAGATCATCCGGGAGCGGCTGGAGCGCGAGTTCGGCCTCGACCTCATCTCGACCGCGCCCAACGTGGTCTACGAGGTGACGATGGAGGACCGTCAGGTCGTCACCGTGACGAACCCGAGCGAGTTCCCGGGCGGCAAGATCCGCGAGGTGCGCGAGCCGGTCGTGAAGTCGACCATCCTCGCGCCGAGCGAGTTCATCGGCGCGATCATGGAGCTCTGCCAGAGCAAGCGCGGCGACCTGCAGGGCATGGACTACCTGTCCGAGGACCGCGTGGAGATGCGGTACACGCTGCCGCTCGCGGAGATCGTGTTCGACTTCTTCGACCAGCTGAAGTCGCGGACGCGCGGGTACGCGAGCCTCGACTACGAGCCGCTGGGCGACCAGGTCGCGGACCTCGTCAAGGTCGACATCCTGCTGCAGGGCGAGCAGGTGGACGCGTTCAGCGCGATCGTCCACAAGGACAAGGCGTACGCGTACGGCGTCATGATGGCGTCGAAGCTCAAGGACCTCATCCCGCGCCAGCAGTTCGAGGTGCCGATCCAGGCGGCCGTGGGGTCGCGCGTGATCGCGCGCGAGACCATCCGCGCGATCCGCAAGGACGTCCTCGCGAAGTGCTACGGCGGTGACATCACCCGCAAGCGGAAGCTGCTGGAGAAGCAGAAGGAGGGCAAGAAGCGCATGAAGACGATCGGCCGGGTCGACGTGCCGCAGGAGGCCTTCATCGCGGCGCTGTCGTCCGACGCGGGCGGCGGCAAGGACGCCAAGGACGCGAAGAAGAAGTGAGCCCGGCGCTCCCGGACGGCGACGCCGCCCCGGACGACGGCGCGCTGCCGGCCTCGGTCGTCGACGCGGCGGCCGGGCGGGCGTTCGGGGTGTACCTGCACGTGCCGTTCTGCACGGTGCGGTGCGGCTACTGCGACTTCAACACGTACACCGCGACCGAGCTGGGCGGCGGGGCCAGCCAGATCGCGTACGCGGACACCGCGCTCGCGGAGGTCGCGCTGGGCGCCCGGGTGCTGCGCGACGCGGGCCTGCCCGAGCGCCCGGTGTCGACGGTCTTCGTGGGCGGCGGCACGCCGACGGTCCTGCCGCCGGGCGACCTGGTGCGCGTGCTCGACGGCGTGCGCGACGCGTGGGGGCTCGCGCCCGGTGCCGAGGTCACGACGGAGGCCAACCCGGACTCCGTGACGCCGGAGTCGCTCGAGGCGCTCGCCCGGGGCGGCTTCACGCGGGTGTCGTTCGGCATGCAGTCGGCGGTGCCGCACGTGCTCGCCACGCTGGACCGCACGCACGACCCGCGGCGCATCCCGGACGTCGTGCGGTGGGCGCGCGACGCGGGACTGGCGGTGTCGCTCGACCTCATCTACGGCACACCGGGGGAGTCCCTCGACGACTGGCGGGCGTCCGTCGAGGCCGCGCTCGCGACGGGGGTCGACCACGTGTCCGCGTACGCGCTCGTCGTCGAGCAGGGCACCCGGATGGCGGTGCAGGTGCGCCGGGGCGAGCTGGCGCTGCCGGACGAGGACGACCAGGCCGCGAAGTACGAGCTCGCCGACGATCTGCTGACGGCGGCGGGGCTGCGGTGGTACGAGGTCAGCAACTGGGCGCGCACACCGGACGACGCGTGCCGGCACAACCTCGCCTACTGGCGCAACGACGACTGGTGGGGCGTCGGACCGGGGGCGCACAGCCACGTCGGCGGCGTCCGGTGGTGGAACGTCAAGCACCCGCGGGCCTACGACGCGCGGCTCGCGGCGGGCCTCAGCCCGGCGGCCGGGCGCGAGGTGGTCGAGGACGCGTCGGCGCGACTGGAGCGGGTGATGCTCGGCGTCCGGCTCGGCGAGGGGCTGCCCCTCGACGAGCTGTCGGCACGCGCCCGCGCCGCGGTCGGGACCCTCGTGGCGGACGGTCTCGTCGACGGGCGCGCGGCCCTGGGACGGGGTGACCGCCCCGGCGCCCGCGTCGTGCTCACCCGCCGGGGGCGGCTGCTCGCGGACGCCGTGGTGCGGGCGCTGACCGACTGAGCCGGCTCAGCTCACGAACCGGATGTTCACCGGGTAGCGGTACCACTCGTACCGGCTCGCGGCGACGGCCGCCAGGATCTGCAGGACGAGCTGCCCGACCCACACCAGCAGCAGCAGCGGCGTCCCGAAGCCGAGCGTGACGAGCGCGATCACGCCCCCGGCGACGTAGGCGATGAGCAGGGTGAGCTGGAAGTTCAGCGACTCCTTGGCCTGGTTCTCCAGGTACGGGCCGCGGCCCCGGAACACCAGCCAGATGACGAGCGGCGCGAGGAACCCGGCGACCAGGCCGCCCAGGTGGGCGACGATCGCCCACGTGCGCTCCTCGTCGGGGCGCAGCGGCGGCGGTCCGGCGGGCGGGTACGGCGGGGGGTACGACACGGTGGTGCTCCCGGGACGTCGGCGACGGGTCGTGGCGAGGCTACCGGTCGGAGGTGCGCTGTGTCCGAGCTGCCCGATTCGCACACGTCCGGTCGTATTCCTTGACACGCGACCTCGGGCTTCGGTTCGCTGTCGCGACGGACGAGCGACGTCCGGACCAGGAGGACTCCGATGACCGAGAACCCCGGCACGAACCCGCCGCGCGACGACGAGCCGTCGACGCCTGACGCCCCGATCCCGCCGAGCACGCCGGAGCCGCCTGTCGCGGAGCCCCCGGTCCCGCCGACCGCGCCGCCGACGGCGGCCGGCGCCCCCGGCGCGTACCCGCCGCCCCCGCCGCCCGCCGGGGCGCCCGGATACCCGCCCGCCGGGGGGTACGGCGCCCCCGCAGGCGGCTACCCGCCGCCTCCCGGGGGCTACCCGCCGCCGCCGGCCGCCGGCTACGGCCAGCCCGGCCAGGGCCCCTACGGCCAGCAGCCCGGCTACGGCCAGCCCGGCTACGGCGGCCAGCCGGGGTACGGCCAGCCCGGCGCGGGCGTGACGGTCGGCGACTCGTTCAACTGGGGCTGGACCAAGTTCACGCAGAACTGGGGCCCGTTCGTGCTCGGCGTCCTCGTGTACGTGGTCGTCATCGGCATCGTCGCGGCCGTGCTGTTCGCGATCCTCGGAGTGGGCACCGCGGCCTCGATCGACCCGGTCACGGGCGAGCTGCGCACCGGTGGCGCCGTCGGTCTCGGCTTCGGCTGGCTCCTGGTCCTGGCGGTCGTCGTCCTGCTGTCGGCGTTCCTCCAGGCGGGCGTGATCCGCGCGTCGCTGGAGGTCGCGAACGGCCGCCGCATCGAGTTCGGCACGTTCTTCCGGTTCGACGACCTGGGCAAGGTCGTCGTCGCGGTCCTGCTCGTGGGCGTGGGCACGGCGATCGGCACCCTGCTGTTCGTGCTGCCGGGCATCGTGTTCGCGTTCTTCGCGCAGTTCACGCTGTTCTTCGTGCTCGACAAGGGCATGGCGCCGGTGGACGCGCTCAAGGCCAGCTTCGCGCTGGTGAACCGCAACCTCGGCACCGTCGTGCTGCTGTACCTGGGCGTCCTCGCGGCCAACGCGGTCGGCAGCTTCCTGTGCTACGTCGGCCAGCTGGTGTCGTTCCCGTTCGGGCTGCTGGCGACCACGTACGTGTACCGCCGGGCGCAGGGCGACCCCGTCGCCCCCTGACCCCGGGGCGCACCCGCACGCCGCACCGGCGCCGCCCCCACCCGGGGGCGGCGCCGGTCGTCGTTCAGGGGGCCGTCACGAAGTCGATCAGCTCCTCGACCCGCCCCAGCAGCGACGGCTCCAGGTCCGTGTAGCTCCGCACGCTGCGCAGGATGCGCTGCCAGGCGCGCGCCACGTCTGCCTGATCGTCCGCCGGCCAGCCCAGCTCGCGCAGGATGCCGCGCTTCCACTCGGTGCCGCGCTCGATGGTCGGCCACGTGCGCAGGCCCACCCGCTCGGGGCGCACGGCCTGCCACACGTCGACGTAGGGGTGCCCGAGCACGAGCACCGTCCCGGCGGGCGCGGCGCGCAGGGCCTCCTCCGCGATCCGCTGCTCCTTCGACCCGGGCACCAGGTGGTCGACCAGGACGCCGACGCGGCGGGACGGTTCGGGCCGGAACCCGCGCAGCGCGTCGACCAGGTGGTCCACGCCGTCGAGCAGCTCCACGACGACGCCCTCGGCGCGCAGGTCGTCACCCCACACCTTCTCCACGAGCTCCGCGTCGTGCTTGCCCTCCACCCAGATCCGGCTGCCGACGGCGACGCGGGCGCGCTGGTCGGGTGCGGCGACCGAGCCGGAGGCGGTGCGGCGCGGACCGGTGGGGGCGGCGGCGCGCGGCGCGACGAGCTCGACGGGCCGCCCGTCGACCCAGAACCCGGGGCCGAGCCGGAACGTGCGGGTGCGGCCCCGGCGGTCCTCGAGCACGACGACGTGCTCCCCGCCCGACTTCTCGACCCGGACCACCGCGCCGACCCAGCCGGTGGTGACCTCCTCGACGACCAGCCCGCGCTCGGCCGGGGTGGGGACGGAGGTCGGGCGGCGGTGCGCGCGGGCCGATCCGGCGGCCAGCACGTCGGGTCCGTAGCGGTCGGTCACCGCGGCAGCCTAGGTGCCGACCGCGCGGGGCCGTGGTACGACACGACGGTGACGTCCACCCCGCACCCGCAGCGTCCGACCGCGCAGCCGCCCGCCGCGCACCGGCCGGCCGCGCAGCCGCCGGCCGCGCAGGAGCCGGACCCCCACCGCTGGCGCGCGCTCGGCGTCTGCCTGGCCATCGGGTTCATCACGATGCTCGACGTCTCCATCGTCAACGTCGCTCTACCGTCCATCGAGCGCAGCCTCGACGCCGGCGCGAGCCAGCTCCAGCTCATCGTCGCGGGGTACACGCTGGCGTTCGGGCTGGTGCTGGTGCCGGCCGGCCGGCTCGGGGACGCCCACGGCCGGCGTGCGCTGTTCCTCGTGGGGCTCACCGGCTTCGCGCTGACCAGCCTCGGGGCGGGCCTGGCTCCGTCGGACGAGGTGCTCGCGACCATGCGGCTGCTGCAGGGCGCGAGCGCGGGCCTGCTGAACCCGCAGGTGGTCGGCACGATCCAGCAGCTGTTCTCGGGGTACGAGCGCGGCCGGGCGTTCGGGTACTTCGGCGCGACGATCGGGGTGTCGACGGCGCTCGGCCCGCTGCTCGGCGGGCTGATCATCCAGGCGTTCGGGGCCGAGCACGGCTGGCGCTGGGTGTTCTTCGTCAACGTGCCGGTGATCGCGGTGGTGCTGCCGCTGGCGTTGCGGTTCCTGCCGCGCGGCCGCCCCGGGACGTCCGCCGCGTCCGCGCGTCCGGGCCGCCCGCGGCTCGACGTGCCGGGTCTCGTGCTCGTGGCTGTCACGACGACGGCCGTGATGGTCCCGTTCGTCATCACCACCGGCGAGAGCGGCGACGACCCGGCGCGCTGGTGGTGGCTGGCGGTGGCGGCGGTGCTGGCCGTGGCCACGGTCGCGTGGGAGCGCGGGTACCAGCGCAGGACCGGGGCCGCCGTCCTCGACCCGCGGGTGCTGGGGGAGCCGTCGTTCCACAACGGGGCCCTGCTGGGCATGGCGTACTTCGCGGGGTTCACGGCCGTGTTCCTGGTGACCACGCTGTACCTGCAGCAGATCGCGGGGTTCACGCCGCTGCAGGCGGGTCTGGTCGGGATGCCGTTCGCGATCGCGTCGGCCGTGGCCGCGCAGCAGTCCGGCCGCCTGGTCGCGACGCGGGGCCGGGCGCTGGTCGTGGTGGGGCTGGTGCTCGTGCTCACGGGTCTCGTCGGCACGGACCTGGCGATCCGCCTGGTGGACCCGCCGGCGGTCGGCCTGGTGGTCGCCGGGACGCAGATGGTCGCGGGCGCGGGCAGCGGCCTGGTGATCTCCCCGAACCAGACGCTGACGCTCGCGCGCGTGCCGCTGGACCGGGCGGGCGTCGCGGGCAGCATGCTGCAGGTGGGGCAGCGGGTGGGGTCCGCGCTGGGTGTGGCCGTCGCGCTCTCGACGTACTACACCGCGCTGGCGGGCGGCGTGGAGGGGGGTGTCGCCGCGGGGCGCGCGCTGCTCGTGACGGTGTCGCTCGTCGCGGTGGCCCTGGCGGTCGGCGTCGTCGACCTGGTGGCGCGGCGGCGCGACCCGGAGGCGACCGGCGGGACGGCCGGACCCGGGGCCTCGGGCGCGGGCCGCAGGGCACCTGCCCGCGCGGCCGAGTAGAATTGGCACTCGCGTCCGGTGAGTGCCATCCCGGTGGTGCGTCCCGGCGGCCGCCGGACGGCGCGGCGGACGGGACGTGGGCGCCGGCGGACCGGGCGCGACGGACCGGGTGACAGGCATCGGGAGGTGGCGATGAGCGAGGACCGCAGGCTGGACGTGCTGCGCGCGATCGTGGAGGACTACGTCGCCACCCGCGAGCCCGTCGGCTCCCGCGCGCTGGTCGAGCGGCACGCGCTCGGCGTCTCGCCGGCCACCATCCGCAACGACATGGCCGCGCTCGAGGAGTCCGGCTACATCGTGCAGCCGCACACCTCCGCCGGCCGGGTGCCGACCGACAAGGGCTACCGGCTGTTCGTGGACCGGCTCGCGACCGTCAAGCCGCTGTCCGCGCCGGAGCGCCGGGCCATCGAGACCTTCATGGAGGACGCGGCCGACCTGGACGACGTGGTGGACCGCGCCGTCCGGCTGCTCGCCCAGCTCACGCACCAGGTGGCCGTCGTGCAGTACCCGTCGCTGCGGCGCACGGCCCTGCGGCACGTCGAGCTCGTCCCGGTCGGCGACCGGCACCTGCTCGTCGTCATCATCACCGACCACGGCCGTGTGGAGCAGCGCACCCTGGAGCTGGCCGAGCCGCTCGACGGAGCGGTCGTCGCCCGGCTGCGGGTCCGGCTGAACGTGGCGGCGGCGGGCCGCCGGCTCGCGGAGCTGGACGCCGTGCTGTCCGGGTTGTCCGACGAGTTCGAGCCCGTCGCGGCCCCGCTGGTCCGCGCCGTCGTCGCCGTCGTGGAGGACACGCTGGCCCGCGAGAGCGAGGAGCGCGTGGTGCTGGCCGGCACCGCGAACCTCGTGCGGGGCGGCGGCCAGGACTTCGCCCGCACCATCAGCCCCGTGCTGGAGGCGCTGGAGGAGCAGGTCGTGCTGCTGCGGCTGCTGACCGAGATGGCCGAGGACGAGGCGGCCGTGGCGGTGCGCATCGGCCGCGAGACCCAGCACGAGGGCCTCGTGGAGACCTCGTTCGTCACGACCGGCTACGGCGGGCCCGGCGACGGCGGTGGCGCCGCGGTCGCCCGGATCGGCTCGGTCGGCCCGCTCCGCATGGACTACCCCGGGACGATCGCGACGGTCCGCGCCGTCGCCCGCTACCTGTCCCGGATCCTCGCCGGGTGACCGGCCCCGACCGCACCACCCGCGCCCGCCCCCGCGGCGCCCCCGACCCGCGTCGACGCGCGCGACCGACAGGAAGTGACGAGTGAGCGACTACTACGAGGTGCTCGGCGTGGACCGCGACGCCACGCCCGAGCAGATCAAGAAGGCCTACCGCCGCCTGGCGCGCGAGCTGCACCCGGACGTGGCCGGTGCCGACGCCGCGTCGGAGGAGCGGTTCAAGGACGTCTCCCGGGCGTACGACGTCCTGTCCAACCCGGAGAAGCGCCGCATGTACGACATGGGTGCCGACCCGTCGTCCTCGGGCGGCGGCATGGGCGGGGGCTTCGGCTTCCAGGACATCTTCGAGACGTTCTTCGGTGCCGCTGCCGCGGGCGGGGCGCAGCGCGGCCCGATCCCGCGCGCCCGGCGCGGCCAGGACGCGCTCGTGCGGCTCGACATCGACCTCGCGGAGGCCACGTTCGGCACGCATCGCGAGGTTCCGGTGGACACCGCGGTGCTCTGCCCGACCTGCGGCGGCACGTGCTGCCGGCCCGGCACGTCGCCGCGCACCTGCGACGTGTGCGGCGGCCGCGGCAGCGTCCAGCGCGTCGCGCGCTCGTTCCTCGGCCAGGTCATGACCTCGCAGCCGTGCGCCGCCTGCCACGGGTTCGGCACCGTCATCCCCGAGCCGTGCACCGAGTGCGCCGGGGAGGGCCGCGTCCGGTCGCGCCGGGTGCTCGAGGTCGACGTCCCCGCGGGCGTGGACACCGGCACGCGCATCAAGCTCACGGCGCAGGGCGAGGTCGGCCCGGCGGGCGGCCCGGCGGGCGACGTGTACCTGGAGATCCGGGAGCGGCGCCACGAGTCGTTCGTCCGCGAGGGCGACGACCTGCACTGCACGCTGCAGGTCCCGATGACGGCGGCGGCGCTCGGGACGGTGCTCACGCTGGACACGCTGGACGGCCCTCAGGAGGTCGACCTGCGCCCCGGCACGCAGCCGGCGCAGGTGGTCACCCTGCGCGGGCTCGGTGTCGGGCACCTGCACGCCGGGGGCCGCGGCGACCTGCACGTGCACGTCGACGTCCAGGTGCCGACCGCGACGGACGACGAGCAGGCGGAGCTGCTGCGCCGGCTCGCGGCGCTGCGCGGGGAGGAGCGCCCGGAGGCGCGGCTGTCCGCGTCCACGCCGGGTGTCTTCGCGAAGCTGCGCGACAAGCTCGCCGGGCGCTGACACGTGACGGCACCCGTCTTCCTGGCCGAGCCGGGCGGTCTCGCGGCACTCGCGGCCGGCGACCTGTACCTGCTGGACGGCACCGAGGGCCGGCACGCGGGGGTCGTGCAGCGGCGGGCGCCGGGGGAGCGCGTCGACGTCGTGGACACGGCCGGCGTGCGGCTGGTCGGCGAGGTCGAGCACGTGGGCCCCGAGGGCGTGCACCTGCGCGTCCGGCACGTCGTCGTGGAGGCACCTCCCGCGCCGCGGCTCGTCCTCGTGCAGGCCCTCGCCAAGGGCGACCGGGACGAGCTGGCGATCGAGGCGGCCACGGAGGTGGGTGCCGACGGCGTCGTGCCGTGGCAGGCCGAGCGGTCGGTCGTCGTGTGGCGCGGGGACCGGGCGGCGAAGAGCCGCGCGCGCTGGCTCGGCACGGTGCGGACGGCGGCGAAGCAGGCCCGCCGGGCGCACGTCCCCGAGGTGGAGCTCGCGCTGGACTCCCCGGCGCTGGCGCGACGTGTCGGCGACGTGGTGGCCGCGGGCGGCGTCGCGCTGGTGCTGCACGAGGAGGCGACGGTGCCGCTGGGCGGGGCCGCGCTGCCCGCGGCGGGTGCCGGGACGGACGTCCTGGTCGTCGTCGGGCCGGAGGGCGGCATCTCGGAGCGGGAGGTCGCGGCGCTGGTCGGCGCGGGGGCGGTCACCGTCCGGCTCGGGCCGCACGTGCTGCGCACGTCGACGGCCGGCCCGGTGGCCCTGGGGCTGCTCGCGCAGCGGCTCGGGCGCTGGGGCTGAGGCGCCCGCCCGGGACGTCGGTCCTGGGCCGTACGTCTCATCCGTGACCTGCGTCACGGTCCTAGCGTCGAAGGTGGCAGCGAAGGCGCTCTCACCAGGGAACCGACCGTGAACACAGACGTACGGACCGGCAACGACGACCTCGCGGCGGGGGCAGCAGGACCCCGCCGCACCTCCCGGCGCTCCCGGCGCCTGCCCGTGCTGGGCGGGGCCGCCGGCGCGCTGGTCCTCCTGCTCGCCGGGTGCGGCGAGGCCGGCGCGGGTGCCGGGTCCGGTGCCGGATCGGGCGCCGGCGCGGGTGCCGTGCACGGCGGCGAGGCCAGCCTCGTGCTGCCCGACCTCGGCGCCGTGACCGTGCTCGGCGGGGTCTCCGGGCGGCTGCTGCTGGGCCTCGGGCTGGTGGTGTGCGTGCTGGGCCTGGCGTTCGGCGTCGCGTCGTACGTGCAGCTCCGCCGCCTGCCGGTCCACACGGCCATGCGGGAGATCTCCGAGCTCATCTACTCCACCTGCAAGACGTACCTCACGCAGCAGGGCAGGTTCCTCATGCTGCTGTGGGTGTTCATCGCCGCGGTGATCGTCGTGTACTACAAGGCGCTCGTCGGCTTCGAGTGGGGCCGGGTCGCGATGATCATCGGGTTCAGCCTGCTCGGCATGGCCGGGTCGTACGCGGTGGCGTGGTTCGGCATCCGCGTCAACACGTTCGCGAACTCCCGGACGGCGTTCGCGTCGCTGCGGGGCCGGCCGCTGCCGGTGCACCGGATCCCGATGAAGTCGGGCATGTCGATCGGCATGGTGCTCATCAGCCTCGAGCTGTTCATGATGCTGGTGATCCTGCTGTTCCTGCCGGCCGACGTCGCGGGCGCGTGCTTCATCGGGTTCGCGGTCGGCGAGTCCCTCGGCGCCTCGGCGCTGCGCATCGCGGGCGGCATCTTCACCAAGATCGCGGACATCGGGTCCGACCTCATGAAGATCGTCTTCAAGATCAAGGAGGACGACGCCCGCAACCCCGGTGTCATCGCCGACTGCACCGGTGACAACGCGGGCGACTCGGTCGGCCCGAGCGCGGACGGCTTCGAGACCTACGGCGTGACCGGCGTGGCGCTGGTGACGTTCGTGCTGCTGGCGGTCGACGACCCCGCGGTGCAGGCGACGCTCCTGGTGTGGCTGTTCGTCATCCGCGCGGTGATGGTCATCGCGTCCGCCGTGTCCTACCTCGCCAACGACGCCTGGACCCGCCGCCGCTACGCCACGGCGGACCGCATGGACTTCGAGAGGCCGCTGACGTCGCTGGTGTGGCTGACCTCGCTGGTGTCCATCGTCTTCACCTACGTGACCACCTGGGCGGTGCTCGGGCACCTCGAGGGCGCCGGGGACGGGCTGTGGTGGAAGGTCGCGGCGATCATCTCCTGCGGCACGCTGGCCGGCGCGCTCATCCCGGAGCTGGTCAAGGTGTTCACCTCGACCAACAGCCGGCACGTGCGCGAGGTCGTCACCTCCTCCCGCGAGGGCGGCCCGTCGCTCAACATCCTGTCCGGGCTCGTGGCCGGCAACTTCTCGGCCTACTGGCTCGGCATCACGGTGGTCGGCCTCATGGGCGGCGCGTTCCTCATCAGCGAGCAGGGCCTCGGCGACCTCATGGTCGCGCCGGCCGTGTTCGCCTTCGGTCTCGTCGCGTTCGGGTTCCTCGGCATGGGGCCCGTGACCATCGCGGTCGACTCCTACGGCCCGGTCACGGACAACGCCCAGAGCGTCTACGAGCTGTCGCTCGTGGAGGAGCTGCCGGGCGCCGCGGAGCAGATCGACGCCGAGCACGGGTTCCTGCCGCAGTGGGAGAACGCCAAGCGGATGCTCGAGGAGAACGACGGCGCCGGCAACACGTTCAAGGCGACGGCGAAGCCCGTCCTCATCGGCACGGCCGTCGTGGGCGCGACCACCATGATCTTCTCGATCATCGTGGCGCTCACCCAGGGCCTGACCACCGGCCTGGAGAACTTGTCGCTGCTGCACCCGCCGTTCCTGCTCGGCCTCATCACCGGCGGCGCGGTGATCTTCTGGTTCACCGGGGCGTCGATCCAGGCGGTCACGACGGGCGCGTACCGCGCGGTGGAGTTCATCAAGGGCAACATCAAGCTCGACGGCAGCACCCGGGCGTCCGAGGAGGACTCCCGCCGCGTCGTGGAGATCTGCACCCAGTACGCCCAGAAGGGCATGCTGACGATGTTCCTCGCGATCTTCTTCGCCACGCTGTCGTTCGCGTTCGTGGAGCCGTTCTTCTTCATCGGCTACCTGATCTCCATCGCGGTGTTCGGCCTCTACCAGGCGATCTTCATGGCGAACGCCGGCGGCGCCTGGGACAACGCGAAGAAGATCGTCGAGGTCGACCTGCACGCGAAGGGCACCGCCCTGCACGACGCGACGATCGTCGGCGACACGGTCGGCGACCCGTACAAGGACACCTCGTCCGTCGCGCTCAACCCGGTCATCAAGTTCACGACGCTGTTCGGGCTGCTGGCGGTCGAGCTCGCGGTGAGCCTCGCGGACGACGGCCGCGGCGTCCTGGTGCACGTGCTGGCGGCGGTGTTCTTCGTGGTGTCGGCGTACTTCGTGTACCGGTCGTTCTACGGGATGCGCATCGGCTCGGCGCCGGTCGGGGACGCGGAGCCGGCCGAGCCGTCCGAGCCCGCCGGCGGCGACGCGGACGCCGGCGACCGCGCCGACGACCGGACGGCCATGCCGGCCGACCGGACGGCCGGCGACGGTGTGCCCCGCCAGGCGGCGACCGAGCGCGACGTCCTGCCGGACGACGTCCCGGTGGACGCCGACGAGCTGGTCGAGTCCGAGGGGCGGTGACCGGCCGTGCGGGTCGCGGTCAAGCACGACGCGGTCCTCGTCGGGCCTGACGGGCAGGTCGCGGGGCACGACGCCGCGGCCACGCTCGTCCGGCGGCTGCTGCGGGTGTTCCCGGGGTCGGTGCTCGTCGGTCCGGGGCCGCGGCGGTGCGCGGGCTTCGACATGCTGCCGCTGGAGTTCCTCGACGGCGACGGCACGGTGGTCGTCACCATGGACGTGCTCGACTCGGTGCAGGTCTGGCAGACGCTGCGCGCGGGCGGGTGCGAGCGGCCGCAGATCATGAACTTCGTCTGGTGGGACGCGACCCGCTACCAGCACGACGTCGAGCGCGCGGCCCTGGCCCTGTCGTGCGCGCTGTTCCCGACGTTCGCGAACTCCGCCCGCACGGCCTCGGAGATCCGCGAGCTGGTGGCCCGCAGCACCGTGCCGGCGCTCGGGGAGCGGGCGCGGATCGCCTGGGTCAACCTCGGGTTCCGGGTCGACCACATCCGGCCGCGCCGGGAACCGCCGGTCCCCGTCGTGCTGTACCCCGCGATCTACGTCTCGGAGCGCAAGCAGCCGCGGCTGTTCCTCGAGGTCGTGGACCGCGTGCACAAGCGGACGCCGATCCGGGTGGAGGCCCGCCTGCACGAGTCGCACCTCGTGTCCGAGACCGCCATGCGGATGTCCGAGCGGGACTGGTGCTGGGTGGGGCCGCTCACGTCCAGCCGCGACTCGTACTGGGAGGCGCTCGCGCGCACCACGGCGTTCCTGGCGACCGCCACCGAGGAGTCCTACGGCCTGGAGTACGTGGAGGCGCTCGCCGCCGGTGCCGTCGGGGTGTTCCCCGACCTGCCCTGGGCGCGGGCCCTGCTGCCCGAGGGGTACCCGTTCTGCTACCGGACTCCAGACGAGGCGGTCGACCTGCTGCACCGGGCGGTCACCGACACCGCGCGCTGCCGGAAGGAGCTCGACGCGGTGGCCGGCGGGTCGTTCGTGCAGTGGCTGATGACGCACCACGACGACGACACGTTCGACCGCGCGGTGGCCGAGCGGGTGGAGGAGTGGTTCGGCTCCGCGCACTGAGCCGCGCGGCAGGGCCGGACGCGACGGAGGCCCGCACCCCTCGCTCGGGGTGCGGGCCTCCGTCGTGACGCGTGCTCCGGGCTCAGCCCTGCCGCAGCTCCAGGTACCGCGCGATGAGGGCGCGCGTCGACGGGTCCTGCCCGTCGAGCGCCGCCGTGTCGCCCTCGACCGCCGGTGCGATCTCGAGCGCGAGCTTCTTGCCGAGCTCGACGCCCCACTGGTCGAACGAGTCGATGCCCCACACCACGCCCTGGACGAACGTGATGTGCTCGTACAGCGCGATCAGCTGGCCCAGCACCGACGGCGTGAGCGACGGCGCCAGGATCGACGTCGTCGGGCGGTTCCCGGAGAACACGCGGGCCGGGACGATCTCCTCCGGCGTGCCCTCGGCGCGCACCTCGTCCGCCGTCTTGCCGAACGCCAGCGCCTTGGTCTGCGCGAAGTAGTTCGCCAGGAACAGCGCGTGCACGTCGGTGCCGCCGTCCTGCAGCGGGTGCGCGGGGTTCGCGACAGCGATGAAGTCCGCCGGGATCAGCCGGGTGCCCTGGTGGATGAGCTGGTAGAACGCGTGCTGGCCGTTGGTGCCGGGCTCGCCCCAGAACACCTCGCCCGTCTCCGTCGTGACCGGCGTGCCGTCCCAGCGGACCGACTTGCCGTTCGACTCCATGGTCAGCTGCTGCAGGTAGGCCGGGAACCGGTGCAGGTACTGGGCGTACGGCAGGACGGCGTGCGTGTGCGCGTCGAGGAAGTTCACGTACCAGACGTTGAGCAGGCCCATGAGGACCGGCACGTTCTGCTCGAACGGCGTGCTGCGGACGTGCTCGTCGACGGCGTGGAAGCCCTCGAGCAGCTCGCCGAACGCGTCCGGGCCGATCGCGATCGCGAGCGAGGTGCCGATGGCGGAGTCGACGGAGTAGCGGCCGCCGACCCAGTCCCAGAACCCGAACGCGTTCTCCGGGTCGATGCCGAACGCGGCGACCTTGTCGAGCGCCGTCGACACCGCGACGAAGTGCTTCGCGACGGCGCCGGTGCGGGCCTCCTCGGTGTCCTCGATCGCGCCGGCGGCGACCAGCCCGCGCCACAGCCAGTCACGGGCCAGGCGCGCGTTGGTCAGCGTCTCCAGGGTGCCGAACGTCTTGGACGCGACGATGAACAGCGTCGTCGTCGGGTCGAGGTCCTTCGTCTTCTCGGCGATGTCCGTCGGGTCGATGTTCGACACGAACCGGACCTCGAGGCCCTCCTGCACGTACGGCTTGAGCGCCTCGTACGCCATGACGGGGCCGAGGTCCGAACCGCCGATGCCGATGTTGACGACCGTCGCCACCCGCTCGCCGGTCACGCCCGTCCACTCGCCGGAGCGGACCTTCTCCGCGAACGCGGCGACCTTGGCGAGCACCTCCTGCACGTCCGCGTCGACGTCCTGGCCGTCCACGACCAGCGGCGGCTCGGCGTCCGCGGGGCGCCGCAGGGCCGTGTGCAGCACCGCGCGGTCCTCGGTGACGTTGATGTGCTCGCCGGAGAACATCGCGTCCAGGCGGGTCTTGAGGTGCACCTCGTCGGCGAGCCGCGTCAGCAGCTCCAGGGTCTCGTCGGTGACGAGGTTCTTCGACAGGTCGACGGTGAGGTCCGCCACCTGCCGGGTCAGGCGGGTCGCACGCTCCGGGTCGGCGGCGAACCAGCCGCGCAGGTCCGGGGTCAGCGCGTCACGGTGCGCGGTCAGGGCGGTCCAGGCGCCGGTGGTGGTGGCGTCGACGGGTGCAGTCACGGGGAGTCCCTCTCGGAAGCAGATCCAACGGGGACCACCGTATCCGCGCGCGCACCCCGGGCGAGCGGGACCGTCGGCCCCGCGGGCGGCGTCGGTCGCGTGAGCCGGCTCAGCCGCCCAGCGCCTCGCGCACCAGCGGCGCCACGCGCGTGCCGAGCAGCTCGATCGCGCGCAGGCTCTCGCGCTGCGGCACGCCGGACAGGTCCATCTGGAAGATCTGCCGGTCGTGGCCGAGCGCGCCGTGCAGGGCGACGATCCGCTCGGCGATCTCCTCGGGCGCGCCGACGAAGTACGCCCCGCCCGTGGCGGCCTGCGACTCGAAGGCGATGCGGTTGGGGATCGCGAACCCGCGCTCGGAGGCGATCCGGCGCATGGAGTCGAGCCAGTACGGGAAGAAGAAGTCGCGCGCCTGCTTGCCGTCCTCGGCGACGAACCCCATCCCGGCGACCTCGACGCGTCGCGTGGCCGGGTCGTGGCCGGCCTCCTCGTGGGCGCGGCGGTACAGCTGCACGAGCCCGGCGAAGTCGGCCGGGCGGCCGCCGATGATCGCGTACGACACGGGCAGCCCGAGCCGCCCGGCGCGCTCGGAGGACGCGGGGTTGCCGCCGGTCGCGATCGCGATGCGCAGGTGCTCCCCGAGCCCCGGCTTGTCGAGCGGGCGCGGCAGCACGTCGACGCCCTGCAGCGGCGGGCGGAACCGGCCGGACCAGGTGACGGGGTTGCCGCGGTCGATGCGCAGCAGCAGGCGGATCTTCTCCTCGAACAGCGCGTCGTAGTCGTCCAGCGAGGCGCCGAACAGGGGGTACGACTCGATGAACGAGCCGCGCCCGGCCAGCAGCTCCACCCGCCCGCCGGACAGCAGGTCCATCGTTGCGAACTGCTGGTACACCCGCACGGGGTCCTCGGTGGACAGCACGGTGACGGCGCTGCCGACGCTGATCCGCTCGGTCTGCGCGAGGGCGGCGGCGATGACGGTGGCGGGGGAGGAGATGGCGTAGTCGGGCCGGTGGTGCTCGCCGACGCCGACGTGGTCGAGGCCGACCTGCTCGGCCAGCCGGACGCGCTCGAGCACGTCGCGCAGCCGCTGGGCGGGGGAGGTCACCGCCCCGCTGACGGGGTCGGGGTGGATGTCGCCGAAGGTGTACAGACCGAGCTCCATGCGAGGTGGAGCGCTCGCGCGGGCGCGGGCATTCCGGGACGCGTGTCACGCCGGTGAACGCGCGGTCACGATGTGGTCACGGTCACGGGAACTTCTTGACGGTAGTTAGTAAGGAAGGTCTACTAACAAACATGGCGGCGACAGAGACGACGCGGACGGCGCGTCCCGGGGCACCCGCGCCCCGGGGAGTGGGCCGGGCGCTGCGACCCACGGCGAAGGTGCTCCCCGAGCACGCCCGGGCGCACAACCGCGCGCTCGTCCTGCAGCACCTGTTCCACGAGGGGCCGTCGTCACGGGCCGACCTCGCCCGCAGCACCGGGCTGACCCGCGTCACCGTCTCGGACCTCGTCTCCGTCCTCATCTCCGAGGGCCTGGTGGAGGAGCTCGGCCTCCGGCCCGAGGGCCGCGTGGGCAAGCCCGCCACTCTCGTCGGGATGCGCACGGAGGAGTTCCACGTCGTCGCCGTCGACCTCGCGGACGACGCCAGCCTCCGCGGCGCCGTGATGACGCTCACCGGTGCCGTCGTGGCGCGCCGCGCCGTCTCGCTCGACGGGCGCACCGGGGACGCGGCCGTCGCCGTGCTCGAGGACCTGTGCCGTGAGCTGCTGGCAGCCGCCGACCGGCCCGTCGTGGGCGTGGGCATCGGGTCGCCCGGCGTCATCGACTCCTCCGGCTACGTCGTCGCGGCCCCCAACCGCGGGTGGTACGAGCTGCCGCTGGCCGCGCTCCTGACCGAGCGCCTCGGGGTCCCGGTCCAGGTCGCCAACGACGCCAACACCCACGCGCTGGGGGAGTACACGTACGGGGGTGCCACCGGCACCGGCCTCATGGTCGTCACCGTCGGGCAGGGCGTCGGCGCCGGCATCGTCCTGGACGGCGCGCTCGTGCGCGGCCGCGGCGACGCGGCCGGGGAGATCGGGCACGTGACCGTGGTCGACGACCGCGACGTCCGCGCCGGCGACCCGCTGCCGCAGCCCTGCGCGTGCGGGCGCGAGGGCTGTCTGGAGACCCTGCTGTCCCTGCCCGCCCTGCGCCGCGCCACGGCCGGCCGCACCCCCGAGGAGTCCGACGCGGTGCTCGCGTCGGTCGGACGGAAGCTGGGCATCGCCCTGGCTCCCGTCGTCAGCGCGCTCAACCTCGCCGAGGTCCTGCTCTCCGGTCCCCCGGAGCTGCTCGACGGAGCCCTCAGGGTGGAGGCGCTCGCCACCGTCCGGGCCCGGACCATGCCCCTGCTGGGGCAGGACCTCGTGCTGCGGATGGGCTCGCTGGACGAGGACGGGGCGCTCTCCGGCGCCGCGGCGCTCGTGCTGTCCGGTCAGCTCGGGGTCACGTGACGACCCCGAGCCGACCGCTTGCAGTGCCGGTACCACCACCCCGGCGACGCCCGGACGGGCCTCGCCTCGCATCAGGGAGGAACACCAACGTGAAGATCGTACGGATGGCAGCCGTCGGTGTGGCGGCGACGCTTGCGCTGACGGCGTGCTCGTCGGGCGACGACGGCGGCTCGACGTCGTCGGACGGCACCCCCGAGGCCGCGGACATCACCCTCTGGCTCGCCGGCGCGGACACGCCCGACGAGCTGCGCGACTACCTCAAGACGACGTTCGAGGAGGAGAACCCCGGCTCGACGCTCACCATCGAGGAGCAGGAGTGGGGCGACCTCGTCACGAAGCTGACGACCGCGCTGCCGGACGCCGCCAACACCCCCGACGTCGTCGAGATCGGCAACACGCAGTCGCCGACCTTCACCACGATCGGCGCGTTCCGCGACCTGACCCCGCTGTACGACGAGCTCGGCGGAGACGACCTGCTGCCGTCGTTCGTCGAGGTCGGCAAGGCGGACGGCAAGAACTACGCGCTGCCCTACTACTTCGGCTCGCGCCACATGTTCTACCGCAAGGACATCTGGTCGGCCGCGGGCCTCGAGCCGCCGACGACCCTCGCCGAGTTCTCCGAGGACGTCACGAAGCTCCGCACCGACGCGCAGTCCGGGTTCGCCATCGGCGGCCAGGACTGGCGCAACGGCATCTCGTGGGTGTTCGCGAACGGCGGCGAGCTCGCCACGCAGGACGGCGGCGAGTGGACCTCCACGCTGTCCGACCCGAAGACGATCGAGGGTCTCGAGCAGTGGCAGGCCGTCTACGAGGGCTCGTCCAACGTGCCGGCCACCGAGCGCGACGTCGCCTACTGGGACTTCCTCAACGACGGCACCGACGGCGCCGCCCCGGCCGCCGCGACGATCATGGCCCCGGGCTGGGCCCGCTGGTCCATCGGCGACCTGACGACGAACGACGCCGGCGAGGAGGTCCGCGACGGCATGACGGACACCAGCAAGTTCGGCATCTTCGCGCTCCCGGGCGCGGACGGCGGCCTCGCGCCGGTGTTCGCGGGCGGCTCGAACATCGCGATCTCGGCCCAGTCCCAGCACCCGGAGCTGGCCGAGAACCTCATGCGGATCATCTTCTCGCCCGAGTACCAGCAGATGCTCGGCGAGAACGGCCTCGGGCCGGCCAACTCGCAGTACGTCGACTCCCTGGGCGACGACGAGTTCGCGCAGACGATGATCGACACCGCCGCGGCGTCCAAGCTCACCCCGGCGGCGCCGGGCTGGGCCGCCGTCGAGGCGGCGTTCGTCTACGAGGAGCTGTTCCAGAAGATCGCCGAGGGCGGTGACGTGACCGAGCTCGCCGCGCAGTACGACGAGCAGATCACGCCGATGCTGAACGGCCAGTGACCGACCGCCGGCCGGCACGTCGCCCGTCAGGAGAGAACGCATGTCCACCACCGAGGCGCGCCCCGCGCCCCCCGCCGCCTCCCCGGCCGCGCCGCCTGCGGCCCGCCGGCGCCGCGGCCCCCGCGCCACCCCGTACGTCCTGCTCGTGCCCGCCGTGGCCGTTCTGCTGCTCGGCATGGGGTACCCGCTGTTCTGGCAGGTCGTCACGTCGCTGCAGGAGTTCGGACTCGCGCAGCAGTTCGGCCAGCCGCCCACCTTCGTCGGCCTCGACAACTACGCCCGCATCTTCAGCGACGACGCGCTGTGGGCGGTCGTCGTGCGGTCCGTCGTCTTCTGCCTCGTCAACGCCTTCGTCACCGTCGGCATCGGGGTGCTCCTCGCGCTGCTCATGAAGGCCGTGCACCCCGTCGTGCGGGTCGTGCTCCAGGTCGCCCTCCTGCTCGCGTGGGCGATGCCGCTCGTCGCCGCCGTCACCGTCTGGAAGTGGCTGTTCGACTGGCGCACCGGCGTCGTCAACTGGCTGCTCGTCCAGGTCGGCTTCGACTCGTACGCCGGGCACTCGTGGCTCGCGCAGCCGCTGTCGTTCTTCTTCGTCGCGACCGTCGTCATCGTCTGGATGTCGGTGCCGTTCGTGGCGCTGTCCGTCTACGCCGCGCTCACGCAGGTGTCCGACGAGGTGCTCGAGGCCGCCCGCATCGACGGCGCCCGGCCCGCGCAGATCTTCTGGCACGTCACGATGCCGCTCGTGCGGCCCGTGCTGTCCATCGTGCTGCTGCTGCAGATCATCTGGGACCTGCGGGTGTTCGCGCAGATCCGGCTGCTGCAGGACAGCGGGGCCCCCGTCAGCGAGACGAACCTGCTGGGCAACTTCATCTTCGAGCTCGGCATCGGACGGCAGGACTTCGCGGGCGCCGCGGCGGTGTCGATCTTCGTGCTCGCGCTCACCGTGCTGCTCAGCTGGCCCTACGTCCGCAGCCTGCTCAAGGAGGACCGATGAGCTCCGTCGAGACCGGCGCCGCTGCCGCGCCGGCCCGCCCCGTCGCCGCCGGAGCCGCCCGCGGCGGGACGCCCGCCGCGCCGGTGAGCCGCCGCCCCGCCGCGCGTCCTCGCGTGCGCCGCCGCCTCGGTCGCGTGCTGCTCGGCGCGCTCGGCGTCGCCGTCGCCGCCCTGTGGGCGTTCCCCGTCTACTGGATGGTGCTGTCGGCGCTGACGCCCGACGCGCGCCTGCGGTCCGCGACGCCGTCGTTCCTGCCGACCAGCCCGACGCTCGCCAACTTCC